>NZ_JAERVJ010000010.1:0-76982 GCF_016745395.1 Methylocystis sp. Sn-Cys
CCCATCAGGATAGCATTCAACTGTCTATCGAATAGTCCAAACAACCCCAGTGGATAGGGAAAGCACTACCCTACTGTCCGGATTCGGGCGCATGGCGGATTTTTCTGAGACGGTGCAATATCCACATAAAACCAGAGCATTATGAGACATCATCGTCGCTTTTCGGGCGTCTTTCGGGGTCAGGATGCTGCGATGCGGCAATACCGACCATCGAGGGTAGGCCGTTCAGCCTTCGCTCCAGGGCCTGACTCCGTCGCAATTGACCCTTTGCAACGCTTCCGCGATCGGCGCTCCATCGAGCACGAGATCGGGCGCGATCTCGACAAGGGGCGTCAAAACGAAGCCGCGGCCGAATAACTCCTTGTGCGGCAACGTCAGTTCTGGATCGTCGAGCGTGTGGTCGCCCAAAAACAGGATGTCGACGTCGATCAGCCGCGGCCCCCAACGTCGGCTCGGCTCGCGCCCCATGTCGGCCTCGATCGTCTTCACGGCGGCGAGAAGCTCGTAAGGCGACAAATCTGTCTCGCCAATCGCGCAGGCGTTGGCGAAATCCCCCTGGTCGGTGACGCCCCATGGCGGCGTGCGGTAGATCCGCGATGCCGCCGTCAATCGCGCAATCCCGCGCGTTTCCAGAAGATCCAACGCTTTGCGAATATTGGCCGGCTTGTCGCCGATATTGCTGCCGAGCCCAAACCCCACCCTCATGCGTCACCCCTTCGCCGCAGCGCCGCGCAATGTCGAAAAAACCTCGAAGGCCGCGCGGTGCTCGGCGACGTCGTGGACTCTGAAAATCTGCGCGCCGCCGACCGCCGCCATCAGATTGGCGGCAATCGTGCCGACGAGGCGCCCCTCGACCCCGCCGTCCGGCAAGTCCTTGAAGATCGATTTGCGCGAGACGCCGATCAGCAAGGGAAATCCGAGCGCCAGAAGCTCGGGCACAGCCCGCAGGGCTTCAAAGTTCTGCTGCCGGCTCTTGCCGAAGCCGATGCCGGGATCGAGCGCAATATGCCGCTCGGAGACGCCCGCGCGCCGCGCGATCTCGAGCGAACGCTCGAAGAAGCGCAGCATATCCGAAACGATGTCGATCTCGGGCTCGGTCGCGTCGCGGTTGTGCATGACCACCGCCCCAGCCCCAGCCTCGGCGATCGCCGGCGCCATGTCGGGATCGCGCTGCAATCCCCAAATGTCATTGACGATGGCGACGCCGACCGACAGCGCCCGGCGGGCGGTCGCGGCCTTATAGGTGTCGATCGAGACCGGCGCCCCCGCTTCCCGCACCAAGGCGGCGAGCAGCGGCTCCAGCCGGGCCCATTCATCTTCGGCGGCCACAGGCGTGTGGCCCGGACGCGTCGATTCGGCGCCGACGTCGACGATGTCCGCGCCCTCGGCCGCGAGCCTTCTCGCCTGGGCGAGGGCTGCGTCCCGCGAGGCGAATAGCCCGCCGTCGGAAAAGGAATCGGGCGTCACATTGACGATCCCCATGATGACCGGGCGCCGGCCAATGGGCGCGAAAAAGCGGTCCCGGGCGGCGGCGATCGCCTCCCGGTCGAAAGAAAGGGCCTCAGTCATATTTGATATAGGCGAAGCGCTGGTCCGTCTCGGGCGTCCCTTCGAGGGGCCCGCCCTCCTGACCGGGGCGCCAGCCGACGACCTCCTCGATCTTTTTTGCCAGCGCAAAATCCTTGTCGGTCACGCCCTTCGCTGTATGGGTCATGAGCTTGACCTCGACCCAGGCGTAGGAGGCGGCGATGTCGGGGTGGTGCCAGGCGGCCTCGGCGAGATGGCCGATCGTATTGATCACCATCAGCGTGCCCTTCCAGCTATGAGTCTTGTATTTGCGGCGAATCCAGCCGTTTTCGTAGCGCCAGTGCGGCAGTTCCTTGCCAAGACGCTCGACGATCTCGTTCTCGGGCAGCGCCCGTTCTTCCTCGCTCATGCCGCCTCCCCTTGCCGCCGATCGCTTTTGCGGCGGCGCAACTTCTTTCGCCTGAGCCAGATATAGCCTAAACGAGCGTGAAGTCTTGCTCGATCGACACAAGGAACGACATGGCGGCCACAGTGAGCGTCGCGGCCACCGCCCGGCTACATCTCGGTTTTCTCGACATGAACGGCGGGCTCGGGCGCAAATTCGGGGGGCTCGGCCTCTCCCTCGACGCGCCCGCCACGCGGCTGACCCTCGCCCGCGCCGAAGAGAATAGCGTCGAAGGGCCGGAGAGCGCGCGCGGCGCGCAGTTGCTGGCGCGGGCGCAGGCGGCGCTTGCGCCGGGCGCCGCCCATGCGCTGACGATCCACGAGGCCATTCCCGCCCATTCCGGCTTCGGCTCGGGCACCCAGCTCGCGCTGGCGATCGCGGCCGCCTTGCGCCGTCTGGAGGATTTGCCGCATGATTCGGCGGCCGACGCCGCGCTCATGTCGCGCGGCGCGCGCTCGGGGCTGGGCGCGGGCCTTTTCGTCACCGGCGGCGTCGTGGTCGACGGCGGGCGTGGGCCGGGGACGCTGACGCCGCCGGTCATCGCCAGGAGCGCGTTTCCCGAAGCGTGGCGCGTGCTGCTCATTTGCGACCCGACTTGCGTGGGCCTGCATGGCGCGGACGAACGCGAGGCCTTTGTGGCGCTGCCGCCATCCAGCGCGGCGGAAAGCGGCGAGCTGTGCCGCCTCGTGCTGATGCAGGCGCTGCCGGCGCTCGCCGAGCGGGACTTGGCGGCCTTCGGGGCCGCTGTGGCGCGGATACAGGAGATCGTCGGCGATTACTTCGCCCCCAAACAGGGCGGCCGGCGCTTCACCAGCGCCAAGGTCGAAGCGGCGGTCGGGCGGTTGTCGCGTGAAGGCGCGACCGGCGGCGGCCAGACCTCATGGGGCCCGACGGGCTTCGCCTTCGTCGAGAGCGAGGCGGCGGCGCGGGAGATGGTCGCGCGGATCGAGGCGGAAGCGCGCGCCGAAGGGCTCGCGATCTCGATCCATAAGGGGCTCAACAGCGGGGCGAGGATCGACGCGGTTTATGCGCAGGTGGCGTCGCGATAGCAGCATAATCCAACGAAACCCTTGCCCGGATCGTTGACGCGCCGCGATCGAGGGAATTAATTGGATTCATGGCTCTGCTCTCGCCACCGCGGCATCTTTCTCTCAGTGCAATTTGCGCCGTCGTGATCGCATGCCTGCTCGCGATCCAGAATCTGAGCTATGCGGCGCCCGCCGATTTCGGCGGGGACGCGATAAGCCATTTCGACAGGTGCTCGCAGACCCCGCTAGGCGACGACGGCCAGGCGCCATCGCGCCACCACCAGACGCATTGTTGGGCGCAATGTTGCCAGGGCGGCGGGCGCAATGGCGTTCTCGCCTTTATCGCCCGTTTGAGCGTCGCGGCGATTCTTGTCGCAGCTCCGGTCGAAAGCGCGCGCAGCGAAACGCCGCCCTTTCGCAACGATCCGCCGCGTCGACAAAGCGGCTGGGCGAGTTCCTGGTCGTCCCGCGCGCCCCCGGATTTTCTCTAACAGGCGCATATCGTTTTCATCATCCGCGCGGACCTCGCCGGACCTTTCATTATTCTGCTCGATGGCTTCGAACGTCGCCGTTTGCGAGGGCATAGCGACCCAGTCATCGGTCTCTGAACCGTGGACATATCCAATGTCCTTTTCTGATTCCCTTCGCGAACAGATCGCGCGCCAATCTCGGGACGTACTTCGATTCCTCACGCGCAGGGTGGGAGCGGAGGACGCCGCCGATCTCGCGCAGGAGGCGGTGCTCCGCGTTTTGCGCCATGCCGAAAGCGGAGCGGTCGCAAATCCGGCTTCGCTGCTGCACATCACGGCCGCCAATTTGGCGAAAGACCTCGCCCGGCGACGACGAACCGAAAGCAAATATGTCGTGGCTGGCCTGACCGTCGATGATCTCGTGGGGCCGACCGCCTCCCCGATCGCCCGACTCGAAGCCGAACAATCGACCTCGCGATTTTTCGAGGCTTTAGACGCCTTGCCGCCGCGGCGCCGCGAGGTTTTCATCATGCGCAGGTTCGAGAATTTGCATCAGGAGGAAATTGCGCGGCGGCTTGGCATATCGCGCAATATGGTCGAGAAGCACTTGCGCGCGGCCTTCAAGGAGTTGAAGGAGGCGTTGAAATAGAAATGCTAGAAACAGTTTATGGCTGAGCGCAAGTCCGACGATCCCCAGGCCTCGGAACGCCTCGACGCGGCGATCGGCTGGTGGGTTCGCGTCGACGGGGGAGATTTGTCTGCCTCCGAGCTTACGGCATTCCGCGCATGGCTCGCCAGCGATCCGAGGAACGAAGCCGCCTTCGAGGAGGCCTGCGATTTCTGGGGCTCATGGCAGGCGTTGCCCCGGCACGCGGTAAGAAACTACCTTTCAACTCAGCCACCGCGCCGCCGGCGCAAGCGGCTTTGGCTGGCCGGCGCGATCGCGACGGCGGCGATCAGCCTCTTTTTCTCGTTCGACGAGCTTTGGATCTGGCGTCAGGCGGATTTCCGCACGGGCGTCGGAGAGCTACGGGCCATCACTCTGCCGGACGGATCGCGCGCGCATTTGAACGCCGCCTCGGCCTTGGCGTTGAATTATGCCGGCGACCAGCGACGCGTGATATTGATGCGGGGCGAAGCCTGGTTTGAAGTCGAGAAAGACCCAAGCCGCCCCTTTACCGTCGAGGCCGCCGGCGGGGCGATCACGGCGCGGGGGACAGCCTTCGACGTCGCGATCAATAAGACGCGCATAGAAGTCACGGCCACGGAAAATAGCGTCGAGGTGACGGCAGAAGGCGCCTCGGTCCTCGTCAACCCTGGCCGACAGACCGCTTATGGCCCGAGCCTTCCGGCCATTCCGCCTTATGAGGTGGATTCGGAGAGCGTCACATCCTGGCGGCGTGGCAAGCTCATTTTCAAGGACAAGCCGCTGGGCGAGGTTATCGCCGCGCTGAGCCGCTTCCATCACGGCCTTATCGTCGTCGCCAATTCGGAAATCAGAGATCGACGCGTGACGGGCGTGTTCCGCTCAAATCAACCGCTCGACGCCGTGCGCGCCATCGAAACCTATCTCGGCATCAAATCCATCCATGTTTCGGATTATTTGATCCTTCTGCATTCGTGATAAAAATATCACACCGAGCTTATTCTCTGCTTCTCGCTATCCTGTTTTTCGAACCTCCGCGTCTTGGGGACGGGCGAAACGCCCACACCGCTGAAACGAGGAGGCCAAAATGGCGGGAAGAAAAAAATTCAGCATCTGGAGAGGAAACCCGACAAGGGCCGCGACGGCGATCGGCCTGTTCATCACCGCCTCTTCCGCCTTCGGCATCGACAGTACGCCGGCGCGCGCGCATGTCTCGCCGCAAGCCTATGAAATTCCTGCCGGCTCCGTCGCCGATGCGCTCAATGTGCTGGCGGACGAGAGCGGCGCGCAGCTCCTTTATGACGCCGCCCTCACGCGTCACTTGAAGACCGCCGGCGTCTCCGGCCAGCACACGCTCGACGGCGCCTTGCGCAAGCTGCTGATCGGCACAGGGCTGACGTTCGAAATCGATCAGGGCGGCCGATCGGTTTCCATCGTGCTCGCCGAAGCAGACACAGGAAGGCGCAGCGACGCGAGCGGCGTGCACGCACACCCGCTGCCGCCGATCGAGATCGGCGCCGCGCGCCGCGCGCGCACCACAGCCGCCCGTCCGACGACGGCGGTTGCGACGCCTCACCCGCCCGCGCCTGCAGGGCGCAACATCAGCCAGCCTGCCGGCGTCTCGACGGTCATCGACGATGTCGTAGCACAAAGCGCGACGACGAATGATACCGCGAGTCTTCTTCGTGATGTGCCGGGCGCTTTTGTCTACAACGCGGGCGGCGTCTCCAGCCTGCCGGTCCTCGACGGGCTCGCCGACGACCGCTTGCATGTCACCGTCGCCGGCATGCCCATTCTGGCGGCTTGCGCCAATCACATGAACCCGCCGCTTTCCTACATCGACCCGTCCAATGTCGGGAAAATCCAGGTCTATCCCGGCGTCGTCCCCGTCAGCGTCGGCGGTGACAGCATCGGCGGAACCATCCGCGTCGATCCACGGGCGCCGATATACGCGGCCCCCGGCCAGCAGGTGCTCGTCACGGGCGAGGCCGGCGCTTTCTATCGCAGCAACGGGAACGCCCTCGGCGGTCATCTCTCCGCGACTGTGGCGACCGATAATTTCAGCGTGACCTACAACGGCTCCTACGCACAATCGCAGAATTATAAGGCCGCCGCGGATTTCCATCCCGCATGGTCGGCTTTTCTCACGCCTCCCTCGACCTTCCCGATCACCCGGCTCGGCGCCTACACGCCCTGGCTGACCGGCAATGAGGTTGGCGGAAGCGCTTACCAAACCCAGAATCACGACATCGGCTTTGCATGGCGGCACGAAAACCATCAGCTACGACTCAATCTCGGTTTCCAGCATATTCCATATCAATGGTACCCCAACCAGCGCATGGATATGACGGAAAACCGCAGCATCCAGGGCAATCTTCGCTACGACGGCCAATATGAGTGGGGCCTACTCGACGCGCAGGTTTATCATCAGACCGTCCGCCACATCATGGACTTCGGCGAGGATAAGCAGTTCTTCTACGGCACCGTGAACACCATCGTCGCGCCAGGCATGCCGATGGACACCAAGGCGCAAAACACCGGCGCGAAAATCAACGCCAGCATCAATGTGACGGAGCGGGATATTTTGCGCGTTGGCGCAGAATATCAGCAGTACCGCTACAATGAATGGTGGCCGCCGTCCCCCGCCGTTCTCCCCCGGGGATTCACAATGGGCGGCATGGCCCCTGATACTTTCATAAACATCAATAACGGGCAGAGAGACCGTTTTGACGTGTATGCAGAGCTAGAGTCGCATTGGAATCGGGAGTGGACGACCCAATTCGGCTTTCGCAGCGACACCGTCCTGATGAACGCAGGGCCGGTGCACGGCTACAATACCGCCTACGACTCCAAGCCGATATTCCCCGCCACCCGTTTCAATCTTGCCGACCGCTCGCGCACCGATCAGAACTGGAACGCAACGGCGCAGGCCACCTACACGCCGAGCGCAACGCAGAGCTATTCGCTCGGTTACTCATTGAAGAGCCGCTCGCCCAATCTCTTCGAACGCTACACTTGGTCCAACGGCCTGATGGCGATGGAAATGATCGGGTGGTTCGGCGACGGAAACTTCTATATCGGCAATCTGAACCTGAAGCCGGAAGTCGCCAACACGATCAGCGCGACGGCGGACTGGCATGACGCCAATGGGAGCATGAACCTGACGTTCACGCCCTATTTCACCTACATCTCGAATTACATCGACGTTCAAAGGTGCCCGTTCTCAGTGTGCGGAACGTCGCCAATGAACAATCCGTACAACACCTATGGGTTTACGTCGCTGCAATTCGTGAATCAAAACGCCCGCATCTTCGGCGCTGATCTTTCCGGCCGCGCGGTGTTGGCGAAAGACACGCCCCTCGGCGACTTCACGGCGAAAGGCATCCTTGCTTACGTCAATGGCCAGAACATAACGACCGGCGGCAATCTCTATCAAATGATGCCAGTCAATGCGAAACTGTCACTCGAACAAAAAATGGGCGGCTGGACGAATGCGATCGAGGGGCAGTTCGTCGGCGCTAAGAAAAACATCGAGCAGGTCCGGAACGAATTGAAGACCGGGGCCTATGCCTTGTTCAATCTGCGCTCGAGCTATGAATGGGGCAAGCTCCGCGTCGATGTCGGCATCGATAACCTCTTCAACACGTTCTATTATTTGCCGCTCGGCGGCGCCTATATCGGCGCCGGCGCGACAATGTCGGGGCCTTTGCCGATCGCGCCGCCCTGGGGCATCGCCGTCCCGGGGATGGGGCGGTCGTTTTATGTGGCGACGAATTTGAAGTTCTGAGTTCGCTGTGAATGTCGCATGAGAAAGAGCCCGGCGCCCAAGCGCCGGGCTCTCTTCATTTCCTCGGGTGACCACTAAGGAAGTGGCGTCGGTCGCGTGAAGACCCAGTCCTGATCTTTCACGGTTGAGTGGCAGGCCACGCATTCTTGGGCGAAACCGGCCTTGTCATAAGGCTTTTGCTGCAAACCAACCCATTCGCCCCAGCCCCAGCCGGCGGTGGCTGCGTATCTGGAGTCGTCCTTGATCATAAAGGCGGCGCTGCTGAAGGCGTCGGGGACTGTCGCCGCGGGAAATTGCCCGCTTTGCTTCTGTTTCCAGACGAGCTTGGCGAGAATGGCGCCGTTTGGCCAGGGGTTTATCTTTCCGGCGCGCGCCGCTTCGACAGCGATGTCATTGCCCAAAATGGCGCGCAGGCTTTGGTCATCCGAGCGCTGGGAAACGCCAATCATCCGGAAATTTTTATAAGCTGGGGGCAGCGCGATGCGCCCGCCGCCTGGCGCATTCGTCTCCTCGCCGTGCGATGAGGAAGCGAGCGCAAAAACCGGGACAAGCGGCAAAAGCCATTTTCTCATAGGGTTGGCTCCTCGATCGGAATCCGGGCAGAAAATATGAAGCGAGGCCCTTTCGGCCTCGGCTTCGTGATTATCTATCTCAACGACACAATCTAACGCTAACGTAAGAAAGTTGGCAATATGGCTATACGCCTCCCCCCTCGCGACCGGAGGGATGTCATGAAAATCGGCGAGCTGGCCGAACGGCTCGACACGACGCCCAGAACGATCCGGCTTTACGAGGAGCTAGGGGTGATTGCGCCGGAGCGCACGCCCGGCGGCACCCGATTGTACCGCGAGAAGGATGCGAAGCGCCTCGAGGTCGCGTTGCGCCTGGCGCGGCTGGGAACAGAGCTCTGCGACATAGAGCGGCTTGCCCGAGTTCGCGAGGGCTGCGCGAGCGGCGCGGAGGCCGCAGTGAGCGTTTCCACGCTGCTCGGCGAGCTAAAGGAGTGGATAGATGAGACGTTGAACGATTTGAACGCTTTGAAGCTCGATCTTGAAACGGCGAACGCTCTCATCCGGCAATGTTCCAAGTGCCGGAACAAACCTAACAGAAGCGCCTGTCCCGAGTGCCCCATGGATCGCAATGTCGAGTCGACCGATCTCGGCCGACTTATCTGGGACCCGGACTGCCCATAAAGGCCTAAACGCCCGACCTTTGCCCTCGCCTGCGCGAAATCTCGCGCAACAGCCCCGGAACCGGCTGGAAGGTAAAGCGCACCTCGTGCCGCCCTTCCGGAATCGGCACCGCGCGGAATAGCACATTGGCGCGCAGAATCTCCGCCGCCTCGCCGTCGAGCGTCGCGAACCACCAGGGATGCCAGACGTCGTTGAGAATGAGCCAGCCGCCGCCGGGCGGGGCGTTGGTCTCGACCACGATCTCCGTATTGCCGTAAGAAACGAGCCGCGCCCGCGCGGCGTCGGGCGGCAGACCCTTACGCGTATGGCAGAGCGGCGGCTCTTCGAGCAGCACCGTTTCGCGATAGTCGGCTTCCGGCCATTCGCCCGTCGCGACCATGCGCGCGAAATCGACATGCATGGCGCAGGTCGCGACCATCACGCGCGGATAGGCGCTTTTGTTCTCGTAGAGATGGACCTTGCCGATCTGCGTCAGCTCTTGCAGGTCGCCCGGCTTGTAATGCTTGTCGATCGCCTCGATCGGCACGCCCGTCGCGACATAACGCAGGCCCAACATGTCGGAGAGCGGCGAGCGATAGGCGGGAGAGAGCTTGGAGAACTCGCGCTGCTCCGGCAGCGCCACATGGTCGCCGGCGCCGGTCGCGTCCTCGAAGATCTTTAGACGGATCGGATTGTAGCCGAGATCGTGGTCGAGCCCATGGACGAGCGAGGCGTTGGGCCAGTGGAAGTCGATCGCCGCAAGCTCGACGCGGTCACGGCGATCCGGCGCTGCGTTCTCTTTCAGCTTCTCCTCGAGGAAAGCGATCACCGGGTCTTTCGAATCTGTGCGAAGGACGTCGAATTGCTCCGGAGGCAAAGCGGTCGACTCATTGGGGCCGTTGCTGACCGCGAGATCGGCCGTCGCGAGCGCTGCGACGGCGGCCAGCAGCGCGAAGCCCCGCAGCCGCCCGGCGCCCACCGCGATGACCAACGCCGTCGCGCCCGCCACGAAAGCGGCGCTGATGGCGAGCGGCGCAAGGGCTTGCGCGAGATGCTCCCTTTTGGCGGCATAAGCGATGGCGAGCGCGAAAAGCCCCGCCAGGGCGCCGATGAGCAGAGGCGGACGCGGCGCCGCCACACGACGCTCGATGAGCGTGAAGGCATAGCCGGCGAGGAGCGCGAAGGCGAAGCCGAAGAGGAAAGTGGCGTCGGCCGGCCGGCGCCAGAGATCGACGCCGGGGATATGGTAGAAAAAGGCGAAAGCGGGCGTGTAGCGGCCGAGCGCATAGAGCGAGAAGAAGAGAAGAGCGCCGGCGAAGAAGCGCGCTTCCCTTTCCGCAAAGAAGCCGCGCCCCAGCGCAGCGAGCGCGGCGACGAGGGGAATCGCCCCCGCATAGACGTTGGTCATATTGCGGGCGAGGAAAAGGTCCGGCTCGCCGACTGGCGGTCCCCAAAAGGCGGCAAGCGGCCCATCCGTCCCGAACATATTGGCCGAAAGAAGCGTGAAAAAGGACGCGGGCGGCAGCGAGCCTTTATAGGCGCCGTCGAGATCGATTTCGGGCCGATTGGAGTTAGCGGCGAGCTCCAGCGTGAAGGCGAGCGGCACAAAAATGATCGCCGCGCCGACGACGGCGCCGGCGAGAAGCGGCGCAATGGCGGAAGCGACGGGGGCGTCGTCGGTTGCGATCCGGTAAAGCGCATAAGCCGCTAGCATCAGCACGCTCAAATACGCCACCTGATCGCGCCCGAGCACCATGAAGGCCGCGACCGCGCCGGCCGCCGCGCCATAGGCCGCCGAGCGGCGATCGAGCGCGCGCGCGAACAGCCATAATGTCACCGGCAGCCATGAGAAGCTCATGATCTGGCCCGTGTGCTGGATGCGCCAGGCCGCCGAGCCGCCGAAAGCGAAAGCGAGCGCCGCGATCAAAGCGCCCGCCGCACTCCAGCCGCGATCGCGGAAATAGGCCACCAGCGCGAGGCCGCCCATCGCCAGCATGCCGAAGACGATGGCGTCTTCCAGCACAAAGGACGGCTCTGGGACGAGCGCGGCGGCGAGAAGGAAAAACGGCGCGAAGATCAGCGACTGAGGATCGGCGATCTGCGGCATGCCGGCAAAGACATTGGGCGTCCAGAACGGCGACTGGCCCGAATGCAGCGCATGCGCCAGGAAGACGAATTGCGGCTGGAAATGCGCCTTCGCGTCCCATGGGATGGTGACGCGGCCGGAGAGCCAGGGGCAGGCGAGCGCCAACGCAGTGGCGAGAAAGAGAAGCGCGGCGAGGCCATAAGGCTCGCGGGTCTCGGCCTGTTCGATTTTCTTGTGCGGCGCAATCGTGCTCATGCTCGGCTTCTTAACGCTTAAGCGCCACGACGCAAAATACCACAGCCTCTCTCCGCCCCCTCTTGCTGGCGCCATGTTTGCGACGGCGCGATGGGGGAAATTTACGGATGGATGGCCGCCGATATGGATATTTTTCGCGAGGTGGAGGGCGTCGATTTCGGGACCCTGCCGGGGCCGGTAGACACATTGCTGCAGCAGGGCGTCGTCGCTTATCGCAGCGACAAAGCGCGCGCGGATCGCTTGTTTCGACAAGCGCTGGATCTCGCGCCAGAAGCGCTCGCCGCCTATTTCTGCCTGTATAAAATCCACACATACATGGGCAATCTCGAAACCGCCAAAGCCGCCGCGCTGGACGGCATGCGGGAGGCGGCGCGCCAGGCCGGCTGGCCGGACGATCCCAAGCTCTGGCCGGCGGGCCAATCCCATACGGACGGTCCGGCGCGATTTGCGCTCTTCACGCTGAAGGCCTTGACCTTCATCGAGCTGAAACGCGGCGATCGGAGCACGGCGGACGCGCAGCTCAGGATTCTCTCGATCGTCGATCCAGCGGGAAGCGTCGGCTGGCCGGTCATCGCAGCGCTCGCGGAAGGAGCTGCCAGCGCGAGCGGGATGCATTCTCCCCGATTGTCGTAAATGCGACGGGCGCAGCGAGACGCTTTCGCCTATATGATGGTTGGGCTCCCGCAACCATCATATAGAGGCCTTTCGCTTGCACGCTCCGTCGACCCGCGCTGAAACGGCCTCGCTGGACACGCTTTCAGCTCCGCTGCTGCGCGTCGTCAATCTGCGCAAATCCTACGCGACGCCGCAAGGCGCGCTGCCCGTGCTGCGCGGCGTCGGCCTCTCGCTCGCAGCGGGCGAGACGCTCGCGCTGATGGGAGAGTCGGGTAGCGGAAAAAGCACGCTGCTGCATCTGATCGGCGCGCTCGATGACGCCGATGGCGGTGAAATCATCCTTGATGGCGTCAACATCACGGGGCTGCCGGAACAGGCGCGCGCCGCGCTGCGCCGCGAGACGATCGGCGTCGTCTTTCAGCAGTTCAATCTTATTGCGAGCCTCACGGTCGCCGAGAACCTCGCCTTTCAAGCCCGGCTTGCTGGGCGCCTCGATCCACACTGGCAGGCGCGGCTCACGCATCGCCTCGGCCTCGACGCTCTCGTCTCGCGCTATCCCGAGCAGCTTTCGGGCGGACAGCAGCAGCGCGTCGCCGTCGGACGGGCGCTGGCGGCGCGGCCGCAGCTTCTGCTGGCCGACGAGCCGACCGGCAATCTCGACGAAGCGGCCGGCGACGCCGTTCTGGCGTTGACGCTGGAGCTCGTCGCCGAGACGGGCTGCGCTTTTCTCATGGTCACCCATAGCGCTCGTCTCGCCGCGCTTTTGTCGCGCCGGGAGCGGCTCGTCGCCGGAGCGCTCGCGACATCATGAGGCAGACGTTCTTCGCGCTGGCGGCTTTGCTCAGCCATTGGCGTCGCCACCCCACCAATCTCGCCATGCTCGTGCTCGGTCTCGCCATCGCCACCGCGCTGTGGAGCGGCGTGCAGGCGCTCAACGCCCAGGCGCGCAGGAGCTATGACAACGCGGCGGCCGTGTTCACCGGCGGCGGCGCGCAGAATATCGTCTCGACGAGAGGCGGGCTTTTTCCGCAGTCGCTCTTCGTGACGTTGCGGCGCGCCGGGGTGAAGGTTTCGCCCGCGCTGGAAGGAACGGCTCGGGTCGGCGCGCGGAATATTCGACTGATCGGCATAGAGCCCGTCACGCTTCCCGCCGCGACGACGCTCGCGCCATTGCGCGAGAGCAAGGAGGCGACGAATATTCTCACCGGCGAGGGCCGGAGTTTCGCCGCCCCGCAAACCTTGCGCGATCTGCACATCTCGGAGGGCGCGCGGATCGTGACGGAGCGCGGCTTTACGCTGCCGCCCGTCTACGCCATCGGCGCCGCCCCGCCCGGCGCCGTCATCGTGGACATCGGCGTCGCGCAAAAGGCGCTCGACAAGCCGTCCCGCCTCTCGCGATTGATCCTGCCGCCTCAAACCCGGCTCGACGCCACGCGGCTGACGGCGGTTGCGGGCGATGAGCTGCGGCTCGTCGAGCCGGACGAGGAGAGCGATCTCTCGCGCCTCACCGATAGTTTCCATCTCAATCTCACCGCCTTTGGCCTGCTGGCTTTTCTCGTCGGCTTCTTCATCGTCAACGCCTCCTTCGGGCTGGCATTCGAGCAGCGCCTGCCGATGGTGCGCACCTTGCGCGCGCTCGGCGTCTCGATTCGCGCGCTCGTCGCCGCATTGTTTTGCGAGCTTGCGGCCTTCACGCTTCTGGCGGGCGGGCTCGGCGTCGTCGGCGGCTATTTCATCGCGGCCGCGCTGCTGCCGGATGTCGCCGCGAGCCTCGAAGGGCTTTATGGCGCGCAGCTTCCGGGACAGTTGGCGCTCGACGCGCGCTGGTGGCTTTCGGGTCTCGGCATGGCCGGCGCCGGCGCGCTGCTCGCGGCGGGAAGCGGCTTATCGAAGACTCTTCGGCTGCCCGTGCTTTCAGTGGCGCGGCCGATGGCTTGGCGCGATGCGCACCACCGCTATCTGCGCCGACAGGCTGCGCTTGCGGCGCTCGCGCTCGTCGGCGCGACGCTCGCCTATTCTTTCGCCGAAGGGCTGGCGATGGGCTTCGCCGTCATCGCGCTCGCGCTGCTCGCCGCAGCCCTCTTCCTGCCCGTGGCGCTCGCGGCGATCTTATGGGTCGGGGAAAGCCTTGCGCAGCGCCCGCTGGCGCGCTGGTTCTTTGCGGATGGCCGGCAGGAGATCCCCGGTCTCTCGCTCGCTTTGACGGCGCTGCTTCTTGCGCTCGCGACCAATATCGGCGTCGGCGGCATGGTCGAAGGCTTCCGCCAGACCTTCACGGGCTGGCTGGATCAACGTCTGGTCGCCGAGGT
This sequence comes from Methylocystis sp. Sn-Cys, assembly GCF_016745395.1. Lineage (GTDB taxonomy): Bacteria > Pseudomonadota > Alphaproteobacteria > Rhizobiales > Beijerinckiaceae > Methylocystis > Methylocystis iwaonis. Next base: position 14,341 of record NZ_JAERVJ010000010.1, read on the forward strand.
CTATTTCGAAGCCGCAACGCCCTCTGACGCGCGCGAGATCGAAGCCTGGGCGAAGGAGCAGCCGGAGATCGCCGCCATTCTACCTGTCTGGCGCACGAAGACGCGCATTTCCGACTGGCCCGTCGAAATCATCGGCTTGGCGCCGCATCAGACCTATTCCGCGCATTTCACCCTGCTCGAAGGCGGCGAGGACGCCTGGCGCGCGCTGCACGACGAAGACGCCGCGCTCATCAGCGAACAGCTCGCGCGGCGCCTGAAAATCGGCCTCGGCGCCATGCTCGACATTCCAACGCCGCAAAACTTATGGCGCGCGAAGGTCGTCGGCATTTTCCCCGACTACGGCAATCCGAAAGGGCAATTGCGGATCGACCATGCGAGGCTCGCCGAGCATTTCTCGGACGCTTCCGGCGTGCATTATTCACTGCGCGTGGCGCCGGCGAATGTCGCGCCCTTGATGGAGAAGATGCAAAGCCGCTTCGGACCAAAGCTCGCGCGCCTCATCGACAATGCCGGGATCAAGAAAATCTCGACCAATATTTTCGAGCGGACCTTCACCGTCACCACGGCGCTCGACACGCTCACCCTTATCGTCGCGGCCATCGCGCTCTTTGCCAGCCTGCTGACGCTCAGCAATCTGCGACTCGCGCATATTGCGCCGGTGTGGGCGATTGGCGTCACGCGCCGTCGGCTCGCCGGGCTCGAGCTGTTGCGCATGCTGCTGTTTGCGTCGGGCGCGGCGCTGATCGCAATTCCCCTTGGCCTCTTCATGACCTGGAGCCTCGTCGCCATCGTCAATGTCGCCGCCTTCGGCTGGCGCCTGCCGATGCATGTCTTTCCGTTGCAATGGGGCGCGGTCTTTGTCGTCGCGCTCCTCACTGCGCTTTTTGCAGCGACGATCCCCGCCCTGCGTCTGGCGCGCTGCGCGCCGGTCGATCTGTTGAAGGTGTTCGCCAATGAACGGTAGGACTTCACCGACCAACAATGGCGACGGTTGGTTGCAAGCCACGGTGTCATTCCCGACGCTCGCGCAAGCGAGCGATCGGGAATCCAGAGCAAAGCCGCCAATGTGGCTCTGGATTCCCGATCGGGCCTCCGGCCCGTCGGGAATGACGCCCCCCGGTTTAGGCCGCTCGACCGCGACGCGTAAGATCCTGGCCCTCCTCTTCGCTTTCTTGCCCGCCTCCGCGATGGCGCAAAGCTATAGCGGGCTCGGCGACGCGGCGCCGGGCTTCGATATGCCCAAGCGCGGAACGCCGATTGTTTTCCCCAAAGACCATGGCGCGCATCCGCGCTTTCGCACCGAATGGTGGTATCTCACGGCCAATCTGCATGGCGCCGACGGGGCCGCCTATGGCATGCAGTGGACGCTCTTTCGCTTCGGACTCGAGCCGCCGCGCCAACAGAACGAAGGTTGGGACGACCGCAATGTCTGGATGGCCCATGCCGCCGTCACCAGCGCGAACGAGCACCTTTTCGCCGAGACCAGATCCCGCGGCGGCGTTGGAACGGCGGGCGTCGAGGCCGACCCGTTCAAGGCCTATATCGACGACTGGTCTTTCGAGGCCGAGGGCGTCGACTTCGGCAAGGCGCGCGCCTTTGCGCGGGGGCCCGAGTTTTCCTATTCGCTCGATCTCACACGCGGCGGGCCTTTCGTATTGCAAGGCGACGCCGGTTTCAGCCAAAAGGCTGAAACCGGCCAAGCCTCGCATTATTACAGCCAGCCCTTCTTCTCGGTCGGCGGAACGCTGAAACTACACGGACGCGACATCGCAGTCACCGGGCGCGCCTGGATGGACCGCGAGTGGAGCAGCCAGACGCTCGCGCCGGATCAAAAAGGCTGGGACTGGTTCTCCTTGCATCTCACCAATGGCGACGCGCTCATGCTCTTCCGCTTCCGTGGCCCGCGCGACTATGTCTCTGGCAATTGGATCTCGGCAGACGGCGCCACGAAGCAGCTTGCAGCCGACGATATTTCGCTCACGCCGCTGGCGCAGACGGCGATCGGCGCCCACAGCCTGCCGACGCGCTGGCGCGTGCAAGTAAAGAGCCGCGGCCTCGACATAGAAACAACGCCGCTCAACCCCAAAAGCTGGATGGGAGGGAATTGGGCTTACTGGGAAGGGCCCATCTCATTCCAGGGCTCACAAGCCGGCGAGGGCTATCTGGAGATGACGGGGTACTGAGCCTTGCTGTCCCTCAATTCGCTCTCGGCGAAATCGTCGCGACAAATCGCTCGATCGTCTCGAAAAAAGTCGACGGATCGTTTTTGATCGTGGAAGCTCCCATCCGCGCCAGAGTCGCTGCGCGGCGAGGAGAATCCGGGCCCCTATAATCGCGCACCGCTTGAAGCCACCCAAGGCCGTCGAGCGGATCAAGAAAATCGGGCGCATCGCCCCCCAGCTCTCGAAAGACGTCGAGATCGGAAGCGATGACCGGAACGCCCGCGGTCAGCGCTTCGGCCACCGGAAGGCCGAAGCCTTCGCCAAAGGAGGGCATGAGCAGCGCGCGGGCGCCCGCCATCAAACGACGCAGCCCCGGCGTCGAGAGGCCCCCTGCTTCGATGACATTCGCGCGCAACGATGGGCAGCGGGTCATCATGTCGACGACATTCTCATTGAGCCAGCCCCGCTTGCCGACAATGATGAGCTTGGGCGCCGCGCCGCTCTTGGCGAGCTCGCGCCAGACATTGAGCAGCAAGAGGTGATTCTTGCGCGGCTCGATGGTGCCGCAGACGATGAAATAATCCCGCCCGCCCAGCGCCTCGGGCGGCGCCGAGGGCGTCTCGAAAACGGGTGAGACCGGCAAGGGCGCCACGCAGGCCGGAATATCGGCACGGCCATTCTCGGCTGCAAAAGCCGCGAATCTTTCGGCTACGGCGCAGGAGGCCGAAACCACGCCGGCCGCCAATCGCGCGATGTTGCGGTTGCGGCGCGGATGCAGCGTAGCCTCGACAGGACGAAAAAACTCCGGGTGATGGACAGGAAGCAAATCATGGATAAAGGCCACCGGCTTCACATCCGGGCGCGCCTGCAGCCATCGCACATACCACTGGCGGTCGAGCAAAAACTGCGTGGCGTTGAAATAGACGGCGCCGTCGGGCGCCTCGCTGATCGGCCGGCCGAGATGAAACGCCCAGTCGCGCAAGGCGCGCCAGTTGCGCGACACCCGCTCGACGCCCGGCTTGCGGTCGTGGCGAATCGCGCCCGGCCCAGCACCCTCTCCCGCCAAAGCCGCAACGACGGAATGGTAAACAGCGTCCTCGTCCGCGTCGGCCGCCTCGCGCCAATAGGCTTCAATCGCCTCAATGGTTGCGAGCGCTTTTTGCGTGCCGGAAAGGCGCGGCCCCAAGGCGGTGCAAACCAGCGGCGTCGCGCCCTTTGCGAGAAAATGGCGGGCAAGCGCGAAATCGACGCGATCAATTCCATTGGGCGAGGGATTGAGCGCACGCGTCACGAGCCGGGTCACGTCATAGATGACTGGGGCCGCCGCCGCGTCTGTCAGCGGCACGTCAGAGCGCCCGTGCGGCATTTCCAAGCTTCCAGCACGTCGTTGGCTTCGCGAACCGCTCGCTGCGTCTCTTTGTCCAGACATTCGCGATAGCGGAAGACCGTCTTGATGAAGGCCTGCACCTGCGCGTCGCAGGCGTCCTCGGCGACAGGCGCGTCGATGCAGAGGGGCCGCGAAGGCGGCGCGCAAAAATCGAAGCCGCTCGGCTTCTCCCCTGCGACGCAAGCGCCCGTAAGGACAAGAAAAATGAGGAAAATCTGCGCGGCGGTCGCGAGCGACCGCCTCATGCGCTCTTGCGACCGGAACGGCGCGGGGCGGCGCGAAACCAGGCGACGGCGTCCTCCACGGCGCATTGCACCGGCCGGGTCGTATAACCGAGCTCACGGCGGGCTTTTCGATCGTCGAAAAACATGCGCGTTCGGGACATCTTCAGGCTATCGCAATGGAGAAAAGGCTCGTACCCCAAGAGGCGCGCGCCCCATTCATTGGCATAGGCCAGCGGCATCAGAGGGGTCGCCGGCAGTTTGAACTGTGGGCCACGCCGGCCCGTGACACGGGAAATTTCAGTCAACAAGTCGCACAAAGTCAAGTTTTCACCGCCCAGGATATAACGCTCGCCGATTTCGCCTCGCTCCATGGCGGCGAGGTGGCCCGCCGCGACGTCATCCACATGCGCGATATTGAGCCCGGTCTCGACATAGGCGGGCATCGCCCCGCGCATGGCCTCGGACACAATTCGGCCGGTCGGCGTGGGCTTGACGTCGCCCGGCCCCAGAGGCGCCGAGGGGCAGACGATAACGGCCGGCAGCCCCTCTTTCTCGACCATCCGTTCGACGAGATGTTCCGAGAGAATTTTACTTTGTTTATAAGCGCCGATCGCCTTTTCCGGGGAGAGCCGGTCGTTCTCGGTGCAGACGCAGCCATTGGCGGCGGCGAGCGTTGCGACGCTGCTCGTGTGGACGACGCGCTCGACGCCTGCGCGCATCGCTTCGCGCATCACGATCTCGGCGCCCTGGACATTGACCCGGAACACCGATGTCGGATCCGGGGCCCAAATGCGATAATCGGCCGCCAGGTGAAAAACGCGGCCGACGCCGCGCATCGCCGCGCGGACGCTCTCCTCGTCGGTGACGTCGCCCTCGAAAACCTCACATGCGTCGGGGATGTTTTCGCGAATGCTCGAGGTCCGAGCCAGGGCTCTCACCGGAAGGCCCTTTGAAATCAAGAGCCGGACGACCGCGCCCCCAATGAAGCCGCTCGCGCCCGTGACCAGCACAAGACTATTATTAGACATGTTTCCCCAGCGCCAAAGCATTATCGCAGCCCAATGGCGCTATTAAAACACCACCAAAGTCTCTGCGCTTCGGCATTCTATAAATAGGGCGTGTGGTTTTCGAGCGTTGCAGTGAAAAAAAGAGGATTTGCTAAAAAGCAGAGCATTGATCGAAAGGTCAATGACCGCCGCTGCTCGATCTCGAATTCCCAATTATTCGAGGCCCGACCGGTTCGGCGTCGTTCCCCATGCTCGCGCATCGAGCGGTCGGGCAAAACCAGCGCATTTGTGGCTCTGGATTTTCTTTGCCCGAGGGAATGACAGGGCCCCAATGCGCTTCTCGAACGGAATTGGCGTTACTGGGCTGTCTGTTCCGCCAAATCGACTTCGGGAATATCGAACAAGGGCTCCTGCAGAACAGCGGCGGGGGATGACGCTTTCTGAGCAGCGCGCTCCTCCTTCTGCAGGCGATTCAAGTCGCTGCGCACGATCCAGACGAAACCGCAGAAAGTGCAGGCCGAGAGAAAGCCGATGACGACGTCTAGGCCGACGAAGGAATAGATCCGGCCGGTGGAAACAACAGGTCCGACCCAGGCGGCGATGAGCGCCCATGCGGCGACAAGAATACGGAATTCCGTCGCGCCCATCCCGCCATAGGACAAGCGGTGGACGCTCTCGGTAACCACGCGCAGATAGGTGTAGGAGCTCATCAGAAGATAGAGCGACAGGACCAGAAGCGCGGATGGAATCGTGAAGAAGGGAGAGAAGCCGAGGCCGATGACAATCAGCGTCTGCGCGATGAGATCTGCGGAATGATCGATAAAATACCCGTAATGATGGCGCTCGATCTGCCGATAGCGGGCAAGCGTCCCATCGAGCGAATCACCGAACCAGTTGAGCGCCAGCCCCGCAACCACGGCGACGAGAAACCATTTCGTCCACCAGCAAGCGATAAAGCCCGCCGAGGTCAAAACCGCCCCGACCAATCCCAGCGCCGTCAAATGGTCCGGCGTCGTCCAGCCGGGCAAGCGACGAACCAGCGCCGCAAGCGCCGCGCGTTCGGCCCGAGCTAGCAAACTATCATTTATCCTAACGTTGGCCACGGCTCCCTCCTGGAACAACGTGTCGCAATGAGCCGCCGTTACGTCCATGTCGCTCATTGAAAAGTTGTACGATCCGAAATGTGAGACGCCGCCAAGGAGCGTCATATAAGGCGTCGCCCATGATATTGGCCCTCACAACTGTTCAAGGTCAAGAATAGATTCGCCTCATCTCGACCCTTATCCTACAAAACCTCTAGCTTATCAATGGCCGATACGGCTGACCGCCATCCCCTGGACTGCCGGTTGCGCGACCATCTGGACGAGCTGCACCACCTTGCCGATCTCGGCCAAAGGCGCGTTGGAGATGTAGATGATGTCCTTGTCGCGGACTGCGAATCGGCGCGCCGCGAAGAGCGCGGTCGGGTCCTTCATGTTCAAATGATAGGCGACCGGGATTTGCGGCTGCTGCAAAAGCTGCGGAGAAACATTCGGGAACTCGCGGACGAGCGTCGTCGGCTCGTAGCGCAGAACAAACAGGCCGTCTGGATCCGCGCGGTTGTCGTTCAGGCCGCCCGACTTGCCGATCGCCTCCTCCAGCGTAATGCCGCGCGCGTCGAAGGGGATTACGGCGTTCGCGCCAGCGGCGCCCGCGACAGTAAATGTCTGCGGCCGGCTTTCAACTGTCAGTATATCTCCCGGACGCACATAGATATTCTCGCTCGGGTTCGCCAAAAGCGCCTGGAGCGGCGCGCGCGCGGTCCGGCTGCCGCGCGTGACGCTGATGAAGGTTTCGTGGACAGGCGACCGGTAACCGCCGGCCTGGGCGACAACGTCGAGAATTCGATCGCCGCGCAGATTGAGCGGGACGCGGGCGCCATTCGCCACTTCTCCCGTCACAGTCACCGTGTTGGTGACGTTCCGCGTAACATTCACGAGCGCCTGCGGCTCGATCGCCTTTCCGCGCAGACGCTCGACAATGGCGGTCTCGACCTGCTGCTGCGTGCGCCCGGCGACCTGGATGCGTCCCGCATAAGGCACTGTCACGGAGCCGTCGTGCCCAACGATTTGCTCGGGAATGAGGGAGGAGCGGGAGCCCGGGCTGACGCCGCCGGCCGACTCGCCGGCTGAGAACAGCCCGCCGGAAGCCGCCTCCCATACGGTGATCTGCAGAGCGTCGCCCATGCCGATGACCTGCGACGCGGAGGGGCGATAATCGCCGAAGAAGCCGCGCAGAGTGGGCGGCGCCCGACGCGCGAGAATATCCAGTGTGTGCCGGTCGACTTCCACCCAGGCAAAAGGCGCTTCGCCATCCTGCGCCATCGCCGAAACGCCCTTCACCATCTCGTCGCGCGACGGCCCGCTCGCCGGCGTGATTCCGCATGCGGCGAGCGCGCCGCACATGGCGAGAAGAGAAATGTGCTTGAGTAGATCGAGACGAAAAGTTGTCAAAGCCACTCCAACCGCGTCGAGGCTCTCCAAAGGAGGGGAGCCCAAAACTAACAGAAAGCGTACCACCGAACCAAGAACCGGACAGGTTTATTAAACTCCGCCCATCGCGATTCCCTTGTGATGTGGCGCTTATGTCACAGCTAATTATTAAGGTTTACTGACACCACGCCAAGGATCGTCTGGTAAGGTTGCGGCAACCTTAATACTGTCCAGCCGCGCCTATTCTTTGGCCGAACATGCGAGGACTTTGTGGCGAAACATTAGTCGTCGCGCCCGGATGCCGCCGTGATTTTCCGGCCATCGAAGAAAAGCTTCGCGAGCAAGCCGATAATTGCAAATCCGGCAAGCGACAAGACCGCGACGTCGATGGCGGGCTGCTTATCCCCAAGGCTCTGCGGCACGCCCAGGAGGACGGCGGCGAAGGGCCAAAAAGCCAGTAAAATCCGAAATTCCGTCACGCCGATCCCGATATAGGCCATTTGCTCGACATGGCGGGTCGCCGCGCGAATATAGGCGTAGGCCGCGAAGAGCAGGTAGCAGATCACCACGACGGTCGCCGCGCGCACAGTGAAAAAAGGCGAAAAGCCATAAGCGATCAAAACCGAGAGATGGGAAAATATCTCGCCGAGATGATGCGCCATGCCCTCCGCGGCAGCTTCCTGCTGGCGTTTGCGCGCGAGCGGCAGATCGACAGAGAGGCCGAACCAATTAATCGCCATAGCAATGGGGACGATCCATATGGCGTGCGGGAAATGATTGCACGCAATCAGGGCGATCGACGCGACCAGGGCGCCGCACGCGCCCACGCCCGAAAGCTGAATCGCTTCGACACGCGCCGGCAATGATTCGACGATATTGTCGATCAGGCGGAGCTCCGCGCCTCGAAGGAAGCTTTGCGTGCGCTGCGCGGGATTTCCAAAAATCGATGTGAAGAAGTCGCCCATTCCCCACCGCCTGGGCCGCACCTTTGCGCCATTATCCCCCATAAATTATACTTTTCGAATTGGCAACGAGCCACAATCTTGGCGGGAGGCGGTTCGCGGCGTTCGACGTCTCGGCGAGGCCGTCGCGGCGGATCACCGGCGCGAGCGACGAGGGGCTGCGCTCGATGGACGAATTCTGACAAGCCCCTCTGAAATTGGACAAAACGGGTTCCGAAATGTCCGAGAAGGTTTTGATTTCGCGCAGCGAGGGCGCCCTTTGGCTCGCCTTCAACAGGCCGGAAAAAAAGAATGCGCTCGACCGCGAAAGCTACCTGGCGCTCATCGGAGCGCTCGACGAGGCGCGCTGCGACGCGGCCGTCCGCGCGGTCGTTTTCTCAGGGATAGGGGCGGACTTCACTGCCGGGAACGATCTCGGGGACTTCCGCGACTTTATGGAAAAACCGGAAGATTTCCCGGCGCTTGCATTCGTGCGAACGCTCGCGGTCTTTGAAAAGCCCATGGTCGCGGCCGTTGCGGGCGACGCCGTCGGCGTCGGCGCGACCATGCTTTTCCATTGCGACCTGGTCTATGCGACCCCGCAGGCGCGGCTTCGCATGCCTTTCATCGATCTTGGCCTCGTGCCGGAGGCCGGGGCGAGCCTCCTGGTTCCCCGGCGATTCGGCATGGCGCGGGCGTCTCAATATCTCTTGGCTGGAGAGGCATTCTCAGGCGAGGACGCCTTCCGGCTCGGCTTGGTCAACGCCTTGGCCGAACCGGAGGCGGTGCTCGAAACGGCGATGGCCGCGGCGAAGAAGCTTGCGCAAAAGCCGCCCGCAGCCCTCCTCGCGGCGCGGCGGCTGATGCGCGGCGATCCGGCGGAAATTTTGGCCCGAATCGACGAAGAAGCCGCCCTTTTCGCGCAGGCGCTCGCCTCCCCCACGACGCGCGAGAGACTCTCGGCCTTCTTTGCGCGCGGCAGATAGCGTCCTTCAGCTTTCGATATTGGCGTAATTGACCAGGCGGGAGGCGCGCAGAAGGATGACACGCATCTTTTCGCCGCCGCGCGCGCAGGTCGTCTGGAGGCGCTCCATATCTTGCGGCCCTCCGTCGCGGAGCTGCCGCCGGACAGCGGCGACGCTCGCCAGCGCGATGACGTCGAGCTCAGCCACAAAGGTCTCGAAACGACGCCGAAAATTCGGGCTCAGCTCCTCATAGGCCGCCAGCGCCGAATGCCGGCCGGGAAGCGGCGAGCGGCGGAAATATTCCTGATAGCTGACCGGACGCCAGGCGCAGAGATCCTCGAATAGTTCCGGCATGATCGGAATCTGCTCGAGAATCATGACGAGTTCGTTGAACAGGTTGAGGTAGTCGTTGGCGAGCCCGGAGATGGGGTTGACCAGCGTCTTCGACTGCAACTGCTCGACCGCCCTCGGGCGCGCTTCGCTCGGCTCGATAAGTTGCACGTCCAAGTTCATCTGGTTCTCGCCAATGCACTCGCTATGAGCTTGAACTGAATATGATAAAAATTCCTTGCCCAGTCCTGCCCATTTGTGGCCAAGGCCTCTCGGCGCCCCCGTGGCGGCTTGGGCCGCGAAGATGTGAGTAGAAGGAAGATGTGCGGACGCTATGCGCTCACCTCCGCGCCCGAGGCGATCAGGAAGCTGTTCGGCTATCCCGAAACGCCCAATTTCCCGCCACGTTACAACATCGCGCCGACCCAGCCGATCGCGATCGTCGCGAGCGCGCGCCAGGATGGGCGTCCGGCGCCGCGCTTCATGCTGGCGCGCTGGGGCTTCCTGCCGGGATTTGTCAAAGACCCCCGTGATTTTCCGTTAATTTTCAACGCGAGATCCGAGACGGTTCTTGAAAAAGCGAGTTTTCGCGCCGCCATGAAGCGGCGGCGCTGCCTTGTCCCCGCCGACGCTTATTATGAATGGCTGAAGCTCGGCGCGGGGCGAAAAATTGTGCGCAAGCCCTATCTCTTCCGTCGCGCCGACGGGGCTCCAATGGGCATGGCCGGCTTGTGGGAGACCTACGCCGGCGCGGATGGCTCCGAGATCGACACGGCCTGTATTCTCACCACAGCGGCCAATGCGGCGACAATCGCCGTGCATGAGCGGATGCCCGCGGTTCTCGAGCCGAAGGACTTCGCCGCCTGGCTGGATTGCGACGACGTCAGCGACGAAAGGGCCGCTGCGCTGCTGAGGCCGGCGGCGGATAGCGCGCTCGAATTTTTCGAGATCGCCCCCGCGATCAATAAGGCGACGGAAGACGGGCCACATTTGCAGGAGCCGCTCAGCCGCACGCTTTTTGGCTGATCATACGCGATCTGCTCGATTGGTTCGTTGTCATTCCCGACGCTCGCAACGCGAGCGATCGGGAATCCAGAGCAAAACCAGCGCTTTTGTGGCTCTGGATTCCCGGTCGGGCTTTCAGCCCGCCGGGAATGACACGTCCCCATGCGCGCTATCCAAACGGAAAAGGTATCAGATCAGCTTGCCGGGATTGAGCACGCCCCTTGGATCAAGCGTCTTCTTCAAGGCGCGCATCAGGTCGAGCGCGACGGGGTCTTTCACGCGCGCGAGAAGATTGCGCTTCAATCGCCCGATTCCGTGCTCGGCCGATATGGACCCGCCATAGTCATGCACGAGCCCATGGACGATCTCGTTCATTTCGTCCCAGCGCGCGAGAAAAGCCGCCTTGTCGGCTCCGACCGGCTGCGAGACATTATAGTGAAGATTGCCGTCGCCCATATGGCCGAAGGGAACCGGTCGCGCCTGCGGGAAAGCGGCGGCGATTCGCGCGCCGGCTTCGGCGACGAAGGTGGGGATGCGCTCGATGGGCACGGAAATGTCGTGCTTGATCGAGCCGCCCTCGCGCTTTTGCGCTTCGGAGAGACTCTCCCGCAGCCGCCAGAGGCTTTCAGCCTGGTCGAGCGACTGCGCGATGGTGGCGTCGTGGGCGAGGCCCGCCTCCAGCGCCTGCGCAAGCGACAGCGCCGCTGTCCGTTCGGCCTCTCCCTCGGCAAAGCCGGCGATTTCCAGAAGCGCATACCAGGGATGGGGCGATAGAAGCGGATCGCGCGTGCCGGGGATATGCCGCAAGACAAGCTCGAGCCCCACGCGGGGAATCAGCTCGAAGGCATGCAGGCCTGGCCCGGCGTGGCCCTTCAAGAAGTTGAGCAGCGCCAGCGCCTTGGCCGGGTCGTCGAGGCCGAGAAAAGCGACGGCGCGCGAGCGCGGGCGCGGGAAGAGCTTCAGCGTCGCGGCGGTGATGACGCCGAGCGTGCCTTCGGACCCCACGAAAAGCTGGGTGAGATTATAGCCGGTGTTATCCTTGCGCAGCTTGCCGAGCGTCGAGAGAATCCGCCCGTCGGCGAGCGCGACCTCCAGCCCGAACACAAGGTCCCGCGCCGCGCCATAGGCGAGCACATGCACGCCGCCGGCGTTTGTCGAAAGATTGCCGCCGATCGTGCAGCTTCCCTCGGACGCCAGCGACAAGGGAAAATAACGGTCGACGGACTGAGCGATTTCCTGCGCCCGCGCGAGCGTCACGCCGGCTTCGAGCGTCATGGCGTCGGAGGATGGATCGACCTCGCGCACGCGATCCAGTCTTTGCAAGGAAAGGACGATCTGCCGGCCGCTCAAGTCCGGCGTCTGCCCGCCGACAAGGCCCGTATTGCCGCCTTGGGGAACAATCCCCAAGCCAAGCTCATTGCAGAGCGCCAGGACACGGGCGACTTCGCCAGCATCTTTCGGTCTGATGACGCAAAGAGCATCGCCGTGATAAAGGTCACGAGGTTCGGACAGATAGGCGTCCATATCCGCCGCATCCGTCATCACGGCGGAAGCTCCGACGATCGCCTTCAGGCGATCGCAGAGATCGGGCGCGTCGAACGAATCACTCTGAGACAGAGAAGCGCCCTCGGGTTGAGCCGGGCCTTAGTAGTAATTGCGGCGCCGGCGGGCCATGGCGTCTTTCTTGCGGGCGTAGACGTAAGCGCGCGCCGCAGCGGGCGCACTCGCGAGGACGACACTGCATAATGCTGCGGCGATCAGCGCATTCATCATGATTATCTCCTTCCAGTTCCCGGAAATCACTCGATTTCCGCCTACACCCAGGAACACCAGCAAATCCTATGCCTGATTCTTTTCCTCGGCAACCGGCTCCGCTTCTGATCCTATCCGATGAGTCGTTTTTCCCGTCCCCTCGAGACATTCTCGTCACAGGAATGTTACGTAAAAATTAAGGCTTTCACCCTAGAAGAGCCCGTTTTGCCCGCTTTTGCCCGTCCCGCCGCGAGAAAACCGCGACAATTTCGACATGGGGGGCGTGGCGGAACTGATCAATGGGCGTGACGGGGGACAGTGAGTACCCGCCGTTGAGCAAAATTGCGGCGTCCCGCGCGAAACTTTGGGCGCCGCAGGAGACGGCGACCACCGTTTTCACCGCCGATTTGGCAATTTCGCGCGCCTGCGCCTGTGCGCCCGCGCGGGGCGGATCGAAAACCACGACATCGAAGGGCGTAAGCTCCTGCACGGAAAGCGGGCGCTCGAAGAGATCCCGCGCCGCGCCGTCGAGCGGCTTGAGCCCCTCCGAGTTGCGGGCGCTCGCAAACATGGCCTCGACGGCGTCAGCGGCGGAATCAAAGGCAGAGACCCGCGCGCTTTGCGCCAGACGCAACGCAAAGGCGCCGACGCCGCAGAAGAGATCGGCGACGCGCTTGGCGCCCTTGGCCGCTGCTAACACGCGCGTGGCGATTGCTTCTTCGCCCGCTGCCGTCGCCTGAAGAAAGCATCCCGGCGGAATGGGAACGCGCGCGGGGCCGATTTGCACGACGGGCGAACGACGTAAAGCCACCAGCCTGCCGTGGTTGGAAAGCCGCGCGAGATCATGCGCCTCGGCCGCCTTGATGAGCGCGCTCGTCTCATGTTCCTCCAGCGGGCCGGCGCCACGCAAATCGACATCCATGCCGTCGAGCGTCGCAGTGAAGGAAAGATCGAGCGGCTTGCCGCGCGCGGCGAGGATTTGCGCGATCGCCCGCGCCGCCGGCAGCGCGCCCGCAAGCTCGGGAACGAGCAGCGGGCAGCCTTCGATCTCGACGGTCTCGTGAGAACGCGCCGCCATGAAGCCGACGCGCGCATGGCCTTTCTCCATGCGCGCATGGAAAGTGACGCGCCGGCGTCCGGCGCCATGCGCATCGACCAGCGGCGCAACCTCGCAAGAAAGACCGGCGTTGCGCAGCGCCGTCACAACAAGGCCGCGCTTCCATTCGGCGTAGGCGGCGGGCGCCAAGGCCTGCACCGCGCAACCGCCACAATGGGCGTAATGCGGACAGAAGGGCGCGATGCGATCGGGCGAAGGATCGATGACTTCGATGAGCCGCGCGTGATCGCCCTCGACCTCGGCGACCACTGTTTCGCCGGGCAGCGCATAGGGCACGAAAACGCGCGCGTCGCCATCGCGGGCGACGCCCTCGCCGCGAAGGCCGAGACGTTCGATGTAAAGGTTTTTCATGGTGTGGCCGCGTGGATGAGGAATTCGCGATTGCCGTCGGCGCCTTCGATGGGCGAAGCGACGATGCCGAGGACGCGCCATCCGAGCGACTCGATCTCGCGCCTCGCCTTGTCGCAGACATCGGCGTGAATCTTCTCGTCGCGCACGACGCCCTTCTTCACCGCTGCGCGTCCCGCCTCGAACTGCGGCTTGATGAGCGCGACAAGATCGCATTGGCTTGCGGCGAGAGTAAGCACATTGGGCAGCAGCGCCGAAAGCGAAATGAAGCTGGCGTCCATGACGATCATGGACGGCGCTTCGTGAAGCTGCGACAACGTCAATGTGCGCGCGTCCTGCCCTTCCATCGAGGTGACGCGTGCGTCGCTGCGCAGCTTCTCATGCAGTTGGTCATGCCCGACATCGACCGCCGCGACATGCCGCGCGCCGCGTGACAGCAGGACATCCGTAAAGCCGCCGGTCGAGGCGCCGACATCGAGGCAGTAGCGGCCTTGTGGATCGACGCCGAAAGCGTCGAGCGCATGGGCGAGCTTCACGCCGCCGCGCGACACCCAAGGGTAAGGCGCAGCGGCGCTGATCTTCGCGCCCTCCGCAATCGGCGCCGAGGGCTTGGCGACGACGCGCCCATCGACGGTTACGAGCCCGGCTTCGATCGCCTCGCGCGCTTTGGCGCGGCTTTCGAAGTAGCCCCATTCGTGAAGCGCCGCATCGGCGCGTTTCGTCGCCATCACAAAAATCCGTTAGTTGCTTCGTCATTGCGAGCGGAGCGAAGCAATCCAGAGTCGCTGTAGCTGCCCTGGATTGCTTCGTCGCTGCGCTCCTAGCAATGACTGCAAGTGGCTCACTCCCCGGTCTGCAACAGCGTGCCGGCGCGGCGCGCGCTTTTCAGCAAGCGGCCGAAGGCGACGGCGGCGAGTGAGAACATCACGACGTCGATCGCAAAGCCCTGCGCCAGCAAATCCCAGCGAATGACATGCTCGATCAGCACGGCGCGCAGCCCCTCGAAGACATAAGTCGGCGGCAGCATCCATGAGACCGGCTGCAGCCAGAAGGGCAAGGTCGAGACCGGGTAATAGACCGCCCCGAGCGGCTGCACGAAAAACATCAGCGACCATACGAGATTTTCCGCGCCCAATCCGTAGCGCAGCAAAATCCCCGACACCAAAAGTCCGATGCTCCAGGCGAAGAACATCAGCACCACGAAGAATGCGCCGAAAGCGACGCCGAGCGCCCAAAGATTGAAGCCAAAGAACAGGATCGCCATCAGCGTCACCGGCACAACGCCGACGAAGAGACGCAGGATGCTCATGATGATGAGCGAGACGATGAACTCCGGCGGCCGCAGCGGGCTCATGAGAATATTGGGGAGATTGCGCGACCACATCTCCTCGATGAAGGAGAAGGAAAAGCCCTGCTGGCCGCGCAGCAGAATGTCCCACAGCAGGATCGCGCCGATGAGCGTGCCCGCAGCCTGCGCCGCCCCGCCCGGCGCCTGAAGCGCGCCCGCCTTCACGAGATAGGTTTGCAGAAAGCCCCAGGTGAGCATCTGCACCAGTGGCCAATAGATGATGTCGAGAATGCGCGTATAGGAGGCGCGCAGCAGATAGCTGTAGCGCAGGAGCATGGCGCCGACGCGCTTGATCGAGAAAGCGTCGCGCATCACGCCGCCCCCGCGCGCCCACGCGCGACGTCGAGAAACACCTCTTCGAGATTGTCGCGTCCATAGCGCGCCAAAAGATCTGCGGGAGAGCCGTCATCGAAAATGACGCCCTCCTTCAGCATCAGCACGCGATCGCAGAGTCGCTCCACCTCGCTCATATTGTGCGAGGCGAGCAGGATCGCGCAATTATGCGTGGCGCGATGCGCCTCGAGCCGCGCGCGCACCCAATCGGCCGTATCGGGATCGAGCGAAGCGGTGGGCTCGTCGAGCAGCAGCAATTGCGGATCGTTGATCAGCGCCTTGGCGATGGCGACGCGGGTCTTTTGGCCGGCCGAGAGGCGCCCGGTCTGGCGGTCGAGGAATTCGCCCAGCGCCAGGGCCTCGGCAAGCTCCTCGATCTTCGCGTCGACATCGGCCACGTCATAAAGCAGGCCGAAGACGCGCAAATTCTGCCGCACGGTGAGACGATGCGGCAGATCGACGTAGGGGCTCTCGAAATTCATGCGGCCGAGCACTTGGTAGCGCTCGCGCAGCAGATCATGGCCGAAGATGCGGATCGCGCCGGCGGTGGGCTCGATCAGCCCCATGACCATGCCGATCGTCGTCGTCTTGCCGGCGCCATTGCCGCCAAGCAGCGCCGTGACCGAGCCCGGCGGCAGCGAAAATTCGAGCGGCCCGACGACGCTACGCTTGCCATAGGTCTTGCAGAGGCCGTGAACCGAAAGCGCCGGCTCGAGCGATGAGGGGGACATGGGAGAGGTTATGGCCCGCCAGCGCGGCCCGGGCAAGGCCGCCGGGGTGCCGCTTGGAGGCCGGCGTCATTGCGAGGAGCGTAGCGCCATTGCGGCTCTGGATTGCTTCGCTTCGCTCGCAATGACGGCGCGTCACTTCTGGCAGACAGGGCAGTAGAAGCTCGACCGGCCCGACTGCACGACCCGCTCGATCGTCCCCTTACAACCCTGCGTCGGGCAGGCGGCGCCTTCGCGGTCGTAGACCCGGAAGGAATGCTGGAAATAGCCAAGCGACCCATCCGCCTGCCGATGGTCGCGCAATGACGAGCCGCCCGCGGCCAGCGCCGCTTCGAGCACGCTTTTGATGGTCCGCGGCAGGCGCGCGAGCGCGGCCGTGGGCTTGCCGGCGGCCGTCACCAGCTTGCCCCCCTCGCGCAAGGGCGAAATCCCTGCCCCATGCAACGCTTCGCAAACGTAAATATTGCCGAGCCCGGCGATGAGCCGCTGATCCAGCAACAAGGCCTTGGCCGGCGCCGCGCGGCCGCGGAAGACGCGCGCCAGAAAGGCCGCGTCGAGCGCTTCCCCCAGCGGCTCGACGCCCAGGTCCTTGAAGAGCTTATGAGCGCCAAGCTCACCAGTCGGAACGAGCAGCATGAAGCCGAAACGGCGCGGATCGTTGTAGGTCACGCGCGCGCCGGTCTCCATGTGGAAGACGACGTGGTCATGCACGGCGCTCTTGTCGCGCGGATGGTGGAAGAACCCTGGAATATCCCCATCGACGCGGAAGGAGCCGCTCATGCCCAGATGCATGACGAGCGTCTCGGCCCCTTCGAGATCGGCGAGAAGATATTTGGCGCGGCGCCGAAGATCGAGAATGCGCCTGCCCGTGAGGCGCGCGGCGAAATCGGGCGGAAAAGGAAAGCGCAAATCCTTGCGCCGCTGCTCGACGCGCGAGATGCGCGCGCCGGCGAGCGCGGGCGAAAGTCCGCGCCGGACAGTTTCGACTTCGGGCAGTTCGGGCATTCTATCTACGATCGCGCTTCGGGGCGGCGCCCTTGGAAACGCAATAGCAAATCGCCCGCCACGCGCGCCAGCCTAAGTCGGCAGCACCGTCACCGGCGTTCCGATCGCCGCGCGCGTATAAAGATGCACGATGTCCTGGTTGATCATACGGACGCAGCCGGACGAGACATTCGAGCCGACCGTCTCCGGCTCCAGCGTGCCATGGATGCGATAACCGAGATCCCGCCCCTCGCCGAAGAGATACATGGCGCGCGCCCCCAAGGGGCTCAGCGGCCCGCCGCGCACGCCGAGGCCGCGCGACGTGGGCTCCAGACGCGCCCTGATCTCGGGGTCGCGGGCGATCATCTCGCGCGGCGGCACCCAGTCGGGCCAGTCTCTTTTCATATTGATCCGCGCAGGACCGGCCCATCCGAACCCTTCGCGGCCGACGCCGACGCCGTAGCGGGTGGCGCGGCCGGGCGCCTCGACGAAATAGAGGTGATAGGCGCCCGGATCGACGACGACCGAGCCGACCGGCTCCTCCCAGGGATAGTCCACCGTCTGGCGCAGGAACCGCGGGTCAATGTTCTGGTAGTTCACGGCCGGCACGGCGAAGCGCTCGCCGGGGTAAGGCCCATAGGTTGCGGCGTAATTGGGCCGCGAGAGGGTGCGGGTCAGCTCCCGGCCGGGGGCGGAGGCGCCGCCCTCGGCAAAGGGGCGCGGCGCAAAGCAGCCGGCGAGGCCGGAGGCGCCGAGCGATAGAATCGAGAAAGAAAAAATACGCCGGGAGAACATGGGACGCATTACGACAGCCTCGACGCGCGGGCGCTTGGTTACCGAGGGCCCGATCGCGATTCACCATAAACGAAGCTGGTAAATAAAATGGGTTGCAGCGGGAGAGGGACCGCGAGCCTTCAGGCTCGCTTCAGGAAGATGCGCGCCGGAAGGCGCGCGGTCCGGCTCCGCCGCCGCCCATAGCCATCCCGCCCGCAAGCGGCTATACCCACCCCCGATCTTCCAATGTCAGGCGAGCGTTAAATGACCGATTCCCATTCCGACCGAGACGGTTCGACCCATTTCGGCTATTCCGAGGTGCCGCTGTCCGAGAAGCAGGGCCTCGTGGACGACGTCTTTCATAAGGTCGCCCGCCGCTACGACGTGATGAACGATCTGATGTCCGGCGGCCTGCACCGGCTCTGGAAGGATACCTTCGCCGGCAAGATCAACGCGCGCAACCGCAAGGGCTTCAAGCATCTGGACGTCGCCGGCGGCACCGGCGACATCGCCTTCCGCATCGCCCGCCAGGCGGCCCCCGACGCCGAGATCACCGTGCTCGACATCAATGGCGACATGCTCGAAGTCGGCCGCGACCGCGCCCGCGAGAAGGGCATCGACGCAAACCTGGAATTCGTCCAGGCCAACGCCGAATCCCTCCCCTTCCCGGACGCGCATTTCGACGCCTATACGATCGCCTTCGGCATCCGCAACGTGCCGCGCATCCAGGTCGCGCTGGAAGAGGCCTATCGCGTGCTCAAGCCCGGCGGCCGCTTCCTGTGCCTGGAATTCTCGCAGGTGAATGTGCCGGGGCTCGACAAAATCTACGAGGCCTATTCGTTCAACGTCATCCCTATGGTGGGCAAGCTCGTCGCCGGCGAGAGCGAACCCTATCGCTACCTCGTCGAGTCGATCCGTCAGTTCCCCGCCGCCGACGAATTCGAGCGCATGATCCGCAAGGCGGGTTTCCGGCGCACGGGCTATGAGCGACTGACCGGCGGCGTGGTCGCGATCCATTCCGGCTGGAAGTATTAAGGCGGCGGATGCTCCTTCAAACAGGCAATTTTCTGCGACTGGCGCGCGCCGGCTATATTCTGGCGCGCGAAGGGGTCTTCACGTCGCTCGACCTCAATCTTCTGCCGCCCGCCGCCGCGCCGCTCGTGCGCATCGCCAATCTCTTCGCCGTGGGCAAGGGCGAGAACGCCGGGGCCGCGCTGGTGCGCGCGCTCTCCCAGATCGGCCCATCCTATGTGAAGCTCGGCCAATTCCTCGCGACCCGCCCGGATGTCGTCGGCGGGGAGATCGCCGACGCGCTCACGGCGCTGCAGGATCGCATGGCGCCCTTCGGCCGCGCGAAGGCGATCGACATCGTCGAAAGATCGCTCGGCAGGAAGGTCGACGAAATTTTTCTAAGCTTCGGCGAGCCGGTCGCCGCGGCTTCCGTGGCGCAGGTGCATATGGCCACCGCGCTCTACGACGGAAAGCCGCGCAAGGTCGCCGTCAAAGTGCTGCGTCCGGGCGTCGAGGGCCAGTTCGCCCGCGACCTGCGCGACATGTATATGGTCGCGCGCGTCGCCGAACGCTGGTCGTCGGAAGGCCGCCGGCTGCGCATGATCGAAGTCGTCGATACGCTCGCGCGCACGGTGAAGCTGGAAACGGACTTCCGGCTGGAGGCCGCCGCCGCTTCCGAATTCGCTGAAAATGTCGCGAATGATCCCGACATCAAAGTGCCGCATGTCGATTGGGATCGCACGGCGCGCGAAGTGCTGACGCTCGAATGGATCGACGGCGCGCCGCTCTCCGATCTCGAGCGCGTCGCCGCCGAAGGCCACGACCTCAAGGCGCTCGGCGCCCATGTGCTGCAGTCCTTCCTGCGCCACGCCATGCGCGACGGCTTCTTCCACGCCGACATGCATCAGGGCAATCTCTTCGTCGACAAGCAGGGCCGCCTCGTCGCCATCGATTTCGGCATCATGGGCCGGCTCGGCGAGAAGGAGCGGCGCTTCCTCGCGGAAATTCTCTACGGCTTCATCACGCGCGACTATCGGCGCGTCGCCGAGGTGCATTTCGAGGCTGGCTATGTGCCGGCGAAACATTCGATCGAGGAGTTCTCGCAGGCGCTGCGCGCCATCGGCGAGCCGCTGCATACGGTCAACGCCTCGGATATTTCCATGGCGCGGCTCTTGACCCTGCTCTTCGAGGTCACGGCGCTCTTCGACATGCGCACGCGCACGGAGCTGGTGCTCTTGCAGAAGACCATGGTCGTCGCGGAAGGCGTCGCGCGCACGCTCGATCCCAAGCTCGATATTTGGAAGACCTGCGACCCCGTCGTGCGCGGCTGGATCGAGGAAAATCTCGGGCCGAAGGCGAAGATCGAAGACGCCGGCAAAAGCATCGCGGAACTGGCGCGTCTCGCGACGCATCTGCCGAAGACCCTCGCCGACGCCGAAATGGCGATCGAGCGCATCTCACGCATGGCCGACCAGGGCGTCGACCTCTCGGCGCATTCCATAGAAGCGATGGCCGAGACCCGGCGGCATGCGAGCAACAGGCTGCTCCTCGGCCTCACGGCGCTGACGCTGCTGGCCGCCTGGCTGTTCGGCTAGATGGACGGCGAGCCCCTTCAGGCTCGCATTTTTTAAGCGAGCCTGAAAGGCTCGCGGTCCATTGTTTTCAATGCCGCCGCCCGTTGGTCCAGGCGTCGACGAGCCGCGACGCCACCATCAGCCCGAGACCGGCGCCGACAAGCAGCGGCAGGTTTCGCGGCGCCGCGCGCAAAGCCGAGACGGCCGCCGTCTTGGCCGCAGTCGGCGCCACGTTTCGCGCCATATCATAGAGCGCCTGCGAGACATTGGATGACTGCAGCGCGCGCTGGATTGCGGTGATCGGCGAGGCTTCGGTGAGCGCCGCGAGCTCCGCGCTCGCGCGCGCCTGCTGAACCGCCTCCCGCCGCCGCGCGTAACCGTAGACGACGAGGGCGATCACCAAAAACGCCCCTGCAATTGCAAGATTGCCGAAAAGCGGCCCAAGCGCCTCATTCGCCCAATAGGCGACGGCCGCCAGGGCGAAGCCGAAAGCGATGAGCAGCGGAACCGCCGCCATCGCATTTCCGGAGAGGCGCGTGATCGTGGCGCCGACGGCGTTCTCGGCCCGTTTTATCATCGGCTCGAACATGACACGTCACCGCGATTGGATGAAAGATTACGCGCCGGGCCGGCTTATTTGCCCAATCTCCAGAAGGCGCCGAAGATGAAGCCGGCGAAGGCGGCGAGCATCACGGTCGTCGTCGGCTGCGAACGCGCAGACGTCTCGATCGCGGAGCGGAAATTGCCGAGCACCTCGCCCGTGCGCTGCGCCGCCTGTCCGCTGCGCTCGGTGACGGCGTTGAGCGCCGCATTGGCTCGGCCCATGCCCTGCTGAACGGCGCGCCCCATCTGCTCGGCGGCGGTCGACGCCTGTTCGGCGATTGCGCCTGTCATTTCGCCGTGCCCATTGTGTTGGCGCTGTTGCACATTGCGTTCCTCGGCCATTGCCGCCTCCGACAGTTCGAGCAAGTGGCGAGATAACGCGAGCCCGCGAGAGATGTTCCGGACAGCGGCAGGCGCGGGAGCGCCTTTGACCGCAGCGGCTTCAGGCGCCCCGAACCAGCGCCAAAAACTCCTCACGCGTGCGCGGATCGTCGCGAATGACGCCGAGCAGCTTGCTCGTCGTGAGCTGAGAGCCCGGCGTGTTCACGCCGCGCAGCGTCATGCAATTATGTTCGGCCTCGATCACGACGCCGACGCCCGCAGGTTTGAGAATGTCCTGGATGGCGGATGCGATCTCGGCCGTGAGCTTTTCCTGAATCTGCAGGCGGCGCGCGAAGCCGTGCACAACGCGCGCGAGCTTCGAAATGCCGACCACGCGGTTCGTCGGCAGATAGCCGACATGCGCGCGGCCCAGAACCGGCAGCATATGATGCTCGCAGAAGCTCACGACGCGTATATTTTTGAGAACCACGAGCTCGTCGTAGCCGCCGACCTCCTCGAAGGTGCGCTGCAGATAGTCGCGCGGGTCGATGTCATAGCCGGAGAACAGCTCCTTATAGGAGCGCGCAACCCGCGCCGGCGTCTCGATCAGCCCCTCGCGATCGGGATCGTCGCCCGCCCATTCGATGAGAACGCGCACGGCCGCTTCTGCATCCGCCTGGGTCGGCTTGGCCATTGGTTCAACTCTCCGGACCGCTTGCCGGGGGCGCGCTTTCCCAAAGAAAAACCGCCCCGTCGCCTTCACCTTGCGACGGAGCGGCTGATTTAGCAACCGGATACGGGGTTACTTATGGAATCACGCTGCGCGTGACGCCGCTGATCGTGGAGCCCACGGAGTTGAGCGTGCGCTTCATAAAGCCGAGGGGGCCGCCCTCGCTCTGAGGCGGCGCCGGCGGCGGCGGAGCGGGTTCCGGCGCAGCGGCGGCGACCGGCGCGGCCGACGCCACGGGCGCGCGCTCGGCCGGCGCCGGGCGCGGCTTTGCGTGCTTGGCTGCGGCGGCGGCCGAAGCAGGCTTTGGCTTTGCGATCTTGGCGGGCGCGGGCGGCTTGGGCGCCGGTTGAGCCGCTGGCGCCGCCGGCTCCGGCGGGGTGAACCGATTTGCGGGCGGCAGCGCGGCTGTTCTGGGCGCGGAAGGCGGCGTCAATCTCGCGGCGCCGGCGCCAGTCGACGAAAGCGCAGCCCCTGCCGCAGCGGCGGCGACGGGCGCGACAGCCTCGGGCGCCGCCGAAACCGCCTCTACCCGCCTCGGGGCGGGCGCTGGCGGCGGAGCCGCGGGCTCAGGAAGCGCCGCAGCGGCCGCTTCGGGCGCAGGGGCCGTTGCAGGCTGGAGCTGTCCGTGAGCCGGCGCCTCCACCGCCTGCGGCGGCGTCAATTCCGCCTTGTCGGTCGTTGGCGTTTCGATGACGGGAGTGAGGTCCTTCGCCGGTTCGGCGGCAGGCGGCTCGAGCGCCGCCTCACTGGCGCCGGGCGCCAGGGCCTCGGGTTCAGCCGGCAAGCTCAGATCGGCGACCGGGTCTTCCGCCGGGCGCCACTTGGTCAGCGTCCAGCCGAGGCTCGCCACGCCGATCGCGATAACCGCCAAGGAAACATAGACAAGCTTTCGGCGGCCGCCGCTCCCCGCATTTTCTGCGACCGTCGCCTCGCCTTCTCCAGAGGACGCAACGGACCAGCCCTCTGGCCCGCTGAGCGCAGGCGCGATCGGCGGCGGCGCAAAATGATTGGCGAGCGGGCGCGCGATCGGGGCGTCGGCGGCAAAAAGGCGCGGCGCCTCCAATGCGGCGCCCTCCGGCGTCGCGGCGTTTGCTTCGGGCGCAAGGCTGACGGCAGGCGCCGCGGAAGCGCCGACCGGCTCGCTCTCGCGCTGCAAGAGTTGCTTGAACTCGGCGAAAGCCGCCATGAGTTCCTTGTCGTCGGCCTGTTGGGTCATGGCTACTCACTTAGCTGACGTCGAGCGCCGCCCCGTTCGCGGCGCGATTCCAAAAGCCGATCTCGGCGCTGACCAAATCCTGGCGCGGGCCAATCCGGCTCATTCGTTTTCCGAATCGAAACCATAAATTGTGGCGGTTATTCGCCTGTTAAGCCGAGCTGCCGCCGGAACGTCGCCGCGGCGCATGCGTTTTGGGCGCATCGGCGGCGTCCCAAGAGCCCGCCAAGCGATCAGGAGACCCGACATGGATTGGAACCGCATTGAAGGCAACTGGAAGCAATTCAAGGGCAAGATCAAGGAACAATGGGGGCAGCTCACCGACGACGAAATCGATAAGATGGAAGGCAGCCGCGAAGTGTTCGAAGGCAAGATCCAGGAAAAATATGGCATTGGCAAGGATCAGGCGAAGCGCAACGTCGACGATTGGCTGAAGACCTTGCACTGAAGCAAAAGGCGGCCGAACAACCGGCCGCCTTTCTTTTTTCTTATTTCGTTCCGTATTTCTTCCAGTAATCATGCGCCGTCTCGGCCGCGCAAACCGCTTCCAACGAGCGATACATCGTGCCGGACTGGTTGCGATATTTTTTTGCGCAGGCGTCTTTTTTCCGGCTGTAGCTTTTCTGCTGGGCGGGTTTCAGGCTCGATAGAAAAGGCTTTTTCGCACGTCTGCGTCACCATTGCGCTCCGCTGAATGTCAGCGGTCGACCCCCAAAGACAGGCCTCAAAAAGCTTGTGAGCCTCACCGCAATTCTTCGCTGCGGCGACCTTGGCCTCCTGCGCCTCGAGATCGGAACAGTCATCCGCGACGGCAGGGAGGGCCCAGAACACCGCCAGGAGACAAATCGACATGAGGTTCGTTTTGCGCATTCAAGTCTTCCTAATTGGCTGTTCGCGTCTGACCCAGGGCGCGAGGCGCGACGACAAAGCGCAGTCCTATCTGGAACGAATGTAAGCTATCCAAATTGACGCGCCCGACGCGCTCTTCCTACTATCGAGCTAGGCAGTTTACGACGCGAGCGGCGATGCTTCCCCATTATTCCAAAGGCCGGACCCTGATTTTTGCGCTTGCCGCGCTCGCTTGGCTCGCCCCTAGCGGCGCCATGGCGCTCGATTCCGACGAGGCGGGCCTGACGCCTGTCGAGCGCTTGGGAAAACGCGTTTTCGAGGATAAGACCCTCTCCCGCCCCGCGGGCGTCTCCTGCGCCTCCTGCCATGATGCGGCGACGGCCTTCCAGGGCTCGAACGGCTCGCCGGTCCCAGCTGTCGCGCGCGGCTCGCAGCCCAATTCGCTGGGCAAACGCAACACCCCGACGATCCTCTACGCCTCTCTCACGCCGCCCTTCGGCTTCATCGATGACAAGGACGACGAGACCGGCAAAATCGAGAAAGTCCCTGCGGGGGGCCAATTCCTCGACGGGCGCGCCAACGACCTGCTGGCGCAGTTCGAAGGCCCCCTGCTCGATCCGCTGGAGATGAACGCGCCCTCCAAGCGTTTCGCCGTGGAGACGATCCGTGACGGAGCTTACGCATCCCTCGTCAGGGAAGTCTACGGCGAGAAGATCTTCGACAATCCCGACGCGGCGTTCGAGAAGCTGGCGCAGGCCGTCGTCGCCTATGAGTCGAGCGCGCGTTTCCATCCCTTCGCCTCGAAGTTCGATGACTATCTGCGCGGCAAGGCCGAACTGACGCCGATCGAGAAGAAAGGCTTCGCGCTTTTCAAAGACCCCAAGAAAGGCAATTGCCTCGCCTGTCACGTGGGCAAGGAAGACTCGCGCGACCCGAAAGATTGGCTTTTCACCGACTTCACTTACGACGCGCTGGGCGCGCCGAAGAACCCGGCGATCGCGGCCACGGCGAATGCGCCCGATCTCGGCCTGTGCAAGCGCCCGGGCCTCGAGAAGCTGGCGCCTGCGGGCTTCGATGTCGACAGCGTCTGCGGGGCCTTCAAAGTGCCGACCCTGCGAAACGTCGCCGTGACCGGGCCCTATTTGCACAATGGCGCATTCACGAAGCTGCGCGACGTCGTCGCCTTCTATGCGACGCGCGACACCGATCCGGCGCGCTGGTACGCCAAGGCGGAGAAGTTCAACGATCTGCCGGCCGACTATCGCGCCAATGTGAATACGAAGGAAGCGCCTTACGACCGTAAGGAAGGGCAGAAGCCGCGTCTCTCCGAGAAAGATATCGACGCGATCGTCGCTTTCCTTGAAACGCTGACCGACAAGCCTCAGGCGGCGACCAAGCCATAGCGCGCAAGCGCGGCGCGCAATTGCGCGTCGGGCTTCGCCCCGCTGGTGAAAACCGCGCTTGCTTGCCCGGTCGCGGCGAAGGTCTCCTCATAGCCCTCGGCGCGCAGCAATTGATCCACGCGCCGCGCAATGGCCGGCGCAGGGTCGATCCAGTCGACGGGCCAGGGCGCGAGGCGGCGAAAATCTTCGATCAGTAGCGGATAATGGGTGCAGGCGAGCACGACGGCGTCGGTGCGCGCGCCGCCCTCCTCCTTGAAGCAGGGGGCAATTTCAGCGCCGATATCCTCGTCGCAGACGCCCTGCCCTTGCATCCTTGCTTCGGCAAGCCGCGCCAGCATGGCCGAGCCGACGAGCGTCACGCGGCAATGCCCGGCAAATTGCGCGATGAGATTTTGCGTGTAATCCCGCGCCACCGTGCCGGGCGTGCCGAGCACTGAAATCAGATGCGAGCGCGAGCGCTCCGCCGCCGGCTTGATGGCCGGGACCGTGCCGACGAAGGCGATGTCCGGCCAGTGGTCCCGCAGAGCCGGCAGCACGATGGTCGAGGCCGTATTGCAGGCGATGACGACCATATCCGGCGCGTGTTTGGAGATCAGCTCCTGCATCACCTGCGCGACGCGTTTTACGAGGTCGGGCTCTTTCCAACCGCCATAGGGGAAACCCGCATCGTCAGCACAATAGACGTAATCCGCGCCGGGCCGCAGCTTGATGATCTCGGAGAAGACGGTGAGGCCGCCGAGGCCGGAGTCGAAGACGAGGATTTTTGGACGTCGGGTCATGAGCGGGCTTCGAGCGGATAAGGAAAGGCGCGATCTGATCCTTAGTTTACCAATGCATTCGCGGCTATTGCGCCCTTCTGCGAAAAGATCGATATTTTGACCAACCAGATTGACCGGTTGAAAGCCTGCGAGATGCGTGAAATCCAAGCCTCCGAGGCCAAAGCGCGGCTAGGGGAACTTCTTACAGCCGTCGAGCGCGGCGAAACAATCCTGATCACGCGGCATGGACGAAGCATCGCGCGGCTTGTGCCGGAGGCGGACGTTCGCAGCGGCGAAATCGAGCGCGCGGTGGACGACCTCTTGAACTTCCACGCCCGCCTCTCAAAGAAAGCGCCCCTTACGGAATTGCTCGGAGCACGACACGCGGGTCATAAATATTGACCCGTTTCGTTATCGACGCATCAATCCTTGCGGCCGCGGGCCTCGCGGATGAACGGCATCCGCGCGCCGACCATGCAATTGAGCGACTGCGCAAGTCGGCCGCGCTGGCGCCGAGCCTACTCTTCTTTGAAATCCGCAACGTCCTGCTCGTCAACGAGCGTCGCAAAAGGCTAAGCGAAGAAGATAGCGCCGCTTTTCTACAGGTCATTCGGCGCCTCCCGATCGACGTAGACGGGGCTTGCGACGAGACGCGGCTCCTGTTGCTCGCCCGCAAGCACAGGCTCACGGCCTATGACGCCGCCTATCTCGAACTTGCGATAAGGGAGGGCTTGCCGCTCGCCACACTCGACGCCGACCTCGAACGCGCTGCGCGCGCCGAGGGCGTCCAAATCGTGGGGCCGGAGGCCTGAATTCAAAACGGCAGGTTGAACACGCGCGCGGGCTCCAACGCGCCCTCGATAACCTCGCCGAAAGCCACCGGCACGCCGCCGCAGGCCGCATAGACGACGCCTTCCGCCGGCGCGTCGCGGCCGCGCAGGATCACCGAGCCGCCGCGCCGCAGCCGCGCCGCCGTGTCGCGATCGACGACAACGCAGGGAAGCTCCGAAAGGCCGGCCTCGACGGAGAGCATCGCATCCGCGGCCATGCCTTGCGCTTCGATCTCGTCCAGCGTGTAGGAATCCTCTTCGATGAAGGGCCCGACGCGCGTGCGACGCAGCGCCGTGACATGGCCGTAGCAGCCCATCAGCCGCCCGAGGTCGCGGGCGATGGCGCGCACATAGGCGCCCTTGCCGCATTCCATGAAGAAGACGGTCTCCTCCGGGGAGAAGGCCTCGATCGTCAGCGAATGGATGGTGACGGCGCGGGCCTTGAGGTCCACCTGCGCGCCCTCGCGCGCGAGATCGTATGCGCGCGCGCCGGCGATCTTGATGGCCGAAAACTGCGGCGGCGTCTGGAGAATGTCGCCCAGAAACTGCGGCATGAGCCCCTCGATCTCGGCGCGCTCAGGCCGCTTCTCGCTGGTGCGCGTCACCTCGCCGTCGGAATCGTCGGTGTTGCTCTCGGCGCCCCAGCGCACGGTAAAGCGATAGGCTTTCTCGCCGTCCTGCACGAAAGGGACGGTCTTGGTAGCCTCGCCGAAGGCGACGGGGAGGATGCCCGACGCCAGCGGATCGAGCGTGCCGGCGTGGCCGGCTTTCTGGGCGTTGTAAATCCGCTTCAGGCGCGAGACCGCCTGCGTGGAAGTGAGGCCCACGGGTTTGTCGAGCACCACCCAGCCGTCGACGACGGCGCGATTGGATCTTTTCTGACTCATAATCTTCTTCAGGCGTTGTCCTGAGCGTCGTCGTCAGACGCTTCGAGGTCGCGCTTGACGCGCTCGGAATTGAGGATCGCGTCGATGCGCGACACAGTGTCGAAGCTGTCGTCGATGCGGAAACGGATGTCCGGCGCAAATTTCAGGTTGAGCTCATGCGCGATCTCGCCGCGCAGGAATTTCTTGTGGCGGTCGAGCGCGGCGATGACCTCCGGCTCGTCCTTGCCGCCGAGCGGCATGACGAAGATCGTCGCGAGCTTGAGGTCGGGGCTCATCTTCACGCGCGCGACCGTGACCACATGCTTTTCGAGCACAGGATCGTTGATATCGCCGCGCGCGAGCATCCGCGCCATGGAATGGCGCACGAGCTCTCCCACGCGCAGCATGCGCTGCGACGGCGCGGAGCCGGCTGAATGATGGGATCGGGACATGGCTATGTTTCTGATCTCAATGTCGCTTGGCGAACGCCGTTACGAGCGAAGCGAAGCAATCCAGAATGCGCCATTGGCTCTGGATTGCTTCGTCGCTTTGCTCCCCGCAATGACGCGAAGGCGCGGGCGTTCTCGGAGCGGCCCTGTTACAGCGTCCGCTTGATTTCCTCGACGCGGTAGCACTCGATGACGTCGCCGGCGCGCATGTCCTGGTAGTTCTCGAAGGCCATGCCGCATTCCTGGCCGGCGTCGACCTCCTTGACCTCATCCTTGAAGCGCTTGAGCGTCGACAGCTTGCCCTCGTGCACCACGACATTGTCGCGGATGAGGCGCACGCTGGCGCCGCGCTCGACCCTGCCGTCGGTGACGCGGCAGCCAGCGACCTTGCCGACCTTGGAAATGTCGAACACTTCGAGGATCTGCGCATTGCCCAGCATCGTCTCGCGCAACGTCGGCGAGAGCAGGCCCGACATCGCCGCCTTCACGTCATCCACGAGGTTGTAGATGATGTTGTAGTAGCGGATCTCGATGCCGGCGCGTTCAGCCGCTTCGCGCGCTTCCTTGTGGGCGCGCACGTTGAAGCCGATGACCGCAGCGTTCGACGCCTCGGCGAGCGCAATATCCGATTCGGAGATGCCGCCGACGCCCACATGCACAAGGCGCGCGCCGACCTCGTCCGTGCCGAGCTTCTCCAGCGCGGCGGCGATGGCTTCGACCGAGCCCTGAACGTCGCCCTTGATGACGAGCGGGAATTCCTTGCGGCCCGCCGTCTTGAGCTGGTTCATCATGTCGGAGAGCGAGCCGCGCGCCGTGCCGCCGCGGGCGGCGAGCTTGTCGCGCTTCATGCGCTCGCGATACTCGGTGATCTCGCGGGCGCGCGCTTCCGACTCGACAACCGCGACGCGGTCGCCGGCCTCGGGCGTGCCGTTGAAGCCGAGAATCTCCACCGGGAAGGACGGGCCAGCTTCCTGGCGCGTGGCTCCCTTGTCGTCGAGCAGGGCGCGGACGCGGCCCCATTGCGTGCCGGCGACGATGATGTCGCCGACATGCAGCGTGCCGCGCTGGACCAGCATGGTCGCGACCGGGCCGCGGCCCTTGTCGAGACGCGCCTCGATCACAGTGCCCTCGGCCGCGCGCTCGGCGTTGGCCTTGAGGTCGAGCACCTCGGCCTGTAGCGCAATGGCCTCGAGCAGCTTGTCGAGATTGGTCTTCTGCTTGGCGGAGACTTCGATTTCGAGCGTCTCGCCGCCCATGCTTTCGACCTGCACCTCATACTGCAGAAGCTCGGTGCGCACGCGTTCAGGCTTGGCGTCCGGCTTGTCGACCTTGTTGATCGCGACGATGAGCGGAACGCCCGCCGCGCGGGCGTGATTGATGGCTTCGATCGTCTGCGGCATGACGCCGTCATCGGCGGCGACGACCAGCACGACGATGTCCGTCACCTTGGCGCCGCGGGCGCGCATGGCGGTGAAGGCGGCGTGGCCGGGCGTGTCGATGAAGGTGATCGGCTGGCCGCCGGGCGAGGTCACCTGATAGGCGCCGATATGCTGCGTGATGCCGCCGGCTTCGCCCGCAACCACATTCGCCTGACGGATCGCGTCGAGCAGCGAGGTCTTGCCGTGGTCGACGTGGCCCATGATGGTGACGACCGGCGGGCGCGACTCGAGGTCGGCCTCGGCGTCGGGCGTGTCGAACAGGCCCTCCTCGACGTCCGACTCGGCGACGCGCTTGACGGTGTGACCCATCTCCTCGGCGACGAGCTGCGCGGTGTCGGCGTCGATCACATCGGTGATCTTGTGCATCTCGCCCTGCTTCATCAGCAGGCGGATGACGTCGACGGCGCGCTCCGACATACGGTTGGCGAGTTCCTGAATGGTGATCGTCTCGGGGAGGATCACCTCGCGCAGCACCTTTTCCTTCTGCTCGACCTGGCCGCGGAACAGACGCTGCTGACGCCGTTTGAAGGAGGCGACGGAACGTGTGCGCTCCTCATCCGTTCCCGCGGTGGCGGTCGAGACGGTCAGACGGCCGCGATCCTTCATCGCGCCGCCGCGCGAGGGCGCGGGACGCGGCGGCGTCGGCGGCGTGAAACCGCCAACGGTGCGGGCGGGCGGACGACGGATGGTCGTCGTTTCTACCTGGCCCGGCTGGCCCGGTCGGGCGGCAGGCGCTGCAGGCCTTCCGGCCGGCGCGGCGGCCCTCGGCGCGGGCGCGGCCGGCCGCGACGGCGCGGCGGGAGCCGCGGCGTGCTGCTGGTCCTGCGGCAGGCGACGGCGGGCCTCGTCCTCGGCCTTACGCTTGGCTTCCGCCTCACGGGCGAGACGCTCTTCCTCTTCACGCTTGCGCGCTTCGGCGGCGGCGCGTTCGGCGCGCTCGCGCTCCTCGCGCTCGGCGCGCGCCTTGGCTTCGATCTCAGCGCGGCGGCGCTCATCCTCTTCGCGCGAGCGGGCGTCGACCAGCGCGCGGGCGCGCGCCTCGCGCTCCTCATCGGTCAGCGCACGCAGCACCATGCCGGCGGCGCCGCCACGCGGCGGCGACGGACGCTCCTGCCGCGGCGGCGGAGCGGAGGGTTTCGGGGCGGCAGGCGGGGGCGGCGCGGCAGGCGCAGCCGCCGCCGGCTTTTGCGGCTCGGGATGGCCCGGCGCGCGGCGCTTCACCTTCTCGACCACGACCACCTTCGAGCGGCCATGGGAGAAGCTCTGGCGCACCATGCCCTGGTCCCCGGCCGGCCGCTGCTTCAGGTGCAACGTCTTCGACGGCGCGACAGTCAGGGTCTTGTCGCTATTCTCGCTCTCACTCATCCAGCTTCCGATCCTCGGCCGCTTCCGACCCGCTTTTTTCCACAGTCTCGTCCGGCCGCTCGCCAGCGTCCGGTTGTTCATCCCGCATCATCTGCGCCGCGAGGGGCGCGCCGTCCAGCGTCATGCCCCTATAAGCCGCCAGCCGACGGCACCGCGAAAGAAAACTCGTGCCCGGTCCGCCAGAGGCGACCGCTGCATGTATCACATTTGTGCGACCTAAAGCCAAATCCAATTGGCTCGACGTAAATAAGCCTATGATCGGTGGAACGCCATCGTTTTCCCGATTCGTCGCGACCTCGCCCCGGCGCGCGCTTTGACGCAGCTTGCGCTTGCCGTCGGCGCCGCCGTCGCGCGCCTCGAGGAGCGCGCCGACCGCGCCCTTCTCGAGCAAATCCGCGACCTTGTTGAAACCCGCCGTCACCGCGCCCGCCTTGTTGGCGAGCGCCAGCATCTGCAGGCAATCAGCTTCGAGCAGGCGATCGACGTCCTCCGCGAGTTGCGGCGGGGTTTCCACCTGCTCCTTGAGGCTGCGCGCGAACATGCGCTTCTTCGCCGCCTCGGCGACCAGCGCGGCGCACGCGCCGACCCACACCCCCCGGCCTGGCAGGCGCGCGCGAATGTCCGGCGCAATGACCCCATCGGGCCCGCGCACGAAGCGGATCATCGCCTCCGGCGGCTCGCGCCGCCGCGTGACGATGCAGGTCCGCTCGGACTCGCGCTCTTCTTTCGCCAAGGCCGTCACCGTGCTTATTCGCCCTCCGCCTCAGCCGCCTCGGTCGCCTCGACGGCGTCGACGGCTTCCTGTGGCTGCTCGATCCAGCCGGCGCGCACGCGCGCGGTCATGATCATCGCCTCCGCCTCTTCGCGCGACAGATCGATGCCCGTGAAGAAGCCGTCGTGCTTCTTGGTCTCGCCGTCCTTCTTCTCGGTCCAGCCGACAAGATCGTCGGGCACGCAACCCGCGAAATCTTCCATCGTCTTCACGTCGTTCTCG
Organism: Methylocystis sp. Sn-Cys; assembly: GCF_016745395.1. Taxonomy (GTDB): domain Bacteria; phylum Pseudomonadota; class Alphaproteobacteria; order Rhizobiales; family Beijerinckiaceae; genus Methylocystis; species Methylocystis iwaonis. The sequence continues at coordinate 46,622 of NZ_JAERVJ010000010.1, forward strand.
CCGAGCCTGACCAGCATCGCGGTGGTCATGCCGTCGATCTCGCGCAATTCGTCGGAGACGCCCATTTCCTTGCGGCGGTTCTCGTTCTCCTGCTCGACGCGCTCGAGATAATTGCGCGCGCGCATCTGAATCTCACCCGCCGTCTCCTCGTCGAAACCCTCGATCGAGGCGAGTTCAGGAAGCTCGACGAAAGCCAGCTCCTCGACCGAGCGGAAGCCTTCCGACGCCAGCAGCCGGCCGACAACCTCGTCGACGTCGATCGCCGACATGAAGACCCGCGTGCGCTCCTCGAATTCTCTCTGGCGGCGCTCCGACTCTTCGGCCTCGGTCATGATGTCGATGTCCCAGCCCGTGAGCTGCGAGGCGAGACGCACATTCTGGCCGCGGCGGCCAATGGCCAGAGACAATTGGTCATCCGGCACGACGACTTCAATGCGCGACGAATCTTCGTCGAGAACCACCTTCACCACTTCCGCCGGCTGCAGCGCATTGACGATGAAAGTGGCGGCGTCCGCCGACCAAGGGATAATGTCGATGCGCTCGCCCTGCAGCTCCTGCACCACCGCCTGCACGCGCGAGCCGCGCATGCCGACGCAGGCGCCGACCGGATCGATCGACGAATCGCGCGACACCACGGCGATCTTGGCGCGCGAGCCCGGATCGCGGGCGACCGACTTCACCTCGATCACGCCGTCGTAGATTTCCGGCACTTCCTGCTTGAAGAGCTTCGCCATGAATTGCGGATGGGTGCGCGACAGGAAAATCTGCGGGCCGCGCTGCTCGCGCCGCACGTCATAGACATAGGCGCGCACGCGGTCGCCGGGGCGGAACATTTCGCGCGGGATCATCTCATCACGGCGGATAATGCCCTCGCCGCGGCCGAGATCGATAATCACATTGCCATATTCGACGCGCTTGACGACGCCGCTCACGATCTCGCCGATACGGTCCTTATATTCCTCGTATTGGCGATCGCGCTCGGCCTCGCGCACCTTCTGCACGATGATCTGCTTGGCCGACTGCGCCGCGATGCGGCCGAAGTCGAAGGGGGGCAGCGTTTCGGAAATCCAGTCGCCGGTCTGCGCCGCCGGATTGCGCTTGCGGGCGTCCTCGATCGAAATCTGCGTGGCGTCGTTCTCGACCTTGTCGACGACGAGCAGCAGGCGCGAGAAGCGCACTTCGCCAGTGCGCGGATTGATCTCCGCGCGCACCTCGGTCTCCTGGCCATAGCGCGAACGCGCCGCCTTTTGCAGCGCATCCTCCATCGAGGCGATGACGATCGTGCGATCGATCGACTTCTCGCGCGCGACGGCGTCGGCAATCTGCAAAATCTCGAGTCGGTTGGCGCTGACGGCCATTATCAATCTCCCTCGGAGCGGGCGGCGCGAGGCTTTGCAGGCCCCGGACCTTTCTTGAATTGCGTTTGCACGCCGGCCGGAACCAGCGGCTTGGGCTTGTTCTTCTGCGGGCTGCGGAAACGGCCCGGCCCGCGGCGCGGGCGCTCGTCCTCTGGCTCTTGCGGCGCGCCGTCTTCTTCCTCGCCCGTCTGCTGGAGCTTGCCGGCGCGCAGCGATTCGCGGATCAGCGCCTCGGTGAGCATCAGCTTGCCCTCGTCGAGATCGGCGAGCGGCACGGTGACGAGCTTCTCCTCGTCGGAACGCGCGTCGGTGCGCTCGATCGCCAGTTTGGCGCCGCGACCCTCGCCCTCAACACCCTTGATGATCCCGCGAAAGCGCTTGCGCCCGGATTCCACCGGATGCGTCAGTTCGACGCGCGCCTCGTGGCCGATGGCGCGGAGAAAATCGGAGATGCGCACCAGCGGCCGGTCGACGCCGGGCGAGGAAACTTCGAGCCGATACTCATTGGCGATGACGTCGGCGACGTCGAGCTCGGGCGAAAGCGCCTGGCTTGCCGCCTCGCAATCGTCGATGGTCATGATCCCATCGGGCCGTTCGGCCATGATCTGAAGCGTCTGGCCGTTCTGCTGCATCAGCTTGACGCGCACGAGCCGGAAGCCGAGCTGCGCCAGCACCGGCTCGGCGACATGCGCCACGCGCGCGGCGACGCCGGTCTCAAAGACGAGACGGGGCTCGTCGAGCGGAGCGTCGATGGGAGCGGCGTTTTGCGTCAAGCGTGTCTGGTCCTGTCTGTTGAGTCCGCCAATGCGAAAAGAGCGGGTCCCGGCGGAGGGCCCACTCTCAACGGCGACCATTCGAGGATGATCGTTATGAGAAGGAAGTGGGGAGCTTATATACCGAACGGGTGGGGGGAGGCAAGGAAAAGAGCGGATGGATAATGTCTTTCGTTGACTTGCGGCTTGGCCGAAGGGGCGCGGTTTAGACAACTGCGGCGCTTGAAAGAGACTGGACGCCATCCACATACCATCCAACAGGATGGCGGAGGGTGGATATGGCGGAAATTCACAGACTGCGCGACAGAGCCGGCGACAGTGAAAAAATCACCGTCAACGTCGGATATGTCGATCTCGGCCATATCGACCTTCTGGTGCGCGAAGGTTTCTATTCGAACCGCACCGACTTCATCCGCACGGCAATCCGCAATCAGCTCGCCACCCATTCGGACGCGATAAAGCAGTCGATCGTCCGCAACATGCTGGAGCTCGGCCTGCGGCATTTCAGTCGCACGGAGCTGGAGGCCGTGAAGGCCGCCGGCCGCATGCTTCGCATACAAGTCCTCGGACTCGCCACGATCGCCGAGGACGTCACGCCCGAATTGGCGCGCGACACGATCGAATCGATCACCGTTCTCGGAGCGCTTCAAGCAAGCCCACCGGTAAAAGCGGCGCTTTCAGACCGGATCGGCTGAACGCTACCCCTTCCCTGCAGGAGACACTCAATGGGATCGTTCCTCGGCGACACGATGAAAAAGGCTATGCGGTTGGTCCGTGACCAGTCGCCCGCGGAAGCGACTCGCATGCTGTTGCACGGTCTCACGGGGGAGCCCCCGCTCCCCGCCACTCAGCCTGCGCCGCAAGAGCCGGCCGCTCGAACCGCGCCGAGGATCGACCCGCCGGTCGACGCCGCGCCAGGCGGCGCGACTTTCGCGCGGGGCTTGCGAATGCCGCTCGGGGAGACTTTGGAGCGCCTGAGCAGCGGCGACCTTCCAAACCTCGGCCTCGGGGCGGAGGCCCTCGCGAAGCTCGGCAAACGGCCGCGTGTGCATGTGCCGGACGGCGCATCCTATCTGTCGCGCACATTCGCCTGTCAGGCGGGGACCCGACCTTACAAGGTCTACGTTCCGAGCAAGATGCGCGGCGGAGCGCCATTGGTCGTGATGCTGCACGGGTGCACGCAGAACTCGGACGATTTCGCGGCCGGAACGCGGATGAACAGTCTCGCCGAAGAGCACGGTTTTATCGTCGCCTATCCCGAGCAGCCCATGACCGCCAATCAGCTCGGCTGCTGGAACTGGTTCAACCAGCAACATCAGATCCGTGGTTCGGGGGAGCCGAGCATTATCGCCGGACTCACCCGCGCCTTGATCTTAGAAATGGGCGTCGACCAGGAACGCGTCTTCGTTGCGGGCCTCTCCGCCGGCGGCGCGATGGCCGAGGTCATGAGCGTGACCTATCCCGACCTCTATGCCGGGGCAGGCATCCACTCCGGGCTGGCCTATGGCGTTGCGACCGATCAAGCCTCCGCCTTCGTCGCGATGAGCGGCAAATTTGCCCAGCACGGCGGGCGGCAAGCAAGGGACCGCGCGCGCACCATCATTTTCCATGGCGCTTCTGACCGTAAGGTGCATCCGACGAATGCAGAACGCATTCTCGCGGAAGCGCAAGCCGGCGTTTCACATGGCCATCAGGAAACACTGCGGCGGGGAGTGGCGAACGGACTTGAATTTAATCACACGGTTGTCGCGGACGTGAACGGCCTTCCGCAGCTTGAGTATTGGGCCATCGAGGGGTTGGGCCATGCGTGGTCAGGGGGCGCGCCCGAAGGCTCGCATACTGAGCAACGCGGGCCTAATGCGTCGCGCGAGATGGTTCGGTTCTTTCTGGAGCGGTGAGCAGCGCTCTCGAAACCGATGAGGCGCTCGACAGGTTATCCACTCGATTGGTCCGCGTCACTCCCGACGCTTGCACCCGTCATTGCGAGGAGGCGGAGCCGACGAAGCAATCCAGGGCCGCATCGCTGCCCTGGATTGCTTCGCTTTGCTCGCAATGACGGGCTCTGAACAAAACCAGCGCTATTGCGGCTCTGGATTCCCGGTCGGGCCTTCGGCCCGCCGGGAATGACAGCGCCCCTCACTTCGCCAAAAACTTGAACGCCTCCGCCTCCGCAAACTTCCCCGAGACCTCCCCCGATAAAATCGGCTTGCCGCTCAAGTCGAGCTTCATGTGCTTTGCGCCCGGCTCCAATTTCAGCCTGTCGAGGTCCACCCAGAAGATCGAGGGGCTGTAGGCGCTTTCGAAATAATAGCGCTTGGCCGCCGTGTCGGAGACCGTGCGCCAGATGGTCGAGGCGATGTTCGGATGCTCCTTATCCGAAATGCCCAGCGGCACCGAGATCGCGCGGATCAGCGAGAAGGTTGTGGCGGTGGCGAGCCGCGGGTCCTTCTCCTTGGCGGCGGCGTTCAGATTCCAGCTCATACGCGCGAAACGATCGGCGGAGCGGGCCGTGCCGGGCAGGAATTTCTCGCCGTCGACGTCCTTCCAATAAGACTCGATCGCGAGCTGCTGGTCGAAACTCGGCGAATTGGTCATCACGCGATATTGCGCGCCATGGTGGATGACGAGCTTGCCGCCGAGATATTCGAAGATCGCGCTGTCGCCCGAGGCGTCGGCGAGGGAGAGATGGGCGCCCGCCTTATTGCCGTCCGGCAGGTCCGGCGCGACGAGGACGAAGGGCTCCTTTTGCAGCGCCGCCACGGCCTCCGCGACCGAGCCGAAATTGTCGAGCGCATATTGCCCCCAGGCGCCGATGGAGAGCTTCGGCTTCTTCGACTTGGCGGCGTCGCCATAATCGGCCTCGACGAGATAGAGCACATTGGCGACGAGGCCCGCGTCGTTCATGCCGTCGACTGTCGCAAGATTATAGAAGGAGCTGATGACCGAGCCGTGCTTGGCGATCCATTTGATCGACCCCTGCCCCACCCCGCCGTCGCGCGCCATGCCCTTGGGGAAGGACCAGAGATCGGTTCCGGGGTCGACCATCCAATCCATGGAGCGGCCGATTTGGTAGGACTTGGTCCCCGTCTCATAGAGGATGCGCGTGCAGGCGTTGGCGGGAAGTCCAGAAAAAGTGAACACGGCGCCAAGGCACAGGCTGAAAAGGGCTTTCTTCATCGCGTGATCCTCCATGAGGCAGGCACGCGCGCGAGCCTATGGCGAGAAGGTTAAGCCAACATCCACCAAGCTGAAATCGGCGTTGATGGCGCCTTGCGCCGCTAACGCGAAATGAAACGAGCCAAGCCGCCAATGATCGGCGCTCCATACTTCGTCGCGCATTGTCACGCGCGGCGGAACGGGCGAGACGGCAAAACTGTCGAGCGCGCGGGAGAGCCCCTGGCCCGTGGCTTTCACCACCGCCTCTTTCAACGTCCATATGGCGAAAAACATTTCGCGCCGCGCGTCGCCTTCGACAGCGCGCAGCAGCGCGACTTCCTGCGGCGCGAAGAAACGCTCCGCGAGCTTCATGCTTTCCGCGCGCCGGTCCTCAGATTCGACGTCGACCCCGATCTCGAGGCCTTCCGTGACGGCGACCGCCACCATGCCGCGCGTGTGGGTGAGGCTGAAACGCAAGTCGCGGGGCGAATCGAGAAGGAAAGGCTTGCCGAGCGCCGTCGCCGCAAAGCGCCACTCCTGCGGCGCAGGGCCGGCGCGCCGGGAAAGCTCCGCCCGCAACAGCGCATGGGCAGCGATGTAAGAATGGCGGTCTTCTTCGAAAGCAAAGCGCGCGGCGCGCGCGCGCTCCGCCTCATCGAGCAGTGCGGCGAGCGCTGGCCATTGCCCGGGCGCAACGCCCGAAATGTCCAGCGCCCGGACCGCGACGTCCACTTAAGAGACGCCGAGCTTCTTCTGCAGATTGGTCGACGACGTCGTGTATTGAAACAGCAGCTTCTTCTCGGGATAGATGTAGCGATGCGCCTTCTGCGCCGCGAGCGCGCCCTCGTGGAAGCCCGAGAGAATGAGCTTCAACTTGCCCGGATAGTAGTTGATGTCGCCGACGGCGAAGATGCCCGGATGGCTCGTCTCGAATTTCTCGGTGTCGACCGGAATGAGATTCTCGTTTAGCTGCAGGCCCCATTCGGCGACCGGGCCGAGCTTCATCGTCAGGCCGAAGAACGGCATGAGACGCTGGCAGGGGAGCTTCAATTCGCTTCCGTCATTGCCCTTCAGAAGCGCGGTGGACAGCTCGCCGTCAGCGCCCTCGACCGTCGTGATCTGCCCGAGCTTGAAGGAAATCTTGCCGGCCGCGACGAGCTCCTGCATGGCCGAGACCGAATGCGGCGCGGCGCGGAAGGCGTCGCGGCGATGCACCAGCGTCAGGCTCTTGGCGATCGGCTGCAGGTTCAGCGTCCAGTCGAGCGCCGAATCGCCGCCGCCGACGATGACCACGTCCTTGTCGCGGAAGTCCTCCATGCGGCGGACGGCATAGAAGACCGACTTGCCCTCATATTGCTCGATCGTGGGGATCGGCGGCTTCTTGGGCTGGAACGAGCCGCCGCCGGCCGCAACGATGACGACCTTGGCGAGGAAAACCTTGCCGGCGTCGGTGGTGAGGCGGAAGGCCGGCTTCTCAGGCGTGCCGAGCGAGGTGAGCGTCTCGACCATCTCGTTGAAATGGAAGGTCGGATGGAAGGGCTCGATCTGCTTGAGCAGATTATCCGTCAGGCCCTGGCCGGTGATCTCCGGCAGGCCCGGAATGTCATAGATCGGCTTCTCGGGATAAAGCTCCGAGCACTGGCCGCCGGCGCGCGGCAGAATGTCGATGACATGGCATTTGATGTCCAGGAGGCCCAGTTCGAACACCGCGAAAAGCCCGGCCGGGCCGGCGCCGACGATAACGACATCGGTTTCGATCGCGGCTTCGTTGACCTGGTTCATGTGTCAAATCCTCACATCAATGGCGGCGCGCATCGCCGCAGGCATTGGACGGCGAATGGGCGAATGCCCGCTCTCGGGTCGGAAACGGCCTGACGAAGAAATCGGGGAGGATTTTCGAACGCGGCCAGCCGACCGGCGGATGAGCCATCCGCCGCCGCTCGCGTTCGTCTATAGCATTCGCCGCAAGATGCAACGCTAAACCGCGGCGCGGGGGGGCACCGCAATGGACCGCGCGCCCTCAGGCGCGCATTTTTAAGCGAGCCTGAAGGCTCGCGGTCCATTCCGGCGGTCCTTTTTTATCAGCCCTGCTGGGCGGGGGTCGTCACCACCAGCCCGTCGAGCTCAGGGCGAACGGTGATCTGGCAGCACAGGCGGGAATTCGGCTTCACGTCGAAGGCGAAGTCGAGCATGTCCTCTTCCATCTGCGAGGGCTTGCCGGCCTTTTCGACCCATTTCTCGTCGACATAGACATGGCAGGTGGCGCAGGCGCAGGCGCCGCCGCATTCTGCTGCGATCTCCGGGATGTCGTTGCGGCGGGCCGTCTCCATCACGGTGGAGCCGACCTCGCCCTCGACCGTGCGGGGCTGGCCGTTGGAGTCGACGAAGGTGATCTTGACCTTGGTCGGCGCGCCGCCGCCCGGTTCGGCGCCGTAGCGTGTCGCTGTGTCGTCGAAGCTCATCTTCACCATGACGCCCGTCTTCCCTGTGCGCAGTCAACGCCGAGGTTTCGCCAAACACCGCGCCCCCGAACGCATTCCGCCGTTCGGCCGCGCCGAACGCTCGATTTTTGCTGCGTTCGATTAGCATCGGCCCGTTTGTCGCGCTAGCCCCCAACAAGACTTCCGCGCATTTCCCAGGCGCCCCGCCGCGCGCCTTTTGGCCGATAGAGTCCAACTCCCGTCGCGGCCTCTCCCGAGAGCGCATTCCGCAAAGCGCGCTAGCGCCCGCGCGCCCAATCGGCCGTCTGGGCGAAGACCTGCGCCGCCGCCTGGGCAAGCGCGCGAACGGCGTCCGGCCCGATCGTTTCCGAGGTCGGCGCCTCGGCGGCGAAGCTGCGCCCCGCGCGCGTCGCGCCGCTGCTTTCGTCGACGATATAGGCGGCGATCTCCACGACAGCGACGTTGCGCGCCGCGTCGATCTCGAATCGCCGAATATCGGTCGCGAGCGTCCGGTTGCTTCCGTAGCCGATCCACGAAGCGGCGACGCCGCGGCGCTGCAGGGCCTCGATCATGCGCGCGCGCAGGAGACGCGGCAGAGGCTCCGACCATTGCGCGTCGGGCAGGAGAGCGACGCTGCCATCGGGAGCGCGCACGACCACGCGCGGGGAGCTCGTCGGCGGCGTCGCGGTCGGCTCTCGGACCGCGAGAACAGGGCCGGCGGTCGCCACCGACACGGGGGGCGGCGCCACGGCGAGATCGAATGTTTCGCGCGGGGCCTGGACGCAGCCGGCGACAAGAAAGGCAAGGCCGGCGATAAACCCGCGCAATCTCGGCCTCGTGAAAATGCTCTCTCCCCCCATGCCTGGACGCCGCCCCTTCGCCTACCCGCCCGAGCCCGCGCGGCTTTGGCTTATCTAGCGCCGCCGAGCGAAGAAGACAAAGCCGCGCTTGGAGCGCATTCCGCGAAAGTTGGTAGAGTTTTGCGGAAAGAAGCGTTCCGTTTGAACAGCCCGCATGGGGGCTCGGTCAACGAGATCCGCTCGATTGGTTCAGCCCCATCCCCGACGCTCGCGCGGTTCGGAAATTACCGCCGTCATTGCGAGGAGGCGGAGCCGACGAAGCGATCGAGGGCCACATCGCTGCCCTGGATCGCTTCGCTTTGCTCGCAATGACGGGCCCTGGGCGAAACCGATTCAGCTTCAGCGGGCGCGATAGTCAGGCGTCGTCTGCGACGGACCCCAGATGAATTGCGAGGGGTCGCGCTCGATGGATTTGATCGCCTGGTCGAGCGTGTCGATCGCTTTACGGGCGTCGACCGCGAGCTGCTCATATTGCTTGAGGCCATTCGTCGAGAAATTTTTGATATTGGTCGAAGCGCTGGCGACGTTACCCGTAATCGCCTTGAGCTGCTTGGGGTCGAGCGCCTTCAGCGTCTGCTCGCCCGCCGCCAGGAAGCGGTCGAGCCGCGCCGCGACGGGCTTCAACGAATGAGCGGCGTCGGCGGCGTCCTTGACGAAGGCCGAGATTTGGTCGGAGTTGTCCGAGAGGGTCTTGGTGAAAGCCTCCGCATTTTTCAGCGTGCCCCGGATCGTGTCCTTGTTGTCGTCGAGAAGCGCGTCGAGCTTCACGATCAGCGCGGCGGCCTTGGTCGATAGCGACTGCACGTTTTCGGAGCGCTCGGCCTGAATCTGCGGGTAGCGACGCCCCTCCTCCGCGACGAGATCGGGCGCGCCGGGCGTGCCGCCGACCAGCAGCACGTCGGCGACGCCTGTGAAGCCGCGCGTCTCCAGCCGGGCGCGCGTATTGGCTTTCACCGGCGTGTGCTCGTCGATCTTCACCAGAACGTCGACCTTGCTGGGATCGTTGTCGGAAATGGCGATGTGGGTGACCTCGCCGACCTTCACGCCGTTGAACAGCACGGAAGACCCGCGCGAGAGGCCGGAAACGGACCCCTCGAAGACGATCTGATAAGCGTCCTGCTTTCCGACCTGGCTCGGCCCGGAAAACCAGAAGACGAAACAGAAGGCCGCAAAAATCGTCGCCAGCGTGAAGGCGCCGATCAGGGCGTAATTGGCGCGGGTTTCCATCATCGTCCTCTTCAGTCGGGACCCTTCGCGGCGAATCGACCGCCGCGCGCCCCGTGAAAATAAGCCCTGAGCCAGGGATGATCCGATTCCAGCAGGGTGTCGAGCGGCCCCGCCGCAATCACTTTGCCATCGGCGAGCGCCGCGACCCGGTCGCAAATCGCGTAAAGACTGTCGAGATCATGGGTGACCATGAACACTGTCAGCCCGAGCGTTTTCTGCAGCGTCCCAATTAGTTCGTCAAATTCCGCCGCGCCGATCGGATCGAGGCCGGATGTCGGCTCATCGAGGAAAACGAGTTCGGGGTCGAGCGCCAATGCGCGGGCCAGCGCCGCGCGCTTGACCATGCCGCCCGATAATTCCGACGGAAATTTGTCGGCCGCGTCTGGCTTCAGCCCCACAAGGTCGAGCTTGAGCATGGCGAGCTCATCCATCAGCCGGGGCGAGAGATCGCGGGTCTCGCGCATCGGCATCTGGATGTTCTGCTTCACGGTGAGGCCGGAAAACAGCGCGCCGTTCTGGAACAGGACGCCCCAGCGCTGCTCGAGCGCCCGCCTTTCAGCCGGCGCCAGCGCGTCGCGATCCCTGCCGAAAATGCGGATGGAGCCGCCACGGGTCGGAACGAGGCCCAAAATCGCGCGGGTCAGCACGGATTTGCCCTGCCCCGAACCGCCGACGAAGCCGAGCACCTCGCCGCGATAGACGTCGAGATCGAGCCCCTTCATCACCACCTTGTCGCCGAAGCCGACGATGAGGTCGCGCACGCTGATGATGACGTCGGCTGTCGCTCCGCCCGGGCCATTGTTGTCGAAAAAGCTCATAGAGGCCCGGCTAATAATGAATCGAGGCGAAAAAGATAGCGAAGAGGCCATCGAGCACGATGACCATGAAAATCGATTTCACCACGGAGGAGGTCACCTGCCGGCCAAGCGATTCGGCGGAGCCCTGCGTCGCCAGCCCGTCGATCATCGCGATCAGCCCGATGACCAGCGCCATGAACGGCGCTTTGATGATTCCGACCATGAAGGTGTTGAACCCGATCGCTTCCTTGAGCAGTGAGGCAAAAGCTGCGGGGCTGATGCCGCCATAGCCCCAGGAAACCAGCATGCCGCCGAAGAGCGCCGACATATCGGCGATGAAGGTCAGGATCGGCAGCGACAGGATGAGCGCCAGCACGCGCGGCGCGACGAGCACTTCGATGACGGAGAGGCCCATGACCCGCAGCGCGTCGATCTCCTCGCGCATCTTCATGGAGCCGATCTCGGCGGTGATGGCCGAGCCCGAGCGGCCCGCGATCATGATGGAGGTGAGCAGGACGCCGAGCTCGCGCAGCACCAATATGCCGATCAGGTCGACGGCGTAGGTTGTCGCGCCAAACCGGATGAGCTGGTAAATGCCCTGCTGCGCGACAATGGCGCCCACGAGAAGATTGATGAGGATAACGATCGGCGCGCTACGCAGACCGATCAGCTCCATATGCGCGACGAGCGACGTCCCACGGAAACGGCGCAGATGCGTCGCGAGATAACCCAGCACCGCGACGAACTCGCCCAGGAAGGCGACGCCCCGGTAGAACTCCTTCAGGCTGTAGACGATGGCGCGGCCGACATCCGACAGAAGCTCCAGCGCGAGCGGGCAAGGCTTGCGCCCCGGCGCTTCGAAATCGCGGTAGGCGGCTTCCTCGAGCAATATGCCGTGCTCGGGGCGCACATGTTCGAGCGCGACGCCGACATTCGATGTTGCGAGCGTGCGACGGGCGCGATTGATCAGCCAGGCGCCGGCGGTGTCGAGCCGAGAGACGCCGGAAAGGTCGATCGTCACGAAGTCGCTGCGGCGGCCGAAATCGACGACCTCCTGCGCTTTGTTCTCGAGCCGCCGGGAGGCTGCGAGGGTCCAATCGCCCGCGAGCGCCAGCCGCGCGCCGCCCTCGCGGGGCGAGACGTCCGGTGGAATCTGGGCGGCGTCGACTGCCATGTGGCCTCGTTCGGAAGGCGATTCAGCCTGAGCTTGCAAATGGTCTTAACTTCGTGACATGCGGTCGACAAGCGCGCAAGCGCACAGCATGAGCCGACCTATGAGCCCCCGGAGACGCCTTTGCGCATCGAGATGACTCTCGCCGTCGAAGCCTATCCCATCGCCGGGCGCTTCGTCATCTCGCGCGGCGCCAAGACGCAGGCGCAGGTGGTCACGGCGACGCTGCGCGCCGGCGACGCCATCGGGCGCGGCGAATGCGTCCCCTACGCCCGCTACGGCGAGAGCGTCGAGAGCGTCGTCGCCGCGATCGAACGCGTGCGCGGCGAGATCGAAGCAGGCGCCGACCGCGCCGTCTTGCAACGGCTGCTGCCAGCGGGCGCGGCGCGCAACGCCGTCGATTGCGCCATGTGGGATCTGGAGGCCAAGCAATCTGGCCGGCCTGCCTCCGCCATCGCGGGCTTCGAGCGCCTCTCGCCGCTCGTCACCGCCTTTACGCTATCGGTCGGAACGCCGCAGGAGATGCGCATGGCCGCGCTCAAAGCCGCCGACCGGCCGCTTCTGAAGATTAAGCTCGCCGGCGAGGGGGACGACGCGCGGCTCGCCGCCGTCCGCGAGGGGGCGCCGCATGCGCAGTTGATCGTCGACGCCAATGAGGCGTGGCGCGAAGAGACGCTGGTCGCGCAGCTCGACGCCTGCGCGCGCCATGGCGTCGCGCTGATCGAACAGCCCTTGCCGGCCGGACAGGACGGCATGTTGGCGGAAATCCCCCGGCCGATTCCCATCTGCGCGGATGAAAGCGCCCATGAGACGGCGTCCCTCGAGGCGCTCCGGGGCCGCTACGACGCGGTCAATATCAAGCTCGACAAGACCGGCGGCCTCACCGAGGCCCTGGCCATGGCGCAAGCGGCCCGCCAAATGGGTTTCGAGATCATGGCGGGCTGCATGGTGGGGACGTCGCTCGCCATGGCCCCGGCGATGCTGATCGGCCAGATGGCGGCTTTCGTCGATCTCGACGGGCCATTGCTTCTGGCCAGAGACCGGCAGCCGGGCCTCGTCTACGAGGGCTCGACCATGACGCCGCCGCCCGCCGCGCTGTGGGGATGATTACATTCCCTGCTCGACCGGCTGGCCGGCGTTGAGCCAGGCGAGGATGCCGCCGCCGAAATGGGTGTTGCAGTCCCGCCGGCCGACGAGCCGGGCCTGCTCCATGGCCGAAACCGAACGCCGGCCAGAACGGCAGTAAATGACGACCTTCTGACCCGCGCCCGCGACAGGGAGCTTCGTCGGGTCGAAGCGCGACAGCGGGTTGAACAGCGCCCCCTTGATATGGCCGGCGGTATATTCGTCGGCCTCCCGGACGTCGACGAGAAGGATCGAGCCGTCGGCGAGACCCGCCTTGAGCGCGTCGAGGCCGATGTCGTTGAAGGGAGAGGCGTTCATGAGCTTCGACTCCAGAGAATTTCAGATCTACGGGACCAATCGCATGCGGGCGGCCCTTCCGTCCAGAGAGGCTGGGCGGCTGGATTTCTTAAGCACAAACCGGGCTATGAGAGCCGGCTGAGGGAATCCGCCTCAAAATTCAGCACAAGCCGCAACGTGGCATTTACGTTTCGAGGCCACAGTGGAGGACCCGAAAACAGCGCCGAAGGTCCGCCAAAAATGCAATTGCGCCATATCGCAAACCGCGGCCTGGAGGCGCCTGCTGCGAACGCCCTTCATTCATCCATTCTCAAACCGCCGCTCGTGACGCGGGAGCTTCCCGCCCCCCCGGTCGCCCCCGCGCCTGTCGCCGGTCCCGACCCGAGGGAGATTTTGTCGTCGATCGGCGAAGTCGTCTATGACTGGGAGATCGGCACGGATCGCCTGACCTGGGGCCCGAATCTCGGCGAAACCCTCGGGCCCATCGCCAGCGAAGCCCTCGACACCGGATTAGGCTATGGCGAGCGCGTCGCGCGTGAAAGCGGCGCCTCCCGCTACGACGCGATCATCCAGTCGGGCAAAACGGACACAGGAGAAGGCGTTCCCTATCAGGTGGTCTACGCCCTCGCCCAACCGCGTGAGCTCGGGCAAGGGCCGCTCGTTTGGGTGGAGGACACCGGCCGCTGGTTCGCCGGCCCCACCGGCAAGCCGGCGCGCGCTTACGGCGTCGTGCGGGTCGTCACCGAACGTCACGAGATGGAGCGCAAGCTCGCGCTCGGCGCGCAGATCGACCCGTTGACGGGCGTTTTGAACCGCGCCCAGCTCGGCGAGCATATCGCCCGCTTCCTCCAGCAGGCGGAACGCTCGCGCAAGCCGTTCGCCGTGCTGCTGGTCGCGTTGGAAAATCTCTTCGCTCTGAACCGCACCTATGGATATGACGCGGGGGATGAGGTCATCGCGAGCCTCGCGCGGCGCCTGCGCGAGAATGTGCGCGCCTGCGACGTGGTGGCCCGGCACGCCGGCAATAAATTCGCTCTCGTGCTCGACAACTGCGACGCCGACGAAACGCTTTTCGCCGCCCAGCGCTTGCTCGATCTCGTCAAAAGCGCGCCCTTCGAGACATCCGCGGGGCCGATTCCCGCCTCGATCCGGATCGGCGGCGTCATCGGGCCACGCGAGGGGCGAGTCCCCCATGTGCTCTTGCAGCGCGCCGAGGAGGCGCTCGACGTGGCGCGCCAGAACAATGGCAAGCGCTTCGTCGCCTATACGGCGTCGCTCGCGCGTGAGGACGCGCGGCTACGCTCGCTGCAGGTCGCCGACAGTATTGTCTCCGCGCTCAACGAGCGCCGCGTCGACCTCGCATTCCAGCCGATCGTCCACGCCGCGACGGGCGAAGTCGCCTTCCACGAGGCGTTGCTGCGGATACGCCTGCCGGATGGGACCGTGGCGTCCCCCGCGGCGCTGCTGCCTGTCGCGGAAAAGGCCGGGCTCGTGCGTCTGCTCGATCAGCGCGTCATGGAGCTTGCTCTGGAGCGGCTCGCCGCCGACCCTCAACTGCGCGTCTCGGTGAACTGCTCCGTGCTCACCGTGCTCGATCCGGAATGGCCGGAGCGCCTCAAAGCGGCGATCGCGATGAACCCGTCCGTCTCTGACAGGCTGATCGTCGAAATCACCGAAACGAGCCTGATCGAGGATTTCGAGACGACGCGGAACCTCATCGCCGTTTGCAAGGAACTGAACGTCAAAGTCGCGATGGACGATTTCGGCGCGGGGCATACCTCCTTCCGCAATCTGCGGGACCTCGACTTCGACATCGTCAAGATCGACGGCGCCTTCATCCAGAATATCACCAACTCACAGGACGACCGTTTCTTCGTCCGCACGCTGATCGACCTCGCGCGCCATCTCTCTCTCGAGGTTGTGGCGGAATGGGTGGAGGACGAGTCGACCGCGCGCATCCTGCGCGATTGGGGCGTCGAATATTTTCAAGGCGCGCTTTACGGCCGGGCGGCAGAGCGTCCCACGCTCGACGACAAGCGGACCGTGGCCAAATAGTACGATTCCCGTTTGAATGACGAAGCCGCCCGTCATTGCGAGCGAAGCGAAGCACTCCAGGGCCGCTATAGCTGCCCTGGAGTGCTTCGTCGCTTACGCTCCTCGCAATGACGGCGGGCGATAGGATTTCAAGCGATAGCCCGCGGAGGCGTCAGCCCGTGTTGCGCAGGCCGGCCGAAATGCCGTTGATCGACATCAGAATGCCCTCGCGAATCTCGTCGTCGATCATCCCGGCGCGGTGGCGGCGGATCAGCTCGACCTGGATGTAATTGAGCGGCGCGATATAGGGGAAGCGTTGGCGGATGGAGCGCGCCAGCGCCGGGTTGTCGGCAAGCCGCTCCGTCGTGCCCAATATCTGCGTCAGCGCGTCGATCGACCGCGCATGCTCGGCCTCGATCATCGCGAAAATGCGCTGCGCCAGAGCGCGATCCTCGACCAGCTCGGCATAGTGCCGCGCGATCTGGAGATCGGTCTTCGACAGGATCATGTCGATATTGGACAGCAGCGAGCGGAAGAAGGGCCATTCCGCCGCCATGCGCTGCAACAGCTCGAGGCGCGTCTTGTGATCCTGCTCCAGATAAGTCGCGATCGCCGAGCCGAAACCATACCAGCCCGGCAAGGCCACGCGCGCCTGCGCCCAGGAGAAGCTCCAGGGGATCGCGCGCAAATCCTCGATCTTGCGCGACGGCTTTCGCGACGCCGGGCGCGAGCCGATGTTGAGCGAAGCGATTTCGGTGATCGGCGTCGAGGCGAAGAAATAATCCACGAAGCCGTCGGTCTCATATACGAGGCCGCGATAGGCGGCCATGCCGGATCGCGACAATTCTTCCGCGATCTCCAGAAACTCCGGAGCGGGCGCCTTGTGCTGCGAGAGCAACGTCGCCTCCAATGTCGCGGCGACGAGCAGCTCCAGATTGACATGGCCGATCTGCGGATTGGCGTATTTCGCCGCGATCACCTCGCCCTGTTCGGTGAGGCGGATCTGGCCGTTCACCGTGCCCGGCGGCTGCGCCAGAATGGCGTCGTAGCTCGGGCCGCCGCCGCGCCCAACCGTTCCGCCGCGCCCATGGAAGAGCCGCATGGCGACATTGGGAATGGAGGCGAAAACGTCAGCGAGCGCGGTCGAGGCGCGATAGAGTTCCCAAATGCTCGTGAGAATGCCGCCGTCTTTATTGGAGTCCGAATAGCCCAGCATGATGTCCTGCTGCGCCCCGGAATTGACGACGAGCCGGTGGATGCCCGGCAGCGCGTAGAATTCGCGCATGATCGGCGCGGCATTGCGCAGATCGCCGATGGTCTCGAACAGCGGCGTGATGATGAGATCGGCCGCCACCGCCTCCGCGTCGCGCGGATCGAGCGTCCCGCGCATCAGGCCGCAGTCCTTCTGCAGAAGCAGCACTTCCAGAAGGTCGCTCACGGTTTCGGTGTGGCTGACGATGTAATGGCGGATCGCTTCATCGCCATAAAGGCGGCGCATCTCGACCGCGCGCTCGAAAATCTCAAGTTCGCTCATCGTGCGGTCGCTATAGACCCGATCCGGCAAACGCACAGGACGCGGGTCGGAGAGGAGCCGCATGAGAAGCTGCTGCTTTTCGGCCTCGGGCAGCGCGGCGTAGTCCTCGGCGACGCGCGCCGCCGCGAGAAGCTCCGAGAGCGTTTCTTCGTGACGGTCTGAGCTTTGGCGAAGGTCCAGCGTCGCGAGATGGAAGCCGAAGACTTCCACGGCGCGGATCAACGGCTCCAGGCGCTGCGAGGCGATCACTTCGCTGTGATGGACGCGCAAGGATTCGTCGATCGTCACAAGATCGGCGAGGAGGGCCCAGCTATTGGCGTAGGGCTCGCCCGGCGCCAGAGCATGACGCATGGCCTGCTGGCCCGTGAGCTTCTCCAGCGTGCCGGCGAGACGCGAATAGACGCCGATCAGCGCACGGCGATAGGGCTCGTTGTCGCGGTGCGGATTATCGTCGCCCGAACGCGCCGCAAGATCCTCGAGCGCCTTGGTCGCGCCGCCATAGCGCCGCGAGATCGACAGCTCGGCGCCGAGCGCATGCACCTCGGCAAGATAGAAGCGCAAGGCCGTCTCGCATTGCATGCGCAGCGCCGTCGAGAGCGAATCTGCCGTGACGTTCGGATTGCCGTCGCGATCGCCGCCGACCCAGGCGCCCATGCGCAGGAAGGGCGGGACGCGCAACCCGTCGAGCTTCGATTCGATATTGCCGTAGAGCCTCGGAATCTCGCGCAGGAAGGTGGAACGGTAATAGGACAGCGAATTCTCAATCTCGTCGCGCACGGTCAGGCGCGACTCGCGCAGAAGCTCGGTCTGCCACAATTGCGTGACGCGGGCGCGCAGCTCCATCTCGTTGCGCGTACGCTCCTTGCCCTTGAGATTCTCATGAGCGGCGAGCAGCGTGAAAATGGCGCGCTCCGCGTCGAGCAGGCTTTTGCGCCGCACCTCGGTCGGATGGGCGGTGAGCACGGGCGAAATCCAGCCGCGCGACAGGGCCGAGGCGATTTTGCCGGGACCGATCGCCGCCTTGCGCAAATGCGAAAACGAGCGCGCGAGACTCGGCTCATCGAGCGTCCCGCCGTCGGCAAGCGCGCGGGCGCGTTCTTTGAGCGGATGCAGATCCTCGGCGATATTGGCGAGATGCGAGAAATAGCTGAAGGCGCGAATGACCGACGTCGCCTCCTTGGCCGTGAGCGAACGCAACAAAGCGTCGAGCTTCGCGGCAGCGTCCTGATCCATGTTACGGCTGGCCGCGACGGACAGGCGGCGGATGGTCTCGATACGCTCGAAAGCCTCGTCGCCTTCATGCTCGCGCACAGCCTCGCCGAGCAGACGCCCGAGGAGGCGAATATCCTCGTCGAGAGGCTTTTCGGTCTTCGCCTCCGGCTCGACCAGGTTCTTTGCCGGAGCTTCCTTGCTCTGTGCGTCGAGCTGCATGATTTACCCTTGAAACGAAACGCCCCACCCCGGGGATCGCTGCTGCTATAGCAGGCCCTGCGCCAGTTTTCGACGTGCACGGAAAGAGACAGTCTTTCAGACAGATGAACGCAAGGGCCGATTTCCACAAGAACTTGTGCCGCCAGGCTCCAGGCGATTCGCGCGCCGCTCTTTCTCCGCCGCCGGAACCCGGGCTCTCGGCGCGTAAAAAGCGCCCCCTCCCGCACGCCGCCCAAATCGGCTAAACTCTCCCTCTCGCGACCTTCCCCCGGAACAAAGACAGAATGTCGGATTTTTATCGCATCAAGCGCCTGCCTCCTTATGTCTTCGAGCAAGTGAACCGGCTGAAGGCCAAAGCCCGCGCCGGCGGGGCCGACATCATCGACATGGGCATGGGCAATCCCGACCTGCCCGCCCCCAAGCATGTCGTCGACAAGCTCGTCGAGACCGCCGGCAAGGCGCGCACCGACCGTTATTCCGCCTCCAAGGGAATCGCCGGCCTGCGCCGGGCGCAAGCCGGCTATTATGCGCGCCGCTTCGGCGTGAAGCTCGATCCCGAGACGCAAATCGTCGCGACGCTCGGCTCCAAGGAAGGCTTCGCCAATATGGCCCAGGCGATCACCGCGCCGGGCGACGTGGTGCTGGTGCCGAACCCCTCCTACCCCATCCACGCCTTCGGCTTTCTGATGGCGGGCGGCGTCATCCGCTCCGTGCCCTCGGCGCCGACGCCCGACTATTTCCCGGCGCTGGAGCGCGCGATGGCGCATTCGATCCCCAAGCCCATCGCGGTGATCGTCTGCTATCCGTCGAATCCGACGGCGGAAGTCGCCTCGCTCGACTTCTACAAGGATCTCGTCGCCTTCGCGAAGAAGCACGAGATTTTCATTCTCTCCGACCTCGCCTATGCGGAAGTCTATTTCGACGACGATCCGCCGCCGTCCGTGCTGCAGGCGCCGGGCGCGATCGACGTGACCGCCGAATTCACGTCCATGTCGAAGACCTTCTCCATGGCCGGCTGGCGCATGGGCTTCGCTGTCGGCAACGAACGGCTCTGCGCCGCGCTGGCGCGCGTGAAGAGCTATCTCGATTACGGCGCCTTCACGCCTGTGCAGGTGGCGGCGACGGCGGCGCTCAACGGCCCCGACGATTGCATCAAGGAGATGCGCGCCATCTACAAGAAGCGCCGCGACGTGATGGTCGAGAGCTTCGCCCAGGCCGGCTGGCCGATCCCGGCGCCGAGCGCATCGATGTTCGCCTGGGCGCCTGTGCCGGAGCGTTTCCGCTCGATGTCGAGCCTGGAATTCTCGAAGCTCCTGATCGAGAAGGCGGACGTCGCCGTTGCGCCGGGCGAGGGCTTCGGGGAACACGGCGAAGGCTATTTGCGGCTGGCGCTGGTCGAGAACGAGCAACGCATTCGCCAGGCCGCGCGCAATCTGCGCCGTTTCTTCGACTCGGCGGATCAGTTGCACAATGTCGTGCCGCTCGCGGCGCGCGGGTGATTGAAAGGCTGTACGCCTGAAGGCTTGCGGTCCGATGCCGCCAGGACCGCGCGCCTTCAGGCGCGCCGAACGCCATGAGTCGAGCATTCACTCCCTTCTAGCGATCGAACCTGCTAGATTGAGTACATGCTCAAAACGCTCTCATACCCCCTCTCGATCGAGCCCTGTAGCGACGAAGACGGTTATCTGGCTGTTTTTCCGACGCTTCCTGGCTGCCAGACTTGGGGAGAGACCTATGAATCCGCTGTGCGCAACGCCGAGGAGGCGCTGGCGGTTTACATAGAGACGCTCGCGGCCAACGGGGACCCGATTCCGGAAACTGGCCAGATCGACCGGCCGGTGACGCTTGGCGTCATGGTCCGCGCCGACATCGCCGCCTGAGGCCAATGACGCCGCGCCTTCCGAGCCTCGACGCCAAAGAGGTCGCCAGGGCGCTCGAAAGAGCGGGCTTCGTCTTCCAGCGCCAGAAAGGCAGCCACGCCACCTATCGCCATCCGGAGACAAAGCGCACCACCGTCGTCCCAATGCATAGCGGCGATATCAAGAGGGCGTTGCTGAGGTTGATAATCGAACAAACAGGAATGACCGAGGAAGAGTTCAGGTCATTGCTCTGAGGCGGTGGACGAGAATCCGGTGAGGCCGCCGCGAGAATGTCGCGCTTGCTCTGGATTCCCGGCCAGGCTTTCAGCCTGCCGGGAATGACGTCTCCACCTTGGCGGAGCGACCGTCATTGCGAGGAGCGTCAGCGACGAAGCAATCCAGCGCGGCGCTCACGGCTCTGGATTACTGCGCTTCGCTCGCAATGACGGAGATGTGTCTACCCCTGCCCGCTGACGCGCTCGATCTGCGCGCCGCAGCCGGAGAGCTTCTTTTCCAGCCGCTCGAAGCCGCGATCGAGGTGATAGACGCGATTGATTGTCGTCTCGCCGCGCGCGGCAAGCGCCGCGATGACGAGCGACACAGAGGCGCGAAGGTCGGTCGCCATCACGGGCGCGCCCTCGAGATGGTCGGCGCCCGTCACAATCGCCGTATCCCCTTCGAGCTTGATGCGCGCGCCGAGACGCGCAAGCTCCTGCACATGCATGAAGCGGTTCTCGAAGATCGTCTCGCGGATGCGCGACGTTCCCTGGGCGCGGGTCATCAGCGCCATGAACTGCGCCTGCAAATCCGTCGGGAAGGCCGGGAAAGGCGCCGTCTCCACGTCGACCGGGGAAATGCCCGCCCCGTTGCGATAGACGCGCAAGCCCTCATTCGTCTCGGTGATCGTTGCGCCTGATTCGCTGAGCGCATCGAGCGCCGCCTGCAGGCTGTCTGCGCGTGCGCCCGCGAGCAACACGTCGCCGCCGGTCATCGCCACAGCCATGGCGTAAGTGCCCGTCTCGATGCGATCCGGCATCACGGCGTGGCGCGCGCCGCCAAGAGACGTCACGCCTTCGATTTCGATCGTCGAGGTCCCTGCGCCGCTGATGCGCGCGCCCATTTTGATGAGGCATTCAGCGAGATCGACGATCTCCGGCTCGCGCGCAGCGTTGCGCAGCACGGTGGTTCCGCGCGCGAGCGACGCCGCCATCAGCGCCGTATGGGTGCCGCCGACCGTGACTTTCGGAAAGTCGATCTCTGCGCCGACAAGCCCGTCCTTGGCCTTGCCGACCACATAACCGTTCTCGATTTCGATATTGGCGCCGAGCTTTTCGAGCGCCATCAGCAGAAGATCGACGGGCCGCGTGCCAATGGCGCAGCCCCCCGGCAGCGATACGCGGCATTCGCCCATGCGGGCGAGAAGCGGCGCGAACACCCAGAAGCTCGCCCGCATGCGCGAAACAAGCTCATAGGGCGCGGTCACGTCGACGATGTCCCGCGCGGTAAAATGCACCGTGCGGCCGGAGTTTTCCGTGTCGGTCGCGCGCTTGCCGGAAATGGTGAAATCGACGCCATGATTGCCGAGAATGCGCTCGAGCTGCGTGACGTCTGCAAGCTGCGGCATATTTTCGAGCGTCAGCGTTTCCTTGGTGAGCAGCGAGGCGATCATCAGCGGCAGCGCGGCGTTCTTGGCGCCGGAAATCGGGATGACGCCGTTCAAGGGCGCGCCGCCGGTGATTTTGATCTTATCCATTAATCCTCGCTGTCGCTCTTTTGCGCGGCCGCCTTTTGCGCCCGCTCGCGAGCTTTGCGGCGCGCTAAATTGGCGCGGAGCGCCGCGGAAAGCGCGGCGGCGTTCTTCTTGGTCCCGGCTTTGCCAGTTTTCGAGCCGGAATCCGCCTCTTTTGGGGCGCGGTCGGGCTCTTTCCCCTGTTCCGTCATCGCTCGTCAACCATGATAGAAAGCGAGGGCCTTCCTAGGCCTTTGCGGCAGGGGTGGCAAGCGCGGCGGCGCGGGAGCAGGGCGGCCTGGACCGCGAGCCTTCAGGCGCGCAGGCAAAAGGCGAGCCTGAAGGCTCGCGGTCCAGAATCCGCCCGGTTTACATCGCCCTCACGGCGAGCGTCCCGTTAATCCCCCCGAAAGCGAAGGAATTCGAGAGCGCCACGCGGATCGGCATTTTGCGCGCCTCCTTGGGGATGGCGTCGACCGGGCATTTGGGGTCCGCTTCCACGAAATTGATCGTTGGCGGCGCAACCTGGTCCCGCAGGGCGCTGATCGTCACGCAGAGCTCCAGACCGCCCGAGGCGCCCAGCGCATGGCCGTGGATCGGCTTGGTCGAGGACACCGGCGGCGGCCGGTCGCCGAAGACGGCGCGCATGGCTTCGGACTCGGTGATGTCGTTGGCGTAGGTCGCCGTGCCATGCGCGTTCAGATAATCGACCGCCGACGGTTCGATCCCCGCGCTCTCGAGCGCCAGACGCATGCAGCGGGCCGGGCCTTCGACATCGGCGCGCAGCGGATCGAAAGCGTCGCTCGTCGTACCGTAGCCAGCAAGCTCGCACAGCGGCGTCGCGCCGCGCGCCCGCGCCGACTCCAGCGTTTCCAGGATGAAGACCGCAGCGCCTTCGCCGAGCGTCATGCCGTTGCGCTTCATCGAGAAGGGCCGGCAGAAATCGGGGGTGAGCACCCGCAGCGCTTCCCACGCCCGCATCGAGCCGTTGATGACGCAGGCCTCGGCGCCGCCGGCGACGGCGCGATCGGCGCGGCCGGCCCGCAGCATCTCAAACGCCTCGCCGATGGCCTGAGTCGCCGAAGAGCAGGCGGAGGCAAGCGCGAAGGTCGGACCTTTGGCGCCGTAGCGCATGCCGAGCGTCGTCGGCGCGGCGCTGGGAATGAGGCGCGGCACGGCGAGCGTCTCGGGGCGCACGCCCTCGGCATACTCATGGTAGGAGGTGTCGTCGATCGTATGGGCCCCGCCGATCCCCGTGCCGATGACGACCGCGGTGCGCGGCCCGCCGATCTCCTTGCGCGCAAAGCCCGCCTGGGCGACCGCCTCATCGGCGGCGACGATGGCGTATTGGGTGAAAGGGTCGCAATAAGGCAGCAGCTCCGGCTCGATGTGCGACGAGGGATCGAAGTCCGGAACCTGCGCCGCGATCTTGATGCGCCCCTGATAGGGCCGGGCAAGCTTTAGCGCCCGGACGCAGGACACGCCGTCGCGCGCCGCCGCCCATAAGGCCGACGCCCCGACGCCCGCTGCCGAGACGGCGCCCATGCCGGTAACGACGACCCGGCGGCGCGATTGGTTTATTGTCATGAAGCCTGATCCCCCCGTAGCCCCCTGTTGTGGTCCCGCCCTCAACTACGCAATATCAATCCTGTTAAAGGTGGTCGGCGATTCGACGCAAGCGAGGCGTTGACGCATCCGCCTTGCCTCAACCGCGCCCCTCCCCTATAAGCTCCCGCTCAGCGCCTGCGTTTCCGACACCCCTGGAGGCCAGCGGCGCTTTTTCTTTTTCTAAAGGACACCGAAAATGGCCGAGATGAAAACGCTCGCGGCCACGGTGCGCAGCGGGACCGGCAAGGGGGCCGCCCGCAGCGTTCGCCGTGAGGGCCGTATTCCAGCAGTGCTCTATGGTGGCGGCGAAGCGCCTCTACCGCTGTCGCTCGACAAGAAGGTCACGACCCAGTTGATCTTCGCGGGCCACTTCCTCACGACGATCTTCGAACTCGAGATCGACGGCAAGAAGGAGCGCGCCATTCCGCGCGACTACCAGCTCGACGTCGTGCGCGACTTCCCGATCCACGTGGATTTCCTGCGCCTGAAGCCCGGCTCGCGCCTCAAGGTGAACGTGCCGGTCCACTTCATCAACCAGGAAACGTCGCCTGGTCTGAAGCGCGGCGGCTCGCTCAACATCGTGTATCACGCGGTGGAGATGTACGTGCCGGCCGACAACATCCCGGAGGCGATCGTCGCCGATCTGGCCGGCATGGACTTCAATGATTCGCTGGGCATGTCGCAGATTCCGCTGCCCGAGGGCTGCAAGCCCACGAATCCGGACAAGAACTTCACCGTGGCGAGCCTCGCCCCGCCGGCCGGCGGCGGAGAGGAAGCGGCTCCGGCCGCCGCCGCGCCCGCCAAGGGCAAGAAGTAAGGGATTTACCCCCTCCCTGTCCCTCCCCCGCTTTGCGGGAGAGGGAACGCTCGAGACCGGCGTTGTCGACTGCTTCGTGACGCCACGCGCCTGCTCCCTCTCCCGTGAAGCGGGGGAGGGTTGGGGTGGGGGCTCTCGGAGTCTGCCGCCATGCTTCTCTTCGTCGGCCTCGGCAACCCCGGCCGCCAATACGCCAAGAACCGCCACAACATCGGCTTCATGGCGCTCGAAGCCATCGCCCGTCGCCACGGCTTTGCGACCGCCCGCGCCCGCTTCCAGGGCCTTGTGAGCGAAGGCAATATCGGCGGCGAGAAAGTGCTGCTGCTCCAGCCCCAGACCTATATGAACGAGAGCGGCCGTTCCGTCGGCGAGGCCGCGCGCTTTCACAAAATTCCCGTGGGCGACATCATCGTCTTCCACGACGAGCTGGACCTCGCGCCCGCCAAATGCCGCATCAAGATCGGCGGCGGCGTCGCCGGCCATAATGGGCTGCGATCCATCACCGCCCATGTCGGCAACGACTACAAGCGCGTGCGCATGGGCATCGGGCATCCCGGCGATAAGGCGCTGGTTCACAGCTATGTGCTGAACGATTTTGCCAAGAGCGAGGAGCCCTGGGTCGAGGCGCTCTGCGACGCCATTGCCGACAACGCCGCGCTGCTCGTCAAAGGCGACGACAACGGGTTGCAGAACCGGCTGCATCTCGCCCTGGAGGCCAAGGGCTTCGACACGGTGAAGCGGGTCGGCGAAAAATGAGCCTTCGGCTGGTCGCGCTGCTGACGGTTTTTATTATCCCCGTCGCCGTCGCTCAGACGTCGCCCGCTGCGCCCGACGCAGCGGCGCCGTCCCATGCGTCGCAAAAACCCGTGCCTGCATTCGGCGACGATCACCCAGAGTGTGGGGAATGGAGCGACGGCTGCATTGTCTGCACGCGCGACGGCTGCTCGCTTCCGGGCATTGCCTGCGTGCCGAAAGACCCCGTCTGCCGCAAAACCAAGTAACGGCCATCGAGACCACTTTGTTAAACGGCGGCTGAACGGCGCCCTCAGCGGCGGTTCAGCAGCTTTGAACGAAACTCCAATCCATCGAGACACGGTCTCGACCACCAGGAGTTTCAAGCGATGATCCGCAATCTTCTTCTCGCCGCCGCCCTCCTCGCCGCCGCCCCGGCCCTCGCCGAAGCGCCGGTCGCCAAGCCCACGACGCCCGCCCCGGTCGCGACCATGACTCAGGCGCCCTCCGCCAAAATGGCGGCCGAAGCCCAGCGCCTGGACCTCAATACCGCGACCGTCCAGCAGCTCTCCGAGGTGAAGGGCTTCAACAAGACGATCGCCGAAGCCATCGTGAAGGCGCGCCCGTTCAAGCAGGTCGACGAACTGGCGGCGAAGAAGATCGTCACCGGCGAGGTTCTCACCCAGGTAAAGGACCAGTTGATCGTCCGCTGAGACGGATGGAGAGCAAGCGCCCGCCGGTTCGGCGGGCGCTTTTGTTTGAGACGCAAGCTCCCAGTGAATTCAGGCACTTCGCGCGCCAGGCTCGAGAGAGCGCCCGGATTGCGCTGTGGGTCCGTTGAAAGCGGTGGTAATTTTCCCTACCATCACGGCAAGGAGAGAACTGCGCGATGGGCAGGGTCGAAAAGATCAGCGTGGCCGTGACGGCGGAAATGGCGGCAATGATGCGAGAGGCTGTCGAAACGGGCGAATATGCCTCGGCCAGTGAGCTGATGCGCGAAGCGCTGCGGGACTGGAAGCTGCGCCGCCAGCAGCGCGAGCAGGCGATTGGCGAATTACGGCGGCTTTGGGATGAAGGAATGGAAAGCGGTCCTCCGAACGACGGCGAGGATGCTTTCGCCCGGCTAAGGGCTAACCTCGCCCCCAAATTCTCGGAGAAATGAGTTTCAAGCTTCGGCCTCAGGCCGAACGAGATATCGAAGAGATTGTTTCATACATTGCCGAGGACAGTCCCTCGGCGGCGCTTCGATGGTTCGAGGGCGTTCGCCACACCTGCCAGCGTCTTGCTGAAATGCCGAAGATGGGCGTCGCCCGGCCTGAAGTCCGGCCTGACCTACGTGTCTTCGCCTCCGGCAACTATCTCCTGGCTTATCGT
This sequence comes from Methylocystis sp. Sn-Cys, assembly GCF_016745395.1. Lineage (GTDB taxonomy): Bacteria > Pseudomonadota > Alphaproteobacteria > Rhizobiales > Beijerinckiaceae > Methylocystis > Methylocystis iwaonis. The sequence goes on from NZ_JAERVJ010000010.1 coordinate 72,945, forward strand.
GAAGTTGATGACGGCGTAGAGATTGTGCGCGTTCTCCACGGCGCGCGGAAATGGCAGGAGCTCCTATAGCCGAGGCCTCCAAGCTCCTGATCTGCGCCACAAGAGAAAAACGAAAAGCCGGCAGGTTTCCCTGCCGGCTTTTCTCTAATCGGGTAATGAGCCCTTACGCCCCGGTGGCGCCGAGCGTTGCGACGTCGACCTTCACGCCCGGACCCTGGGTCGAGCTGATGGCGACGCGCTGGATATAGGTGCCCTTGGCGCCCTGCGGCTTGGCCTTGGCGACCGCGTCCACAAAGGCCTTGATGTTCTCGACGAGCTTGCCCTCGTCGAAAGAGGCCTTGCCCACCGTGCCCTGCACGATGCCGGCCTTCTCGACGCGGAACTCGACCGCGCCGCCCTTGGAGGCCTTCACCGCCCCGGCGACGTCCATGGTCACCGTGCCGACCTTCGGGTTCGGCATCATGCCGCGCGGGCCGAGCACCTTACCGAGACGGCCGACGAGCGGCATCATGTCCGGGGTGGCGATGCAGCGATCGAAATCGATCTGACCGCCCTGCACCGTCGTCACCAGATCCTCGGCGCCCACCACATCGGCGCCGGCGGCCTTGGCTTCATCCGCCTTGGCGCCGCGCGCGAAGACGGCGACGCGCAGAACGCGGCCCGTGCCATTCGGTAGATTGACCACGCCGCGGACCATCTGGTCTGCGTGCTTGGGGTCGACGCCGAGGTTCATGGCGATCTCGACCGACTCGTCGAACTTGGCCGTGGCGCGGCTGCGCACGAGCTTTACAGCGTCGTCGACCCCGTAGAGCTTGGTGCGCTCGATGCCCTCGCGGGCCTTGGCGATGCGTTTTCCGATATGCGCCATGATCTTACTCCACCACCTCGAGGCCCATCGCGCGGGCGGAGCCGGCGATCATCGACATTGCGGATTCGATCGACGCGCAGTTGAGATCGACGATCTTCTTCTCTGCGATCTCGCGGATCTGCGCTTGCGTCACCTTGCCGACGACATTACGGCCAGGAGTCTTCGAGCCCGAGGCCGGCTTCTTGCCGATCTTGAGGCCAACGGCCTTCTTCAGGAAGAAGGAGACCGGCGGCTGCTTCATCTCGAAGGTGAAGGAGCGGTCCTGATAGGCGGTGATGATGACGGGGATCGGCGTCCCCTTCTCCATCTGCGCCGTCTTGGCGTTGAACGCCTTGCAGAACTCCATGATGTTCAGACCGCGCTGACCGAGCGCGGGGCCAATCGGCGGCGAGGGGTTCGCCGCGCCGGCCGGCACTTGCAGCTTTATGTAGCCGGCAATTTTCTTCGCCATTTGCTTTCTCCAACGAATGACGACGCCGCACGCTGACGCACGCGGGCCATCGGTTGCAGTCCGTGGTCCGATCCGTTCTCCCCGATGGCGTCAGGGCGGACCCGCCACGTCGGTTTTCGTTCCTTTAGAGGAACGAAAAAAGCCCTCTGAGGGAGGGCTGGCGGTCTTATAGCGGAGTGGAGCGGGAAGGCAAATCATTTTGCGCGCGGCGCAACGCCGCGTTCCGCTCTTCGGGAAGACGCCGCGCGCGCTTCTCTCGGGCTCACCCCAAATCTCGCCCGGAAGGCGCGGCTGAAATGCGCAGCGTCGGGGAAACCGAAATTGTCGGCGATCCGACCGATTGAAACATGCTCGAAAGCGGGATCGGCAAGCTGTTGGCGCGCCGCCTCCAGGCGCGCCCGCCGAATATGGCCGGAGAGCGTCGCGCCGTCCTGCTGAAACAGCTCCTGAAGCCGGCGCTCGGATAATCCGACGGCCGTGGCGACCATTTTCCCGCTCAAAGACTCGCGGTGAATATTCCCGGCAATAAAGGCCTTGGCCCGGCGCAAGGTCAGCGCTGCGCCAGCAGGTTGCGCATGGCCATATGTGACGGCAAGGCCCGCGGAAACGATTTCGAGACCCGCCGCGACGAGCCGGCGCGTGCTCATCGGGTCGAGGGCCGGCAGCCGCAAAACAAGGTCCTTCCAGTAATTCGCCGCCAACCCGCCGGGAGCGGATGCGGACGACAAAGGCGCCGCGACGAAAGGACGAAGATCGCCAAGCGCCGCTTCGACGCTCGCGCGGTCGGCGGTCACGACAATAGCGCGGGTGCGCGCCGCGACCTCTAGCCGATAGGGGCTCACACTTTCATAAAGGCAGAGGTCGCCGGGCCCAAGGCGCGCGACGCGGTCGCGCTGAGAGATGCGGCATTCCCCCGAGAGAATGAGGGTAAGCAAAGCCGTCTCCGTCGACGCGCGGCGAATACGTTCCGCCGTGCGATCCAGGCGTTGGAACGCCGCGTCGACGAGGGTGAGCGTCCCGTCCTGAAATGGATGAACCGTCATCGAGCCCGTGAAGGCCTCGCGGACCGGCGCGTCGGTTGGAGCGCGCATGTCGACATCGACGAGATGATCGCCGACGGCGTCCCGCCACCGCCGCAATCGCTGCTCCAGCGAAAGGCCAGGCAAATCGAAGCGTAGATCGCGCGCTTCCATCGATACACCGCAGGAGTTCGAGGGCTGCGACATGAACCGTCGCTTCGCGCCTCCGGTCAAGTCTTTCCGCGCGTCCATGCAAGCTGGCTGCTGCGAAAGGGGCCATACTGCAGACCTAGCTCAGCCACGCCAGTTCGGAAAGGAACTTACATGCCGCTTGCCGTTTTTGCCCTCAGCGCCTCAGCCTGTCTCTTCGTCGCGCTCATCGAAGCATGGCTGCTCCTCATTACGGCGAAAGGAAGCGGCGCGGCGTCCCGCTGGATTCCAAATATCAAAGACCTGCTGAAATCGCACATCGACTATCTGATGATGGCGTTATTCTTATTTGTCTTTTTCGGACTGTTCCGCCTGCTTGCGGTCGTCCCCCCGGGATGGGCCGTCGCGAGCGCCTGTTTCGGGGCCTTTTTCAATCCGGCGGGCTTTCTCGTCTGCGCCCTCCGGCCCAGCTATGTCGCGTCGCCGCCTAGCGCGTTCCTCGCCTGGATGTTGCTGAGCTGCGTCGCGACCACAGTCGGCTTCGCATCCGCAGGATGGATGATTGCGGCGGCGGCCTTGGCCGCGATCTGACGCCGCGCCTCGCGGGCTCCCGCAGCGTCAGACTTTTTCGACCTGACCGAATTCCAGTTCGACAGGCGTCGGGCGGCCGAAGATCGAGACCGCCACCTTGAGGCGCGAACGGGCCTCGTCGACTTCCTCGACCAGGCCGTTGAAGGAGGCGAAGGGACCGTCCGCGACGCGCACCGTCTCGCCGACCTCGAAGCTGATCGTCGCCTTGGGACGTTCGACGCCCTCGGCGACCTGGCCCTTGATCCGCATCGCTTCGTCTTCGGAGATGGGCATGGGCTTGTTGTCGGCGCCGAGAAAGCCAGTGACCTTCGGCGTGTTCTTGATGAGCGAGAACACCGGGTCCGTCAGATTGCACTTCACCAGCACATAGCCGGGGAAGAACTTGCGCTCGGTCGACACCTTACGCCCGCGGCGCACCTCGACGACCTGCTCGGTCGGCACGAGGATTTCCTCGAAAGCCTCGGCCAGGCCCCGCTGCGCGGCGCCTTCGCGGATCGACTCAGCGACCTTCTTCTCGAAGTTCGAATAGGCGTGGACGATATACCAGCGCATGGCCATGGGGCGCGCTCAGCTCCTATAAAAGAATTATTGGCCGGCCTGCAGCAGCACGCCGACGCCGAAGCGCAGGGCGGAATCGACCACGACGAAGAAAAGGCTCGCGAACAGCACCATGAGGATCACGAGCCCGGTCGTGATCATCGTCTCGCGGCGGGTCGGCCAAGTGACCTTGTTCGCCTCGGTGCGCACTTCCTGCAGGAACGTAAACGGGTTGACCATTCGCTTGCCTGACTTGCCTGTGGCGCCGCAAAAGAACGCGCGCCGTAAAACAGTCGCGGCGCGGGACCTTCCGGCCACGCGCCACGTTAGAGGGCCTTATAGCCGGTCGGGGGCAGATCGCCAAGAGGGAAATGAATCCTAAGCTTGGCAGCATGACTCCTTCTCCCGCCTGCGGGAGAAGG
>NZ_JAERVJ010000010.1:77082-196796 GCF_016745395.1 Methylocystis sp. Sn-Cys
CCTTCTCCCGCCTGCGGGAGAAGGAGACTCCCTTATTCGTGATTCGCCTTCCGTTCTCCTATATGCTCGTTTGAGGAATCAGAAGGAGCAAAGGGTTGACCGATTTCGACGATTACGCGCCGCAAGCCGGCGGGCTCGCCGCCCGCGCCGCTGCTGCGGCGCAACGGCCGCGCTATCTCGACGGTCTCAACCCCGAGCAGCGCGCCGCGGTCGAAACGCTCGACGGCCCCGTGCTCGTCCTCGCCGGCGCCGGCACCGGCAAGACCCGCGCGCTCACCACGCGCATCGCGCATATCATGGCGCTGGGCCAGGCGCGCGCCTATGAAATCCTCGCCGTCACCTTCACCAACAAAGCGGCGCGCGAGATGCGCGAGCGCGTCGAAATGCTCGTCGGCGACGGCGCGCAGGCCATGCAATGGCTCGGCACCTTCCACGCCATCAGCGCCAAAATCCTGCGCCGCCACGCCGAGCTTGTCGGGCTGAAACCCAATTTCACCATTCTCGACACGGACGACCAGATCCGCCTGCTCAAGCAGGTGCTGCAGGCCGAGAACATCGATGACAAGCGCTGGCCCGCCCGCGCGCTCGCCATGCGCATCGACGGCTGGAAGAATCGCGGCCTGCTGCCCGCGCAAGTGCCGGCGGGCGAGGCCGAGAGTTTCGCCAATGGCAAAGGCGGCGCGCTTTACGCGCTCTATCAGGAGCGCCTCAAAATCCTCAACGCCGTCGATTTCGGCGATTTGCTGCTCGAGACGCTGCGGCTCTTTCGCGAGAACCCCGACGTGCTCGCGGATTACCAGAAACGCTTCAAATATATTCTCGTCGACGAGTACCAGGACACGAATGTCGCGCAATATCTCTGGCTGCGGCTGATCTCGCAGGGGCGACGCAATGTCTGCTGCGTCGGCGATGACGATCAGAGCGTCTATGGCTGGCGCGGCGCGGAGGTCGAAAACATCCTGCGCTTCGAGCAGGACTTCCCCGGCGCCAAGATCGTGCGGCTCGAACGCAACTATCGCTCGACAGGGCACATTCTCGTCGCCGCCTCGCATCTGATCGCGCATAATGAAGGCCGCCTCGGCAAGACGCTGTTCACCGATGGCGAAGAGGGCGAGAAGCCGACGCTCACCGGCGTCTGGGACAGCCAGGAGGAAGCGCGCGTCATTGGCGAGGACATCGAGCAATTGCAGCGCAAGGGCCATTCGCTCGAAGAGATCGCCATTCTCGTGCGCGCCTCCTTCCAGATGCGCGAATTCGAAGAGCGCTTCGTCGAAATCGGCCTGCCCTATCGCATCATCGGCGGCCCGCGCTTTTATGAGCGCGCCGAAATTCGCGACGCGCTCGCTTATCTGCGCTGCGTCGCGCAGCCTTCCGACGATCTCGCCTTCGAGCGCATCATCAATACGCCCAAGCGCGGCTTGGGCGACGCAACGGTGCAATTGCTGCATGAATATGGACGGCGCGAGCGCATTCCGCTGATGCAGGCGGCGCGTTTTCTCGTCGAGACGGAGGAGCTGAAGCCCAAGCCGCGCGGCGCGTTGAAAAGCCTCGTGGCGGATTTCGAGCGCTGGCGCAATCTGATCGATTCGAAGCCGCAGCACGAGCTCGCCGAAATGGTGCTGGATGAATCCGGCTACACGCAAATGTGGCGCGACGATAAGACGCCCGAAGCCGCCGGGAGGCTCGAAAACCTGAAAGAACTCGTGCGCGCGATGGAGGAATTTCCCGACCTCGCCGCCTTTCTCGAGCATGTTTCGCTCGTCATGGAAACCGAGGAAAGCAAGGAGCAGGCGCGCGTCTCGGTGATGACGCTGCATGCGGCGAAGGGCCTCGAATTCGAGACCGTCTATCTGCCGGGATGGGAGGAAGGGCTCTTTCCGCATCAGCGCTCGCTCGACGAGCAGGGCCGCGCGGGATTGGAGGAGGAGCGCCGCCTCGCCTATGTTGGCGTCACGCGCGCGAAACGCCGGGCGCGCATATTTTTCGCAAGCAACCGCCGCATTCGCGGATTGTGGCAGCCCACCGTGCCGTCGCGCTTCGTCGATAATCTGCCCTCGGACCATGTCGAAGTGGTCGAGGCGCCGAGCGCCTCGCAATATGGCGGCTATGCCGTCTCGCGCTTCGCCAATCTCGATGTCTATGGCTCCGATTATTCGACGCCGGGCTGGAAGCGCGCCAAGGCAGGCGCCGCAACGCCGCGCGCCGAGCCGATGCGCGAGTCGCGCCCACGCGCGAAGCAGCCGATGACGATCGAGGGCGAGGTCGTCGCCCGCTCATCGACCAATGCGCGATACGGCGCGGGGTCGCGGGTGTTTCATTTGAAGTTTGGGCCGGGCACGGTCGCGGCTGTCGACGGGAACAAATGCACGGTGGATTTCGACAAGGCCGGACGGAAGATGGTGCTGGAGAGTTTTTTACAGGCGGGGTAGTGGCCGAAAGGTAACGCCGATCCCGAAAATACAAGCAGGCCGGCCATCAGAAGGGCCATTTTGACTCATGGAGTGAGCTTCTCGGAGCGGCGCAAATCGGGAGAGCCTGGTGATCAGAAGATCTCTTCCAAGGGCCGTGCTGGCTGTACCTGTACTTTTCGCGGCATCGACATTCCATGCGCGCGCAGAAGACGCGCTGTCGTCCTTGGCCACGCAATCTTCCCTGACCGACACGCCCGATGGCCCCAAGGCGCAATTGCGTCGCTTTGGCGTCGCGCCCGATGTTTGGGTGACGCAGTTCTACCAGGGCCAGATTGCCGGCGACGCGAGCCAAACATGGTTCTATGGCGGCAAAGTCGACGCCTTCCTAAAGGTCGATGCGGAGAAACTCGGCCTGTGGCCGGGCTTCCACGTCAGCGCGCAATACGAGCATTATTTCGGCGATAATATAAACCGCAGGGACAACGCGCTCCTTCCCGTCAACACCGCTCAAGCCTATGTGAATAAGCAAGGCTACCACTCGGCGCTTTCCGTCTCCGTTACGCAAGATTTCGGCGAGCACATCTCCGTCAGCGCCGGCAAGTTCAACATGATGACGATCGCATCCCAGACGCCGCTCCTCGGCGGCGGCGGCATCGACACCTTCATGAACAGGGCTTTCGCTTTGCCATCGACCGGGGTGGCCTACACCGCCGTCCGAGGCGGAGCCGCCGACAGGGTCGTCGTCTCCGCGCCTTACCTCATCGGCGGCGCGGTGACGTTCAAGACTGCGCCGGCAACCTTGACGCTGGTGGTTGTCGATCCGCGTAGCGCGCAGAATCCGCAAGTGATCGAACATCCCTTTGAAAAAGGCGTTGCGGTCGGCGGCTCAGTGACCATTCCAACAGAGATTCTCGGTCTTCGCGGGTTTCATACACTTCGCGCCGCCTATAGCAACGCGCGCGGCATAGACCTGAACGACGTCCCGCAGGAGCGTCTATTGGCGGCGACGGGCGGTCCCGTGATCACCAAGAAAGGCTATTGGTTCAGTTCTTACGCGTTCCAGCAAAACCTCTTCCAAAGTAAAGATAAGCCGGCGGTCGGTTGGGGGCTGTTTACGCTCGGGACCCTTTCTGACGGAAACCCCAACCCGGTCAAATGGAGCGTTCTCGTGGGCCTTGCGGGGAATAATCTCATCGAGGGGCGCGAGAACGACCGTTGGGGCGTCGGCTTCTTTCACTATGGGCTGACCAAGCCGTTGCTGAGCGCGTTGGAGGCGCGTGATGTCAGGAGACGCAGCGAGGGGGGCGTGGAAGCTTTCTATAATCTTGCGATCACGCCTTGGCTCCGCCTGTCGGCCGATCTGCAATTGATCGATCCCTGGAACCCGGCCAAACAACGAGAGACATACATGGCGTTGCGTTTGCAAACTAAGCTGTAGGCTCTCATAGGCCAGCTAATTTGCTGACAATCTTTTGGATCAACTCCGCCACGGGGTATTTGAACAGAAATAACGGGACCATTGGCAGCAGCGCGGCGACCATGACGGTTATCACTAGACGCGTGCTTACCGGAACGAGCCGCATATTGCGCAAGATTGCGACGCTGTTCGACAAATCAGCCAGCGATTGCAAATCGGCTGTGCCGAGCAAGGGTTCGGCCTGGGAGCCGGGCGCGCTCAGCCATTTCCTGTCGAAGTCGTTGACGTAGCGCGCCGCCAACACCGAATAGTCGCTCAAGCCCCTCTCTTGGCAAGCCTTGAGTTTGAAGGCGAAAAAACACGGGGGAAACAACACCAGCACGAGGTCCAGGATCAGAGTGATCGCAAGCGCGGGGTAGATGGCCTCGAAAACGGATATTCCAGAGGAAATTTCTTCCGCAAACGACGCGGACATAAGCGCCGAGATCGCGAGGACCAATGGGAAAAAATAGGTCTGCGCGACTTCCAGATATCCGAGCCCGCCGGCGCCATCTGGATGGGCTGGCGCAAGGTGGAGTTTCAGTCTCGCCAACCGCCAGAGGAAACACCACCAGAGCGCGATCCGCCAGAGCCAACGAAACGCCAGGAAGCGCACGAGCGGCAGGCAAACCATCCAATACCACAGGCCGGCCAGCCGAAATTCGCTGACGGCGGCGCCGAGCTCCGATCCGGTTGTCCTTCCAGAGAGATGCTTCTGCGCGGCGATCACCGTCAACAGCACAGTCGCCAGCAGGCAAATTGCTTCCGGAACCCAATGGTCCCGCCACCGATTGGTCCGCGCGATCTCAGTCGCCAGCTCCGGCAGCGTATTCTTGGGAACGACGCCCGAACGCACGATCAGGCTGACGAACGCCCTTAACCGAACGTCGAGCAAGGATTCGCAAAGGAACAGCAACGGGATGACGACGAGCAGGCGAACATGCGCCGCAATCACCGAGAGTGAAAAAAACTTGTAACTGACGCCCTCGATCAACGCCAAGGCGAACAGGATCGACCAGGACGACAAGCCCAGCGCCAGTCCCAGCGCAAAGGCGCTCCTCCCCTTGCGGGCGAGGCCCAAGCGCCCCGCCAAACGGTGAAGCGGACCGCCGAACAGTGAGAAATTCTCGAAGGCTCCGTATCCTTCCATGACTTATGAGTAAGGCGACGGCGCGCCGCGGGTCAAATGACGAATTGCCACAACCTATGGCGGCGCAAAAACCTCAGCTTGTGGCGCATCGCGGGCGCCGCCCCTTCGTCGCCACCAGTCGATCCCGTCCCTCTGTCATGTTGCCCTCCCGCCACAGTGTCTCTTTTTGCGACATTCCGGCGGCCCGCCGCCATGTGCGCTGATTAACAGCCTGCCGCCCTCGCGCTAGATATTGTGACGGAGCCTGGCGCGGCGCTCCGGCGGCGACGCGTCCACATCCTTAATAATTCAGGTTTATGAAACCGACGCCGCGCACCCGGTTTCTAAGGGGCAGCCCATGCAGGCTCGCATATCTATTGCCCGTTTCTTCCTTTCCGCCGCCGCTATCGCCGCGGTTCTCGCCGTTGCGCCAGCCGGGGCCGCGCCGCGCCGCGCCGATATTTTCGCGCCGCCCGCTTCCGTCGCGCTGACGGGTCTCGACAAGCTGCCCTCGGCGGCGCCGTTCGATCCGCTCGAAGCCCCGGAGGCGCCGCCGGTCGTGGCCGTCACGGCTGCAAGGCTGCAAGCCGAGCCCGCGGAGCCGGACAGCCTCGACCTCGCCTGGAGCCTGCTGCCCGACCACCAGCGAGGGCTCGCGCTCGCGCTTCAGGACTGGACCTCGGGTCCTGAAGCCGCCCGCAACCCGGCGCGGCGGGCGATGCGCGCCAAGATCGCGGCCGCCTATGTGGGGCGCAAATTCGAGCCCTTCTGGACCGACGCCAATGGCTGGCGTGAGGGCGCGGCTTCCGCGGTCTCGCGCCTGCGCGCCGCAAATGAAGACGGGCTGGACCTTCGCGGCGTAACGATCCCGGAAGCCGACAAAGGCGCGTCCAGCGCCGCCGACGAGCTTGCGCTCTCCGAAGCTGTCGCAACCTACGCCTTCCAGGCGCGCGGCGGACGGCTGCAGCCCGAGCGGCTCTCCCGTCTCATCGGCGCCAAAACGGCGCTTCCCGATCCGGCGCAGGCCGTGGCCGACGTCGCCGCCGCCGGCTATCGCGCGGGCGAGACGCTGCAGGGCTTTAACCCGCCCCATTACGGCTATCAGCAACTGCGAGAGAAACTGGTCGAGCTCAAGACGCGCGGCGCCAGTGCGCCGCCGCTCGACTCGCTCTTCGCCGCCGCCGAGGAGGGCGTCGCTCAGACCGACGCGCTGCCGCCCGTGAAATCGAAGCGCCGCCGCATGGAGACGCTCGGCGGCCCCTCCACCTCGGCGCTGGAGAACGAGATCATCGCCAATATGGAGCGCTGGCGCTGGCTGCCGCGCGACATGGGCGACGATCGCATTGAGGTCAACATCCCGGATTTCGAGCTGGCGGTCATCCGCAATGGCGCGGTGACCCACCGCACGCGCGTGATCGTAGGCAAGGAACAAACGCCGACGCCCATCTTCTCCGACGAGATGGTGGAGATCATCGTCAACCCGTCCTGGTATGTGCCGCAGTCGATCATCCAGAAGGAGTGGCACGGCGGGGTCGGCGACGGCTATCAGGTTTCCTATCGCAACGGGCAGATGGTGGTGCGCCAGCCGCCGGGCGAGAAGAACGCGCTCGGCCGCATCAAATTCGTCTTCCCCAATGATTTCGCCGTTTACATGCACGACACGCCGTCGCGCGGGCTTTTCGCGGCGTCCCACCGCGCCTTCAGCCATGGCTGCATGCGCGTCGATCAGCCCTTCGCTCTGGCGGAGGCTGTGCTCGGACCGGGCTGGTCGGAGGAGCGAGTGAAGAAACTCGTCGGCCCCAGCGAGCGCTACATCAATCTCTCCAAGCCCTTGCCGGTGCATATCGTCTATTTCACCGCTTATGTGGACGATATGGGACGGCTGGTGCAGCGGCCGGATCTCTACGGCTATTCGGCGCGGGTGCGCAAAGCCCTGGGCCTGGGGGGCTAGGCCCCCGGGGCCGTGCGTCGCCGTCAAATGCGAAATAATGCGCTGACATGCGCATCGCCGAGTAAAGTCGTGACAAACGCCGCGCGCCGGTAGAAAAAGCCTCTCCTCTAGGCAACATCCGGTTCGCGCAATGGCTCCCCCTCCCCTTCTCGCCCTTCAGGGCGTCATGCTTACCCTCGGCGGCAAGCCGCTTCTGGAAGGGGTCGAATTGTCGGTCGCGCCGGGCGCGCGCATCTGTCTCGTCGGCCGCAACGGCTCCGGCAAATCGACGCTTTTGAGGATCGCCGCCGGCGAATTGGAATCGGACGCGGGAACGCGCTTCCTGCAGCCGGGCGCCTCGCTGCGCTATCTGCCGCAAGAGCCGGACTTTTCGGGGTTCAAAACCACCGCCGCCTATGTCGAGGCGGGGCTCGGGCCGCTGGATGATCCCCATGTCGCCACGACGCTTCTCCTCGAGCTTGGCATGACGGGCGACGAAGACCCGTCGAACCTCTCGGGCGGCGAAGCGCGCCGCGCGGCGCTCGCCCGCGCCCTCGCGCCCGAGCCCGACATTCTGCTGCTCGACGAGCCGACGAACCATCTCGATCTGCCGACGATCCTCTGGCTCGAAGAAAAGCTCGCCTCCCTGCGCTCGGCCATGGTCATCATCAGCCACGACCGCCGCTTCCTGCAGGATCTGACGCGCGAGACGGTATGGATCGACCGCGGCCGGGCGCGGCATCTGGCGCGCGGCTTCAAGGAATTCGAACCGTGGCGCGACCGCGAGCTGGAGGAGGAAGAGAAGCAGGCGCACAAGCAGGAGCGCAAGATCGCCAATGAGGAGCATTGGCTGCGCCATGGCGTCTCAGGGCGGCGCAAGCGCAACATGAAGCGTCTCGCGGGCCTGCATGCGCTACGCGCCGAGCACCGGAACCGCGTCATGCCGACGGGCGAGGTGAAGCTGGAGGCGAGCGAGGCCAATCTCTCCGGCAAGCTCGTCATCGAGGCGATCAAGATCAGCAAGAGCTACGGCGAGCGGATTATCATCGAGAATTTCACGACGCGAATCCTGCGTGGCGACCGGCTTGGCGTCGTCGGCGCCAATGGCGCGGGCAAGACGACGCTCATCAAATTGCTGACCGGGGTTCTGCCGCCCGACAGCGGCAAGGTGCGGCTCGGCGCCGCTTTAGAAATGGCGACGCTCGACCAGAGCCGCGCCAGCCTGAGGCCGGAGACCACCCTGCAGGACGCGCTCACCGGCGGCGGCTCGGATACGGTCGAGATCAATGGCGAGCGGCGCCATGTCGTCGGCTATATGAAGGACTTCCTCTTCAAGCCGGAGCAGGCGCGCACGCCTATCGGCAAGCTCTCCGGCGGCGAGCGCGGCCGTCTGATGCTCGCGCGCGCCCTGGCCAAGCCCTCCAATCTCCTCGTGCTCGACGAGCCGACCAATGATCTCGACCTGGAGACCCTCGATCTTCTGGAAGAGATGCTCGCCGATTATCCCGGCACGCTGATCGTCGTCTCGCATGACCGCGACTTTCTCGACCGCATTGCGACAAGCGTGTTGATGAGCGACGGCACCGGCCGCTGGGTCGAATATGCCGGCGGCTACAGCGACATGGTCGCGCAGCGCGGCAAGGGCGTCGAGGCCCGCGGCGCCGCGACGCGCGAGACGCCGAAGGAGAAGGGGCCGAAAGAAAAGCCTGCCGAACGGCAACCGGCAAGGGTCAAGCTCTCCTTTAAGGAACAGCATGCGCTGGCGACCTTGCCCACAAAAATGGAGGAGCTGAAGATCAAGCGCATAAAGTTGCAGGCGCTGCTCGACGATCCCGAGCTTTACTCCAAGGACCCGGGGAGATTTGCGAAGGCGAGCGAGATGTTTGCCGCGGTGGAGAGCGAACTCTCCGCCGCCGAGGAGCAATGGCTGGAGCTGGAAATCAAGCGCGAGGAGATCGAGGGGTAGTCAGCGTCATATGAAATCCGCTTGACTGGTTCGGTGTCATTCCCGACGCTCGCGCAGCGAGTGATCGGGAATCCAGAGCAAAACCGGCGCTTTTGTGGCTCTGGATTCCCGATCGGGCCTTTGGCCCGTCTGGAATGACAAGCGCCAATGCGAGCTATTCAAGCGGAATTCGTATCATTTGCGCGCATCGCGCGAAGCGCGCCCGATCCGCCAGATCATCGCCGCCCCCAGCAGCGGGCCGGCGGCAAGGACTAGCAGGGCGTCGGAGAATTCGCCCGTGGCGCCTTTGATGACGCCGATGAAATAAGGCCCCGCCAGCCCCGAGAGATTGCCGATCGAGTTGATCAGCGCGACTCCCACAACCGCATCGGTCGCGCCGATCGTCGATGTGCAGAAGCTCCAGAAGGTCGGCAGCGCCGCGGCGGACCCTAAAGCCGCCACAGTCAGCGCGACCATCGCCAATACAGGCGTCGGCGCATAAGCGGCGCATGCAAGGCCGACGCTCGCGACGATCGCAGCGCTCGCCGTGTGAGCGACCGTCTCGCCGCGCCGATCCGAGCTACGGCTCCAAAGCCACATCGCCACGGCGCCACAGCCATGGGGAATGGCGGTGAGAAAGCCCGCGGCGAGGATGCTCGCGCCAAAGCCCTTGATGATCTGCGGCAGCCAGAAACTGAGCCCGTAAAGCGCGAGAACCAGCCCGAAATAGGCGGCTCCAATAGTCAGAATGCGAGGATCGGCCAGCGCGCGCCAGTAATTCTCTTCATGCGCCGGCGCTTCACGCGCCAGCGCGGCCTCTAACCATCGGCGCTCGTTCGGGGCGAGCCATTTGGCGTCGGCGAGGCGGTCGGGAAGATAAAAGAAACAGACGAGGCCGAGCGCGATCGACGGCAACGCCTCCAGAAAATAAAGCCAGCGCCAACCGGCGACGCCGGAGACGCCATCCATGGTCGACAGGATCATGCCCGAGATCGGCGAGCCGATCGCGCTGCCGAGCGGCACGGCGATCAGGAAGCCCGCGAGAATGCGCGCGCGCTGCGCGGCGGGAACCCAGTACGTGAGATAAAGAATGACGCCTGGCGGAAAGCCCGCCTCCGCCGCGCCCAACAGCACGCGGAGAACAACGAAGCTGTTCTCGCTCCAGATGAAAGCGGTCGCGGCGGCGATGACGCCCCAGCTCACCATGATGCGCGCGAGCCAAAGCCGCGCACCGACGCGGTGCATGACGTAATTGCTCGGCGCCTCCAACAGGCAATAGCCAATGAAGAAGACGCCCGCCGCCCAGCCGTAGAACTCGGGCGTGAAGCCGAGTTCCTTGTTCATGGTGAGCGCGGCGAAACCGACATTCACCCGGTCGAGATAGGAGACGAAGAAACCTGCGGCGAGAAGCGGCACCAGCCGCCAGGCGACTTTGGCGACCACGCGGTCGCCATCGACTGGAATTGCCGCGGGTCTGTCGAGGGTGAGGGTCACGAGAGCGCCTGTCGCTGGAGGAAGCGAGAAGCCGCCCTCGCTAATGTTGTGGTGGGTTTAACGCAATTCGAAGCCGAGCGCCTTCAAAGCGTCGCGCAGGCGATCGCGGCCGCTCATCGCATCTGTCCCGCGCACGCGCGACAGCACCTGGCGAATCCAGCCCTGCTCGGGCAGTCCCTGCTCCTTCTGGAAATCCTTGAAGACCGTATCGAGCGTCTCGACCGCCTCGCGTTGCGCGTCGCCCCACTGATATTGCTCGCGATGCAGCACCGCCGCCTGGCCCAGGCGCGGCTTGACGCCGGCGTTGGCGGCCGGGTCGGGGACGCCGATGGTCATGCCGAAGACGGCGAAGACATTGGGCGGAAGATTCAGCTCTTTCGCCACTTCCTCCGGCTTGTTGCGCATGGCGCCGATATAGCAGCAGCCGAGCCCAATGGATTCCAGGGCGACGACGGCGTTCTGCGCGGCGAGCGCGGCGTCCACCACGCCGGTCATGAAGATTTCGAGATAAGGGAGCGCCGCCGCGTCGCGACCCCTCTCCTTGCCGAGATTTTCGAGCCGCGCGAGGTCGCAAAGCCAGATCAGCAGGAGCTTGCAGTCGCGAATATGCTGCTGGCCGCCCGCGAGATCGGCGAGGCGAATCTTGCGGTCCTCGTCCTCGACGGCGACGACGCTCCAGACCTGAAGATTGGAGGAGGTCGACGCGGACTGCGCCGCAGCGGTGATGATTTCGAGCGCGCCGGGCGGCAGCGGCTGGTCGAGATAATTGCGGTGCGACCGGTGCGCGAGAAGCAGGTCGAGCGTGTCGTTCCAGATCGCGGGCTTCGGCGAATCGGCGCGGCGATAGCGCTCGAACATGGCCGCGGCGGGCGCGTCGAAATCATCCGGGCTTACGGGCTTGTTCATAATGGCTCCTACGCTGTCCCTCGGCTCGGCGCGATCGACTGCGCGAATGCCGCCTCGGCGTCGGGGGATGGAGAGATCTCGGAAAGATGCGCCGGTCTTATACCCCATTCCGAGCGGCGCCGAAGCGGGATCATGCGCCCGCCTTCTCGATCGGACGGCGCGGCAGAGCCCGGCAAGAACGCCCGTCTTCTCGCCAGAAAGGCCCTCGTCCGGCTCAAATTCCCGGATCGTTCGCCGCCGTCGGCCCCTCTTTGCTCTCCAGACCGAAGGCCGAGCGCGTCCAGAAGCGCTCATGGAAATGACGCAGCGCGGAGATCGCAATCGTCTGGGCGATCGCGATCTCGAACGACACAACGGCGTCGCTCAACAAGGCGTTCACGATAACGAAATTGATGAGGGTCGCCGGAACCAGCCAGGAGGCCGCCTTCAGCAGGCTGCGCTTGGGCGTCGACAGCACGCTCCCTTGATCGAGCGCGACGCCCTCCATCGAGGCATAGCTGACGTCGGCCAAAGGCGCCGCGACACGGCGGCTGGAGGCCGAAACCTCCTTCACCATGCCGACCGCGACAGTCTCATTGGTGATGCGATCAATCAGGATGAAGCCGCCGGTCTCGCGGTTCTCGACATAGGGATCACAGGCGACCACGGTTTCGAGCGAAAGCTGCGCCTCGCCGATTTCGTTGAAGGCCAGCGTCTCCTCCGCGCCAAGCGGCGTCGCCAGGCCGGTCTCGATCTCGATGCGCGACTGCACGAGGTTGACGACCGCGGGCGTCGTCTTCGTCCCGATCTTGAGCAGATAGCTCTTGCCGGTGGTCAGCGGCTCACGCACAAGCCAGAGGAGCTTTGCCTCCAGCCTGTCGCCGACCTGCGCCGGTGAGACCGGCGAGCTCAACAGATCGCCGCGCGAGCAGTCGATTTCCTCGGCGAGCGTGATCGTCACCGACTGGCCCGATACGCCGCTCTCCAGATCGCCGTCATAGGTGACGACGCGCGAAACGCGCGTGTCGCGCCCGGAAGGGAGGATACGCACAATGTCGCCGGGACGGATATTGCCGCCGCTGATGAAGCCCGAGAAGCCACGGAAATCGAGATTCGGGCGGTTGACCCATTGCACCGGCATACGGAAGGGCGCGATGCGCATGACGTCTTCGACCGCGACGCCTTCCAGATAAGCGAGGAGCGATGGTCCGTCGTGCCACGGCATATACTGGCTAGAATGCACGAGATTGTCGCCGTCCTTGGCCACGAGCGGCACGACATAGATCGAGGCGAAGTGGAGATTCTTCGCGAATTCGTGGAAATCCGCCACGATCTTGCGGAACACGTCCTCGCTGTAGCCGACGAGGTCCATCTTGTTGACGGCGACGACCACATGGCGCACGCCGAACATGGAATTGATGACGCTGTGGCGGCGCGTCTGCGGCAGAATGCCCTTGCGGGCGTCGACGAGCAGAATGGCGAGATCTGCGGTCGAGGAGCCGACGGCCATATTGCGCGTATATTGCTCGTGGCCGGGCGTGTCGGCGACGATGAACTTGCGCTTGTCGGTCGCAAAATAGCGATAGGCGACGTCGATGGTGATGCCCTGCTCGCGCTCCGCCGCAAGTCCGTCGACGAGCAGCGCGAAATCGAGATCGTCGCCCTGCGTGCCGTGCTTCTTGGAGTCGGCTTCGAGCGCGGCGATGAGATCGTCCGGCGCCAGATTGGCGTCGTAAAGCAGGCGGCCGATCAGCGTCGACTTGCCGTCGTCGACCGAGCCGCAGGTGATGAAACGCAGGAGCGGCTTGTCTGCGGCGATGCGCGCAACCGCCGGCGCGGGGGCTTCCATGACCTCGACGCCCTGCATCTCAGAAATATCCTTCCTGCTTCTTCTGCTCCATGGAGCTGGAGCCGTCCTGGTCGATCAGGCGGCCCTGCCGTTCGGAGGTGCGGCTTTCGCGCATCTCCGTGATGATCTCGTCGAGCGTGGCCGCCTCGCTCTCGATGGCGCCGGTCAGCGGATAGCAACCGAGCGTGCGGAAACGCACCATCTTGCGCTCGATGGTCTCGCCGGGTTCGAGCGTCATGCGCGCGTCGTCGACCATGATCAGCGTGCCGCTGCGGCGCACCACCGGCCGCTCCTTCGCGAAATAGAGCGGCACCACGGGGATGTTCTCACGCGCGACATAGTCCCAGATGTCGGCTTCGGTCCAATTGGACATGGGGAAGATGCGCAGACTCTCGCCCGGCGCCTTGCGGGTGTTGTAGAGGCGCCAGAATTCGGGCCGCTGGTTCTTCGGGTCCCAACGATGCTGCGCTGTGCGGAAGGACAGCACGCGCTCCTTGGCGCGCGACTTCTCCTCGTCGCGGCGCGCGCCGCCGAAGGCCGCGTCGAATTTATATTTATCGAGCGCCTGCTTCAGCGCCTCGGTCTTCATGATCTCGGTGTGGAGCTTCGAGCCATGGACGAAGGGGCTGATGTTCATCTCAATCCCTTTGGGATTGATATATTCGACGAGCTCCAGGCCCCATTCCTTGACGATCTTGTCGCGAAACTCGATCATCTCCCGGAACTTCCACATCGTGTTGACATGGAGCAATTGGAACGGGAGCTTCGACGGATAGAAGGCTTTTCTGGCGACATGCAACATCGCCATCGAGTCCTTGCCGATCGAAAACAGCATCACGGGCCGCTCGCATTCGGCGACAGCCTCGCGCATGATGTGAATGCTTTCGGCTTCCAAACGGTCCAGATGGCCAAGCGAACGGGTCGGAAGCGCGCTCATTCGAATACCTCCGGCGAGGCGGAATCAGGCGCCGGACCGCGACGCAGAACGCCATCCTCGCCGACATGCAGGCCGCACTCTTTCTTGTCGTCCTGCTCCCACCACCAGCGGCCGGCGCGTTCGTCTTCGCCGGGCTCAATGGCGCGCGTGCAGGGCGCGCAGCCGATCGACAGGAAACCCTTGGCGTGGAGTTCGTTCACGGGGATTGAAAACTCCTGGGTCGCGGCGACGATGTCTTCGCGCTTATAGTCGAGGACGGGGTTGATTTTGATGACCCGGTAATTGGCGTCGAAAGCGACGAGCGGAACCTCGGCGCGCGCGGCGGACTGATCGGCGCGCAGGCCCGTGATCCAGCCGGAGACGCCGGCCAGCAGGCGAGAAAGCGGCTCGACCTTGCGCACATGGCAGCAGGCCTTGCGCGCTTCGGGGGATTTGTAAAAGCCGTTGACGCCCTGCTCTTCGACCAGCGCTTCGAGCGCCGCCGCCTGCGGATAGGCGGCGCGGATGCGCCGGGCGTAGCGAGCTTCGGTCTCTTCCCACAGGGTGTAGGTTTCGGGAAACAGGCGTCCGGTGTCGATCGTCACGACGTCGATATCGAGCCCCTGCGTGAAGATCGAATGGGTGACGAGCTGATCTTCGACGCCGAAGCTCGTCGTGAAGACGATACGGCCGGGGATGAACTCGCGGACGAGCTTGAGCCGGAGATCGAGATCAAGCGGCGCGAGACGCGGGCCGAGTATTTCCGGGATGGAAGGATTCATGATCTGAGCGCGCCCAAAGTGTCGGCGGACCGAAGGCCCGACCGGAAATCGAGCGCCCAAAGGGAGCCCTGGCGAAGCAACCAAGCCTTCATTTCGCCGCCGCCTTGCGCCGCGCTTCGAGAATAGAGCCCGGCGCGACATAGCCGCGCTGATAGGTGCGCGCATGCGCCGTGCGCTCCGCCTGCCACTGCGACTCATCCTGCCGCTCAGCGAGATCGTCTGGAATTTCGATCGTGTCGAAGCCGCAACCGAGCGCATGGCGATACTGGTCGGCAAGCAGCCGCCCGCTTGCGCGCAGCTCGCCCGTAAAGCCGGCCCTGCGGATCAGCCGCGCCAGCGAGAAGCCGCGTCCGTCCGCGAAGGCGGGAAAGACGATGGAGATAAGAGAGAGGCGGGGCAGCGCGGAAACGAGCGCCTCGGGCTCTGTGGTGTTCGGCGCGAGGACGCCGAGCGCCACGCCCGCATCGAGATGCGCGACCGCATGTTCGAGACGCGACAGCGACACGATTATCTTGCCGCTCTTGGGCAGCGCCTCTTCATCGGCGAGGCGGCGCCAGGCGTCTTCGATAAAGCGGCCTTCAGATATCAGCGCCATCTTCACCCTCCCGCCGCAGCACATCCTTGAAGCGGGCATGACCGATGCGCCGCCATGTTTCGATGAATGTCTCGCCCTCCTGGCGCTCGGCCAGATAGAAATCGACAATATGCTCGATCACGTCGGGCACTTGCTCCGCCGTGACGCCGGGGCCAAGAATTTCGCCGATCGACGCCGAGAAGGTCGGATCGCCCCCAAGCGTGATCTGGTAGGATTCCTGACCCTTCTTTTCGAGCCCCAGAATGCCGATCGCGCCGACATGGTGGTGGCCGCAGGCGTTGATGCAGCCGGAAATCTTGATGCCCAATTTGCCGATGCGGCGCTGGCGCGAGAGATCGGAGAAGCGCTTGGAGATCGCCTGCGCAATCGGGATCGAGCGCGCCGTCGCCAGCGCGCAGTAATCGAGCCCGGGGCAGGAGATGATGTCCGAGACGAGACCGGCGTTCGCCGTCGCCAGCCCCGCGCCGTCGAGCAGCTTCCACAGATCGAATAGATCGTCCTGCTTCACATGCGGCAGAATGACGTTCTGCTCATGGGAAATCCGCAGCTCGCCGAAGCCGAAGCGCTCGCTCGCGTCAGCGAGAACGCGCATCTGCTGCGAGGTGGCGTCGCCGGGAATGCCGCCGATCGGCTTCAGCGACACGGTGACGATGGCGTAGCCCGGAACCCGGTGCGGCGCGGCATTGACCTCGGCGAAATTGCCGAAGGCCGGATGGGCGACGCGTTCGGCCCGCAGCTTGGCCGACTCCGCCGGCAGCGCCTCGTAAGGCGGCGGCGTGAAGAAACCGGCGATGCGCTCGAATTCCGCAGGGTCATAGGAAAACGCGGAGCGATCCATCGCGGCGAATTCCGCCTCGACGGCGGCGCGCACTTCCTCGATCCCCTTCTCGTGAACGAGGATCTTGATGCGGGCCTTGTATTTATTGTCGCGACGGCCGAAGCGGTTATAAACCCGCATGACCGCCTCGAGATAAGCGAGGAGATCGGCCCGCGGCACATAGTCGCGGAGCACCTTGCCCACGAAAGGCGTGCGCCCGAGTCCGCCGCCGACCACCACCTGATAGCCGACCTCGCCCGCCGCATTCTTCACAATCCGCAGACCGACGTCGTGAACCATGATCGCTGCGCGATCATGCTCGGCGCCGGTCACCGCGATCTTGAACTTGCGCGGCAGGAAGGAGAATTCGGGATGAGCGCTCGACCACTGGCGCAGGAATTCCGCCGTGGCGCGGGGATCCTCGATCTCATCGGGCGCGACGCCCGAGAAATGGTCGGCCGTCACATTGCGGATGCAATTGCCGGAGGTCTGGATGGCGTGCATCTCGACTTCCGCGAGCGCCTCCAGAATATCCGGCGTGTCGATCAGCTTCGGCCAGTTGTACTGGAGGTTCTGGCGCGTGGTGAAATGGCCGTAGCCCCGATCATATTTATCGGCGATGTCGGCAAGGCGGCGCATCTGCCGCGCCGTCAGCGTGCCATAGGGGATGGCGACGCGCAGCATATAGGCGTGGAGCTGCAGATAAAGCCCGTTCATCAGACGGAAGGGGCGGAACTCCTCCTCCGTCAGAGAGCCTTCCAGACGCCGGCGCACCTGCTCGCGGAACTCCGCGACGCGCTCGCGCACGAAGGCGGCGTCGAATTCATCGTAGCGATAGGTCGTGACCGGCGTGTTCGGCCGCGCCAGACTGGGATCGTGAGCGGTCATCTCAAGCGCCTCCTTTCGCCTGCTTGCCAAGATCGGGGCGCACGCTCGGCCCCTTGAGGCGCATCTTCTCGCGATAGTGCAAGGGCGTCGGAACGCCGTCCGCGCCGACATCCACGTCGGCGAGATAAACGTCGACGACGCGATTCTTGGCGATCTCCGCCTTGCCGAAGCCCTCCAGCGCGGCGGCCTCTTCCTTGTCGCGCGCCACGCGGGCGCGCCGATGGTCGCGCTCCCAGCTTTCGGCGCCCAGAAACACGACCTCGCCGTCGGCAAGGTCGGAGGCCAAGAGTATCTGCGGATGTTTGAGCGCGGTCATCACGTCTCCTGCGCCAGCTTGAGGGAGAGGCCGCTCATCTCGTCGGACCAGATAATCTGACAGGCAAGGCGCGAATTTTCATAGAGCATCGGCAGCTCGTCGAGCTTTTCGAGCTCGTCCTCCTGCGGCGGCGGCACGCGGGCGGCCGAACCGGCGTCGAGCACCACGTGACATTCGGCGCAGGCCAGCGCGCCTCCGCACGTATTTTCCATGCCAATGCCGTAATCGCGCAATATCTCCATCAGCCGCCAGCCCTCTACGGCCGCCAGCTCGTGGATGACGCCGTTCCGGTCCTCGACGCGCAAGAACGGCGCCTCGGGCTCCAGGGGAACGGGGGATGGGTCGACGGCAGTTTCCAAGGCAATGCTCATGGGCTTTTCGTTGAGGCGGAAATCGCCACAGCAGTGGCGTTCTGTATTTCGAACGGTTAGATACTCTAAATCGCACGTAAGTCAATTCACTTCTAAAATATGCCATATGGACTAAAATCACATCTGTTTGCCGTTAAATATGGCGCCGCCAAATTTCATAGCTGGGACATGACAAGCGGCCAGAATCCATGTTTGTTAAGAATCAGGTGACCAATCGGAGCGGTGGGCGAAAGGGCTGCGCTCATCGCCAGAGGAGACCTCATGGTAAAAAGGCCAATAAAGACCGCGAAAGAAACGCCGCCTCCGAAAAAGGAGCCGGAGCCGCGCCGCGACGTGAGAGAAATCACGCCGCCTCAGCAATCCTCGGGAGCGATTATGAAACCAACGGTCATAGTCGTCGGCGCCGACAAGGGCGGCGTCGGGAAGACGACGATCGCGCGCGCGGTCCTCGACTTCCTTTCCCTCAACAATCTCGACGCCCGCGCCTTCGACACCGAGACGCCGCGCGGGACGCTGTATCGCTTCCATCCGGAAGAGACGATGATCGTCGATCTGACGTCGACCGCCGATCAGATGAAGATCATCGACACGCTGAATTCGTCGCAAGCGAAGGTCAGCGTGATCGACGTGCGCGCCGGCGGCTTGAGCCCCGCGCTCGAAGCGCTCGACGAGATCGGCTTTTTCGACGCGGTGAAAGCAGGCGAATTCCGCTTCATCCTGCTCCACGTCATCGGCCCCTCGATCGCCTCGCTCGACGAGATCGCCGAGATCGCGCCCTATATGTCCGACGCCAACTACTTCATGGTGAAGAACCATGTGAACGACACGACCTTCTTCGAATGGGACCCCCAGACCCACTCGAAATATTTCGAGGACGTGAACACCACAGGCGAGATCACCATCCCGAAGCTCGGCGAATTGGCATATGAACAGGTCGAGCTCGCAGGGACGCCCTATTCGACCTTCATCGCCAATCAGACGGCGGAAGGCGAACCGGCGGATCACTCTTTCGTCCTGCGCGGTTACGTGCGCACATGGCTCGCGAGAGTCGCGGATGAATTCGAGCGGGTCGGACTTCTCGATCTCGTCACATCGGGTGTGGCCAAGGCACGTTGAGACGAAGGCGGCGTCGCCCTCGTCAAGAGGATGAAATGAGTCGCCGCACCCTCGTCTTCTTCGTCTGCTCGCCGCACTCACGCACTGGCGTGACAACTGCGGCGCGGCTGCTGACCGATTATTATCTCTCGCGCGGGGTCCCTGTCGAAGGTTTCGACACGGATTCGCGCGAGCCTAACTACGCCTTGCTTTTTCCGAAGGTCGCGCGCGTTGTCGATATTGGCGACGTCAAGGGACAGATTTCCCTGTTCGACCGCCTGCTGGTCGCCGACGACGCCCCCAAGATCGTCGACGTCTGGAGCCGCTCCTACGACCAGCTCTTCGCCACGATCGCCGAAATCGGCTTTCTGGAGGAGGCGCGCCACGCCGGCGTCGAACCGATCATTCTCTTCCAGGCCGACAGTTCGCAGACGGCTGCGAGCAACGCCCGGCTGCTCAACACCACCTGGCCGAATTTGTGGCTGACGGTCATCCACAATGAGGGGGCTGCGCCGCTGCGCGCCGAGGCGCACGACATCCTCGCCCGCTACCCCGCGCGCGGGAAATTGGTGATCCCGAAGCTCGAAAGCGCCATCGCCGCGGCCCTCGACGACGCCGAACTCTCGCTGTCGACCTTCTTGCACGCGCCGCCACCCCATATATCCATCGTCGTGCGCGCGGCGCTGAAAGCCTGGCTTCTCCCGATCTTCACGCAATTTCAGAGCTTCGAATTGCGCATGAATCTGCAATCGAGCGAATTTCTACGTTAGGGCGCGATATGGAATACCGAAAACTTGGAGCCACCGACCTCTCCGTCTCGGCCATTTGTCTTGGCTCCATGACCTGGGGCCAGCAGAACACCGAGGCGGAAGGCCACGCGCAGCTCGACTATGCGCGGTCGCGCGGCGTCAACTTCATCGACACGGCGGAAATCTATTCGATCCCCCCGCGCCCGGAGACGCAAGGCTCGACCGAGCGCATAATCGGCTCGTGGCTGGCCTCGCGCAAAAACCGCGACAAGGTGATCATCGCCACCAAGGTCGCCGGGCGCGGCGAGGCGCATTGGCTGCGCGATGGGGGCGGGGGCACGGTCCTCGACCGTAAGAATATCCATTTTGCGATCGAGGGCTCGCTGAAGCGCCTGCAGACCGATTATGTCGATCTCTACCAGTTGCACTGGCCCGACCGCTCTTTGCCGCTCTGGGGCGCCGGCGGGACGACCTATCGGCCTCCCTCCAAGCGCCCCGAAGTTCCGATCGAAGAAACGCTGGACGCGCTGAACGCGCTGGTGAAGGCCGGCAAGGTCCGCCACATCGGCCTATCCAACGAGACGCCTTGGGGCGTCGCGCGCTTCCTGCGAGCGGCGGAGCTCGGCCATGGGCCAAGGGTCGTCTCGATCCAGAACGCCTATAATCTTATCACTCGCACGTTCGAGATGGGCCTCGCTGAATTTGCCGAGCGCGAGGCCGTCGGCCTCCTTGCCTATTCGCCCCTCGCGCAGGGCTATCTCACCGGCAAATATCAGGGCGGGGCAAGGCCGCCCGGCGCGCGCACGACGCTTTTCGAACGCGGCCAGCGCTATGAAACACCGGGGGTCGAGGCGGCGATCGGCGCCTATCTCGCGCTCGCCAAAGAGATCGGCGCCGACCCGGCGCAGCTTGCCCTGGCTTATGTCACGTCGCGCCCTTTCGTGACCTCGAACATCATCGGCGCCACGACGATGGCGCAGCTTCGAACCGATCTGGATTCAGAGAGCATCGAGATCACGCCGGAGATCGAAGCGCGGATCGACGAGATCCACCAGCTTCACAGCAATCCAGCGCCGTAAGGGATCACCTCCGTCATTGCGAGGAGGCGGAGCCGACGAAGCAATCTAAGGCCGCATCGCCGCCCTGGATTGCTTCGCTTCGCTCGCAATGACGGGTTCTGGGCAAAACCTGCACTATTGCGGCTCTGGATTCCCGGTCGGGCTTTCAGCCCGCCGGGAATGACATGCCCCAGTGCGAGCTATTCAAACGGATGTCTCAGCCGCGCATCCAACCGCTACGCGTGCCCCGAGATGGACGACAGCCGCTCCAAATCGACCCCCATGGAGCGCAGGGCGCGCACATATTTGCTGCCGAGGTCCCGGTCGAAGAGCAGCGCCGGATCGGCCGGGCAATGCAACCAGCCGTTCTTTTGGATTTCGTCCTCGAGCTGCCCCGCGTCCCAGCCCGCATAGCCCAGCGCGAGCAACGCATGGTGCGGCCCCTCGCCCGCGGCGATGGCGCGCAAAATGTCGATTGTCGCCGTGAGCGACACGCCGTCGTCGATTGGCAGGGTCGAATTGTCCAGGAAGAAATCCGGCGAATGCAGCACAAAGCCGCGGTCCGTCTGCACCGGGCCGCCGGAAAGCACCTGAATCTCCTCGGCGCCGCTCGGCAGCCTGATCCGCTCTTCAGGAGCGATCACTTGCAGTTGCACGAGAAGATCGGGGAAGTTCTTCACCCGAGCAGGTTGGTTGACGACGATGCCCATCGCGCCTTCTTCCGAATGCGCACACAGATAGATCACCGAGCGCGCAAAACGCTCGTCCGTCATGCCGGGCATCGCCACCAGCAACTGCCCGTCGAGATATCTTCGGCCGGGAGTCCGAGCGTCGCCAGCGGAAGACTCTTCGGAAACTTGCTTGGGGCGCAACCTACTCATAGCTTCATGCTACGCCCGCAACGCCCCCTTAACAAGCGGCGTGGATAAATCGCGCCAGCCGACCGGAAACCAGACCCGATGACTACGCCAAAGCCGAAGATGCGCGTCTTTTTTGCTTGCACAGCCACGCTCGCCGCGGCGCTGGCCTTCGCGCCGGCGCGGGCCGCCGAGCCGGCTTTTGCGACAGCGCCGGCAAAGGGAACGGTGTCCGCCATCAGGCTGCTCTCCGCCGGCCCGGCGGAAGGCGGCGCCTATCGCGCAGGCGTCGAAATCAGCCTCGCGCCCAAGACCGCCACCTATTGGCGCCAGCCGGGCGAGGCGGGCTCGCCGCCTGTCTTCGATTTCTCGAAATCGGTTAATGTCGCCAAGGTCGAAACCACCTTTCCGGCGCCCAAGCATCTGGATGAAGCGGGCACGATCGTCGCCGGCTATGACGAGACCGTGATCTTCCCGCTCAGGGTCACGCCGAAGGACCCAAAGGCGCCGGTGACGCTCGCCCTCGACCTCGACTATGCCGCCTGCGGCAAGATCTGTCTGCCCGCAAAAGCCGAGCTTTCCCTGGCGCTGCCACAGTCCGGCTCCTCGCCCTTTGCGAGCGCGATCACCGCCGCCGAGAAGCGCGTTCCGGTGAAGATCAGTGGGGCGGAAGCGGCCAAGCGATTGTCGTTGAAGAAGGATGGCGAATCCTGGCGGTTGAGCGTCGCTGGGCCCGGCAAGGTCCAGGACATTTTCGCCGAAGTCCCCGAGCCGCTCTTCATCGAGAGCAAGCGCACGGGCGCGGATTTCGCGCTGGCGCTGTTTTCGACCGGCCCCAAGCCCAAGAGCGCCAACGCCACGCTAACCATCATCACCGACAAGGAAGCCTTCGAGGCGCCGGCGCATCTGGAGTGAGGGCGTCTCGTTCAGATCGCCATATCGAAGACCAGCGCCTCGGCGTCGTCGCGCCCTTCGAGACGTATGGCGTCCGCCTCGCTGACCGCGATCCCGTCGCCGGCCTCCAGGCGTTCGCCATTCACCATGACGAGCCCCCGCGCGACCTGCACCCACGCTGCCCGGCCCGGCGCGACCTGATGGGACACGCTTTCGCCCGCGGATAATATGGTTGCGTAAAGATCGACGTCTTGATGGATGGTGAGGGAGCCGTCGCGTCCGTCGTGTGAGGCGATGAGGCGCAGGCGGCCGCGCTTTTCCTGCGGCCCGAAACGCTTCTGCTCATAGCCCGGCGCGAGGCCCTCGCGTTCCGGCACGATCCAGATTTGCAGGAAATGCGCGGGGGCGCGATCCGAGGCGTTATACTCGCTGTGGCGCACGCCGGTCCCGGCGCTCATGCGCTGCACGTCTCCAGCGCGAACGATCGAGCCGACGCCGGTGCTGTCCTTATGCGCGAGCGCGCCGTCGAGCACATAGGAGATGATCTCCATGTCCTTGTGCGGATGGGTCGGAAAGCCGCCTCCCGGCGCGACGCGGTCCTCATTGATGACCCGAAGCGGGCCGAAGCCCATATGGTCGGGGTCGAAATATTGGCCGAAGGAAAAGCTGTGGCGGCTGTCGAGCCAGCCGAAGTCAGCCATTCCCCGCTCGGCGGCCTTTCTGATCGCAACTTGCATCATCCCGCTCCAACTCGCTTGCTTTCCAAGCAAATGGCCCCGCGCCTGCCAAACGGCAATGCCGCGCCGTCACTCGCCGGCGATAATCGAGCGCCCGTAGCTGATCCGATAAATCGCGCCATTCTCGTCGTCCGTGACAAGAAGATCGCCATGGGGCGTCTGCGCCACGTCGACCGGGGTGCCGAGATAGGGCATCGAGCCCTTGTTCCAACCTTCGACGAAAGGTTCGCTGACGCCGCCCGTTCCATCCGGCCCGGGGCGCGTGAACATCAGCCGCGCGCCGACCGGCTGCGTCCGGGCGCCCGAGCCGTGCTGGGCCGAGAAAATGCCGCCCCGATATTTTTTCGGGAAAGTGTCGCCCGTGTAAAAAACCATGCCGAGGTCAGCGGCGTGGGCTTCTTCCTCCACCTCCGGAAAGATGACGCCCGGCGGCGGCTCATCCGACGCATATTCCGCCGTGCGCACATGCCCGCCGCCGTACCAGGGAAAGCCGAAGTGCAGCCAGGGGATCGGCGCGCGGTTCAATTCGCCGGGCGGCTTGTCGTCTCCCAGCTCATTCGTCTGATTGTCGGTGAACCAGAGCGAGCCATCGGCAGGATTGAAATCCATGCCCACAGAATTACGCACGCCCCGCGCGAAAACGTCGCGTTTCGAGCCGTCGGGATTCATGCGGATGATCCCGCCGACGCCGGTGCGCTCGTAGAATGCGAGCTTCTCCTTCGGCTCGACGTCATAAGGCTGGCCGAGCGAGATATAAAGCTTGCCGTCCGGCCCCACGCGGCAGACGCGCAGCGTATGGCCGTCGCTTTCCTCCTGACGCGGGATGAGGTCGCCCTTCGCAACGACAATGCGCGCGTGCGGCCGGCGCCATTCTTCTTCCGCGTTCGGGATGCTGAGCACGCGGTTCCGTTCGACAATGAAAAGCGTTCCCTCCGGCGAAAAGCACAGGCCGTGCGGCAGATCGAACTCGAAGGCCAGCTCCAGGCGTTCCACACGAACCCCGTGACCGCCGCCGGGCGTCAGCACATAGACGATGTTATCGGCGCCTGTGCCGATGAAAATCACTTTGCCACTCGGCCCCACCGCGAGTGTGCGGGCGCCAGGGGCGCGCGCATAGAGGGAGATGGAAAAGTCTTCCGGCAAACGCAGACCTTCGAGGATCGCGTCGATCTCCGCCGCGCTTCTCGCGCGTTGCGGCTCGTGTGGGCGCTGCGTGAGCGCGAGTGCGCCCGCAAGGACAAGCGCGCAGGCGAAAACAAGAGTGGCAAGGAGCATGCGCCGCATCGGCGTCCTCCGAAGGGAAAGACGTCAAGAGCGCATTCCGCAAAAGTTGATAGGCTTTCGCAGCGGAAGGCGCGCTAGAAGCCTTTAAATTCCCTCGATCACGGCTTTGTTCCCGACCAAGCGGGCGGGCGCGTCTTTGTCTCCTGCTGCGCTTGGAGGGATCAATCTCCGAAGCGTTTGAAGAAGGCCGTCTTGGCGATATGGGCAAGAATAGCGTAGCCGATGAGGAAGACGCCGATCGCCGGCCAATAGGACGCCGGCAGCGGCACAAAGCCGAAGGCGGACGCAAAGGGCGAATAGGGCAGCGCCGCGCCGATGAGGCAGACCAGAACAGTCGTCAGCAGCAGAGCCGTGCTCGCCCGGCTTTCGATGAAGGGGATTTTCTTCGTGCGGATGACGTGGATGATGAGCGTCTGGGTGAAGAGGGATTCCACGAACCAGCCTGTCTGGAAGAGCGCTGGATTGTTCCAGCCGTCAAAGGCCGTAACCATCAGGATGAAGGTGGCGTAATCGAAGACGGAGCTGGCGGGGCCCAGATAGAGCATGAATTTCGCGATGCCGCCAATGTCCCATTTGCGCGGCTGCGCGATAAACTCCTCGTCAACCTCGTCGGTCGGGATCGCGGTTTGCGAAAAATCGTAAAGTAGATTGTTGGTGAGAATTTGAATCGGCGTCATCGGCAAGAAGGGAAGGAAAACGCTCGCGCCGAGCACGCTGAACATGTTCCCGAAATTGGAGCTCGCGCCCATGCGCACATATTTCAGAATATTGGCGAAGACTTTCCGGCCCTCGACGACCCCGTCGTTGAGCACGGAGAGGCTCTTTTCGAGGAGGATGATATCCGCTGATTCGCGCGCAATATCGACCGCCGAATCGACCGAAATGCCGACGTCGCCTGCTTTCAACGCTGGCCCGTCATTGATGCCGTCGCCGAGATAGCCGACGACATGGCCGTTGGCGCGCAGAGCGGCCACGACGCGCGCTTTCTGCGGCGGCGATAATTTGGCGAAGACGGTGATGTCGGAGACGCAAGCGGCAAGCGTCGCGTCGTCCATCGCCTCGATCTCGGCGCCGAGCGCGAGGCGTTCGACGTCCAGCCCGACGTCGCGGCAGATTTTGCGCGTCACGATGTCGTTATCGCCCGTCAGGATTTTCACGGCGACGCCGGCGTTGTGCAGATCGGCGATGGCCTGGGCGGCGCTGTCCTTGGGCGGATCGAGAAAAGCGATATAGCCGAGGAGCGTCAGCTCCTTTTCATCGGCGGGCGTGAAAACGCTCTGCTCACGCGGCGCGGATTTATAGGCGACGGCGATGACCCGGAAGCCGTCGGCGTTCAGGCGCGCTGTCTCGCGCTTGGCGGCTTCAAGATGCGAGAGATCGAGCGCGCCCTCGGTCTCGGCGGCTTCGAAATGGGTCGCCACGGCGAAAAGCTCTTCGACGGCGCCCTTGCAGATCAGCAGCCGTTCGCCATCGTCGCGCTCCACCACGACGGATAGGCGGCGGCGCTCGAAATCGAAGGGGATCTCGTCGATCTTCTTGAAACTATGCTGGGGCGACAGGCGCTCTTCTATCTCTGCGTGTTGCAGCACGGCAACGTCGAGGAGATTACGCAAGCCGGACTGGAAATGACTGTTGAGATACGCAAACTCCAGGACGCGGTCAGAGTCTTCGCCAAAGATGTCGAGGTGACGCTTGAGGATGATACGATCCTGCGTCAGCGTGCCCGTCTTATCTGTGCACAGCACATCCATCGCGCCGAAGTTCTGCATGGCGTTGAGGCGCTTCACGATCACCTTCTCGCGAGAGATCGCCATGGCGCCTTTGGCAAGATTGACCGTGACGATCATCGGCAGCATTTCCGGGGTCAGGCCGACCGCGACGGAGACTGCAAAAAGAAAGGCGCCCAGCCAGTCGCCTTTCAAATAGCCATTCACAAAAAACACGAGCGGCGCCATGACCGCCATGAAGCTGATCATCAGCCAGGTGAATTTTCGAACGCTCTCGTCGAAGGCCGTAGAGCTATCGGCGTCGACGATCTTATCGGCAATGGCGCCGAAGTAAGTGTCCCTCCCCGTCACAACGACAATCGCTTCGCCATAGCCGCTCACGACATTCGAGCCCATGAAGGCGAGATTGTCGGCCTCCGAGAGATCGACGGGCGCCGCAACGCGATGCGCAAATTTCTCGACCGGCATCGACTCGCCGGTCAAGGCCGATTGATTGACGAAGAGATCTTTCGTCGTCAGCATGCGAAGGTCTGCGGGGATCATATCGCCCGCGGCGAGCCGCACAATATCTCCGGGAACCAGCTCTTCTAGGGAGATTTCGACGAAAGGATCGTCGCTGTCGACGCGCTCGGGACGGCGCACCGAGGCATGGGTGCGCACCATCGCGCGCAGCTTCGCGGCGGCGGCGTTGGAGCGATGCTCCTGCACGAAAGCAAGAAGAACGCTGAGGATCACCATTGCGGAGATGACGATCGCCGCCCGTCGATCGCTCAACGCCCAGGAAGCGACCGCGAGCGTGAGCAGAAGGCCGTTCAGCGGATTGAAGACATTGCGCGCCAACTCGCGAAAGACGCCGCCGCCCGTTTCGCTGGCGACGCGGTTGGACCCATGCCGCCTGAGGCGGCGCGCCGCTTCCGCCTCGGAAAGCCCCTGTGGAGAGGCTTCAAGATCACGCGTGAGCGCATCCACGTCGTTCGAGGCCGCCCTTTCGAGCATCGAGTGAACGGCCTGGCTCTCTTTGGCGCTGAAGTTCATGGACGGGTCTGTTATCGAGGCCAATTCACGGTCTGCCACCGGTTGCCTCAGGATACAGCACCTTCATTGTTATGAAAGCCCGGCCTCCGACGCCTTGACGCGCTAAGATTTCAAACATAGGTTTCAGCTATTGGCTCGAGAAAAGTAGTTCCAGGATTTTATACATGAATCGTCGCAGTTTCGTGAAGCTTCTTCCTTTGTCGATCGGCGCGGCGTCGGCGCCATCCTGGGCCGCTGACGGCCTCCCTATCTTTCACGTTGAGAGGTTCAGCGACCGCCTTTTCGTTGCCGCCGACCGGGTCAGCGATAAATCGCTCAGTCGAGCAACACTGCAAGAAGCAATTCATCTCGCGTCTCGGCACGGCCTCGCATTGGAATTCGGCGAAGGGGTTTTTCGTACCCGCGGATTTGTAATCGACGCGCCTCTATCGGTGCGCGGAACGCCCGGCAAGACGATCATCAAACCGATGGGGCAAGAAAGCTTTACGATTGACGTGCGTCCACAAGCCGGGCGTGAACGTCTTTCTGGCGTCTCCCTGAGCGGCCTGACGTTCTCGGGGGGCTCCTTGCCGCACGCCATGGGCGTCAATCCTCTCGAGCGCCCGATCGACACCCTTCCTTATGCGCCAGAACGCTTCAACGGCTTGCTTACAGCTTGGCGCGTCGATGGTTTTTCCGTCTCGGATTGTGTCTTCGAAGGGGCGCCGCAGGCCGCTGTCGCCCTATGGGAGTGCCAGGGGGCAAGGATTTCGAATAACAGGATCAGTCTCAGCCGCGTGGCGATGTTTTCCCATGCAGGGCGCGACAATGTCTTTTTTGGCAACGACTGCGCCGAGTCCATTGAGTTCGGCGTTTATCTCGCACATTTCGCCTAGAGGGTGTTATGTACTTTGGTAGTTGATTATCTTAATGGAATCGGATGTCTCCGATTCGCAAACCGTATCCGTCTGATGTCAGCGACGAGGAATGGTCGCTGGTTGCGCCGTATCTGACGCTGATGGACGAGGGCGCTCCGCAACGTCAGCATTTGCTTCGTGAGCTATTCAACGGCCTGCGCTACGTTCTGCGTTACGGCATAGCATGGCGCGCCATGCCCAACGATCTGCCGCCCTGGTCCGCAGTGTATCAGCAATCGCAGCGCTGGCTGGCGGCGGGCGTGTTCGAAGAGCTTGCGCAGGACCTGCGCGCCTTGTTGCGCGTCGCCTCCGGTCGCGCCGAGGAGCCAACCGCGGCGATCATCGACAGCCGCACGCTGCGTTCGACGCCGGAAAGCGGTCCACGGGCCGGCTATGACGGCGCCAAGCGCAAGCGCGGCTCCAAGCTGCACATGGCGGTCGACACGCTGGGGCACTTGCTGGCGCTGCACGTTACGCCAGCGAATGTCGACGACCGCGCCGAGGTCGGCAAGCTCGCCGCCGCTGTGCAGGACGCCACAGGCGAGAACGTCGAGCTTATTTATGTCGATCAAGGTTATACCGGCGAGAAAGCCACGGAGGCGGCCAAAGCGCAGGGCGTCGAACTCTGCGTGGTCAAACTCTCCGAAGCGAAAAAAGGCTTCGTGCTGTTGCCCAAACGCTGGGTCGTCGAACGATCCTTCGCTTGGGCGACCCGATGCAGGCGGCTGGTCAAAGACTACGAACGCTACGCCGACACACTCGCTGGCCTCCACGTCGTCGCTTTTGCCTGCCTCATGCTCAAACGCGCAGCCGACTTCGTAATACAGAGTGCATAACACCCTCTAGGACTTTTGGGAGTAAAATATGCCTTCGATTACATCCTCGCCAACAAATATCGTTTACTCGACTGCAGCGGGGACGGGCACGCTGCAAGGCGCCATCAATCTCGCCCAATCGACGGGGCTGCCGCTATTTATCGCGCCTGGCATTTATACGGAAGCATCCGTCATTATCGCTGGAACAGTGACGATTTACGCACGAAAAGATAGCGTGCAACTGAGATCGTCGACGAGCAATGCTTTCGTTATGCAGATCGGGTCGGGAACGACCTCCTCCCGCATCCCGGGCGTTGTCATCAGGGGATTGAATTTCGACGGGGAGAACAAGCCACTAGGCGGACAAAATGGCCTGCTGCAGTTTTTCAATGCCGATCGCATGGTGGTGGAGGATTGTTTTTTCTGGCGCTCCACTTCGTCTGGTCTGTATCTCTATGGCGCTGAAGGCCGCGTCAGCGGCAACCGCTGCGACAATTGCAGCGCCTCCCTGAGCAGCGTAAACGGGGCCGGGCTGACGATAGAAAACAACTATCTTACCAACAGCCTCAACACCGGCATCGAATGCTATCGGTCGCCCTGGGCCGTATCGCAAACTTATTTTGATGGAACAATCATTCAACGAAATCGAGTGTATACCGTCCTCAATAATTCTGGCGGAAGCGGGCAATGGGGCAACGCCATTGCTTGCAATGGCTTGCGCTTCCTACGCATAGCCGATAATTTCATATCAAACGCCAATTACTCTGCTATCAGAGTAAATTATTGCAAAGACGTTACTATTTCCTCCAATCAGGTCGACGCCGCGCGCGAGGTGGCCATCTTTGTAGAGAACCCTGCCGATTATGCAGGCGGTTGGACAAATGTCGTCATCTCTGGGAACACATTGAATAATGTCGGCGGCGGAATAGTCTGTGTCAATAATAACGCCGGCAGCCGTCGTGCGACAATAACTGGAAACGCCATATATTATGTCAAGAAAAACACTTTCACCGAATATACAGACGGCGTCAGTGGCGGCTATAGCCGCATAACACATGGCGTTGGGATTTGGCTTGCTGCGGATTGCATTGCCGATGGCAATACGATCGAATACGCGGAAGCGGCGGGCATAGCCGCGATCTTTTCTGGAACATGGAATGGCCAAGGCGCCCCGGACCAAAATACGGTTACTGCGCTCATCTCGAACAATATTCTAAAGTATTGCTACGTTGGAGTCGGTTATTCCGATAATGACCCACGCACCTTTGTCGAAATATCCGGCAATATCATTGTCGGCGCCGGCGCCTTTCAGATCGTCAAAATGGCGGTGACGAGTCTGCCTTCGCCTGCGCCCGAGGGCAATTACTATGGCCCGCCCGCCCCAGTCGCCGGCGCGCCCGAAATGGGAGGCGTTTCCAACGCAGTCAGCACGCGCTGGTCATTCAATCGGAACAAGATCGTCAGCGCGACGGTGTGATCGGGCCGGCGCAGTCTCATTAACAGTTGCGCAACCGGGCCAACTTAGGCTGCGGCCTTCGAAACTATTTGGAAATCAGCGGATGGCTTTAAGCAGGGAACCCGCAAATGACATAAGTGCGATCGTGGCGAGCCTTGGCTATGATCCCGACTTCAACTGGGCTTGGGAGAATTACAAGCGCACGATCATCGAAATCGCACGCCAGAAAGGTTTGAGGCGCCATCTCGAAATCGGCGGCGGCCGCGATCCGCTCTTCCTGCCGGACGAAATCGTCACCCTGGGCTTCGACGTCACGCTCAACGATATTTCCGCGCGTGAATTGTCGCTCGCGCCGGCAGGCTATTCGACGGTCGTTTGCGACATCGCCGGCAAGGACGCCAAAGCCATCCTCGGGCCCGAGCGATACGACATCGCGTATAGCCGCATGGTGATGGAGCATGTCCCCGATGTTGCGAGCATGTGGGAAAACATTGCTTATACGCTCGCGCCGGGCGGCGTCGCTTTCAGCTTCTTTCCAACGCTTTATGCGCCGCCCTATGTCCTCAACCGCCTCATCCCGGAAAAAATTTCCCGCTGGATGCTGGAGACAGTATTCCCCGATCGCAAGGACGACGGAGACAATCCGAAATTTCCCGCCTATTATGACCATTGCTTTAGCGACGAGTCGAAGATACTCCCGATACTGAAGCGCGCCGGTTTCTCTGAAGTAGTTGTCCTTCCCTTCTGGGGGTACAGCTATTTTTGGAAGTTTCCCGGCATCAAGCAGCTCGACGCGGCTTTTACGAATATCGCGCGCAAGCGCCAATGGCGCGCCTTTTCGAGCTTCGCCTATGTGATCGCAACAAAATGACTCTACGCATCATTGTCGTCACCGATCACGCGCATATCAACGGCGGCCTCGCCAAGGTCGCCATCGACAGCGCCAAGGGCTTTGCGGAACGCGGCTATCGCGTCGATTATTTCTCCGCCGTCGGCCCGGTGGAGCCAGGCCTCACTGAGGCGGGCGTCACGGTGACGCTGCTCGATCAAGCCGATGTGACGTCAGCCTCTTCTCTCGCGCGCTTCGGCGCGCAATGGCTGTGGAACGCGGCGGCGGAGCATGGGCTCGCCAACCTTCTCGCCTCTTGCGATCCCGCCGAGACGATCGTCCATGTGCATGGCTGGGCCAAGGCGCTCTCGCCCTCCATCGGCCGGGCGCTGAGGCGCTCGGGCCTGCCGGTGGTTCATACGCTCCACGAGTTTTACCTCGCTTGCCCAAATGGCGGGTTTTACGATTATGGCGCGGCGCGCAACTGCGACTACAAAGCCATGTCGCTCGGCTGCATCGCGCATAACTGCGACTCGCGCGGCTATCATCGCAAGCTGATGCGCGTTGGCCGCCATGCGCTGATGCTCTATGGGAGCGGCCTTTATGAGACGGCGCGCCATCTCATATCCATCTCGAAGCTGCAGCGCGAGGTGATCGCGCCCTACATGCCAAAGGACGCTGTTTTCTACGAGGTCGGCAATCCAATCGATGTGGCGGACCTGGGACCGAAGGGCGACCAAGCGCCGGGCGATTTCGTCTTTGTGGGGCGCCTCTCGGCGGAAAAGGGCCCGCGTTACTTCGCCGAAGCCGCGCGCCTTGCGGGCGTCGCGCCCGTCTTCGTCGGCGATGGCCCCGAGCGCGAGGCGCTTGGAAAAGAATTCCCTGAGTCAAAGTTTCTCGGCTGGCGGAGCCCGCCGGAGGTGCGCGCGGCGTTGCGCGCGGCGCGGGCGCTCGTTTTTCCTTCCGTTTGGTACGAGGGCCAGCCGCTCACCGTCTATGAGTCGCTCGCCCTCGGCACGCCCGTGATCGTCAGCGATCTCTGCGCCGGGCGCGAGGCGGTCGTCGACGGCGAAACGGGCGTCTGGTTCAAATCCTCCGACGCGCAATCGCTTGCCGAGGCCATTACGCGTCTCAAGGACGGTGGAGTCGCGCGGCGAATGTCCGAGGCGGCCTATGCGCGCTATTGGGCGGCCCCGCTGACGCTCGATCGCCACCTCGATTCCGTCGCGGCCGTCTATGAGAAGGTTCAATCACATTGGCGCGCGGCATGAAGATCGTTGTCGCCATCGCCACGACCGGGCGTCCACATGTCGTCGGGCAATGCCTGCAGCGTTTCGCCAAATTCTCGCATGAGCTGCATCGCTTGCTGGTGATCGGCGCGTCTCCCGAAGACGCGCCGATCCCGGCGGGCGCAGCGGAGTTTCATGTCGCGCGCGCACGCGGCCTGACGATCCAGCGCAATCACGCTTTGGACCTTGTCGGGAGAGATGCGGATGTTCTCGTCTTCGTCGATGACGACTATGTTCCGAGCGAAGGCTTCATCGACGGCGTCAGGCGCTTGTTCGCCGAACATGCCGACATCGTGGCCGCATCGGGCCATTTGATCGCCGACGGCATTCACCACCGCGAACCGCTCGATTTCGCTCAAGCGGACGCCCTCGTCGCCGCCTATTCGCCCCCCTGCCCCGGCGATGTCCGAATGACCGACGAGACGGGCACATATGGCTGCAATATGGCTTTTCGCCTTGCCGCCGCGCCGCAAGCGCGCTTCGATGAAAATCTGCCGCTCTATGGATGGCTCGAAGACACCGACTTCTCGGCGTTGTATGCGCGCGTCGGCCGCGTTGTCCGCACCAATGCCTTCGCGGGGGTGCATCTTGGCGTTCGTTCCGGCCGCACCTCGGGCGTGCGGCTAGGCTATTCGCAGATCGCCAACCCACTCTACCTTTTACGCAAGGGAACCGTTTCGGCTGGTTTCGCCCTGAACCTCGCGAGCAGGAATTTTCTGGCCAATGTCGCCAAATCGCTCGTCCCAGAGCCCGGGATCGACCGCTTTGGCCGATTGCGCGGCAATCTGCTCGCGCTTCTGGATCTAGCGCGCAATCGTTGCGACCCGCGCCGCGTGCTGGAGTTATGAGCGCGCCTCGGCGTTTCTTCCCCGCAGCCGCCTTAGAACGCTCGGCCAGATGACGCTGCGCAGATCGGCGATGTCGAACGCATAAGCGACGGCGCCATAGACAGCGGCGCCTGCGAGAATTTGCATCGCAAGGGTAACGACGCCCGGCGCCAGGGCCCGCATCGGCGCGCCCAGGAGAAGCATGGCGGATGTCGCGACGACGGCCCCGATCACGTCGCGGGCGCGTGGCCACATCGGCTCCAAAAGAAAGAGCATGGCGACAAGCGCTGCAAAGCCGGCGACGGATGAAATCGATTGCGCATAAGCGAAGCGCGTGGCGTCCGCGGTCGCAGGCAACAGCGCGACGGCCACAAGATCGGCAAGCAAGGCGATCAGCGCGGCAATGATCAGCGGCGTCAATCGATGCGCGAGCTGGAAGGCGGTGTTCACGCCATAATTTGTCATTGCGAAAGCGAAGAGCGCGGGCGTCATCTGCGCAAAATACAGCGCGAATGGACCGCGGAAATTCTCCGGCGCGAACAGCGCCTCGAAGCTCGGGAGAATGAGCCAGGAGCCCGCGACGGCGGGCGTGACGATCGCAAAAACAACGCCGAGATTACGGGAGATTTGCGCGCGCGCGGCAATGGCCCCTGACGTGCGTTCCGTATGCACGGCGAGCTGGAAAAGAATCACGTCGATGGCCGAGCCGATCGCGCCGACGATTCGAACGCCCGTCTCGAAGGCGAGCGAGATTTGCCCAACTTCCGCGAAACCATGGTCCCGCGCCAGCAGCGTGCGGTTGATGAGCGGCACGATCTGATAAAGAACGCTGGCAAGGACAATCGGCGCGCCATAGGCCAGAAAGCGCGTCGCCAGCCGGCGCTCCGCCAGGCGAAAGCGCGTATTCGGATCGGCAAGCTCGCCCCTCGCCACAATGAGGCAGCCTGCAACCGAAATGATCATGCCAACGAGCGCCACATTGGCGGAGCCGAACACGAAAGCGCCGCCGACCGTCAGAGCGAAGGCGAGCGCGTTCTTGGCGATGACCAGAGCGCCATAGGCCCTGTCGTGGAAGCGCGCGCGCACGAGGGCGGTCGCCGTGTCGAAGAGCGCATTGGAGAGCGAGACGCCGACAGCGAGCGCGGCAAGGTCGTGGCTCAGCGGGAGATCGAGCCCCAGCCAATAGACAAGGAGCGCGGCGAGCAGCGCGAGCGCCGCAAGCGCGGCGAACGCCAGATCGAGCGTCGAGCGGACTTCCGGATGCTCTTTGCGGTCCTGCTCCGAATAATAGCGCGTCGCCGCGAGCCGAAGCCAATCGAAAACGAAAGTCTGCAGGACGACGGCGACGGAGAGCGCCAGCACGAAACGCCCATATTCGGCGGGGCCCAGAAATTTCGCGACGAGCAGTCCGACGACGAAATTCAGCAGGCTGTTGAGGATGAAGGGAACCATCATCCACATTGCGACGCGCTCTCCTCGATAGCCTGCGGACGCGGACTCAAAGCTGGAACCTCAGGCCCAAGAGATAAACATTCGCCGAGTAGCCGGCGTTGCGGAACGAGCTGCTGAGCTGCTCATGCGTGAAGCTGCCGCGCAGCGTGATCGATCGCGTCAGCTTGTATTCCAGCCGGACGGCCGCGCTGCCGCCACGTTCGCGGACGTTCAAACTTGCGCCGGAAGCCACCGCAGCAGCGACGACAATGGGGGAGTCCGAACTCTGGTAGTCGTTGGTGAAATAGTTGCCGGTGAAGGTGATGTTGAGATTGCGCATCAGATCGTGCGAGAGCGTCGCGGTGATCGACCGCGTCAGCACGCCGCTCGCGTAGGCGAGCGTCGTTTCGTTCATTGTTGTCGAGCCGCGCAGCGTCAACGTCGTCAGCGCGGAGGGCGTATAGATGAGCGCGGCGTCGATCACCGGGCCGCGCAGCTCCGCCAGACGGAAGTCGGCGTAGTTTCTTTGGCCATAGCCGCCGGAAATCTCGCCTTTCACCATCTCCGTGACGTTGAAGGTGGCGCCGCCGCGGATGGTGTAGCCCGTGCTGTCGCGATAGAAGCCATAAGGGTCGACCGGCGAGTCGTGAATGCGCTTGTCGAGGGTTCCTTCCACGAAAGGCTTCAGATCCGGCGTGACCTCGTAGGAGGCTCGCAGCAGCCCGCCGAAGTCGTTGTAGCTCGTCGATGCGAGATTGAGCGTCGTGCCGTTCGAATATTGCGCGTCCTGATACCAGACGCGATCATAGGTGCCGCGCAGCGACACCTCGATCCGCGAGAATTTCTGCGTGACGCCGCCCTGGGTTCCGACCCCGAGTATGATCGGCCGATTGACCACGTAGACGCTCGACTGATCGGCCGAGATCGCTGGCGCGCCGGGCCGCTGCGTATCGAGCTGCAAGCGTCCGCGCAGATCGAGCGCGGTGTCGGTCGTCAGATCGTAGCGCGCGGTCATGGCGCCCTGGGCGTCGGCGCGGCTCGCGGTTGGATAGTCGAAATATTCCGAGTATCCGCCGCGCAACTCGCCTTCGAGGCTGTGGCGCGACCAGTCGGATTTGACCCGCAACCCGCCTTCGCCGCGAAAGAGCGTCGAACCGCGCGGGTTGTAGCTCGCAGACAGACGGTTGGGGTTATCGTCATAACCGCCGGACGTCTGGACGAAGGGGAACAGCAGCGTCGAGCCGACCGCGACGCCGAGCGGATCATAGGGGTTCATCTCGACCTTCGGCTTGCCCTTCGCCTTGATCGTCGGCTCGGCGGCGACTGTGACGGGCGGAGGCGCAGGCGCGAGAAGATGCTGACCAGGCGGCGCATAGGTCGACCGCAGCCGCAAAGCCCGCTGCTTGGCGACATAGGAGGATTTGTAAGGCTCCAGCGCCGGGAGCGGCGTTTTCGGCGAGAAGGGCGGCGGATAGGGCGCGCGCCGAGGCGGGTAAGGCTTGGGAAGCTTTTGCCGCTTCACCGGCGCGCCATAGTTGGCCCCGGCGGGAAGGCCGGAAGTCTGGCCGAGGCCGAGGCTCCCGGCTTGGGGAGCGACGGCGGAGCCAGGGGAATCCAGTCGGCGTAGCGGCGGCTTATCCTGTCCCGCAAGCGTCGAGAGAGGCGCGCTCGCCTTTGGTTGCGGCAAGGCCTGCCCGCGCGCCGGCGTTGCCGCAGCCACGGCCAATGCGGCGCAGAGCGCAGCCAACGCAACGCGGCTCCTTGAGCTTCCCGGCGGCACCTGATCCCTCGCCTGCGCCTGAAAGGCCCGCGAGACGGCGCGGGCGGCGCATGGCAAGGGTTAGGGCTTTATGGTTAACGCGAGCTTATCGGCCTATTCCATGCCGAGCGCGGAAAGGTAGAGCTCCATGATCTCTTCTTCCTCCTCGCGCTTATGCTTGTCCTGGCGGCGCAGGGAGACGATCT
The DNA here is from genome assembly GCF_016745395.1 of Methylocystis sp. Sn-Cys. Classification (GTDB taxonomy): domain Bacteria; phylum Pseudomonadota; class Alphaproteobacteria; order Rhizobiales; family Beijerinckiaceae; genus Methylocystis; species Methylocystis iwaonis. The sequence continues at coordinate 113,811 of NZ_JAERVJ010000010.1, forward strand.
TGCGAATGATTTTTGGATCGAAGCCGGTTCCCTTGGCTTCGGCGTAGACGTCCTTGATGTCGTCGGCGATTGCGCGCTTTTCCTCTTCGAGCTTTTCGATTCGCTCGATAAAGGCGCGCAAATGACCGCCGTCGACGGCGGAGTCCACCGCATTGGTGTCCATGGTGCTTTCCCGCAAAAGTTGGCCGGCTCGGGTTTGGCCTGCCGGCGATTTCCGGCGAGGCTTGCGACAGCTTCGTGACCTCGTCAAGGCGGAGGCGCCGCTAATCCCCCATTATCTCTGTCCCAGACCCAGGGCGCCTTGAAAGCGAGTCTGTGGCGTCCGACATTTGCCTGTGGCGCGGTGAGCGCATTGGAGAGAGACATGGCCGGCGACGGCGATTTTGGCGGTTACTCGAAGGGCGCGCCGCCGCCCTACCAGCGGGCGCAAGGCCCCTATATTCCGGCCGCGGCGCTCGAAAGCGTGCGCACCCGGCGGATCATGGCGGTGGGGCTCGACCTCATCCTCGTCTCGGGCCTGTCGGTGGCGCTCTTTTTCGGGCTTTTCATATTGAGCTTCGGCATGTCGGCGCTGCTGCTGCCGCCGATCTTCCCGATCGTCGCTTTCTTCTACAATGGCTTGACGGTCTCCGGCTGGCGCATGGCGACGCCCGGCATGGCCTTCATGGACCTTGAAATGCGCACGATGCAGGGCGAGCCCGTGCCCTTCCTGCAGGCGGCCGTCCATGCCGTTCTCTTCTACGTGACCTGGATGTTTCCGCCGCTGTTCCTGGTGTCCTTCATCACCAGCGACAAACGCTGTCTGCACGACATTCTGGCGGATGTGATCGTGCTGCGGCGATCGGCGTGAGGTCGCCATGGCGCGCAGCGGTTTCTAGCCCTATTCTTGCGATCGTCATCTACGAAACGAGACGAGCGTGACCAGAGAACCTCGCGACGCGCCACAGTTCTATCTCACCTCGCCGGCGCCGTGCCCCTATCTGCCGGGGCGGGCGGAGCGCAAGGTGTTCACGCATCTGATCGGCCTGCGCGCGCCGGCGCTCAATGACACGCTGACACAATCCGGCTTCCGCCGCTCGCAGACCATCGCCTATCGTCCGGCCTGCGAGCATTGCCGGGCTTGCGTCTCGGTGCGGGTCAAGATCGAGGAGTTCGTTCCCTCGCGCACGCAGCGGCGCGGGATGCGCCATAACGCCGACATCGCCGGAGAGGCGCGTCCGGCGCGGGCGACGGCGGAGCAATATGCGCTGTTCCGCCGTTACGTCACCGCGCGCCACTCGGATGGCGGGATGGCCGACATGAGCATGGTCGATTATCAGATGATGATCGAGGACAGCCATGTCGACACGCGGCTGATCGAATATCGCCTGTCGCCCGACGCGCAGGGGGCCGACGCCGACCGCCTGATCGCCTGCTGCCTCACCGATCGACTCGCCGATGGCCTGTCGATGGTCTATTCGTTCTATGAGCCGCAGTTCGAGGAGCGCTCGCTCGGCACCTTCATGATCCTCGACCATATGAGGCGGGCCCGCGTCGCCGGACTGCGAAATCTTTACCTCGGCTATTGGGTCGAGGGCTCGCATAAAATGGCCTATAAGGCGCGCTTCCTGCCGCAGGAGCGGCTGGGGACGGATGGCTGGGTGCGGGTGGACTGAACCGCGCCATCTCGCCTGCTACGTTTACGCCGGAATAAGCATATTCCCAAAGGTACACACGCGGTAACGGTCCCTCAAAGCCCGGCGGATGAAGCTGCGCGCGGAGGGCTCGCTATGGCGCCGTTTCTGATCGCTTTTATTTGCCTTTGCATTGCTGCGGCCGTGTTGGCGAGCCGCTTTCTGCGCCTCCAGTCTTTGGATGCGCAATGCAAGGCCGCCGCCGAGCAGGTCGACGCCGAGCTCGCCAATTGGCACGCGATGCTTCCAGCGCTGGCCGGCGTTATGCGCGCCTTTGCGCCGAAGGAGCGCGGGGCCGTCGATGTGGTCGCTCGGCTTCACGCCTCGGGGCGGCGGGCGGGCTCTCCTCAGGCGCGGCTTCTGGCGGAGGCGCGGCTCGGCGATGGCGTTCATGGTCTCCTCGCGCGCGCAGGCGACGCCGGAGATCCAGAGGCTCGATGATTTTCGCCAGTTGCGCGCGGCGCTCGAAGAGGCGGAAGGCGGTCTCGCCGCGGCGCGCCGGCGGCTCGCCACGGCCACCGCCGATTACAACCGCGCCCTCAGGCGCTTTCCTGAATGCCTGTTTGCCGGGCGCCTGCGTCTAACGCCCCGCGACTACTACGATATCGCTGTCGACGACAGTCGCGCGGGGGAGACGCTGGTCTGAGCGCTGCGCGCCGCGGCCCGGGCGGGTCACAAAATCGCCGCCTATTCGGGCCTTGTTAACTCAGAAGCCGCAGATCATATGGACCTCAGCCGGCGTAGCTTGGGCGGCGCCGATCTTTTCCATTTCCCTCCGCGGCCGCGGAACAGACTGCGACTGGAGCGAACAGTGCACAAATCGGCGATCCTTCCCCTTTCACTCTGCCTCGCGCTCGGCGCGGCCTTTTCCGCGCGCGCGGAGACTGGGCAGGCCGAATGGGCGCAGCGCTACGACGCCGACGCGCGGTTGACCGTGTCGCGCTCGACCACCCCTATCCTGTCCGAAGCGACTGTCGCCGCGACGGAAGCCGCCATCGAGCGCTATCGCGAAATCGTCGCCAATGGCGGCTGGGCGGCGGTGCCGAGCCAGCAATTGCGGCTCGGCTCCAACGGCCCGGCGGTGTCGGCGCTGCGCCGGCGCCTCATCGTCTCGGGCGACATCGGCGCCGAAACCGGCACGAGCCCGGTTTTCGATTCCTATGTCGAGGCCGCCGTGCGCCGCTTCCAGGCGCGCCACGGCATTATCGAAACCGGCGTCGTCAACCAGCAGACGCTCACCGCGCTGAATATCCCCGCCGAAACGCGTCTCCGCCAGCTCGAGACCAATCTCGTGCGCCTGCGCAGCTTTTCCCATGACCTCGGAAATCGCTACGTCACCGCCAATATTCCGGCGGCTCAGGTCGAGACGGTGGAGGCGGGCCAGGTCGTTTCGCATCATATCGCGGGCGTCGGCAAGATCGACCGCCAGTCGCCGGTGATGCAAACCAAGGCCTATCAGATCAATTTCAATCCGTTTTGGACGGTGCCCGCCTCGGTCATCCGCAAGGATCTGATTCCCAAGATGCAGGCGGACCCGAACTACCTGCACGACAACCATATTCGCGTCTACAACAAGGAAGGCCAGGAGCTGCAGCCCGAGCAGATCAACTGGCGCTCGCTCGACGCGATGAACTACAAGTTCCGGCAGGACATCGGCGGCGACTTCAACTCGCTCGGCGTGGTGCGCATCGACATCGCCAATCCTTACGGCGTCTATATGCACGACACGCCGGCCAAGGGCGTCTTCGGCGACGATTTCCGCTTCGTCTCCTCGGGCTGCATCCGCCTGCAGAATGTGCGCGACTATGTCGCCTTCCTGCTCCGCGAAACGCCGGGCTGGGACCGCGACGCCATCGACCGCGCCATCGCCTCGGGCGAGCGCATCGACGTGAAGATCAACCCCGCCGTTCCGGTCTACTGGGTTTACATCACGGCCTGGGGCACGCCGGACGGCGTCACCCAATTCCGCGAGGACATTTATCAGCGCGACGGGTTGAACGCGCGGGTCGTCGACGCGCCGGATTATTCGCAGACCCCCGTGACGCAGCAGGCCTCTGCGCCGCAGGCCGCGGGCCCGCGGCCGCGCGGCGAGCCGCTGCTGCCGCGGGACGAGCAGTAAGGCTTGCGCTTTCAGGCGGCGGTCATAACGACCGCCGCTTTTTACGAGATTCCTGTGGGCAAGAACCTTTTCCCAACGCCGGGCGCGGGGAAGGCGCGGCGCGCCCTTTATCTAGCTTCTGTTTGACCAGGAAGAAGCCGTCTCCTGCATCCGCTTGGTCTGACCTGGCTTCGTCTCGGGCCTTGCGACACGATCGACCGCCGCCACGATCTGGTCTGGCGCGGTGTGGTGGGCCATGTGGCCGGCGCCGGGGATCACGATCAGCTCGCTTTGCGGCGCCTCGTCGTGAAAGCGCCTCGACTGGCGATCCAAATCGACCATCTTGTCGCCGTCCCCCGCCAATATGACGATCGGCAGCTTTAGTTCGGCATAGCGGGCTTGTAGCTGCATCGCCGAGGCCACCATCAGCACGCTATCCTCCGCTTCTGCGCCGATCTGGACGGGCCGCGCCGCAAAGGAATTCGGGAAACCCTTCTCGAATCTCTCCGTGACCGGGGCAGGCGAGAATAGCCACCGCAGAACGCCAGGCAGGAAGAGTCGCGTGAGAGGCGGCGAGATCGTGTAGCGCATAACATCGCCGAGGCCGGGGATCGCTGTGAAGGACATGAAAAACACGTCGGCGCGCGCTGTCGGATAAAAATAGCCCCCGATCAACACCAGCCCTTCGACCAGCGCCGGGTACTGGAGCGCGAGGTCCAAGGCGATGAGCGAGGCGAAAGAATGGGTGACGACCGTCACGCGCTCGACGCCGAGCTGCGAAAACGCCTTCTGCAACAACTCGGCGTAGGCCCCGGGCGTCCATACGCGATGAGGTCTGTCGCTATATCCGAAGCCGGGGCGATCGAAGACGATGACCCTGTAGCGCTCCGCAAGCTTGTCGACGATGCCGCTCAGCAGGAAATCCTCGGCAAGCGTCAGATTGCCGTGGATGAGCGTGACGACATCGCCCTTCCCCTTGTCGATGTAGTGCAGGCGCACGCCGTCGACGTCGATGAACCGACCGATCGGGGGATGCTCGCTTTCGTCCTGGCGCGTCTTGCGGATGTTGTAATAGGCGAGCCCCCCCATCGCAGCCGCGAGCCCAACCGCCGCCGAACCGACGATAGCCGAAACGCTCCGGCTTGGTCTGGCTGCCTTGGTGAGCGCGGACTCGGCGCGCGTTGCGGCTTTTTCGACAGGGCCGCGTCCGTCGAGCCACTGCAACACGCTGGTTCCGACGGCGGCGCCGGACTTGGCGCCGGACTTGGCCAAGTCTTTTTGGATCGATTTCGTGAAGCTCATGATTGCTCTCCCGCGCTCGAAGGCACTTAACGCCCTCGATCCGCGGGGGTTTCAAACTTTGCACGTGAAAAGGAATGCGACCGCATTTGCGCTCATGAGCGCGAAATCATGGGAATCCGGGGCGCGGAATTGAGTCAATCTGTGCGTTGCGTCCCAATATGACGCAACGCAAGGCTTTGATTACACAGAACTTTACGCCCCGGGCATAAATAGTTACGGCGACGCAACGCAGCGCCGGGCCCCAGGTTTAATTTTTAGCGAAGTATTTCGCCCCGAGGTTCTGAATGATTTCATTCGCAGGCAGCATGCCCGAGCAGGGGTCGGCCTTGCTCTGCTTACAGAACTTCACCATCGCATCCTCGCCCGGCTCGACTACGGTATTGCGCGTCCCTGGCCGATAGGTGGTGTAGGCAGTGTTGCCGGAAACCCTTGTCTGCGCTGTGCTCGGCGTCGTGTATGTGGATTCGGTCGAGGCGTCTTCCGAGCTGATAATAGCGAAGTGCGTGAACCCGCGCGCAGTGGCGGTCTCCGCAGCTTTCAGCAGGATAAAATCCTGGACTCTCGCCTTCTCCGTAAAACCGTTGCCGCGCGCCGATATTCTTGCAGTGTCGTTGGTGATCATTTGGGCCTCGGCCCCACCGGCCAGCCCTATGCCATCGCGGCTATATTCGGTCGCGCAGCCAAAAGACCAGAGCGCAAAAGCAAAGCAGAGAAAGGGCCGAGCGCGCATTAGGTAGAACCCCGAATTTTGCACAGAAAATGGACGGCGAAGCTTGGCCGTGGTCGCCAGGGCGATACCAAAAGCAATGACTGCGGGCAAGCGCGGTCGCGAGGGGCGAGCGCTCCAAGAAACGGGCCCCGCCGCCCCTTTCGCGTCCCATGATGACGCAATCCAAGGCTTGGATTAACCGGAACTTTACCCTGTTTCGCAACGATGCGCCCCGGGCACAAATCGCCACGGCGACGAAACGCACAGCCGGGCGGCAGGAACAATAATGACCTCCACAATTCTCATCGCCGATGACGATCCGGTACAGCGCCGCCTGCTCGAGGCCATGGTCAAGCGCTTTGGTTATGCAGCGGAGACGGTCGAAGGCGGCGAGGAGGCGCTGGCGCGGCTGACGCGGGGCGGCGCGGAGCCTGTCGCGCTGTTGATCCTCGACCTCGTCATGCCCGATCTCGACGGCATGGGCGTGCTGACGCGCCTGCGCGACGCAAAGATCACGACGCCGGTGATCGTGCAGACCGCCCATGGATCGATCGAGGCGGTGATCTCCGCCATGCGCGCCGGCGCGCATGACTTCGTGGTGAAGCCGGTCGGCGCGGAGCGGCTTCAAATCTCGATCAAGAACGCGCTTTCGGCCGACGCGCTCGCGGGCGAGGTTCGCCGCATCAACCGCCGCGCGCAAGGGGCTTTGACCTTCAAGGATCTGGTGTCGCGCAGCGCGGAGATGCAGCGCGTGATCCGGCTCGGCGAGCGCGCCGCGCATTCCAATATTCCAGTGCTCATCGAGGGCGAATCGGGCGTCGGCAAGGAGCTCGTGGCGCGCGCGATCCAGGGCGGCTCGGACCGCAAGGGCAAGCCCTTCGTCACCGTCAACTGCGGGGCCCTGCCCGCCAACCTCGTCGAATCGATCCTCTTCGGCCATGAGAAAGGCGCCTTCACCGGCGCGACCGAGAAACATACCGGCAAATTTATGGAGGCCAACGGCGGGACGCTTTTCCTCGACGAAATCGGCGAATTGCCGCTCGATATTCAGGTAAAGCTCTTGCGCGCGTTGCAGGAAGGGGAGATCGATCCCATCGGCGCCAAGCGTTCCCAGCGCGTCGACATCCGCTTGATCTCCGCGACGAACCGCAACCTCATCGAGCAGGTCAAGCGTGGCGAGTTCCGCGAAGATCTGTTCTACCGCCTGAATGTCTTTCCGATCGGCATTCCGTCGCTGCGCTCGCGACGTGAAGACATCGCTGATTTGGCGCGGCGCTTCGCGGCGCGTTTCGCGGCGGAGGAAGGACGCAACATCCGTGGCATGACGGCGGAGGTCCTGTCGCTGCTCACGAGCTACGACTGGCCCGGCAATGTGCGGCAGCTCGAGAACACGGTGTTCCGCGCCGTCGTGCTCTCCGAGGGCGACGAGCTGACCGTCGCCGAGTTTCCGCAGATTGCGGCGCATGTCGAAGGCTATGACGTGCGCGTTCCGCCGGCGCCTGTATTTGCGCCGCCCGTCGACTCGCCGCGCGAGCGCGAGATCGTGCGCGTCGAAATCCGCGACCCCAATGTGCTTCCGCTTCTCGCGCCCAATGGGGAGATGCGCAAGCTCAATGATTTGGAGAAAGAGACGATTCGCTTCGCGCTCACCCATTACCGCGGACAAATGTCGGAGATTGCGCGACGTCTCGGGATCGGCCGTTCGACGCTTTATCGCAAGATGAAGGAATATGGCCTCGAAGAAGAAGGAGCGGAATCCCCCGCCGACAGCCTGGTGGCGTGAGGGGCGATTTTATGCGAGCCTCCTTTCCAAAGGAGTCAGCGCATGACACTCTACGATATCGAGGCCAAAACGATCGACGGCGCCACGAAGTCCTTGCGCGATTATGAGGGCAAGGCGCTGCTCATCGTCAATGTGGCGAGCAAATGCGGATTCACGCCGCAATATGCCGGGCTGGAAGCGCTTTACAAGACATATGCCGACAAGGGCCTCGTCGTCCTCGGCTTTCCCTGCAACCAGTTCGGCGCGCAGGAGCCGGGCTCGGAAAGCGACATCGCCTCCTTCTGCTCGGCGACCTATGGCGTGAGTTTTCCCATGTTCGCCAAGATCGAGGTGAATGGCGAGAACGCGCACTCGCTATATAAATTTTTGAAGCATGGGGCGCCAGGGATTCTCGGTTCACAGGCGATCAAATGGAACTTCACCAAATTCCTGGTCGATAGGTCCGGCAAGGTCGTGAAACGCTACGCGCCCACCGATACCCCGCAATCGCTCGAAAAGGACATAGAGGCGACGCTGTGAGCGCAGCGATCACAGTTGCGCGCCTCGAAGGCGGCGATCCGCTGCGCTTCGATGTTTATGTGCGAGAGGGAGACAGCGAAACGCGCCATCGCGTGACGCTGTCGGCGGCCGACGCCGCGCGCCTCGGTCGCGGCGCCGCGGCCGAAGAAACGATAGCAGCCGCCTTCCGCTTTCTGCTCGACCGCGAGCCGAAGGAGTCGATCCTCCCAGGCTTCGACGTCAGCGTGATCTCGCGTTATTTTCCACAGTTCGAGAACGAGATTGGCGCTTATCTCGCCAAATAGCGGCGGGTTTTTTCCTGGATCGCAGGACGGGCGGACGCGGCGATCAAAATGCGGCGCGCAGCCTCAGGGCGAAGACATTGATCGGCCCGCGCGCGGCGTTATGCGCGGGATCGACAATAAGCTGATAATCGAATGTTGCGTCCATGTTCTTGCCGAAGCCCAGCTTGTAATAGGCTTCTATGTTTTTCTCGCCGGCGTAGGAGAGTGCGCCATCGCCAATGTAAACACTCGTGCCGCCCAATCCGAAATAACGCACGCGATCGCCATGCAGACCGCTCAGCGCCCCCGCGGCGCCGATTTCGTCGTCCTCGCGCCCCCATAAAGCGCCCGCGGCGACGAGGCCCATCGAGAGCTGCCTGTCGACATCGGTGTAATCGACGGTTTCGTATCGGCCGTCCGTCATGCTCGCGCGCAGGAAGAACCCGAGATTCGGCATCAATTGCTGCTTGATGTTGATCCCGCCGCCCATTTTCACCGCGCGGCGACGCGCCGGGCCCACCTGGGGAGGAAGCTGGCCGGTCATCAAGGCGTAGTCTATGAGGTCGTTGACTTTGCTCAGATAGCCGTTGTCGCCATAAAGCAGGAATTTGATCGCGCCCGGCTGGTTGAATAGCGCGTAACGCGCTTCGATCTCCCCGACGCCCATGAACTGGCGAAAGAGTTGCGGCTCGATGTCGAGGCCGTTGGGAATTTTCGAGAGCTGAAAGACCCCGCCGCGAGCGGTCCACCAATCCTGTTTCCACTCGACCGCGAGGCCATGGGTATAGCCCCAGGAGTCGGCGGCGTAGTCGAAGGCGCCCATCGTGTTGAAGGCGAAATTCAAAAAGCCTGTCGTTGGATCATGTGCGTAGATATTGTCGTCGAAGACGTCGCCCACGGCAAATTTGCCGAGCGTTATGATGATGCGATCCTTATCGACGAGGCCGGAGATTTGGTTCTGCGTCGACTCCAGCACCTCGCTGTGCGAACCTTCATCAGGGTCCCTGCTGCGTTCGCCGTCGCTGAGCCCAATGATCTGGCGCAGAAAGTAGCGCTGGAATCGCATATACGGCGCGGCGCGGCCGACCTTCGCGACGGCGCTGTCCACATAGGCGGCCGAACCAACCGAGTTCGCCAAGCCATAGCCCTGATCGATTTCGGGATTGAGATAGACGGCGCCGCCTTCCCACAGCCGCAGGCCGAGAAAGGCATTCGTCGTCGAGCCAACATTGGCCTTGCCGCCCGATGGAAAACTATTTGCCCCATCGTACTGCGCCCGAAATCTCGGATAGCCCTGCGCAACGAGGGTCGTCTGCGCATGGACGCTATATCGCTCGGGGGCGTCGCCATTGCCCCCCTTGTCGCCTTCGTTGCCGCCGTTCTGACGCTTGCCGTAATCGATCGAGCCGGGAATCCGGTTTTCATCTCCGAAGTGATAGTTCAGGCCGAATCGAAGGATATGATTCTCGTTGCGCACGCGCGAGGCGTAGGCGAAACCCGCTCCGCCATCGAAGAGATGCGTGTTGAGCGATTGATTGAGAAAGAGATACTCGGCGCGAGCGGACCAATCTTTGGCGAAGGCGTATTCGAAACCCGCGCCAAGTACATATTTCATCCGGGACGATTGCGACCAGGGGGCCGAAAATTCGGCGCCTGCGATCGATAGAGTCGCGGGCCCACGCGAACCGCCCGCCGCGACGCCGCCGGTGACATACAGGAGCGCGCGATTGAAGGCGACGCCGGCGCGACCGCGTATGGTCGCGTAATAATTTGCGCTCGAATGGGATGTCTGCGTGAAGAAGGGGAGCCCATAAGCGGGCGAAGCGGCATAGATCCCCGTCGGCCCCCGCCGCCCGTCGAGAAGGCCGAAATCAGTCTCGACGCCCCAGACCCAAGGCCCTCTTTGCCAATTATAGCCGGCCTGTGCGCCGACGGTGACGCCTGTCCGCGTGACGGAAGCTGGATAAAGGTCGAAGACCGTCGAGGTAAATCCGCTCCCCGCCTGGAGTCTCTCGCCGCCATGCAGCGGGAAGCCCGCGCCGAGGCTCGCGCCGATATACATGCCCGCCCAGGTAAAATCAGACGCCGGCGCGAAATCGGCAGTGGCCGGCTCGGCGGCGCGCGCGGTGAAAGAAGCGAGAAGCGCGCTTCCAAGGAGAAGGGCGGAGCCCGATTGTCGCAGGAACTTCATGAACCGCTTCTAACGCCGGTCAAATGACGCGCCGAAGACGCAAAAGAACGCACATGCTGAGATGACGAAAAAATCGGGTTTGTGTGATGCCACGGCAACGGTCGAGCCTCTCGCAGTCTGGCGCGCTTCTTGCCTCTGCCCTTCGCAAGCCTGATCGGAAGCCTGTAGGGGCCCCGAGCAAGAAGGCGCCGGGGCAAAGAGAGGAGCGTCGACAAGTGGATCAGCGCGTGACGCAATTCGATGAAATGGGTGGCCTCGACGGTCTGACCCGCGCTCCTTATCAAAAACTCTCGCAATGGCTCGCCGCCTCCCCTCCGGAACTTCTCGCCTCCCGCCGCGAACAAGCGGAGCTCCTCTTCCGCCGCATCGGCATCACCTTCGCCGTCTATGGCGCGCAGGACGCCACGGAGCGCCTCATCCCCTTCGATATTCTCCCGCGGATCATCGCCAGAAGCGAATGGGCCGCGCTCGAGAAGGGGCTCGTGCAGCGCATAACGGCGCTCAATCTTTTCCTCAAAGACATTTATGGCAAGGGCGAAATCCTCAAGGCCGGCAAGATTCCGAGCGAGCTCGTCTATCACAATCCCGGCTATTGCCCCGAGATGGCGGGCCGCCGCGTGCCGCACGACGTCTATGTGCAAATCGCCGGCGTAGACATCGTGCGCACCGACGACCACGGGTTCTATGTGCTGGAAGACAACGCCCGGACCCCGTCGGGCGTCTCGTATATGCTCGAAAACCGCGAAGTGATGATGCGGCTTTTCCCCGATCTCTTCTCCATGCATCGCGTCGCGCCCATCGAGGATTACCCCGACGAGCTGCTCGCGACGCTGCGCTCGGTCGCGCCACCCCGCGCGTCACACGAGCCGACCATCGCGCTGATGACGCCGGGACAATATAATTCCGCCTATTACGAGCACTCCTTCCTGGCGGACAAGCTCGGCGTGGAGCTCGTCGAAGGGCGCGACCTCTTCGTGAAAGACGACGTGGTCTATATGCGCACGACCGAAGGGCCGCGTCGCGTCGACGTTATTTACCGCCGCATCGACGACGATTTCCTCGATCCGCTCACCTTCCGCCCCGATTCAGCCCTGGGCGTTCCGGGGCTGATCGGCGCCTACCACGCAGGCAATGTGACGCTCGCGAATGCAGTTGGCACCGGCGTCGCGGACGACAAGGCGATGTACACCTACATGCCCGACATCATCCGCTTCTATCTCGGGCAAGAGCCGCTGCTGCAGAATGTCCCGACTTGGCGATGCCGGGAGCCGGAAGCGCTTTCCTATGTGCTCGACCATCTCGACGAGCTGGTGGTCAAAGAGGTCAATGGCTCCGGCGGCTATGGCATGCTCGTCGGCCCGCACGCCTCCAAGGCGCAGGTGGAAGAATTCCGCGCAAAGCTGAATGCGCAACCCGATAATTTCATCGCCCAGCCGACGCTTGCCCTGTCGACCTGTCCGATCTCTGTCGCCGAGGGCATCGCGCCCCGGCATGTCGATCTGAGGCCCTTCGTGCTGCAGGGCGCGCATGGCGTGCGCGTCGTGCCGGGGGGCCTCACCCGCGTGGCGATGACCGAAAGATCGCTCGTCGTGAATTCCAGCCAGGGCGGCGGGACGAAAGACACCTGGGTGATCGACGACGCGATCTTGGGGCAGGCATGATGCTCGACGCCCGCCCCTCCATCGACGAAATCGAGCGGCGCAGCCAGGAATCCGGCGAGACCGCAGCCCATCTCCCTGCCCCGCTCGAGACGATCAGACAGGACATCAGCCGCGAGCGCGCGCAAACGGAACGCCCTATGCTTTCAAGCACCGCCGACAATCTTTATTGGCTCGCGCGCTATATGGAGCGCGCCGATTTCCTCGCGCGCGCCATCGAGGCGTCCCGGCGCCTCGCGACATTGCCGAAAGCCTATGGCGGCGCCGAAACCGAATGGGAAAGCGTGCTTCTCTCCTCCGGCGCCGCGCAGGCCTTCGAGCAGACGGGCAAGCCGATTACCGAAAGCAATATCATCGAGTTCCTGACTTTCTCGCGCGACAACCCGGGCTCGATCCGCAATTGCATCGAATTTGCTCGCACCAACGCCCGCGCGGTGCGCACCGCCCTGACGGTGGAAATGTGGGAGGCGATCAACGGCGCCTATCTCGAATTGAAAGCGATGGAGGCGCGTCGCGGCGCCTATTCGGCCGACGAGCTCGGGCGCTTCCTCGATTTCGTCAAGCAAACCTCGCTCATCTATGACGGCGGCGCCTATCGCACCATGCTGCGAAACGACGCCTATTGGTTCTCGCGCGTCGGACTATTCGTGGAGCGCGCGGACAACACGGCCCGGCTCCTGGACGTAAAATACCACGTGCTGCTGCCGGATAAGGAAGTCATCGGCGGCTCGCTCGACTATTTCCAATGGGCGGCGATTTTGCGCGCGGTCTCGGCGCACACTGCCTATCACTGGGTCTATCGCACGAGCATGAAGCCCTGGCTCGTCGCCGATTTGCTCATCCTGCGCCCGGAGATGCCGCGCTCGCTCATCTCCTGCTACGAGAGCATCGTGCGCAATCTCGATAGTCTTGCCCGCGCTCACGGCCGGCAGGGCGCAGCGCAGCGTCAGGCGCGCAACATGTACGGCAAGCTCGAAACGATGACCATGGAGCACGTCTTCCAGGGCGGGCTGCACGAGTTCATCCAAAGCTTCATCAGCGAGAACAACCGCCTCGGTTCGCTGATCTCCGAGCAATATCTCTTCTAGCTTCAGGCGCTTTCGGCTGGCTAAATGGCGAGATGGAAACCGGCGCGGCAGGTAGAAACGACACGAAAGCCGCGCCTCTTCGACGAGCGTCCCATGCGTATCCGCATCCGCCACGAAACAACCTGCCGCTATCTCGAGCCCGTAAAAGCGGCGATCCAGAATTTGCGGCTGACCCCGCGCAATTCCGATGGCCAGCATGTCAAAAGCTGGCGCATCGACGTCGATCGTGATTGCCGGCTGATCGCCTCGGAGGACGCCTTTGGCAATGTGGTGCATCGCTTCACGGCCGACGGTCCTTTCGACTCGATCACGACCACGGTCGAGGGTGAGGTGACGACCTTCGACACGGCCGGCGTCGCCTCGGGCGCCCCAGAGCGTTTTCCGCCCACGCTCTATCTGCGTCAGACCCCACTCACCGCCCCTACACCGGCCATTGCCGACTTCGCCCGCGCGACAACGGCCAGGGAGAACGGGACGCTCGCCTCGCTCCATGCGTTGCTTTCGGCCATCCATGAGAAAATTGCATTGGAGACCGATGCGAGCGCCGCCGCGACGACCGCCGCCGCCGCCTTCGAAAGCGGGAAGGGCGAGTGTCAGGACCTTGCGCATCTTTTCATCGCCAGCGCGCGCGCGATCGGCGCGCCCGCGCGCTATGTCAGCGGCTATTACCTCCGCGACGACAATGATTATGGGGTCGCGGGCCACGCCTGGGCGGAGGCCTATGTCGAAAATCTCGGCTGGGTTGGATTTGACCCGGCCAATTGCGTGTCTCCCGGAGAGCGGCACATTCGCTTGGCGATTGCGCTGGATAAGCTCGGCGCCGCCCCGATTCGCGGCGCGCATGCCGGCGGCGCCGGCGAAAGCGTGGATGTCAGGGTCCGGGCCACGCGGACACAGACTCAGTCTCAGTCTCAGGCGCAGTAGCGACGGACATCACGCTAGCGCGCTTTCCGCGCGCATGGAATCATGTGCCCGGAAAGCGCGCCGATTCAGAAGTCGGAGCGCATTCTTCGCAAAAGCCGATCAACTTTTGCAGGATGCGCTTTAGGCTGCGAATTGCTGCGGCGGCGCATTCTCGGCGGCGGCTATCGGCGCCTGCTCGGCCCAGCGAAGCCGGTCGGCGTAAAGAAGCAATTCAACCGCGCCCGTTCTCTGCAAGGCCTCGAAGACGCGCGGCCAAACTCTTTTCTTGGCCCAGCGGTGATACCGCGTATAAGTTGTATACCACTTGCCGAATTCGGGCGGGAGGTCGCGCCAAGGCGCGCCTGTTCGGGCAACCCAGAAAACGGCCTCCAGAAAGAGACGGTTGTTGCGGCCATGGCACCCGGGATCGCCCTCTTTTCCGGGTAGAATATTTGCGACAGCCTCCCAAGCCTCGTCCGATAATACTCTTTCAGCCACCCCAGCCTCCTATCGCATTATAAAAATAAGGGACCAGCCCTGGTCCAAGCCACGCCGCAAAGGGCTCCGACCTATCGAATATGCAGAGCCCAAACGGCGCCGGCCGAGTTACAGCGACACGAATACTACCTTAGGTTGTATTTCTGATCAACCTGACAGTTTGCCTGGGATCGGAAAAAAGCCTTGCGGCTCTCCCTTTTCGGGGACGCGCCGCCGCAGACGTTTCAAAGGGCGGGGCGACTCTTTACGCGATTGCTTTGGAGTTCATTGTCCTCGCCCTTGCCACTCGGGCCGCACTATGGCAAAAGGCCCTCGTTCCGGCCGCCGCGGGCGGTTTCAGGAATTCAGCGCTGCAGTAGCTCAGTGGTAGAGCACTCCCTTGGTAAGGGAGAGGTCGAGAGTTCAATCCTCTCTTGCAGCACCACCCACCCTCTTGATTTTGTTGCAGCCTCTTGTGTTTCGGGGCTTTTCGTCCATTCTCGCGTTACAAACATCGTTACAAAAGCGCGAGCTGTTCGTCCGTTCATGGCTACCAAGATTCGACACCTGCTCTTCCGGGAGGGGCGATATTACGCCCGAGTGGTCGTCCCCAAAGACCTGCGCAAAAATCTTGGAAAGACAGAACTCAGGATGCCGCTTGGCGCAGATCGTCGCGAAGCTATCCGCAAGCACCCGGCAGCAATAGCTAGGCTGCAAACCCGAATTAGCGACGCCCGGCGCAGAGCCATCGCTGAGGGACTAGCTCCCAGGGGCGGACCATCGCGCCCGGTAGATTTAGCGACATTGGCTTATCACCATTACGCTGAGCTCCTTGAGCTCGATAGCCGCGCGCGGAATATCTCACCCGACCTAGCGGGCGTTACCGTGCCTGAAATCAATGGGTGGTCTCTAGGGCCTCGCGAGAAGGTATTGCGGCACATTGCCAGCGGCGCTGCGTCGGAAGACGAGACTCGCGCCGTCCTGGGCGTCTGGATTGATGAATTGCACGCTCGTGGAACCATTGCCTGCCTTGAGCAAGGCCCTCAGTGGCGAGAACTGGCCCGAACTCTTGCGTCAGTCCACCTAGAAGCGCTCCAAAGGGCTAGAGAACGCGATCAAGGCGATTTTTCGGGGGAACCCAAGTTGCGTGCTTTAACGGTCGCGCCGCCAGAGATTGAGCCCGTTTTGGTAGCCCCACTAGGCGAGCTCTTTCAAGCATACATTTCGATGCTAAGCCGCTCAGGGAACGGTGCCGAAGCCGGAAGACGCTGGCGGCCCGTGTTTGAAAGTCTGGTCAAATACCTTGGTCACGATGACGCTGCGCAGATAACACGCGCAGACCTTTTGCGGTGGCGCGAAAGCCTTGAGCCGTCGCTTTCACCTAAGACGATTCGCGACGTCTATGTCGCCGCGGTAAAAACTGTGCTGCGCTGGGCCTCAGAAAACGGGCGTATCGCGTCCAATCCTGCGGACCGCATAAAAATTAGAATAGGCCGGACACAGAAAACTCGCGAAAAGGGGTTCACGAACGAAGAAGCGAAGAGGCTATTAAAAGCTGCAAAACAGTATGAGGCGACGCCGTCTGCCAACCCCAGCACTAGAGAAAGCAGCCATATGGTGCAGGCGAAGCGGTGGATTCCTTGGCTTTGTGCGTTCACGGGGGCGCGAGTTGCGGAAATCGCGCAGATTCGGAAAGAGGACGTGCGCCGAGAGGGTGAATGGTTTTTCTTGCGCATTACGCCTGAGGCGGGATCAACAAAGACCGGCGAGTTTCGGGATGTTCCGCTACACCCCCAGTTGGTCGAATTAGGCTTCATCTCATTCGTAGATGCGACCTCGCACGGGCCCATATTTTACTCCCTTAGCAAGCGCAGAAGTTCTCAGCATCCCGCAAAATTTGTGGCTCAACGCTTGGCTGTATGGATTAGGACGCTAGGCGCGGTGGGAGACGTGCAGCCTAACCATGGTTGGCGTCATCGGTTTAAAACCATCGGCCGCGAATTGGGAATTGACCAGCGCACACTTGACGCCATCCAGGGACACGCGGCACGCACTGCCGGCGAAGCCTATGGATCTGTGAACCTGAAAACGATGGCGGAAGCCGTTAGGCGCTTCCCCTGGATTGAACTCGAAGCGCCGTGAGCCCGGCGCTTCGAAACATTTACAAAGCCGGTCTGCGCGCCGTTACCGCCCCCCGTTCAGAAACTCCTTGGTCTGCTTATTAAGCCGCCCGATAGAAGTTAGAACCCTCATCTCCTCGTTAATTTTCGAAAGCTCTGCGGGATCGTCAATTTTAAGGAGAACCTGCTTTCTCAGCCGCTCAAGCTTAGAATTCAGAATGGATTCAAGCGGTGAGTCTGTTGTTTCGGTTGCCACTGGTTTTTTCATTTCCCGTATCTCTATGAGTAGCATCACGAAAGAGCCGTGACTTTCCCTATTATAGCGACACGTTCACCGCGACCGATCAGAAATCGCCTATTTTTACGCCCTTGATTGCGGGCTCTAAATTTGCAGACGAAGCGACATCTCCCGTGCTTAAAGCAAGATGCGGGTGTCTTTTGATCATCGGGCACAGATTTACCCCCCTCAGGCGCGAGGAGCCGGTAATGGAAACCAGCTCGTTTAGTTGCACCTGACAGGGATAGAGGTCATCGGTATACAGACGACGGTGGCGCGCCTAGCCTTTGATATGACACCGGGAGGAAGCCATTCCCCGGAAATCAGCGCGGTCTACCTCCCCCTTTTGGGGGAACTTCGGTCGGCTCCTACGAGCCTCAACGCCACCGGCCCTAACTGCTACCGGTCGACGCCACGGGTCGCGTCGCCGCGTTGCCCCGATCTTTTCCATTCTATTCAAATGGCTCTTTCGAGACCGCTTCTGAAATAGCTGCCTCACGGCTTTCACCTCCCCGTGGGTTAGGCGGGGCGATTTTCCGCTTCTCCCGGCTCGCGACTCTCTGCGGTCATGTTCCCGCCTCGGAGCCTCCTATTGTCCGGTATATGTTTTGGCCTTATCAGGGCCGCAACGTGCTGCCTGCTCGCGACTTGCCCGATGGGCGTATGCATGTGGCGCTAATAGTATAGCTGCGGCTCGAAAGTTCGTGCAATAATTTTTGAGCTAAAGACTCACTACATGGGGGTCGCATTAGGACCCGCTTTCTAGGACTTCGACCATTTAGAAGTTCGCTCGAACATTGCAGGCGGTGAAATTAGGACGACTTTCATACCACCTCCAGCTCACACCCCTCTTCATTCTCTCGGCGCATTCGGTTGATCTCGTCGTCTGTCAAATCGACAATATGGATTTGGGGAAGCTCGTCGCTCGTTTCGTCGCCTTTAATGCCCAGACACGCAGACTTGATATTGAAACATCGTTCCAGCGTCGCTGTTGCCATCGACATCGCTCGAAGCGCCGCGCCAACTTTATAACCTTCTGCCGGGTTCGCCTCGGCCGACGCAACCAGTCCCATTACGGTGCGTTCGATACGAGTGAGGGTATCGAAGGTCGACGCACGCATCGCCCGACTCTTTTCGAGCCGAGCCTCAGGGTCTCCGAAAACCTCGCTCAAAACCGCAGCTTCGATTTCTGTTGCAATTGCCTTTGCGCGAGTGCCTTTTTTCGACCCATGTTTAGCGAAGTGGCGCTGAATCGCTCGGGTCGTTACGCCAAACCTCGCCGCCAGTTCTTCGAGCGTCGCTGCATCCGCCTCCCATAAGGCTCTCGCCTCGCTCCACTGTGCTGCCGACAAGCGCTTATACTTCCGCCCTAACTCAGCCATGCCTTACCTCAGCCTTCAACGTGCGCGGCTTTAACGCGCTGGATTAACCGGCGATCGACGCCCCATTCGGCCGCCAGCTTGGAAACACTGGCTCCGTTCGCGAGGCTCTTTGCGATTTCCGCCCGTTGCCGATCGGTAAAGCGGGCCGGCCGCCCAGGCGTTTTCCCTTCCGCACGAGCGCGCGCTAATCCGGCTTGGGTGCGCTCTACCAGTAAATCACGCTCGAACTCTGCCACCGCGGCAAGAACCCCCATAACCATCTTGCCGGCGGCCGAAGTTAAGTCCGCGCCGCCAAGCGCCAGACAGTGAACCCTAATCCCGCGCTGCGCCAACCCCTCTACAGTTTGCCGAACGTCGATTACGTTACGGCCGAGCCGGTCGAGTTTCGTGACAATCAACACGTCTCCCGCTTCGAGCCTATCAAGCAGCGACCGGAAGGCGGGGCGCGCCGAAGCCTGAACGCCACCCGAGACGGTCTCTGAAATTATTCGATGGGGTTCGATTCTAAATCCCGCGCTCGCGATCTCGCGCGCTTGGTTTTCGACCGTTTGATCAGCGGTGCTGACCCGGCAATAGGCAAACACACGACTCATTTCCCGCCCCTGCGCGTTTCATAGGGAGATTTTTCGCACAGTGTGCGATATTGTCAATAGCTATATTTTGCACATCAAGATGCCGCCCTGCGCGCAACCGATCGTTTACGCACATTTTAGAAGGCGCGTGACATATTGTATGGCGAGGGCTCAGGTTGCGCCGCCTCGCAACAAAGGCTTAAGACAAGCTATCAGGAATGTGGCTTGTTGCTTACGCTTTACCCCCTCCAGAAAGCGGAGTTCAGCTGTGCGCGGTAGTTTGGCGATTTGGTGCGATCCAATCGAGACAGAGATTGATGGACACGCGCCAAAAATTGAACTCCATTTCAATATGTGGCAGGATTTACCTCAAGATAATGCCGCCCTCGACGTCGGATTCCGCATTAAAGAAGCTCGAACAATTCGTCAGCTGCACTTCTATATTCCAGCCGAAATATCTCTTGACCGAGTAACCGACTTATCAACGGTCCTGAAAAACAAAAACACGATATCTGCTATATTCAATAATGTCCTAAAAATTGGGTCCGAAAACTCACTCACCTATCAAGTCAAAAATTCAAACGACAAGGTTTATCTGAGAGTCGTCTATATCGATTTCGAAAAACACCTGAGCATTTTTCACCTCAAAGATGGAGATAATACTGACGGCACAGTTCTCACGTTCAACGACTCATTATTCCAGAATCTAGATGAAGTTGGCGACTACTACATCCGCTTGAGGCTTAAATTCGGAAGAAAAGAACTATACAAACTGTTTGCAAGCAAATTTGACGCAGAAGAGAAGTTGTTCATAAGCGTTTTCTCCAGAACGGACATAATTGAATTCAGAGTGAACGAAAAACGGAATTTCAGCAATACTCTCAGATCAAATATTCCAAATATGTTTTTCCCAGACATAAGCGCTATTCATTTTCTACTTGCGCGACGCGTAGACGTTGAGCTCATAAAATCCCATGCAGATTTTAGGAAAATGCGCAAACTAGAGCCTAATATATGGGATCACTACCTTGAGCAATTTGGCAAGGTCCCTTCTGAGATGGTCATATACCATTGGAGGGAGATTGCACAGCCTGGTGCGAGCGTCGATGACTTTATGGCACTTGCAATCTTCCGAAAGTTCATTCCCAATTTTGGCCTCTACGCTCTAGCATTGGCTTTGTTTGGCGGCCTAGGAAGTGCCGTTCAAGGCACCTTGGCGGCGCTCCTGAAGCAAATAACAGAGGGGAAGCAGACCACCGAGCTTACGATCCAACTGAGCGCTCTCGTTATGCTCGGACTCGCTCTGCTGGGTCTTTACGACCGCATCCGAAAAAATAGGTCTGAAAACGGCGATGTGTAGCTCGAAAGAGCTTGCATTTCAGAGCAGAGGTCACATCCTGCGGCGATCGTGGAGCGTTAGAATGATTCGGTCTAGTCAATTATGCGAGCATGTCTCTGGGGTTGGACATGCGCCAGCAAGGGGGGCGCTTTGCCGTCCCGACTTCGACGCCATCTTTGGTGCTTTAAAGGAGCTGGAAAGAACCTATCCGGGCTTCGGTGAGTGGTATTTTGGTAAAGTTGTTCCCGGAGTTTACGCTGGGGAAAGGCTTCTGCTTGCGCACGTTTCGGGGGCAACTATTAGCGGCGTCGCTATCGCGAAGCGGGGGACTGAGCAGAAATTATGCACCCTTTGGGTTCATCCAGACGCACGCTTGAGCCGTGTTGGCACCGAATTGGCTGAAGAAGCTTTTGAGTGGATGGGGAACTCCAAGCCTCTTTTCACAGTGCCGGAAGAACGGTTGCACGAATTCAAAGGGCTCTTGAGGCGATGGAGCTTCGGCCCCGGCCTGTCCGTCTGCGGATACTACGGGCAGGGAAGAGTTGAACACGTCTTCAACGGAACATTGCTCCCCACTATGTGCTCATGAGGCTGTTAACAATCCTGGTTAGCCCAGCTGAATCTCTGCTTTCCAGCTGATAACGCTTTACGTGGTGGCGCAGTGCTAGCTTCGAAGACTGCTTAGCCTCCAGCTTTATCAGGCGGATAAGTTCTGCCACCGGTTTGGCGGTGAGACTGTTAATTCGTCGCCTAACAATTGCGCTTGGCAGCGCGTGAATTTGGATAACACCCAACAACGGTAAGGCATCAAGCGCCTCGATGGGAATAATTTGGGTCGTGTTACCTGATTCTATTATTAGGTGGCCGTCGAGCACGATTGTGCCGCCACTGCGTGCAAGTAGCGCAAGGAGGCCCTCAGTTAAGACCGCTTGGTTTCTCGCAATGTCTTGGGGGGTTAGTGAGGTTATTTTTTGGCCCAGGGTTTGCAGAAACTCGCTAGCGACAACGTGTCGAATGCCATATCGCTCAAGCCTTGCACTCCTGATCAGGCTTGTTTTGCCCGATTTGGACAAACCACACGCAAAGATGATCACGGTTCTCCACCTATCGCATCGATCAGCTTTTGGCTTGCCCAACACCACGATTGTGGTGGCCTAAAGGAGCAACTGCTTCGTAATTCAGCTAACGAAAATACGGGATCGAGCTCCCTAACGTCGGAAACTCTAATTGCGCTCGCTGAATTCAAGCCGGAAAAATAAAGATCGAACTCTGCCCTGCTTAGGCAAGACTTTTCACCTGCAAGGTCCCATATCGCTTGCGGTGCGGCGATATGAGTTGGGCCCATTTTGCATTGAGCTCTCAATCTGCAATGGGGAGCAGATTCGTAGATTAGTGCATTTATGGCAGTGCTGAGTTTCGGGGGACGGCGTCTCAGCTCAAAGGATTTGTTTCCACTCAGAATCTGCTCAACCCAGCGAGGCCTAACGCTAATCAGAAGGACTTGGGACAAGGCTATCGTCGCAATTTTTGGGTCGTTGCGCAGGCCTGCGTTGCTGCATCGAATCAGTAACCCACTTGAGACCCCAAGGTCAAATCAGCGCCCTCACGACCTCTCTAATGGAACAAAAAGCGGGCCGTTCCAATGTTACAAATCGGCTCGCACCATCGCTCGCAATGCATTGATTTACAACGCACAAAAACCGCAATGCCAGAGTTCAATCCTCTCTTGCAGCACCACTTTCCCCTCTTCGTAGCAAATCCCCTTTGGCCTCGCGCGCATTGAGTCCACCGCTCGAGCGCCGGCCGAGGACTGCGCGGCGCGCGACCGCCATCGAGCTGCAAGCTTCCAAGCGCGCACAGCCTGGCGCCAGATACGCGGGATATTACAGCGGCTAGGCGCATTGCGTCGGACAATCCGCCGAGTGTAAGCTCACCCCCGGCATCGAGAGGCGGCCATCGGCGAATCGCCATATGCACTACTACCTGTTTTTCAATGCAAAAGAGGAATAGGTTTAAGTTATTCTTCACCAACCACGGACATAATCCGCATATTCGATGGTAACGAGGCCAGTCTAACGATGGGTAGAGCGAACCAGATCGGCGCAGCACCAAATGCTCCTGCTATGCCGACGATCGAAGAATGTCAGCGACTGCGAGATCCACTTCGTGGGCAGCTCGAATTACTTGATTATGACGTTCGGAACGCCATCGCTCGCGGTTTGAACGATATAGAGGCGAATGGCAAAGACGATATCGTGTTCATGAACGCCTCTGTGACCGTGCTCCTTTCCATCGCAGCGCGCATCTTCCAAAGAGCGGCGGAGTGCGACGACACCCAGATTACCGAGCAGTCCTTTGTCCTCGGGGCGCAGGATGCGATCGGTTGGGCGAAGACGCGCCGGCTCCGCTACAATGTTGCGGGAGAAGGTTAGCAGAGCCCCTCCAGCGGCAAGCCCTGCTTGCCCGGCGCCAGAGAGCGCCGGACGATGCTTCTATCGAGCTCGCGGAGTGCGCGCATTTAAATCGAGCCGCCGCCTCAGGGCAATGCGCATATTGCCGTTTCGCCCTTGCGCGCCGCCGCGGCTCGACAGGAAGTGGATGAGCTCCGCGATGGGACGGAAGAATTCGGGGGGGATCATGCGATCGACCTCGACAAACTCGTACATCGCCCGAACCAGCTCTTTCTTTTCGAAGACTGGGATCTGGTTCTCCTCCGCCACCTGACGGATTTTCAGGGCGATAAGGTCCTTACCTTTCGCCAGAACGAGCGGCGCCCCGCCCTCTTCCCTGACATATCTCAAAGCGATGGCGTAATGCGTCGGGTTGGCGATCACGAGCGTGGCGCGCGGCACGGCGTTCATCATCCGCTTTCTCGCGCGGCTCTGGGCCAACGAGCGCATGCGCGCCTTCACCAATCCGCCGCCTTCAGCCTGCTTGATTTCTTCCTTCAGCTCATGACGGCTCATGCGAAGATCACGCCGCCATTTGAAGCGCGTCCAGGCCCAGTCCGCGCCCGCGAGCAATCCGGCGACGATGCAAACGACGCTGGTAAGATGCAACAGGATCGTGAGGATCAGCTCGGGCGCCAATCTCGGATCGGTGCGCATCGCATTGACGAGCGTCTCGCGGTCGACAATCAAGGAAAAGGCGAGGCTACCGGTAAGAATCGCGATCTTGGCGGTCGATTTGCCAAGCTCGACCAGCCCGCCCACGCCGAAAAGCCGCTTCCAGCCCTTAATTGGAGAGATGCGGCCCAGGTCGGGCGTGATCCTGTCGAAGGCGACGCGCGGCGCGCCCTGGACGAAGGACGCCGCGATCCCCAAACCCGCGATAAGCCCCAGAAAGGGTCCAAGAAAGCTGAGCGCCTCGCCGCCGATATAGGCGAAAAACCTTGCGAGGTCCTCGCCGGTCGAGATTCGGACCGTGCCCGCGTTTTCCAGCAAAAGCGCCAGCGTGCCGCTGAGACGCCCTGTGGATGCCCGGTAGATGAAAGAGAGGCAAAGAAATAGGCCCAGGAAGCCCGCGAAGGTCGAAACCTCCTTCGAAACCGCCGTCTGACCCCGCTCGAGAGCGTCGCCAATTTTCTTTTCTGTCGGCTCTTCTGTTTTGGAGTCTGCGTCTTCGCTCTCGGACATCGACGACCGCCTTCCGCTTTACGCGGCGCTTTCACGCAAGTCGACGAGCCCGGCCTCCGACAGTTTCAGCACCGTTTCCGCGATGGCGCGCTGCGCTTTGATGATCTCTCGTCTTGGCGGCGGATCGCCGGCGGTAAGCTCTGCCTCGACCATGCGCCGCATGCGCGCGGACAAGGACGGAAGTATCGCGCTGCGCAAGCTTTCGTTCGCCCCGCGTAGCGCCACGATCAGACGATCGGTCGGGACTTGATCCAGCAAAATGGCGCGCGCGCGAGGGCTCAGCGACGGAATATCCTCGAAGGTGAACAGCATTCCCTTCAGATCTTCGGCGATCGCCGGCTCGGTTTCCGCGACGGACTGCAAAATCTCCTCGATTTGATTGCTGTCCATCTGATTGACGATGGCCGCGACCTTTCGGCTCGCGCCAGCCGAGGAGCTCGACGCGCCCGCCCCCATCAAATCGTCTTGCAGCGCCGCTTCGAGCAAGCGGAGAGCAGAATCAGAGATCGGTCCAGAGGTGAGCATTCGGCGCATCACCTCATTGCGCATCGAGCTCGGCAAAAGCGCCAGGAACCGCGCCGAGACGGCCGGATCGACCTTCGATGCGACGGCCGCGATGGTCTGCGGATGTTCTTTGGAAAAATACTCGGCCAGCGTCGTTTCGGGGATTGTGGAGAGCCGCCGCCAGAAATGCTCGTTCGACTTGCCGAGCACCTCCGACATGATCTCGGCCACCTGCTCCTCGGGCACGACGCCCATCAGCAAAGCCTCGGCCTGCCCGAGCGTGCCCATCAGATCCGTCCCATCCATGGAAAGCTGGCCAATCAAATCCTCGATAAGCTGCTCCATGACGGCCGCGGGCACGGTGCCGAGACTCGCCGCGACTTTGGCGATGCGCCTCAGCTCGACCTGGTCGAAATGCTTGAGCAGCCGCTGCGCAACGTCGCGATCGAGCGACAGCAAGATCGCCGCGACTTTTTCCGCGCCCGCCAGCGGTCTCGAGGGAAGGCTCGCAAGAGAGCTATCCATGAAATGCGATCACCAGTTCTATTGTTGCAGAGCGCTGAGAGTAGGATCGCGAATTTCGGTCAGGGACACGCCGAACCTCGTATTGTCGTCCTCGATGACGACCACCTCGCCACGCGCGATTTCCCGGCCGTTGATCATGATTTCGACGGGATCCCCGACTCGGCTGTCCAGCGGTATGACCGCCCCGCGTCCGAGGTTGAGAAGATCGGCCACGGGAATCGTCGTCGAACCTACCACGACCTGCAGCACCACGGGAATCTGCAAGATGGCGTCGATCTTTGGAGCGCCCGGGCGCATGTCCGGCTCACGAGCTTTGGGGGCCGCAGGCGCCGGCTCGGCCGCGTCCTCCATGCCCAATTGCTCGAATTGTTCCATGTCCTGCGGATCCATTATCGGTTTCTCACTTTAGCAGACATCGCCTCTCCGTGAAACGGTCCCATTTTACCGAACGTCACGGTTGATTGCCGATGATCCTGTTGATGAACTCCTGCTCGCCGTCGATTTTTTCCTCGATGCGAACCGTGTAGAAACCCTCTTTTTGCCCGAGTTCGCAATTGAAGAGCGATCGTGAACCGTTTTTCAGTGGGATCAAGCTCGTCGGAGAGAAGGGAAGAGCAATAAGCTGGCCAACGTGGAAACATGCGACGTCGCCCAAGGTCATCCCACGCTTCTCCATGACCGCGGAGACCTTCACGGTCGCGCGGACGACCTGATCCCGGAGATTTTGCGCCCAGGCTGCGTCCTCTATATTGCCGTTGGCGTTCGGCGCGCGTGCGAGAACGTCGTTATACGGATCCAGTGCGATGCGCGGGATCGCCAGAACAGCTTCTCCCTGACGACCCTGCGCCTGGAGAATAAATTTGCACACCACAATCGCTGCGCCTTTGCCGGCAAGCGTAAGCCAATCGAGCGTTTGCTCCGTGGATTCCAACTTGAATGACACCTCGACGACCTTCGAGAAGGCGGCCTGGAACGACTCTATCAAGGAGGTTATCGCATATTCAACGGCCCGCGACTCGACCTTGGTGAGCCCGCGATCATGTTGGGTGAAGGGAATTGAGACGCTCGCCCCAAAAAGCAGATCGATAAGCATCAGCGCGACGTCCGCATTGATGCCCACCGCCACCTTGCATCGAAGCTCGGACGCCTGAAAGACGCTCGCGACCGCGGCGCTGATGTCTTTGGCGTCGCCCACGCGAACGGCGAGCACGTCTTTCACTTGGAAGTCGACGTCGGCGCCGGTGGTCTCGAATAAAGCTTTCTCGAACCGCGTCGCGGCGTCGTCGAGGATGGCGCGAAGGACCGGGAGACGGCCAACCGTCGCAACGCCATTTGCAACCAGCGGCGCGCGGCCCGCAGACGGCCTCGAGAGATCGACCGACATCAAGCGGCCCCCTTGGCTGCGCCGTTCATCGCCTCGCTCTCCACCTCGTCGATCGAGGGGCGGTCATGAGAGGGAATGGATTTGCGGCCGTGCTCGATCGCCACTTGCGGAAGCGCCCCATTCATGAAGGCAAGCAGCGTCTGCTTTACGATCAGATAGACATGACATTCTTTTGTCCGCGCCACTTTCACCTTGAAGGCGAGGGGCGTGACGATGCCATATGAAACGAAAATGCCCGCGAATGTCCCGACCATGGCCGCGCCAATGAGACCGCCGAGCAGCTCCGGCGACTGATCGAGGGCGCCCATCGCCTTGATCACGCCGAGAACGGCCGCGACGATGCCGAGCGCCGGCAGGCCGTCGCCGACCGCCGACAGCGCATGATAAGGCTTCAGGCGGTCATATTTGATCGAGGAGATTTCCTCGTCCATGAGATTTTCGATCTCAAAAGTGCGAACATTGCCGATAATATAAAGACGGCAGTAATCGCAGATAAAAGCCGTCATTTCCTGATTCTTCAAAACCCCGGGGAAGGCGTTGAAAATCGCGGATTCGGAGGGAGCGTCGATGTGGAGCTCGACTTCATTGCGCGCCTTGCTGCGGATCTCGCGCAACAATGCGTGCAGCAATCCGAGGACGTCGAGATAGTCTCGCCGCTTTGGGACCCTATCCAGCACAGCCTGAGCAATGGACTTGCCGGTGTCCAGAATGACCTTCGTTGGATTGGCGACGATGAAAGTCCCTAGCGCCGAGCCGAGAATGATGACGAATTCCCAGGGCTGCCAGAGCACGATCAAATGGCCGCCGAGAGCTGCGAAGCCGCCTAACATGCAACCCATCGTCACAACGAGACCGAGCAAAAAGCCCATTACGCAGCGCCCTTCATGTGTGCTTTCGTGCGTTCACATTAAGGATTTTGGCTTGCCCGGAACTGACAGCCTCAAGCTGGAGCGCTCACTTGCCCGCCGGGTTTCCGGGCGAAATGCCCAGAGCCTGGCTAAGCTCGCCGGGGCCGGGGCAGAAGGCCGACATATATTGCTCTGGAATATCGACCAGACTCACGATCACAATACGCCCCTCGGGCGTGCGCAACGCAACCGGATTGCTCGTCGAGAGATTGGGACAGGCCCTTATGAAGGTGGAATGTCTTTGTTCAGCGGCGTTCCTTTGCCATAAGCCGAAAGCGACGCCGCCGGCAAGAAAGGCGGCCAGCATCGCCAGCCATCGCGAGTGACGGTCAGTGGCGGCCGCTTTTTCGATGATACTCATTCGCGCGCCTCTGAAACACATCGAATTCGAGCTGCGAGCGCCAACGGATATTCTGGCGTTTGGGGACTTGGAGCGCATCTCGAAAAGTTGATAGACTTTTGCGAAAAAAAAATGCGCTCCAACTTTCTAAATCTTTGCGCTTATCGGCGCACGTGAACGCCGCCGAACCGCCAGCGCGTTTACAAAGCTGTCAAAATCTCGACTGCGTCTCACCGGGACATCCTGGCTGCAAACCGGCGCCAACAGCCCGGGGTGACCCTTTCGGATCCTCGATCCAATCTGCGTTGGTTGGATGTTAGGCCGAATTGCTTACGAAATTCCGACCGGTTTCAGTCCGGTTGAGAGTCTCTCTCGTCGGTCGCCAGAATGGAAGCGACGACGCTCGGGCCGAGCGGCTCGCATTTTGCGCCGGAACGCTCGCCGCCGCTTTGGACCGCGATGCGCGCCGCAGCAAGAAAAGCCGACTCATCGAAGGGCCGCCCCATCCGGTAAGATGTGAACTCCATCATGGACGCGGCGATCGACAAAATCACGGTCGCCGAGGCGCTGTAAACGAGCCTTTCGTTTTCACCATTCAGATGAGCGTCGGCGATGAGCCTGTCATGCGCCATCTGAATTTTCTGCTCGAGAGAGTCGAGCTGGTCTCTCAACCCCTGCGCCAACTGTCTGCATTCGGAAAGAGACGGCAAAACGACCTCGCCTCTGGCGTCCTTTCCGGCTTGAACGCGTCCAATCTGCAAAGTGGATTTTGTCATTCTGGGCTCCCACCGCGGCTGGAGACGCGATAAAAACTTCCTATTCGGAAATAATGTGCGCAACAGAACCTCGTTACCTGGAAAGATCGCAACGGCTCTCGCGGATTCTACCGTCGATCTGAATGAGTTCGCCTTTCAAAACGCCGAGCTGAAATGCGTGGCTGTCCTCGAACGGAGTGCCTAAAGGGGTCGGTATGCCGAGGGTCGTTGTTTGATCAGCTCGATAAAGATTATCCTGGTAAAGGTTAGTGAAGATTAACCGCTGGGTCAAGCGAGACCGTACTATCGCAAGTTCTTCACATGTGCGCCCGAAATCTGGCGGCGGATAAACAAAGATTGGCCCAATTTCTGACACCGGCAGCGAGCAACCGGCCAAGCACAGCGTCGCTGAAGCAATCACCAGACACTGAAAACGCTGCATTTTTCCTCCAGCGAAAAGAACGTCGCGCGCCTGCGCTCAGAGCGGCGCCATTTTTATCGACGCGCGTATTCTGGGGTCAGTCAGCGAATACATGCCGCTTGGCCCGACGGAGGAGCGAGCCAAGCCTCGAGATTGCCTTTGCCCGCGTCCTCGCAGGCTGCCAATTTGAAGCATCTCGCTTGTGTGGAACTTACAAGAATCTGTCCGTCAGCGAAGAAAATTGTCGCGAGACATGGAAGCTACCGAATGCAAACGTCTCTATCTTGGCCTCGAGGCTATTTCGTCGGGCCGCTCGACTTTTTTTCTTGAATGAGCGCGTCGATACGCGCGTTGAGCTGCGCCATCGCGTCGTCAGCTTTCGGTCTATCCGCAAGCGTGAGACGGTCTGGATGAAAGCGCCAGGCAAGTTCTCGCCGCAACGCGTGCAACTCCAGCAAGGACAAGGCTGGATTATTGAGCTGCAGGATCAGTCGACGCAACTCCGATGGGGTGAGTTCGAATTTTCCTTGAACGACAGCCGGCTTGTGATTCCGAGCCGAGCCGTCCGATTCGGACGCGGCGTAGAGCTCATTGGCCCGGCGCGACCGGGCGCCGGCCGGCGGCTCGCGTGTGCGCGCGCAGTCAAAGCGCTCGATTTCCAGTAGCCGCAAGTAAGCTTCGTCGTGGCTTGCAAGTTCCGCGGCGCCTTCGGACAAGCGCTCCACTTCTCCCAGAATATGCGCGAACTCGACCATCAATTACGCCCACCAGCACACTAGAAAATTTCCAACTCTCCGCTCGCATGGCTCGGGTGAACATGCCCTTCAGGCGCCGACAAACGATGCGCCAGAGCGGATAATTTCAACTTCTGCGCGGCGGCCTTTCCGATGACCTCCCACTCCGGTGGGATGATCTCGACGAGCTCGACAAGAAAATGCGACAAGCTCGAGAGCCGCTGTTCGATTAGGTCGATCGATTGGGCCTCTTGCAAGAAGGCGTCCTTTTCCTTCTTTCCCGGGCCATCGACGCTCTGGGCGAGTGAATGCAACCGGTCGACGGATTGGGCGAGGTCTATCAACTCAGCCGAAATCCGCGACAAAATTTCAGTAATAGGCTGCGGCGTGCGGCTAGGCATGATCGTTCCCCCCTGATACGCAAAAATCGACTTCTATGCCGCGCCTTGGCCATGGCTGATCGACATCGCACTCGCTTCAAAACAGCTCAACCGAGCCTGCGGAAGACGGCTTGATGACGCGTTCGCTCATGACCCTCGCGTCGTCGCCTCCCGAAAGGAAGATTTGCCGGGCCTGTCCGGAAACCGGGAAATATTCGATGCGCCGGCCACGCGTGCCGCCCAGCGCTTGCGCAACGATCTTGATCCCCTCGTTCGTCAAGAACCTTTGCGCAAAAGCGGCGTTTTTCGCGCCGATGTCGGACAATCCCTCCATCATTCGAGCGCCGCCGAAGAGCTTTCCCTCCAATCTTTCACGCCGCGCGCCCCGCTTCAAAAGCCCATTGACCAGCAACTCCATCAGGTGAACGCCGGCTCTTTCGGCGTCGCCGTTTCGGAAGGACTCCATATCGCCCGGGAGCAGAAAGTGATTCATGCCGCCGACGCGCGCCTCGGGATCGCGCAGGCAAGCCGCGACGCATGACCCGAGAACGGTCGTCAACACGACCTCGGGATCATCCACGACTTGATACTCGCCCTGAATGACGTGAATTCGCTTACCGGAGCGCTGAGTGGCGTGACGCATTAAAATTTACCGATGATGGCTTCGAGCGCCTTTTTCAGCGTCGCGACGGTGAAGGGCTTTGTGAGGTAGTTATTCACGCCCAATTTGATTGCGCTCTCGAGAACCGCGCGCTCGGAGCGGCCGGTCAGCATGATGACCGGAACCTTCTTCGTCGGCCCATACTCCCGAATCGCTTTAAGCAACCCCAGCCCGTCGAGCTTCGGCATATTGACGTCCGAGATGATCAGATGCGCCGGCGTCGACATCATCATCTGAAGCGCCTGCTCTCCATCTTTCGCCAGCAAAATGTTGCGGATGCCCAATTCTTCGAGCCCGTCACGAATCAGCATCCTACTCGTGTTCGTATCGTCCACGACGAGTATCTTGATCTGGTTGGCTATGGACATGACACCCTCGCTTTTGCCGCATTTGTCGCCGCGATAATCCGCGGACCAATTTTGTGAAGCGGCAGCTGCGTCTCAACTGCGCCTATTTCATATGCCGCTCTCGGCATTCCGTACACGATACACGTCGCCTCATCCTGGCCGATGGTGCTCGCGCCGGCGTTCCTCAGCTCGAGCAATCCTTCGGCGCCGTCTCGTCCCATACCCGTTAAAATCGCGCCGACCGTATTGGCGCCGCTTACCCTGGCGGCCGACCTGAAGAGAACATCGACGGAAGGGCGATGCCCGCTCACCGTGTCCCCCTCGACCAGCCTGCAAATGGTTCGACTGCGCTTCACGAGCTCAAGATGGGCCGATCCGCCCGGCGCGATCAGCACGCGGCCGACCTCTAGCAGATCCCCGTCCTTCGCTTCCGCGACCGACGCCTTACACGCCCGATCCAAGCGCGCGGCGAAACTTTGTGTGAACAGGGCAGGCATGTGCTGCACGACGACTGTCGGCGGGCAATTGGCTGGCAGCGCGGACAGCACTGTGAAAAGCGCGTCCACCCCACCCATCGAAGACCCGATGGCGACAATCCGCCCGTCGGGAGAATATGCTCTATCGCCTGCGCCATTATCGTCGGTTCGAGAGCGAACCGGAGGACCCATCGGCTTCGGCGCCGCGCCGATTTGCACGACCTTTTGCGCAAGATCGTCGAACGAGGTCCGGTCTTTCGGCGAGGGCTTGGCGATGCATTCCATCGCGCCGATTTCCATCGCCCGAATGGTTGTCGCGGCGCCGCGCTCGGTCAGGCTCGAAATGACCACGACGCGCGTCGGCCGCAGCCTCATAAGCCGTTCGAGAAACTCCAGCCCGTTCATTTTGGGCATTTCGATATCGAGCGTGACGACGTCCGGATTGAGTTCCTTGATGGCGTCTCTGGCGGCAAGCGGATCGGCCGCTTCGCCCACCACTTCGATCCGAGGATCGCGACGAAGCGTTTCCGCGATCAACGCCCGCATGCTTCTGGAATCGTCGACGACAAGCACGCGGCAGCTCATGCCTCGCCTCCGCGCAGCTTGTACGTCGTGACCCCATCGATGACGAGTTCGGTGGACGCCGACCCGTTCACGCGCTCGGAATGTCCGATATAGAGGCGCGCGTGGCGCGCCATCATCGGAATGAATCTCTGCCATATTTTCATCTGAGTGGCCTCCTCGAAATAAATGACGACGTTCCGACAGAAAATGGCGTCGAATGGGCCTTTGAAGGGCCAGGAGCCAACCAGATTCAGTTCTCGAAAGGCGATCAACGCGGAAAGCTCTTCCGAAGCAACCCAGGGACCTTTCTGTCCTTCCTCCAGAGGCGCGAACCACCGCGACCGCATCGACGACGGCACCGCGCTCATCGCCTCCGCGTCGTAAACGCCCGCTTTGCCGGCGGCGATCATGTTCGGATCAATATCCGTCGCGAGAATACGGACGTCGTAATCGGCCGCGTCGGGCATGACGGACAGGACCGTCATCGCCATCGAAAACGGTTCCTGCCCGTTGGAACAGGCCGCCGACCAAAGACGCAAGCGTGCGCCTTTGCGCACCGCTCCCGCACGCTCGGCGACGAGCTTCTTCAGACTCTCGAAGTGATGCGGCTCGCGAAAAAACTTGGTGACGTTCGTCGTCAGGGCGGCGAGCATTTTCTGACGCTCGTCGACCCCTTCCCGGCTTTTCACCAATTCGCAATAGTCGCGGAAACTTTCCAGACCGAGCGCCCGCAAGCGTTTCGCGAGACGCGAATACACGAGCGGCGCTTTGGCGTCGCTGAGGAAGATTCCCGCATCCTCGTGCAACATCGAACAGATCTCGCGGAAGTCGCGATCCGTAAAGGGAAAGGAACCGGAGCCGGAGATCTGAATCTGTCTTCCAGGCATCGAAACGCTCATCTAATCGCCCTTACCGTGTCGATCGCCGAGATTCGAAACGACTGCCATCATTCCGCTGCGAGATTGAGGCCTTCCGCCGCATCGCTGTCCGCGCGCAAACTATTGATGATCCCGTCGACGTCGATGATGAGCGCGACCCTGCCGTCTCCGAGGATTGTTCCCGCCGCAATGCCGAAGACACGCCCATAATTCGCTTCCAGACTTTTGATGACCACCTGGCGTTGGCCTTGAATCTCGTCCACCAGCAGCGCGCATCTGCCGCCCGACTCCGACTCGGCCAGCAAGGCCACCTGCGTGGTCGGATCGACGAGGCTCGGGCGGTTGTGGAGCACCGCGCCAACATCGACCAACGGAATAAAGGCGTCCCTGCTGCGAATCAGGCGCGTGCCGGACCCGATGAGGTGCACGCTTTCCTTCTTCGGCTGCATCGTTTCGACAATCGCCGTCAAAGGAACCACAAAGGTCTGCTCGCCGATCGTTACGACCATCCCGTCGAGAACGGCCAGGGTAAGCGGCAGGCTCAGGGAAAAAGTCGATCCCAGTCCCGGGCGCGACGCAATAGAGATGCGACCGCCAAGGGCTTGAACGGCCCGCTTCACCACGTCCATCCCGACTCCGCGGCCCGAAATCGCCGAGGCGGTTTCGGTCGTGGAAAATCCCGGCGCGAAAATCAGATTATCGATTTCTTCGTCGCTCAACAGGGCGTCGGGCGCGATCAGATTTTTCGACACTGCGATCTGCCGGACCCTTTGCCGATTGATGCCCGCGCCGTCGTCCGACACTTCGATGACAACCCGGCCAGATCGGTGCATCGCCGACAATTTGAGCGTTCCCTCTTCGGGCTTGCCGACCGAGAGTCGCTGCTCCGCCGATTCGATCCCGTGATCGACAGCGTTGCGAATCATATGCGTCAGAGGATCGGTGAGCCTCTCGACCACAGTTTTGTCGACTTCAGTCGACTCCCCCTCCGTGACGAGTCGCACGGATTTTTTCGTAATTGCCGCCACTTCACGAACGACGCGGGACATCCGCTGGAAGATCGGCTTCACAGGCTGCGCGCGAATCGCCATCACGCTGTCCTGGATGTCGCGCGTCAATTGTTCGAGCTCGTCCAACGCGATCATCACCGAAGACGCGCGCGACAGGCCCGCCTCCGAAACGCGCTGCGATAAAACCGCCTGATTTATCACCAGCTCGCCGACCAGATTGATCAAGCGATCGACTCGCTCTAGGTCGACGCGGATCGTCGGCTGCGGCGCCGGCGACGACGGCTCGCTCTTCCGAGGCTCCGCCGACGGCTGCGCTTGTGGCTGAGGCTGCTGCGGCGCGGCTTCCGGAACTATGGCCGCTGCTTGCGCGTCATGAGTCGTGACGGTGCGTTTAGGCTCCTCGATAAAAACCGCCGGCTCCTCGACGTCCTCGATCACGCTGTCTTGCCGCGCGTCATTCTCATCCTCGATCGACAGGTCGCAATCGAACTCCACGAATTCGAAGACAGCCTGAATATCCGCCCGCGCGTCGTCCTTGGTCTCGAGATGAACCGTCCAAGAGAAATAGGCGCCTTCCGGATCGAGCTCATCGAGAAAGGGCGTGTCGGCGGTGTTGCACGCCACACGGAATGAGCCCAACTCTCCAAGCGCGCGCAACAGCAAAAAGGCCTCATTCCCTTTGGCGTAAAGCGCCGGCCGGGGTCTGAAGCTCACGACGTAGCGGTGCGGCTCCGGCTCGCTGTCGTCGAAGTCCCCGAAGATAGTGTCAAGGGAAATAGCGACCGGCTCGAAGTCCAGATCGGCGAAATCTGCGTCTGAAGCAGCATCGCTTTCTCCGCCGGCTGCTTCGCAGAGCGACTGAAGCTCGCCTTTGGCCTCGGCGACTTTATCGGGGTTCACGGCGGACCCCTCACGCGCGCCACCGACCAGATCCGCAAGGACGTCGGATGATCTTAGAAAGCAAGCGGCGACTTGCTGGGTCGCCTCGATCCGGTTCGATCGCAGCAGATCGAGCGTCGTTTCGAAAACATGCACGAACTCGACGAGATCGTCGAAGCCGAAGGCGCTGGCGCCGCCCTTGATCGAATGAACGGCGCGAAACACGGCGTTGACCGTCTCGGGGTCACGGTCGCCCTCA
Source organism: Methylocystis sp. Sn-Cys (assembly GCF_016745395.1). Lineage (GTDB taxonomy): Bacteria > Pseudomonadota > Alphaproteobacteria > Rhizobiales > Beijerinckiaceae > Methylocystis > Methylocystis iwaonis. The sequence continues at coordinate 148,825 of NZ_JAERVJ010000010.1, forward strand.
TCTATCTTGATAAGCCCGCTTTCGAGGTCTGCGAGCTGCTCATCGCATTCCTGAAAGAACGTCTGCCTGATCGCCGCCATCGGATCCATAGATCATCCCCTACTCAGGCCGTAACGCGACGAATGGCGTCGACGAGTTTTGCTGGATTGAAAGGCTTTACGATCCATCCGGTCGCGCCGGCGCGGCGCGCCCGATCTTTCTTTTGATCGTCGCTTTCGGTCGTCAGGACGAGAATGGGCAGAGCGCGATGGGTCTCGTGAACGCGCACGTTCTCGATGAATCCAAACCCGTCCATGCGCGGCATGTTGATGTCGGTGATGATGGCGTCGGGAGTTACGGTCTCGAGCACCTCCAGCCCGTGAACGCCGTCCTCCGCCTGAACGACGTTATATCCAGCATCGGCAAGCGCGATGCGTAGCATCTCACGCATCGTTCGCGAGTCGTCGACCGTCAATATCGTTTTCGTCATCTTCTCGATTTCCTATTCGCCGATAGTCGGAATGCCGAGTATTTCGAGCGCGCCAAGGAAGGCGCTCGACGGGTTCGAAAGGGTGAGAGCGACTCCGTCGCGCGCCCATGTCTGCTGCGCCGAAACGAGAACCTGAACGCATTGCGCGCCGACTTTTTCGACCTCTGACGCATCGATGGCGAGGGGCCGCCCGCGAAAGCGGCCGAAATCAGCGGCGAGCGGCGCCGCCGCGCGTAGATCGAGCGTTCGAGGGAGGTTCAGTGTCGAGAACAACCCGCCGCTGTCATTCGAAATGTCGTTCATGCCAGGAATGCTCCGATCTTGCATCTCAAGCCGCAACGGCCTCGCTCGACTCCGGCAGGAGATTCTTGATGATGAGAATGCTGATCACCTCGTCCTCCGTGGCGACGATGCCTTTTATGAAGAGGCGGGTCGGATCAGCGCCCACCTCCGGCGCCGGCTGGATCGCCGACGGAGCCAACATGAGAATGTTGGAGACGGCGTCGACGAGCAGGCCGACAACCGCGCCTTCATGCTGGAGCACGATGATCGCGTGTCGGGGTGTTGGTTCGCTTACCGGCAGGCCAAGGCGCGCGGCGAGATCGATCACGGGAAGAACCGCGCCTCTGAGATTGATGACGCCGCGAATATAGGACGGAACTTGTGGAAGCGGCGTCGCCGGAGACCAGCCGCGGATCTCCCGCACGGCAATAATGTCGATGCAAAAGGTCTGCTCGCCGACATGGAAGGCAATATATTCGGAAGGCTGTTGAGCGTTAGTCAGTTCGGCGCGGTTTTTCATAATTTGAAACTCCTCACAACCTTCCGTTTCGTTGTTGGCTCGGACACTCGAATCGCCAAACGCTCGATCGACGACCGCACCGCAGGATTGCAGTCTCGACGTCGCCCTCGCCGCATAGCGCCGCCCGCCGCCGCAATCGGAGCTATCCGGACCAAGTGAACGGCCTGCGCGTTATTGACGAAGGGCAAGCCGTCCTCGGAAGCTCCCGACCATAACGCTAGGGATTTTTTGACAGGGACATCCCGGAATGGACCGGAGGAGCGGGGGACGGCGTCATGCTGATCAACCCCGCCGCTGCGTTCGGGGTCTCCCCATTCTGGATTAACTAATGCGTTCCGCTTAAAATTTTCTTATGCGCCCCCGCACCACGTCTCCGAGCGCCCACAGACGCGGAAAGCTTCGCGCAAGTTGCGCTCCATAAAGAATGAACTCACCTGCGCAGACAGCCCTACCTGGAACGGATCTACGTTCATGTTTCCTGCCGCCATGCGAGCGCTACCCTCGATATGTCTGCTGGCTTTGCTCTGCGCGACCAGCGCCTATCTCGGCCAGGCGCACGCGGTCGAGGGCCAAGCCGGCGACAGGCCATTCGCCGATCGCGAGAACGGGCAGGACTATTGTTCGAGTGTCGCCAAGGCCGCATCCACCGCCAAGATGGCGGCGCAAGAAACCCGCCTGCGTGAGCTGGAATCGCTGATCAAGCGCCGCGGAGAAGAACTCGAAGCCAAAAAGCGCGAGCTCGAGGCAGTCCTCGAAAAATACGAAGCGTTGCTGAAAAGAGCCGATGAGAACCTCGTCACCGTCTACTCGAAAATGAAGCCAGACGTAGCGGCTGCGCAATTCGCGGTGCTCGACGACGATGTCGCCATCGCCTTGCTCAGTCGCCTGAACCCGAAAGCCTCGAGCCAAATCCTCTCGGAAATGACCGCATCCAGGGGCGCGGGCCTCATTAAAAAACTGGCTGCGTATAGTTCGGCAAAGTCTTCAGGAAAGCCGCAATGACAAAAAAACTAGCCGCTTTGCTTGCTCTATTTCTTTGCGGCTGCGCCACTGACCCGCGTGACATCGGCCGCGAGCCTCATATGACGGCGGTTGGCAGCGGTTTGACTCCCTTTGACGAGAATCTCCCCGTTGGGGCAACGAGACTCCCCGCCCCAGGTCGGGGAATGCGTTTCGACGACAACCGCATCAATATGTTTCGCGACGTGCGCGCAATGACTGTCGGAGATCTCGTCACCATCACGATCTCGATGGACGACAAGGCGATCGTGGGTAATTCCACCGACCGCTCTCGCGACTCGAAAGTCCACACCAAATGGCAGTATCTGGCGGCGTTCCTGCCCGGCTTCCTCGGCGGCGGACCCGTGAACGCTACGGGCAACTTCGAAAACGAAATCGACTCGACGACCTCCACGCAGGGCCAGGGTTCGATCAACAGACGGGAACAGATAAAGCTCTCCGTGGCGGGAATGGTCACGGCTGTCCTTCCGAATGGCAATCTTGTCGTTCAGGGGTCGCAGGAGTTTCGAATCAACTACGAAATGCGCGTCCTGACCATCGCCGGCATTGTGCGCCAGCGCGATATTTCGAAGGACAACACCGTTGCCTATGACAAAATCGCCGAGGCCCGCATCTCCTACGGCGGACGCGGACGTTTGATGGAGGTCCAGCAACCGGCCCTCGGGCAGCAGCTTTACGATCTCGCTTGGCCATTCTAGCAAAAGGCCAAAGGTCAGAGGCTCATGAGCGACACCGAAAGCAAAACTGCGTCGGACACTATGACCGTCATTGCAATTACGCTGGCAATGACGGTCGCGATCGCTATCGCGGGCGCTTTTGTCGGAATGATGCTTGCGCGCACGCCCGAACCCCTCAAATCTCCCGAGCCTCCAGCTAGTGAGGCCCCGGCGGGCGATGGCAAGCATGTTTCTTCCACTCACGCTCATGGAGAAACGCCGTCACGCGCGAGCGCGCGCAAAGCGGGCAAGACCGCATTGAAAGAGCTCGCGCCAATCGTCACGAACCTGTCGGATGGCAATTCGAGTTGGATCAGACTGCAAGTCGCTATCGTCTATGATCCCGACACACTCACGCATCCGGATATTCTCATAAGCGAGCTGACCGGAGATATCGTCGCTTATCTGCGGAGTCTCTCCCTTCGCTCGATCGAAGGAAGCGCCGGCTTGCGCAGGCTCAACGAAGAACTTTCGGAGCGCGCTTCTATCCGCTCGGAAGGCGCTGTTCAGGAGCTCGTCATCCAATCTCTGGTGGTGCAATGAAGCGCGCTCTGATCATCCTTCTCCTCGCCCTTGTCCCGACCGCCGCCTGGGGAGCAAATCAGACCTTAGATCTGAATGCGCTAATTCCAGCCGGCAGCGCCTCCGCCTCCGGTCGAATCATTCAATTGGTCGCGGCGCTGACCGTGTTGTCGGTTGCGCCCGGCCTCCTCGTCACCGTCACGAGCTTCACCCGCTTCTCTATCGCTCTTTCATTCTTGCGTGCAGGTCTTGGGCTGCAAAGCACCCCCGCGAATCTCGTCATGATCAGCCTTGCTCTCTTTATGACCTTTTACGTTATGCATCCCGCGTTCGACGAAGCCTGGAACGCTGGGCTCAAACCTCTGCTGGAGAACAAAATTGCCGAACCCGAAGCGGTCGACAAGATTATCAAGCCGTTTCGATCGTTCATGGTGGCGAATGTGCGCGACAAGGACATCCGCCTGTTCGAGGACCTCACGAAAAACAAGGCTGCGGCCAATGTCTCCGCCGATCCGGATCTTTACGTTCTGATCCCTGCCTTCATGATTTCGGAGCTGCGGCGAGGTTTCGAGATCGGTTTCCTCATCGTCCTGCCCTTTCTCGTAATCGATCTGATCATCTCGATCGTGACGATGTCGATGGGCATGATGATGTTGCCGCCAACAACGATCTCACTGCCGTTGAAGGTCTTGTTTTTCGTCCTTATGGACGGTTGGCATCTGCTGGTTGGCAGTCTCGTGCGTTCCTATCCAATATGATCTCTCGGCATCTGCCCTGTGCTCGCCACTTCAGTGCGGTTCAACGCAAGGCATAATATTTGGCCCTGAACCGACGCAGCAGGCGCTCGTCCAACGCGACGTCGGAACCTCTATAGCGGCAGCCGACAACGCCGCCGTTTTGCCATACCACTTCAGCGCCCCAGCAAATATGGTTGAGATCCTCGTATAGCCAGATCCTCCTCGGGAGCGCCAGATGACGCGTAAGCGTTATGCGCACGCCGCCAGAGCCACGATTGACGAAAAGAAAATCGGCAAGAAAACGCCCGTCGACATCGAGGACTTTGCCTGATTGCAGGCGGACCGCCACTCTCTTTTCCTGCCTGCGTTCCGATTGCACGGTCTTGACCGTATAGGTCAACGCCTGCCCATCTCGCAGAAACGACATCCGACGGAACTTCTTCTCGTCCACCTTCTGCGCGTCGAGAACCGTGTGGCGTCCGTTTTCTGCCATGGTGAACCGCTCATAGCCTCTTTCGAGAGGCAATTTTGCCAAAGACCGAGACTCAAAATAGCTGCCTACCGATTTTCAATCCATTAACTGCACTGGATCAGAGCCCCTGCCCCGATTGTTTTCGCAGTCTCGCGTAAGCTACGGGCCTTACGAATTGTCGTCGAGCAGATTCAGTCTGTAACGGAGCATAGTGCAATGAGCTCAGGATCCAGCCTTTTCAACACGTCCGTTATGGGAATGTCGGCTCAAACAGATTGGCTTGCGGCAATTTCCAAAAATATCGCGAACTCGAACACGGCCGGATACAAGAACGCTCGAACCGATTTCCTGACGGTATTGAATGGCTACGACTCTGTCGGCGGCGGCGTGACGACCGTTACACGCAATGAAGTGTCTCTCCAGGGTTCTCCGTTGACCACCGGCACAACCACCGATCTCGCTATCTCCGGCAACGGCTTTTTTCTCGTCTCCAACGACGCTGGCCAAACTTTCCTTACCCGAGCTGGCAATTTTGTTCCCGACGCTCAAGGGCGATTGGTCAACTCTGCCGGCTATTATCTGATGGGATACGACTCGAAGCTTGGCATGTCAGGCCCCTTGTCCACCATCAAGGTCGACATGAACAAAATGTATTCAAGCCCAACGACGCAGGGCATATTCGGCGCCAACCTCCCTTCGAACTCCAGTGTCGTCCCCGCCGCCAACCTGCCCTCCACCAACACGGTAGGCGCCCAATTCGCCGGCAAATCGTCTCTAACCGTCTACGACAACCTCGGCAACGCCGTGGTGTTCGATCTCTATTTTGCCAAGACAGGCGCCAACACATGGGAGATGACCGCCTACAACCACGCGGACGCAGCCTCCGGAGGCAGTTTTCCATATGCGAGCGCCGCTCTAACGACGCAGACGCTCAACTTCAGCACGACAGATGGAAGCCTAACAAGCCCGAGCTCTGTAACGCTCAACGTACCAGGCGGCGGCGCCATGTCGCTGAATCTTTCCAAGATGACGCAACTCGGAGGCGGCTATACTCCGACCGATAATGACGCCGACGGATATGCAGCTTCGACCATCGACGGGATTCACGTCGGTAAGACCGGGACCTTGAGCTATCAGCTCGCAAACGGCCAAACCATCTCGGCCTATGAGATTCCCTTGGGCAAAGTCGCGAGCCCCGATAATCTCACAAGTGAAACCGGCAATGTATTTTCCGCCAACGCGGAATCGGGCCAGCTCTTTATCGGCGCGGCCGGGTCGAGCGGCTATGGCACTATTCAAGGTTCGAGCTTGGAAGGCTCAACTGTCGACCTTGCGTCGCAACTGTCGTCGATGATCGTTGCGCAACGCTCGTTCACGGCAAACAGCCAGGTGTTCCAAGTCGCCTCCGATATCATGCAGGTTCTCACCAACCTGAAATAGCGCGCCTCTCGAACCTAGCTGGCGCCGCTTGCGATGCGCGGGAAAAAACAATGCCCAATCTTCGGTGAGGCAGGATGTACCAGAGACTCTACAACGAAATCGCCAGTGATTCTTATACCGCCGCTCGCCAGCGCGAGAAGGAGCTGCTCGAAAAAGGCGTCAAGCTTCTGTCGATGGCGCGTATTCGCGGCGTTAAGACCACCGAATCATTCGAGGCGACTCACTTCGTACGCTCGCTTTGGACAACCTTCATTCTCGACCTCAGCAATGACGAAAACCGCCTGCCCGACTCGCTCAGAGCGTCGTTGATCTCCATCGGCCTATGGGTTTTACGCGAACTCGACAAGATCGACTCGGGCGAATCCGCGAATTTCGACGGCGTAATCGAAATCAACCGGATGATTGCCGACGGGCTGCAATGAGGATCAAATGAATATCTCTCTCAAGCGTGGCGAAAAGATCTATATCAACGGAGCCGTGTTCAGAGTTGATCGCAAGGTGTGCATCGAGCTGCTCAACGACGTGACTTTTCTTCTCGAAAATCACGTGATGCAAGCCGCGGACGCCACAACGCCCTTGAAGCAGCTCTATTTTGCTGTGCAACTCATGCTCATCTCTCCAAACGACATCGACGCAGCGCTCTACCTTTCACGCGATATTCTGGCGACGTGCTCGAAGACGATGCCTGATCCCCGCATTGTCGAGGGCTTGTCCTCTGTGGCCAAGCTTATCGAAAGCAAGCGTTACTTCGATGCTCTCAAGATTCTTCGTGGCCTGTTTCCGCTCGAAACCGAGGCTATGGCGCAGTCGGAGACGGGCTGCGCCGCATAGCGCTAGAGAGGTCGATAAATGCAAGTCAACTCCGTCAATAACTCAACGACGTCTGCGACCACCAAAACAACCGGCGGCAGCGGTCTCGCCGACTATAACGCATTCCTCCAATTGCTGGTCACCCAGCTACAGCACCAGGATCCGACCAAGCCGATGGATCCAACGGAAACCGTTACGCAGCTAGCCACCTTCGCTTCTGTCGAACAATCCGTTCAAGGCAATCAGCTCCTGACCTCGCTGCTCGAGTCCTCTCGCCTCGATCAAGCATCGAACGCAATTGGAAAAACCGTTACAAGCGCGGACGGAAGCATCAACGGCGTCATCAAGTCCATGTCGATCACGAACTCAGGCCTCGTCGCCACGCTGACGAACGGCTCAAAAGTAACGATCGGGTCCGGCGTAACGATCAGCTAACAATCATGAACGAAGCCGATGCTCTCGAAATGCTGCAACGGTCCATCATGACCGTGCTGCTCATCACTGGGCCTTTGGTCGGGACCGCTTTGCTCGTGGGCGTCGTCGCCTCATTGATTCAGGCGCTCACGCAAGTTCAGGAAATGACGCTGACCTTCGTGCCGAAAATGCTTGCGATGCTGGTCGTTCTCAGCCTCGCATCTCCTTTTATCGGCGGGAAGATCAAAGGATTTACCGAAACTCTGTACGCACGAATCGAGACCGGTTACTAAAATAGCCGTCAGAAATCCGCTCATGAAGAGACAGGATAAAAAGCCATGATGAAAATGGCGGAAGCAAGCGCACCGACTCGGCGACCGACCGACATCGGCTTCGCACTATCAATTATCTTCATCCTGTGTGTCTTCTTTCTCCCGATGCCGCCGGTCGCGATCGATCTAGGCCTCGCGTTCTCCATTGGGCTTTCCGTTCTCATTCTCATGGTTAGCCTTTGGATACAAAAGCCGCTCGAGTTCTCTTCTTTTCCGACGATCCTCCTCGTCGCTACAATTCTCCGGCTAAGTCTGAACATCGCCACGACGCGACTGATCCTTTCACACGGCGCCGAAGGCACTGCCGCCGCCGGCTATATCATCAGCGGGTTTTCCCGGCTCGTGATGAGCGGCGACTTCGTCATTGGTCTCACCGTTTTTTCGATCATCGTGATCGTGAATTTCCTGGTGATTACCAAAGGCGCAACGCGCATAGCCGAAGTCGGCGCACGCTTTACCCTGGACGCGATCCCGGGCAAGCAGATGGCGATCGACGCAGATCTTTCGGCAGGCCTGATCGATGACCGGCAAGCGCAGGATCGGCGCCGGGAACTCGAGGAAGAAAGCGCCTTCTTTGGCTCGATGGACGGCGCCTCAAAATTCGTCCGTGGCGACGCGATCGCCGGACTCATTATTCTTGCGGTTAATGTCTTCGGCGGCATCGTCATCGGCGTAACGCGTCATGGAATGACATTGGCCAATGCGGCCGACGTTTACACCAAGCTCTCCGTCGGCGATGGCCTCGTATCTCAAATCCCCGCCCTGATCGTCTCGCTGGCGGCGGGCCTTCTCGTTTCCAAAGGGGGCACGCGCGGCTCCGCCGAACAGAATATCGTCCGTCAGCTCGGCGGCTATCCGAACGCGATTTTCGTCGCCTCGATTTTGATGTTTGTGCTGGCCCTGATGCCGGGTCTTCCAATGGCGCCCTTTGGGGCCTTGGGCCTGACGATGGCGTTTATCGCGCGAAAGGTGAGCGGCGAGACAAAGAAGCGCGAAGCAGACACTCAGATGCGCCGCGCCGAGGAGGAAAAGCGCGCTCTTCAGGAGAGCAAGACCTCCCTTGCAGAGGCGCTGCGCCCGGCGGGCGTCGAGCTCCTGCTCGGAAAGCAGCTTTGGACGCGCTTTCTGGTCTCCCAGGAAGAGCTTACCCATCGTGTCGGAAAGATGCGACGCAATTTTGCGAAGCTCTATGGTTTCATTATTCCCGACATCCGAATGGCGGACGATCTTCAGGTCAAACCCAAGGGTTATCAGATCCGAATTCACGGCACGACGATCATTTCGGATGAGCTCCGTCTCGGGCAACATATGATCGTCGTCGGGAACGGACGCATGCCCGATCTGCCTGGCGAAGAAGCTCGCGATCCCGCGTTTGGAATTAGGGCGATTTGGATTGCCGACGCTCTTGTCGAAGAAGCGCGACGCCAGAACTTCAACCCCATCGACCCGATGTCTGTCCTTTTGACGCACCTCGGCGAGATTCTAAGGAACCATCTTTCGCAGCTACTTTCCTATAAGGACGTGCGGCAATTATTCGAGAAGCTCGACCCGGAGTATCGCAAGCTTCTCGATGAAATCGTGCCGAACTTCATCTCCAACTCGGCGCTGCAGAGCATTCTCAAGCTTCTTCTTGGGGAGCGCGTCTCGATACGTAATCTCGAAATGATTCTGGAAGCGGTCGCCGAGGTCGCGCCCTTCGCGCGCAGGCCGGAAGCCATCGTCGAACATGTTCGCGTTCGCATCGCCTCACAAATCTGCGGCGAGCTTGCGGTCGACGGCGTGCTGAGCGTTCTGAGGCTCGGCAGCCGGTGGGACCTGTTCTTCCACGAGCATCTCAAGCGCGATGCAAAAGGCGATATTATCGGCCTCGACGCCGATCCGGCGCAGATCGAACGGTTCAGCCAGGACGCGATTGCGGCGGTGCAGAAATACTCCGACCAAGGCGAAATATTCGCGATTGTCACAACGCCTGACGCGCGTCCCTTCGTACGGCTGATCGTTGGCCGGCTCTATCCCGCGCAGCCCGTGTTGTCGCACCTTGAAATCGCATGCGGAGTGCAGCTTCGTTCCCTGGGGACCATATCTTGAACGCGCCACTCGACTTGATTCTCGAGGCTTGGTTCGTCGTGTTCTGCCGGGTCGCGGGATGCATCATGATGCTGCCGGGTTTGGGCAGTGACCGCGCGCCCGTGCGCGTGAAGCTATATATTGCCATTGCCGTCTCTGCGCCCGTTACGATTTACCTATGGCCGAGGCTCGTCGAACCGATTTCGGCGGCTCCGCTGGTCTCAACCGCAATTGCATGCGTGTCGGAGACGATCATCGGCGTCCTCATCGGCTTGACATGCCGAATGTTTCTGTTTGCGGTCGAGACCATGTTCACTGGCGTCACGCTCTCGATCGGCCTCGGAAACGCTCTTGGGGCGCCGATCAACGAGTCCGAACCGACGCCTGCGCTGACTGCCCTGGTCACAGTCGGCCTGACGGCGCTCATTTTTGCGATGGATCTACACCTGGAACTGCTTCGCGGCATCGGGATCTCTTATGACCACGTGGCTCCATTCGCGTTGCAATCATCGGAAAGCATGCTCCGCGAGGTGTTAAAGGCGCTGGAGGAGGCCTATCTTGTCGTTTTTCGCATCGCAAGCCCGTTCCTCATATTTGGCCTCATCAGCAACATTGCGGTCGCTTTTCTCAATAAGATGACTCCGATGGTCCCGGTCTATTTCGCGGTGACGCCAGCTCTCATCTTTGGGGGACTCGCTTTCCTGTATGCGTTTAGTTCGGACGCACTGGGCGAATTGGCGATGGAATATGCCGCCTGGCTGGCGAAAGGATAAGTCCCTTGCGGGAGAAACAACGGCGTATCGCGAAATTGCTCGCTCTGCAGGAGCGCCGCTTGATGGCGGAAACGGCTAACTGCGCCACGGTCGAGAAGCGATTGCAGGAAACAGATAGTCAAATATGCGACCTCCAGCGGATGTTGGAGCGTGACGATCCAACCGCGATGGCGTTTTCGACGCTCGTCCTAGATCGCCTGCGCCAAGCTTCCCGACAGCGTGAGGAGCTCGAATCAGAATTGGCCCGCCGCCGCGATGCGGCTTTAATTCTCAAACAGCAGATCAAACGTATCGATAAATACGCCGACCGAATTGATGACAAGGCGACGCGTAAGGAAAGCGAAAGGGAGCGTTCGGCAATTTTGGAGCGCTTTTCGACGCCCCGCGACGCCAGCGTCGAGTAAGTCACATACAATATCATATCTTTTCGAAAATTCCGGAGACGTGGCATGTCTATCTTTCCATCGACGGATCTCATCGTCGACGTCGCAAAAGCGGCGGACCCGCGGCGTCAGCAGGTTGCTCTGCGCCGCCTCGAAGCCGCAGCCAACGCGCCATCGGTTTCCTTTGCGTCGCTCTCCAGCGAAAACCCCATCAAAGCAAATGTATCCGGTTCTTCTTCGAATTGGCGCGCAGCCGGCGTGGGGCTCCGTGCAGCCTATCAGACGCCAGCGAGCGGGGCAGCCGTCGCGCCCGCCGCAGCCAATTCCGCTGCGGACGCCGCGAAGAAGTTCGAAGCGTTGGTGCTTCAGACATTTTTTGAGGCGCTCCTTCCGAAAGACGACGAAAACTTCGGCTCCGGCGTCGCTGGCGGCGTGTGGCGCTCGATGATGGCGGAGCAACTTTCGGCGAAATTCGCGGCTTCCGGCGTTATCGGCTTGAACAAGATGTTGGACGCGAAAATTTCGTCGCCATCCTCGGCGCAACCGATCGCGCCCTCGAAGACCTCCTAGATTGTTCGATACTCACTTGGGGCCACGTAAACTCGTGAACGACTCTCTATCTCAGCCAGACAATGGGCGTTGGGACTTGCTTGTGGAACACTCACCAGCCGAAGCTGCTCTCATGCGGTGGATCGAGCGGATGGATGCTCTGGCGCGCGCGGAGACAAAAGCGCTATTGGCCGGAGATAAGGTCGAATTCGAAAACTTCAATTCAAAAAAGAATCATGCGCTGCTGGAATTCATGGTCGTGTCGCGAAGCGTCGCATCCCTTTCGCCACAATTACTCTCGGCTCTGCAACGCCTCAACGAAAGCTTGGCGCAGAATGGCGAAGTCTTGAAGCAGCATCTGCAGGCCGCGTCGGAAATTTCGAGACTGATAATCGATACGATCCGCGCTGAAGAGTCCGACGGCACCTATTGCCGTCACGTCTCCCTCCGGGCGACCCAGAGGCTCGGATGATCCGCACAGTGCTGGTGGGCCTCTGGTGTGGCCTCGTCGCTCTGGCGTCGACTTATGGCGGCGCCTATTGGCAGGCGCATCGGACCAGCACGCCGGCCGCCGCCGATCATCCCGTGAAAACGGAGACGAAAAAAGTTAAACCCATTTCCGTGCCCGTCATCTCTAATGGCGTGCTCAGAGGATATGTTTCCGTCGAATTCATGTTTGTTATGGAGGCGAGTGAGGGCCACGGGAGCGGCGAAATCGACCCCGAAGGATTTCTTATGGATGAGGCTTTCCGGCTTATTTATTCGGACACCAAGATCGACTTCGCGAAGCTCGAAAAGATGGATATCGATTCACTGACGAAGCAGATCACCGCCAATGTGAACGCCCGCCTTGGAAACACGCGAATCAAAGAAACCTTGGTCAAAAACCTCACTTTCGTTCCGAAAGACGAGATCCCCCGCTAGAGCGCATTCCGCAAAGTGCATAGACTCTTGCAAAAAGAGTGCAGCCCAACTTTTCGAACCCTCGCGCTTTTTCATCGCTCGCATGATTCCATGCGAGCGGAAAAGCGCGAGCGTTGCGGGTTGCATGGTCCATCAGCCTCAACCGTTGTGGCAAGCCTCGCGTTAGGTGCGGCGATTAATTTTGCGTTACCGCTGAAGGAGCCGCGTGATGCAGACGATGACGCAATTGAAGGCAATACATGCTCAGATGTTGACTGAGCTGGGTAATCTTCCTCAGTATCGCGCACTGAAGGCCATTGATCGCTTTATCGTGCAGATGAATGAGATATACGACGTCGCGCAAGCTCCGTGCGAGACTGCGGCGCACACGCTCCAGCAAAAGCTCGACGCCGCCATCGAGAGCCGGGTGTCGAATGAGCAGACCTCGGGTGCCGAACCTCGTGTGGCACCCCATGTTACCGACGCTCGTGCGGCCTGAGCGATAGGCCGACCTCCCCAAGATGAACACGGACGCCGATCGACGAAAGTCGATCGGCGTCGGCTGTCATAAGGCTCCATTCTCTATCAATTGCTCAGTTCAGTCCGACGCAAGCGATGCCGGATAAATTCTTTAACGAAAGGAAAAGAGCGATATGGAGCCTGTTCATCTCTTCGGCCTCTTGAACCTCCAGAGGGGGTGGCTCTCGGCCCGGCAATCGATTGTCTCGCAAAACATCGCGCATGCCAACACGCCTGGATACAAAGCCCAGGATCTTTCGGATTTCGCCAAGGTGCTCGATAAAAGTGCCGGCCTTCAAATGGCGACGACAAGCGCATCGCATCAATCGATCACGCCATCGGGAGAATCCGTGTCAGCCAAGGACGGCGAGGCGTGGGAAGTCTCACACTCCGGCAATGACGTCTCTCTCGAGGCCGAGCTTATCAAGGCCGGCGACGTCCGCAACAACTTCTCGATGGATACCAACGTGCTCAAGACCTTCCACGCGATGTGGCTTTCGAGCCTCAAAGGGTAAGTCCCATGGATCCGCTTTTCGCCTCGCTCAAAGTCGCCGGATCGGGCCTGGCCGCTCAGTCGACCAGGCTGCGCGTCGTTTCGGAAAATCTGGCCAACGCCCTGTCGAGCGGAAAAACGGCCGGCGCAGACCCGTATCGGCGCAAGACCGTCACATTCAACAGCGAGCTCGATCGCGCCTCTGGCGTCGCCCTCGTCCGAACGAGCGCAGTTGGCGTCGATCGTTCGCCTTTCAATGTCGAGTACGACCCAGGCAATCCGGCGGCTGACTCAAACGGCAATGTTACGCTACCGAACGTCAACATGATCGTCGAAATGTCGGACATGCGCGAAGCGAATCGCGCCTATGAAGCCGACCTTCAGACCATGAAACAAACCCGCGATCTTCTTTCTATGACGATCGATCTCCTGAAAGGATAATTCGTGAGTGAGATTTCCGCCCTCAGCCTCTCCTACGGGACAAAGGCCGTCGAACGTGCGACTTCCTTCGCACAATCGACGAAGGTCGCATCTTCGGACGTGTCTTTCGGCGACGTGCTGAAACAATTGGCTAACGAAGGAGCCGATACGATCAAGAATGGCGAATCGGCAGCGATCGCCGGGATTCACGGTCAGGCTTCTATGCTGCAAGTCGTAGACGCAGTAATGGCTGCTGAGCGCTCGCTCCAGACAATGATCGCGGTACGGGATAAGGCCGTGAACGCCTATCAAGAAATCAGCAAAATGGCGATCTGAGGAGTTTCAAAATGCGGGCCCTTGCTATTGCGGCGACCGGAATGAGCGCGCAGCAACAAAACATCGAGGTGATCTCGAATAACATTGCAAACATCAATACGACCGCCTTCAAACGCTCTCGCGCGGAATTCACCGACCTGCTGTATCAAGCGGAAAGACTGCAGGGCGTATCGAACCGGGGGCGCGATGCTATCGTGCCGCAAGGATCGCAGACCGGTCTCGGCGTGCGGCTGGCGGCGATTCGCAGTCTCCAGGTGCAAGGCCCTCTTTCTCAGACTGGCAACAGCTACGACCTTGCCATCAACGGATCCGGCTGGTTTCAGATCACCGGCCCGAACAATGAGATTCTCTATACGCGTTCCGGCTCCTACAGCACGAACGCGAACAGCCAGCTTGTGACGGTCGACGGTTATCTGCTGTCTCCGACAATCACCATCCCGAACAACGCCGTAAGCGTTTCGGTGTCACAATCCGGCCTTGTCACCGCGGTCGTCGCCGGCCAAACGGCGCCGCAGCAATTAGGGCAGCTTACGACCGCAACATTCCCCAATGACGCAGGTCTCGAAGCGCTCGGCGGCAATCTCTTTCGCGAAACCGCTGCCTCCGGCACGCCCGTCGTGGGTGTCCCGGGCGACATCGGTTACGGCGTGATCGCGCAAGGTTATGTCGAGAGCTCGAATGTCGATCCGGTGAAAGAGCTGGTCAGCATGATCTCGGCCCAGCGCGCTTTCGAACTCAATTCCAAGGTCATCCAGACTGTCGATGACATGGCTGGCACGATCACGAAGGGAATTCGTTGATGGCGACGCGGCCCCGGGGATTCATGCTTGCTGTCGCCGTGGCCGCCGCGGCGGGGCAATTTTGCGCTGCGTCATCTTTGGCGTCGGAAAGGAGCATTCCCACGCCTCGAGTAACGATCTATCCGGGAGACCGGCTCGACGACAGTGTTTTGGACGACATGGAGGCCCCGCTGGACGCGGGGGCGCGACGCGGCGTCGTCGAATCGCGAAAGGATCTCGTCGGCAAGATCGCGCGACGAACCCTATTGCCCGGTCAGCCCATTCTCACGATCGCAGTGGATAACCCGCGCCTGATCACGATCGGAACGCTGGTCAAAATTGTTTTCTCCGAGGATGGGCTAACGATCACTGCTCTCGGAATGGCCATGCAGGCTGGCGCAGCGGGCGATCTCATTCGCGTGCGCAACCAGGATAGCAACTTGGTCGTCGTCGGCGTCGTTCAGCCCGATGGAACTGTAAAGGTCAACGAGGGATGAAGCGTCATTGGCTCGTGCTGGGCGTATTTCTGCTCGCTTCGGAGACGTCGCTCGCGGGAGTGCGAATCAAAGACATCACCTCGACATACGGTCTTCGAGACTACCAGCTTGTTGGCTACGGCCTCGTCGTGGGTCTGCAGGGTACCGGCGATACGTTGAGGAACTCGCCGTTCACCGAGCAGTCCCTGTCGTCGATGCTCAGCCGCATGGGCGTCAATCTCAATAACGGCCCAAATACTCCAGGCGGTCCGCCGCAAATGAACCTCATGCGCACGAGGAATCTCGCGGCAGTCATGGTGACTGCGTCAATGCCGCCCTTTGCCGCTTGGGGCACGACGCTCGACGTGACGGTGTCCTCGCTCGGCGATGCATCGTCGCTCATGGGCGGCACGCTAATTCTGACGCCTTTGACCGGCGTCGACGGCGCCGTTTATGCGATTGCGCAAGGACCGCTTGCCGTATCAGGCTTCGCTGTGTCGGGCCAAAATGAAACGCTGACCCATGGCGTCGCGACGGTTGGGCGAATAGCCAATGGCGCGACTATCGAGAAGGAGCCGCCACGGCCGAGTTCAGGCGACGGCACGCTTGCGCTCGAACTCCACAACCCGGACTTCGCCACCAGCGTCCAGATCACAGATGCGATCAATCATTTCACCAAGCGGCGCTATCATGCGGCTGCAGCCGTCGAACGCGACAATCGAACTGTCGCCCTTCGACTTCCTCCCGGCGTCCACGCAACGCGTTTCCTCGCAGAAATCGGCGATCTTCACGTATCTCCGAGCACGCCCGCCAAGGTTGTCATCAATGAACGCTCGGGCACGGTCGTTATCGGCGCCGATGTTCAAATTTCGCCCGTTGCCGTGACGCATGGCGGTCTCACCCTCCGCGTAACAGAGTCGCCGCAAGTGTCGCAGCCGGCGCCTTTCTCGAATGGGCAGACTGTCGTGACGTCGCAGACCGCGGTAACGGCCTCCGAACCGGCCGGGCAGGTCGCGACCCTCGCGGGGCCAAATTTAAAGACGCTCGTGAAGGGGCTCAATCAGATCGGTCTCAAGCCGACCGATATTATCTCGATCCTGCAGGCGATCAAAAACGCCGGAGCGATGCAGGCTGAAATCGTCGTGCAATAATTGGAAAGCTATTCCTTCACGGCGTCAAAAACGCCGTGAAGCCATTTCGCTGCGAACCATGGTACAGAAAGCTTTCGACTGCTCTGTCCAGGAACCGAATCCGCTGGCGATCATATTTCCGATAACCGCGCACACATAGCTTTTTTGAGCAGGCGCATTGCCTGGCCCTGCATGGTACCGCGCGACGGCGCTCGTCCAGGTCTTTTCGCTTCGGTATAAATCGCGCAGAAACGTGGCCGCATAATCGACATTCTGACGCGGATCGAACATCGCCTCGACAGACTTGAACATGCGGCCGTGATAATGATGATTGACTTGCATGCAGCCGATGTCGATCAGCTTGACGCCACGGGCGCGAGCGTTTTCGAATACAGCGACCGCTTCCGGTAGAGAGGGACTAAAAACCGGGCGTCCGCCCACATTCATCGCGAATTCGTGCAGATCGCCTTTTTGGCCGGTCTCCGTTAAGGCGACAGCGTAAAGCACCGCGACCGGTACGTTATGCTCTTGGGCGGCGCGAATCATCTCGCGCTCGCACACATTGCTGGGCGTTCCGGACCGAACGTCCGCTCGTGCGTCAGAGATAGACGCCGGAAGCGCCAGAAGCGCCGCTATCGCGCGCCACGGCGCCATGTTCCTGGGACTGGTCTTTTCGCGGCGCGCGTGAAAAGCTTTGGCCATCCCGATTGTTTCCCGCGCCATCGTTCTCGCCAAATGATCCCCCTTCGCCTCGTTGATCGAACGGCGCCTGAGAGTCATTCTGGCGCGCATCGTTCATGGTATCCGACGGAACGGGAGCGGGGCTGACCCTGATGGCTATATCGTCGACGGAGTGGCCGGAAACGCTCAGCGCCTGAGAGAGTTGATCCCGAGACTGCGTCAAAAGGTTTTGTACCGCCGCCGAATTCACGTCGATCTTCAAGGAAACGCGTGTCTTCGTGAGCTGCATTCTCACAGTGACGGCGCCGAGATCTTCGGGCTCCAATTGGAACGTCAGAACTTTTGTAGGGCTATCCTTCGCGTGATCGCTTATTGCTTTGATGGAGGCCGGAGCTGTCGCTTGGGAGACGCTGCGAGACACAGAACTGCCTTCGGAGGCGGGCGAACCAACCGACAATGGCGTTGCCGCCGCGTTCGGCGATTCGAGCTGCAGACCAAAAGCGTCATTCGCAGCGGCGGAAACAGATTCTTCCTTCGATTTATCGGTGCCCGCAAAAGGAGGCGCGTCCATAGAATCCGCGTTTCCGACGGAGGCGCCCTCCATAGCTAAAACTGGCGTCTGCGTAACTGGGAGATGCGTGGCGAGCGACACGATCGTCAATTTTGGTGACGCGGTCGACTCCTCCGTTCCCGTCGCGGCTAGAGCGGACGTCGAGGCGCCGGCGAGCGACGCGCCTTCCGCGTTCGCGCCTTGCGAAGAGACGATCTTCCCGGAGAGCGCCTGCGCCAGATCATCTGGCAAACGCGCGATGAAATCCTCGAGTGTCATACGCTTGGGCGCCGTTGTCGCTACTGAGAGAGAAGCGTTCGCTGATTCAATCGCCCCGAGCTTTGGCGGCTCTTCAGTGTTTGCAGCCGATTGGGCCGCGTCAGCCATCGCCGGCGACAGAGTCGGAAGCGAAGGATTGCCCGACACAATGGGCATCGCGGGGAAAAGAGCCGCAAGCTCGTCCAGCATCATCGAACCAGATGCTTCGACGCCAGACGCCGTTGCACCCGAATCGCCGGGAGCCCCAGCGTCACTGGTTTTTCCAAATCCGGCGAAGAGCGCTGATAATTGGCTGGGGCCTAGCGCGCTCAACGGCCAACTGGCGGCCTCTCCGCCGGTTGCTTCAAAAGCAGCCGCCTCGTCTGGTTTGTCCTTTTCAGCCGGCTGATCGTTCTGATCGGCCTTTTGCAACCGCGATAGTCGCAGCATAGTCAGGCTTTCGACAATCGGACGGGGCGTTCCCGGGCGGTCCGACGCCTGCTCGTCGCCACCCTCGCTAACGCGCGCATTGCCATGTGAGGGCTCTTGCGCCTTTTCTGCGCTCGCGTCGTTATGGAGCGCGGTGACTTGCGCCTCGAAGGTCGAAGCCTGCGCTCCATTCGAGTCGGACGGCTCGCGACGGTTCATCGTCGAAGCAATGCCGCTGTCCGGTAGAGTGGTCCGTTGCATGGTCAACGAGTTCATTAGCGGCCCGCCCTTTCCAGGAGTTTTCCCGAGTCTTCGAGCGACTGTTCCAAGTTCTGAAATTGCGGCGTGTCGTCTCGGTCGTGAGACGCCGTCGCCGCTTGCGCGGGTGCAGGCTCGTCCCCAGCTCCAAGCCTCGCGCCAACGCTCCGAAGCGTCTTCAAGATCATGGCTTCTTCTCTATTCAAGTAAGAAGCGTCGACGTCTTTGAGATCAGAATCGCTTGGCGGCGAATCGCCGCCCATCACGCGAAGGGCCGCCTGATAGAGCTTCATGCGCTCTTTCGCCTGTGCGCTTTCAGCGAAAACCGCGGCGGCCTGTGTTTGCGCCTTCAAAACGTCCGGTCGGGACATTTGAATGCTCGTACGAGCGAGCGCAGCGTGGAGTTCGAATCCATAGCCAGCAGGCGCCGCTTTAAATAATTCTTCGAGCTCCGCCAGATGCCCTCCCAAGCCCATCTTGGAAAGCGCCCCGGTTAACGCCTGCCAATATTTCGTAGCAAAGGGCGAATGCGAATAGACGAATTGGTAACGCCTCGCGAGCAGCAAGTACCGGTCCATCTCGACGCTCGGATCGCTTATCGCTATTTCACGGCGCAGCGCCGCCTCCTCGACTTGAGACCCCGGCATCGCCAGCCGTGCATAGGCCAACGACCTCGCGGCTTCTTTGTTGTCGACGCCGATCAACAACCCTCCTCTGACAAGCGCCAAGTGCCCCGCGAGGATCGGAGGGTAGCTTCTTACGTCCAGCGGGGTCATCAGTTTCGTGGCGTTCTGCCGATCGCCGTCGGCAAAAGCCAGACTCGCTGAGAGAAGCGGCGGGTCTTTCTCCTCGATCGTGTGATCCTGCAACAGTCGTTTAAGGCGCGCCGATCCGCCGCCAGCCAACACATAAATGACTGCGGCCCGGTAATTTCGCAGCTCTTTCCAATTCTCGGCCGAAAGCGACGAGATGCAGGCCTCGATTCGCGGCGCTATCTTCGCTTGACGCGAGGTCTCGCCAGCGACAACGCGGTCCTGCCCCTCTATCAACTCCCATACGCTACCGACGAGGTCGCATGCGCGCGCCTGTATTGCCGTGCAACTAAGCGCGACTATAGACAACGATGCGAGGAGCCGGCGGAGCTTCAATTGCGATCCCCACGCAGAAGGATTTCGATGCGGCGGTTAGCTGGAGCGAGCGGCGCTTCAGGCGTCTTCAGGCGTCGATCGGCATAGCCGGAAATTCTCGTCACGCGCGCTTCGGGCAGCCCGCCACGCACAAGCATGTAAAGGACCATGTTGGCGCGATCGGCGGATAATCGCCAGTTATCATACGACCCAGACTTGTAGGCGCGTCCATCTGTATGGCCGCCGATTTCTATATTGCCGGGGCGCTTTGTCAGAACGCCGCCGATTTTTTGCAGAATGCGGACCAACTGCGGCTTCGGCTTAATCGAACCGACGTCGAACATTGAAAAGTTGGCGTCGTCCGTCAGGCTGATCAACACGCCGTCTTCGACGCCTTTCACCTCGAGTTTCGGGACCGCGTGCGTTCCCTGCGCTTCGGCCTTGATGACCGTTTCGATCGCGCTCCCGACTGCGGCGTTGGCGTTGGCGTTGGCGTCGGCCTTGGTTGGAGTGGTGGTAGCGGGTTGGTTTTGTCGTTCTTGCGCATCGCTTTTTTTCTGCGGGCTCGATTTCGGCGCGCTCGCAGCGGCCTCGTCGGGCATTGCCCGCTGATCCATACGATCGAATGGATCAGGCAGCGTATTGCCGGGTGATCCGGCCCCTGCGCCAGGAGGGGGATCGAGCTTGGCGATCGCATCGAGCGCCTTGATCGGATCTTTGTGCAGAGAGGCGGCGTCCGCCTCCGCCGTATCCTGGCCCGACTGCCGCTGATTTGAAGATTTGTCCTCAACGGTACGCTGCATGCTCGAGCCCTGACCACTATCCTTGGGATCTTGAAGACCTTTTTTGGCGGGTTTCGAGTCGACGAGTTGCACCGGATTGAAATATTGGACAATCGACGCTTTCGTCTCCTTCGTGGTGGAGTTGATCAGCCACATCACGAGAAAAAACGCCATCATCGCCGTCATGAAGTCCGCGAAGGCAAGCTTCCAAACGCCGCCGTGATGATCCTCTTCGCCATCGCCGTGCCGCTTGCGGACAATAATCACGTCATTCGGGTCTTCGCGGCTCATTGTCGGTTATTCTCCATTGCGCAGACGCCGGACCCATTCTTCCATGCGCGTTTCGATAAGCGTGCTGTTTATTTTCGCTGCGATGTCGACGCCGTCCGTCTCGACCGTGCGCAACGATATCTGTTCTCGGGACAAGCGCTCTTTCACGACGTCGAGCAGGTCGGGCGGTCCGTGCAGTTCGACGAGCGGATTTGCCTCGTCCAGAGCGGCCGAACGCACTGTCTCGATAAAGTCTTCCAGCGAACGCGTGAGCGCACTGTGTGTCAGGAATGGCGTCAATATATGCCCGAGCGCGTCACGAATGTTCCCGAGGCACGATTCGATGTCGTGTTGGATCACCTGCGCGATTCGTGTTCCTTCTTCCTCCGCCCATGTGGCTCGAAGGGCTTCCAACCGCTGGTCGAATGCTTCACGCTCTTTTTCGAACGCCTGCCGTTCCTCTTCGAGCTTCGCCTCGTATTCTCGTTCGAGTTCGGCTCGCAGCTCCTCCCTCGCCTTTTCCCTTTCTTCGGCAAGGAGATCTTCGCTGGGCGGCGTGTCGGCCTCCAGGGCGAACATGGGCGCTGCCTCTGGAATCGCGAAAACCTGTTCGGCCTCCGCCATCCCAGCGTCGAAGTTGGTAAGATAGGACCCGATCGGGCGAAGCTGTATCATGCCGCTTCATCCGATCGCATCCACCGTTTCAGAACCGAAGCGGCCTGCATTTCATCTATTTCGATGAGCTGCTCCAGCTTTTGGCGCGACGAGACGCGCCCCATTCCCCCAATTCCGGCGAAGGGTTCGAGATCAGAGTCGAACGCCAGAGTCGGCGCGTTCATCTGCGGGAGCAGACCTTCATCCTCGTCCCCCGCTGCTTCACTTTCAATTCCGAGCAATGGAGAAGACTGAAGGGAATTGACCTGGGGCGCTTCGGCGAGGAGGGCGCGCGTTGCCGGCATGAGGCCGAAGATGACGAGGGCTGCGGTGATCGCGAGCATCGTGGCCGCGTTGATCATCGTGCCAAAGTAGTGACTCAGAGTCTCGATGATCCCAGGCGACTCGACCGGGTTCATCTCGTGCTCATTGAAGGTGAACTCGACGGCCGAAACCTTCAGGACGTCGCCCCGCTCTTTTCTGACGCCAGCGGCGGACGCCACGATCTGCTCGATTTCCTTCACCTGCCGCTCGATCACATCCGCGCTCGGCGCCGGCTTGCCTGCCTCCGCCAGAGCCGCCCGGTTGATCAAAACCGCGATCGCCAGATTTTCAACCGTGTAACCGCCGCTGACCGTCGTGACGGTCTTCGTCGAAACCTCGTAATTGGTGAGTTCCTCGTGCTTTTTGTTTTCGTCGTTGGATTGCTTTCCGTCTCCGCTTTGTTGCGGCGGTTGCGGGACGTTTCTTTCAACAGTTGTGGGCGACGAGTTGCTGGCGTTTTGCGAGAGCGACGACTCCTTCACCGTGCGCGTCGAACGCTCGACCTTCGACTCGGGATCGTAGATCGTCTCATTGGTTTGGCGGCGATCGGTATTCACCCTCGCGCGCACGCTCACTTGAAAATTTGGAAGACGCAGATAGGGAGTCAATGTGCGTCGAACATTGTCCTGAATGTCTTTTGCGACGCTTTTCTCGAGCGCCAGCGTTTTGGTCGGAACGGCTTCCGACGGATCGCCGTCTGTGGCGGAGAGGATCATTCCATCGGTGTTGAGCACCGTGACTTGGTCGATCGACATGCCGGGCATCGCAGAGGCCACCAGATGGCGAATGGCATGCGCGGCGCTCGAGTCGTCCGGACCTTCGGTCCGTATCACAACCGATGCAGATGGGGGTTGTTTGGCGCGGCGGAACGAACCTTCGTCGGGCATGACGATATGGACGCGCGCGGCCTTCACGCCCCGCATCGACTGGATGGTTCGAGCAAGCTCCCCTTCGATCGCTCGAACGCGCGTGACCTCCTGCATGAAAGACGTCAGGCCCAGAGCGCCGACCTTGTCGAACAGCTCATATCCAGCGTTGGCGCTCTGCGGCAGGCCGCGCTCGGCCAACAGCATGCGCGCGCGGCCTGTCTGTCCATAAGGGACCAGAACGGCGGTGCCCTCCGGATTGACGTCGAATGTGACGCCCATCTCCTTCAAAGCGGCGCCGATCCTGCTCACGTCGTCGCGATCGAGGCCGGCGTAGAGGGTCTCTTCGTTGGGTCGCGACAGATAATAGGTCCCAGCCAGCACGACGCTGACAATCAAGCCGAACACCAATGCGAGAGCCGCCAGCTTCTTGCTTCCGAGGCTCTTTAGATTGTCCAAGACGAGCGAAACTTGTTCCATCGAGGCAAACTTCTGCTTTCGGGCCGGGATAAAAGATCAGATTGTGTTATTGGAACAGCTTCATGATGAGCTGGGAGTTTTGATTGGCGATCGATACGGATTGAACGCCAAGCTGTTGCCGGGTCTGAAGGGCCTGGAGTCGAGTCGAAACCTCGTTCATATCCGCGTCCACAAGAGAGCTGATTCCCGTCTTCAGGGCGTCGTGGAGCGACTGCGTAAATGTTATTTGCAACGAGACTCGCGACTGCACCGCGCCGATCTGCGAGGCGTAATCGGCTAGCTTGGCGATGACCAAATCCGCGTTGGAAAGCGTGTCGGCGGCCACGGCCGAACCGATATTCGCGGCGTTGAGGTTGGTGAAGTCGGTCGCCGTGACGGCGCCGATCGCCTGCGCCGATTCCAGCAACCCCGCGCCGGAGCTGACGAGGGCCGTCGTGAGCAAGTCGATCGTGCCGGTTTGAGAGGGCGCGGCGCCGCCATTGTTCTTGTAGGACGTAATGAAGCTCACCTTACCGGCCGCGGCGGTCGAACCGTCGAGCAGATTGAGGCCCATGAGCGACGCAGAAGCGACGATGCTCGACAACTGCTGGCCAAGCTGAGTGAGGTAGGAGCCAATCTTATCGAGGTCCGCCCCGGGCGTCTGAGCCTGTACGACAGCGTTCTTGATGCTGTCCATGACCGAGATAGCGCTGGTCACCGCACCAGAGGCTACGGCCAGAATCGAGACGCTTTCGCCCAAGGAGTCGTGCAGCACGCTGGTGACGCCTTGATCCGAGCCCATGGTTGTGGCGATCGCCCATGTCGAGGCGTTATCCGAGGCCGCGGAAACTTTGAGGCCGGTGGAAATTTCCCTTTGGGCGTCGCCAAGGGACATCTGGGTCGAACGCAGCATTTGAAGCGCAAGCAAGGACGAAGGATTAGTCAAAATGCTGGACATGCCGGCCTTTCCGAATCTCTCGGGCGCGAGGACTGCCAGATGCTCGCCCCGGCCCTTCGGAAGGATAATTCTTATCTAGCCTTGTGCGAGGCTGCCCGCATTAATGTAAAAATTAACAGACAGTTAAACGACGCTTAACAAAAAATAAACAAAATGGCCACCCGATCGCCTCGGGCGGCCACCTATTTCTTTCTCGGTGAGAAAGATTACTGGAACAGCTTGAGAATCAGCTGCGAGTTCTGGTTGGCGATCGAGAGAGACTGAACGCCGAGCTGCTGCTGGGTCTGGAGCGCTTGAAGGCGCGTCGAAACCTCGTTCATGTCGGCG
Source organism: Methylocystis sp. Sn-Cys (assembly GCF_016745395.1). Lineage (GTDB taxonomy): Bacteria > Pseudomonadota > Alphaproteobacteria > Rhizobiales > Beijerinckiaceae > Methylocystis > Methylocystis iwaonis. The sequence goes on from NZ_JAERVJ010000010.1 coordinate 173,330, forward strand.
TCGACGAGCGAGCTCACGCCCGAGGTCAAAGCGTCATTCAGCGACTGAACGAAGGCCGCCTGCGAGGCGACGCGCGACTGAACGGCGCCGATCTGCGAGGCGTAGGTGGTCAGATCAGCGATCACCTTATCGACATTGGACAGCGTGTCCGCCACGGTGCCCGCGGCCACGTCGGCGGCGCTGAGGCTCGTGAAGTTGGTCGTCGCGGTCGAGCCGACCGCCGTCGCGGCTTGCAGAATGCCGGTGCCGCCAGCGTTGGTGAGATCCGTCGTGGCAAGGGAGATGAAGCCCACGCTGGACGCAGCGGCGCCGCTGTTATTCTTATAGGAGGCAGTGAAGTTCACGCCAGGTACCGCGCCGCCCGCAACAGTGGTCGTCGTCGAGCCATCCAGCATATTAATGCCGGTGATGCTCGCCGAAGAGACGACGCTCGAGAGCTGCTGGCCGAGCTGAGCGAGCTTGGTGCCGATTTTGGCGAGGTCAGCGCCGGGCGTCAGGGCCTGGGCGACAGTGTCCTTGATGCTGTTCACGACCGAGATCGCGCCGGTCAGCGCATTGGCGGCGACGTTCAGCGTCGAACCGGCGAAATTCAGCGAGTCGCTCAGCGTGGACATCACGCCCTTGTCCGACTTCATCGTTTCGGCGATCGACCAAGTCGAGGCGTTGTCGGAGGCGCTGGAGATTTTCAGACCGGTCGAAATTTGCTTCTGGGCGACGCTCAGCGAATTCTGCGTGTTGCGCAGAGACTGCAGCGCGGTGATGGCTGACGGGTTGGTGTTGATGCTCGACATGACTCGTCGATCCCTTTCGATAAATCTTTACAAGAGGGACATACCGGACTTCCACCGGTTCGACGGAATTGGCGTCATGCCTCGGAAACTCGATCCGATCCGTTGTCTTCATCGGAGGCGTCGCTGATTTCAACGCCCGCTCGACAGCTCGACAGTCTCATTCCGGCGAGCCACGAGCAAATGAATACACGGCCTATAATTAAGAATGCGTTTAACCGGTCTCAGCGCGCCTTTCTGCCGGACGCGTCACCAGGATGCTACGTGCGAGGCTGGAAACCAACTGCAGGACCTTCCAAGGCCTTTCCCAGGAGCGTCAAGCGGACTTTTTATAAGCCAATTCGCGCGCGGCGACGCCTTGCTCGCTTTTGGACTCGCAGCCGAGGGCAGCCGCGTAGCGGTTCGCAAGTTCGTTTGCGCGTTTGACGAAGCGGGTCGGCTCACTCGGCGAATCGAACATGCCGCTCATCAGAAAGCTGAACTCGCGCAAATCTCTCGGGCTGTAACCCTTGTTCAATACGCAGTCCAGCGCCACGACGTCCCGTTGATCCAAATCGGCGTCGCCCGCGATTCTCGCCAGATCCTCCCGGCAAGCGCCCCGATGCGCCGAGAGGGCGGGTTCCGTTGGGATCCTCTTTCGAAAAAAGGGAGAAGCCAGCACGGCGGTCCAACCCGACGTTTTTGCCCAGCCTTGGGGCGCAGCGCTTGCCTCCAGAACCTTGTCGCGCGCCTTGAAATCGACAAGGGACACACAGGGACGTTCCGCGATGAGTCGACGCAGCTCCTGCGCAGCGGTGCGCGCCGCCTCGATGGCCTCGTCGCCGGCAAGACGTCGCCGACAAAGGCTGCCGATTTCCATCAGCTTCAGCCGTAGCACCGCCGGTCCGGCCTTCTCGATGAACTCCTTCTCGACCTGCAGGATTTCGAAAGCTTCATCGGCGGTCATGGACATCCTCGATCGCGCCGCCCCTCGAGGGAGACATTCCGAAACATCTCGGTCGTTGCGCTTCATCAAATGTATACGGCGCAGCTTTCGCGAAGCTGGACCCTGCCAGGGGCTCCGACGCCGCTTTGGCCCGGTCGCGAAGGCATGGCCTGGCGCGGGCGCACTGCGCAAAGTTGATAGACTTCAGCGGAAAAGAATGCGCTCCAGCTTTTTGAATCTGCGGGTTTTCTCATCGCTCGCACTATTCCGTGCGAGCGCAAAGCGCGCCAGGCGGAGACCTCACCCTCCTCCGCGATTGATCCGCTCCGCCAATTCTTCGAGCGCCACAACGGCTGGCGGGTCTTTAGGAGCTTGCCGCAGGGCGTCATATACGACCGGCGAGAGGACGACCGCGCGATCGAGCTCGGCGTCCACGCCAGCGTGATACCCGCCGAGCATGCGCAAATCGCGCGTTTCCTCGAATTTCGCGAGCATGGATTTCAGCCGCATCACCATCTCGCGTTCGTCTGGCGTCCAGACGCGATCGGCAAGGCGAGAGATGGATTTGAGAAGGTTTATCGCCGGATAGCGGCCCTGTTCGGCGATTTCTCGGTCGAGAACGATATGCCCATCGAGCGTGCCTCGGATGCAATCGGCGATGGGATCATTATGGTTGTCGCCGTCCACGAGGACGGAATAAATTCCCGTCACGGCGCCCACGCCATCCTCGCCGGGCCCCGCGCGTTCGAGCAGGCGCGGCAGGTCGGCAAAAACGCTTGGCGTGTAGCCGTTGGCGACAGGCGGCTCGCCCGACGCCAACGCCACTTCGCGCGCGGCGTGGGCATAGCGCGTCACCGAGTCGACGATCAAAACCACAGAGGCGCCCGCGTCTCGGAAAAACTCGGCAATCGTAGTGGCGGTCAGCGGGGCCATTCGCCGCATCATCGGGCTTTCGTCGGCGGTGGCGACGATCGTGACGACGCCGCCGGGGTTGGCGGAGATCACCGTGTCCACGAAATCGCGCACTTCGCGTCCGCGCTCGCCGACCAGACAAATCACCGCGACAGAAAAACCACCCGCGCGGGACAGCATTTCCAGCAAAGTGGACTTGCCGACTCCCGAACCCGCGAAAATGCCGATCCTTTGGCCCTCACAGATCGGCGTGAATGCGTCGATCGCCCGGACGCCTGTACGCAATGGTTTCGTGATCGGCGTTCTGCGCATTGCCGCGGGCGGGGGCGCATCCAGGTAATAAGGCTTCAGGCCGGCCGAGACAGGCCCTTGCCCATCGACCGGCCGGCCGAAAGCGTCGAGAACCCTGCCCCTCCACGACTCATGCGGCAAGAGTTCGATCGGACCGACGAAGCGCACTTTCGAACCTAGCCCGACAGGGGAATTATTTTCGAAAGCCTTGACGATGACGCCATTCTGGTCGATTCGCACGACCTGTGCGAGCGTCTCGCCGCGCGCGGTTTCCACGCCAACGCAATCGCCGAGCTTGACGAATTTCGAGAGCCCGGCCGTTCTGAAGTAAGTAGGCGTCACCTCCACCACCGCGCCAGAGATGGCGATCTGTCGCTCCGTGCGAGCGAAAAGCTCGGCCGAACGCTGCAATTGCGCGAGTTTGGACATGCGGGCGCCTCAGGCGCCGCCGAGCGTGCGAATAGCGTTTTGCTGGGCCGAATCCAGCGTGTCGTACATGGAGGTGACATTATCGAATGATCGGGAGGTGGCGATAAGTTTTGTCAATTCCGTTATGGGATTGACATTGGCGCCCTCGAGAAACCCTTGCGACACGCCATTGACGGAAAATTCGAGAATAGGCGTCGCCGGCGTTGACGGTATCACGCTGGAGTTCGGGCCCCTTGTCAGAGCGGCGCTGGGATCTATCGAGAACAGGCCCAGGGCGCCAACCTGATTGGCCCCCTGACTGATCATGCCATCGCGGAAGATCATCGGCGGGCCCTGCGTCGGATCGAGGACGATCGGCGCATTGCCGGCGTCCAGGACTGGAAATCCTTCGATCGTCTGGAGCTCGCCCGTTTGCAGCATCTTCAGGCGGCCATCCCGAGTGTAGGCGACGCCATTAGGGGTTCGGATCGCCAACCAACCGGATCCTTGCACGGCGACATCGAGCGGATTGTCGGTCTTTGTGACGGGACCCTGCACCGTCGAGATGAAATCCTTCCCGGTGGAAGCATAAGCAGTTTGCGCGGGGCCCGATTTGGAGAGAGCCGTCTCGAAAGAAACGCCCGCTGCACGAAATCCAACAGTATTCGCGTTGGCGACATTCATGGCAATCGTCGACATGCGCTTGTCCAGAGCGAGCTGTGACGACAAAGACACATAATAAGACGAAAGCATTCTTGGTTCTCTTCTCGGGAACGCCGCAGGGATTCGCTCGAAAGATAACGAGCCCGCCTTACGCGAAGCTGCATTTAGCAGGCGGGGCCGACGCCAGTAATGGCAAGCCTTGACTTAGGTCTTAGCCGTTGACGACCCTCTGGGGTTACGACTACACCCAGTAGAGGGGTCGATTCGCATGAACTGCCCGACATGCTCGCCCATCCGCCGGGAGACGCCGAATGTTAATCATTGTGGATGAAAGGGAAATAGTAACGAGTGCGTATACTAGTCGGTTTGGTCAAGAGGGTGTGTTCTCTACGGGGTTCGGCTTCGAGCAGTTCTTGGAGTGGGTCGACTCGGCTCGTGAAAAGGACTTGCAGGCGGTTGAGGCGTTTTTGATTGGCGATTGCCCGGATCGGGAAGAACTCCCGCGGGTTATCCGGCGGCATTCCCAGGCTCCTGTCATCGCGATGAACGACACGCTATCGTTGGAGCAAACGCTGGGCCTGTTCAGCGCGGGCGTCGACGACGTCGTCCGCAAACCGATTCACGTGCGTGAAATACTTGCGCGTGTTCACGCTATCCGGCGGCGCGCCGAAGCTCGGCAAGATTATGCGACATTCGACCGCATCCAAGTCTTCTTCGATGGCCGCGATCCGGTGATCGACGGCGAGCCCTTCCCGCTGCCGCGCCGGGAAAGGCGCGTTCTGGAATTGCTCGTTTTGAACAAGCGCCGGCGGCTGACGAAGACTCAAGTATTCAACGCCGTCTACGGCCTCTTTGACGAGGAAGTGGAAGAAACGGTGATCGAAAGCCACATCAGCAAGCTGCGCAAAAAGCTGCGAAAGCAACTGGGCTATGACCCGATCGACTCGCAGCGGTTCCTTGGATACCTTCTTGTTTCACAAACGGAAGCCACGGGCAAATAAAGCCAGCAAAATTCCCGAATGAGGACGCTCTCGTTGCGTCCTCCGGGCGCGTGGCCACCACTGAAAGCCGGCCAAGGCGCAAAACTTAGAGCGCATTCCGCAAAAGTTGATAGACTTTTGTGAAGAGAATGCGCTCCAGCTTTTTGAATCTGCGCGCATTCATCGCTCGCACGATTCCATGCGAGCGGAAAGCGCGCGCTAGAGATATTTCGTAAGGCTCAACTGTTGAATTCGGGCCGTCAGCGAATAGGACGTTTCGATCTGAGTCATCAAATTGGTGACCGTGACAGAGGCCAGCGAAGGATCGACGCCCTCCAACGCGCCGATCTGGGCGCTCAATAGATCCTTCTGTGTCGCCATGTTGTCCAGAGCGCTTTTGACGTCGGCCTGCATGACCCCGACTTTTTCCTGTAAATTTGTAAGCCCCGATACGCCTTGATCGATGGCGTTCGTCGCCGCCGTAACGACAGCCTGGAAAGTATCCTTGCTCAGATTGCTCGCGCCGAGACTGGTCAGCATCGTATAGCCGGCCGCAAGCTTCTGGAACGACGCGTCATTCGCCGTAACGGAAGTGGCGCTCGTGCGGGTGATCGATATGCGATTTTGCAGCGGCGAGCTCGACGCCGAGGACCAGTCCGTGGTCCAGCTAGCCGGTGAAAACAAAGCGGCCATAGGACCGGAAATAAAGGCGTCCATCTGGGACGCCGTGATCGTGGAGACAAGCGGATCCGAGGGCGGAAAGCCAAAATTACTGGTAAAAGCGGCGTCGAGGGCAGCTTTTGCTGCGCTCGGCGGCGCCGATGCGGTATCCGTAATCGGCGCCGTGCCCCCCTTGACGCCGCCAAAGACAAACACGCCGCCGCTCGAAGCGTTCAAGCCCGACATCATGGCGCCGAGTGCGGTTTGCGCCTGCTGAATGATCGCGCCCCTGTTGCCGATGCCGTTTTGAGCCGTCATCAGCGCGCTTCGCATGGCTTGCGCGTCTGTCGAGAGCTTCTGCAACGACGTCTGCGTAATCTCGAGGCGAGAAGCAACCACATTGTTGCTTGCAGTGATTGCGTCGATGTCGCTTACGCTGAGATGCAGGAGGGAATCCCGCGTATGCTGAGAACCGATCGCCACGCTCATATCGGCGTGCTGCCCGGTCGACAGTTCTTTCTGAGCGATCGACAGGCGCTTTTGAAGATCGACAATCGAATTGCTCAAGGCGTTCGACATTGCCGAAGTGGAAACGGATGAGATCATCGATCTGCGCTCACGGTCTGATGGCGTTGAACAGGGCTGTATAGAGGGCGTCGATCGACGAAATCAGTTTCGCCGTCGCCTGGTAGGAATTCTCCAGCTCGAGCATTTTGGCCATCTGGCTGTCGAGATTCACGCCGACTGCATTCGACAGAGCCTGGGTGCTCTGGCTGAGCATGGCGCTCTGATAGGTATCGGCGCTGTGGGCCTGCTGTTTTTGCGCAGAGAGCCAGCCATCGGAGGCGCTCGCAAAGGCGGTCAGCGACGTATTCGTATTGAGGCCAGCCGCGGGATCGAAAGATTGAGTCGCAGACAGCGACGAGATCATCTGCTCGATACGGGCAGTATAGAGCGCGCCCCCGGAGGTGTTGTAGGTATAGGCAGGATTTCCGGGATCCGAGATTCCACCGTCGCGCAAGCGCGTCGGATCGCCGCCTTGGCTGGGGTCGGCGTTGGCGTTGACTTGAATTTGCCCAGCGAGGCCAGAAACCATGGCGCCGGGTATGCTCGTCGCGCCGGGATAAGTGAACAGCCCAGGGAGCGTCGGCGCGCCGCCGCCGGTCTGATCGCTCTCGGAAAAGGCCGAAACAAGCCCACGCGCAATCTCGTCGAGCTGGCTCTGATATGCTGGCGCGATAGAGTCCCGCAACTGCGTCAAACCCGCGAGCTTGCCGGAATGCACGCTTGTTGCGAAATTGCTGTTTCCCGTCACCTGCACGCCATCGACATAGACGGCGTTTCCGCTCGCGCCCGCCGCCAGCGCGGGATTGCGCTGGAACGTCACCGCGCGCGGAGCCGTCTCGAACAGCGTCACGCCGCTGTCCGTGAAGATCATCATATCGTTGTTGGGGCGCGTGACCGTCGTTATGCCAATCTCGGAGGAGAGCTGCGTAAGGAGAGAGTCTCTCTGGTCGAGGAGATCTGTGATGTCCCTCTTGGCGCCCGCGCCCGCGACAATCGCGTTGTTGACCTGCTCGAACTTGCTCAGAATCGAATTGATGTTCGTGACCGAGTCTTCGATCTGTTGATCGGCGTTCCGGCGCACATCCTGAACCGTGGTCGTAGCCTGGTTCAAGGAATTGGCCAGGTCCTTTGCTGCGGTCACGGCGCCCGCCGCCGCCGTCGGATCGGAGGGCGCGGCGTCATAGCTCTGCAAGGCGCTTGAAAGCTTCCCCATGAAGAAAGACGGAGAAGAACTGTTGCCGTCGCTGTCGGTAGCCAGCAATTGGGCGATGGAGGAGACGCCGTCATAGACAGCGGACGCCTGAGCGCCGCCAGATGTCGATTGAAGCTGACTCTTGAATAAAGCGGGATTCGTGATGCGCGCGACGCCGTTCACCTCCGCCGCGCCCCCGCCCCCTGTGCTCGTCTGCGCGACCCGCGTGGAGTATCCCGGCGTGTTGGCGTTCGACACATTCCGCGAGAGAATGCTGATCTCGTTCGAGATCGTCCCGAGCGAGGTGTTGGCGATCATTCCCGCGATCGAGAGATTCATGAATTATCCCATTCGCTAAGAGAGCGGCTGCGCAGACGACAAATCTCGCGTGCGCGCCAGCGAGGCGCAGGTCGCAAGAAACATCGCATCGGGTTTTGAATGAGCGGCGCTTATCGTCCGAGCGACTCATAAAAGGAGCCTGGAACGATGGCCGCCTTCATGGCGGCGCATGTGATCGAGGGCGAAGCAAGCGCGCTTCTCGACAACGATCTCCGCAAGCCCATTTAGGCGACGATCTCTTAATACTTTGTTTAACACAAAAAGGAGATTCTTCTCGCATTCGCAGTTGCTCGATTCTCGCGAGCTTTCGCGAAACTTGCGAGGGATCGGCGAAGAGCGAACTCGATCGTTCAACACGCCGCGACAGCGCGACGCCAGTAAACAACAATAGTGATTCTTTTGTCCTGAACCAGAGGCTGTGAGAGCCGCCATGCAACGACCCGCGTCTTCTTCCAATCAAAATTCGCCCAAGAAAAAAATTGCCAAGATCGGCCGCAAACAAGCGCCGCTCGCGGAACGCGCTCTGCATGTCGCGACAGTCGCGCTCGCTGTCGGCGCGACAGCTTTCGCGGCGGAGATGATCAGCGTTTCCGATCGCATCCCTACTTTCGCCGGGTCGGAGCATTTGATGATCTTCGCGCGGCCGTCCACCATCGCGGCTCGGCGCAACCAGGAAAACCCGGCGCTGGTCGTCGCGAACAAAAATGGCATCGATTACAGCCCGGTCGGAGGCGTCGGAAAAAACCCGGCGCCCATGCGAAATGGTCCGATCGATTACAAGCTGATCGAGGCCGACCAGAATTGGGCTCTCATCCGCGATCCTCGCGGATCGATTATGCGCGTTTCGAAGGGAGAGTTCGTGTCGGGTCTCGGCAAAATCGAGGACATTGTCAGGAAGAACGACCGCTGGACCGTCGTCACGCCGCGGGGCGTCATCGCAGAGAACTCGGCGTCAGGATCGAAAGAAAACTGAACAACGCTCGGACTTATCGGTCTGCCTCGTAAAAGTGCGCCGAAAACTGCCCCTTTCATAAAAACAGTGCATTCATATGATAAATATCAACATTTTCGCTTAAATTTACGGCGATTTGCACACTTATTTACTGGTTGGATACCAGTAGGTGTTTTTACCTAGATTAGGCATGACGCCTCCCTGCCGCCGAATGCAATCGGTTTCCGTTTACCAGCCGCGCGCAAGGACGCAGCGCGGCTTTCCCTTCATGTGGAAGAGGCGTTTATGGCCCAGTCTCCAGCCCCCCAGACCACCGTTTCGTCGATATCGATGGATGAACGCCTCACGTTCATTGGCATAGACGAGCGCTCGAAAACACGGTTGCGAGAACTGAAGCCTCTTTTGAGCGTCGCCCTCGACCAGGCTCTGACGGTCTTCTACGACAAGGTGCGCGCGACCCCGGAAACACGGCAATTTTTCTCCGACAACCAGCATATGGCTGCCGCCAAAACCCGCCAGCAGCAGCACTGGGGTCTGATTGTCGAAGCGCAATTTGGCGACTCTTACGCGCAAGCCGTGCGCGCGGTCGGCAAGGCGCATGCGCGGTTGGGCCTGGAGCCGCGGTGGTATATCGGCGGATACGCCGTCATTCTGGAGCGGCTCATTCATGACGTCGTCAAGGACCGCTGGCCGAGGTTCGTTTTCCGCGGCCAGAATGTCGCCGAAGGCATGGCGGAAGCGATAACGAGCCTGGTGAAGGCGACCTTTCTCGACATGGATCTTTCCATTTCGGTCTATCTCGAAGAGCTGGAGGCAAGACGCCGCCAGCAAGAGGAGCTTCGCGCCGCCGAGGAAAAGAATCGGTCCGAGGCGCTGGCGGCGATGAGCTACGCGCTCGAGCAACTCGCTAACGGAAATCTCGAAATCGGCATCGACGCCAATCTATCGCCGGAGTTCGAGAAGATCAAAACCGAATTCAATCACACGGTCGAAAAACTGCGCGAAGCTTTCGGCATGGTTTCTGCGTCGGTTTCGGTTATCGAAAGCGCGACCAACGAAATCGGCGCCGCGGCCGAAGATCTGTCTCGCCGCACGGAGTCTCAAGCCGCGGGGCTGGAAGAATCGTCGGCGGCGCTCGCCGAAGTGACCACGACGGTCAAAGCAACGGCCGCCAGCACGCAGAACGCCAACGAAATTGTCGCGGCGACGAAGTCCGACGCGGAAAAGGGCGGCGAAATTATCGTCTCGGCCATCGACGCTATGGGGCAGATCGAAAAGGCGTCGAAAGACATCGGCCAGATCATCGGCGTCATCGACGAGATTGCCTTCCAAACGAATCTGCTTGCATTGAACGCTGGCGTCGAGGCCGCGCGCGCAGGCGAAGCCGGCAGGGGCTTCGCGGTGGTCGCCTCCGAAGTGCGCGCCCTCGCCCAGCGCTCCGCCGACGCCGCCAAGGAGATCAAGGGACTGATCGCCGCCTCCAATTCGGCGGTCGAACAGGGCGCCAATCTCGTCGGACAGACGGGCCGGGCTTTGAAGGCGATCGTGTCTCAGGTGGGCGAAGTCGCGACGGTGGTCGGCACGATCGCCGATGGCACAAGAGAGCAGGCATTGGCGCTGAGTCAGGTGACGGAAGCCATCAATCAGATGGACCAGATGACGCAGCATAACGCGGCCATGGTCGAGGAAACGACCGCAGCGACGAAAAACATGGGCCAGGAAACCGAACGGCTGGCGGCGGCCGTCCGGCGCTTCAACATCGGAAAGCCGATTGCGGCGCACGCCGCTCCCAGACCTCCGGCGCGCAAACCCGCCAAACCGGCGTTGAAGACGCGCGGCTCAGCGGCGCTCGCCGAACCCAGATATGAGGAAGAGAGCTGGGAAGAGTTCTGATCAAACCGCCGCGGTTTGAAGCGGAAACGAGCAAAAGCCCGTCTAAAAAAGAGGAAAGACCAGCGCACGGAGCTCCGCGCGCTGGTCTTTTTCTTATCCGACTTTTCGAAGGTGTCGCTCCGGGCAAACGGAAAGAAGGACGGGCGAAATCCCGGAGGCCGCGACTGCCACACTGGAAACCCAATCAAAAGCGGATCCCGTATTAAAACTCCGTCCAGTCCACTTCATCTGGCTCTTGAACGCGGAGCTTGCGCGCCGTCGCGCCCGAGACAACGGCATGGTCGCGCGCCCGCCTGTTCTCCCGGAACGCGGGCGCATGCGCGCTTTGATGCAGTCGGAAACTTCCAACCGAGCGCGCCAATTCATCCGCCTCGTGCCGGAGACTATGGCTCGCCGCCGTGGTCTCTTCCACCATGGCGGCGTTCCTCTGCGTATCCTGATCCATCTGTCCGACGGCGACATTGATCTGTCGGATTGCCGCGGCGCCTTCCGCGGCGCCGGCGGCGATCTCGGACACCATCGAGCTGATCGACACCACTTCCGAGGCGATGCGCTCCAAAGCGGCGCCAGTGGAGACGACGAGCTCGACCCCATCTGCGACCTCCGTCTTGGAGGATAGGATCAGTCCTTTTATTTCTTTCGCCGCTTCCGCCGATCGCTGTGCGAGCGCGCGCACTTCCGACGCGACAACAGCAAATCCCCTGCCCGCTTCGCCGGCTCTCGCGGCCTCGACGCCAGCGTTGAGCGCCAGCAGATTCGTTTGGAAGGAAATCTCGTCGATGAGCCCGATGATACTCGCGATATCGGTCGATGATTTCTCGATGCGCGCCATCGCTTCGGTCGCGCTTTGGACGACGGCGCCGCTGTTTTGCGCCTCTGATTTCGCGCGCGCGACAATATCCTGGGCGCGTTTCGCGGCGTCCGAGTTGCGGCTGACGGCGGTCATGACCTCCTGCAATGCAGCGGCGGTTTGCTCGAGACTTGCCGCCTGTTGCTCCGTGCGCCTCGACAGATCATCAGCGGCCGAAGCGATTTCCGCGGTCGAGGAAGAGATAACTCCGGCGCCGTCACGCACCTTCGTGAGCGCCGATTCCAGCGCTTCCAGCGCGGAATTGAAATCCGCCGTCAAGCGTCGATATGCTGCTGGGACCTCTTCGCTCAATCGGAAAGAGAGGTCGTGATCGGCGATTTTCGAAAGCCCTGCTCCCAGCGTCTCGATAAGAATTTCTTGTTCGGCGGCGACGGCCGCCCGCTCGGCGTCGCTGCGCGCGCGTTCGGCTTCCAGTATCGCCTGCTGTTCCGCCGCCTGATGCTGCGCCTGCAATCTCTCCTTGGCGATGAGGCGGAATTTTCGATAGACGATCCCAAGCCGGCCGATTTCGTCGGTTCGACCGGCCTCATAGACGTCATAGTTGAGATCGCCTTCCACGAGGCGCGAGAAGGTGAATGTGATCCAGTCTAAGGGCTGCGTCGCCCAACGCCGCGCCAACCAGCAAGCCAGCGCCGCCGTCGTTATGATCGTGCCAATCGCCATGAGCGCGGCGATCTGCGCCCACGTGCGCAGCGCCTCCAGAGCGAGGCCGGCGTTCGCCTTATTTCTGTCGATACGTTTGCGAAGCGCGTCGACTTCGCCCCTCGTATTGTCCACCGCCATCTGCACCGAAAGCGCAAGCTGGTCGAATTTCAGCTTTCCGTCAGCGGGCGCGGTGGCGTCGCTCGTCTTTGCGCTTTCGGCGGCTTTTGCGGCGAAAGCGTAGATGTTTTTTTCAGCCTGGGTCAGGACGCGGACAAGATCCGGACTGTCCAGAACCTTGGCGGCCTCCAAGGCGCCTTTGACGTGAAGAGAGAATCGCTTGGAATGCGCGCCGAAGTCCCGGAAAGCGTTCTCGAGCCCCTCCGGATGACGAGACGCCATGAAATCGACGAGGGAAAGCCGCGCCTGGGCGATGTCATATCTTGCGCTTTGCAGCATCTCGACGAGCTGCGCAAATAGCCTGTCGGTTTTCGCCTGGCTTTGCTCTCGGTCCGCGGAGGCCGTCGCTTCCTGCCTGAGGACAAGAAACGCATATGAGGAAGCCGAAAGGTCGAGCAGCGCCATAACGAGGAAAAGCATGAGCGCCGCTCGCGAAAGAGTCCCCGCGAGTGAACGGCGCAAAGCGGAAAACGTGCCGGCGGCGTTAGAGGCCATAGTTGGCTTATCCCTCATAGGAAGGCCTCCTCAGACGAAGGCGTCGGCCAGGTAGGAAAAGGCGGCTGGGGGAGACGCCACTGGATCGGCGTCGCGAAGAAGACGGCGCCACCGTCGTTATCCATCAGACGTGCAATTCGACGAAAGATCCGCCGTAAACGCCGGCATTGATGCGCTTACGGGGAATAGGCGCGGATCCGCTGAGTCACGTTTTCCACCGGCCCCTCGACAATGCGCTTTTCGATCGCCTTCGCGGCAGAATCCGCGTCGCTCTGATTTTTATTCTCGACGGTCGGCGCGTCGGAGCCGTAAATCTCGGACATCTCGTCGATGAATTTCTTCATGGCCTGAACGGCCCGATACTCGGGCATCTTGCTCAATTCGTCGATCATCTGCTGACGCATCTGCTTCAACTGGGCGATCGTTTGCATAGGAGGACCCCTTCGAGAATCTGACAGCCAATCATACCGAAGGGCCCTCGCGCGAGGCTTACCCCGCAGGGACTTTAACTCCTCAGAGATTTTCTGGGCCTAGTGTCGATGCGCACGAGTTGGAGGAGTAGGCGCATGCCGTCTTTTGGGCATATCCGACAGAATGTCGAGAAACAGCGCTGCGCGACGGACCTCGACCGGGCCGGGCATTTCGCGGGGCTTTGGAACGCGAGCCTGGAGATTTTCGAGACGCGCGCCCCCTCCGGACGGATGGAGCAGGTTCAGTGGGTGCGCGCCCTTGGGAAAATAGCGACCGGTTTCGATGGGCCGCGATCGGAAATGGAAGCAAAAGCGCGCCAAGACTTTCGGGCGCTATGCCGGCTGAATATGGCGGCGCTTCACACGAGATTGCCAGAGGCGGCAGTCGGCTTGCGTCAAATGGCGCAAGCGACAGCGCTGGTTGTTCCCGATCGCGTGAGCGCGCATCTCATAGCGGACCAGATTGCGCGGAGTCTGGGCCCTCGCAAAACCGCGTGACCCCGAGCAGCGATTACGCGCTTTCGCACACCAGCCGCGCCAGAGCAAAACGCACCAGTTCCGACGCTGCTGCGTCGTCGATCAAATCCATCGCCTCGAAAAGGACGAGAATAGCGGCTTGCTTGCGATCGAGCGGCTCGGCGGCGGACCGAATCACGTCGCCAGGATTGCGCGCGGCGCGAAGCGCCCGAGTCTTACGCGTGGTCATGCGTCTCTCCTTATTCAATTACTCAACACGTTAACGATTAATTAACCAAGCTTGCGCGGACCTGTCGTCAAGACGATTCGTCGCAAGCGTGAAGGTTGCGACGCCCAGCTAGATACAGATCAACATTTTGATTTTATTGCGTCTTCTAAGAGAACGCCGCACCACGGGCGGCTCGTTGGCGCGAGCCGCCGCGCGGTGCTAGTTTCCCCGCCAGAATGTCGAGAGGCATCGAAGCTCAAGGAGATGCGGCCCATGACCCTCCGTCTCGCCGTCACCGGCCTCAAAGGTCAGGTCGTCAGCGCTTTGATCGAGCGGGCGCCGAAGGACGTCGAGATTATCGCGCTGGGAAGACCGCAATTCGATCTCGAGATGCGCACCGCCGTGCTCGCGGGTCTGCGCCACGCGCGTTGCAACGCAATCATTAACGCCGCGGCTTATACGGCCGTCGACAAGGCGGAGAGCGAGCCCGATCTCGCGATGCGGATCAATGGCGAGGGGGCGGGCCATGTCGCAGAGGCCGCCGCCGAGCTTGGCGTCCCCTTGCTGCATCTCTCGACCGATTATGTCTTCGACGGCGCGCTCGGCCGGCCCTATCGTGAGGACGATCCAACCGGGCCAACGGGCGCCTATGGGCGCTCCAAGCTCCTGGGCGAAGAAAAGATCGCCGCGACTCACGGCGACCACGCCATCTTGCGCACGGCATGGGTTTACAGTCCCTATGGCGCGAATTTCGTCAAAACCATGCTGCGCCTGGGCGAATCGCGCGACGAGATCAGCGTCGTCGCGGATCAGCTCGGTAATCCCACGAGCGCTATCGACATCGCCGACGCGCTGGTCCTCATCGCGCGCCGCCTTGTCAGCGACAATTCGACGTCCTTACGCGGGATATTCCATCTCACCGGCCAGGGCGACGCGAGCTGGGCCGATATGGCGGAGGCGACTTTTGCGGCGGCGGAGAGGTACGGCCGCAAGCCTGTGCGCGTCGCGCGGATCACAACCGCGGATTACCCGACGCCCGCGCGCCGACCGGCGAATTCGCGACTCGACAATGAGAAGCTCGCCGCCCGTTATGGCGTAACCCTGCCGCCTTGGCGCGAATCCCTGGAAAATTGCGTCGCCCGCCTGCTGCGGACGCCGTAACACAATCATACCCGCAATGCCCGCAGTCGCTCGGCAAAGGCGGGGATTTCGAAAGGCTGCTTGATCTCCACCACTGCTTTCGGCGTAACGCGTCCCGTCGCCTCCCCGATACGTGGCTCCGCCTGCGCGACCGCAGCCTCTATGGCGTCCGCCAGGGACGCTGGCTCGAGCGGATCGAGCGAGTCGATGTTATCGAAACGGCTCTCGAGGTTCTTGCCCTCGAAGGAATTGGTGATGGTGAGCAGACCGGCCTCGGCCATCTCGAGCGGCGGATAGCTTGGATGCGGCGAGAGCATCAGCGACACACCGACGCTCGCACGACTGAGATAGCCGGCATAATCCTCCAGGCTCGCCTTGCCGCCGACTGTTGCGTTCTGAACGGGATAGACGAGCGTGTCCGGAAATTCTTCGCCAAGGAAGACGAGCCGCCAGCGACTCGCCCGAATTGGATCGCGCTGCTGCCAGCGAAAAAGCGCGTCGCAGACAAGTTCGAACGCATTCCGGTTCACATTCGGCCGGCCGTAGATGAGGATGAGACGTTCGCGCGGCGCCGGGCGCAAAGCCGCTGAAATGGCGGTATTCATTTGATAGGGGACGCAATAGGCCTCCCCGAAGGCATGCTTTGCTTGCATTACCGAGAAAAGCTCCTCGGAATTGATGATGGCGATTGTACGCGCGCCATGCCGGTACGTCGCTTCGGCCAAGGCGGAGCGGGAACTGCGCCCCTGGAAATAGGGCTCGTCATCCTGAATGAGATAGACAAAAGGAAGTTCGCCGCCGAAGAGGCGGGCGCGATCGCGCTCGAGATCGAGCGCGAATAAGGCCGTCCACCATGCGGTCGCGATGAAAATATCGTTCGCCCGCACATCCAGCCTGCCGCCATCGCGCTCATAGGCGTCGACCAGGAGACGGCGGCCGAGGTCGAGGCTCCCAGCGTGCGGTACCGCCTCGTAGTCCGAGAACCTCGTATAGCCTTCAGGCTCTATGTCGGCGTCCGTCGCAATAATGCGGCGGTCATAATCTTCACCGAGCGCGTCGGCGATCTCCGTGAAGAGCTTTATCGCCGTTGCGACGCCGCCGAAAATCTGCTGCGGGTTGACGGTAGGGGTCAGGAGATTGAGCCGGGGCCGGGCGTTGCGGGAGGGATAGGAGAGGAGCGGCTTTATTTCGACGATACCGCGGTCCTGCGGCCGCAGCCCATTGTCGACATTGCCGAGGCAGGGCTGGAAGACCTTCAGCCGGTGCGTTGGCAGGTCGTCCGGACTTTGCACGGTCAAGAGCGTCTGCGGCATGGGGTAGAGGTCGCGGCGTGCGACCTTGAGCCATTCGAACCCCTGCGACTCGGCGATCATCAGCAGGCAGCGCTCGATCGCATGGGCGAGCGTGCCGTCGACATGGCCGCCTTCCTCGGGGAAATCCTCGAAACCGAGATCGAGGTCGAGCAGAGGGCGAAAGGCGGCGCTGCGGCCCCAAAACATGGAGCCCGACGGAAACTCCAGCACCATGTTTTTATCGACCTCGACGCCCATACGCCTCATCAGCCCGCGCGCAAGATCGTAATCATAGCCCCAGTTCAATATGCCCCGCAGCTCGAATAGATGTTGCGCAAAGACGACGCCGATCTTCGGATCTTCGAAAAGCGCGAGGTTCGAACGCACGATCTCCGGCGAGCCGAGAAGATGGTCCAAGAGATAATCGCACCAACGCGCCAGGGCCTCGCCGCCATGGGGCGATCGCTTAGTGTGGAGATGAATGAAGAGGTTGTAATTCGCATAGACGTCACGGAAGCCGAAGAATTTTGCGGCAATGTCGCGGCCCCTGTTCGGGGTGATGCGAATGTCCGTCTTCCCCTTCCGCCAACAGCGGCACGCTTCCTCGATCTCGCGCCTTTTTTCCTCGGTATCCGTTGAGACGAACAGATCTACCGAACCGGGAATATTCTCCAGCCTCTCCAGAACGAGCGGCAGAAGCTCCGGATAGAAGGCGTGGACAATCGCGGCGATCGCGCCTTGGCGCGCGCAGGGCTCGAAGGCGAAGGGAATCTCGAGGGCGAAATCCATTTCGTTCGAGGGCCTGCGCGAGGGCACGACGCCATCGGGCTTGGTGAGCTCATAGCTATGGTAATAAGTGATCGCCCGTTCACGGAGTGCATCGTTGATAGGGTTTCGGCGGCGGCCCAGCGGCGGGTCATAGGTCGCGGCGGTCTGTCGAAGAACGGCGCCGATGGTCGTCCTCACACCATGCTCGCGCAAGAAATGCGGCCCGTCGCGGAGAATATCCTTGGGAGCGAGAAAAACCCCCACCGACGAATCGATGAGCTTGGCAGCCTCCCGCATCGCCGCGCCATAAAG
Source organism: Methylocystis sp. Sn-Cys (assembly GCF_016745395.1). GTDB lineage: Bacteria > Pseudomonadota > Alphaproteobacteria > Rhizobiales > Beijerinckiaceae > Methylocystis > Methylocystis iwaonis. Next base: position 190,755 of record NZ_JAERVJ010000010.1, read on the forward strand.
GGCAACGAGACCGCGGCTGGTCAAAATGATATAGCCGTTCCGCAAGTGCCTGCGGACTGCCTGAAAAGTCGTTTCTTGCTTCATGCCTTCTGTCTACTCTAGCTTTGGCGGCAATGGCCAGCGTAGAAGAGGGGAGCGGGCCGCCTTCGATTAGCCGAAAAGGGGGCTCAAATTGCTCAACTCGGAATCGCTTCGACCTTTGCCGCGACATGATCAAACTCGAGAATGTTTTCAAATATTACAGGTCGAGCGGACATCGGAAGATCGTCCTCAATCACGTCACATTGGATTTCAAGCCTGGGCGTAGCTATGGCGTTCTCGGCGTGAACGGCGCTGGCAAATCGACTTTGATCAGACTCCTGGCTGGAAACGAGCTGCCAAATGGCGGCCGCATCGTCCGCAACGCCCGAATTTCCTGGCCGCTCGGCTTCGCCGGCGTCATGCATCCGTTGATCAGCGGCCGGGAAAACGTCAAATTCATCGCGCGCGTCTACGGCCAGGACCCACGCAAAGTTATGAGCTTTGTCGAGGACTTCGCCGAAGTTGGGGCCTATATGGATGCGGCGGTCTCGACTTACTCGTCGGGCATGATGGCGCGTCTCGCTTTTGGCCTCTCGCTCGCAATCGATTTCGAGTGCTATCTGATCGACGAAGTGACGGCCGTCGGCGACGCGCGCTTCGCCGCGCGATGTAAGGAAGAGTTTTCCAGGCGGCGGAAAAAAGCCGACATCATCATGGTGTCGCATTCGATGTCGACCATCACGGAATATTGCGACCACGGGATCGTTCTGGCGGGCGGGCAGATGCATGTCTTCCGCAATGTCGACGACGCCATCGACCTGTATAAGAAGCTCAATGCCTGACCCTGCAATGACCAAAGGCGCCGCCGCTCGGCAAGTTGGCCTGCCCGGGCCCCGCGAACCCATAAGCCCCGACGAAGCCGGCCGGATTGCAACATCCATCTCTCGGGCCTTGCGCCGCGCGGCCAATCGCTCTCGTTCGCCGACAAGCATGATCGCAGGCGGCGGCGGCTTTGCCGCACGCCGTGGCGAAAGAGCTTTCCAGAAAGGGCTTTTGTTCAGCTTTGTCCTGCTGGTGCTGGCGCCGCTGCTCGGCGCGTCGCTCTATTGGGGCCTGATCGCGAGCAAACAATATGTGACGACGGCGAAATTCTCGCTTCAGTCCGCCGATAGCGCCTCGTGGACGGCGCTGGGGGTCAGCAGCCGGAATGAAAAACAGGTTCAAGAGTCTCAGGCCATCGCCAAATACATCACGAGCCGCGCCGTCATCGAGATTATCGACAAAAAGATCGGTTTAAAAAAAATGTTCTCCCGTCCCGACGTCGATTATCTCTCTCGTTTCGACCCGGACGACCCCATCGAAAAGCTCGAGAAATATTGGAAAAAGAAGGTCGAGGCCACGGTCGACGTCATGTCCGGCATCATTGCGGTCGATGTCCGCGCCTTCACGCCGGAGGACTCGCTTCTTATCACGCGGAATATTGTGGAATTATCAGAGAAGCTTGTGAACGAGCTTTCAACCCGCTTGCGCCAAGACGCGCTTTCGAAAGCCCGTTACGAGCTCACGCGCGCCGAAGAGCGTGTGAAGGCTGCGACTGTGAGCCTACGCGACGCACGCAATGCTGAAGGCGTTCTCGATGCGACGTCTGCAGCACAGGCGGTCAACAAAATCGTTACGCAGCTCAGACTCAATCTCGCACGCGCGGAAGAAAGCCTTGCCCTACAATCTGGCGCGGCTGCGACGGACTCTCCTCAAGTGAAGCTGCTCACCACGCGCATCGAGAATCTTAAAAAACAAATCGAGGACTACACGGCTCAGATTGCGAGTAAAGAGAACAGCAACTCTATGGCGGGACACGCGGTCATCCTGTCCGAGCGCCAGGTCGATCTTGCTCTCGCGCAACAACAATACGCTTTGGCTGCAACCGCCTATGAGTCGGCGCGCATCGACGTCGATCGGCAGCAAACCTATCTGGCGCTTTTCCTCCGCCCGACGCTTGCCGAGAAATCGATTTATCCACGCCGCTGGCTCGAGTGGTCGATTATTGTTTTTCCATCGGCTCTGGGATGGGCGCTTCTGGCTGGCGTCGCTTTCCTCGTGCGAGACCATATGGCGCATTGAAGAAGCCCGGTCGGCAAGTGTTGGCCTCTCCAAGCGCCGCGGCGACCGTTGGTTCGCCCAGGCATCACTCGCTATTGCCTGTGTCGTCGCCACCATGTGCTATCCGTTTGAACAGGTCGCATGGGGAATGTCTTTCTCGGCGGGCTGAAAGCCCGACCGGGAATCCGGAGCCACAAAAACGCTGATCGGCTCTGGATTTCCGGTCGATCGTTCGAGCGAGCGGCGGGAATGATCGCATGCGGATATATTAAATCATCTGATCCTCAAAAAGCGCGACCATCAGCGAAACGATTGCCCAGACAACCAGCAGAGAAACAAACATCAGCAACGTACTGCCGATGACTCTCGGATAAGTCGCGGATTCTGGCAGGCTCGGCGCGACGATCGTCACAAGATAGAGCTGCTGACGTTGGAGGTCTTGTCGCGCTTGCTCATAGGCCGTCACGGAGATCGAATACATCCGCTCGGCAAATTGCTCCTCCAGCTTCACCCGCTCGTAACCGGCGATTTGAGACGAGACGGCCTCCGCCCCCTGGTCGTCCGTCAGCTTCTTTTTCAGTTCGGCCAGTTGCTTATCAATCGCGGCAAGACGCGTCTGCTGGAGACGTTGGCTCGGCGCATCGGCGGATAAGGACGTAGAAGTCGTCGACAGGGCGTTCAAAAGGTCGATTCGATCGAGCGTCAGCTTGCCGATCATCTCCCCCAGACTGGTTGCCCGAGAGGCCGGATCAATTAGGAGATTCTGATTACGGAATTGCAAAACCCTCTCACGCGCCTCCGCAAGCTTCTCACGCGAGAGCTTGACTTCGCTTTCGGCGCGCGCGAGCGCATCGTTGCGGTTCCGGAGAGTTATCCTGTTGATGAGCTCTTCGCTCAGCCTGATGACGTCCTTGGTCAGATCCAAGGAATCCTGCGGGTGGAAAGCATCGATCCGCAGAGTGAGGATGCCAGAGACGCCATCGACGCTCGCCTGTATATGGTTGAGCCAATATTTCCAGAGATCTTCGAGGTTGATATCGGAAGAAATCCGGGAGAAAAAATCCACGTCGGCCCCGCCGAATTTTTTCTCGAAATAGCCTTTGCCGCCGAGATCGAGCAAAATTGCCCGGCTCTTGATGTAATTCAGCACCATGTAGGAGTTCTGCGTATCCTTCGACGATCCCCCGGCGCCGCCTGTCATACTGGCCATAATCGATGCGGCGTCAGTCCCACGCGTTTCTTTCTTTTGCGCTTCCCGGACGGTAAGACGCGCCTCTGAAACATACTGATCGGATTGCCATAGGGCCGCATAGAACCAGTAGATAACGGTCGGCAGGATAACGAACGCAAGGAAGCTTCGGCGCAGTAAACCGCCGCCCCTGGCGTTTGCAAAGGCCTCCGACACGAGGTCGACGCCCTGTGACAGGGCGGGAAGCTTGTTTTTGATCTCACCACCCAAATTCTGGAGATCTCTGCGCGGCAGGCGCCTCGCAACGACGTCACGCGCCTCCTTCATCCATCCCAACATTGGGGTCTTAGGGCGCATTTGGTTCGTCATCTCCAAGAGATTGCCGGCGGTAATCCAACGCAGGCGGATAGGGCGCGGGCCGTGACGCATCGACCATGAACAGCATGCCGCCAACGCCCGAAAGGCGGGGGAAAATACGAGCCGCGCCGCTTCGGCGCAAGCGAGTCACGGCAGAGCCGCTTTGGCCGCATATAGCGATAGAGCGGGGTGGAAATATGGATCGTCACGAATAACCGCCCGCCAGCGTTCCACGAAAAAACGCCTTTCCTTGGCGTAAACCTTCTGAAGCCGCAGCCCGCCGCCACGGCTCGCGGATTGATGGTGCACGAGGACGGCTTCGGCATTGCAGATTGTCCGCCAGCCCCGCTCTCCCAGACGAAGGCAAAGATCGACATCGTTCAAGTCGATTGGCAGATTAACCGCGTCGAAACCGCCGACCGCATCGAATTTGCGACGTTCGACCATCAGACACGCGCCGGTGACCGCCGAAACCTCGTGCGGAACGCGATTTCGCTCCATCCACCCGGGGGCCTGGGCGTGTAGCCCGGCTCCAAAATGCCCTGCAACCCCGCCCATGCCGAGGAGAACGCCGACATGTTGGACCCGTTGATCGGGATAAAGAAGCTTCGCGCCCACCGCCCCAATGTCCTTCTGGATTGCGAAATAAAGCAATCGTTCGATCCAGTCGGGCGTCATCACGCATGTGTCATTGTTCAAGAAAAGCAGAACATCGCCTTCGACGGCATTTGCGCCGGCGTTGCTCAGCGCAGAAAAGTTGAATGCGCCCGGCTGCTTGAGAATTGATAAGCGAGGCTCGGCAGCCTCCATTTGCGCCATCAGATCAAGGGTCCGCGGGTCGCGGCTATCATTATCGACAACCACCACCTTGTAGTTCGAGTAGCTTGTTCTGTTGAAAAGACTCTCCAGACAGACTTGCAGAAGGTCGGCGCGGTCTCTGGTTGGGATAACAACGCCCACGCAAGCCGATTGCCTTCCGTAAATCGCATCGGGAGCCTTCGCAGGACGAAACTTCCCGCCCGCGGGTGCGAGTCCAAAGAGCGGCCGCCTGATCGATCCAACTTTTGCCGTTTGTGCGCTCAATGCGTTGTCGAAGATCGCCTCTGCGCCATCGGATATCGTTAAGCCGGCGCTCGACGCGATGGAGCTCGCGAAAAAGGCGGATCTTCCGACGTAAGGCGCGAAGGCTTGCAGCGTCGGGCTCCAACCCGGCTTGAGAACAGGTCGTTGGCCCGTTTCATCCGCGTAAACAATAGTGTGGTCGGGATATCGCTCGAGGTGGCGCGCACAGCTTTCGAGAGCGTTTCCAGCCAGAATATCGCCCGCATGCAAGGCGGTGAGGTAATCAGACGATAGGGGAGGCTCATCTCCCTGCATTATTTTGAAATCGGATTTATCGAGCCAGGCGGCGAGGGTTCGCTCCGCCATTGGATCCAGCGGCGCGCCATGAAAGATCGTCCGCCAGTTTGAGTAGGATTGTCGCGCGATCGACGTGCAGGTTTTGTCGATCGCAGAGACGCTCGCCCCGGTGATATCGACGTATAATGAGAATGCGAGCTGACCACACCTTAGCTGGGGGCGGCTGTCGGTCCCCTCGCGTCGCCGGCGCCAGTTTTCATAGTGCGAAAATGGTTCCGAGCCGAGGGCCCAACGCCAATTGAGCTCGGCTTCTTGCTCGAGGCCTACCATGCCCGCGGAGACTGCGAAGAACACCCGCTTCGGCGAATGGCGCGCTCGCTTCAGCAACTCGAGAAGATTCGGTTTCCTTATGTCGATAATCTCGAAGTCGAATCTACCTTTTCGATTCGTTGGACTGATCCAGACGCTGCTAAAATCGCTCGGCGTATGACCAAGCCACGCGCCGACGCCGTCGTAAGGAGCGGGCAAGATGTGATCTCGGTAGTCTCCGTCCTTCAACCAGAAACGGAGAACCGGGCGAACCGGCGGTTCACAAGGATCTGCGGCGTAGCGCAGGGACAGAAACCTGCCGCCGGAACGAAGGTCGACATCGGGAAGCCCGAGCCATGGTTCGGCGCTCGTCGCGTTGAGGAAGCCATCCTCCAAAACAACGTCCCTGCAAATGCGCAGAGGAATGGCCGAGGGCTTTAAGTCGGTTTTCAAGGGCGCCAGGGAGCTTTTTAGGGGGCGAGACGCGATGGCCGAACCTGGACAAAGCAGGATAATGGCAAAGAATTTCTTGCTGTCCCACTGGGTGCGACAGAACATCCGTTTACCCGGCCCCCAGCGATGCGTCAATAATTGCGACGCGAGGCCAAGAACGCAATTGAAGGATTTCTGAGTTGGGTTTTTCGCCCTACGGGCTTGGATGCGGGGGCAGGATTTGAACCTGCGACCTTCAGGTTATGAGCCTGACG
>NZ_JAERVJ010000011.1 GCF_016745395.1 Methylocystis sp. Sn-Cys
GACGAATAAAGTTCGGAGCCGCGCTGACCTTCTACGATGTGTGAATCCGATAGCGCTTTAGCGGGGGAGGGACAGGGAGGGGGCGCCTCTCATTGTCGATGGCTATGAAGGCTTGCATCGCGCGGCGTCTACAACAAGGCGGAATACGAACCGCAGGAATGAAACCCGACAGGAAGTTCGAATGGACATTGTCGAAACCGACCGGCTGATTTTGAGAAACTTCAGGCAGGGCGACGCCGCCGATCTCTTTGCCTATCTGCGTCAACCCAGGTCGAATTGTTTCGTCTCACTCAGACTTGCGGATCTCGACGCCGCGCAAGCGGAAGTGGAGACGCGCAGTCGCAGTGATGAGCATATCGCTGTGTGCTTGCGGGGCGTCGACAGGCTGATCGGCGATTTGTTCTGCGTCCATGAGCCGCCCGACACATTTTCTGTGGGGTGGAATTTCAACGCGGATTTCGGCGGCGCCGGTTACGCCACCGAAGCCGCGCGGGCGCTCGTCGAGTATTTGTTCACGGTGAAGCAGGCCCGGCGTCTCTACGCTTATGTGGAGGAAGACAATTTCGCCTCGCAGCGCCTGTGCGAAAGATTGGGGATGCGGAGGGAGGGGCTGTTCAGAGAGTTCGTGTCCTTCGTGACCGATGACGACGGCGCCCCGATATTCGAGAACACGATGCAATACGCCATCCTGCGTAAAGAGTGGACGGCGCGACGATAACCGTCCAGGTCTTCCAGCTTGTTGTTCGACTATGAAGGCTCGCGACGCGCCGCGGCCAACGCCTCGCGCGCTTGCGCCTCCAGCGTCTCGGCCGCTTCCTTGCTGAGCCGCCCCCGCGGCGTCGCAATGTCGAGCGTCGCGACGACGCGGGCGGGGCGCGGCGAGAGCAGGAAAATCCGGTCCGCGAGCGCGGTCGCCTCGGCAAGGTCATGCGTCACGATCAGCGTCGTGATGTGTTTCTCCTCGATCAGCGCCGCGATCTTGTCGCGCAGCGCGCGCGCGAGCGCGGCGTCGAGCGACACGAGCGGCTCGTCGAGAATGAGAAGATCGGGCTTTACGGCGAGCGCCCGCGCGAGCGCTGCGCGCCGCGCCAGGCCAAGCGACAATTCGCCCGGATAATGTGTCGCATGCTCGCCAAGCGAGAGTTCGTCGAGCAGCGCGGCGATCTCATCCTCGCTCGCCTCCGGCGCGGCGATGCGGATGTTGTCGGCGACGCTGCGCCAGGGCAGCAGGCGCGGCTCCTGAAACACCATGCCGAGCCGGCCATGGGCGGGCAAATGAATATCGCCGGCATAATCATGGTCGAGCCCGGCGATCAGCCGCAGCAAAGTCGTCTTGCCGCAGCCCGAGGGGCCGACGAGGGCGCCCGCCTGTCCGATCGGCAGAGTCAGGCGCAGATCGTCGAGCGCGCGCAACGCCCGCCCGTCGGCGCTCCTGTGATCCTTATGCGCGATCGCGACGTCGAGCGCCGCCGCGCCGCCAGCGGGCGACATGTCGTTCAAGGGGTTGCACCAGAAAGGTTTCGACGGCGAGCATGAGGCCGACGAAGGGAAGAGCGTAGGCGAACAGCAGCTTCATGTCGAATTGCTGGAACGCCATATTGATCTCGAAGCCCACGCCGTTGGAGCGCCCGAGCAGCTCGACGACGAGCACGATCTTCCACACGAGCGAGAGGCCTGAGCGCGTCGCCGCGGCGAAATAGGGCGCAAGCTGCGGCAGGACGACGTGCTGCAACCGCATGGCCGGTGAGAATTTGAAGGCCTGCGCCATTTCCTCGAGCTGCGGATCGAGCGCGCGGGCGCCTTCGCGGATCATGACGACGGCGTTCGGCAGCTTGTTCAGCGCCACGGCGCCGATGGCGGCGGCCTCCGTCAAGCCCGCCCAGACATAGGCCAAGACGATCACGACCAGCGCCGGCAGATTGAGCAGCGCGACGAGCCAGGGGTCGAGCAGGCGGTCGGCGATCCTGTTGCGGCCCATCAGATAGCCGATGGCCGCGCCGAGGCTCATGGCGAGAACGAAGGCGGCGATCACGCGGGCGAGCGTGATGGCCAGATTAGAAAACAGCGCGCCGGAACGCGCTTCCTCCATGATCGCCTCGAATACGAGCGCCGGCCCCGGCAAGCGCCGCGGCTCAGAGAGCCATGCGCCAATCTGCCAAAGGCCGAGAAGCGTCGCGAGCGATATGAGGCGGATCAACGCGCGGCGGCCTCGCCGCCCTTGTAGAAGGTTCCCGGCGCGAGGGTCTTGCCGGGGCCGACGAGCTTCTCGCCCCCGGTTTCGGCCAGCACCTTGTAGAGCGCGGCGGCGTCCGCCTCTTCCTCCGCGATCGGTCGCTTGGGAATTCCCGCGACATAGCGCTTGCGGTAGATGTCGAGCGTCGCGGCGTCCTTTTGGCCGATACGGCTTGCCGCCGCCGCCCAGGCTTTGTCGTCCGTGGCGATGAGCGCTTTGGCCTTGCCCGTCATCACGAAAAACCGGGCCAGCGCGTCCTTGTTTTTGGCGGCGAAAGCGTCGTCGAACACATAGCCGGTGATGACGACATTGCCTTTGGCGCCGAGCGCCTTCTCCACATCGACGATGTCGATCGCGCGCGCGAAACCCTTGCCTTCGAGATCAGCCGCGAAATTCCAAAATTCCAGCGCCGCGTCGATTTCGCCCTGCAGGGCCTTTTCGGCGATGAGCGGCGGCGCGCCATAAAGGATGGTGGCGCTTTTCGCGAGATCGACGCCTTGCTTCAGCGCGAAGGCTTCGAGCATCAGCCAGCTCTTATCCAAAGGCCCGCCAGCGACGCCGAGCTTCTTGCCGACGAGATCCTTCACGCTTTTGATCGAGGCGTCCCGCGTCATCACCGCGCCGACCCCGGTGGAGTAGGGGTAAAGCGTGAGCTTCGCGCCCTGGGCGCGCTCACGCGCGACCCAGAGCCAGTCCGAAACGATAAGATCCGCGCTTCCGCCCTGAATGGCGATCTTGCCGGCCTCCGGCGAGGCCAGCTCCGTCACCTCGAGCTCGAGTCCCGCCGCCTTGTCGAGGCCGAAGGCTTTCACGGCGGCCATCTCCCAGCCGGTCGTGCCGGTCTTCTGCAAGGCGAGGCGCAGTTTCTCCGCCTGCGCCGGCGCGGCGAGAAGAAGAGCGGCGGCGAGAAAGGCGAGGCGGCGTTTCATGTGCTTTCCTGGATTAGCGGCGGTGGTCTTACCGCAGGAAAAGCCCTGCGTCGATGCGCTACCGGGTCGCGCGCGCGAGCATTCGATCATAGACCGCAAGGGTTTCCGCGACATGGCGCTCCAGCGTCGCCGGCGACGCCCAATAGGCGTCATAGGCCTTGTTCGACATTTGCGCGATCACCGCGTCGTTTCTCAGCTCGCGGATGGCGGAGGCCAGCGACTCCACGTCGCCGCTCTTGAACCATAATCCGGTAACGCCATCCTCCACCGCCTCGCGCGCCGCGCAGCCGTCGGCCACGATAACCGGCGTGCCCGTCGCTTTCGCCTCCAGCGCGGTGAGCCCGAAGGTCTCGTACCAGAGCGAGGGAAACACCAAGGCGCGCGCCGCGCGCATCGCCGCGCGCACCTCTGCCGGCGAGCGCCAGCCGAGGAGTTGCGCTTGCGGATAGCGCGCGGCAAGCTCCCCGGCGATCGGGCCGTCCCCGACGAAGATCGGCGTCACGCCCGCCCGCTGCGCCGCTTCGGCGAAGAGAAACGCGCCCTTTTCGGCCGAAAGCCTGCCCACGAAAAGGAAGCCGCCGTCCGTCGGGTCGCCCTTATGGCCCAGCGGCTCGGCTTCCACCGGATTGGTCACGCGATGGATGGCCGCGCCCGGCGGCAGGCAGGAGGCGAGCACTTTCTCCTGCAGATCCGAGAGCAGCAGAATATCGGAGAAGGTTTCGGCCAGATGCGCGACATGCTCGGCGATGAAAAGGCGGATGTTGCGCCAGAGTTTGAATGGATAGTTGCGCGAGTCGCAATGCGTCCTCCAGCAGGCCAAGGACATGGGCTTCAAGGGGCAGACGTCGTTTTTCTGGAAATTATAGAATCCGCCATTCGGGCAGCTCAGGAAGAATTCATGCATCGTATAGGCGGCAGGCAAGCCGCTCGCCTGTATCGGCCTGGCGATCGACGGCGACAGCGCCTTCGCCCAGCCATGCACATGGACGATCGCTCGCTCCCTCGCGAGTGCGCTCAGCGTCTCGTCGAGCGCCTTTGCGGCTTCGAAATTCCAGATTCCCTGCCGGGCCGCGTCGAGGCGGGAGGGATTGCCGAGAATATCATGCTGGCCGAGACTAACGGTTTCGACGCCGGCCGCCTCTAAGCGCGCATCGGCCGGGCCGCAGGCGGAAAAGAAAATCACCCGGGCGCCCGCGGCCTTCAGGCCCAGCGCGCTTTCGATCGCGACCTTGGATTGGCCGCCGCTGACAAAGGCATGATCCACGCAGATGACGACGGTGAAAGGGCGCATGGCGGCTCCAGGGAAAAGACGCGGAACCTTACCGAGGCGAGCTTGCGCGGGCGTAAATGCGGGGCGCCCCTCAATGTATTCATAGGTTTAAAGCTAAGCTTTATTAATCTTTTGCGCGCAATTTTGAGAGCTGTGCAATTATCGAGTGCTTTGTCTGCGAAACGCGTTGCGAGCGAGAGACAATTCATTTGATTTTAGCGCGGGCACGGGAAGCGCTTCATGGATAGGGCGGACATGGACTGCAGCGGCTGCGGGAAGCCTTCCATGCTCGGGCTGAAAGCAATACAGCACGCGGCTCTGGAAGGCGTCGCGCGCGACCAGCCCGTGAAGGCGATCATGAACCGGCTCTGCCTTCAGGTGGAGCGGCTGGCGCCCGGCGTCATCTGCTCGATTCTGTCGGTGGACCCTCTGGGAAAATTGCGTGTGCTGGCGGCGCCCAGCCTGCCGGAGGATTATTCCGCCGCGATCGACGGTCTGCTGATCGGCCCGTCGGTCGGCTCCTGCGGCACGGCCGCCTATTTCGGCAAATCCGTCGAGGTGACGGACATCGCCACCGATCCGCTCTGGGCGGATTTCAAGGATCTCGCTTTGCCGATCGGGCTGCGCGCCTGCTGGTCGTCGCCCATACGCGCCTCCGACGGCCGGGTCATCGGCGCATTCGCCTTCTATTACCGCACCTGCCGTGGCCCGAGCGCGCTCGACCGCACCATTGTCGAGGCCTGCATAAACCTTTGCGCCATCGCTCTGGAGCAGGAGGAGCGCAAAGCCAGCATCCATCGCCTCGCTTATTTCGACGGCCTGACCGGGGTCGCCAATCGCGCGGCGTTCGAAAAACGTGGACGCGAGGCGGTGTCGGAGGCGGTCAAGAACGACTCCAGCCTCGCCATCCATTGGATCGATCTGGACGGCTTCAAGAATATCAACGATACGCTCGGCCACGGGGCCGGAGACGCGGCGCTGCAAATCATCGCCAAGCGGATTGCGGACGTGCTGCGCTCTGGAGAGTATCTCGCCCGGATCGGCGGCGATGAATTCGTGGTGCTCCAGCAAGCCGCCGGCAAGCAGGAGGATGTAGAGGCGCTCGCCCGCCGGCTGATCGCGGCGGCGAGCGAGCCCGTCGATTTCGGCTTCGGGGTCTTCACCTCCATCGGCGCCAGCATCGGGGTCGCGCGCGCGCCGCAGGACGGCCTGGCGCTTCCCGATCTGATGAAAAAGGCCGACCTCGCGCTCTATGAGGCAAAGCTCGCCGGCCGCAGGCGGTTCTGCTTTTTCGACGCCGAGATCGAAGCCCATTTCGCCTCGCGCTGGCAATTGGAGCAAGATCTCAAGCTGGCGCTCGCCCGTCAGGAGTTCGAGCTCTATTTCCAGCCGATCGTCGATCTTGCCGAGGCGAAGCTCGCAGGCTTCGAGGCGCTGCTGCGCTGGCGCCGGCCGGGCCACGGTTTGCTGAGCCCGCCGCTGTTTCTCGACATCGCCGAACGCATGGGGCTGATCAACGACATTGGCGCCTGGGTTTTGAAGGAGGCCTGCACATGCGGGGCGTCGCTGCCGCACCCGCTTCGCGTCGCCGTCAATCTCTCGCCGACGCAATTGCTCAAGCCCGGCTTTGCGCTGGAGGTGGCCAGGATCGTCGGTGAAAGCAAATTCTCCCCACGCCGGCTCGAGCTCGAAATCACAGAATCGGCGCTTTTTCTGGAGAACAGCGCCACGCTCGCTTGCCTGAAGGATCTGCGGCGCCTCGGCATTTCCGTCGCCCTCGACGACTTCGGCACGGGATTTTCCGCCTTGTCGCATCTGCGGGTTTTCCCGGTCGACCGGATCAAGATCGATCGGTCCTTCGTGCAGGAGGCCGACAAAAACCCCGAAACGGCGTCGATCATCCGCGCCATCACCGGGCTGGCGCGGGAGCTCGGGGTCAGGACAACGGCCGAGGGGATCGAAACCGAGGCGCAGTTGCGCAAGCTCAAGAGCCTGGGCTGCGACGAAATCCAGGGCTATCTGGTCAGCCGCCCCAAGCCGCTCGGGGCCTTCCAGAATTTGGAGGAGCTGGCGGTCGGCGGCTCCCGCCCGGCGAAGACGGCGTAAGCGCGACCATTCGTCCGCCAATCCTTTGGCTGGAGCCTCGCGCATCCCCTTCCGAATCGCGCTAAGATGGCCGCATGGCCACGAAACCCGATCTTTTCGGCGGCGCGCCGCGCAAGGCGCCCGCGCCCAAAACCGCCGCGAAACCGACCCCTGCGGAATATGACGCCGGCTCCATCGAGGTGCTCGAGGGGCTGGAGCCCGTCCGCCGGCGCCCCGGCATGTATATCGGCGGCACGGACGAGACCGCGCTGCACCACCTCTTCGCCGAGGTGCTCGACAACGCCATGGACGAGGCTGTCGCCGGCTACGCCACCTTCATCGAGGTGACGCTGGAGCCCGATGGCTGGCTGACGGTCAACGACAATGGCCGCGGCATCCCGGTCGGCCCGCATCCCAAGATGAAGGACAAATCCGCGCTGGAGGTCGTCATGACCGTCCTTCACGCGGGCGGCAAATTCGATTCCGGCGCATATCAGACCTCCGGCGGCCTGCACGGCGTCGGCGTGTCGGTTGTGAATGCTTTGTCAGAGAAGGTGGAAGTCGAGGTCGCGCGCGAGCAGCAGCTCTACCGCATGGCGTTCTCGCGCGGCCTGCCGCTCGGCAAGCTCGTCAATGTCGGCAAGATCAACAATCGCCGCGGCACGCGCGTGCGCTTCAAGCCGGACGCGCAGATTTTCGACGCGAACGCCCATTGGAAGCCGGCGCGGCTCTTCCGCATGGCGCGCTCCAAGGCCTATCTCTATGGCGGCGTGGAAATCCGCTGGCGCTGCGACCCCTCGCTCATCGAGCCGGGTTCGGACGTCCCCGCCGAGACGGTGCTGTGCTTCCCCGGCGGGTTGAAGGATTATCTCGCCCGCGAGACGCACGATAAGGAACTCGTCACCGATCAACCCTTCTCCGGCAAGGTGACGCGCGAAGGCGGCCATGGCTCGCTCGAATGGGCGGTCGCCTGGTTCGCCGAGGACGACGGCTTCATCCATTCCTACTGCAACACGGTCTGGACGCCCGACGGCGGCACGCATGAGGCGGGTCTTCGAAACGCGCTATTGAAGGCGCTCAAGGACCACGCCGATCGCACTGGTCAGACAAAGCGCTTCAAGGATGTGACCGCCGACGATCTGATGAGCCAGGCGGCGGCGATGATCTCCGTCTTCATCCGCGACCCGCAGTTCCAGGGCCAGACCAAGAACCGGCTGATGAGCGCCGATGGCGCGCGCATCGTCGAGGGAACGGTGCGCGACGCCTTCGACCATTGGCTCGCCGCCGCGCCGACGCAGGCCAATAAGCTCCTCGACTTCGCGGTGACGCGCGCCGAAGAGCGCCTGCGCCGCAAGGCCGAGAAAGACGTCGCCCGCAAGACCGCGACGCGCAAATTGCGCCTGCCGGGCAAGCTCGTCGACTGCACCAATAATTCGGCGGAAGGCTCCGAACTGTTCATCGTCGAAGGCGATTCGGCCGGCGGCTCGGCGAAGGAGGGCCGCAATCGCACGATGCAGGCCATTCTTCCCCTGCGCGGCAAAATCCTCAACGTCGCCTCGGCGACGAAGGACAAGCTCCTCGCCAATCAGCAGCTCGCCGATCTCACGCAGGCGCTGGGTTGCGGGCTCGGCGCGCATTATCGCGAGGAGGAGCTTCGCTACGAGAAGGTCATCGTGATGACCGACGCCGACGTCGACGGCGCCCATATCGCCTCGCTGCTCATCACCTTCTTCTACCGGCAGATGCCGCGGCTCATTGAGAACGGCCATCTCTATCTGGCGCAGCCGCCGCTCTATAAGCTCACGCAAGGCGCGAAGACGGTCTATGCGCGCGATGACGCCCATCGCGACGAGCTGATCCGCACCGTGCTCACCGGCAAGGGTAAGGTCGAGACCAACCGCTTCAAGGGCCTGGGCGAAATGAGCGCCGCCCAGCTCAAGGAAACGACCATGGACCCGGGAAAGCGCACGCTGCTCAAAGTGGTTCTGGTCGGCGAGGAGCGCGAGGAGGTGGCCGATTGCGTCGAGCGGCTGATGGGCAACAAGCCCGAGGCGCGCTTTGCGTTCATCCAGGAGAAGGCGGCCTTCGCGACGGAATTGCTGGATATTTGATTGGCCCCCTCCCTGTCCCTCCCCCGCAAGCGGGAGAGGGGACGCTCACGATCAGCATGGTCTATGAAGTCCGCAATCTGCCCCCTCTCCCGCGAAGCGGGGGAGGGACAGGGAGGGGGCCAACAGCCACCACCCGCTCGCGCCCGCGCCCGTCTGCCTCTATAATGCCGCATCTCCGAAAGGTGATGCGTGAGCGATACGGACACATTCCCCGACGCCGGCGAGGCGCGCGGCGCGGCTTCGGACTGCGGCGCGATCCAGGATCAGGCCTATGCGCTCGAGCGCATGCAGCTCGCGCTCGACGCCGGCCGCACGGGCGTCTGGGACTGGAACCTCGTGACCGGCGCGGTGCATCTCGACGCCCGCGTGCGCCAGCTCTGGGGCCTCCACGACGACACCGAGCCGAGCTTCGACGTCTTCCGCAATGCGCTGCACCCGCAGGACAAACGCCGCAGCAAGGAGGCCGTCGGCCTCGCGCTCGATCCGACCTATGAAGGCGATTACGAGATCGAATATCGCGTCATCGGCGTGAAGGATAAGATCGAGCGTTGGGTGTCGATCCGCGGGCGCACCTTCTTCGAGAACGGTCGGCCCGTGCGTATCCTCGGCACGGCGCGCGACATCACCGAGCGCAAAATGCGCGAGCAGCATGTGCGCGTGCTGCTGCGCGAATTGGTGCATCGCTCGAAAAACCTCTTGGCCGTCGTGCAGGCCATGTCGCGCCAGACCGCGGCGGGCGCGCCGTCGGTGGAAGAATTTCAGCGCAAGTTCAGCGCGCGCCTTCAGGCGCTTTCCATGGCGCATGATCTTCTTGTGTCGCAGGATTGGCGCGGCGCCTCCATGCGCGAATTGGTGGGCGCGCAGCTCGCCTATTGCATGGACGTTCCCAAAGACGACCTTCCCGAGCATGCGCGGATCGAGGGCCCGAAGATCAATCTGAAGCCGGAGGCCGCGCAGAACATCGGCCTTGCGCTGCACGAGCTCGTCACTAATGCATTGAGCTATGGCGCGCTCTCCGTGCCGGAGGGAAGCGTCTCGCTAAAATGGGGCTTCGAGGAAGACCGGCTCAACATCGAATGGCGCGAGAGCGGCGGACCGCCGCTCGTCACGCCGCCGAAGGAAGGCTTCGGCCATAAGGTGGTCAAGAAGCTTGTCGCCCAGGCGCTCGACGGCGAAGCCACATTGAGCTTCCCGCCGGACGGGCTGATCTGGACGCTGTCGATCCCCGCGAGCTTCGCGATGATGCGCGAGTAGCCAATCAGGCCCCGCGCCGTCATTGCGAGCGAAGCGAAGCAATCCAGGGCCGTAATGCGGCTCTGGATTGCTTCGTCGCTTTGCTCCTCGCAATGACAGCGGGTGTCGAATTACTCCGGCTGCGCCGCACGATAGGCGTCGAAATCATCCTTCGTTTGCTTCGCATAGAGCATGGCAAACGAAGCCAGCGCATCCTCGAAAGCCTCGCCCTTGCCCATATAGCCCGCGAGCACGGCGGGCCGCGACGAGCGCGCATGGGCGCGCGCCAGCGTGCTGCCGCAGAGCTCCGCGTAGCGCGGGAAGGCTTCGTCCTTCAGCAGTTCCGAGATCGACCCGAGACGGCGCGTCTTGAGATGACGCATATAGAAGCGCCGCCCGGTTTCGGCGTCGTCCGCATGGGCGAGGAAAATATCCGACGCCGCCTGCATCACCCGCTGTCCCGTGGTCACGCGCTTTCCTTGCGACTCTTTCCAGCCTCCCTGGCCGAAACGCTCCAGCACGGAAGGCCGCGCTTCCTTGATCTGCAAAGCGAGCGGCTGGTCATCTTCCGACATATAGAGGCCGATCGCGCAGAATGTGCCGACGCTGCCGACGCCCACGGCCTTGAAGGCCGTGTCGCTGAGCCGGTAGCGCTCGAAAAGCGTGGCGAAGGGCGCCTGTAGGCCGTCTTGCACAAGATGCTCGAAAAGCTTCGGCAGATCGACGTCCGCGCCCGGATCGCGCAGCGACTCGAGATGTTGAAGCTTCGGCGGCTTGTCGACGAAGCGCCAACCGTCGCCGACCTTTTCGATTTTCGGCAGGCCGTCGATGCGGTCCTGCGGGCCGTTCCCCTCATAGATCGCAGCGCTGAGCTTGTCGTGCAGCACGCGGTCGCGCAAAGCTTTGACAATGTCGCGCAAATGAACGCGCACGTTCCAGACCTCGATCGGCGACATGGCCGCGAGCTCCAGCAGGCGCGCGCGATAGGTCTTTACCGTGCGGCGCGCGAATTGGCGCGCTTGGCTTTTGGAGAAATTCATATCCAGCGCCGCCACTGCGACGCTCGTCGCCAAACGCCGCAGATCGAAGATGATGTCGACATGCGGCAGCGTCTCGTCGAAGTCGTTGACGTCGAAAAGGATGTTGCCTTCCGGCGACGAGAAGGCGCCGAAATTCATCAAATGACAATCGCCGCAGGCCTGCGCGGTCACGCCGGGCGCGAGCTGGCTTGCGAGATCGAACGCCATGACATCGGCTGCGCCGCGCAGGAACGCAAAGGCGGACTCCGCCATCGCTTTGCGCCGCATGGGCAGCAAGGATTGCAGACGCGGGCGTTCCGTCTCCGCAATGATCGCGATCGGATCGCGGATTTCGGGCGGGACAAAATCCGCGAGCGCCTCGCGCGGGACCGCCTCACGCAGGCTTTTCCCGAGCTTGTAGCAGTCGCGCCGGCCGAGGCTGGCGGCGTCGCGATGTCCGAGATCTTGCCAATCGATTTCCGTCATGAGCGGATGTTAGCCCGCCCACATGGCGTTACCAAGTCGTCTACCCAAGCAGATCGATCAGCGGCGCAATGAGCGGCGCGTCGGCGGGCGGCATGTCGTATTTGCGCAAATCCCGCGCGCGCGCCCATTTCACCGCCTGGCCCTCCGCGGGCGTCACGAAGCCTTCCCATTTGCGGCAGACATAAAGCGGCATGAGGAGATGGAACTCCTCATAGGCGTGGCTCGCGAAAGTGAGCGGCGCGAGGCAGGGGGCTTTCACAGTAATGCCGAGTTCCTCCGCAAGCTCGCGGATCAGCGCATCCTCGGGACGCTCGCCGGGGTCGATCTTGCCGCCGGGAAACTCCCACAATCCCGCGAGCTGCTTGCCCTCGGGACGCTGCGCGATCAGCACGCGATTATCGGCGTCGACAAGCGCGCAAGCGACGACGAGAAGGAGTTTCATGCCAATCCCTATTTCCCGGAGATGACGACCTCGACCGGCTTGGTCTCTGCGCCGGTCACTGTGGCTTCCTCATATATCAGGCCGCCTTCCGTCACAAAGGACTGCTCCGGCTTCCAGATCACCTGCGTGGACAGATAGTAGCGGCCGGGCGGCACGTTTTCGAATTTGAATTGTCCAGTAGGCCCGGCCTTGGTCGTGCGGGTGTGGGCGACATAATCCGGGTCGGGGTCGTTCTTCGGGATGGACGAGGCGGGCGCGAATTTGGCGCCGTGGAAATAATAATCGAGCCGAGCAGTAGCGTAACTCGTCGCAGGGATAAGCCGCACGACCTCGCCCATCGCGTAGTGAACATGCGCGCCCGTTTTATCCGGCAGGAAAGCCTGGCCCTGAATCGTGGCCTTGCCGGGCTTGTCGAGAAACGCGGCCTCGGCTGCGTCGAAGCGCGCCTGTGGCGGCGAGGCGGACGTCGAATTGCAGGCGAGGAGGGGGAGGGGAAGGAGAATAAGGAAAAGTCGCGATAGAAACATATGCAACGCCTCGAAATGATTGACAGCAAAAAATGCAGGTTTCCGCGCAATCGAGTGAATAGCGAACTGGCGAGATTAGCCCCAATACCTCCCCTTTACGGGGAGGTCGGCGGCCAAAGGCCGCCGGGTGGGGCTCGCGCCGCAACCATTTCGATGGGGCTGGGCCCCACCCGACGCAGCTTCGCTGCGCCACCCTCCCCGTAAAGGGGAGGGATTAGCTCACGCCCAGCATCCACTCGATTGCCAGAAGCAGAGTTTCAGTATGGCGTGTGAAAAGCAAGCGCCGTCATTGCGAGCGAAGCGAAGCAATCCAGGGCCGCGCCGACGCCGCTGGATTGCTTCGTCGCTTACGCTCCTCGCAATGACGGTGGATGTATTTCCGCGGCCAACCCGCGCCCGTCATTCCCGGCAGGCCGAAGGCCTGACCGTGAATCCAGAGCAACGGCGACGCTCTTGCGAGCCTTCAGGAAACTCAGCTCCGGTAATCCCCGTTGATCGCCACATATTCCTTCGTCAGATCACACGTCCACACAGTGGCGGCGCCGTCGCCGAGGCCGAGGTCGACATTGATGACGATCTCCTGCCGCTTCATGATCTCCGAGACTTCCTGCTCGTTGTAATCCGGATCGCGCAGGCCCTTGAAGGCGACGCGCACGCCGCCGAACCAGATGGCCAGCCTGTCGCGCTCGGCATATTCGCCGGCCTTGCCGACCGCCATCACGATGCGGCCCCAATTGGCGTCTTCGCCGGCGATCGCCGTCTTCACCAGCGGCGAATTGGCGATGGCAAGCGCAACCCGCTTCGCCGCTTTCGCGCTTTCGGCGCCGGTCACCGTCACTTCGACGAATTTGCGCGCGCCCTCGCCATCCTTCACCACCTGATGGGCGAGGTCGAGCAGCACGGCGTCGAGCGCCTTCTTGAACTCAACGAGACGCCGGTCGCTGGCCTTTTCGATCTTCGGCGCGCCGCGCTTCTTGGCGGCGCCCGTCGCAAACAGCAGCAGCGTGTCAGACGTAGAAGTATCGCTGTCGACCGTGATCGCGTTGAACGAGCCCTGCACGGATTTGGCGAGCATCGTCTGCAGCGCTTCGGCGGCGATGGGCGCGTCGGTGAAGACGAAGGAGAGCATCGTCGCCATGTCGGGGGCGATCATGCCGGCGCCCTTGGCCATGCCGCTGATCGTCACGTCCACGCCGCCGATCGTCGCGGTGCGCGTCGCGAGCTTGGGGAATGTGTCGGTGGTCATGATGGCGCGCGCCGCCTCTTGCCAGCCGTCGGGCCGCGCCTCGGCGGCGAGCTTCTCCAGCACGCCCTCGAATTTCGTCGCGTCGAGCGGCTCGCCGATCACGCCCGTCGAGGCGATGAAGATCTGCCGGTCGCTCGCGCCCGTCGCGGCGGCGGCGATCTTGGCGGAGCGCTTCACCGCTTCGGCGCCGACCTTGCCGGTGAAGGCGTTGGCGTTGCCGGAATTGACGAGCAGCGCCTTCGCCTTGCCGCCCTTCAGTTTCGCGCGGCACCAATCGACCGGCGCCGAGGGGCATTTGGATTTGGTGAAGACCCCCGCGACCGCGGCGCCCTCGTCCATGACGGCGAGCATTACGTCGGTGCGGCCGGCGTAGCGAATGTTCGCGGCGCCGGCGGCGAAGCGCACGCCGTCGAGCGGCGCGATTTCGGGAATGGTTGCGGGCGCGAGCGGCGAGAGGGGGGCGTCATGGGCCATGGTGAAAACCCTGCGTATATCGATGCGGCCGCCTGAAGAGGGCGGCGCGGAGAATGTGTTTGCAAATGGGGTTTGGCGGCATGGAGCCGCGCCGTCAAGCCGCGACGCGCGCGGCGGCGGCATTTTGCGCTGTCATTCTCCGCTGCGTGCAAAAGTTTATACTCCCGTCACGGCGGCCTGCTTGTCTGGCCCTTCGCCGCAAAGCATTTTTAAGGGAGAATGATGTGTCGAAGCCTTTATACGAAATCGGCGTGGTGTTGTCCGGCGCCATCTCGGCGGGCGCCTATTCGGCCGGCGTCATGGACTTTCTCATCGAAGCGCTCGACGCCTATGAGAGCGCCAAGGCGCATCCCGGCTGGGACGGTCCCACGCATGACGTGCGCATCCCGATCATGGCAGGCGCCTCGGCGGGCGGCATGACCGCGGCGATTTCCGCGCTCCACGCCTTTCGCCGGCCCGAGCATGTGTGGCCCGGCAAGCCGCTGCCGCTGCCGCCCGCCAACCGGCTTTATTCGAGCTGGGTTCACGACATCGACATCATGCGGCTTCTCGAGACCACCGATCTCGATGGCGCCAGGGCGGCGCAGGGCGTGAAATCGGCCTTGTGCTGCGACGTCATCGACGAGATCGTCGCTAACGCTTTCGAGCTTTCGGGCGAAATACGGCGGCCAAATTGGGTGGGACGCGGCGCCTCGCGCGATCTGCGCGTCTTTCTCACGCTCACCAATCTGCGCGGCGTGCCCTATTCCTTCCAGCTCTTCGGCTCCGACGATCCGCGCCGATACGGCATGCTCAATCACGGCGACTACCTCGATTTCAACATCGGCGTGGCGCCGGGGCAGGCGGATGGCGCCCTGGCGCTGGACATTGGGAGCACGCAGACCGAGGGTTGGGAGCTTTTCCGCACGGCCGCCAAGGCGACGGGCGCTTTTCCGGTCGGCCTCGCGCCGCGCTTCATCCAAAGGAACGAGCTGGATTACTGGCATAGCCAGCGGGTCGGCTTCGAAGCCAATGGCGGGTTCACGCCTGTCTATCCTGATGACTGGGTAAAATCGGTCCAGCCCTATTCATTCGTCGCGGTGGACGGCGGGACGATCGACAACGAACCACTCGAGCTTGTGCGGCGTTATCTTGCCGGGACAGGCGGAAGCAACGAGCGCAGCGCCGACAGAGCGAATAGATCGATCATCCTCATTTCGCCCTTCCCCAATCTGCAGAAGACGACCCTCGAGGGCCGCGGAGAGAGGCTTCTCGACGTCCTGCCCAGATTATTCTCGACGCTGATCGATCAGGCGCGCTTCAAGCCGGACGAGCTGGCGCTGGCGCAGGACGAGCGCGTCTATTCGCGCTACATGATCGAACCGGAGCGGGAGCCCAATGCGCATCCCGACTCCAAGCTCTATCCGATCGCCTGTGGCGTTCTCGGCGGCTTCGGCGGCTTTCTGCACCAATCTTTCCGCCACCATGATTATTTGCTCGGCCGGCGCAATGCGCAGGCGTTTTTCCGCGCGAATTTCTCGCTGCCCGTCAGCAATCCGCTGTTTGCGGAATTCCCCGAGGCGTTGCGCAAAAAATGGCTCGTTCGCGACATCGACAGCGGCGATCTTCGTTTGCACGACACCGAGCGCGGCAAGGAGCCGGGCCTGCCGATCATCCCGCTCACGCCGGAGATCCAAGGGGTCACGCCCGACATGATGAAAGAAATCGCCATCGGCGCCAGCGATCTGCCGCGCCCTCAGGTCTTCGACAATCCGGTTGTCAGAGGCAATCTGCAGAGCGCGATCGAGAAGCGCGCCGCGACGGTCGTCGCCGCTTTGGTGGAAAACGATCTCAAAGCTTTCACCTCGGGACCGCTCGGCTTTTTCAAGCGTCTCGGCGCCCGGCATTTCGGAACGGATATGGTGGTCGCGAAAGCCAATAACGCCATTTTTGGCATTGGGGGCGCAATCGACAATGTCAGAAACGCTTTTTTCGAAACGAAAGTTTGAAGGCGGAAAATGCGCCGTTACTCCCGTCGGGCGAAAAGCCCGACGGAGAATCCGGCCCCCACCGTCATTGCGAGGAGCGAAGCGACGAAGCAATCCAGGGCAGCGAGCGTGGCTCTGGATTGCTTCGCGTCGCTCGCAATGACGGAGCTGGTTTGGCTCTGGATTCCCGATCGCTCGCTTTGCGAGCGTCGGGAATGACATCGACCCGGTCGAGCGATCGCCTTACTTCTTCTTCTCTTCCGGCTTGGCCGTCGGCGCCGGAGCCGCGCCGCCCTTGGCGGCGTCGGCCGGCTGGTCGGTGCGCTCGATCTTGGCGCCTTCGCGCAGCTTCATCACCAGCTCGCTCTGCGCCTTCTGCACGACATAGCGAGCGACCTGCTCCTTGACCTGATCCATCGGCGGGAAGGTCTTCGGGCGGGTCTCGTCGAGCTTGATGATGTGCCAGCCGAACTGGGTCTTCACCGGCTCGGAAATGTCGCCGGGCTTCATCTTCGAGGCCGCCTCGCCGAATTCCGGCACCATGCGGTCCTTGGTGAACCAGCCGAGGTCGCCGCCCTTGGAGCCCGGGTCCTTGGAGACTTCGCCGGCGACCTTGGAGAAATCCTCGCCGCCCTTCACGCGCGCGAGCGCCTTCTTGGCCTCTTCCTCGGTGGGCACGAGGATGTGATGGGCGTGGAACTCGGTCTCGGGCTTCTGGTTCTTGGCCGCCTCGTCATAAGTCGCCTTGATGGCGGCGTCGGTCGCGGCGTTCTTGGCGACATTGCCGAGCAGGGTCTCCATCAGCGCCTTGTCGCGCAGATAGGCCATCTTCCTGGCGAATTCCGGGGTTTCGGCGAGCTTGTCGGCCTGCGCCTTTTGCACGACGAGCTGCTCGTCGATGAGGAAGTCGATAATATAGCTGTCGCGCGCCTTGCCTTCGAGCTGACGCGGAATGCCCGGGCCGAGATCTTCCATGGCGATTTTGAGGTCGTCGTCGGTGATCTCGACGCCATTCACCTTGGCCAGCACCTTGGCCTGCGCGGGCGCGGCGGCGGCCATCAGGGCGACGAGACCGAGCGTCCCGAAGGCGACGCCGGCCAGGGAACGCGCGTTATAGCGGGCATTTGACATGATATGCTCCAGAAATCGAGGCAGAAGGCCCCAGAAAAGCCGCCGCCACGGTCGGCGCGGAAAGTTCCTGCGTGACGAATGGGGCGTATCTATGCCGGAGGCGGCGCCTCTGACAACTCCCCAGCGCCGGTAGCGGGCCCAGAAAACGGTCCGATGACAGACAGGAAAATCTCCCGCGTTCTCTTCTGAGAATCGGCGAGCAGCGCCTCGAGATGGGAGAGATTGGGCGAATCCCCGACCCGCAGCAGCAGTTCGGTCAGGCCGCGCGGCGCGTCCGTCGCCCGGAACGGGCCGTCAACGGCAAGGCGCAGCACTTGCGTGAGCCCCTGGTAAAGGCTCGCGGCGGCGCGAAGCGTCTCGGCCGCGCCAGCGTCGAGCAGGCCGGCGTCGCGCAGCTTGCGCAGCGCCAAAGGCGTCGTCGTGGAGAAAATCTCCGGATGCGCCGCGCCATGCAGAAGCATCAGATATTGGGCGATGAATTCGATGTCGATCAGCCCGCCCGCAACCTGCTTCACCTCCCAGGGGCTGTTCGAGCCCTTGGCCTGCTCGATGCGCTTGCGCATGGCGAGCACGTCGATTTTCAGCTTTTGCGGGTCGCGCGGCCGGGTCAGCGCGGCGCGGATCGCCGCCTCGACGCGAGCCGCGAATGCCGCCGGCCCGGCGACGACGCGGGCGCGGGTCAGCGCCATATGCTCCCATGTCCAGGCCTCTTCCGCCTGGTAAGCCTCGAAGGATTTCAGGCTTACCGCGATCGGCCCCATATTGCCGGAGGGGCGGAGACGAAAATCCGTTTCGTAGAGCGTGCCTTCAGCGGTCGGCGCCGAAATCGCGGTGATGAGGCGCTGGGTGAGGCGGGCGTAATATTGCGCCGTCGAGAGCGAACGCTCGCCCCCGATAGACTCCGCGTGCGGATCGGCCTCGTAGAGCAGCATGAGGTCGAGATCGGAGGCGGCGGTCATTTCGCGCCCGCCGAGCTTGCCCATGGCGACGACCGCCGCCGCGCCGTTCTCTATGCGGCCATGCGCCTTTTCGAACTCCTTGCAAACCTCTTCGAAGAGGCTGGCAATCAGCGTCTCGGCAAGGCGCGTATAGGCGGCGCCGGCGTCCGCGACCGAGATCGAGCCGGTCAGCACGCGCACGCCGATGAGAAACTTCTGCTCCTGGCCGAAGATGCGGGCGCGGTCCAGCGCATCTTCATAGGAGCGCGCCTCGGCGAATTGCGCCGCAAGGCGCTCACGGAGATCGGCGTCGCTCGGCAGAGTGTGGAAGAACGCCGGCTCCATCAAAGCGTCGAGCACGCGAGGCCGCTTCGAGATGGTGGCGGAGAGCTTGGGCGCCGCGCCGGTGATGGCGGCGAGCAGCGTGAGCAGGCGCGGCTGCGAGACGAGCAGCGAGAAAAGCTGCACGCCGGCGGGTAGCTTCTGGATAAGCTTGTCGAAAGCGAGAAAGGCCTGATCGGCATTTTCCGTCGCGGCGAGGGCTTCCAGCAATTTTGGCGTGAGTTCGGTCAGGCGTTCGCGCGCGACGGTCGAGCGCGTCGCGGCGTAGCGGCCAAAGTGCCAGCCACGAATAGTTGCGGTCACCATTTTGGGGTCTTTGTAGCCCATGCGCGCCAGCGTCTCGATCGTCTCGGGATCGTCGTCGTCGCCCGTGAAGACGAGATTGCCGCCGGTGGCGGAAAGCTCGGGCGCGCTTTCGAAGAGCCGCGCATAATGGCCCTGCACGATGTCGAGCCGCTTCATGAGCGCTTCGGCAAAGTCGTCATAGCCCGCAAATCCCATCATACGGGCGATATTCTCGACGCCTTCTTTCGTCTCGGGCAGCGTATGTTTCTGCTCGTCGGCGACCATCTGAATGCGATGCTCGACGTCGCGCAGGAAGAGATAGGCTTCCCGCAAATCGTCGCGCGCCTGCGCTTCCACCCAGCCGCTTTCGACGAGCTGGTCGAGCATGGGCAGCGTCGCGCGGCCGCGCAATCTTTTGTCGCGTCCGCCGGTGATGAGCTGCTGCGTCTGCGTGAAGAATTCGATCTCGCGAATGCCGCCGCGCCCCAATTTGATATTGTGGCCGATGACGGCGATCTTGCCGTGGCCTTTATGCGCATGAATCTGCCGCTTGATCGAATGCACGTCGGCGATCGCCGCGAAGTCGAAATATTTGCGCCAGACGAAGGGCGACAGCTCCTGCAAAAACTGTTCGCCCGCGTAAATGTCACCGGCGACGGGCCGCGCCTTGATATAGGCCGCGCGCTCCCAATTCTGGCCCATGCTTTCGTAATAGGAGAGCGCCGCCTCCAGCGGAATGGCGATGGGCGTCGCGCCGGGGTCGGGACGCAGGCGCAAATCGGTGCGGAAGACATAGCCGTCGCTCGTGCGCTCGCTCATGATCTTCACGATGCGCTTGGTGAGCTTCACGAAGAGATCGACGTCTTCGGAAGGGTCGGTGAGGCGGGCGCGGGAACGGTCGAAAAAGACGATGAGGTCGATGTCGGAGGAGTAGTTCAGCTCATAGGCGCCGCCCTTGCCCATGCCGAGGAAAATCCACCCAGAGGCGCGTTCGGGATCGCGCTGGTCGGCGAGCTCGAGCTTGCCTGCGTGCTGGGCTTGGCGCAGCGTGAAACGAATGGCGGCGGAAAGCATGGCGTCGGCGATGCGGGTGAGGGCCTCCGTCGCCTGCAAAGTGTCCCAGGCTTTGGAGAGATCGGCGAGCGCGATGACGAGCGCCGCTTCCTGCTTGATGAGCCGCAAACGGCGCATGATCTCGGCTTCGTCGTCCGTCTCCAGCGCGCGAGCCTCTCCGATAAGCCCGTCGACGCGCGTCTGCGGATCGGCCGCGAGCGCCGTCGTCAGACGCGCCGGGTCGCGCGCCGCAAGATCGGTGAGATAGGGTGAGGAGCCGAGGACGCCGAAGAGCAGGTCGCGCGCCTTGGGGTGTGCGGCGAGGAAGGACGCGAGCGGGCCCTTATCTTTCTCCAACACGCGATCGAGCGCCTTTTGCGCTCTTTCGGCGTCGGCGGGGGAGATGATGATTTTCGCACGGGAGAGCAGGGCGTCGGCGTCGAGCGTCAAGGCTGTCCTCTAGTTTTTGTATCAGCGCGGCATCGCCATCCGCGCTAATCCCTCCTCTTAACACGCGAAAGCGGGGTCGGAACCCACGGACCGCGAGCCTTCAGGCTCGCATATCGCAGAGCGAGCCTGAAGGCTCGCGGTCCAGGGCGCCCGGCGATCCGGCGATCGGCTGCTTATGATCCCCAAACGCGGGGCTCTCCCCTTCTCCCGCTTGCGGGAGAAGGTGGCCCTCGCGTCAGCGAGGGTCGGATGAGGGCCCACTGTTTATCGTTCCCGCTCATCCCCCAAGCCCCTCACCCACCCTCTCCCCGCGCTGTGCGCGGGGAGAGGGGCAGAGCGCGGCCGTCGCAAAGAATTTCGCCCCCTAATTTATCCCCACCCTCAAAAACCGCCTTATCCTTCCCCCGCCTCGTCAACTTGCAGGGGCGTCGTCAGGGTCGGCGGCGTCGGCGGGGTCGGTTAAGCGCGGGACGCGACCCTCGTTCCGTGCGGGACTCCGGCGCCGCCCGCCGGGTCTCTCCTTCGTGGGGAGATTGCGTGGAGAAATCCACGCAAAGGCTGGGCATAGTTTTCGCGCCCGCGACACGCGGCCCGAGTACCGAAAGGGAAAGCGCCGGCGGGCCGGAGGCGGCGC
The DNA here is from genome assembly GCF_016745395.1 of Methylocystis sp. Sn-Cys. Classification (GTDB taxonomy): domain Bacteria; phylum Pseudomonadota; class Alphaproteobacteria; order Rhizobiales; family Beijerinckiaceae; genus Methylocystis; species Methylocystis iwaonis. Next base: position 20,856 of record NZ_JAERVJ010000011.1, read on the forward strand.
ATGTCGAGGCCCTTGCGACGCGCTCGGGAGGTTCAAACCTCCCGGGAAAGAAGCAGGCGCCGTCTGGCGGCTGCGCCGGACGGAGGAACCGCCACGAGATGGCGCTACTTCGGCCCGGAAAGGTGCGCGCGAATAAAGACCGCAGCCGGGACGCTCTGGCCCCGATGCGCTTATTTTTCACGCTACCGGCCGAACGGGGCCGGGGCGTCCCGGCTTCCTGTATCGCCTCGCGTCGGAAATCGGCGGCGGGATTTGTGGCGCTGCATTGCCCCCTCCCCAACCCTCCCCCGCTTCGCGGGAGAGGGGGTAGATTGTGGCCTTCATTGAGAATGCTGATCGCGAGTGTCCCCTCTCCCGCTTTAGCGGGGGAGGGACAGGGAGGGGGCGTTTCAGTGATGTGAAGGAAGGATGCACGTGGTCACACCCGCCAGCGCCCCACACGCAATTTGCGATAAGGTTGCGCTCGAGATTTTTGTTTAGGACGCCCCAATGTCGAAAAAGAATATCGCCGCCCATCTTTCCCGCATCGCCGACGCGCTCGAGCGCCTCGCGCCGCCCGCGCCATCGGCGCCGGATTTCTCGGCCGCCGAAGCCTTTGTCTGGCGCGCGGCGGGCTCGGTCTTCCATCCGGTGGAGCGGATCAACCGCGTGAGCCTTGGCCTGCTCGAGGGGATCAACCTTCAGCGCGATATTCTCTTTTCCAACACCGCGCGTTTCGCCCAGGGCCTGCCCGCCAATAACGCGCTGCTCTGGGGCGCGCGCGGCATGGGCAAATCCTCGCTCGTCAAGGCCGTGCATGGCGCGCTGGCGGGGGAGGGGCGGCTCAAGCTCGTCGAAATCCATCGCGAGGACATCGAGGCTCTGCCCGATCTGCTCGGCGCCCTCGCCGGCGCGCCCTACCAGTTCATCGTCTTTTGCGACGATCTCTCCTTCGACGGGCCGGAGACGAGCTACAAGGCGCTCAAAAGCGCGCTGGAGGGCGGCGTCGAAGGGCGCCCTGGCAATGTCCTCTTCTACGCGACGTCGAACCGGCGCCATCTCATGCCGCGCGACATGATGGAAAATGAAAGCGCCAACGCCATCCACGGCAAGGAGGCGGTGGAGGAGAAGGTCTCGCTCTCCGACCGTTTCGGTCTTTGGATCGGTTTCCACAACTGCAATCAGGATGATTACCTCGCGATGGTCTTCGGCTACGCCCGCCATTATGGGCTGGAGGCGCCGGAGGCCGATATACGCGCGCAGGCGCTGGAATGGGCGATGACTCGCGGCGCGCGCTCGGGCCGCGTGGCGTGGCAATTCGTGACCGACCTTGCCGGGCGGTTGGGGAAGACGCTGTAGATGAGACGGACGGCTCTCCTCATCGCCGCGCTGGCGATCGCTCTGCTCCTGCTTTGGCTGTTTGCGCCGAGGCCGGAGGAGGAGGCGGGCCGGCGCATCGAGGGCCGCGCCAAAATCGAACTGATTGAAGCCTGCAATCAGGCGGCCGCCGATACCGGGCGCGCCATTCGCTTCACCACTGCCGATGTCGTCGCGCCCGCTAAGGAAGCGGTCGAGACGGCGAGCGGCGTGGCGCTGCTCGCCGCGATCCTGCAAGCGCGCCGCGCGGGCCAGCTCTGCGCCTGGGACGGGATCGACCCGGCGACGATCACGGCGGAGGCATCGAGATGAAATCCGGCGCGCCGACACAGCGTCCGAGGCGGTCTCGCTTGCTCCTCAGGAAGACGCCTAAGTGTTTGGCGCAGATGCAAAATCCCCTCATGCGGAGGAGCCTGCGCAGCAGGCGTCTCGGAGCACGAGGGGCGTCGCAACGCCGCTTTGTCAGCAGAACCGCCTCAGGGCGCCGGATGCGAGTGGCCTTCGCCCTCCTTGGGCTCGGGGATCAGCGAGCCTTTGCCGTCCGGCAGGGCGGCGGGCAGCAGCTCGAAATTCAGCAGCACGACCGGCGTCTTGCCGACATTCGACGACTCATGGGTCTGGGCGCCGGTCTCGGTGAAGCAGTCGCCTGCTTTGTAGACGGTGGTCTTGCCGCCGATGGCGTAGGCCATTTCGCCAGAGACCATGCAGCGGATGCCCGGCCCGACATGGTGGTGGGCGTGCATATAGCCGGTTTCGTCCATGGTGACCTGCGTCACGCGGATTTTGTATTTGCCGGTGAGCTCGGAGAGATGGCCGAGGTCGGCGAGCTCCGCCAGAGCCTTGGCGTGGAAGCCCTTGAGATCGACGCCATCGGCGCGAGCGGCGCCGGCGAAGGAGAGGCAGAAGAGGGCGAGGCAGGCTGCAAGCTTATTCGACATGGCGCTTCCTTTATTTCTGGCCCGCCAGTCTATCGGAGCCCGGGCGCCCAGCAAGCGACCTTGTCGCTTTGCGCCGGCGCCAGGGGAGGCCCGCGCCGCCCCCCTTCACTCTCGCGGCCTGCTGGCCTAAGAGAAGCGCCATGCGCGACACGCCCGAGCTCACCTCCGCCGCCGACATGCTTGCCGATTTGCGCGGCGAGATCGACCGCATCGATCTCGATATGCATCGGCTGCTGATGGCGCGCGGCGAGATCATCGACCGACTGATCGCTGCCAAGCGCGCTCAGGGCGGCGGCTGCGCCTTCCGGCCGGATCGCGAGGCGCAGATGATGCGCGCGCTGGTCGAGCGTCACCATGGCCTGCTGCCGCTCGACGCGGTCGAGGGTATCTGGCGCGTCATCGTCTCGACCTTCACTTATGTGCAGGCGAATTATTCCGTGCATGCCGACGACTCGGGCGGCGACGCGCAGATGCGCGACAGCGCTCGCTTTCACTTCGGCTTCACCGTGCCTTATGTGGCCCATCACGGCGCTCGCGCGGTGATCGACGCGGTTGCGGCCTCGCGCGGCGATCTCGGCATGTTGCGCGCAGCCGGCGCCCTGGAGGAGGGCGCCTGGTGGATGCGGCTCATCGGCGAGCGCGCGCCCAAGATCATCGCGCGGCTGCCTTTCGTCGAACGCCCCGATCATCCGGCGGGTCTGCCCGTCTTCATCGTGGCGCGGCTCGCCGCGGACGCCGCGTCGCGCGACATTCTTCTGCACGCAATCAATTTGCCGCATTGGACGCACGCCATCCCCGCCGTCGTCTCGGCGCTAGAGGGCGAAATCCTCGCCAGCGCGCCCCATGCCGGCGGCCTGTCGCTCATGGTGGCCGCCCCGGGCCGCGTCGAGGCCGCGCGCTTTGCGCAGGAGTTGGCGGGGGCGGGCGTGGCCGACGCCGTCGTGGAGCCCATCGGCAGCCACGCCGAAAGATACGAACTCAGCGAAGCGCGCAGCGGCGTCTTTGCGCCCAGGAGCTAAGCCATGACGCGTCCCATCCCTCGCCCCGGCGTCCTCGATATCGACGCCTATGTGCCCGGCAAGGCCGGCGCGCCCGGCGCAGGCCGCGTTTTCAAGCTCTCGGCCAATGAAACGCCGCTCGGCCCGTCGCCGGCGGCCGTGCAGGCGCTGCGCGACATGGCGCATCAGATCGCCATCTATCCGGAAGGCTCGTCGGCGGCGCTGCGCGAGGCGGTCGGCGCCCGCTATGGGCTCGATCCTGCGCGCATCATCATGGGGGCGGGCTCCGACAATATTCTTGAGCTGCTGGCGCTCGCCTATATCGGGCCGGGCGACGAGGGCCTCTACAGCCAATATGGCTTCCTGGAATATAAAATCGTGACGCTCGCCGCCGGCGGCGTCCCCGTCGTCGCGCCCGAGACCGATTACACGGCGAATGTCGACGCCATATTGGAGCGCGTGACCCAGAAGACGAAGATTGTCTTCCTGGCCAACCCGAACAATCCCACCGGCAGCTATCTTCCGGCCGCGGAGGTCGAGCGGCTCGCCAAGGGCCTGCCGGCGCGCACGCTTCTCGTGCTCGACGCGGCCTACGCCGAATATGTGACTCGCGCCGATTACGAAGCGGGGATCGCGCTCGTCGACGCCCATGAGAATGTCGTCATGACGCGCACTTTCTCGAAGATCTATGGTCTGGCGGGCGTGCGGCTCGGCTGGGGCTATGGGCCGGCGCATGTGATCGATTCGCTCAATCGCATCCGTTCGCCGTTCAACGTGTCGAGCGCGGCCTCGATCGCGGGCGTCGCCGCGGTGCAGGACACGGCGCATGTCGCGGCGGCCGTTGCGCACAACCAGAAATGGCTGCCCTGGCTTACGCGGGAAATTTCGAGCCTCGGGCTCGAGGTTTTGCCGAGCGTCGGCAATTTCATCGCCATCCGTTTCCCGCAAACGCCGGGCCGCACGGCCGCCGACGCCGATCGGTTCCTGACAGCGCGGGGCCTCGTGCTGCGCGCCATCGGCGCCTATGGCATGGGCGAATTTCTGCGCCTGACCATCGGCTCGCAGGAGGCCAATGAAGCGGTGGTCGCCGCGCTCGGCGATTTCATGTCGGACAGGAAAGCGGCGGCCAATGGCTGAGCCGATCTTCGACAGGCTGGCGATCGTCGGCGCGGGCCTCATCGGCTCGTCCATCGCCCGGGCGGCCCGTGACTATGGGGCGGCAGGCGAGATCGCAATTGTCGACGCCTCGCAGCAGGTCATGGCGCGCGTGCGCGAATTGGGCATTGCGGACGACGCAGGCGGCGATGTGGCGCAGGCTCTGAAGGGCGCCGATCTCATCATTATCTGCACGCCGGTCGGCGTCTGCGGCGTGGTCGCGCAAGCAATCGCGCCCCATCTCGAAAAAGGCGCCATTCTCTCCGACGTCGGGTCGGTGAAAGGCGCGGTTGTGGCGCAGATTGCGCCCCATGTGCCGGCGGGGGTTCATTTCATCCCCGCGCATCCGCTCGCCGGCACCGAATTCTCGGGCCCCGACGCGGGCTTTGCGACGCTGTTCCAGAATCGCTGGTCCATCCTCACGCCGCTCGAAGGCGCAGACGCCTCTGCGGTGGCGCGGCTCGCGAATTTCTGGACGCGAATCGGCGCGAAAGTCGAATCGATGAGCCCCGAGCATCACGACAAGGTGCTGGCGCTCACGAGCCATCTGCCGCATCTCATCGCCTACAACATCGTCGGCACGGCGGATGATTTCGGTGAGCAGACGCGCTCGGAGGTCATTAAATTTTCGGCCTCGGGCTTTCGTGATTTTACCCGCATCGCCGCCTCCGACCCCACCATGTGGCGTGATATTTTCCTCAATAATCGCGAGGCGGTCCTCGAAATGCTCGGACGCTTCAACGAGGACTTGAGTGCGCTTCAACGCATGATTCGCCGCGGCGACGGCGAGGGACTCTTCGACTTCTTCACCCGCACGCGCGCTATTCGCCGTTCGATCGTCGAGCAGGGACAAGACACGTCCGCGCCGGATTTCGGCAGGAGATAATCAAAACCAAAACACAACTTAGACGAATTTAGCTTCGCCTCGAGCATTGACTGTGCTAGAGTGATTTTATTCTAGCAGCGCGTTTTCGGTCCGCATCGAAAAATGTAGACGCCAGAAATCGCGAATTTTTCAAGAATGAAGCGCGCTTGTCGCAGAAGACTTATGAGCTTTTGCGGGTGGCGTTCTAAGACGTTCAAGGACGTCGACATGCCGACTATCTATGTCGTTGCGCAAGAGCAGGACGAACGGGCGGCTATTGCCGCGCTTGTTTGCCAGGAGTGTCGCTCCGTCGAGGTTTTCAAAGACGTGTCGGCCTTTCTCGCCCATAAGGACCCGAGCGAGCCCGGATGCGTCATTCTGGAGCTCAAAGAGCCAGCCTCCGCGTCGATTCGACGGTTGCGAGAGTTCCTCGAGCCGCTGCCGATCATCGTTGTCTCGCCGAGCGCAGTCGTTGCGCGAGCGGTGCAGGCGATGAAACAGGGCGCCGCGGATTTCCTCGCCAAGCCGCTCGAAAAGGAAAGGCTCGTTTCCGCCGTCCAGCGGGGACTCGACATCAGTTGGGCGCGAATGGAGCAGACGCGGCGCAAGCACGAGTTGCTCGCGCGATACCAAACGCTCAGCGCGCGCGAGAAGGATGTGGTCGGCGCCATCCTCGATGGGCGCCCGAACCGGGAAGTCGCTTTGCAGCTCGGCATTCGACCACGCACCGTCGAGATTCACCGCTCGAATGCAATGGCCAAACTTGGGGCGCGAACCTTGCCCGAGCTGGTGCGCATCTGGTTCGACCTCGCAGACGGCGACATGTGCTGAATTAAGCGCCAAAGAGGCACTCGGGAGTCATGTAAATACTTGCGAAAACCTCGTTTCACAGAGAATTAGGTATATTCCCCAAATTGAGCGGCGCGCCTGTCGCGGCTAGGTTCCGGGCCACAGTTTCGGTGTCCGCTGCGGCTTGTTCCAGCGTTTCGTGCGGGGAGTACAAATGACCGAACTCGGCAAATTTGGCGTTGCTTTGGCGTTGAACGAAATCACTCTTTCAGCATCCGTTACCCCCATGCATCGGACGCTTCTTGCAAGTTATCGGATGAATGCGCATCGCGGCGAGACATCGGCGCGCGAGCTGATTCTGAGCGATCTTCGCAGCTTTCTCGATCTCGGCGCGCTCGACCGCGCCACGGACATACTGATCGTCCTGGCGCTTTTCATGAGAGAGTCGGCGCGCAATGAGCGGCGTCTGTCGCTCGCGAAAAGGCGCCATCACGACGCGATTGCCCTCCAACGCGGGCGTGGCGCCACGCGGGCGCATTATTCAGTCGGCAAGAATGCGAATGCTCTACAGCAGCCGAACCTGCGACTGGTGTCGTCCGAAAACATGCATCTCGAGGCGGTGGAAGGCGAGGGGGGCGACGCCCTTCGCTGATCAGGAGGTCTTTTTTCCGGGGCCGATGCGCAGGACGTCATTCGCGTTGCGAGAGATGAAATCCTGAAGCCCGCCGGAGAGCTTGGCGAGCAACCAGGGCAGTTGCACCTCTATCCGAACCAGCTCGGGCAGCACCGTCATTCGCGCCGTCGCGCTTTGGCCCAGCGCGGCGACGCGGACCGTGGCGACGTCGCCCGCCCAGCTTACTTCTGACTGCGCGACCTTATCCACATATTCACGCTGCAGCATCTCGATGCGCTCGGCGAGACGCTTTTTCGCGGTCTCCACTCCAAGATCATGCGGCACGGTGATCGTTATGGTGTTCGCCATGAGCGCTTCTCTCTGCCCGACGCTGATGTAGGCGCCGGCGCGCCTAAAGGAAAGCGTCGCCCTCTCCCGATCTGATAGCATTTCCGTTTGAACAGCTCGCATCGAATCCAGAGCCATAAAAGCGCTGGTTTTATTCAGAGCCCGTCATTGCGAGCGAAACGAAGCAATCCAGGGCAGCGATGCGGCCCTGGTTTGCTTCGTCGGCTCCGCCTCCTCGCAATGACGGCGGTGAGTTCCTGTGTGTCCGAGCGTCGGGGGATGGCGCCGAACCAATCGAGCGGATCTCGGATGAACTATCGCAGTAAGCCGGGCCGCTAAAAAAATGGGCCGCCCAGAGGGCGGCCCACCGATTCTCATCCGTAAGTCTCCAGCTTCACCAGAAGCCGGCTCCTTATGGATCAGTAGCTGTAATACATATCGAACTCGACCGGATGGGGCGTCATTTCGAAGCGATAGACGTCCTGCATCTTGAGATCGATGTAAGCGTTGATGAAGTCCTCGTTGAACACGCCGCCGGCCGTCAGATAGGCGTAGTCGGCCTTGAGGCTGTCGAGCGCTTCACGCAGCGAGCCGCAAACCGTCGGGATCGCCTTCAACTCTTCCGGCGGCAGATCGTAGAGATCCTTGTCGGCCGGCGCGCCCGGATCGATCTTGTTGGCGATGCCGTCGAGGCCGGCCATCAGCATGGCCGCGAAGGCGAGATACGGGTTCGCCGTCGGATCGGGGAAGCGAACCTCGATGCGCTTGGCCTTCGGGTTGGAGCCGAAGGGAATGCGGCAGGAGGCCGAGCGGTTGCGCGAGGAATAGGCGAGCAGCACTGGCGCCTCGAAGCCCGGGACCAGACGCTTATAGGAGTTGGTCGACGGGTTGGTGAAGGCGTTCAGCGACTTGGCGTGCTTGATGATGCCGCCGATGTACCACAGGCACTCCTGGGAGAGGCCGGCGTATTTGTCGCCAGCGAACACCGGCTTGCCTTCCTTCCAGATCGACTGGTGGACGTGCATGCCCGAGCCATTGTCGCCATAGACCGGCTTCGGCATGAAGGTCGCCGACTTGCCGTAGGAATGCGCCACCTGATGGATCGCATACTTATAGATCTGCAGGTGGTCGGCGACGGTGACGAGCGTCTCGAACTTCAGACCGAGCTCATGCTGGGCGGAAGCCACTTCGTGGTGGTGCTTCTCGACCTTGACGCCCATGGCCGCCATGGCGGCGAGCATCTCGGAGCGCATGTCCTGGGCCGAGTCGACCGGCGGGACCGGGAAGTAGCCGCCCTTGGTGCGGACGCGATGGCCGAGGTTGCCGCCCTCATAGGCGGTGTCGGAGTTTGTCGGCAGCTCGACCGAGTCGAGCTGGAAGCCCGTGTTGTAGGGGTCGGACGAGAAACGGACGTCGTCGAAGACGAAGAATTCGGCCTCGGGGCCGAAGAAGGCGGTGTCGCCGACGCCGATCGACTTCACATGCGCCATGGCCTTCTTGGCGATCGAGCGCGGGTCGCGGTTGTAGGGCTGGCCGGTCGCCGGCTCCACGACGTCGCAGACGATCGACATGGTCGAGGCCGCGAAGAAGGGGTCCATGGTGACGGTCGAGAGGTCGGGCAGGAGCGTCATGTCCGACTCGTTGATCGCCTTCCAGCCGGCGATCGACGAGCCGTCGAACATGATGCCTTCGTTCAGCGCCTCTTCGTCGACGATCGACACGTCGAAGGTCACGTGCTGCCACTTGCCGCGCGGATCGGTAAAGCGGAAGTCGACGTATTTTACGTCGTTGTCCTTGATCTGCTTGATTACGTCCTTGGCAGTTGTCATGTCGATCCTTGCCTCTTCCTTGGGTTTAGTTGCATGCGTTTGCGGCGCAGCGGAGCGGCGAAACAGTCTTTCTAGGAAGCTCACGATAGCCCCGAAGGTTAAATCGCGTCCACGCCGGTTTCCCCCGTGCGGATTCTGATTGCGCCCTCGATGTTCGAAACAAAAATCTTGCCATCGCCGATGCGACCCGTCTGGGCGGCCATGCGAATGGCCTCGACGGCGCGATCGACGGCCTCGTCCGCAAGGACGATCTCGATTTTTACTTTCGGCAGGAAGTCAACGACATATTCGGCCCCCCGGTAAAGCTCGGTGTGACCCTTCTGGCGGCCGAAACCCTTCGCCTCGGTGACAGTGATGCCTTGCAGACCAGCCGCCTGCAGCGCCTCTTTCACTTCATCGAGCTTGAAAGGTTTAATGATCGCCTCGACTTTTTTCATCGCTTATCCCCGCTGCGCCTGAAGCTCCCGCCCGCACCCGCGCTTCGCCTTTGCCGACGCCGCCGAGCTTCTACCACCTGAGCGATTTCCGCGCCATGGCCAATCGGTCGGCGCCGAAACCCGTGATGATGCCTGATATTTAGGCTATATGATTAAGTTATGAGCTAAATTTGCTCGATTCATCAGCGCTAGTCTGAATAGGATACGACCGGCAGATCGGCGCGGGCGCCCCACTCCGACCATGAGCCGTCATAGACTGTCGCCATCGGCCGGCCAGCGGCGGCGAGGGCAAGGCTGAGGATGCAGGCGGTCATGCCCGATCCGCAGCTTGCTATCGTCCGCTTTGCAGGATCGAGGCCCGCCGCGGCGAAGGCGGCTTCCAATCCCGCTTTGTCTTTCATCTTTCCGCCCTCGATCACCTCGCCGAAGGGCAGATTATGAGCGCCGGGCATATGGCCGGCGCGCAGCCCCGGACGCGGCTCGGGGGCGCGGCCCATGAAGCGCTCAAAGGCGCGTGCGTCGACGACCTGAGCGTCGCCGCTCGAAAGCCACGTGTCTAGCTGTTTCCAATCGGCGACGAGTTCCGGATTGAATGCGGGCGTAAAGTCGCGCGGTTCGCGGGTGACATCGCCCGTCTCGAGCGGCCGTCCCTCCGCCTTCCACGCCGGAAGGCCCCCGGAAAGGATCGAGACCTTTTTCACGCCGAAGACCTTCATCGTCCACCAGAGGCGCGGGGCCGAGAAGAGGCCGACGCTGTCGTAGATGACCGCGCGCATGCCGTCTCCAAAGCCCAGCCGGCGCATCTCGGCGGCGAAGACCTCGGGCGAGGGGAGCATATGCGGCAGGCCGGTCGAGTGATCGGCGATCGCGTCTATGTCGAAAAAGACGGCGCCCGGGATATGCCCCGCCAAATATTCGGCCCGCGGATCGCGGTTCGCCGCCGGCATATGCCAGGACGCGTCGAAGACGACGATTTCCGGCGACGCAAGATTCTCGGCAAGCCACTGCGGCGGAACGAAAAGCGTGGAGGGGTTGATGTCAGGCGCCATGTATTCTTCTTCCCTCTTCAAGTGGCGGCGCGGGCCAGCGCGCTCGTGACGGCGGCGATTTTTCGCAGAAGCGTTTCGTTCCGGATCTCCCCGTCCGCGTCCAGCGCGTCCCGGCCAACGGGGACGTCGGCGCAGGCGGCTTCGACGACATTTGCGCCGGCCTTGTCAAGGACAAGGCGCAGCGCATGGAAGGCGTCGCGCGCGCCGCCATGGGCGGATGGATTGATCCACCCCACGGGGCGGCGGTAGAGGCTGCTTGCGCCGATGGTCCAATCCAGCAGATTTTTGAAGCTGCCCGGCAACGATCCGGCATATTCGGGCGTCGAAAACAGGATGGCGTCGGCGCGCGCGAGATCTTCTCTCAGGTCCCGCACGCCGGGCGGCGGGGCGTCATGGTCGCAATCCGGATTGAAATGCGGCAATGCGTCGAGCCCGCAATAGGGCGACATCTCGACGTCGGGGCCCGCGAGCCGCGCCGCCGCCGCAAGCACGGCCGCATTGACCGAGCCGGCGCGCAGGCTCCCGCAGATCGAAACGATTCTGGTCCGTCCTTGCGTCATCCTCGCCGCCGACTCTTCACCGCCGCCCCTTCGTCGCCGTCCCTTGGGCGCCGGCGCTGCTTGCATCCAGCGCCGTCCGGGGGACAATAAGCCGATTCGATTCTCACTGTCTCCCTGGCGCGGTTATCATGCTCGACATCCCCGGCAAGGCCTGCGGCCCCTGCCATTTCTGCTGCAAGGTCCTCGAAATCGAGGAGATGAAGAAGACCGCGGGCAAGCTCTGCGAACATTGCGCCGGCGCGGGAGGTTGCGGCGTTTACGCAACGCGCCCCGAGGTTTGCCGGGATTATTACTGCCAATGGAAAGAAGATCGCGGGCTGCCGGCGACGATGCGGCCCGACAAGGTCGGGACGCTCCTCATGGACGATCCGGACAGCGACGAGTACCACGCGGTTTGCGATCCGGAGAAGCCCTTTTCCTGGCGCAATCCTCTCATATTCAGACATCTCGTCTCGGAAGCGAAAGCCGGTAGGATGGTTGTCGCCAAGGCGGGGCTGCGCGCCTGGCGCATCTATTCGGACGGGCATTGGCAGGAGTCGGCGTGAGGCTTCGTTCCGCGACGCGCCACCTACTGCAGTCTTGAGCAACATGAGCCGGATCTTGAAGCTTTTCCCGCCCTCCGCGGCTTTGCCGATTGCGGCGCTGCTTTGCGCCGGCGCCGGGCCGACCGCGGCCGAAACGATCAAGGCGCACTACGCCTTGAGCCTGATGGGGCTCTCGATCGGCAGCGCCTCCGCTTCGGGCGTGGTCGAGCCGGAAAGCTACCGCGTCGATATTTCCATGCGGACCTCGGGTCTCGCCAATCTCGTGAACAACACCAAGGGGGCGGCGACCGCGAGCGGCGGCTTGACCGCCGCCGGCCCGTCGCCTTCGGCCTACGCCAATACGACCTCGAACAACGACGAGACGCGCACGGTGCGGATGTCGCTTGCCAGCAACGCCGTGCGCGCGGTCGAGGTGAAGCCGGAGCCTTGGGACGCGGAGATGCGCGTTCCGCTCAACGACGGCGCAAAGAAACGCATCGTTGATCCCGTCAGCGCGCTGATCATGAGCGTTCCCCAGAGCCAGGAGCTTATTGGGCCGGCCGCCTGCAACCGCACGATCTCTGTGTTCGACGGCGTGACCCGTTTCGACGTCCAGCTCTCTTTTGCGGGCGCTCACACGGCTCAGACGCACGGCTATTCGGGGCCAGTCGCCGTTTGCTCGGCGCGTTACACGCCGATCGCCGGACACCGCCCCGATAGTAAGTCGACCCGCTATTTGGCTGAGAACCGGGATATAAACGTGTGGCTCGCGCCCTTGCCGGACGTGCATGTCGTCGTGCCGATCCATATCGACATGCGCACCGGCGCGGGCCAGCTCGTCATCGACGCCTCGGATTTCCAAATCGCGCCGCGGCGGGCCGACGCGGGCAGGTGAGCCAAGCGGAGCTTTAGCCTCCTTAGTCGATACGCACTTCCTTGGTCTTTTTCCGGTTGCGGCGGTCGGACTCATATTCGAGGTAGCGGATTTCCTTCGGCTCCCCGTCGGCGCGCAGGCAGAACGCCGGGCGAGGCGTAAAGCCGCCGGCCGGATTTTCGAAGCAATCGGAGAAACGCAGCTCGCACTGGAACATGGTCTCGGTTTTCGGAGCCGCCTGCGCAGCGACGGCGTGGGCTTTGTCGACCGCCTGCTTGCAGAGCCCGGAATCGAACCCCCAGGCCTGACATTCGCTCACCGAGGACATGTATTTCCCGTCTTCCGTGCAGGCTGGGGCCGTGCGCCGCGCATAGAAAAACGAGAAGCCGGCGGCGGCCAGCGCAACGAGGATGACGACCAATTTCAAAGGCGTGTTAGCCATGAGCGCTCGCTTTGTTAATCATTCGGACATTAGTCGTCTGCAATACGGGCGGGCAAGCGCAATCTCCACGGCCGTCTCGCGCGACGACAGTCCCGCGCCTGCGCATTTGCGCGCCGACAACGAGGTCGCTTGACAAGGATCAGCGACTACAATAGTTCGTTGCATCACCGCATTTCGGAACCACGGTCGATGAGCTGTGGAAGCAAACGCTCACCGAGCGCGGACAGGGCAGAACAGATATGCGCCCGCCCTTTCGAGGATCGCGTTAAACGCGCGATGGGAACATGTCGGCGATGCGATCCTAAAACTTGGTATCTCACGATTCCGCCGGCGACGACGGATCAGATGGCAGCATGTCGGCTAATGGTTAGAACCGACAGTTAAGTGTGACAGAAGGAGGAGATAATGGGCGCTATTCTCGAACTCACCAGCTATGCGGCGACCCCCGTCGGCATGATCGCGATCATCGTGATCGGCGCGGCTGCTTACTTCGCTGCGCGTTGGGTCTTCACCGACTAAATCAGCGCTTCTAGCAGCTTACGTTCAGGCGCGACGCGTCGGCACTTGCCGATGCGGCGCGCCTTAATTTTTTTTGCGGTTGTCCTTTCGGCGTTCGTTGCCCGCGTGAGAACGCTTGCGTCTTGCCGCGCCATGAGTATTCTGGGCCCGCTTCCCAACTCGAATGGGCAGGTATCAATTCGGCGTCGCTTCGAGGACGGTCAACCAGATCAATGGCTGTCGCGATGCATATGAGGCGTTTTTTCCGTTCTCGTGGCGCCGCCATGCGAAAGTGGAAAAAATGGGAGCGCCTACCTTTTCGATCAGGGCTGGGAGGGGCGGATGGACAATATCCGGGCGAGCGGGGAAAGTGCGGATCTCGCGAAGACCGCTCCGCGCCCAGAAGGTGACGACGGCGCGCCGTCGCAGCAGGCCGCCAGCATCGATGTCGCCATCGCCGACAAGAGCCCGCTGATTCTTGCCGGCCTCGACAAGCTCCTGTCCGACGACAAGCGTTTCAACCTCGTCCTCAAAGTGACGGATGGCGAAGAGTTTCTCGAGGCCGCCCGGCAGCAGAAGTTCGCGATCGCGGTCATTGGCTGGCAATTGCCCACGCTGCATGCGCGCGATGTTTTACGCGCCCTCTCGCGCCAGGTCTCGGCGCCCAAGATCGTGGTCTATAGCGGCACCAACGATCCCGCGGCGCCTGCCGAGACACTGCAGCTCGGGGGCGCGGGCTTCGTCTCGAAGCGCGCCCCGCCAGAACGGCTTCTCGACGTGCTGGCGGCGGTGGCGGCGGGCGATATGGTCTTTCCCTTCGTCGACATCCGCAAGATGCGCAGCGATCCTTTGGAGAATCTCACGTTGCGCGAGAGAAGCCTCTTGTCGGCGCTGGGGTCGGGCCACACCAACAGCCAGCTCGCCAAGGATTTCGGCGTTTCGATCAACACGATCAAATTCCATCTGCGCAATCTTTTCGAGAAGCTCGACGTGCGTAACCGAGCTCAAGCGATCGCTTTGTTTCTCGAAATGAAGCACGGTAGCTGGCCGGGCGGCTCCGGCGGGCGCAGCATGGAGCCGACGACAACCACGCGCGGGCGGCGGCGCGCCGAATAGGCGCGCGCTGCAATTTTTTAGGGCGCCGGAAAGAGCGTGTCGGTCTTTCCCGTCAGCCAATAGGCGGCGAGGCCCACCCATTCATGCGCCGCGAATTCGAGGAGCCCGAAGCTTCGCGACGCGTGGCGCGGCACGCTCCAGCCGCTCATCTCGCCGGCCGTGCGGTAATCGACGGGATAGGCGATCACGGGAAAGCCGGCCTTGCGGAAGATGCCGACCGAGCGCGGCATATGCATCGCGGAGGTAACAAGCAGCCAGCGCTCGCCGGGCTTGGGCTGCACGAGGTCGCGCGTAAAGGCGGCGTTCTCGAATGTGTTCCGGGATTTATCTTCGTAAAGCACGTCGCCCTGGTCGAGGCCGACTTCTCGCCAGAAACGCTGCACCGTCCCCGCTTCCGTATAGGCCGACCCGCGCAAGGCCGAGGTGCCGCCCGTGAAGACGAGGCGCGCCGTCGGATACTGCCGCTTCAAGGCGATTGGCGCGGTGAGGCGCTCCGCCGCTTCGGCTAGGGTGACACGGTTGCGCATGCCGCTCAGATTTTCGTCGACAGAGCCGCCGAGCACGATAATCCCATCCGGCGCCGGCATGTCATCGGGCGGCGGCGGAAAACGCGCTTCGAGCGGGATCGCGACGAGACCGGCGAGCGGCGAAAAGCCCATGACGAGCAGAAGGACGATCGCGCCGCCGGAGAGCGCGCAACCTGTCCTTTTGAAACGGGTGACAGAAAGTGCGACGCCGAGAGCGCCGATAAACAGCGCGAAATGCGTCGGCGTCGCGAGGAATTCGAAAATCTTGGAAAAGATGAAGAACATGGGAACTCAGTGAGAAAAAACTTCCTCAAGCCAATGGCGCGGGGTTGGCGCCGAGAAGGGAGAGGAAGTCGAGCATCGATCGGTTCTCTGTCATTCCCGACGCTCGCGAAGCGAGCGATCGGGAATCCAGAACAACATTAGCGCTATTGAGGCTCTGGATTCCCGGTCGGGCTTTCAGCCCGCCGGGAATGACAAGACGCCCCAGCGGAAACGGCCTTACATATTCGGATAGTTTGGCCCGCCGCCGCCTTCCGGCGGAACCCAGGTGATGTTCTGCGCCGGGTCCTTGATGTCGCAGGTCTTGCAGTGCACGCAGTTTTGCGCGTTGATCACGAAGCGCGGATCGGCCTTCGCCTCCTCATCGCCATAGACGACTTCATAGACGCCCGCCGGGCAGTAGAGTCGCGCCGGCTCGCCATAGATCGGCAAGTTTTTCTCGATCGGAATCGACGGGTCGACCAGCTTGAGATGCACCGGCTGGTCTTCCTCGTGGTTCGTGTTCGAGACGAAGACCGAGGAGAGCTTGTCGAAAGCCGGCTTCTGCGTGAGCTTCTGATAGATGATCGGGGTGACTTCCGAGAGCGGCTTCAGGCAGGCATGGTCCGGCTTGCCGTGCTTAACCGTGCCGAAGAACGAAAAGCCGAAAAGCTCGTTCGTCCACATGTCGAGGCCAAAGAGCGGCGCCCCGAGGTAAGTGCCGAGCTTGGACCAGATGGGCTTCACATTGCGCACCGGCTTGAGGTCGCGACCGATGTCCGACGCGCGCCAGGCGGCGTCGTAAGCACTCACCTCGTCATGCGCGCGGCCTTCGGCGATCGCCGCGGCCACATGCTCGGCAGCGAGCATGCCAGAGAGAATGGCGTTGTGAGAGCCCTTGATGCGCGGCACATTCATGAAGCCGGCCGCGCAGCCGATCAGCGCGCCGCCGGGGAAAACCAGCTTGGGCACGCTCTGCCAACCGCCTTCGGTGAGCGCGCGCGCGCCATAGGCGAGACGCTCGCCGCCTTCCAGCGTCGGCGCGACCATCGGATGACATTTGAAGCGTTGGAATTCGTCGAAGGGCGAGAGCGTCGGGTTCGAATAGTTCAAGTGCACGACGAAACCGACCGACACCAGCCCATCCTCGAAATGATAGAGGAAGGAGCCGCCGCCCGTGTCGGACTGCAGAGGCCAGCCGAAGGAGTGCTGCACGCGGCCGGGATGGTGCTTCTCCTTGGGGATGCGCCACAGCTCCTTGAAGCCGATGCCGAATTTCTGCACGTCGCTGTTCTTGCAGAGATCGTATTTGGCGAGCAGTTGCTTCGACAGAGAGCCGCGCGCGCCTTCCGCAAAGAGCGTATATTTGGCGCGCAGCTCCATGCCGCGGGTGAAGCTGTCCTTTGGCGTCCCGTCGCGGTCGACGCCCATGTCGCCCGTGGCGATGCCGAGCACCTCGCCCTTGTCGCCGTAGAGAATCTCTGCGCCGGCGAAGCCCGGGTAAATTTCTACGCCCAGCGCCTCGGCCTCCGAGGCCAAGAAGCGCACGACATTGCCGAGCGAGCCGATGAAATTGCCGTGGTTATTCATCAGCTTCGGCATCAAGATATTGGGGATGCGGAAGCCGCCCTTTTCGGAAAGCAGCAGGAACTGGTCGTCGTGCACCTGCGTCTTCAGCGGCGCTTCGTCATGCGAGCGCCAGGAGGGGAGGAGGCGATCGAGGCCGATGGGATCGATGACGGCGCCGGAGAGAATATGCGCGCCGGGCTCGGAGCCTTTTTCGATGACGACGACGGAGAGATCGGGCGCGACCTGCTTGAGCCGAATCGCGGCGGCGAGGCCGGCCGGTCCCGCGCCGACGATCGCCACATCATAGTCCATGCCCTCGCGCTCAGGCAATTCCGTAATCTCTTCAGACATTTCCGATCCCTTTTCGCGTCCTTTTCGCGCAGCGTCGGCGGCACTCTAGCCTTTTTCTTCGCGGCGCGCCAAAACTAGGCCCTGGAGTCGGCGGATTGGGCGGCTCGGAGGCGATCAACCGATGTTTTCTTGCCTCTCCTGGCCTGCCGCAGTCTGGTTGTTTATCGCGGCGACTGCATTGCACAATCTGGAAGAGGCGCTCTGGTTGCCGGGTCCGCACGAAAGCGCGGGCGCATGAAGCGGCTCGGCCTTCTCCTTGTCATTCTTATCCTTGCCGCCGGTCTTTGGTGGGGCCTCACGCGCAACAATGGGTTGCGGCAGATTGCCTTCCTTGGCTACGTGGAAGGTGAAACCCTCTACATTGGCCCCAATGAAGGCGAGCGGCTGGCGCAGCTCTTCGTTGCGGCAGGCTCCGTGGTGAAGCCCGGCGATCGGTTGTTCAACATGTCGACGACGCTTCTCGATCGCAGCCGCGCCGAGGCCGTCGCGCGCATTGGCCAGCTCGAGGCGCAGGTCCAGAACCTCCAGGCGGCCATTAACCGGCCGCAGCAGATCGCCGTGCTGCAAGCCGCGCTGGAGCGCGCCGAGGCGGCGCTGACCCTGTCGCGCAATGATTACGACCGCCAGCGTAAGCTCTTCGCCACCGGCGACATTCCGAAATCGACGCTCGACCGCGCCGAAATGGCGCTGAGGCGCGACGAAGCCAGCGTGAAGGAGGCGCGGCGACAGGTGGAGGCGGCGCGGATTCCGGGGCGCACGCAGGAAATCGAGGCGGCGCAGGCATCGCTCAATCAGGCACATGCGCAATTGCAGGCGATCGACATTCGCATCGGCCGCCAGAATGTCGTCGCGCCGGCCGGCGGGGTGGTGCAGGACGTGTTTTTTCGCCCCGGCGAAGTGGTCAACGCCGGCCAACCCGTGGTGGCGCTGCTGCCGCCCGAGAACCGCAAGGTGCGGTTCTATGTGCCGGAGCCGCGCCTCGCCGGCGTCCGGCTCGGCGCGCGCGCGCGGGTGCAATGCGACGGCTGTCCGGGGGATCTCTACGGCCGCATTTCCTTCGTCGCGAGCCGGCAGGAATATACGCCGCCGGTGATTTTCAGCGACGTCGAGCGGGCGAAACTCGTATTCAAAGTGGAAGCGCGGCTCGAAGGGAAGGCGCGGGAACTGCCCTTGGGGATGCCGGTTTCAGTGACGCCGTTGGCGGAAGCGGCGGAGGCGGGGAAGTGAGAAAGCCGCAACTGTCTTTGGCTATTGCCGGGAATCTCTCGGCGTCATGCCCGGCCTCGTGCCGGGCATCCACGCCAGGCAGCCGCGGCGCCGTCGCCACATCATCAAGGTCTTTGCAGCTTCGGGGCGTGGATGGCCGGGACAAGCCCGGCCATGACGGCTGAGAGGCGGGCGGGCAATGATAGAATCAGCGTCGCCCGATATTGCGATCGACGTCTCGGGCCTCACCAAAATCTTTGGGGAGAAGAAGGTCGTCGATAATTTCACCCTGCGCGTGCGTCGCGGCCATATCCAAGGCTTCCTAGGCCCGAACGGCAGCGGCAAAACCACGACGATCCGCATGCTCTGCGGCCTGTTGACGCCCGATGGCGGCGAGGGGCGCTGCCTCGGCCTCGACATCCGCACGCAGCAGGACGAGATCAAGCGCCAGGTCGGCTACATGACCCAGGGCTTCTCGCTCTATCGCGATCTCACCATTCGTGAAAATCTCGAATTCGTCGCGCGCATCTATGGTCTCGAGGCGCCGGAAGACATGGCGCAGTCGGCGCTGGAGCGGCTGGGGCTCACGGCGCGGGCGGGTCAGCTTGCAGGCGAACTCTCCGGCGGCTGGAAGCAGCGGCTGGCGCTTGGCGCCTGCATTCTGCCGGGGCCTTCGCTGCTTCTCCTGGACGAGCCGACGGCCGGCGTCGATCCGAAAGCCCGCCGCGATTTCTGGGACGAGATCCACCATCTCGCCAATGAAGGCCTCACCGTCCTCGTCTCGACGCATTACATGGACGAGGCCGAGCGTTGCCACGAGATTGCGTATATTCTCGATGGGAAACTGCTGGTCTCGGGCACGATCGAGGACATTATCCGCAACGCAGGGCTCACGACCTATGTCGTCACCGGCGAAGGACTCGACGCTTTGGCGGCCGAATTGAAACATGCGCCGGGCGTCGACATGGTCGCGCGTTTCGGCGCGGCCCTGCATGTCGGCGGTCGCGATGCGCGCGCGATGGAAACGGTCGCCGCGCGCTACGCCGACGCCGCGCATCGCTGGACGCATGACCAGCCGACGCTGGAAGACGTCTTCATCGATCTGATGACGCGCAACCATCGGAACGGCCAATGACGGAAGCGCCGAGGCACATGGATGCGCGGCCCGCGCGGCGGGGACGCCTCGCGCAATCCTGGCAGCGGCTCGTCGCCATGTTCGTGAAAGAGTTTATTCAGCTCCGCCGCGACCGGCCGACGCTCGGCATGATCGTGGGCATTCCGCTCATGCAATTGCTGCTCTTCGGCTTTGCGATCAACACGGACCCAAAGCATTTGCCCACTGCAGTGCTGATGAGCGACGACAGCCCGATTGCCCGCGCGCTCCTCGGCGCTTTGCGGGCGACAGACTATTTCGACGTCAAATATGTCGCGAAGGGAGAGGAGGACGCCGATGCGTTGATCCTTTCCAACCGCGCGCTCTTCGTCATCCAGATCCCGCCGGATTTCTCGCGCCGGCTGGTGCGCGGCGAGCGTCCTTCGCTCCTTGTCATTGCCGACGCCACAGACCCCACGGCGACCATCGGCGCCGTTGCGGCGGCCGCCGGCGCCGCCAATCAAGCGCTCGATCGCGAGCTTACCGGACCGCTCGCGTCACTCGCTCAAAATGCGCCGCCCTTCGATTTGCAGGTGCAGCGACGCTACAATCCGGCGGGCGAGGCGCGCCGTAATATCGTGCCGGGGCTCATCGGCACCATCCTCACCATGACGATGCTGATCTATACGGCGCTGTCGGTCACGCGCGAGACGGAGCGCGGCACGATGGAAGCGCTGCTCGCCATGCCGGTGAAGCCCGTTGAAATCATGCTCGGCAAGATCACGCCCTATGTTTTGGTTGGCGCCGTGCAAATGGCGACGATTCTGATCGTTGCGCGCTTTCTCTTTCAAGTGCCCATCGTCGGCTCGCTCTTCGTGCTCGTGCCGCTGACGCTGCTGTTCATCATCGCCAATCTGTCGATGGGCTATACGCTGTCGACCATCGCCGAGAATCAGCTCCAGGCGATTCAGATGACCTTCTTTTTCTTCCTGCCGAGCATGTTGCTCTCGGGCTTCCTCTTTCCCTTCTATGGCATGCCGGTCTGGGCGCAATATATCGGCGAGGCGCTGCCGCTCACCCATTTTTTGCGAATCGTGCGCGCTGTGATGTTGAAAGGCTCGGGCTTCGTCGATCTCGCGACGGACGCCGGCGCATTGGCGCTGTTCGCGCTTGTCGCAATGAGCATTGCCGTCATGCGCTTCCGCCAGACGCTGGATTGACGGATGGCCGCGGACGCCTAACATTGAGACCATGGAGGCAGCCATGACGAAGCCAGAAGCCGACCCGATCACGCGCTTCAACACGATTTGGAAAGTTGCATTCGTTCTCGCGCTGCTTCTCGGCGCCTATAATCTCTGGTCCTTCTTCAACAGCAGCCGCTATCAGGCCCTCTGCGGCGCCTCTTATTGGGAGTTGAGCCGCGCGCAGCTCGACGGCTGCCTGGAGCAGAAGCAAAATCTGGAAGGCAAATAGGTCCGCGAGGGGAAATCGCGATGGGCAAGACTTTCGCTTACGCCATTTGCTGTGCGCTTATGCCGGCGGCGGCTGGCGCCACCGAGATTCACCTCGATTGCGCGCGGTCGAACCAGACGGCGATGGTCGATATCGACACCGACCGGCAGTTTTTGCAGATCATGTGGGGCGAAGGCGTCGCCGAGGAATATAAGCAGGGCGACTCCTATATTTCCGGGCCGGACAAATACGGGCGCAAGGAGAAGGTCGTCTATGTGATGGGTCTCGACAAGAGCCTCGTCACCTTCGGCACGGATCGGCTCTGCATGGAGGACGGCGCCAAAAAATGCCGCGAGCAACACGTGCGCAACACACTTGACGTCGCGCGCGGCGAAATGAAATACGATAACGGCGACGAGATCGCCGTTCTGACCTGCCATCCCGCGCCGCCGGGGCGGCGGTTTTAGGCGTAAAACCGCGCTCCCAGCTTCTGACGGGCCCACTTTCATCCGGAAAGGCTGCGGCGTCGTAAGTCGCGCAGCTCCCTCCGTGACAAGGGCCCCTATGATTCGCCTGGAAAACATCAGCAAGCAGAACGGCTCCCAGATTCTCTTCGTCGAGGCGTCGGCGGCGCTCCTGAAAGGGGAAAAAGCCGGCCTCGTCGGCCCGAACGGCGCCGGCAAGACGACGCTGTTTCGGATGATCTCGGGCCGCGAGCTGCCAGACGAAGGCCAGGTCTCGACCGATCGCGGGGTCACGATCGGCTATTTCAATCAGGAGGTCGGCGAAATGTCGGGCCGCAGCGCCGTGGCCGAGGTGATGGACGGGGCGGGGCCCGTCAGCATCGTCGCCGCTGAGCTGCGGGAGCTCGAGGCGGCCATGGCCGATCCCGACCGCGCCGACGATATGGACGCGATCATCGAACGCTATGGCGAAGTGCAGGGCCGCTTCGAGGAACTCGACGGCTATGCGCTGGACGGGCGCGCGCGCGAGGTCCTCGCCGGCCTCAACTTCAGCCAGGAGATGATGGACGGTGACGTCGGCGCGCTGTCGGGCGGATGGAAGATGCGCGTCGCGCTCGCCCGCATCCTGCTCATGCGGCCGGACGCCATGTTGCTCGACGAGCCGAGCAACCATCTCGACATCGAAAGCCTCATCTGGCTCGAGGCGTTTCTGAAAGGCTATGAGGGCGCGCTGCTGATGACCTCGCATGATCGCGAATTCATGAATCGCATCGTCGATAAGGTCATTGAGATCGACGGCGGCGCGCTGAATACCTATTCCGGCGATTATGAATTCTACGAGCAGCAGCGTGCGCTGAACGAAAAGCAGCAGCAGGCGCAATTCGAGCGTCAGCAGGCGATGCTCGCCAAGGAGATCAAATTCATCGAGCGCTTCAAGGCGCGCGCCTCGCACGCGGCGCAGGTGCAGAGCCGCGTGAAGAAGCTCGACAAGATCGAGAAGATCGAGCCGCCGAAGCGCCGCCAGACCATACTCTTCGAATTCCGGCCCGCGCCGCGCTCGGGAGAGGATGTCGCGACGCTGAAGAGCGTGCACAAGAGCTACGGCAGCCGGCGCATCTATGAAGGGCTCGATTTCGCGGTGCGCCGCAAGGAACGCTGGGCCGTGATGGGCGTCAACGGGGCCGGGAAATCGACGCTTCTCAAGCTCATCGCAGGCGCGGCGCAGCCGGACGACGGCGCGGTGACGATCGGCGCCAGCGTGAAAATGGGTTATTTCGCCCAGCACGCCATGGAGCTTCTCGACGGCGACCGCACGGTTTTCGAGGAGCTGGAATACACTTTTCCGCAGGCGGGGCAGGGGTCGCTGCGCACGCTCGCTGGCTGTTTTGGGTTTTCGGGCGACGACGCGGAGAAGAAGTGCAATTTTCTCTCTGGCGGTGAGAAGGCGCGGCTCGTCATGGCCAAGATGCTGTACGATCCGCCGAACTTTCTCGTGCTCGACGAGCCCACCAACCATCTCGATCTCGCGACGAAAGAGATGCTCATCGCCGCGCTCGCCGAATATGAGGGCGCGATGCTGTTCGTCTCGCATGATCGCCGCTTCCTGGGGGCGCTTTCAAATCGCGTTCTCGAGCTGACGCCCGAGGGCGTTCATAAATATGATGGGGGCTATACGGAATATGTTGCGCGCGCGGGCTATGAAGCGCCGGGATTGCACGATTGACCGGCGCGGCTTCTTCTTGGAACTATTATAAAAAGCTCAATATTTGAGCGCTCCGCCCGCTTGGCTAAATCTCGGACATGCGCCACTATGTTGCGTGTCTATATAGCGCTGGCGGGCGGCCTCCAAAGCTGGGCCGGGAGAGAAGATCGGACGCTGCTCTCTTGACCATCGGCGCGCAACCTTGATGACGGAACGCATCCATGACCGATCTGGTTGAACAACGCGCCTTACAGTCCACGCAAACGCTTCCCGGCGCCGCCCCCGCCGAAGAGCAACCCAACGCTTTTGCGAGCGGCGTCGCTCTTCAAGACACGACTGTCCTGATCCATGTGCGCTTCCGGCCGGATGGCAAGGTTTGGGAAATCGCCGAATGCCCCGACAGCATGGATAAGGACGAATGGTTCAAGCGGCTTTGCGCCCGCGCGGGTGATAAGTTCCAGACGCGCTGCGGCGCACGCGGACTCTTCCGCCTGTCGCTCGCGCAACTCGAGGCGCTGAAAGCGCCTATTCTCCACTGATTAAGAAGAAAGCGCGGCGGCGCGTTGCGTCGCCGCGCTGCCTGCGCGTGTTATCTTCCGCAAAAGACGTCATGCAGCAGCGCGATCACGCGTTGCACGCGCTCGTCCGCGAGCGAATAATAGATTGTGCGAGAGTCGCGCCGCGTCGTCACAAGGCCGTCTTGCCGCAATCTCGCGAGGTGCTGCGAGAGCGCGGATTGGCTCAGCCCAACGGCCTCCTGCAAATCTGTGACGCAGATCTCGCCCTTATGCAGCTCGCACAAAACCATGAGCCGATGCGCATTGGCGATCGCTTTCAGAAAATGCTCGGCCTCCTCGGCCTTGGGAATGAGGGCCTGGATAACGTCGGCTTGCGGTTTCGACGTCGAGCTTCTGGCTGTCCTCTGGGGTTTCGGCAAAAGCGTGAGATCCTGAAGCGTCATATGCGTGGCCCCTTGCTGGTCAGCGGGCAGATCGCGTTCTGAAAAAGCCATGTTGACGCAGTGCTAGCGCCAATCCGGACTATAGTCAACTAGTTCTATAGACTTTGGCAGCAACTTCTTGTTCGGCCGTCGCAACTTTGGCGTCCCGGCCTTTGCGCCCAGCGCCGGCGCCGCGTTTAGCGCGGCGAGCGGCCTTGTCGTCTGTCTGCCGGCGCCAGAGCCGCGCATAGGCGCCGCCCTGCGCCAGAAGCTGCGCATGCGTGCCGGTTTCGACGATCCGCCCGGCGTGCATCGCAAAGACCTGATCGCAGTCCACGACTGAATCGAGCCGATGGGTGACGAGCAGGACGGTGCGGCGTCTCTTGAGGCGGTGCAGAGTGTCGATCAGCCGCAGCTCGTTTTCGGGATCGAGCGCGCTCGTCGGTTCGTCTAGGACGAGGAAGGGCGCTTCGCTCACCAGCGCTCGTGCAATCGCGAGGCGCTGTCGTTGGCCACCTGAGAGATTCGCGCCGCCTTCGCTGAGGACTGTGTCGTAGCCCTCAGGGAGAGCGTCGATGAACTCCGCCGCGCCCGCGAGCGCCGCTGCGTCTTCGATCTCCGCGCTGCTCGCCGACGGCCTTCCATAGGCGATGTTCTCGGCGACGCTTGTCGGAAGCACGAGATTGTCTTGCGTCACGAAGGCGAAATGCGCGCGCAGGTCCACGAGACGCGCCCGGCGAATGTCGAGGCCGTCGAGCCGCACGGCGCCGCGAGACGGGTCGTGAAATCGCAGCATCAACTTGAGCAGCGAGCTTTTGCCAACGCCGCTCGGCCCGACGAAAGCGACCATCTCGCCCGGCGCGACTGTGGCCGTGATGTCCGACAGCACCGGGCAGTCGCACCGATAGGCGAAGGAAACATGGTCGAAAGAGAGACGCCGCGGGCGCGGCGGCAGCGGTTGCGCGTCCGGCCTGTCCTTGATCGCCTCAGGCTCGTCCAGGACGAAAAACACACGCCGCGCGGCGGCTTCGAACGTGCGAATTTTCGAGAAAAACTCGGCGAGCCATTTCAGAGGGTCCCAAAGCTTACGCAAATAATCCATGAAAATGATCAGCGCCCCCACCGTCATGCCGTCCGGCGTCGGCGCGAGAAACTGGTCGTGATACACGAGCCAACCGCCATAGCCGAGAATGATCGCGCCGCCGATCGAGAGGATAATGTCGCGCGCGAGCGGATAGAGCTGCTCCTGCCAGTTCAGTCGCAATAGCGCCTTTACGCTGCGCGCGACAGCGTCCTCGAAGCGGCGGAACTCGAAGGGCTCGCGTCGGAAGGCTTGCGACAGCGGCACGCGCGACATCGCCTGCTGGATATGCGCGGTGAGATCGGCGTCGATCTGCTTCGATTCGAGCGCGCGCTGGTGAATGCGCATGCCGAAACGCCAGTTGCTCCACAAGATCAGCGGAGCCACCGCATAGGCAGCGAAAGTGAGCGGCGCGCTGCGCGACAATAGTATCGCGGTCATGACGGTAAGCGTCACGGCCGCAACGGAAGTGCCGATCATAATGTCGACGACGCCCCACGGGCCGAAGGCGTCGGTGGTCAGGCGGTAGATGGAGTCGCCCAGCGGGCGCGATTGGTGATAGCCCAGATCGAGTCGTTGCAGCTTGCCGAAAAGATCGGCGCGCACGCGCGTGGTGCCCCAATAGTTCAGGTAAAAATTGATCATCATCCGCACCATCCAGGCCGAATAGCCGATGATCTGCAAAGAGAGGCCGATAATGACGAGGCCGACAATCTGCCCCGGCTTGTCCTCTGGCAGGACGGCGAGAAAATAGCCGTGCAGCCAGCCGCCTTTTGGCTCCGTTGTCAGCACCGAGTCCACGAGCACGGCAAGCGGCCAGGCTTCCAATAATCCGACGCCTACGGAAACGCCGATGAGGAAGACCAGCGTCGCGATCCAGGGCCAATTGGGCGAAAAGTAAGAGAAGGCGCGTTCGTAGACCGTGCGTTTTGCGCCGGCGTGCAGTCGCTCGTCTGTCGGGTTCATGCGCCCTTCAACGCGCGGCCAAGCAAAAAGGTCGCGCTGGCGCGCTGTGCAAACATACTGGCAAACAAGAAAAAACCTGTCTTGCGGAAGCGGGGCCGGCGATCTGCCCATATGAACGTCTTGCTACGTATTCGTACTTACTTCCCATGCTCACCGCGCAAACGATCTAGCGCTGATCGCTTCGATCGTCCGGCGATCGCGACCGGCGTTTCAGTCTCTGAAGCGCCGGCGCTGTGGCAACCGGATGAGAGGCTGCTCGGCTGGAAGGATGCGCTGACCGGCTACGGCAGGGGCTGAAAGAGCCCTCGAACTTCCAGCGCAGCGGTGGAAACGGGAGGTCAACATGCCACGCAGTCACGGCACGGAACAAGGCAAAGGCACCGAGAAGTCCAAGGGCACGATGACGGTTCAGGAAGCCGGCAAGATGGGCGGCGAGATCCGTAAGGAGGAACTCGGCCCGGAAGGCTATTCCGAGATCGGCAAGATGGGCGGCGAGGTCCGCAAGGAGCAGCTCGGCCACGAGGGCTATTCGGAAATGGGTAAGAAGGGCGGCGAGGCGCGCAAAGAGCAGCTCGGCCCGGAAGGCTATTCCGAACTCGGCAAGATGGGCGGCGAAGCGCGCAAGGAGCAGCTCGGTCCTGAGGGATACTCCGAACTCGGCCACAAGGGCGGGCAGCGCGTGAAGCAGCTCATCGAGGAAGGCAAGCGCGCCGAAGGCGAGGGCGCTGGCGAGGAGGAAGAAGGCGGCGAGGAAAGCCCTCGCGGCAAACCGCGCCACTGACGCCGACTTTTGAAGGAGAAGCGAGATGGCCCAGCGGCAATCTGGTCAGGAACCCGGGAAGGCCGGCAAGGGAAAGATGACCGTCCAGGAAGCCGGCCACCTCGGCGGCGAGAAGGGCGGCCATAAGGGCGGTCAGCGGGTCAAGGAGCTGATCGAGGAAGGCAAGGAGAAAGAACAGGAACAGTCGACGGGCAAGGGCGCCCAACCCAAGCAGCGCCACTGACGGTGGGCCACAGGAGAAGGACGCCATCATGCCGCAGAAGCACACTGAGCCCGAGAAGCCGCCGGTTCGGCACGGGCAGATGACGGTCGAGGAGGCGGGACGCCTCGGTGGCCACAAGGGCGGCCAGCGCGTGAAGCAGCTTGTCGAGGAAGGCAAGCGCGTCGAGCGCGCGGAAGGCGCCGAGGACATCGAGAACACGCAGGATGAAGAGGAGGACGGCGAAGCCTGATCCTTGGGTTTCGCCGCAACGGCGAAAGGAACAGAAGATGCCGCAGAAACACAGTGGAACGCAGGGCGGCGGGAAGTCGCCGGCCAAGCCGATGACCGTCAAGGAAGCCGGCAAGATGGGCGGCGAGATCCGCAAAGAAGAGCTGGGGCCCGAGGGCTATTCCGAGCTTGGCCACAAGGGTGGGCAGCGCGTGAAGGAGCTCATCGAGGAAGGCAAGCGCTCGGAAGGCGGCGGCCCCGCGAAGGGCGGCAAGAAGCACTAGCCTCGCTAGGAGGACATCATGCCTCGAACGACCGAAAACACGGGCGAGGGTCGCGGCAGCGGCCATAAGGGACCTGCGAAGGGCTTCGCCTTCGGCGTCGCATCGGTGACGCAGGCGCTCCATGGCGCAAGCTTCCCGATCTCCAAGGAGGATCTCATCCGAGAGCACGGCAAGGAGGAGGTCAACTGGACGAAGGACAGCTCCGAAAGTCTGGGCGACATTCTCAGGGACGTGGATAAGGACGAGTTCCTTTCGGTCGCCGACGTCGCTTCGGCCGTTTCCGAAGCGCACCGGGAGGAGGGGGAGGAGGAGTAGCTTCCCCCCTCCAAGACCATCGACCAAGACCGTCGACCAGAGGGGGGCCGGCGGGCTGCTCGAAAGCAATATTCCGGAGATTGCGAAGCGTTGTTTTTTGCGCAGAAGCCGGCGGCGGAGGCTGACTGGCTGCGGCCTCGATTGCGCCGCCGCGCCCGCGGCGTTACAACGCGCTCCTTCACACATCGCCAGCGACTCACGCCGATCCGTGTCGGCGAATGAGCGCGACAGGAGCGTCAAATGGTTGCGGTTACTTTCCCCGACGGGGCGTCCCGTCAGTTCGAGGCCGGCGTCACGGGCTTCGACATCGCCAAAAGCATCTCCCCCTCTCTGGCCAAGCGCAGCGTCGCCATGACGCTCGACGGCGCGCTCGTCGATCTGATGAAGCCGGTCGAGAAGGACGCAAAGCTCGAATTCGTCTCGCGCGATGACCCCCGCGCGCTGGAGCTTATTCGCCACGACGCCGCCCATGTGCTGGCCGAGGCCGTGCAGGAGCTTTACCCCGGCACGCAGGTCACCATCGGCCCGGTCATCGAGAACGGCTTCTATTACGATTTCCATCGCGCCGAACCCTTCACGCTCGAGGACCTGCCCGTCATCGAGAAGAAGATGCGCGAGATCATCGCCCGCGACGCGCCGATCGTGCGCGAGGAATGGGACCGCGACCACGCGAAGACCTGGTTTATCGCCAAGGGCGAGACCTTCAAGGGCGAGCTGATCGACAGCATCAAGTCGGACGAGCCGCTCTCCGTCTACAAGCAGGGCCACTGGCTCGATCTCTGCCGCGGCCCGCATCTGCCGTCGGTCGGCAAGATCGGCAACGCCTTCAAGCTGATGAAGGTCGCGGGCGCCTATTGGCGCGGCGACTCGAGCAAGCCCATGCTCTCGCGCATCTACGGCACCGCCTGGACGACGCAGGAGGAACTCGACGCTTACCTGCATCGCTTGGAGGAAGCCGAGCGCCGCGACCATCGGCGCTTGGGGCGCGAGATGGATCTCTTCCATTTCCAGGAGGAGGGACCGGGCGCGATCTTTTGGCATCCCAAGGGCTGGACGCTTTTCCAGTCGCTCGTCTCCTACATGCGCCGCAAGCAGAAGGCCGCCGGATATACGGAGGTCAACACGCCGCAGGTGCTCGACCGCGCGCTGTGGGAGACCTCCGGCCATTGGCAGACCTATCGCGAGAACATGTTCGTCACCAAGACGGAGGACGAGCGCGTCTTCGCGATCAAGCCGATGAACTGCCCCGGCCATGTGCAGATCTTCAAGAACGGCTTGAAGTCCTACCGCGACTTGCCGGTGAAGATCGCCGAGTTTGGCGTCGTGCATCGCTACGAGCCCTCGGGCGCGCTGCACGGCATGATGCGCGTGCGCGCCTTCACGCAGGACGACGCGCATATCTTCTGCTCCGAAGACCAGATCATGGACGAGGCGCTGAAGATCAACGACCTCATCCTCACCATCTATCGCGACTTCGGCTTCGACGACGTTGTGGTGAAGCTCTCCACCCGTCCTGAGAAGCGTGTGGGCTCCGACGAAGCCTGGGATAAGGCGGAAGCCGCTTTGTCGCGCGTGTTGGATGAGCTCGCCAAGCGTGGGCTGAAGACCGGCGTTCAGGCGGGCGAGGGCGCTTTCTACGGGCCCAAGCTCGAATATACGCTGCGCGACGCCATCGGCCGCGAGTGGCAATGCGGCACGACGCAGGTCGACTTCAACCTGCCGGTGCGCTTCGGCGCTTTCTATATCGGCGCCGACAGCGAGAAGAAGGTCCCGGTGATGATCCACCGCGCGATGTTCGGCTCGCTGGAGCGCTTCACCGGCATATTGATCGAGCACTACGCCGGCCATCTGCCGCTGTGGCTCTCGCCGCTGCAGATCGTGATTTGCACGATCACGCAGGAGGCAGACGACTACGCCTATGAGGTTGCTGCCGCGGCCCGCAAGCTCGGCCTCAATGTCGATGTCGACGCCCGCAACGAGAAGATCACCTATAAGGTGCGCGAACATTCGCTGGCCAAGGTTCCCGTTCTTCTCGTCGCCGGCAAGAAGGAGGCGGCCGAGCGGACGATCTCCATCCGCCGCCTCGGCTCGCAGCAGCAGACGCAGCTCGGCATCGACGAGGCGCTGAGGCAGCTCGCCGATGAGGCGACGCCGCCGGATGTGAAGGGGGCGGCTTAGGGCGCATATGCCGGGGGGCGTGTTGCTGAGGCGCCCCCTCCCTGTCCCTCCCCCGTTTCACGGGAGAGGGGACACTCGCGACCAGCATTCTCAATGAAGGCCACAATCTACCCCCTCTCCCGCGAAGCGGGGGAGGGCCGGGGAGGGGGCAATCCAGCGCCACGACTCCCGCCGCCGTTTCCGACGCGAGGCGATACAGGAAGCCGGGACGCCCCGGCCCCGTTCGGCCGGTAGCGTGAAAAATAAGCGCATCGGAACCAGAGCGTCCCGGCTGCGGTCTTTATTCGCGCGCACCTTTCCGGGCCGAAGTAGCGCCATCTCGTGGCGGTTCCTCCGTCCGGCGCAGCCGCCAGACGGCGCCTGCTTCTTTCCCGGGAGGTTTGAACCTCCCGAGCGCGTCGCAAGGGCCTCGACATGCGCCGCCTCCGGCCCGCCGGCGCTTTCCCTTTCGGTACTCGGGCCGCGTGTCGCGGGCGCGAAAACTATGCCCAGCCTTTGCGTGGATTTCTCCACGCAATCTCCCCACGAAGGAGAGACCCGGCGGGCGGCGCCGGAGTCCCGCACGGAACGAGGGTCGCGTCCCGCGCTTAACCGACCCCGCCGGCGCCGCCGACCCTGACGACGCCCCTGCAAGTTGGCGAGGCGGCTGGAGTGTAAGAGAGGTTTTGGGGGTGGGGATAGATTGGAGCGAAATTTTTGATGAGGGCCGCGCTCCGCCCCTCTCCCCGCGCTTGCGTGGGGAGAGGTTGGGCGAGGGGCGTGGGGGATGAGTGGACACGAAAAACGCGGCAAGGCGTTCGTGGCCTATACGCACGCCCGGGTTCCGGCGCCGTCCCCTCACCCAGCCTCGCAAGTGGGGAGAGGGGCAGATGCTCCCAAAATGCTTAGGTTGTGGTAGCTTTGGCGGGCATTTTTTGAAGCAGGTTGTCGGAATGCATATTGTCCATAACGAACGGCTGAAATTGCGCGCGGCCTTGCTCAACACAGCGGCGGGCTCGTCGTTTACCGTCGGCGTCCTTGCACCGATAGCGGCGGCATACTACTCTGCGGCTTCGACGCCGGAGCTTTGGACAATCATCCTAGGGGTGGTTATGTGGCTTTTGACCGCTGTCGTCCTACATCTATCGGCGGACTATATCCTAGGGGCGCTACGCGAATGACAACCATTCAGACGTTCGCTTTCGTTGTCCTCCCGGTCATAATCATGATCGCGGGAGCTGGGATCGCCTATCTCTCAGTCAACTCGAAATGACGTCCTGTTAAGGATCAAAGCCCCATCGACGCCCCGCTCAGGCGGGGCTCTCAGGTTTGTCAACAAACCTCCGAGGCGGCCTCGTCCTTCGAGACGCGAGCTTCGCTCGCTCCTCAGGATGAGGCCTAAGTGTTTGGCGTAGATGCAGAAGCCCCTCATGCTGAGGAGCCTGCGCAGCGGGCGTCTCGAAGCACGAGGGGCGTCGGCGCCTCTTAATCGAAGGCTGATGCCCGCTTGGTGGCCTCGGAAGCGCTTGCGGATGCGCCAAGCAGTCCTCATGCTGCATGCTGAGGAAGCGGCGAAGCCGCTGTCTCGAAGCACGAGGACTGTGATGGGGATCGAAGGCGCGAGTGTCTACATCCTCCTTTGCGCCGACGGCAGCTATTACACAGGATTGACGCGCAAGGAGGTCGAAACCCGCGTCAGCGAGCACAACGCCGGGATCAACGCCGATTACACATCGCGGCGGCGACCCGTGAAGCTGCTCTGGTCCGCGCATTTCGAGCAGTTGATGGATGCTATAGCAACCGAGCGACGCATCAAGGGCTGGAGCCGCGCCAAGAAAGAGGCGCTCATGAGAGGTGATTTCGAGGCTTTGCCGCTGTTGGCGGCGCGCCGGAATAAGAAGGGCGCCGACAGGGAGTCGCCGAGCTGAGGGACTTCCCAATCGCGTAACCGAGGGCTGCGGGGCCGGACTGTAGGCACCGTGGCGGAGGCCCCTCGCCCTTCGAGACGGCCGCTTCGCGGCCTCTTCAGGGTGAGGGGCCTTGGAGTTGGCCCGTGAGATCATAGAATGGTTTTCAGCCGTCTAATACCGCGAAATGCGGGCGGCTCGCTAAGGACTTTAGATTATGTCATTCTCAAAACTGGAAGTTCTTGAGTGGTTTAACCGACAAGATCGATGCTATCGACTCTCTCTTTTGTGTACTTATTGGATACGAGACACAGCTCCATACAAACCTAACGTGTCTGAGGTCGCGAGAGGCCACTGGATGGAGGTTCGTGATGAATGGCGATCATTTGCCGATCTGGCAGATATGCTTGAACAACAATCGTCTCGAGATGCACTATCATCGGACTTTGCCCTCAATCAGCTACACGCATTGATACGGGCTCCATTCGGCATTCTCGAAGCTTACTGCAAGAACTACGACAAGGCTCACACAGCACGATGCCTTTGGAAAGAAATGCAAGGCGCGCCTTGGTTCCATTTTGCAAGAATCATTAGAAATGCGATCTCGCATAATTTCCGCTTCTACTACGTTCAAAAGGATAAACCGTTGCTGCCCATCGTGTGGAATGGCATCACACTGTCTTTGGAAATGGAAGGGCAATCGGTCGTTTACGAATTGTGGCACAAAAAAGGGTATGAGTTGTTTTTTGAGATGAAGGCTTTCGCCGAGGCGTTGCCAGAAGCGACGCAGGCGTAGTGTACGCCAGCCCCCATGACTTGGGATGGGCTCTACGCTACCGGAGGCCGCATTTCGGCGCCCGCGAACGGGATGAGCTTGCTCCCGCCCAGCATTCTCTCCCTCGCCCGCTCACCCGCTTGACGACTCCGCCCCGCCATGGCCATTAAGCGCTAGGCCAAAAGGCGCGCCGTTTTGCTTCGAGGAGAGACTCCGGCATGAATATCCACGAATACCAGGCCAAAGCCATTTTGCGCGAGTTCGGCGCGCCCGTCGCCGCTGGCTTTCCGGTCCTGAAGGCCGATGAGGCCGCCGAGGCCGCCAAGAAGCTTCCCGGCCCGGTCTATGTGGTGAAGGCGCAGATCCACGCCGGCGGCCGCGGCAAGGGCAAGTTCAAGGAAGAGGCGGCCGGCCCGCAGGGCGGCGTGCGCATCGCCAAGTCGATCGAGGAGGCGGAAGGCTTCGCCAAGCAGATGCTCGGCAATACGCTCGTCACGATCCAGACCGGCGAGCCCGGCAAGCAGGTCAACCGCCTCTATATCGAGGACGGCGCCGCGATCGACAAGGAATTCTACCTCTCCATGCTGATCGACCGCGCGACCTCGCGCATCGCCTTCGTCGTCTCGACGGAAGGCGGCATGGACATCGAGAAGGTCGCGCACGACACGCCCGAGAAGATCGTCACCTTCTCGGTCGATCCGGCCACCGGCCTGATGCCGCATCACGGGCGCCGCGTCGCCGACGCGCTCGGCCTCAAGGGCGATCTTGCCAAGCAAGCGGGCGATCTCGTCGGCAAGCTCTATACGGCCTTTGTCGCCAAGGACATGGAGCTTCTCGAGATCAATCCGCTGATCACCACCAAGGACGGCAAGCTGCGCTGCCTCGACGCCAAGGTGAGCTTCGAGAACAATGCGCTCTATCGCCATCCGGAGCTGGCCGAGCTGCGCGATCTTTCCGAAGAGGACGAGAAGGAGATCGAGGCCTCGAAGCACGACCTCGCCTATATCTCGCTCGACGGCAATATCGGCTGCATGGTCAATGGCGCTGGCCTCGCGATGGCGACCATGGACATCATCAAGCTCTATGGCGCCTTCCCGGCGAACTTCCTCGACGTCGGCGGCGGCGCCACGACCGAGAAGGTGACGGCGGCCTTCAAGATCATCACCGCCGATCCGAATGTGAAGGGCATTCTGGTCAATATCTTCGGCGGCATCATGCGCTGCGACACCATCGCGGAAGGCGTGATCGCGGCGGTGAAGGAAGTGGGGCTCAAGGTGCCGCTGGTCGTGCGCCTCGAAGGCACCAATGTCGATCTTGGCAAGAAGATCATCAGCGAGTCGGGGCTGAATGTGATCCCGGCCGACGATCTCGACGACGCCGCGCAGAAGATCGTGAAGGCGATTAGCTAAAGCTGAGTCCGTACTTTCATCTGGCTTGGCCCCTCGTCCTTCCAAGGACGAGGGGTTTTTTCTTTTTGCGTGACACATCTTCATGTCGCCGCCCGCGTCATGGCCGGGCTTGTCCCGGCCATCCACGCCGAGCAAGTGGCAGCTAACGCTGGGAACGGGACTTCGGAGCCTTTTGTCCATAGCGACAACGCGTCTCGGTCCGCTATGCCCCTTGGCGTGGGTGGCCGGGACAAGCCCGGCCATGACGGCTGTGAGATGCGTGACTCCCCTAGCGCCTATGGGGGTGAATAGCGTCAGATCGCCATTCATGCGATTGCTCGCGGGGCGTATCCTTCCGCCTTGCTTCGCGGGCGCAAAACCGCCATCTTTGGGGCCGAACCTGACCACTCCGGCCACTCGTCCGGGCGGATGCGCCATGTCTTGCTTCAAGGACGCGCCGCCCTTTTCCTAGGAAAGCGCCCGTGCCTCGTTTCGCTGATCCGCTCGCTGCCGCGTCCCGCGGCGCCAGGAGCCTGTTGCTGCGCGGCGGCGTGGCGCTCGTCGCCCTTTCCGCCGCCTGGTGCGCTTTCCCGACGGCGAGCTTCGCGCTGGCCCGCGAGGGAAATCTTTCGGTCGCGCGGCCTTTCGAGGTTGGGTCGAGCATTTCCGGCAATTATCTCGCCGCCATCGTCGCCGGCGCCGAACGCGACACGCTTGCCGCCTCGACCTTCTTCCGCGAGGCGCTGCGCGACGATCCCAATAATCAGGACCTGGTCGACCGCTCTTTCGTTGCGGCGCTCGCCAATGGCAATATGGCCGATGCGGTGGCGCTCGCGCCGCGCGTCGTGGCCCATGACAAGGCGAACGGCCTCGCGCATCTGACCAAGGGCGTCGATCTCATCAAGAACCGCCGTTACGCGGCGGCGCGGGCCGAGCTGGCCAAGAGCGGCGGCGACCGGCGCCATGACATCACCTCGACGCTGCTGACCGCCTGGACCTATGCGGGCGCCAAGGACACGCGCAAGGCGCTCGCGACGCTCGACTCGCTGAATGACGAGGCTTTCATCGTTTTCCGCGACTATCACGCCGCGCTGATCGCCGACATGGGCGGCAACAAGGCGGAGGCCGAAAAGCGCTTCAAATCCGCTTATGCCGCCGAGCGGAACACGCTGCGCCTCGTCGACGCCTACGCCCGCTTCCTCGCGAGTCGCGGCCAGCGCGACGAAGCCAAGAAGCTGTATCAGGGCTTCGACGAGGTGGCGCCGGGTCATCCGATCATCACGGCCGGCCTCACGGCGCTCGATGAGGGCAAGCCGCTGCCGCCTTTCGTGCGCACGCCGGAGGAGGGCGCTGGCGAAGCGCTCTATGGGCTCGGCGCGGTCGGCGGCCGCTCGGGCGACGAGCTGGCCTCGCTCATCTATCTGCGTCTGGCGCTCCATCTCGCGCCGGAGAACGCCCTCGCCATCATCACGCTCGGCGACGTCTATGAGCGCATGAAGCAGGAGGAGACGGCGATCGACCTCTATGACAGTGTGCCCAAGGACAGCGCGCTGCGGGTCAACGCCGACGTGCAGGCGGCGCTGCTGCTCGAGACCCTCGGCAAGTCGAAGGAGGCGACCGAGCATCTCGGCCAGGTGGTCGGCGCCAATCCGAAAAATCAGGAAGCGCTGACGGCGCTGGGCAATCTCCAGCGCTCGCGCAAGCTCTTCAATGACGCGGCGGCGACCTATTCGCGCGTGATCGACCTGCAGCCCAAGCCCGACAAGGGCCAGTGGCTGCTCTACTATTATCGCGGCATCGCCAATGAGCGGCGCAAGGACTGGAAGGGCGCCGAGTCCGACCTCAAGAAGGCGCTGGAGCTGAATCCCGATCAGCCGCTGGTGCTGAATTATCTCGGCTATAGCTGGGTGGATCAGGGGATCAATCTCGACGAGGCGTTCCGGATGCTGCGCCGGGCGGTCGATCTGCGTCAGCGCGACGGCTATATCGTCGACAGCCTGGGATGGGCCTATTACCGCCTCGGCCGCTGGGACGACGCCGTGCGCGAGCTGGAGAAGGCGATCGACCTGAAGCCCTCCGATCCGGTGATCAACGACCATCTGGGCGACGCCTATTGGCGCGTGGGCCGCAAGCTCGAGGCGCAGTTCCAGTGGAACCACGCCCGCGATCTGAACCCCGACCCGGACGATCTGCCGAAGATCCTGGACAAGATCAAGAATGGGCTGAAGGATCAGCCTGAGGTGGCGGGCGACGCGCGCAAGACCGGGGGGTAGGCGCCCCGCGCTTGCCTCAATCCCCGGCCAACTCCAGCACGATCGCCCATTCCTCGTCGGTCACCGGCTGCACGGACAGGCGTGAGTTATTCACGAGCACCATGTCTGCGAGCCGGGGCTCGGACTTGATCTGCGCCAGCGTGACGGGCTTCTTCAAAGGCTTCACCGCCTTCACGTCGACCATGCCGAACTTGCCGCTCTCGTCGGTGTGGTCTGGGTAATATTCCTTGATGATCTCGATGATCCCGACGATCGCCCGCTCTTCGTTGGAGTGGTAGAAGAAGCCGCGCTCGCCCTTCTTCATCGCCATCAGATGTTTCTTGGCGAGATGGTTGCGCACGCCATTCCAGAACGTGCCTCTCACGCCCGCCTCGACCTGCTGGTCCCAGGACCATTTCGAGGGTTCGCTCTTCAAAAGCCAATGCGCCATCTATAGCTCCGCGCCCACGACGCGCTTCCAGGCCTTTAGTTCGACGCGCTCGAAAAGGCCGGCTGCTGCGTAAGGATCCTGCGCAAGCAAGGCGCGGGCCGAGGCTTCATCCGGGCAATCCAGGATGAGCATCGAGCCGACCGGTTTGTCATTCTCGACAAACGGGCCGCCGAGCTTCACTTGCGCCGCATGCGCGTCGAGAAAGGCGAGATGGGCGGCGCGGGTGGACATGCGCAGGTCGACGTGACCGGGCTTGTCGAAGCAAAGGGCGACGAAGAGCAAGGGCGGGCCTCAGGGGAAATGTTGAACGTCGCCCTTCAAATCAAAGGGCGCGACAGTGGTCAAGCCGCGGCCGTCATTGCGAGCGAAGCGAAGCAATCCAGGGCCGCTACGTGGTTCTGGATTGCTTCGTCGCTGCGCTCCGCGCAATGACGGTCAGCCGGCGCGCTCGTGGACGGGCTCGACAAGGTCCACCACACGATTGCCGAAGCTCGTGAGCGCCTCTCGCAGCGCGGCGAGGTCGGCCTGGGAGGGCTGGGCGCCGGCGAGGCGTTGCTGGGCGCGCTCGGCGCGTAGCGCCTCATTGGCGCCCTGCAGCATGGCGTTGTCGGCGCGCGCGATCTCCAGTCTGTCGGCGCCCTCGCGCGCTTCCGCCCGCGCGGCGCGCAGGGCGTTTTCGAGGCGCTCGACCTCGTTCTCGCGGCGCTCTTTCTCGGCGGCGCCATCGGCCCGCGCCTTGTCGCGCTCCTGGAGCAGAGTCTGTCGCTCGGCGTGCGTCTTTTCGAGCTCTTCCTTCGTCGCCGTCAGGTCTTTGACAAGGCCCGGGACGTGGCCCGCCTCTTCGGACACGCGGGCGAATTCCTCTTTCAGCGAGTCGAATTCGCGCTGGAGCTGCGTGTTCTGCTCGTGCAGCGCGCCGATCT
This sequence comes from Methylocystis sp. Sn-Cys, assembly GCF_016745395.1. GTDB lineage: Bacteria > Pseudomonadota > Alphaproteobacteria > Rhizobiales > Beijerinckiaceae > Methylocystis > Methylocystis iwaonis. The sequence goes on from NZ_JAERVJ010000011.1 coordinate 58,522, forward strand.
TGGCTTCATGCGCGACGACGCGGCTATATTGCGCTTCCTTCTCGCGGCCGAGCTCTTCCTTGTCGGATTCGAGCAGCCGCAGGCGCTCGACCCAACGATCGGCGCGTTCGGTCATCTCATGCAGCGCAAGCTCGGTGGAGCGCAAAAGGTCGGTGCGCTCGGCCAGTATTTTCTGCGACTCGCGCAGCCGCAATTCCATGTCGCGGTTATCCGCCTCGGCTTTTTTGCGCGCCGTTTCCGCCTCGAGGACGCGCGCGGCGTGGCGGCCGACGGCGGCGAGGTCGTCGGCCTTCGAGGCCTTCACCGCTTCCATCTCCTGCTCCAGCCGGCGCTCGCGCAGGGCGAAGTCGGCGCGCAGCAGATCGCGCTCGGCGATGACCTCCTCCATGGACATGGGGACGAGCATTTGCAGCCGACGCATGGAGAGGCGCATGGCGCGTCGCCAGAAGGCCGGCAGGAAGAGAAGGGTGATGAGCCCGGCGACGAGAAAGCCGAGCGCGAAATACATCGCCTGTTCGATCAAGACGTCAACCTCGCGCCCCCTCGGGACTTTTGGGCGGGACGGGCCCGAGAGTGCCATGTCTGGCGCGTGAAATCAAAGCATCGGCGGCTTGGTAGTGGGTCAGTTTGTATTTTGATCCGGTGGCGATCGAAACAGCCCCTTAGCGATGAACCCGACAAGCCCAATAGCTGCGACGGCCGTGCTCCCGACAAGAGCGGCGAGAATGTTCTCTTCTAAAGAGAAGCCTTTCAGATGCGTCCCATGTAGGAAAACGAGAAAGCCAACGCCTAAGGAATATAGTTCTAAATATTTGAGTATGCGAGCGGCGTATGTTTTTCTCATACGACGGTCCGCTTTAACATTCTTGATCTGCGACTTCGCCAAAAGGTTCTTGAGCCGGATTCCATCCAGCTCAAGGTCTTCGCGCTCTAGCTTATCCTTCCTGTCGGGAGCGTTCTTCGCCGCTACGACCGGGATGCCACTATCGATGGCATCAATGGTTAGCTGCGGCTGGCTGCCTTCTAATGGCGAGGTCGACAAAGTGTTGCCTTATAAGGTCGTTCGGAATTTGTTCAAACTTACCGAGCCCGTTCCGATAGACGTCACTCCATGGGGTTCCGGGTTGGTGCGTCAATGCGGACAATTGGAACGCGTGGAAGCGCCCATAATCGGCAAATACCCTATTGATAATTTGCCTTTCATTACCCGATAGCGTGGCTCGCGCCGGCGCACCAGGCGCATCCGTAAATGCCGCAGGAAAATACTGTGAGTTTGTGATCTCATGCGTAATAGGAGATGCGCCATAGGTCCTTAGAGCGGACCTTAGCGAGCGATACACGGGTCCATATTCCCACGCTTCGGGAGCATCAACCGTCAGGGGGGCTCCAGTGATCGCAAGCGCCCATCCGTGCGCAATATAGACGAGCTTCTGGAGCTGCATTTGGGTAAAAGACTGGCCGGCCGCCTGTGCAAGGCGGATAAATTCATTAGCAATTTCTGGCGACCAGCCGGCCATCAAACTTATCCAAATCTGTTGTCCGTCTCTTATATAGGGCCGTTAACCTGCATGATAGCCTAGTTTTTAGGCGTTTTTATAGGGGGCCGCGCTTCGTCGCTTCCTCAGGGTGTCGACATCGCCGCCGCAGCCGAAGCTGCCCCAGGCCCTCAGAAGGGATTCCAGGTCGAGTCCGGCGTGAATTTCAGATAGCCGAGCGCGACGCCGAGACGCGCGCCGACGCCCGAGCGCACCGGCATCACGACGACGTCCTCGTTATTTAGCGCGGTGAAGCCCAATCCGCCGACGAGATAGGCCGAGCCATTGACGCCCGCATAACGGCGATAGATCGCCTCGACGTCGGGCAGGTTGTAGACCAGCATCATCGTTCGGTCGCCGTCGGCGCCGGCGTCGAAGCCGATCGACGGGCCCTGCCAATAGACCCGCTTCTGCCCGGCGTTGCGCGTGAACATCGTGCCTTCGCCATAGCGCACGCCGCCGATGAAGGCGCCGCCGGCTTCCTGGCCGAGGATATAGGCGTTGGGCTTGCCCCATTGCTTATTGGCGCGCTCCAGCCCCTCTGCGAGGCCGCGCGAGATGGAGCCGAAAAAGTGATGGCCATTCTCGACGATCTCGCCGCTCGTATAGGTTTCCGGGCGCTGGGCGGCGCGCGCAAGGGACGGAAGCACGGCGCTGGCCGCAGCGGCGGCGGCAAGACGGAGAAGGTCGCGGCGGGAGGAAGACGAGACGCTCATGATCACAAGGGCTCCAAAACGCAAATAACCGATGCTCGACGCCTCGGCGTCGAGTGCGGCAGTCGCGCGGCGCCAATACGTCAGCCCAGCGGCGGCGTCGCCAACTTGCGTAAAAGTCGCGCGACGTCGTTAAGAAAGCGTTGCCGATGCGGGGTCGCCCCAGGCGATGAAGGCGCCGTTGAGATATTTCTCGCGCGATTTGTTGTAGCGCAGCGGGGCGCCCGAGGGGTCGAGCACGACGCCGCCGGCGGCGCGTAAAATGGCGTCGCCCGCGGCGGTGTCCCACTCCATGGTCGGTCCGAAGCGGGGATAGACGTCCGCTCTTCCCTCCGCCACCGCGCAGAACTTCAAGGATGAGCCGACAGACAGGCGCTCGGCGATGGGGAGGCGCGCGATAAAGGCTTGCGTTTCCGCATCGAGATGCGACTTGGAGACGAGCGCGGTCATTCCCGCCACGGGCGGCTTGCGCGTGCGCAGGCGCCGCCACTCCTGCGGCGCCGGCAAGGCGCCGCCGGGCGCGGCGTCGGCCATAAAGCTCTCGACGCCGCCGAACCATACTTTCGATCCCGCCGGCGCGGAAATGGCGCCGGCCACGGGGGCGCCGTCGACGATAAGCGCGAGATTGACGGTGAATTCCGGGCTGCGCGCAAGAAACTCGCGCGTGCCGTCGATCGGGTCGATGAGCAGGAAGGCCTCGCCATGCGTCATGGTCTCGCCGCGCGCCGCCGCTTCCTCGGCGATGATCGGCACGCCGGGAAGATCGCGCGCGAGCGCGGCCAGCAGATAATCTTCGACGCGCTCGTCCGCCTCGGTGACGGGAGATTTGTCGTCCTTGAGGCGGGACTCGAGATTGGGACGCGCCAGCACTTCCATCGCCAGCGCGCCGGCGCTGACGACGAGAGCGCCGAAAAGCCGCGCAAGCGCCTCGCGGTCAGTCGGCGAGACAGTCGGCGGCGTCCAGTGATCGGTCATAAGAGTCAGGGCTCCGAATTCGGGTTAACGCGCAGATGTGTTCCAGCGTCATGGCCGGGCTTGTCGCGGCCATCCACGCTGCGCCGATGCGGAAAGCCTAAGAACATGAGCGGAGCAACGCCGCTTCTTCTTCCCGCGTGTTCGTAATGTCCTGGCGTGGATGCCCGCGACAAGCGCGGGCATGACGGGCTGCGTAGGGTTTGTTAACCTGGATTCGGAGCCCCGTCATAAGACTATCCTTTAGTTTTTGTTTACGACCCCGACGCTTGCGATTTGCAATCTGCGTCGCCGCAGTTACCTTTCCCGGAAACTCTATGGCGTGATTCGTTTGCTTTTTCTTTGCTGATTCGCGGCAAAGGATTTCGGGCTCGTATCACGCAACCATCGCGCGCCCGCGCGCCAAACGGGATAGCCCAATGACCCAGTTCTCGCTCGACGCCCTCGATCTCGCGGCCTTGCTGTCCTCGCGGGTCTGTCATGACGTGATCTCTCCCGTCGGCGCGATCGTCAATGGGCTCGAGGTGATGGAAGACAAGGATATGGACGCCGAAATGCGCAGCCATGCGCTGGCGCTCATCAAATCCAGCGCCGGCGAGGCCTCTGCGCGGCTGCAGTTCTGCCGCCTGGCCTTCGGCGCCGCCGGCTCCAAGGGCGCGTCGATCGACACCGGCGACGCCGAGCTTGTCACCCGCCAGCTTCTCGCCGACGAGCGCACCAAGCTCAACTGGAGCGTCCCGCGCGCGTTGATGTCGAAGAACAAGGTCAAGCTGCTGCTCAATCTGTGCTTGCTGGCGGACACGACCATCCCGCGCGGCGGCGTGATCTCGGTTTCGTCGACCGGCGACGAAGAGAATGTTTCCTTCAAGATCGAGGCCAAGGGGACGAATGCGCGTCTTGCCGCCACGATCCCTGCTTTGCTCGCGGGCGAGACGGAAGAAGGCGCGCTCGACGCCCGCGCGATCCAGCCCTATTACGCCGGCCTCGTCGCCAAGGCTTGTGGGCTCGATGTGAGCGTGGCCTGCGAGCCCGAGCTGGTGACAATCGAAGCCAAGCCTGCGGCGGCCGGCGCCGCCTCGCAGGAGCCGCAGAGCGCGGTCGCGTAACGCGGCGCGCCGCAAGCTTCGAGATGGGATTTCGCTTCTTTTAACCCCTCTTGCCGATACTGCGCCCATTCGCCGCAACGGCCGGCGAGGGGCGCGGCATGGACGATCTGCTCAAGGATTTTCTTCAGGAGGCGACAGAGCACATCGACGCGACGTCGGTGGAGCTGCTGCGTTTCGAGAAGGATCAGACAGACCCGGCCCTCGTCGCCAGCCTGTTCCGGCACATCCACACGATCAAGGGATCGAGCGGCTTTCTGAGTCTCCCGCGCGTTGCGCGGCTGACCCACGCCACAGAGACGCTGATCGGGCGGCTGCGTGACGGCGCGACGGCGACCTCCGCGCATGTGTCGTTAATTCTCGCGGCGGTCGACCGCCTGTCGATGTTGCTTCTCGAAATTGCCCGGAACGAAGTCGAGCCCGAAGGCGACGACAAAGCGTTGCTGACGCAGTTGGAGCAGGGCGCGGCGAGCCTTCGACCGAACGCGACGCTTGCGCCGCACGGCGCCGATCCGCCCGCCATGGCGCCGCAAGCGGCAAGCTCGTCGGAGAATCTCTCCAGCCTCGGCGCCCGGCTGAGCGATACGGTGCGCGTGTCGGTCGGCGTGCTCGATCGTTTGGTGGGGATCGTCTCGGAGCTGGTGCTGACCCGCAACCAGCTTCTCGAACTCTCCAGCGCTGGCGATGACGAAGTCATCAAGGCCGCCGTGCAGAATCTATCGAGCGTCACCGGCGATCTGCAGGACGCAGTGATGCAGGTGCGCATGCAGCCGGTCGAGCGGCTTTTCGCGACGCTGCCGCGCCTCGTGCGCGATTTGTCACTCGAGCTCGGCAAGAAGATCGAACTCGTCACGCTCGGCGGCGACACGGAGCTTGATCGCCAGGTCATCGAACTCATCCGCGCGCCGCTCACGCATATTATTCGCAATGCGGCTGATCATGGAATCGAGACGGGCGCGGAGCGCCTCGCTCTCGGCAAGCCGGAGGCCGGCCGCATCCGCGTCAGCGCCAATTATGACGCGGGCCAGATCACCATCGAGATCAAGGATGACGGCCGCGGCCTCGATCGCGAGGCCATCAAGGCGAAGGCGATCGCGCTGGGGCTCGCCACGAAAGAGTCGCTCGCCCGCATGAGCGACGCCGACATTTTCGAATTCGTGATGCTGCCCGGCTTTTCGACGGCGCCGAGCATTACGAAAATCTCGGGCCGCGGCGTCGGCATGGATGTCGTGCGCGACAATATCCAGTCGATCGGCGGCGCGGTTTTCATCAATTCGGCGGCGGGCAAAGGGTCGACCGTCATCCTGCGCATTCCGCTGACGCTCGCCATTGCGCCAGCGCTCATTCTCTCCTGCGGCCGCTCCCGCTTCGCCGTTCTGCAAATGGCGGTGATCGAGGTGGTCGGCGTCGGCGAAGGCTTCGACCACGAAATTCAATTCATCCACGATGCCCCGGTCTTGCGCCTGCGCGGCGACGCGCTGCCGCTGGTCGATCTCGCGGAGGCGCTCGATCTCGATGCGCCGGACGCGCCGCCGCGGCGCGATGGGTTCGCGGTCATCCTGCGCGTGGGCGGCGTGCGCTTTGGCCTTCTGGTCGAAACCATCGCGGATGTTCAGGAGATCGTCATCGAGCCGCTGGCCGGACCGCTCGCGCGCATCGGCGTGTTCTCCGGCCAGACCATCCTCGGCGACGGCGGCGTCGCGCTGATCCTCGATCCGGCGGCGATCATGGAAAGCATGGGGCTCGACAATCTCGCCGCGCCGGCGCGCCCGGCGCCCGCCGCGCTGCTCGCGCCCGAGCGTGAGAAGACGCGGATCATACTGCTGCGCGCGGGCGGCGGCTCGTTGAAAGCATTGCCGCTGTCGCTCGTCATGCGCATCGAGGAAGTGACGGCCGACCGCTTCGTTCCCTCCGGCGACGGCTATGCGATGCTTTACGAAAAGCGGCTGTTGCCGGTCTTTCCGGCGGCGACGGACATGCGTCTCGACGCGTCGCGTGATTATCCCATCCTCGTGCTCGCCGGCGCCGGCCAGGCGACCGCGATCGTCGTCGACGAGGTTATCGACGTGGTCGAGGAAGAATTGTCCTTCCAGAAGAAAGGCGCCGATCCCAGGATCATCGGCACGGTCAGCATGAACGGCTGCATCGTGGACGTGCTCGACGTCGCTTATTTCATCGAAATGGCCGATCCAGGCGTGTTGACGCGCGGCGTCAATCAGCGGCCGCGCGTGTTGCTCGTCGACGACAAGCAATTCTTCCGTGACATGCTGGCGCCCGTTCTGCTCGCGGCCGGCTATGACGTCACGACGGCGGCCTCCGGTCGCGAGGCGCTCGCGCTCGTCGAACGCGGGCTGCGCATCGACGCGGCCGTGACCGACATCGACATGCCGGACATGGATGGCTATGCGCTGGCGCGCGCCTTGCTGCAGACGCCAGGGCGCGCGGATTTGCCGATTGTCGCGCTCGCGCCGCAAAAGACCGCGAAAGCCCTCGAGGCGGCGACGCTCTGCGGCGTGCGCGCGCTCGTCGGCAAATTCGACAGGCGGGCGTTGGTCGAAACGCTCGGCGCGCTGCTCGATGGCGTCGCGGCGTCGGGCGAGCAGATCGAGCGTCGCATCATGGCGGAGGCCGCCGCATGAGTTTCGACGTCGCCGACTTCAGCTACAGCCGCGAGCGGGCTACGCCCGCCATCGCGCAAAGCCGCCATTTCGTGATCAGGGTGCGCGGCCAGATCGTGGGCCTGCCGGTCGAGCATGTGAAGACCGTTTTCTATCTCGACAATCTCACGCCTGTGCCGCTCGCGTCGCGCGAGGTCGCCGGGCTCACCAATTTGCGTGGCCGCATCGTGACGGCCCTCTACCTCGACCGCTGTCTGTGGCTCGATGAAGCAATCGACGGCTCCAACGGCCTTGCGGTCGGGATCGAGCATGACGGCGAGGAATATGCGCTGCTCGTCGAAGCGACGGAAGACGTCGTAGCGACGAGTGAAACCGATCTTATCGCCTGCCCGGCGCATATCGATCCGCGTCTCGCGGAGATGGTGGCAGGCTGCTATCGCTTGGACGACGGCTTTTTGTCTGTCCTCGACGTCGAGGCATTGCTGCGGCGCGTCGCAAAATTGAGCGAGGCGCCGCGTCGGCGCGGCGGGCGACAAGGCAATTCAAATTATTCGGATACAGGAGCAAGCTGAGATGAAACAGGTTCTCGTGGTGGACGACTCCCCCGTGATCCGCAAGGTCGCGCGCCGGATTCTCGAAGGATTGCATTTCCGCACCAGCGAGGCGGCGGATGGCAAGGCGGCGCTCGCCGAATGCGAGAAGGCCATGCCGGACGCCATTCTGCTCGACTGGAACATGCCGGAGATGGACGGCTTCGAATTCCTGTGCGCGCTGCGCAAAATGCCCGGCGGCGCGACGCCGAAGGTCGTCTTCTGCACGACGGAAAACGAAGTGGGCCATATTGCGCGCGCCATGCATGCGGGCGCCGACGAATATATCATGAAGCCCTTCGACCAGAACATCGTGCGGTCGAAATTCGAGGAAATCGGCCTCGTTTGAGGCCGGTTTTCTAGCGCCGCAAGGCGCTCGTGTCGCGTTTCTCGTGCAAAGGCGTTGGTATATGCGTCGTTTTTTTATGTCTTCAGAAATTGTATCGAACGCTCGGGCGTTCAGAGCAAAAGTAGCGCCGTCATTGCGAGCGAAGCGAAGCAATCCAGAGCCCTCGTGTGGCTCTGGATTGCTTCGTCGCTTCGCTCCTCGCAATGACGGCCTTGGCGCCCAGCCTTCTTCTGCGAGGGCGCGCGCATGACTCTCGCCTTTGCGCGGTTTCGCCGCCAAATCGCTCTTGTCACCGGCATCGCTTTCGGCGCCGACAAGCAATATCTCGTCGAAAGCCGCCTCGCGCCCGTCATGCGGACGCATAACATCTCCGGCTTCGCGGATCTCACGGAGGCTTTCGAGCGCCGCGACAATGGCCCGCTGGCGCAGGACGTCATCGACGCGCTGACGACAAATGAGACGTTCTTTTTTCGGGATCGGACCCCTTTCGAGACGTTCAGGACGACGATTCTGCCAAGCCTGATGGCCTCGCGGGCGCAGGAGCGCCGGCTGCGCTTTTGGTGCGCGGCCTGCTCGACCGGTCAGGAAGCCTATTCGCTTGCGATGCTGCTGGAAAACGAGTCCGTGTCGCTGCGCGGCTGGAGCCTCGACATCCTCGCAACGGACCTTTCGACACGCGCCGTCGAGACGGCGCGCAACGGGCGCTACAGCCAATTCGAAGTGCAGCGCGGGCTCTCAACAGGCCTTCTGTTGCGCCATTTCCATCGCGACGGCGCAAGCTGGCGCGTGAACGAACATCTGCGCGCGCGCATCGAGTTCCGCGCGTTCAATCTGCTTGCCGATTATGCGGCGCTCGGCGCCTTCGACGTGATCTTCTGCCGCAATGTGCTGATGTATTTCGAGCCGGAAACGAAGCGCGCCGTGCTCGCGCGTCTTGCCGGCGCGTTGAGCGACGGCGGCTATCTCGTCCTCGGCGCCACAGAGACGGCGGCGGAGGCCGGCCCCTGTTTCTCGCAGACGACGGCGAATGGCGTTTGGCAGACGCGCCGCCGGGCGCAGCCGCAGTTGCGCCTGGCTTGAAGACGATCGCGATAGCTCCCGCCGTCATTGCGAGGAGCGCAGCGACGAAGCAATCCAGAGCCGAGGCGGGGCTCTGGATTGCTTCGCTTCGCTCGCAATGACGGGCGGTAAACGAAAAGGCCACGTCCGTCAGGACATGGCCTTTTTCAATATCCGCTTCGATAATCGTCAGGCGGTGATGCGTTCGTCGGCTTCGCTCGGCTCGCGCAGCACATAGCCGCGGCCCCAGACGGTCTCGATGTAATTGCGGCCGTCGCTGGCGTTGGCGAGCTTCTTACGCAGCTTGCAGATGAAGACGTCGATGATCTTGAGCTCCGGCTCGTCCATCCCGCCATAGAGATGATTGAGGAACATCTCTTTCGTCAGCGTCGTGCCTTTGCGCAGCGAAAGGAGCTCCAGCATCTGATATTCCTTGCCGGTCAGATGCACGCGGGCGCCGCCCACTTCGACCGTCTTCTGGTCGAGATTGACGATGAGATCGCCCGTCGTGATGACCGACTGGGCATGGCCCTTGGAGCGGCGAACGATGGCGTGGATGCGGGCGACCAGCTCGTCCTTGTGGAAGGGCTTGGTCAGATAGTCGTCGGCGCCGAAGCCGAGGCCCTTCACCTTGTCTTCGATGCCGGCGAGGCCCGAGAGAATGAGGATCGGCGTCTTCACCTTCGCGACGCGCAGATGTCGCAGAACCTCGTAACCCGACATGTCGGGGAGGTTCAAATCGAGTAGGATGATGTCGTAATCATAGAGCTTGCCGAGGTCGATGCCTTCCTCGCCGAGATCCGTCGTATAGACGTTGAAATTCTCGGACTTGAGCATGAGCTCGATGCTTTGAGCCGTCGCGCTGTCATCTTCGATCAATAAAACGCGCATGTTGGTTCCCCACCGAGCTCCATCGAATTTGATCGCCGTCCGCCCATGGGCGCACGTCGGTCACGGACCAGCCCCCTGGTCCTGCGACTCTTCCCGTCTAGGTTCTGACGGTAAGCGGAATTGGTTAATAAACCTTCACTTGCGCCCGCAATGCGGCCCGAAGTCTTAATTCGGGCTCTGAACGGGGAACGCGCCACGCAACTGGAGAGAAGGCTTCGAGACAAAGCGAATCACTCGCTTCTCCCAATCTATACGCCGCCCGGAGTCGGGCGCGCAAAGGTAAAAGTTTGCGTTGGATGGGAATTGCGCGGCGCCCGGGCGGCGACGAAACGTCGCGCCCGGCTCCAGCTTCGAGCAAGCCCGTATCTTTGTCCCGGCGGCGCTTGGGGAAGAGCGGCGCAGTTGGGGGAGGCGCTGATTTTTGCGGCGCGGCGAAGTCGGGCAAATCCAGAGCGAAACCCGCGGCGTCATTGCGAGCGAAGCGAAGCAATCCAGGGCCGCGGTGGCTGCCCTGGATTGCTTCGTCGGCTTCGCCTCCTCGCAATGACGAAAATTAATTGGTCGCCGCCTCAATCGCTATCCGTGTTCCATTGCGGCATGAGGATGATGCAGTTGGGGTTGAAGCCCGCCTTCTGCAGGACGTCGATCTTGCCCGCCACTTTATTGGCCTGGAGATCGATCACGGTCACCGAACCGTCGTTCATGTCGGGCAGGTTGAGCAGGCTGTTCTGGACGAAGGCGTAGCGGCGGTCCGGAGAGAAGACGAAATGATGCGCGCCCGCCGCCGCGGGGATCGAGGCGAGAAGCCTCGGCTGCGTGGGCTCGGCAATGTCGAAGATGTTGAGCGCGCCGGGCTTGGCGGTCGTCACATAGAGCCGGTCGCCCGCCTCGTTGAACTCCATTTCGAGCGGCATGCCCTGGCCGATCGTCGAAAAGTCGTAAGCCTTGGCGAGATCGAAAGACTTGTCGGCCTCCCGCCAGACGGCGCGCCACAGCGTCCCGCCGAGCATATTGGTGACAAAGGCCGTCTGCGGCGACTTCTTGGGGACGAAGGCGGTCTCCACCGGCGCCTCGGCGGTGGGCGAGGGCTTTTCAGAGACTTTCTGAGTGGCGAGCAGCTTTCCGGTCGACGCCTGCACGAGCGTGATTGTTTCGCCCGCTTTCGAAAAATCCGCCGGATCGACCGTGCTCGTCACGACGAGCAGGTCGAGGCTCTCGTTCAGCGTCAGCCCATGCGGGTGCTCGATGAAGGGGCGCGGTGGTTCGCCGGCGGCGGGCTTCGGCGCGCCGATGACGGCGAGCGTCCTGTTGGTTTGGGCGTCGCCCATGATGACATTGCTGGAGCCCATGCAGCTCAGGAACCAGCGCTTACTATCGGAGGTGAACACCATGTCCTCGCCGACCTTGCAGTCGGGGACGGGAAACACTTCCGGGTCATCCGGAAATTTATTGATGTCGTAAACCGCGATCGCTGAGCGGCCGAGCGAAGTTGCATAGACCTTTGTCCGCTCCCTGTTGAAATAGATGTGGTGCGCGACGAAGTCGGGCGGCAGCGGAGCGTCCTTGACGATCTTATTGAAATTGGGCGAGGCGGGGTCGATGTCGATGATCGCGACGCCTTCGCGGCGGGGCGCGACGCCGGGTTTGGTCTCATAATTGAGCGCAGCCAGAATCTCCGAATGCGCGGGCGCGGCGGCGAAGGCGGCCAGTGCGCAGAAAAAGGCGACTGTTCTTTTCATTTGTTTCTCTCCCTTTGGTATTAGACCGGTCGTCTAGTTTAAGCTGACGAAAGGGGCGAGCGGTCGCCTCCTTTTGAAATTAGGTCAGGCCGCGCAATAACCGAGGAGCGTTTCCTCGATGAAGCCGTAGAGCGGCGCGGCGGATTGCTCGATCTTCATGCGCAGCATGGCCCCCTGCCAGCCGTCGATCAGCAGATCGGCCATGGCGCGGGGGGATCGGTCCTTGCGCGCGACCCCTTCGATTTGCGCCCGGGCGATTCCATCGGCGAGAAGATCGCGATAGCGATCGACGCCCTTCTTCAGAGCCGCGCGCGAGGCGGGGCTCGCGTCGGCGATTTCCCCCATGAGATTGCCGAGCAGACAGCCGCCCTTGAAGCCATTCGCCTCGAGCTCGCTGGCGAGCTCCCGGAAATAGGCGGCGAGGGCGTCGAGCCCGTTCCTCCCCGGCTCGCGCAGGCGCTCGCCCAGACGGCGCAGGAACGGCGCGAGATAATGCGCGATCGCCTCGGCGCCGAACGCCTCCTTGCTCTCGAAATAATAGTAAAAGGAGCCCTTGGGCACTTGCGCGGCTTTGAGAATGTCGGAAAGGCCGGCGCCGCGATAGCCGTTCATCAGCATCAGCGCGACGCCGTGGTCGAGTAGGCGCTTGCGGGTGTCGTCGGTAGTCTTGCGATTGGACATAGGGGTATTATTAGACCGGTCGTCTACAATGTCAAATAATGCTGGACCCCGCGCCTTCAGGCGCGCAGAAAAAGGCGAGCCTGAAGGCGCGCGCAGTCTCTCGGAAACTCCCGAGGCGGCCTCGTCCTTCGAGACGCGAGCTTCGCTCGCTCCTCAGGATGAGGCCTAAGTGTTTGGCGCAGATGCAAAAGCCCCTCATGCTGAGGAGCCTGCGCAGCAGGCGTCTCGAAGCACGAGGGGCGCCGGCGCCGCTTTGTCAGCGGCCTGAGCAAGCTTGGCTCGCGGGCCGGGCGAGGCCTCTGGATTTGTCCGAAAACGGACGGCGGCGTCATTGACTTGCGCTGAGCCTTTCTCCTATATGCCACGCGCGGCGCCGCTCCGAGAGGGGCGGCGTCTAATCTGTTTTGCCGTCCCGTGATCGGCGGTCCCATGCGCTTTTCGAGCGCGGCGGGAAGGAAAAGCGGGCAGGGCGCATTGGAAGGCGGGCCAAGGCCGGAGGGGCCGCGGTTCGCGACGGAGACATTCGGTGAAAAGAACCTATCAACCCAGCAAAATCGTGCGCAAGCGCCGTCACGGCTTCCGCGCCCGCATGGCCACCGTCGGCGGCCGCGCCGTCATCGCTGCCCGCCGCGCCCGCGGCCGCAAGCGCCTCTCGGCCTGATAGGGCTTCTCGCGATCGACGGAACAGGCGGACGGCTGAAATGACGACCGACGCCCCCGTCGAATCGCAAAAGCCCGAGAAAAAGCTGGCGCGTCTGCGCCGGCGCCAGGATTTCGTGCGTGCGTCGAAGACCGGCGCGCGCTTTTCGGCGCGCTTGTTCACGCTTCAAATGGCGGGGCAGGGCGGGCCGGAAGAGACGGTCTCTCCAGCGGAGGCGCGTTTCGGCTTCACTGTCACCAAGAAGGTCGCAGGAGCCGTTGGGCGCAATCGAATCCGCCGCCGTCTCAAGGAGGCGCTCCGCATAAGCGGAGACCTTGGCGCGCGGCCCGGCCGCGATTACGTGTTCGTCGCCCGGCGAGGGGCGCTAGACGCGCCATTCGCCCAAATCGTCAGTCAGATGGCCGAAGGCTTCGCGCGGCTCGATGAGCGCAGCGCCGCGAAGGCCCGGCCAAAACAGAAAGACAGGCCTGCCGCGTCATGACGGAAAACACCAAAAACATGCTCATGGCCGCGGCGCTCTCGATGATCTTCATCGGCCTGTGGGACTATTTCTACGCCTTTCCGGAGATGGAGCGGCAGCGTCAGGCGCAGGTCGAGCAGCAGCGCATGGCCAAAATCCCCAAGCTCGGCGCGCCCGACAAGAGCGCCGCCGCGCCGGTCAAGATCGCCCGCACCCGCGAAGAGGCGCTCGCCGAGAGCCCGCGCATCGCCGTTGACACGCGCACGATCTCCGGCTCGATCGCCCTCAAGGGCGGCCGCGTCGACGACGTGTCTCTCAAGAATTATCGTCAGACCGTCGATCCGACGAGCCCGATCATCACGCTGCTCTCGCCGGAAAACGCCCCGGGCGCCTATTACGCCGAGCTCGGCTATCTGACCGGCGAAACCGAAAACGCGCCGGCGCTGCCGACGACCGAGACGCTCTGGACGGCCGATTCGGACAAGCTCACCTCCGGCAAGCCGGTGACGCTCACCTGGGACAATGGCCAGGGCCTCGTCTTCAAGCGCGTCATTTCGGTCGACGACGAATATCTGTTCACGATCAAGGACAGCGTCGAGAACAAATCCGCCAAGCCGGCGCCGCTCTACACCTTCTCGCGCGTGATCCGCGTCGGCCGCCCGCCGTCCGCCGGCTACGCCGCTTTGCATGAAGGCTATGTCGGCGTCATCGGCGATCAGGCGGAGGAGCTCACCTACGACAAGATCGAGAAAGAGCCCAACTACACCAAGACCTTCAAGGGCGTTGGCGGCTGGGTCGGCTTCACCGACAAATATTGGGGCGCGGTCGTCGCCCCTGCCCAGGACATCGCCTTCGAGGCCCGTTATATGGCCATGGGCGGCGCCACCAAGACCTATCAGGCCGATACGGTCAGCGAGCCCAAGACGATCGAGCCCGGCGCCAGCGCCGAGACGACGACCTATGTCTTCGCCGGGGCCAAGGAAATCGATACGCTCGACGCCTATAAGGCCAATCCGGGCCTGAAGCGCTTCGATCTCTTGATCGACTGGGGCTGGTTCTATTTCATCACGCGGCCGATGTTCCGCCTGATCGACTTCCTCTACAAGCTCTTCGGCAATTTCGGCGTCGCGATCCTGGCGGTGACGGTTATCGTGAAGCTCGCCTTCCTGCCGCTCGCCAACAAGAGCTATCAGTCGATCGCCAAGATGAAGGAAATTCAGCCCAAGATCAAAGAGCTGAAAGAGAAGTTCGGCGACGACAAGCAAGCCTTCAACATGGCGCAGATGGAGCTCTACAAGCGCGAGAAGGTCAATCCCGCGAGCGGCTGCCTGCCCGTGCTGCTGCAGATCCCGGTGTTCTTCTCGCTCTATAAGGTGCTCGTCGTGACGATCGAAATGCGTCACGCGCCCTTCTTCGGCTGGATCAAGGACCTCTCGGCGCCGGACCCGACCAATATCTTCAATCTCTTCGGCCTGCTGCCCTTCGATCCGACCCATGTCGCCTTCTTCGGGCCCTATCTGGCGCTCGGCGTCTGGCCGCTGGTCATGGGCGTGACCATGTGGCTGCAGATGAAGATGAACCCGGAGCCGACCGACGAAATCCAGAAGACCATGTTCGCCTGGATGCCGGTGATGTTCACCTTCACCATGGGCGGCTTCGCCTCTGGCCTCGTCATCTATTGGTCGTGGAACAATCTGCTCTCGATCACTCAGCAGGGCGTGATCATGAAGCGCGCCGGCGTGAAGTTCGAGCTGTGGGACAATCTGCGCAAGACCTTCGGGCTGGCTTAAGCGGCGTCCGGGTGGACCGCGCGCCTTCAGGCGCGCATTGAAGCGAGCCTGAAGGCTCGCGGTCCACTGGGAGCCCGTCATGGCCGGGCTTGTCCCGGCCATCCACGCCAGTCAGATGACAGCGAACGCTGGGCGACCGCCATGACTGAATTCCTCGAAGACGGCCGCCTTCTCTTCGCCGGCCCTTGCGATTTCATCTTCGCCAGCGCCAAGGCGGGCGACCTGCCGCCGCTCGGGCCGCCGGAGATCGCTTTCGCGGGCCGCTCCAATGTCGGCAAATCCTCGCTTCTCAATGCGCTGACCAACCGCAAGACGCTTGCCCGCGTCTCGCATACGCCCGGCCGCACGCAGCAGCTCAATTTCTTCGCGCTCGGCGGGGAGCCCGGCGCCGAGCAGCTGCGCCTCGTCGACATGCCGGGCTATGGTTATGCGGCCGTGAGCAAGGAAAAAGTCGCGAGCTGGGGCGCGCTGATGCGCGATTATCTGCGAGGCCGCGCCTCGCTCGCGCGGGTCTTCGTGCTCGTCGACGGGCGGCGCGGCGTCAAGCCCGTGGACGCGGAGATGTTCGATCTCCTCGACCAATCGGCCGTCTCCTATCAGGTCGTTCTCACCAAGCACGACGAGCTGAAAATCTCGGAGCGCGGAGCCGTCGTCGCCGCGACCACCGAGGCGCTATCGAAGCGCCCGGCCGCCTATCCGGAGATCATTTTCACCTCTTCGCAGACGGGGGAGGGGATTCCGGCGCTGCGCGGCGCCGTCGCCCAGCTTCTGGCTGAGCGGGGGGCTTGAATATGAAGGATCGAACGGGCTAGTTCGGCAGCGCCCCCTCCCCAGCCCTCCCCCGCGTTGCGGGAGAGGGAGCAGATTCGGGGCTTCATCCGGGGATCGGGGAGGGATGGGTCCGGCGCCAATGATCCAGGAAGTTCTCCCATGACCGTCTCGACCACTGAAAGCGCGCTCGAACAGGCCCGCATCCTCATGCAGGCGCTGCCGCATATGCTGCGCTACGACGAGGCCATCGTCGTCGTGAAATACGGCGGCCACGCCATGGGCGACGACGAGGTCGCGCGAAATTTCTCGCGCGACATGGTACTGCTCGAGCAGTCCGGCGTGAATCCGGTGGTCGTTCATGGCGGCGGGCCGCAAATCGGCTCCATGCTCAAGCGGCTCGGCGTCGAATCGCGATTCGCCGACGGCCTGCGCATCACCGACGGCGAGACCATGGGCATCGTCGAGATGGTGCTCGCGGGCTCCATCAATAAGCAGATCGTCGGCTACATCAATTCCGAAGGCGGCCGCGCCATCGGCCTGACCGGCAAGGACGGTCGCATGCTGACGGCCAAGAAGCTCGAACGCTCGGACGGCGTCGATCTCGGCTATGTCGGCGAGCCCGACAAGGTCGACACGACCGTTCTCGACCAGGTGCTCGGCCGCGAGCTGATCCCCGTGCTGGCGCCGGTCGCGCAGGGGCCGGGCGGCGCGAGCTTCAACGTCAACGCCGATACCTTTGCGGGCGCCATCGCGGGCGCGCTCGGCGCCAAGCGCCTGCTGTTCCTGACCGACGTTCCCGGCGTGCTGGATAAGAACAAGGAGCTCATCCGCGAGCTGAAGGTCGCCGATATTCCGGGCCTCATCGCCGAAGGCACGATCACCGGGGGAATGATCCCGAAGGTCGAGACCTGCATGTATGCGATCGAGCGCGGGGTCGAGGGCGTGGTTATTCTCGACGGCAAGCTGCCGCATGCGGTGTTGATCGAATTGCTGACCGACCACGGCGCCGGCACGCTGATCACGCGGTGAGGAAACGTGGAACGCAGGACGCTTTGCAAGAGGATTCCCGTCATGCCCGGCCTTGTGCCGGGCATCCACGCCGGACGGCGATGAGCGAGGGCCAACGCATTTGCCGCGTGGATGGCCGGGACAAGCCCGGCCATGACGGTTGTCGTGGCTGACGGACGATGAGCAACCCTCTAGGCGCTGGCCTGAACGATCGCTTCTCCCACATCGACACTTGGGTGTTCGATCTCGACAACACCCTTTATCCGCAGACGGCCGACCTCTGGCCCAAGATCGACGCGCGCATCACGCTGTTCATGATGCGCCTCTTCGGCCTCGACGCCATTTCGCTGCGCGCGTTGCAGAAACATTATTATCTGCGCTACGGCACGACGCTGCGCGGCTTGATGATCGAGCACGAAGTCGAGGCCGAAGCCTATCTCGAATTCGTCCATGACATCGACCGCTCGTCGCTCGAGCATAATCATTCGCTGGCCGAAGCGATCGCGGCTTTGCCGGGCCGCAAGCTGATTCTCACGAACGGCTCGCGCCATCATGCGATCGCAACGGCCAAGCAGCTCGGGATCGATCATCTCTTCGAAGATATTTTCGACATTATCGCCGCAGATTTCATCGCCAAGCCGGAGGAGGCCGCCTATGAACGCTTCTTCGAGCGGCTGAAGGTCGAGCCGAGACGCGCCGTGCTTTTCGAAGATATTCCGCGCAATCTGCTTGTGCCGCATCGGCGCGGGATGACGACAGTGCTGGTTCTCCCGGGCGCGGGAGAGGCGGTCGAGCGCGAGGCCTGGGAGGTCGCGCGCGGCGACGAGCCTCATGTCGATTTCGTCACCGACGACCTCGTGGGTTTTCTCGAAACGCTCGGTCGCTGACACTTAACCGTCATTCAGGCGACATTGCTCTGTCTTGGCCATTACTTAGGCCTCCAGCCGCCGGCTGCGTCGATCGTACGGGCCGATGGATGGAGAGCCCGTAATGAAAAAATTCCTTTCCGCCGCCCTGCTTGCGGCTCTATGCGCCGCGCAGGCGCCCGCGCTCGCCGATGAGCGCGACGAGCATGAAGATTCCGCCCGCAAGACGATCGCCGTCTTCGGCGACTGGCCGTACAACAAGCTGCTGATCGACAATGCGAAGCTGCTGATCGACTCGGTCAATAAGGACGGAGACGTCAGCCTCGTCATGCATCTCGGCGATATTCATTCCGGCAGCATGCCGTGCACCAGCGCCGGCATCCTGCCGCCGGTTCCGACGTCCGACCCGGGCTATAATCAGAAGATTTTCTCGTTCTTCCAGCAGTTCAAATCGCCGGTCGTCTATACGCCGGGCGACAATGAGTGGACCGACTGCCATCGCACCAAGGAGGCCACGAGTGCGCCGCTCAATGAAATCGCCTCGATTCGCACCCTGTTTTTCGCGCGTCCCGGCCACACGCTCGGGCTCACCGACAAGACCGTCTACACCCAGGCTGAGAAATTCGACCCCAACTTCCCCAAGGACGCGCAATATGTCGAGAACGTCCTGTGGTCGGACGCGCGCGTGATGTTCGTCACCCTGAACATGCCGGGTTCGAACAACGACAAGAACGCCTGGACGAATGGTTTCGAAGGCCCCGCGCATCAGCAGGAAATCGCGGGCCGCACGGCCGCGGCGGTTCGCTGGCTCAACACGGCCTTCCAATTCGCCATGCGCTATCGGATGAAGGGCGTCGTGATCGGCATTCAGGCCGATATGTGGGACCACTTCGCGGCGGCGCCCGGCGGCGACGGCCTCGACGGCTATACGGGCTTTGTGAATGAGCTGGCGCGTCTCAGCGTCGCCTTCGGTAAGCCGGTGCTGCTGCTCAACGGCGACTCGCATATCTTCACGGTCGACAAGCCGCTCGCCGATCCGTCGAGCGCCACGGGCCAGATTCACAAGACCATTCCCGTGCCGAATCTGACCCGCATCACCGTGCAGGGCTCGACGGTCGCGCCGGCCCAGTGGCTGAAGCTGACCATCGATCCGCGCTCGGCCAATCTCTTCAGATGGCAGAATGTGCCCTTCTGCAAGGACCCGCTGACGAGCTGCCAGTAAGGTGGAAGAAACCCCATAGGTTCGCGCTTATGGGGTTAATTTCCGGGGCGGCCTCGTCCTTCGAGACGGGCGCTTACACATCCTCGTGTCGCCGCCCTCGTCATGGCCGGGCTTGTCCCGGCCATCCACGCCGCGCAACGGCAGCGGCTGCTGGGTAATCGCCGAAACTTTAGCGTCAACGAGAGGAATAACGCGTCTCGTTGGGCCATGCCCCTGGGCGTGGGTGGCCGGGACAAGCCCGGCCATGACGGCCCCCAAGATGGGTGACTCCGTTGGCCCCAGGGCGTCAACGCATCTGTCAGCGAGTTAATCTACGCAAACTGCATCATCGCCAGATCCGTCCCGTGTGGCCGCGCCCCCGCGGCGGTGAGCATGGCGTGAACCTGCCCGCGATGGTGTGTCTGGTGATTGAAGATATGGATCACGACGAGATGCTTGGGCTTCGAGATCGTGCTTTGAAGCAGGCCCGAATACCAAGCGAGATCTCCTTCAAGCGCCGCAGAGTCGAGACTGTCCGCCCAATCGATCAGACGCATGTCGGTTTGTTCGCGATCGGCCTTCAAGGCCGCCCACTCAGCGCGGAACGCGCTCGAATCATCCAGGCTGCACGCCGGCTGCGGGCCCCCCGCGAAGCGGCTGAGCCACATATGGTCCGCCCACAGCAAATGATTGAGCGTCGCATGGATCGATTTGAAGAAAGCGCCTCGGTCCTTGCGTCGCTCGTCATCGGATAAGGCGTCAGCGGCGGCATAGAGGTTTTGGTTCTGCCATTGATTGTAGCGCGCCATGGTTTGCGCAAAGGATGGGTCGATCACCGGCTTGCCTTTCTCGTGATCCAAAATCGCGTTTTCGCTGCCGCCTCTTTCCAAGGCCCGCCGGCGCCCCCGGTCAAGAGCGAGGCGCGGCTTTGCGGCTGGGCTGAGAGTTGACTCCCCCCGCCATGCGCCTACAAACCGGCCCAGCTTTCTCCACCCATGGGACCTTTATGCCGCACACCGGATTAGAAACCCTCATCACCGCCGCCTTCGAGGATCGCGCCAATATCAACGCCGAGACCCAGGGTGATATCCGCCGCGCCGTCGACAGCGCGCTGCGTCTGCTCGACGCCGGCAAGCTGCGCGTCGCGGAGAAGATCGAGGGCAAGGAGGGGCCGGAGTCCTGGCAGGTCAATCAGTGGCTCAAGAAGGCCGTGCTGCTCTCCTTCCGTCTCAACGATATGGCGGTGATCGCGGGCGGGCCCGGCGGCGCCACCTGGTGGGACAAGGTTCCTTCGAAATTCGTCGGCTGGGGCGCGGGCGAGCATAGCGCGGCGGGCTTCCGCTCCGTGCCGGGCGCCATTGTGCGCCATTCGGCCTATGTGGCGCCGGGCGCGATCCTGATGCCGTCCTTCGTGAACCTTGGCGCCTATGTCGACGCCGGGACCATGGTCGACACCTGGGTGACGGTCGGCTCCTGCGCGCAGATCGGCAAGAATGTGCATCTTTCGGGGGGCGTCGGCATCGGCGGCGTGCTGGAGCCGCTGCAGGCCAATCCGACGATCATCGAGGACGACTGCTTCATCGGCGCGCGTTCGGAGGTCGTGGAGGGCGTCGTCGTCGGCAAGGGCTCGGTTCTGTCGATGGGCGTCTTTATCGGCGCCTCGACCAAGATCATCGATCGCGCCACGGGTAAGGTCTACACGGGCTATGTGCCGCCTTACTCCGTCGTCGTCTCGGGGAGCCTGCCCGGCAAGCCGCTGCCCAATGGCGAGCCCGGCCCGTCGCTCTATTGCGCGGTCATCGTCAAGACAGTCGACGCGCAGACCCGCTCCAAGACCGGCATCAACGAGCTCTTGAGGGACTGATGGCGATCGACGCCGAGCGCATCCGCTTCCTCTACCGCACCGAGCAGGGGCGCATCGATCGCGCCACCTGGCTCAAAGGCGCGGGCGCGCTGGCGGCGGTGATTGCGCCTTTCTTCCTCATCTGGCTCGCGCTCTCGCCCTATACGGAGCATGATCTCGCCAAGGACCCGTTCTTCGTGCCGATGACGGCCGTGGCTTACAGCTTTGTCCTCGTCTACGCCTTTGCGATCCTGCTCGTCGCGGTCTGCTATGTGAATCTCTCCGCCAAGCGCTTCCGCGACCTCGGCCGGCCCGCGCCGGTCGCGCTCGCTGGGCTTGCGCCGCTCGTCGCGCTGATCGACGGCGCGACCCGCTGGCTGCAGCCGCGCGTGGCCGAGGTGATGCCGATCTATTGGGTCTGGGGCGTGGACGCCGTGCTGGTCGGGGTGATCGCCTGGTCCGTCTATGAGCTGGGGTTCAAGGAAGCGCGTTCGCCTGAGCTTTCTTGACAACCGGCAGGGAGAGGCCGACCTTTTTGTCCATGCCGAAACCTGTGCAAATCGACGCCGAATGGGACGACGAGGCGCGCGTCTGGATCGCGACAAGCGACGACGCGCCGGGCCTCGTCGTCGAGGCGGAAACCTGGCAGTCGATGATTGACGACGTGCGGGCGGTATTGCCGGCGCTGCTCGACCTGAATGAGGGCTTTTCCGGCGGCCTTACGCTGACCTTTCGGGCGGAGACGCGCCTCGCTCTCGCCGGCGGCTGATGTCGCGCCGAACGACGCTGTCATTCCCGACGCTCGCGCAGCGAGTGATCGGGAATCCAGAGCAAAAATAGCGCTTTTGTGGCTCTGGATTCCCGCCTAGCCGGGAAGGACGTCGTTCGAGCAGAAAATGCTATCTTGCCGCGTTCGACCAAGTCCCGCCGCTCCGCGCGCGAGGCCCTGAAACATCCGCCGAAAGCTTTCTGATATGCCCCTCTCACGCGCCGTTTCCCTCTCCCGCGATCTCATCCGCTGCCCTTCGGTCACGCCCGCCGACGCCGGCGCGCTCGATGTGGTGGAGCGCGAATTGAAAGCCGCTGGTTTCGAGACGCATCGGCTGATTTTCACCGAGCCCGGCACGCCGGACGTCGATAATCTCTTCGCCAAAATAGGCGCAGGCGTGCCGCATCTCGTCTTCGCCGGCCATACCGATGTGGTGCCCGCCGGCGATGTCGCGCGCTGGAGCGCAGATCCTTTCGCGGGCGAGATCATCGACGGCCGGATCGTGGGCCGTGGCGCGAGCGACATGAAAGGGGCGATCGGCGCCTTCATGGCGGCGGCGCTCTCCTATGTCGCCCGCCATGGCGCGCCCAAGGGGACGATCTCCCTCCTCATCACCGGCGACGAGGAGGGGCCCTCGATCAATGGCACAGTGAAGATGCTCGACTGGGCGCGGGCGCGGGGCGAAAAATTCGACCACGCCATCGTCGGCGAGCCGACCAATGTCTCGGCGCTCGGCGATATGATCAAAATCGGCCGGCGCGGCTCGCTCAACGGCAAGATCCGGGTGATCGGCAAGCAGGGCCATGTCGCCTATCCGCATCGCGCGGACAATCCCGTGCCGGCCATTGCGCGCATCGTCTCGGCGCTCTCGTCCTACGAATTCGACCGCGGCACGGCGCATTTCGACCCGACCAATCTCGAAGTCTCGTCGATCGACGTGGGCAATCCGGCGGTCAATGTCATTCCCGCGGAAGCGAGGGCGCAATTCAACGTGCGCTTCAACGACGCCTGGACGCTCGAGACGCTGCGCGAGCGCATCGCCGCCGTGGTCAAGGAGGCGGCCGGCGCGGCGCGCGTGGAGCTGGCGTTTTTGCCGAGCAACGCGGTGTCCTTCCTGACCGAACCCGGCGCATTCACGGCGCTGGTCAGCGAGGCCGTGACGGCGGCGACGGGGCGGACGCCGGAGCTTTCGACGAGCGGCGGCACGTCGGATGCGCGTTTCATCACGCGCGATTGCCCGGTCGTGGAATTCGGCCTGACCAATGAAACCATCCATGCCGTCGACGAGAACGCCCGCGTGGCGGATATTGAGGCGCTGGCGGCTGTGTACGAGCGGATTTTGGAGGCCTATTTCGCAGGCTAGGGGCGCTTTTCCGCCGCCCGCGCCGCCGCTGTCGTGAAATTGCAAAAAAGGGTGTTGACAGGAAAGCCGCTACCCCTTAAATCCACATTCATCGACGGCGGCGCTGCCAACGGTTGCAGCGGATGCGGTCGCTTCTTCGT
>NZ_JAERVJ010000012.1 GCF_016745395.1 Methylocystis sp. Sn-Cys
CTCACCGAGTAAAATGTGACGACCCGCTCGCGCCCTTTAAGGGCGCGGGCGGAAGCACAAGGGAGGCAAGCCCAATGATGTTCAATCTGCTGATGTTGGCGTCGCTGCTGTCGCCATTGGCCTTTTGGCTCGCCGCGCCGCGTCGGGTTCCCGCGCCAGCCACGCGCCGCGCCGCAAGGTAAAAGATTCCTAAAGCGCGTAAGCTCAGCTTTGGCCGGTTGTGGCCGAGCTATGGCTTTGTTTGTCCCGGGCTCCCGGCCTGCATTGTAATTTAACGGTGCTCGACTAGATCGGGAACGGGCGCGCCGTCGAAGGCCGCCGCCCTATCGGGAGAGTTCTCATGAATGATCTGCTCGTCATCGCTTTCTCCTCGGAGCAAAAGGCCGAGGAAGTGAGGCAGAAGCTATTTCAGATGCAGAAGGAATATTTGATCGAGATGGGCGACGCGGTCGTCGCCGTGAAGGACGCCGAAGGCCACATCAAGCTCAACCAGCTCTTCAATACGACGGCGATCGGCGGCGTGTCCGGCATGTTCTGGGGCGCACTCATCGGCTTGATCTTCATGATGCCCTTGGCCGGCGCTGCGCTCGGCGCGGCCTCCGGCGCCGTTTCCGGAGCGCTCACCGATTTTGGAATCGACGACAAATTCATGAAGGACGTCGCGGAAGCGATTCCGCCGGGCGGCGCGGCGCTCTTCGTCCTCGTGCGCAAGATGACCTCGGACAAGGTGCTGGAAGGCCTCAAGGGCGTCGGCGGAACGGTGCTGCGCACCTCTTTCGAAAAATCCATGGACGAGGCCATTCGCGCCACGCTCGCGGCGCAGACCTCGAAAATCTGAGGCGCCTGTCATTTCCCGGTGGGCCAAAGGCTCGGCCGGGAAGCCAGAGCAACCCCTCTTGCCGTCATTGCGAGCGGAGCGAAGCAATCCAAAGCAGCTACAGCGGCTCTGGATTGCTTCGTCGCTGCGCTCCTCGCAATGACGGGGCTACGCGGCTTCCTTCGCCGCGCGCCGATGCGCGTGCATCGTGAACCACAGGCTGGCGCCGACGAAGATGACGCCGATTATCGCGACCATGATGAAAAGCGAGCCGCGTTGGATGAGCGCCATCCCCGGCACGAAAAGCGCGAGGATCAGGCCGACGACGCAAATCTGCCAGGCCTCGGCGTGAACGCCGGCGACGAAGGTTGCGAGCGCCAGGATCACCATCAGATTGAGGCCGGTGGCGTTGACGTCGACCAGCGCGCGCATGGCCGGCGAATAAATCAGCGCCATCGCCGCGAGGAAGGCGGCCCAGTGCAGGATTTGCGTCCAGACCAGCTTGACGCGCTCGTGCTTGGTCTCCGCATGTCGCCAGCCGATATATATGCAGATGCCGCAATAGACCGGCGTGAGCAGCTCCCAATACCAGGCGACGGACTGGCCGGTGAAAGTGACGAGACCGACGCCGATCACCGCCATGGCCAGCATGACGATATAGGGCAGGTCGATCTTCAGCACGTCGACGAACAGCACTTCCGGCGGCTGCGTCTTGATCTCCTCGATTCCTTCCTCGAGCGCCGTTACCCAGGTCTGCTCTTGCACGTTCTCCTGCGGCTCTCCCGCATGAGGCCCGGCTGCGTGGCCGCCTGCCGATTCTGGGCTCTTGGACATCTGAAGTTCCTTATCGAGAAGCGCTTTCCGTGAATGCGCGGGGCGCGGGGAGGATAGTGCGGGCGCATAATCTCGGCAACCGCCGTGCGTCCGTCTCCTCCAGGGCGCCCGGCGAGCGCACTACGTCGCCGGAACGCGCGCTTGCGCTTTGGGCCGATCGCGCTGTACCCAGCCGGTTTGTAGATTGGTGAACAGGAGTTGCAAGGTGCAAAGCAAGCTTGTCGAGCGGCTGCAGACGCTCGCCGACGCGCTCGAGGAGGCCGTTGAGCACATCGAAATGCTCGAGGCGGTGCTGAACATGCTGGAGAAAACTCACCCGGAGGCGGTCGACAAGGCGCGCGCCGCTGTCGCCGCGGCGAAGAAAGATCAGCGTTTCTGACCCGCGGCTTCACTTTCTGGCCGGTTTTCTCATCCTATGATCGCGCGGCGATTCGACAGTTCAGGGAAGGCGCAATGAAGAAATATGTTCTCGCCGGGATTTTCGCGGCGACGATGATCGCCCCGGCCGCGGCCAAAGGCGGGATGCAGACCTGGATTCTCGTCTGCGCGAAAAGCCTCGCGCAAAGCGAGTGCAATCTGACGACGGCCAGCCGCTGGTATCACCTTCCGTCGCCGCAGCCTGGGGGAAGCAGCCCCGCGATCAAGGCGGCGCGCGCCAAGGTCGGCCAAGACCTCGAGGCGGGCTTCTATGTCGCGCAGGAGCAGTTTCCGGCCGGCGTGTCGATGGGCGAGCGGGGCAAAGTGTTCAAGGCCTGCGATGCGGAGCCCGCCAGTCCGGCCGACGCTCAGGAAGCGGAATGGGCGCGGCGCGGCGCGTGCCTGCGGTAGTTCGACCGGCGCTGAGAGCATCACGAAGATGCGCTCCTGCCCTTGCCCCAAGTGATCGACGATCTAGCTAGGCGGCAGGGTTCACGAACGCTGCACAAAGACTTCAATCGAGTTTCGCGCGTCGCGACCCCAAGGAGGCCGTTATGCGTGGCTCGATCAAAACTTGTACCCTCGCGGCAGCTTGCGTCGTCGCCGGATTCGCTCAACCCGCGCCCCAGGCTCAGGCGGGCGTCATGAGCATCCCCAGGGCGGAGATCATCGGGACGTCTTCGTCGCTGGAGCAGGTCCATTACCGCCGTTGGCGTCACCACCATTATCATCATCATTACTGGCGGCACAGGCATTACCGCTATTACCGCTATTACCGCCATTACGGCTATTACCCTTGGTACAACCCGGCCGGCGCTGTCGCGGGCGCGGCGGTGGGATTGGCGACGGCGCCGTTTTGGGCGTTGGGCGGCTGGGGCTATCCCTACTACTGAGAACGACGTCGTCACGACGCGCGTGAGCCCAGGGCCTTTGCAGGCCCTGGTGACTGTATAGCGAACCACGTCATTTGTTCGAGTGTTGGCGCGAAGCGCTTGTCAGCCATTGCCGCGCGCGTGGGTGCGGCTCAGCTACCTGTCTTCCACGATTTCGGCGCATGGTTCGTCTGCGCCATCCACCCGCCGTTTGGTTGTGGACGCCTTCCGTATTTATGCGCTTCATGCCGGCCGTAGAGACACCCGGCGACTGCGCCCAGAACGCCATGGTGGCCGGCATAGTGCCCCACAACGCCACCGACCAGAGCGCCTTTGATGCAGCCCTTGGCGTAGGCCGGCTGCTGCGGCAGCCAAGCAAACAAAGAGACGGATAGTAGAATGGCGGTTTTCCTCATGGTGAAGGCTTCCTGTCATCAGGGAACAGTTGCCACACGCCTCTGTTCCGGCCTGAGCCTGCTGGCGACGGCGTCCATGGCGCGACCTCGCGATCCGCCGGTTTGCGACGCGCGTGCCCAGAGAGGGTTGCGAGCGGCTTAAAGCGAGCCGACGGACTCAACCTCGAACGAGAGGGAATGTCGCGGCTCGCACCATCAGCGTGGCCGTCACGGATATTGTGAGAACCGTCATATAGGATACCGCGAGCGCGTAATCCGTCAGTTCAGTTGTCAGGGCCTCGACCATGTGATTACCCGTGTGATTACCCGGCTGCAGGCGCTTCAGGACGCCGGGCATGTCAGGAGGTCATACCCAGCTTTCAGGGCGCTAACTTCCATCGGCTGGACAGGGTTCCCTGCTGCTTTGGGCCATCGTCTTGCCTGGCCGCATGGCGCCGACACGCGAGGGGCGTCGGAGCCGGAGGCGCCCCTGCGCTGTCACACTAAATATTGGACAACAAAGCTGAATCCGGCGCACACTTGCGCCGGGTTGCGCGGATAGAGCATGGAGTGTCGATGCCTCACACAATCTTCCGGCCGGGCCAGGCTGGACCGGTCCCGGATCATCGAGGGGCGCGGCAGAATAAGGGGGAAACGTCGCGCGCCGCTTCAACAGCCGAGCTGAGCGCGCCTGCCATGATGGCCGCCTGCGTCGACGCCATGCCGGGTGCGATTGCGTCCTTCCGCTTCAGCCCGGATGGAACAGGGTGCTTTCCCTATGGGTCGGCGAATTTCGAGGACATCTTCGGCTTTTCTCCCGAGGAGAGCAAAGCGGATCTCGCGACGATGCGCGCGCGTATCCATCCCGACGACGTGGCGCGCATAGACGCGGCGATCGCAGCGTCAGCCGAGCATTTGACGAAATATCACGAGGAATATCGCTTCCTGCACCCTGTCAGGGGCGCGATATGGATCGAAGTTCACTCCATGCCGAACCGCGAGCCGGACGGCTCGATCATATGGCATGGCTACGTCTGCGACATCACGGCGAGAAAACGCGCCGAAGAAGAGCTTCGCCTCAGCGAAGCGCGGCATCGCGCCTTCTTCGACGCCAATCTGATCGGCGTCTGCTACGCCAACGCCAGGGACGCCACGATCGTCGAGGCGAATGATCGGTATCTCCAAATGCTCGGCTACACGCGCGAGGATTTGAACGCCGGCCGCATCAATTGGCGCGATCTCACGCCGCCCGAGTATCGCGTCATGAATGACGCGGCGATCGTGGAGTTGATCGAGACGGGAAAGAACGAGCGGCCAACCGAAAAGGAATATTTCCGCAAGGACGGGAGCCGCCTGCCGGTCCTCGTCGCACGGGCCCTTCTTGATCGAAACACGCTCGATGGCGTGGCGTTTATTTTGGACATCTCCGAGCTGAAGGAGAAAGAGGCCAGATTGCGGGAGGCGCATCGGGGACAGCTTGCCATGATGCGCTCCATGGCGTTGGGCATTGCTCACGAAATCAACCAACCGCTCGCCGCGACGGTGGCCTATCTGCGCGTGCTGCCGCGATTGCTCGAGCTCGAGCCCGAAAAGCGGCCGGCGAGCGTGTTGGACACAGTGAACAACACTGTCGCTCAAGTGATGCGGGCGGGGGAGATCGTCTCGCGCTTGCGGTCTTTTATCGCGCATGGCGAGCCCGACAAGGTGCGGGCGAATATGCACGGACTGATCCTCGAAGCGATGGAGACGATCCTGTCCGTCGCCAAAGAGAAGAAGATCGCCGTCACGCTCGACCTCTGCGCCGCGTCAGATGAGGTGCTCGCCGACAGGGTCCAAATCGTGCAGGTCTTGATCAATCTCATGCGCAACGCGAAAGAGGCGATGGAGCCGGTCTCCGAGCGGCGGCTCGTGATTTCGACGCGCTCGACCGACGCCGACATCAGGGTGGACATCGCCGACACGGGCGTCGGGCTGACCGAAAAAAGGCGCAGCGACTTGTTCGTGCCCTTCGCCACGACCAAGCCGAGCGGCATGGGCGTGGGGCTGTCGATCTCCCGCGAAATCATCGAGGCGCATCACGGACGCATCTGGGCCGAGGGGAACCCCGAAGGCCGCGGCGCGATCTTCAGCTTCACGCTCCCCTTGGTTGGGGACGAAGCCGAAAGATTGAACGAGGAGATCGACGCTGGCGGCGTTTGCGCGCGCGGCTGACGCTTTCTGGCCAGGCCTTGGCGGCGCGAGACCTCGCGGCGGCCCAGCGCGTCGCGCGCTGGTTCATAAAGCTAAGCTTTTCAAACAGTTTCCCTTACTTTAGCGATCAGGATTGCGAAAGTTTGCCCGGAGCGGACGGTTGAACCAGGATGCGGAGAAGCGCGTCGCACAGCGCGCCTTGGATTACGGCATTGCGATTTTGGCGGTAGGGATCGCGGCGGCGGTGCGCGTAAAGCTCAGCGATCAGCTTCAGTCTCAGCCAATGGCGCCTTTCTTTCTTGCCGTCCTCTTCGCCGCAGCGGCTTCCGAGGCGGGCCCCGCGTTGCTCGCCACTGCGCTGTCGGCGGCGATCGTCGCATTTTTTTTCATGGAGCCGGTCGGCTCCTTCATGATCGCGCTCCCGGGCGATCACTTGCGCCTGGCGATTTTCATTGTGATCGGGCTCGGCATCGTGGCGTTGACACAGGCCAAGACCAGAGCGCGCAAGAGGGAGGTCGCGGCTCAAATTCAGCTCGCGCAGGCGCAGGCCGATGAAATCGCCCAAGCGGCTCGGCGGGAAGGCGCCACATTGCTCGGCGGGATTCTCGACTCTTTGCCGCACCAGATTGCGGTGATCGACCAGGCGGGCGTGATTTTGGCTGTCAACGAACCCTGGAAGCGCTTCGCCCGCGAGAATGGTTTTACGCCAAGCGCAACCTTCCTGGGCATGAATTATCTGGAAGCTATCCGCGGCGCTGCGGCGGCGGGGGACCGCTTCGCCAGCAAAGCTTTCGAGGGGCTTCGGGCGCTGCTCGCCGGTGAGCGGCGCGCCTTTACGATGGAATATCCCTGCCAGACGCCGGAAGGGGTGTTGTGGTTCGTCATGAACGCCGCGCGCGCCGATGGCGGAGGCGCCGCCGCCGCCGTGGTCAGCCACACCGACATCACCGAGCGCAAACGCGCCGAGGAGGGATTGCGCGAGAGCGAGGAACGGTTTGCGAGCTTCATGCGGCACCTGCCGGGGCTTGCATGGATCAAAGACCACGAGGGGCGCTACACTTACGCCAATTGCGCCGCCTTTCGCGTCTTTCCGGTCCCGCGCGAGCAGGTCTACGGCAAGACGGACGAGGAGATTTTCGACGCCGACGCAGCGCGCCAATTTCGCTGCCATGACGGAGAAGCACGCGAGAGCAAATCCGGCATTACGGCGATTGAGACGCTGAAGGAGACCGACGGCGTCGTCCATCACTTTCTCGTCAGCAAATTCGCTATCGCGGATTCCGAAGGCGCCGCCAAAGGCACAGGCGGCGTCGCGATCGACGTCACCGAACGCGAGGAAGCGGAGAAGCGTCTGCGTGAGGCGACCGAAAAGCTGCGCGAGGCGGACGCTTACAAGGACGAGTTTCTGGCGACGCTCGCGCATGAGCTGCGCAATCCGCTCGCGCCGATCCGCAACGCCGTGCACGTCCTGCGTCATGACGCGCTTTCCACTTCGAGCAAGAGAGATCGGGACGCGGCTCTGTTGTCGATGGTCGAACGGCAGGTGACGCATCTTGTGCGCCTCGTCGACGATTTGC
The DNA here is from genome assembly GCF_016745395.1 of Methylocystis sp. Sn-Cys. Lineage (GTDB taxonomy): Bacteria > Pseudomonadota > Alphaproteobacteria > Rhizobiales > Beijerinckiaceae > Methylocystis > Methylocystis iwaonis. The sequence goes on from NZ_JAERVJ010000012.1 coordinate 7,103, forward strand.
TGGAAGTCTCGCGAGTCACCCGCGGCAAAATCGATCTGCGGAAACAGCGCGTCGATCTGGCCGACATTCTGCGGCAGGCGATCGACATGTCGAAGCCGATGATCGACGCCGGAGGTCATGTCTTCGAAGCCGACATTCCGGATGCGCCGCTCATTGTCGAAGGCGATTGTGTGCGCCTCACGCAGGTCTTCGCCAATCTTCTCAACAACGCCGCCAAATATACCGAGCATGGCGGGTGGATCAGCCTTGCGGCCGAGCGGTCGGGCGCCGAGGCGCGCATCGTCGTCAAGGACAATGGCGTGGGCATTCCGGCTGAAATGCTGCCGCGCGTTTTCGATCTCTTCACGCAGATCGACCGGACCTTGGGACGCGCGCAGGGCGGCCTCGGCATTGGTCTGGCGCTCGTCAAGCATCTGATCCTGCTTCACGGCGGCTCGATCGAGGCGCAGAGCGAGGGGCTGGGGCAGGGCAGCGCCTTCATCGTGCGCCTGCCCGCGCTTTCAGCGCCCGCCGCAGAAGCGCGCGAGCAGGGGGCGGCTTTCGACACGATGCGCACGAGTCTGCGCATTCTCGTCATCGACGACGATCGCGACGTCGCCGACAGCCAGAAGGCGTTGCTGGAAATATCCGGCGCGAGCGTGCGCGTCGCTTACAGCGGCGCTGCGGGAGTCGCGGCCTTGTCCCTGTTCAAACCGGATTTGGTCCTGCTCGATCTCGGCATGCCCGAGATGGACGGCTACGAGACGGCGCAACGCATCCGCGCGCTGCCGGAGGGACGCAGCGTCAAGCTCGTCGCGCTGACCGGATGGGGGCGCGAGCAGGTCTTTCAACGCGCGCGCGCCGCGGGATTCGATCTGCAGATTACCAAGCCGGCCAGCCTGGAGGCGCTCGGGGAGGCGCTCGAAGAGACGGCGTGTCTCGCTCAGCGCTGAAGCGTCTGTTGTATCGGGCGCCGTGCATTCAGGACCGTGCGCGCGTCAATCCAGATTCTGGTCGGGATCGGCGAGCCAATAGAGGGCGCAGAAACCCGCCGTTATCAGCCCGACGCCGAGCAGGGAGACGCTCAGACCTTCGTGGGGCGTATAGAAGCTCATGATTGCTGAGATGAGGCCGGCAATCGCCACGATCAACGGCTTCGGACTGCGCTCGTCCATGTCGGAATCCGCTTCATGCAAAAGGAGACAGCCTGTCAGGATGACGGGTAATGGGCTCCTTATCAAGTCGTGAGAAATACGTAGAGGCGGCCCCGAGGTGTTGGAAACTTTTCACCAGACTCGCAGGCCGCGCTCTGTGCATTCCGACGACGACGCAGACCGCGGGGCGGGTTCAGCGCAAGTATGCGCCTAGTTCTGAGCCAGGAATTCATCCGAGGCTTTGAACTCCTCGAGGGTCCATCCGCGCTCGGCCATAACAGACCTCACCCATTGCGGTGGGTGCGGGCCCCTTCCTGACCAGGCGTCGCCGCTTACGTGATTCTTGAATTTCGCCAAGCGTGGCTTTGGAGATTCGGTCGGCGCATCATCTCGTGGGCCGTCCGCCTCGAACTCCGGGAATATGTCGCCTAGACCCAATCCGGCCTGTCTGAGCTCTTCTTCGATTTTGGCTCTCAGGCGCTCTTTAACTGCCTCCTTGCGCCGAGCCACCTCTTCTTGGGCTCGGTGGATCAGAGACAAAAGCTCCAAATCCGACAAGTTGGCGAACTCGTCGCGCATTCCATGACCTCCGGGATGTGCTTTGAAGGCGTCTCTCCTACCGGAAACACGCTCGAAAACAAGGCCCCGGCGGACTTGAGGGATGAAGAGGGCGAGGGCATCCGTAACAGGAGCGCGTCGCGCTGACTTTCATCAGCCTCTCATCTTGTGTTTATCGAATAATTCTCGAAGGGACCTTTCGTGAAGCGCGATTGTCTCGTGCTCAGAAGCTGGTGCCGGTTGAGGGATTCGAACCCCCGACCTACTGATTACAAATCAGTTGCTCTACCAGCTGAGCTAAACCGGCGTTCCCTGCCGCATTTAATCCCCCAACCCCGCCGTAAGGTCAATCCCGCGCCGCGTCGCGCAGGCGTAAATGCGCGACGCTCAGCGCGGCGGCGCAGGCGTTGGAGACGTTGAGGCTCTTGATGGGGCCGGGAAGATCGAGCCTGGCGATGAGGTCGCAGCGCTCGCGCGTGAGGCGGCGCAGGCCCTTGCCCTCGGCGCCGAGCACCAGCGCCAGAGGTTTCGAAAGCGGGATGGTTTCGATGGGCGCGGCGCCTTCCGAATCGAGGCCGACAACGCTGTAGCCGCGCTCCTGCAACTGGTCCAAGGCGCGCGCGAGATTGACCACCGAGACGATCGTCACATGCTCCAGCGCGCCGGAGGCGGCCTTGGCCAGCACGCCGGTGAATTCCGGGCTATGACGCTCGGTGACGATCAGCCCATCGACGCCGAAGGCGCAGGCCGTGCGCAGGATGGCGCCGACATTATGCGGATCCGTGATCTGGTCGAGGGCCAGCACCACGCCGCTTGTCGATACGATATCGGCGATGTCGGCCTCCGGTAGCGGCCGGGCCTCCAGCAATAGTCCCTGATGGACGGCCTCTTCGCCAAGATGACGGGAGAGGTCGCGCGCGTCCACGAGGCGCGGCTCCAGGCCCGCCGCTTTGGCGAGATCGGCGATCCGGGGCAGGGTGGTCTCGGTTGCGTAAAGAGCGAGCAGCTTGCGGCGCCCGCCTTTGAGCGCCTCGCGCACGGCATGGGCGCCGTAGAGCGTCACGAGGTCTGGCGAGGCCGCGCGAAACGGGCCGCGTTGCGGCTCGGGCCGCGGGCGCGGGGCAGTCCGTTCGCCTCTCGGGCGTTCGTCCTTCGGCCGCTCTCCTCTTGCGCGCTCTCTTGGTTCGCCTCTTGCGCGCTCCTTTGGCGGCGGGCGGCGGCTCATCGCAGCGCCGCCGTCTTCACCCACCATTCGGGATGTTGCGTCCGAATGGCGCGGGCCGCTCTGGCGGCTGCATTGGGCGTCGAAAAGATCGCGAAGCACGTGGCGCCCGAGCCGGACATGCGCGCGAGCTTGCAGCCGCGGGCGGCGCGCAGCACAGCCAGCGTATCGACAATGACCGGCGCCTGAAGGCAGGCCGGGTCTTCGAGATCGTTGCGGCCCCGCGATAGCAAAGCGAGAAGCTCCAAAGCAGGGGCGCCGTCGCCGACGATCGGGTGGGCGGGGGCCTCCACGCGCTCGCCGGGCTGAAGGCCGAGGCGTGCGAAGACCGGGCGCGTCTCCACCGGCACGCCCGGATTGACCAGCACGGCCGGCAGCAGCGGCAAGCGCAGCAGCGGGCCAAGCGATTCGCCGGCGCCGCGCATCATTCGGGCCTGGCCGGCAAGGCAGACCGGCACGTCCGAGCCCGTGGCGCGGGCGGCGTCGTAAAGCCGCGGATCGTCGGCTGCGAGCCCATTGGCGCGGGCCAGGAGCCGCAGCGCCGCCGCCGCATCCGAGGAGCCGCCGCCGATTCCCGCCGCGACGGGGAGGCGCTTCTCCAAACGGAAGGCGCCGAGGGTCAGCCCTTCGACTCGCTCGGCGAGATTGCGCGCGGCGCGCAGCACAAGATTATCGTCGCCCGCGCCGGCGGCCGGGGCGGTGGGTCCGGAAACGTCGAGCGAGAGAGCGCCGCCGGGAGACAAAGACAGCGTATCGCCTGCGCCGCTAAACACGACGAGGCTTTCGAGCTCGTGATAGCCGCCGTCCCTGCGGCCGAGAATATGAAGTGTGAGATTGATCTTCGCGGGGGCGCGCGTCACCAGCATCGTACCCCGACCTCCGCTTTAGGGTTATCGCGGAGCTTCTTTGGAGCGGGCGAAGGGATTCGAACCCTCGACCCCAACCTTGGCAAGGTTGTGCTCTACCCCTGAGCTACACCCGCATCCGTTGCTTCGGTCTCGCGCGTCGCGTCGCCGTCGCAGGGGTCTTATGCAACAAACGATCTGGCTTTGCAACAGGCGACGTCATGAAAATTACAAGCCTGTGGATGGCTGGAGAAAGTCTTTTGTTTTCAGTTTAATATCCGCTCACTGGTCGCCGCCACGCCGTAAAATCAGAGCCACCATGCGCCAAAGATGATCGTCGCGACAGTCAGAGGCGCGCCGATCTTGAAATAGGTCCAAAAGCCGATCTCGACGCCTTGCGTGCGGGCCCTTTGCGCGACGATCAGATTGGCGACAGAGCCGAGCAAAGTGAAATTCCCGGCAAGGGTCGAGGCCATGGCGACAATCAGCCAGGACCTTTCCGGATCGCCTGCGCCGGCGATGAAGGGCTTCAGGACAAGGACCGCCGGGACATTGCTCACGATATTCGAGAGACCGGCGGTGATCGCCGAAAGGACGAATGGCGCGCCGACATCGAAACGCCCGACCGCAGCCACCACCTCGGGCGTCACCACGGTCTTCTCTAAGCCGGCCACGACGATGAAAAGACCGACGAACATGAGCAGCAATGGCCAGTCGATCTCCTGGTAGACTTTATCCGCCTTGACCTTGCGCGTGAGCAGCAGGATCGCGCCGCCGACGATTGCGACCTTGGCGACGGGCTGCCCGGCAAAGAACAGAACCATCATGACGAGCGTCACCACGACAGATTTGGCGATCAGGGCTCCGTGGTAGCGCGTCGGTGGGGAGGGCAAGCTCGGCAGGCGCTCGCGTGTCAGAAATTCGCGCCGATAGGCCAGCGTGAGGAACAACACGCACAGCATCAAGCCGAAGAGCGCCACGGGCCACAGTGCGCCGGCGAAAGTCCCGTAGGGAATGCGCGAGAACGCGCCGATCATCATGTTCTGCGGATTGCCGGTGATCGTCGCCGCGCTGCCGATGTTGGAGGCCAGAGGGATCGCCAAAACATAAGGGACAGGGTCGCGCTTGAGTCGCTTCACGAGCTCCACGACGAGCGGCGTCATGACGAGGCAGATCGTGTCATTGACCAGGAAGGCCGAGAAGGAGCCGGAGACCAGGACGATCGCGATCAGCAGCAGCAGCGGATGGCCGGCGCGCGCCACGACCCAGTCGCTGACCAGCCGGAAGAAGCCCGAGAGGCGAAGATTGGCCACTACGATCATCATGCCGAGGAGAAGCGTGATCGTGTCGAAGTCGACGGCGCGATAGGCCTCCTCCAGCGGCAGGACGCCTATACCCACCATGAGGCTGGCCCCCACCAGAGCCGCGCCGGCGCGGTCGAGCCGCAGGCCGGGAAATCTGCCGATGGCGATGACGAGGTAAGTGCCGAGAAAGACGAGAACCGCGAGGATGGTCTTGCCATTGGCCCAGGTCACGAGCGCGCCGGCGCTCTCCTCTCCCGACAATGATCGTAGGGCCCATTGGCCGATGTCGCCGATGATCCCGACCGCCACGGCGTAAAGCAGCGCTCCGAGGGCGACGAGCGACACGGCCAGAAGAGCTGTCGCGAGCCCGTTTTTTTTGCTCGTCGGCGGTTGATCCATCTTCTCGGCTTGTAGGGGCCGAGTCTTCGTCTTCCGTATCAATCCCAACACCGCTTTAAATCTCGAATGCGCAGATTCGCCATCTAGCCGCATGCAACGCTGCGTTGCGGCCATCATAACGGCAAGACGCTAAGTTCTCGCCTTATGCCGCAATCGGGTAAGACGAAGACCTTAGTCGCTTTGGCTCGACGCCTAGCGGACAGCGCTCAGTCGAGCTGTGGATGTTGGTTGGCGAGAAATCAGGGCGGAACTGGCGTCGGGACGGGTCGGGGGCGTCACGGCGCGAATGGTCGGAGTGGCGGGATTCGAACCCACGACCCCTTGTCCCCCAGACAAGTGCGCTAACCGGGCTGCGCTACACTCCGACTGGCCGCCCTTATAGAGAGGCGACGGCCCGGTTGCAACGAGATATGACATTTTGCCCCCGGGAAGATCGATCGACCGCACGGGCCTATATTTTCCGGGCTGTTCAGCGGCGGGTCAGATTGAGCAGCCGCTTGCATTCCTCGATCTGCGCGAGCGCTTTGCGCAAATTTTGCGCCTGTTCTTGGTCTTCACGGCGGGTGACGAGTACCGGAGCATGGAAGACGGGGCGCGGCGCCGGCGCGGTGAAGGCGTCGGTAAACGGGGAGCCCGGGGGAAGAATTTCAATGATCGCCTCGGAGCCATGCGCTTCGACAGAGGCCGCCTCGGGCAGGGCGCTCGCCGTCGCTGCTGAAGGCTCCGGCTCCGGGAGGTCGAGCGTCTCCTGAATCGTGACCGGCGGCGAGGCTGGCGCCATCTCCGGCGGCGCAGGTTCGGCGCGGGCGGCGGCAGGCTCCCGAGCTGGCGGCGCGGGCGTGACCGATTCGCCGCTCTCGCGGCGGCGCGCGTCGGCGAGAACGCCCTCGACGCCTTGCTCGGCGAGAATGCGCTGAACGCCCTTGATCGTATAGCCTTCGCGATACAGCAAATGCCGGATCGCTTCGACGAGCTCGATATCGCGCGGGCGGTAGAATCGCCGTCCGCCGGCGCGCTTCACCGGGTCGATCTCCTTGAAGCGCGTTTCCCAGAAGCGCAGCACGTGTTGGGGGAGGTCGAGATATTCCGCCACCTCGCCGATCGTGCGCAGCGAGGCCATCTCTTCCCGTGTCAACGCGCCTCTGCCGGCCACCTTTGCTCCCCCGATCGAAAGAGCGTTCATTCTTACACTCGATGCGCGTCCTATCAGCCTAAAATCCGGCGCTTCGCGGGCGCCGCGCGCTGCTAGGTGTGGACAAGCGTCTTCGGCATCCCTTAAGTGCCGAGGCAGAGGAACCCTTGAGGCGAGCGACATGGAAGACTGGCTTCTCTTTCCGCATCCCGTGCCCGAGGTGAGGCATCGCGCGACAGAGGAAAACGCTGTCGCGGTGCGCAACTGGCTCTGGATCGTCGCGGGCCTCGTCTTTCTGATGGTCATCGTCGGCGGCGCGACGCGCTTGACCGAATCGGGCCTCTCCATCGTCGAGTGGAAGCCTGTGACCGGCGCCATCCCGCCGCTGACACAGCAGGAATGGGTCGCGGCCTTCGAGGACTATAAGAAGATCCCGCAGTACCGGGAACTCTTCCCGGACATGGACCTCGCCGGATTCCAATACATCTACGCCTGGGAGTGGGCGCATCGCTTGCTCGGGCGTCTCATCGGCGTGGTCTTCGTGGTTCCGCTGATCTGGTTCTGGGTGAAGGGGCGCCTCCCATCCGCCGTCAAGCCGAAGCTTATCGGCATACTCGCTTTGGGCGCGCTGCAGGGCGGCGTCGGCTGGTGGATGGTCTCGTCCGGCCTCGTGCATCGCACGGAAGTGGCGCAGGAGCGGCTTGCCATTCATCTCATCATCGCGGCTTTCATCTTCTCGGCCTGCCTATGGGTCGCCGGCGGGCTCGGGCGGCGCAGGCCGTCGAGCGCGCATGACCATCCGGGGCGGCTGCGCGGGCTGGCTTTCGTTATTTTGGCGCTGGTCTTCGTGCAGCTCTTCATGGGCGGCATTGTCGCGGGGCTGCGCGCCGGGCTCGTGGAAAACACATGGCCGCTTATCGCCGGCGCCTTCATTCCGGCGGCTGATGTTCTCTTCCCCAAAGACCCCTGGTGGGCGAATATTTTCGAGACGCCGCTCACGGCGCAATTCTTCCACCGCATGATCGCTTATCTGATCTTCATCCTCGCGGCGCTGCATCTCGGCGATGCGCTGATGAACGCCGGCGGGCGGGCGCGCAGCGGCGCGGTCATCGTCTTCGGCCATGTCGTCGGACAGATTGCGCTGGGCGTTGCGACGCTGCTGCTGGTCGAGCCGCCCTATGCGGGCACGCCGCATCTCCTTGTTGCGCTGGCGCATCAGGCAGTGGGCCTGGGCGTGCTTGCCGTGGCGACATTGCAGGCGCGTCGACTGGCGAATGATCTGGAGATCGTCTGACGGAGCAAAGCGCCTTGGAGAACGTCCTCTCTCTTCCCGGCCCTGATTTTCTCAACGTCTACGGCGTGGTGGTCATTCTGACGCTTGCCGCCGCATGGCTTGTCATCCGCTTTGCCGATCGGACGGGCGATCATCCGCCGCCCGTGCCGCAGAGCCCCGACGCTGTGGACGTGGCCTTCCTGCAGGGCGGGGTGAATCAGGTCATCCGCACCCTCTGCTATGATCTCGTGCAGCATGGCTATGCGGCGCTGGCGAAAGACGACCGTATCGTCCCGACCGGCAAGAAGCCGGAGCCCGGCGCGCTCGATCCTTTGCAGACGCGCGTTTTGCAAATGATTCAGGCGAGCCCCAAGGCGCATGAGCTGTTCAGCAACCGCGCGGCGCGCAAGGAGCTGCTCCAATTGCTGGACCCTGTGCACGCAAGGCTTGCCGCGCAAGGCCTCGTGAAGCCCGAGTCCGTGAAGGCGTGGCGCACGCGCGCGCAGCTCTTCGGCACGCTCACGCTTCTCGGTTTCGCCGGCGCCAAAATCTATGTCGCGCTGAGCACGGGGCACACGAACGTCTCCTATCTCATCTTCCTCAGCATCGCTTCGGTCGCCGCGCTTTTCGCGCTGGCTTATGTGACGACGCGCAGCCATGCGAGCCGGCGCGGACGCGCTTATCTCGAGGCGATGGAGCTTGCCTATCGCCCGCGGCTCGATGCGGCGCTCCTCGCCGTCGGCGCGCCGACAGAGAGAAAAGCTTTCGAGGGCGCGTCGCTCTTTCTCCTTGGGCTCTATGGCTTCTCGGCGCTGAGGGGCACGGCGGACGCCGCCTTCGCGCGGCATTTCAAGCGCGCCTCCAGCGAGAGCGGCGGCAGTTGCGGCTCGAGCTGCAGCGGCTCCTGCGGAAACGGCGATGGCGGCAGTGGGTGTGGCGGCTGTGGCGGCGGCGGGGATTGAGGCGCCGGCGCTCGGCTCGGGGATCGGCTATCGGCCGCCGTTTCGCGCCGATCTCTTCGCCAATCGCTCGCGTGTCGATTTCCTTGAGATCATCGCCGACCATTATTTCGACGCGTCAGCCGAGAAGCTCGCGGAGCTTGATCTCCTTCGCGCGCATTTCCCGATTGTCGCGCATGGGCTCGATCTTTCGATCGGCAGCGCGGAGGGGATCGACAGCGCTTATCTCGAAAAATTCGCGCGCCTGATCGAGCGCATCGATCCGCCCTGGTGGAGCGAGCATTTGTGCTTCACCCGCGCCGGCGGGGTCGACATCGGCCATCTCGCCGCTTTGCCCTATACGCAAGAGGCGATCGACGTTGTCGCGCGCAATGTCGACACTGTGCGCAAGCGCATCCGCGCGCCGCTCCTGCTCGAAAACATCACGACCGTCGTGCGCGTGCCCGGCGGCGAGATGGACGAGCCCGAGTTTCTCACCCGCACGCTCGACGCCACCGGCTGCGGGTGGCTCTGCGATGTGGCCAATCTCTACACCAACGCCGTCAACCAGCAGGTCGACATCGACGCGACTTTCGAGCGCTGGCCCTGGGACCGGCTCGTGCAGATTCATTACGCGGGCGGGCGTTGGCGGGATGGAGTCTTGATCGATAGCCACGACTCGGCGACGAGCGAAGCCGTTTGGGCGCTCTACGACTGCATCGTGGCGCGTGCGCCTGTGAAGGGCGTTATCTTGGAGCGCGACGAGCGTCTGCCGGTCTTCGCCGAGTTGCTTGACGAGGTCGCGCGCGCCCGCGCGCCGTTGCAGGACTGCGGAAGATGGCCTTAAGGGAGACGCAAGCGCTGCTTGCGCGCATCTTCACCGACGCCGGGGCGCGCCGAGAATTTTTCGAAGATCGTGATCGGGTAGCCCACGCCTTCGGGCTCAGCGAAGCCGAAACGGAAGCGATTGCCGCGCTCGATAAACGCGAGGTTGAGTCTTTCGCGCGCAGCCTCCTCGGCAAGCGTGCGCTCGATGCGCGCAAAACCTTGCCGCTGACGGCGAAAGCCCTGGGACAAGAGTTCGACCGGCTGCTTTTCGAGGCGATCGATGGCCCGCCACAGCCACAGCGCCACCGCGCGGACGCCGCTGCGCTGACGAGGCTTCTGGTCTCGCGGCCAATGGACCCGCCATGGATCGGCGATCTGGCGCGCTATGAGATGGGCTTCGTCGCCGCCGCGCGGCCCGGCGCCTTTTTTCTCATGCGGCGCTTCGCCTATCCCATAGACGAGATCGCGCGCCAGCTTTTGACTGGCGCGCGCGTCGATGTCACTTCCCGCCAGCGCGTCGGGCTTTGGCTGCGGGCGCCGCGCGGCAGATTGTTCTTTCGCTTATTCTAGGCTCCGCGCCGGAAAGCGTGCTCGGCGTGGCGACGCTCGGCGACGACGTCGATCATGCGCTCGGCGCCGCGATCGCGCGCTTCCTGGCTCTGCGCCTTGGCGAGTTCGTCATTGGCGTCCTTGAGCTGCGCTTCCGCATCCGCAAGCTGGCCGCGCAATTCATTGATCGAGGCCATGATATTGTCGCGGCGACCGCGCGCCGCGCGCGCATAGGTCGGATATGCGAAGTGGTTCGGGTCGGAGATGTTTGCGCGCTGCTCTTCGGTCGAAATCTCGCGGTCGAGTTCATTCGACATGCGCGTGAACTCCGAAATCATCGTGTTGAGCTGAAGGACGCGCCGGCGCTTCTCTTCAGCTTGAAAGCGTTTCAGGCGGACAAGTGTATCCCGCGATTTCATTCCTCGAACTCCGTTGACGCGACGCTCATGCAAAACAAATCGTTAACTCCGCGAGACAATTTAACTATGCACGCTGTAGGTTGCTCCTTGGTTACCGGGTTCGAAGAATCCGAGGGGTATCCAGCGCGGATGTCGAGAGCCGCCCTATGTTCCGCCCGGGGGGCGATAAGGGAGGCGGAGCCTATGCGGTCTGTTGTTCTTGCCTTTGGCGCGCTCTGCGCCTTCGGGGTTTACGGCGCCGCTGCACAGACGAGCGGCTTGCGTTTCGCAGACGAGCTGGAGTGGAAGCCGGCGCCCGCCGATCTTCCCCGTGGCGCAGACGTTGCTGTGCTCTTCGGCGATCCGCAGGAGTCTGGGCCTTTCGTCATGCGCCTGCGCGCGCCGGCGGGCTATCAGGTGCCGGCGCACAAGCATTCCGATATGGAAACGGCGACGGTGATCTCGGGAACGCTGCGGTTCGGCGAAGGCCCGCGTCTGGACCCACGCGCGGAGAAATTCCTGCACGCAGGAGATTTCATCGTCGCGACCCCCGGCATGGGGCACTGGTTCACGGTCAATGAGGACGCGGTGGTGCAGGTGTCGGGCACGGGGCCATGGAAGATCGAATATCTCGATCCGCGCGACGATCCCCGGCAGAAAGGCGCGATGCGCGACTGAGCCAAGGCAGCCGCTTTTGGCGGCTGCCAATCATATCATTTCCGTTTGAATAGCTCACATGGGGACGTGTCATTCCCGGCGGGCTGAAAGCCCGACCGGGAATCCAGAGCCCAAAAGCGCCGGTTTTGCTCTGGATTCCCGATCGCTCGCTAGCGAGCGTCGGGAATGACACGCGTCGCAGGCTCGCTATTCCGCGCTCTGGTTTAAGAGTTCTGCGGCGCGCCGCCGACGCGCCGGTAGATGAAGTCCGGCGGTGGCGCGTGCGACTCCGTTTCGGCATAGGCCGCAAAACGCGCATGTTCCGGCGAGAGATGACAAGCCGGATCGGTCGCCGTGGGATCGCCGGTGACGGCGAAAGCCTGGCACCGGCAGCCGCCCAGATCGATCTCGCGCCGGTCGCAGGACGTGCACGGCTCCTTCATCCAGTCCGTGCCGCGATAGGCGTTGAAGGCCGCGCCGTTCAGCCAGATATCGGCGAGCTTGCGCTCGCGAACGTCGTCGAAAGAAAGGCCCGGCAGCGTCTGCGCGGCATGGCAGGGCAGGGCCTTGCCGGAAGGCGTCACCGCCAGGATCGAACGGCCCCAGCCGCCGGTACATTGCTTCGGACGCGTCGCGTAATGGTCGTGGATGACGAAGTCGAAGTTGAGCACGCCCTGCAGGCGCTTCTTTGCGTCCTCGACGACGCCAACCGTCTCCATGAAGGTCTCGCGCGTCGGGATTAAAGCCGCGCGGTTGAGCTGCGCCCAGGCGTAATATTGGATATGCGCGATCTCGATGCGCTGGGCGTCGACCTCGACGGCGAAGTCGATGATCTGCGGCAAATGCGCGATGTTCTGCCGGTGCATGGGCGCATTGATCGTGAGCCCCATGCCAAGCTCGCGCACCCAGCGCGCGACGTCGCGCTTCTTCGGCACGCCGCCTTCAAAGGCCGAGATGCGATCGGCGCTTTCGGGCACGATGTCCTGGATCGAGACCTGCACATGATCGAGGCCGATCTCGGCCAGCCGCGCCAGCCGCTCACGCGTGATCAGCACGGCGGAGGTGACGAGATTGGTGTAGAGGCCGGCCTCGACCGCATAGGCCAATATCTCTTCGAGATCGCGCCGCGCCGTGGGCTCGCCGCCGGAGAGGTGCAATTGCAGCGCGCCGATAGACGCCGCCTGACGGAAGGTCTCGCCCCATTGCTCGGCCGTCATCTCGACATTCGAGCGCTCGAGCTCCAGCGGGTTGGAGCAATAGGGGCATTGCAGCGGGCAGCGATGCGTCAGCTCGGCGAGAAGGCCCGCGGGCCCGCCTGTGAAGGGCGAAATGGATGAGGCGAAATCGGAGAGCTTCGGCGGCGCGAAAGGATCGACGCCGTCGCGCAGGAGGCGCTTGTCGGCGAGGCCCTGCAGCAGATTTGTTACGTCGCGCGTGATGACGTCGAGCGGGGCCGCGTATTGCTGCGCGAGGCTGGCGCAAAGATCGGCGAGGCGCGTTTTGCCGTCGATGGCTTTGAGCACGATGAGGCCGATCGGGTCGAGCTCATAGGCGCGTTCGGGCGCGAGGATAACGGTGCGCGCGCGTGGGCGATCTTCGTGCAGACGCGAATAGCGCGTGAAGCCGGGGCGGGAGTCCGGGCCGATGATGTAGCGTGTGGTCATTTGTTACCCGGTTACGTCGGGGCGGCGCCCCCTCCCTGTCCCTCCCCCGCTTCACGGGAGAGGGGACGCTCACGATCAGCGTACTCGATGAAGGCCACCGCCAACTCCCTCTCCCGCGTAGCGGGGGAGGGTTGGGGAGGGGGTTATTCCCCCGGCCGCCAGGCCCCCGGGGGGATCAGCCCCGGCGTCACATAGGCGTGATGCAGCGCGTCGAGCTGCGCCCACAGCACATTGCATTTGAACCGCACGGCGCCGACGCAGGCTTCCTGCTCTGCGCGGGTTTTCGCATTGTCGAGCACATAGCCCAGCGCAAATTCGGAGTCGCGCGGCGCCTGTGAGAGACGGCGCTTGAAATAGGCCATCACATGGTCGTCGACGAAGTCGTAATTCTCCAGCATCCCCACGATGCGCTCGCGATGGATGGAGGGCGCGAAAAGCTCGGTCAGCGACGAGGCCACCGCCACGACGAGCGGCTGCTCCACGACGAAGCGCACATAGGCTTCCACCGCGAATTTCGTCGCGGGCAGGGCGCCGCGGCGCGAGGTGACATATTCACGCGTAAAGCCCAGCGCGTCGGTCAACACCAGCCAACGCTCGATGCCGCCGGCTTCCTCGCCGAGCCCGTCGTGGTCATGGATGCGGTGAATCCATTCGCGGCGCAATTCGCGGTCATGGACGCGGCTCATGAAGGCGGCGTCCTTGCGCGGCACGGCCTCCTGATAGCAATAGCGGTTCAAGGCCCAGGCGGCGACCTGAGCTTTTTGCAGCTTGCCGCCGTGCAGAAGCTTATGGAACTCGTGCTTGTCGTGATAGCGCTCGACGCCGACATTGCGGATCGCGGCCTCGAAATCGGTCCTGGGCAGCGGCGCGGCGTCGCGCCAATCGGTAGCGATCTCGTTCAAAGCGTCACCTCCATGCCGTCCGCGCCGACCTCCCAGCCTGCCGCCTGCACGACGGCGCGCTGTGTCGAGTTTGCGTCGAGGACCGGATTTGAATTGTTGATGTGCACGTAGATTTTGCGCGCGACGTTGAGCGGCGCGAAACCGGCCATCGAGCCGTCCTCGCCGCTCATGTTGACGTGGCCCATGCGCGAGCCGGTCTTTCCCATGAGACCTTGCTCGATCATCTCGTTCTCGTGGAACAGCGTGCCGTCGAAGAAGACGAGCGCGGCGCCGCGCAGACGGTTGGCGAGCGGCGCATCGATCTTGGCGCACCCCGGGATGTAGAAGAAGGATTTGCCCGTCTTCGTCTCGATGACTTCCAGGCCCAGCGTGTCGCCCGCCGAGGTGCCGAAATTCGGCGCGTTCTGGTCTTCGAGATAGAGCGCGATCTTGCCCGGCACGGGAAAGGCGCGGACGGAAAGGCCGAGATCGACGCCGGCGCCTGTGAGCGGGGTCGCCTCATCCATATGCAATTCATTGCGCGGCACGAGTTGCGCCTGCAGGATCGTGAAGATCTGATTGGCTGCGAGCGCCTGCAAAACGCGGTCCGCTGCATAGATGCTGAAGGGCTGCGCTTCGCGCAGGTTCAACAGGCCGGCGACGTGATCGACGTCGCCATTGGTGAGCGCCACCGCTTTGATCGGACTCGCGCGCACGGGATCGCCTTCGGCCGGCGCGAGCGCCGGGGCGGCGGCGATCTGCTCACGCAGATCGGGCGAGGCGTTGAGCAAAACCCAATTGGCGCCGTCGGCGCTTACGGCGAGCGAAGATTGCGTGCGCGGCGTAAAGCCCGGCGCGCGAGCGCGCACCGCGCGGCAATTGGCGCAATTGCAGTTCCACTGCGGGAAACCGCCGCCGGCGCCCGAGCCCAGGATTCTGATCCGCATCGCGTCTACAGCGCTTCCTAACGAGCGCCGTTCTCCCTTGTGAGAGCAATCGGGCGAACGCAATCTGTCTCGCTCGGGCGCCCAATACCTCCCCTTTACGGGGAGGTCGGCGGTCGTAGACCGCCGGGTGGGGTTCTCTCCGCGATGACAGTGGTTGGGGCTTGCCCCACCCGACCCGTACAGGGGAGGGATGGGATCGCGCCCGGCGTTCAGCCAATTGCCCAGTCTTCTTTTGGGCGCGCACTATGCACCCTCGGCGCGGCCGCGCAAGTGCGGCATATGTTCGCCTTTGTTTAACCTATCTTCGCAACTTTGCCTCGGGACCGCGGGCCGACTCGCCCCGCTTTCGTCGCTTTCTCGCGTAAGAAGGAAAGCGCCGGGCCAAGGCTTCGCATCGCACCACCTCACTTACGGGAAACTTTCCCGGCTGCGCCGGATCGAACCACTTTGCGCATCACGCTTCCGCTTTCGACCCTCCTCGCCGCGACGCTGCTTTCCGGCTGCGTCTCCGACGGCATGCGCGCTGTCGACGGCCATTGGACCAATGCCGTCTCCATGGTCTCGGGGCCGCAGGGCGAGCCCAATCGCATCCCGCTCTTTGTCGCTTCGACGCGGCGCGGGGAGGGCGCGACGGACGACGGGCGTGCGCATTTCTCTCTCACCGCCATTGGCGTGCCGCAAAACCATCGCCCCGGCGCGGTGGAGCGGCCGAGCTTCGGCGGCGCGGACAAGAGCCGCCATTTCACCGTGCTTTCCAAGCGTAACATGGACGAGGAGGAGTTCTACGGCGAGCTTGCCGCCCATGTGTCGGGCCGCATCGGCGTCTCGCGCGACATTCTGCTCTATGTGCACGGCTTCAACACCAGCCATGACGAGGCGCGGTTCCGCCTTGCCCAGGTCGTGGCCGATGGCGGCTTTTCCGGCGTGCCGACGCTTTTCTCGTGGAATTCACGCGGCGGCCTCTTCAACTACGAGTCCGACAAGGAAGCCGCGACCGTCTCGCGCGACGCGCTCGAGAAGGTGGTGCTCTCGCTCGCCAGGACGCCTGGGGTAGGGCGCATTCACATCCTCGCCCATTCCATGGGCTCCTGGCTCACCATGGAGACGCTGCGCGGCATCGCGCTTTCCGGCCATCCCGATCTCGACGGCAAGCTCGGCGAGGTGATGCTCGCCAATCCCGACATCGACCTCAACGTCTTCCGCCAGCAGGTCGCGCGGCTCGACCCGCATCGCGTCTCGATCTTCGTCGCCAACAACGACCGCGCCTTGTCGCTCTCCTCGCGGATCGCCGGCGATCGGCCGCGGCTCGGCGCCATGGACCCCTCGAAGCCGCAGGATAAGGCGGAGATCGACCGGCTCGGCGTGGCCGTGCATGATATTTCGTCCTTCTCGACGGACTTCATCGGCCATGGCGCCTTCGCCGAGGCGCCCGATGTCGTGCGAAAGATCGGCGCGCATATCGCCGCGCCGCGCGCGCAGGACTCGGACAAGCAGGCGATCCCGGATTTCAGGGGCGAGGATACAGGAACCGCCACCGTTCCGCAGACCCCGCCGCCTCCGGGGGCCGTCCAGAAAGTCGAGACATCGCCGCTGCCGCCGGTTGCGGGGCGCTGACGGCAGGGGCTCCGAATTCGGGTTAACGAGCGGATGTGTTCTACCGTCATGGCCGCGCTTGTCGCGGCCATCCACGCCGCGCCGACGCGGCGAGCTGAGAACATGAGCGGAACAAACGCCGCTTCTTCTGCCTGCGTGTCGTAACGTCCCGGCGTGGATGCCCGCGACAAGCGCGGGCATGACGCGGCTGCGTAGGCTTTGTTAACCTGGATGCGGAGCCCCGCGCTGACGGCTGGAAAGGTTGCCTAACGCGCCCCCGCGGCCTATTGGGAAATTCAACTTCTCGCCGCGAAACGCCAAGGCGCCGGAAAAGCCATGTCCAATGTCACGCTGATCGACAATTACGACAGCTTCACCTTCAATCTGGTCCACTACTTCGGCCAGCTCGGGGCGAATGTCACGGTGCATCGCAACGACGCGGTTTCGGTCGCGGAAGTGCTGGCCGGCGCGCCCGACGCCATCGTGCTCTCGCCCGGCCCCTGCACGCCGCATGAAGCGGGCATCTGCATGGATCTGATCAGAGCCGCCGCCGAGACCGTGCCGATCTTCGGCGTGTGCCTTGGCCATCAGTCTATCGGCGAGGTTTTCGGCGGCGAGGTGATCCGCGCGCCGCTGCCGATCCACGGCAAGATGGCGACGATCCTGCACCACGGCGACGCCGTGTTTCGTGGCATCGACGGGCCGTTCCAGGCGACGCGCTATCATTCGCTCGTCGTCAAACGCGAGACTCTGCCGTCGTGCCTGCGCGTCACCGCCGAGACGCCCGACGGGCTGATCATGGCGCTCTCGCACAATACGCTGCCGACCCATGGCGTGCAGTTCCACCCCGAGAGCATCACCTCGCAGCACGGCCATAAGATCTTGCAGAATTTCTTGGACATTGCCGCGGAGTGGAATGTGGCGCAGCGCGGTCGGGCGAAGGTGGCGTAGGGCCCCCTCCCCAACCCTCCCCCGCTTCGCGGGAGAGGGGGCAGACCGTCGCCTTAATCCAGAACGCGGATCGCGAGCGTCCCCTCTCCCGCTTGCGGGGGAGGGACAGGGAGGGGGCAGCCCCTCGGGCAGACCCTCTATGCAAGACTTCAAACCCTATATCGCCGCCATCGCCGAAGGCGAGCCGCTCGCTCGCGAGGAGGCGCGCGCCGCTTTCTCTCTCATTTTCGAAGGCGCTGCGACTCCGGCGCAGCTCGGCGCCTTCCTCATGGGCCTGCGCATGCGCGGTGAGACCGTGGAGGAGATCATCGGCGCGGCGCAGGCGATGCGCGCCGCCATGACCCCGGTCGAGGCGCCGCCCGGCGCGATCGACATCGTCGGCACTGGCGGCGACGGCGCCGGCACTTTCAACATCTCGACCCTCGCCGCCATTATCGCCGCCGCCTGCGGCGCGGTGGTGGCTAAGCATGGCGGCAAGGCGTCCTCATCGCGCTCCGGCGCTTCGGACGTGCTCGGCGAGCTTTCGGTGAAAGTCGGCATTCCGCCCGCCGCTGCGGCCGCCTGCCTGCGTAACGCGGGCATCTGTTTCATGGCCGCACCGACGCATCATCCGGCGCTGCGCCATGCGGGTCCGGTGCGCGCCGAGCTTGGCGTGCGCACGGTTTTCAATCTGCTCGGGCCGCTGTGCAACCCGGCTCGTGTCGAGCGGCAGGCGCTCGGCGTCTATTCCCGCGATTGGCTCGAGCCGCTGGCGCGCGTGCTGCGCGAGATGGGCTCGCGGCGGGTCTGGCTGCTTCATGGGAGCGACGGCCTCGACGAAGCGACGACCACCGGCGTCACCCATGTGGTCGCGCTGGAGGATGGCGCCATCCGCGCCTTCGATATCACGCCCGAGGATGCGGGCCTGCCGCGCGCCACGACACAGGAGCTCGTGGGGGGCGATCCCGCCCATAACGCCAAGGCGTTGCGCGCGGTGCTGGCCGGCGCGCGGAACGCCTATCGCGACATCGCTGTGCTGAATACGGCCGTCGCCCTGGTGGTGGCCGAGCGCGCCGCCGACCTTCGCGAAGGCGCGGCGCTGGCGGCGAAAGCGCTCGATACGGGCGCGGCGGCGGCGAAGCTCGAAGCGCTGGTCAAGCACTCCAACGCGTAAACGCGCGCCTTAGCCGGGCAGGCGCCAAATCCGGCAGGGGGCGCCCGCCGGCAAAGGGGCGTCGCCCGGTTCGCGGATGAGCAGCGCCTGCGACTGCGCCAACTCGGTGAGTAGAGAGGAATCCTGCATCGGCTGCGGCGTGGCGACGAGGCGCCCCTCGGCGTCGCGGGACAGCCGCGCGCGCATATAATCGCGCCGCCCCTTGTTGGCGGGCAGGTTCGCGCCGGCGATGGCGGATTCCGTCTGGTCGGCTCCGGCTTTGGGATCGCCCTGCAGCGCGCGGACCAAAGGCGCCAGAAACACCAAAGCGCAGACGATCGAGGCCACCGGATTACCCGGCAGGCCGAGAATATGCGCCTCGCCCAGACGGCCGGAGATGAGCGGCTTCCCCGGGCGCATGGCGATCTTCCAGAAATCGAGCGTCATTCCCTGGCGGGCGAGCGCCGGGCGCAGAAGATCGTGATCGCCAACCGAGGCGCCCCCGAGCGTCACGAGAATATCAGCCTTGGCCGCGCGGGCGAGGCCGATGCCGCGCTCCAGATCGGCGAGATCATCGCGGAAGAGGCCCAGATCACTCACCTCAGCGCCTGCGCCTTCGGCGATCGCGCCAACGGCAAAACTATTGCAGGCGATGATCTGCGAAGGGCCGGGCTCGGCGCCGGGCGGCACGAGTTCGTCGCCTGAAGCGAGCAGCGCCACGCGCGGCCGACGGGCGACGGGGAGAGCGGCGTGATTCATGGCGGCGGCGAGCGCCAGTTCCGCGGGACCGAGACGGGTTCCGACGAAGAGCCCGGCGGCTCCGGCGCGGAAGTCGAGACCCGCCACACGGATGTGATGGCCCGGCGCTGCGCCCGATTTGGCGCGAATGGCGCCCTCAGCAACGTCGGCGTCTTCCTGCAAGAGGATGGCGTTGGCGCCGGCCGGCACGGGCGCGCCCGTGAAGATGCGAACGGTTTCGCCGGGGTTCAATGCCGCGGCATAGCCATGCCCGGCGGCGCTTTCGCCGACGAGCTTCAGCGGTCCTGCGGCGAGGTCGGCGCTCCGCAGCGCATAGCCATCCATGGCCGAGACATCGACCGGCGGCTGGGTGCGCTTGGCGACGAGGTCGCGCGCGAGCGTGCGGCCGCGCGCGGCGGCGAGCGGCGCTTCTTCCTCGCCGAGAAGGGCGGCGTCGGAGAGAACGCGCGCGAGAGCGTCGTCGACGGAGAGGAGCTTGTTATCGGCCATAGGATTCTCTTTTGCTCGACGAAGCGCTGCTGTCTGCCGTCATTGCGAGGAGCGAAGCAATCCAGAGCCGCTTCGCTCGCAATGACGGGCCTTGCGTGAATGCTGGGCGTGAACTCATCCCTCCCCTTTACGGGGAGGGTGGCCCCGCGAAAGCGGGGTCGGGTGGGGTAAGGCCCCACCACCGCCGTTGCGGCGTGAGCCCCACCCGGCGGCCTTTGGCCGCCGACCTCCCCGTAAAGGGGAGGTATGAGAGGCTCACAACGCCAGACCGTCATTCCCGCCGCCAATCGCCGCTCTTGCCGCCCTCTTTTGAAACAAGCTCCACCCCCTCGATGCGCATGGCGCGATCGACGGCTTTCAGCATGTCGTAGATGGTGAGGCAGGCGACAGAGACCGCGGTCAGCGCCTCCATTTCGACGCCGGTCTTGCCGGTGACGCCTGCCGCGACGTCGACGCGCAGGCCGGGAAGAGATTCGTCGGGCGTGATCTCCACGAAGACGCTGGTGAGGGGCAGGGGATGGCAGAGCGGAATAAGCTCGCTCGCCTTTTTTGCCGCCATAATGCCGGCGATGCGCGCGACGCCGAAGACATCGCCCTTCTTGGCCTGCCCCGCAACAGCGAGCGCCAATGTCTCCGGCGCCATGACCACGCGCCCTCGCGCCCGCGCGAGGCGTTTCGTGTCCGCCTTGGCGGAGACGTCGACCATATGGGCGTCGCCGGTCGCGGAGAGATGGGTGAGCTTGGTCATGCGTCCGAGAAGGGTTGGCTTAGCCGTTCAGCAACTTCCGCGCCGCCGCCTCCACATCGTTCTGCCGCATCAGGCTTTCGCCGACGAGGAAGGTAAAGATGCGGGACGTTTCGAGACGCAGGCAGTCGTCGTGCGTTTCGATGCCGCTCTCGGCGACGATGATCTTGTCGAGCGGAATTTTCTCAGCGAGGCGCTCGCTGGTTTCGAGCGACACCGAGAAATCGTGGAGATTGCGGTTGTTGATGCCGATCAACCGGGTCTCCAGCGCCAAGGCGCGATCGAGCTCGCGCTCATCGTGCACCTCGACCAGAACGTCCATGCGCAGATCATGGGCGGCGGTGTTGAGCGCCTTCGCCTCTTCATCGCTGACGGCCGCCATGATGATGAGGATGCAGTCCGCGCCATAGGCGCGGGCCTCGAACACCTGATAGGGATCGTAGAGAAAATCCTTGCGGATCGCCGGCAGATGCGCGGCCTTGCGCGCGGCCTCCAGATCCTCGAGCCTGCCCTGGAAGGACGGCCCGTCGGTGAGGACGGACATGCAAGCGGCGCCGGCCTTCTCATAGGCCCTGGCGAGTTTCGGCGGGTCGAAGTCGGCGCGGATGAGGCCTTTGGAAGGGGACGCCTTCTTTATTTCGGCGATGAGCGCGATGCGGCGCTCGTTCAGCTTCGTCTCGATTGCGTGCACGAAGCCGCGCGGCGGATCATGGTCGCGCACATTGCGCTCCAGCGTCGCGAGCGGCATGCGCACCTTGGCCTCGGAGATTTCGGTGCGCTTATAGGCTTCAATGCGGTCGAGAATATCGGTCATGTCTTTTGCCCAAAGCGGGAGGCGCCGCGCCCCGCCGTTGATTCAATAACTGAATAGCGGATCGCAACGCGCAAGCCTATCCCACAAGAGGTCGCGTGGGTGGGCCGAGGGCGAATTATGGTCAACGGCTTTCGGATCGGACAGTCACGTGATCGCTGGGCGTCAGCGAATCCCTCCCCTTTACGGGGAGGGTGCGCCGCGAGAGCGGGGTCGAGTGGGTAAAGCCCCATCACAGCCGTTGCGGCGTGAGCCCCACCAAGGGGAGGTATTCGGAGGCTAACTGCATCGCCTCGCTATTATACCGATCCCCCGAAACCGAACGCTCGCCCGTGACTTTGGCGGCGCAACATGGCAAAGAGGCCCCGTCGCGTCTCTGCTCAGGAATCGCGCTGCGGGAGCCCTAAATGTCCGTCATCGACTCCGTTCGCAAGGTCCTCGTTCCCATCCATCCAGAGGGCTATGTCTTCATCGCGGGCTTTGCCGTCGTGGCTTTCGTGCTCGACTGGATTTCCCCGACGCTCGGCTGGATCGGCTTCATCGCCACCGCCTGGTGCGTCTATTTCTTTCGCGATCCGCCGCGGGTCACGCCGCTGCGCGAAGGGATTGTCGTGTCGCCGGCCGACGGCGTCGTCTGCTCCATCGGCTTCTTCCTGCCGCCGCCGGAACTCGGCATGGGCGCCGAGCCTTTGCAGCGCATATCGGTGTTCATGAGCGTCTTCGATTGCCATGTGAATCGCATGCCGGTCACGGGCCGCATCGCCAAGATCGCCTACAAGCCCGGCATTTTCGTCAATGCCGATCTCGACAAGGCGAGCGAGGATAATGAGCGCAACGGCCTGATCATCGAGACGCCGCGCGGCCGCTTCGGCGTCGTGCAGATCGCCGGCCTCGTCGCGCGCCGCATCGTCTGCTTCGTCAAGGAAGGCGAAAATCTCGGCGTCGGCGACCGTTTCGGCCTTATTCGCTTCGGCTCGCGCGTCGATGTCTATATGCCGTCATCGGCCCGCGCCATGGTGGCGATCGGCACGCGGACCGTCGCCGGCGAGACCGTGCTCGCCGACATGACGGCGCAGGCGCCGGCGCTGACCTTCAAGACCGGCTGAGGCAGAAAAATATGAGCGACGATCCTCAGAACCTCGAGCTTTCGCCACTCGAGCTGCGCCGCCTGCGCTTCCGCAGGATCCCGATCCGGGTGGTGCTGCCCAATCTCGTGACGCTGCTCGCGCTCTGCATGGGCCTCACCGCGATCCGCTATGCGATCGAGGAGGATTTCGTGAAAGCCGTGACGGCCGTCATGGCGGCGGCGGTGCTCGACGGTCTCGACGGCCGGCTGGCGCGCGCGCTCAAGGGCACGTCGCGCTTCGGCGCCGAGCTGGATTCGCTCGCCGATTTCGTGGATTTCGGCGTAGCGCCGGGGCTGCTGCTCTATCTGTGGAGCCTGCACGAGATCAAAGGGCTCGGCTGGTTTGCGGTTCTCGCTTTCGCTATCGCCGGGGCGCTGCGTCTCGCGCGCTTCAATGTGATGATCGACGACCCGGCCAAGCCGGCCTGGCACGCGGAATTCTTCGTCGGCATGCCGGCCCCCGCCGGCGCGGTCACTGTGCTGCTGCCGCTCTATCTGCATTTCTCGGCGCTGGAGCTGCCGGCGTCCAAGGCGCTCGTGCCCTTTTACATTCTCTATGTGCTGGCCATCGCCTTCCTGATGGCGAGCCGCATTCCGCATTTCTCGGGCAAGCGCATGGGCCGCATTCCCCGCGACCTCCTCATACCGGTGCTCTTCGGCGTGGGCGTGACGGCGCTGCTCCTGGCGATCTATCCGATGGAGCTGCTCGCCGTGGTCAGCGTCGCCTTTTTGGCCGCCATCCCGTTCAGCGTGAAGCGCTTCAATGCGCTGGCGAAAGCGGAGGCGGAGAAGGCGGAGACGCAGGGGTAAAAACAGGGCTCCGAATCCAGGTTTAACGAACTCTACTCAGCCGCGTCATGCCCGCGCTTGTCGCGGGCATCCACGCCAAGACGTTACGACACGCGGGGGAGCTTGCGTCGTTGCGCTCATGTTCCCAGCTTTTCCGCGTCGGCGCGGCGTGGATGGCCGCGACAAGCGCGGCCATGACGGGAGCGCTGAGGGGGTAAAAGCTGACCGTTGCTTTTTTGATAAAGTGGCTGACGCCCCTCATGCTTCGAGACGCCTGCTGCGCAGGCTCCTCAGCATGAGGGGCTTCTGCTGTCTGCGCCAAACACTTAGGCCCTCATCCTGAGGAGCGAGCGAAGCTCGCGTCTCGAAGGAGGAGGCCGCCTCGGAGGCTTTATACTATTTCCGGTTGAATAGCTCGCGTGGGGACTTGTCATTCCCGACGAGCCAAAGGTCCGATCGGGAATCCAGAGCCACAAGAGCGCTGGTTTTACTCGGAGCCCGTCATTGCGAGCGAAGCGAAGCAATCCAGGGCGGCGATGCGGCCCTGGATTGCTTCGTCGGCTCGGCCTCCTCGCAATGACGGGTGCCAAACGGCGCGAGCGTCGGGGATGGCGCCGAACCAATCGAGCGGATCTCGTGTGACTGCTTTTACTGAGGCTGCAACCCGCGCCGTCCGAAGCGCCAGTCCGGCCGCGCGTCTCGGATCATCATAATTTCTGCAATTGACTGGCGGGTGAGGAGGCCGACGAGCCTCCCGTCGGGGTCGATGACGCCTACAGGGTCGCCGGCGTTGAGCTTGGGGATGGCCGCGTCGACCATCTCGTCCGATCCGATGGTCTCCACTTCTTTCCGGGCGAAAGGCGCGACCGGCGCGCCGGGATCGGCGGCCCGAAGGGCTTCGACGATCTCCCCCCGCGACAGCAGGCCGACGAGCCGCCCGGCCTGATCCACCATCGGAAAATCATCCTGTGAGGTGGCGAGGAGCACCTCGATCGCTTCGCCCACCGTCGTTCCGCGTCCGATGGCGGCGATCCTTGTCTCCATGGCGTCGACCGCCGGCAATCCCCGCGCGGCCTCCGTGAGGGACATCATCTGCGCCTCGCCCGCCGCCGCCATATAGACGAAGATGGCGATGAAGATCAGCATCGGATGGCCGAAAAGCCCGGCAAAGCCCAGGAAAAAAGCGAAGCCCTGGCCGATCTGAGCGGCGATGCGGGTCGCCTGACCCTGGCCGAGCCACATGGCGAGCGCCGCGCGCAGCACCCGCCCGCCGTCCATGGGAAAGGCCGGAATCAGATTGAAGATCGCGAGAAAAATATTGGTCGCCGCCAACCGCTCCAGAACGCCGATATTCGGGTCGCTGATATGGGCCGCCTGGCCGAGATTGAAGGCGCCGGAGATCGCGAAGAGAAGTGCGGCGATGACGACATTGACGAAGGGGCCGGCGATCGCGACCAGAAGCTCCTGATACGGCCGCTTCGGCATGGATTCCATATCGGCCACGCCGCCGATGGGCAGCAACGTGACTTCATGCGAGACGACGCCGAACTTCCGGGCGGTGAGAATATGCCCGAATTCGTGCAGCACCACGCAAAGAAAGATGGCGGAGATGAACAGCACGCTTTCGCCGGCCGCATGCGCGCCGCCGCGCTGATAAGCGGCGATCCCGATCCAGGCCAGGAAAAGCAGCAGGGTAACGTGAACGCGCACAGCCGTTCCCTTGAACGTGCCGAGCGTAATCGACCAGCGCATATCAACGCCCCCGAAGCGTAAACGATCCGCTGAAACATAGGGCGCGCCGGGGCTTTTCGCCAGAGCAGGCCAGAGCTTTGCCCCCCAGAAAGCCAAAAGCGCCGGCGAAGCCCTGAGCGGGCCGCGCCGGCGAAGTCGACGATGGAAGGATGAGCAGAAAAATCAGAGGCGATAGCGAATCTGGTCGGTCCAGAAGCGCTCCAGCCGGGTCAGCGACTGGTTGAGATTGCGGAACTCGTCGACCGAGACGCCGCCAATGTGTTCGATGGTCGTGGCGTGCTTGTCGTAGAGCTGCGCAACGATGTCGTGAACTTCCTTGCCCTTGGGCGTGAGGCTGATGCGCACCGAACGGCGGTCGAGGCGCGAGCGGGCGTGATGCAGATAGCCCATCTCGACGAGCTTCTTGACGTTGTAGGAGACGTTGGAGCCGAGATAATAGCCGCGCGTGCGCAGCTCGCTGGCGGTCAGCTCCTTGTCGCCGATATTGTAGAGCAACAGGGCCTGAACGGAATTGACGTCGCCGCGGTCGCGGCGGTCGAATTCATCCTTGATCACGTCGAGAAGGCGACGGTGAAGACGTTCGACGAGCGTGAGCGCCTCGAGATATACCGGGCGGACCTCGCCGATGCGTTCCGCGCGGGTCGGCTGGGGTGCTGACTTCGTTGCGACGTTCATCTTCTCCTCCATCGTTCGATAGCATGTTGATCTTTGATGCACTCAAATTAGACCGATACGAATGAACTTGAGTTTAAATAACAGACTGAATCCCTTGTTTACCGACTAAAGGCGGCTTTCGGTGAACAGGGGCTAAATTCTAACAGTCGATTTAAGCTGAATCTGTCTTAAACATTTCGTGGATTGTATAAGGTTTTATGGAGAATCTTAACGTAGAGCGACCGGCGTTCGAGGAAAACCCCTCGCGTTCTTGATAGAGACGGTCGGCGAGATTAACTTTCCCATATTGGCGGCGCGCCATGCGGCCGGGAGGACCGACCGCTCTCATGCCATGAGGGAGCCTCATGATGCGCTACGATCTTGCGGTCTTCATCGGCCGTTTCGAGCCATTTCACCTCGGACATCTTACGATTTTGCAGCGCGCGCTCGCGCTCTCCAGCCGCGTCGTCGCGCTTGTCGGCTCGGCGGAAGCGCCGCGCACGGCAAAGAACCCCTGGAGCTTCACGGAGCGCGTCGTCATGATCGAGGCGGCGCTGGGCGCCGACGCCGCCCGTGTGACGGCTTTGCCTTTGCGTGACCATCTCTACAATGAAAACGCCTGGCTTGCGGAAGCGCAGGCGCAAGTGGCGCGCGTCGCTGGCGACGTCAAATGCATCGCGCTTTTCGGCTCCAGCAAAGACGCGTCCAGTTATTATCTGAAGGCGTTTCCGCAATGGGAGCTGGTCGACGCCGCGTCTGTCCCGCTCTTGTCCACGACTGAGCTGCGGCGTCGGCTCTTTTCGCAAGAGCCCGGCGCGCTGCGCCTGATCGAAGCCAATGTGCCGGCGCCGGTCTTCGAGATCATCGACGCCTTCCGCAAGACGGACGCCTATCGGCAAACGCTCGACGAATTTCGCCATGTGGAGAGCTATCGCGCCGCCTGGGTCGATGCGCCTTATCCGCCTGTCTTCGTGACCGTGGATTCGGTCGTCGCGCATTCCGGCCATGTGCTGCTCATCAAGCGCAAGGCGCAGCCGGGGCGGGGACTATGGGCCTTGCCGGGCGGCTTCGTAAACGAGGACGAAACGCTGCGCGACGCCGCCATTCGCGAGCTGCGCGAGGAGACGCGGCTCAAAATTCCGGCGCCCGTGCTGCGCGGCAGCCTGCGCGGGCAGAGGGTTTTCGATCATCCCGACCGCTCGCTGCGCGGCCGCACGATCACCCACGCCTTCTATTTCGATTTTCCTGCCGGGGAATTGCCGAGCGTGCGCGGCGCAGACGACGCGGCGCGGGCGCGCTGGGTTCCCGTCTCGGAGCTTCAGAACATGCGCGCATGCCTGTTCGAGGATCATTTTTTCATCCTCGAACATTTTCTCGGAGCAGCTTGGTAGCGCGTCCCCTTCGACTCCGGTCGTCATTGCGAGGAGCGAAGCGACGAAGCAATCCAGCACGCGTGTTGCGGCTCTGGATTTCTTCGCCTTCGGCTCGCAATGACGTTTATTTTGCGCGGTCCGGAGCGCGATTTATCGGAGCCATACTGATCCGGGGTGGGACGCTTTCAACATTATCGAGGGTCTTGTCGACCACATTCTCCTTGGCGTGCATCACGGCGGTTGGGCCTTGGCGGCTAACGGGCGCCGCAGCCCCGCGCCCGAAACAGGCTGAGCGGAAAGCGCCTCAGCTTTCTTGCGCAGGTTTTTCCCCGGCCGAGGCGCGCGCTTGCGCTTTGCGCCGGCGCCGCTCGCGCAGACGCTGGGCTTCGACGTCACGGCCAGCCTCGAAGGTCAGCGCGAAATACATCAGAATGAGGATGGCGTTGACGCCGATGAGCCAATAGCCGCCGATGAAGAAGCCCGGCGTGCTCAGCGTCATGAAAATCTGCGCGCTGGCGATGAGAAGCCAGAGCACGCCGCCCCAAGGGGTCGCAAGCCACAGGCCGACGCCCGCGACGAGGTCGAGCACTGCGAAGAAGACGATCGAGAGGGCGGCGTTCAGCGGCATGGCGTCGAAGATCGACTGCTGCGCGGTCAGCACGATGCGCCAATGCATCAGTCCCTGCAGGAGCCAGAAGAGCGCCACAATGCGCATGAAGCGCGATAGCAGCATGCCCCATTTCGCCGCTTCGCCCGCAGGGCCGGGATCGCCGACGCGGATCGGTCGGTAAGGATCGTCGCCGTCGTCGTAAATGGTGGGGTCGGCCATCAACGGTCCTTAACGGCTGAGCGGGCCTTTAGAAAGAGGCCCGCTCGCTTGTCTTTCTATTGGCCGCGGCGCGCGCGGGAGGCGAAGCGCACGGCTTCCTCCGCAGCGCGGAACAGCGCCTTGGCCTTGTTCACGCATTCGCGGTTTTCATATTCCGGCTCGCTGTCGTAGACGACGCCCGCGCCGGCCTGAACATGCATCTTGCCGTCCTTGACGATCGCCGTGCGCAGCACGATGCAGGTGTCCATCTGCCCGCCCGAGCCGAAATAGCCGATGCAGCCGCCGTAGATGCCGCGCTTGTCGGTTTCCAGCTCGTCGATGATCTCCATGGCGCGCACCTTGGGCGCGCCGGAGACCGTGCCGGCCGGAAAGCCCGCTGCGAGCGCGTCGATGCAGTCGAAGCGCGCGTCATCCAGCTCGCCTTCGACATTCGAGACGATATGCATGACGTGGCTGTAGCGTTCGATCGTGAAACTATCGGTCACGCGCACAGTGCCCGTCTTTGCCACGCGGCCGACGTCGTTGCGGCCGAGGTCGAGCAGCATCAGATGTTCCGCGCGCTCCTTCTCGTCGGCGAGAAGCTCTGCGGCAAGGCGCTCGTCCTCGACTTTGGTCTCGGCGCGCCAGCGCGTGCCGGCGATGGGGCGGATCGTCACCTTGCCGTCCGCGACGCGCACGAGAATCTCGGGGCTCGAGCAGACGATCTGGAAATCGCCAAAGTCGAGGAAACACAGGAACGGCGCCGGATTGACGCGGCGAAGGGCGCGATAGAGCGCGAAGGCGGGGAGGGCAAAAGGCGCCGTGAAGCGCTGCGACAGCACGACCTGAAAGATGTCGCCGGCGCGGATATATTCCTTGGCGCGCTCGACCATTTCGAGAAAGCGCGACTTGGGCGTATTGGAGACGGACTCCTGCGCCAAAAGCTGCGGATCGCAGCCAGCGTCGCGGTGGTCGAGCGGCGCCTCCAGCGTTGCGACGACCTTGTCGAGACGCGTCAGCGCCGCTTCATAGGCCGCCTTCGCCGTCACGCCTTCGCGCGGGCGCACCGGCGTGACGATTGAGATTTCGTCCTTCACCGTATCGAAGACGACCATCACCGTCGGGCGCAGCAGCAGCGCGTCGGGGACGCCGATCTTGTCTTCCTTGGCGGGCGCCAGACGTTCCATCTGGCGCACCATGTCATAGCCCAGATAGCCGAAGACGCCCGCCGCCATGGGCGGAAGCTGCGTGGCCGCGGGAATCGCGGATTCGGCGATGAGCTGGCGCAGCGCCATGAGAGGGGGCGCATCGCAGGGAACGAAGGCGTTCTTATTGCCGAGCGCGTTGCGGTTGATCTCGGCCTTGTCGCCCACGGCCCGGAAGATCACATCCGGGTCGAGGCCGATCATCGAATAGCGGCCCCGCGCCGCGCCGCCTTCCACTGATTCCAGCAGGAAGGCCGCGCCGTCGCGCGCACCCGACAGCTTCAGATAGGCGGAGACGGGCGTCTCCAGATCGCCGACAAGGCGCGTGACGACGAGCCGCGGCCGGCCCGCGTCGTAATCGGCGGCAAAGGCCTCGACGTCCGGCTCGAATGTAGCGCCGGTCATTCCTTTTCGGCGCCCGTCGCCATCTGCAGGGCTTTTTCGTTGATCTCGACGTTGAGCGCCTTTTCGAGGCCGCCGACATATTGCTCGAGCAGGTCGTTTTGCAGTGCGGGCTTCAACTGCTCGGCGATCGTCTTCGATTCGATCGAGTTCGGATCGAAGGGCGGCGTCTGCGCGTCCTTGACGACGAAGATCAGCCGGCCGCCATCGACGGAGACCGAGCCGGCGCCGCCCGGCGCGACCTCGAAGAACTGCACGATCGTATTGGTGTTGAAGTCCGGGCGCTGGGCGCGCTTCACGTCGGTTGCGCGCTGTACGTCGAGGTTCAGCTCCTTGGCGACGGCGTCGATCGGCTGGCCGCCCTTGATCTTGGCGACGATGTCGTCGGCCTTGGCGGTGAGCGCCTTCTGGGCGCTCTCGGCGCGCATGGCTTCGGCGACAGCGCTCTTCACTTCGTCGAAGGTCTTCTGGCGAGCGGGCTCGATTGCATTGATCTCGAACCAGACATAGCCGCCGTCACGCGTCCCGACCGTTTCGTTGTCGACGCCGACGTCGGAGGCGAAGGCGGCCTTGAGCAGATCGGCGCCTGCCGGGGCGTCGACTGATTTGCCGTCCTTGCCATTGCCGGCGTCGTCCACGGCGTCGATCGTGCGGGTCTTCAGGCCGACGGCGGCGGCGGCTTCGGCGAGCGTTTTGCCGGAGGCGCGCTGATCCTCCACCGCCTCGTGCAGACGGCGCACTTCCGGCGCGGCCCTCTGCTGGGCGACCTCGGCCTTGAGCTGGTCCGCAACCTGTTCATAGGTCTTGGTGACGACGGCCGGCGAAATCTTCTTCACGACCGAGACGACCGTGCCGAAAGCGGTGGTCACAGGCTCGGCCACGCCAGGCTGGGGCAAAGCGAAGACGGCCGCGCCCACCTTGGCGTCGCCGAAGTCGCGCTGCTCGACGAAGCCGAGGTCCACGTCCTTCGGATTACGCTTGAGTTCGACCGCGAGGGCGTCGACGTCCATGCCGCCTTTGAGCTTGGCGAGCGCCTCCTCGGCTTCCTTCTCGGTTTTGAAGACGAGCTGACGGACCTCGCGCTTCTCCGGCGCGCCGAAGCGCTTGGTTTTCACGTCGTCATAGAGCTTGCGGGCGTCCGCGTCGGAAATATCGGCGGGCTTGGCGACGGTCGCCGGGCTCACTTCCAGCGTCGTGATCTTGCGATATTCCTTGGCGCGGAAGCTCTGCTCGCGATCGTCGAAATATTTCTTCAGCTCTTCGTCGCTGGGCGCCTTCGCCTCGCCGGCGGCGGAGACCGGCAGGATGACATAATCGACCGAGCGCGCCTCGTTGCGGAAGCGATGGATCGCCTCGATCATCAGCCTGGGCGGCTCGACGCCGTTGATGACGAGGTCGGTGAGCGTCTTGCGCAGATAGGCGCCCTTCTGGTCGGCGACGAAGCTGCGCTCCGTATAGCCATTGTCGCGGGCGATGGCCTTGAACTTCTCGGCGTCGAATTTGCCGTTGGTCTGGAAGGCCTTCTCATTGGAGATCAGCCGCTGGACGGTGTCGTCGCTGGCGGCGAGGCCAAGGTTACGGGCTTTCTGGTCGAGCGCGACGTCGGTGACGAGGCGTTCGAGCACCTGAAGGTCCATGCCTGCCTTATGCGCCTCTTCGGCGGTGACGGCGTGGCGCAGGCGCTGCTGGATGCGGCGCAGATCGTTCTGAAAGGCGGTGCGGAACTGGTCCACCGTGACCTCGCCCGAGCCCACCTTGGCGAGGCGCTGGGAGGTCATGCCGCGAAAGACGTCGCCGACGCCCCAGATCGCGAAACTGATGACGATAACGCCCATCACAACCGCCATGATGGCGCGGCCGATCCAGTTCTGCGAAGCGACGCGCAGGCCCTCGAGCATATTCCGGTTCCCCGTTCGTGTTTTCGGGAGCTTTCTGCTCCCATTTTGGCGCGGACTATAGGGAGGGGCGCGGGCCGTGGCAATGACAAGCGCGAACGACACGCGCCCCGGCGCTCATACATGCAGCGTTAAGGTTCCACACAGGACAATTGGAGATGGCTCCCGTGAGCCGCAGTCGCCCGAGGTTCTCCGGGCGGCCCTTTCGCCCGACCTTTTGGAACCGACCTGGAACTCAAAATGAAAAAGACATTCGCCCTCGTCGCCGTCGTTGCTGTCGCTGCGCCGCTTGCGGGCTGCTACACGCCCGAGAGCCGGGCGGTGGGCGGCGGCGCCATCGGGGCGCTGGCCGGCGCCGGAATCGGCGGGTTGGCCGGCGGCGGCCGTGGCGCGCTTGCCGGCTCCCTGATCGGCGGCGCGACTGGCGCCGCCGCCGGGGCCTTGACCGCGCCGCCGCCGCCCCCGCCGCCACCCGAATACTATTATGACGCCCCGCCGCCAGCTTATGGCGGCTACCGCCGTTCGAGAGGCTACTATTATCAGTCGCCCGACTGCGGGCCCTACGGCTGCTGATGGAATCGAGGACTGAGGGCGGAGTGGCTCCCAAATTCTACTGCAACACGCCGTCGGCGCGGCTGCGCGTTGTTCTGCGCAATGCGCTTGGCGTGATCCTGATCGCAGGGGTCGTGAGAGCGGCTTTGGCGATCGGCGCGGCGCTCCAATAGCGCGCTTTCCGCTCGCAGCAGACGCCGTTCCCCTGCGACGGCGTCTGCGCCCCATCCTTGCGCGCCTTTTGGCGCCGCGTCGCCCAAGTCTCGCCCGATAAAGAGCGCGATTCGCGCGCTTCAAGGCCCTCACGCAAATTTTTTCTCTGAAACTTCGTTCAAAAACAGCGGCCTACTTGCCGGCAGGCAAGCGCTCGCGTAACGGTTGAGACGCTGAAGCTGACGGGGCCGAATTCGCCCGGGCAACGGCTCCGGGGCGAGCGCTTGGCCCACGGAGCTCGACGAAAAAATGTGCGGCGATTAACGCAACGCCCAAGCGCCTCAAAAGGAACAGCTATGCTGCGATCTTTCGGTCTTGCAGGAATGATGACGCTCGTACTCTTTTCTGTCCCCGCAAAGGCTTTCGATGTGGTGGATCATGATTACGGCGGACGCGTGGAGCCCTATGTGGCGCGCGTTCAGGAAGCGCAGGCGCGCGGGGAGCCGGTGCGCATCGGGGCGGTCGAATGCGATTCGTCCTGCACGCTTTATCTTGCCGCCAAGCGCTCCTGCGTGTCGCCGGGCGCTGTCTTCGGTTTCCATGCGCCATGGGTCGGCGGGCCGACCAGCGGCGTCGTCGATCCGCAGATGACGGCGGTTTTCGCCTCCGCCTATAAGCCGCCGCTGCGGCGCATCTTCCTCAATCACGTGCGCAATTCGCGCGGCGCGGTGCCGGGGCCGCTGCTGAAGATCAGCGGCGCGCAGCTCGCCAGCCTCGGCTACCGTCTCTGCGCCGAATAAGCGGCAGCGAGGGCTAATCGGCCGGCGCGACCTGGGTCTCGCGTATCGCGCCGCGCTCGTACCAGCCCTTGCTGCGGTTTACGATGGAGCAGACGCTGAGCATCACCGGCACTTCGATCAGCACGCCGACGACAGTCGCCAGCGCGGCGCCGGAGTCGAAACCAAAGAGGCTGATCGCCGCCGCCACGGCGAGCTCGAAGAAATTGCTGGCCCCGATGAGCGCCGAGGGGCCGGCAACGCAATGCGCTTCTCCGAAAAGACGATTGAGCGCATAGGCGAGCGCGGAATTGAAATAGACCTGGATGAGGATCGGAACCGCGAGCAAGCCGATGATCGCCGGCTGGCGGATGATCTGTTCGCCCTGAAAGCCGAACAGCAGGACCAGCGTCGCCAGCAGCGCGACGAGCGACAGCGGGCCAATCTTGGCAAGCGCCTGGGAGAGGCGCGTCTCGCCGCCAGAGGCGATGAGGCGGCTGCGCGCAATCTGCGCCGCGATCACCGGGACGATGATGTAAAGAGCCACCGAGAGCAACAGCGTGTCCCAAGGCACGGTGATCGACGAGAGCCCGAGCAGCAGCCCGACGATCGGCGCAAAGGCGACGATCATAATGGCGTCGTTGAGCGCCACTTGGCTTAGCGTGAAATGCGGCTCGCCCTTGGTGAGGCTCGACCAGACGAAGACCATCGCCGTGCAGGGCGCCGCCGCGAGCAGGATGAGCCCGGCGATGTAGGAGTCGATCTGCTCGGCGGGCAGATAGGGCCGAAACAGATGGCCGATGAAGAGCCAGCCGAGCAGCGCCATCGAGAAGGGCTTCACCGCCCAATTGACGAAAAGCGTCACGCCGATGCCGCGCCAATGGCGCCCCACTTCTTTCAGCGCGGCGAAGTCGATCTTCATGAGCATCGGCACGATCATCAACCAGATGAGCGCCGCGACAGGCAGATTGACCTTCGCGATTTCGAGCGCGCCGAGCGCGTGGAAGAAGCCCGGCAGAAAGTGCCCGAGCCCGACGCCCGCGACGATGCAGAGGGCGACCCAAAGCGTCAGATAGCGTTCGAAAATCGTCACGGCGTTTGCTCCGCTTCTCGAGCGGTCACGCCCTCGGTCTCGCCGATTTCGCGCAGGCGCGCGCCGACCGCCAGGCGATCGAGACGATGCAGAGGGATCGCGCAGAACTGCTCGATGCGATTCTTGAGGTAGCGAAAGGCGAGGGCGAAGGCGCGCTGCTTCTCTATGTCCGCGCCGTCCTCGGCGGCGGGGTCTTCGATGCCCCAATGCGCGGTCATCGGCTGGCCCGGCCAGAGCGGGCAGGCTTCGCCCGCGGCGTTGTCGCAGACGGTGAAGACGAAATCCATCTGCGGCGCGCCGGGGACTGCGAATTCGTCCCAGTTCTTGGAGCGAAAGCCGTCATGCGGAAAGCCCATCTTCTCCAGCGTCAGCAGGGCGTAGGGGTTGACCTCGCCCTTCGGATGGCTGCCGGCGGAAAATGCCTTGAATCGGCCGGCGCCGAGCTGGCGCAGTATGCTCTCGGCCATGATCGAGCGGGCGCTGTTGCCCGTGCACAGGAACAATACGTTGTAGATCTTCTCTGTCATTGTCCGGATTCACATTTCGAGAGGGAGAGTATTTGAGCCGGCGCGCATCCGGCTCCGCCGCAGCAGTCTTCGACGAGGAAGCGACTGAGCGCGTTCAGTTGCGAAAGATCGGCGCGATAGACGACGCTGCGTCCGTTGCGGGCGCTGGTGACCAGCTTTGCGTGGGAGAGGACGTTGAGATGGGCCGAAAGCGTATTTTGCGGCACGCTGAGGAAGCGCGCCAGCTCGCCGGCCGGCAGGCCCTTGGGCTCGGCGCAAACGAGAGCTCGAAAAGCCTCGAGCCGGGTCTGCTGCGAGAGCGCGGCGAGGCAGGCGAGGGCGGTTTCTGTTTCCATGATTCTGGATATATCGATTTATTGTGACAAGTCGATGGCGCCGCCACATGCGCCATATTGCGAGTCTGTCAGCTTCTGTTACGTAACATTTTTAAGCTCGAAGGATTCTCCTGCATGGATCGCTGCCCGCTCGTCGCCGGAAACTGGAAAATGAACGGGCTCATCGCCTCGCTTGCGGAAATCGCGTCGATGGGGACGGGGTATGATCTCGCGCTGAAGAAAAAGGTCGAGCTGATCATCTGCCCGCCCGCGACGCTGATCGGGCTTGCGCTCGATGTCGCCCTGCTCAACGGGATCGGGCTCGGCGGGCAGGATTGCCACGCCGCCGAAAGCGGCGCCCATACCGGCGATATTTCCGCCGAGATGCTGAAGGACGCCGGCGCTACTTATGTCATCCTTGGGCACAGCGAACGCCGGGCCGATCACGGCGAGACCGACAATGTCGTGCGGGTGAAGGCCACGGCGGCGCTGCGCGCCGGGTTGAAGCCCATCATCTGCGTCGGCGAGACGCGCCACGAGCGGGAGGCGGGGGAAGCGCTGTCGGTCGTGGGCCGGCAGATCGAGGCGTCGCTTCCCGAAGACGCGCCGGGAACGATCGTCGTCGCCTATGAGCCGGTCTGGGCGATCGGCACGGGGCTCACCCCGACGCTGGAAGATGTCGCGCAAATGCACGCTTTCGCGCGGGAGCGGATCGAGGCGCGGCTCGGCGGCGGTAAGAGCGAGGATGTGCGCGTACTTTACGGCGGCTCGGTGAAGCCCGCGAATGCGCGGGAGCTGATGGGCGTGCCGAATGTCGACGGCGCGCTGGTTGGCGGGGCGAGCCTGACGGCGCGGGATTTCATGGCGATCGCCGAGGCGTATCGGTAACGGCTAAATAATCGCCACCAGGCCATGAGCCTTGACAAGCGACAGCAGCTTGAGGGACGGGCCGCTTGGTTTTTTCTCGCCGCGCTCCCATTCGCTGACGAGCTTCGGCCGGACGTTCAAGGCGCGCGCAAATATCCCTTGGCTGACGCCCTCACGTTCGCGCAGGGCAAGGATTTCCTTCCCGCTCATCGGCTCCACCGGGGTGAGGCACGCGACGTCGAATTCGCGCATCGTTCTCGCGTCCAAAAGGCCGATTCTGTGAAGGCCGCTCGCCGTCTCGTGCAGGGCCTCGGCCATGTCGCTGCGGCAACCATTCTTTGCCTGCTTCAAGATTTCCGACATCGACGAGTTCTCCTTCGGCATACCTCCACTGGGGCATAGCGCAATCGGTAGCCCTTACTGCCCGAGAGCCGTCGCCGCGTCAGGCTTGCCGCGTCGCGGCGCCGCCGGTATAAGCGCGGCGCTTACCCTTTCAGCACTCCAACAACGAGGCGATGCGCTCTCATGGCGATCGAACGCACCTTTTCCATTCTCAAGCCCGACGCGACCAAGCGCAACCTCACCGGCGCCATCAATGCCCTGATCGAGGGCGCGGGCCTGCGCATCGTCGCGCAGAAGCGCATCCGCATGACCCGCGAGCAGGCCGAGACCTTCTATGCGGTGCATAAGGAGCGTCCCTTCTTCGGCGAGCTCGTCGATTTCATGATCTCCGAGCCGGTCGTCGTGCAGGTGCTCGAGGGCGAGAACGCCATCGCCCGCTATCGCGAAGTGATGGGCGCCACCAATCCGGCCAACGCCGCGCCGGGCACCATCCGCAAGGAGCATGCGCTGTCGGTCGGCGAGAACTCGGTGCACGGCTCCGACGCTCCCGAGACGGCCGCCGTCGAAATCGCCCAGTTCTTCGCCGGCAACGAGATCGTCGGCTAAGACTTTCGGGCGAATGGTTCTGGATTCCCGATCGCTTCGCGCGTCGGGAGGACATAGACACCCAGCGCTTCCCGTCATTGCGAGCGAAGCGAAGCAATCCAGAGCGGCGATTGCGGCCCTGGATTGCTTCGTCGCTTCGCTCCTCGCAATGACGGGCGCTATCTCGATTCCCTAAAAAGGTTTCGGCGCGACAAGCCTTTCCCGGCTTTCCGCCATCGCGCCCAACACGCGATTGCCCTCGATCCGCACGGCGCCCGACGCGACGAGCCGCAACGCCAAAGGATAAATGACATGCTCCTGCGATAGCACGCGCGCGCCGAGCGTGTCGGGCGTGTCGCCGTCGAGCACTGGCACGGCGGCCTGGGCGACGATCGGGCCCTCGTCCATCTCCGGCACGACGAAATGCACTGTGCAGCCGTGAATTTTCACGCCGTCAGCGAGCGCGCGCTCATGCGTGTGCAGGCCGCGGTAGGACGGCAGCAAAGCAGGGTGGATGTTGAGCATCCGTCCTGTCCATTGGCCGATGAACCAGGGCGTGAAGAGCCGCATGAAGCCGGCGAGGCAGATGAAGTCGACGCGGTAGGTTTCGAGAACGAGTTCTAGCGAGCGCTCGAACTCCTCTCGGCCTGCGTAGATCTTATGGTCGACCGCGGCGACGGCGATGCCGGCGGCCTTGGCTTTTGCGAGGCCGGGAGCGTCGGGGCGGTTGGAGAGGACGAGAGCGATCTCGGCTGGGAAATCCGGCGCGCGCGCGGCGGCGATCAGCGCGTCCATATTGGAGCCGCGGCCGGAAACGAGAATGGCGGTGCGCAGGCGGGTCATAGTCTCCGACCTTGGTAGTTTAAGTTCCTTCTCCCGCTTGCGGGAGAAGGTGTCGCGCGAAGCGGTGACGGATGAGGGCGGGCCCTCACCCGACCCTCGCTAACGCGAGGGCCACCCTCTCCCGCACGCGAGAGAGGGGATACTCACGATCAGCGCTCCGGATGAAGGCCGCGTTCTACTCGCCCTCCCGCGCGAGCGGGGGAGGGGGCTCTTACAGCCCGAGCTGACCCTTCATCACGACCCGCGCATCGCCCTCGGCGTCGATCGCCGCGCCGATCCGCACGGGCTTTTCGCCGATGTCGCGCAAGATCGTCTCGACCTCATCCGCCCCTTCCTTCGTGGCGAAGATCACCAGGCCGATCCCGCAGTTGAAGGTGCGCAGCATCTCGGATTCCGCCACATCGCCGGTCTTGGCGAGCCATTTGAACACGCGTGGCACGTCGAAGGCGCTCAGATCCAACGATACGCCCAGCCCCTTGGGCAGCACGCGCGGCAAATTGTCCGGGAAGCCGCCGCCGGTGATATGGGCGAGCGCGCGAATGTGGTTCGTGCGCTTCAGCGCGGCCAGCAGCGGCTTCACATAAATACGCGTCGGCTCGAGCAGGGCCCGCGCCAGCGTCATTTCGGGGGCGAAAGGCGCGGTGGCGTTCCAGGAGAGGCCCGTGTCCTTGACGATGCGGCGCACGAGCGAAAAGCCGTTGGAATGCACGCCCGACGAGGGCAGGCCGAAGGCGACGTCGCCAACATGGACCTCGCGCGGCAGCAAGCGCCGGCGGTCGACGGCGCCCACGGCGAAGCCGGCGAGATCATAGTCGCTGCGCGAATAGAGGCCGGGCATTTCCGCCGTCTCGCCGCCGAGCAGCGCGCAGCCCGCTTTGACGCAGCCGTCGGCAATTCCCTTCACAACGGAAGCGGCGACCGCGGGGTCGAGCTTGCCGGTGGCGTAATAGTCGAGAAAGAACAGCGGCTCGGCGCCCTGGACAATGAGGTCGTTGACGCACATGGCGACGAGGTCGATGCCGATCGTGCCATGCAGGCCGGATTCGATGGCGATCTTGACCTTGGTGCCCACCCCGTCATTGGCCGCGACAAGCAGCGGGTCGGCATAGCCTGCAGCCTTGAGATCGAAGACGCCGCCGAAGCCGCCGATCTCGCCATCGGCGCCCGAGCGCCGCGTCGCGCGCACGGCCGGCCGGATCATATCGACGAGTCGGTTTCCCGCATCGATGTCGACGCCCGCATCGGAATAGGTGAGCCCTTTGGCTTTCTGTTGCATGGCCTTGTCCCGTCGGGCCTCCCGCCCATAGGCGGTATGGGCAATGCGCCCCCGGCTGTCAAATGAGCCGCCGTCAGGCTTTCAACTGCACCAGCACGAAGATGTTGCCGTAAATGTCGCGGAATTGCGCGTAAATCGAATCGGCTTCCTCCGTTGGGCGTAAGACGAATTGGACGCCTTTGGCGGCCAGACGATCGCTCTCGGCGTGGAGGTCCGCCGTATAGATCACCGCGAGAGGTTGCCCGCCGGTTTGATTTCCGACGCGCGCCTTTTGCTCGGCTGTCGTGGCTTTCAGCAGCCACAGGCCGATGGACGGCTCGGCGGCAAAACCCAGGTGAACGAAGCGTAGCGCACCCGCCGGTATGTCGGCGATGATCCGCATTCCGAGAACGCCGACATAGAACTGGATTGCTTCATCGTAATCCGGCACGAGGACGACAAGACGGCCGAGCGAATTCATTTCAAGCGCCTCATTCGCGTTTCTTTCTTTCATGTATCCTCGCGCGCCTTCGAGGCGGCGGAATCGAAGCCTGAGCAAGATTCATATACGATCCACCAGACGGGCGCGCCCGGAGGCGTGCGCCCGCGCATCGCGCTTTTTGCGACGCAATCTTATGAATTCGGGTCGATGGAAGGAGTCAGATCATGAAGCCACGCTCGATCATCGACGAAATTGCCGCCGCGCGGGACGCCGGCGTCATCGACGCCGCCACGTTCGAAACACTCGCGGCGTTTTTCGCGGCGCGAATTGCCGCGCCCGCGCCGGCCTCCCAGCCGCCGCGTTACGATTTCGTGCATGTGCTCTGGTATGCCGGCGCGCTGATCGTGCTGTCGGCCATGGGGCTTTTTTCGACGACCGCTTTCGGCCTTTGGGGCGAGAAGGCGCTGCTGACGACGGCGCTCGCTTATGCGGGGGGCTTTCTTTACGCCGGCGCCTATCTGTGGCGGCGCGATCTGCGCACGCCTGGCGGGTTGCTTGTCACCTGCGCGGTGGGCATGGCGCCGCTCGCGATTTTCGCGCTGCAATCGCTCTGGGGCCACAGCCCCGTCGACGCGCCCGGCGGCTATCGCGATTTCTATATCTGGATCAAATCGAGCTGGCTGCCGATGGAGGTCGGGACCATTGTTTCGGCGCTCGCGGCGATGGCTTTCTTTCCCTTCCCCTTCCTCACCATGGTCATCGCCTTCTGCCTGTGGTTCATGTCCATGGATCTGACGCCCTGGCTCATGGGAACTGAGACCTTCGATTGGGAACAGCGCGCGTCGGTGAGCATGTATTTCGGCCTCGCCGTCATCGCCGTGGCCTGGCTCATCGATCTCAAGCGCTGGCGAAACGGCGATTTCGCCTTTTGGCTGCATCTCGGCGGCCTTCTGGCTTTCTGGGGCGGCCTGACGGCGCAGCACGCTGGCGACGAATTCGGCAAGGCGATTTATTGCGCCGTCAACGCGGGCCTCGTATTTCTCTCCCTCTTCATGATGCGGCGCGTCTATGCGGTCTTCGGAGCCATTGGCGTGACGATGTATCTTGGCTATTTGGCCAGCGAGGTCTTCAAGAATTCGATCTTTTTCCCCTTCGCCCTGTCGGGGATCGGCGTGCTGCTCATCGCCTTCGGCCTCTTCTTCCACAAATATGGCGCGGCGATCGGGGCGGCTTTGGGCGACTTGCTGCCCGAGCATCTTTCCGGTCTGCGGCCGGCCCATGCGCGGGGGAGGGCCCGTTAGCAGGTCCGGGGGGCGCAGCGGCGTTCACTCGTGGGCGGGCAGGGCTCCGATCCAGGTGAACAAACCTTACGCCGCCACCGTCATGCCCGCGCTTGTCGCGGGCATCCACGCCGGGACATGACGACACGCGGGGAGAAGAAGCGGCGTTGCTCCCGCTCATGTTCGCAGCTTTCTGCGTCGGCGCGGCGTGGATGGCCGCGACAAGCGCGGCCATGACGCGGGAACGCGTCCGCTCGTTGACCGGAATTCGGAGCCCTGCGTGGGCGGGTTGAATCATTGCGCTTTTGCTCATGGCGGCGTATATGTGCCCTCATTCCCATCATGGACGGTCGAGCCTAATGGGTCGCCAGCGCAGGAGAAGCGCGGCGCCGGACGCTCCCGCCATGTCCCGACCCAAGGAGATTCTTCGAGATGAGCAACGCCCCCTTGATGCCGAAGGCGACGGCAGTCTGGCTCGTCGAAAACACCTCGCTGACCTTCGATCAGATCGCCGAATTCTGTAAGCTTCACCCGCTGGAAGTGAAGGGCATCGCCGACGGCGAAGTCGCAGCGGGCATTCGCGGCCACGATCCCATCACCTCGGGCCAGCTCACGCGCGACGAGATCGCGCGCGGCGAGCGCGACAACAAGCATCACCTCAGGCTATCGGTGTCGAAGGTCGTCGTGCCGGAGGTCAAGAAGGCGCGCGGTCCGCGCTATACGCCGCTGTCGCGCCGCCAGGACCGCCCCAACGCCATTCTCTGGCTCGTGCGCAACCATCCGGAACTCAAGGACGCGCAAATCATGCGCCTCGTCGGCACCACCAAGGCGACGCTGAAGGCGATCCGCGAACGCACGCATTGGAATTCAGCCTCGTTGACTCCGATGGACCCGGTCACGCTCGGCCTTTGCTCGCAGATCGATCTCGACTTCGAGGTCAATCGCGCCGCCAAGGACAGGCCCGCCGTCGTCGAGGATCAGGGCCAGACTCTCGTGCCGGCCGCCGTGACGACCAGCGTGCGCGAGCCGGTGACCACCGAGGATGTGTTCGGTAAGCCCGCCGCGCGTCCGGTGGAGGAAGAGGAAGATAATTTCGACGCCGATCGCGTCTTCGGCAAGCTGAAAGACCTCGATTTCGGCGAGTGACCGGTCACGCCGAGACCGGCGAGCGCAATTGATTTGCCTGGCGGGCGCACCTATCCTCATGGGGCAGGCGCGCCTGCTGTGCGTTTGTCGGAACGCGACAGGCCGAATGGACCGCGAGCCTTCAGGCTCGCATCACAAGGCGAGCCTGAAGGCTCGCGGTCCTTCCGGCTGGCGGTCTTGCAGGCGGAAACGCATGGACGAAAAGGTTCGCCGCCTTCTCCAGAACTTGCATACTGCGTGGCCGGCCTTCGCGGCCCCGTTTCGGAGTCCTTCATGACCGCATCCGCCTATGACCGCGATCTCGACCGCAATCCGGCGAATTACCAGCCGCTGACGCCGCTGACGTTTCTCGCGCGCGCGGCGGCGGTCTTCCCCAACCGCGTTGCGATCATTCACGGCGACTTGCGGCGCAGCTATCGTGACTTTTATTCGCGCAGCCGGCGCCTCGCGAGCGCGCTGGCCAAAGCCGGGCTCGGACGCAACGACACGGTTTCCGTCATGCTCGGCAATACGCCGGCGATGCTCGAATGCCATTATGGCGCGCCGATGATGGGCGCCGTCCTCAATACGCTGAACACGAGGCTCGACGCCTCGGTCCTCGCCTTCACCCTCGATCACGCCGAAGCCAAGGCGCTGATCGTCGATCGCGAATATTCGGGCCTGATCCGCGAGGCGCTGGCGCTCTGCAAATCCAAGCCTCTCATCATCGATTACGACGATCCCGAATATACGGGGCCGGGCGAGCGGCTGGGCTCGATCGACTATGAGGATTTCGTGCTCTCCGGCGACCCCGACTTCGCCTGGGCGCCGCCGCAGGACGAATGGGACGCGATCTCGCTCAATTACACCTCGGGGACGACGGGCGATCCCAAGGGCGTCGTCTACCACCATCGCGGCGCCTATCTCTTGGCGCTCGGCAACATCCTCACCGGCGATATGGGCAGGCATCCGGTCTATCTGTGGACCTTGCCGATGTTCCACTGCAACGGCTGGTGCTTCCCCTGGTCGATCTCGGTCGCAGCCGGCACGCATGTCTGCCTGCGGCAGGTGCGGGCGGGACATATGTATGAGCTCATGGCCGAGCATGGCGTCACGCATCTCTGCGGCGCGCCGATCGTCATGTCGACGCTGCTCAACGCCAAAGAGTCGGAAAAGAAGCCGCTGAGGGAGACGGTGCGATTCTTCACCGCCGCCGCGCCGCCGCCTCAGGCCGTGCTCGCGGCCATGAAGGAAGCCGGTTTCGAGGTGACGCATCTCTATGGATTGACCGAGACCTATGGGCCGGCCGCCGTCAATGAATGGCAGGAGAGCTGGGACGCGCTCGACGACAAGGAGCAGGCGCATATGAAGGCGCGCCAGGGCGTGCGCTATGTCGTCCTGGACGATCTCGACGTGATCGACCCCGAGACCATGCAACCCGTGCCCCGCGACGGCGCGACAATGGGCGAGGTGATGTTTCGCGGCAATGTCGTGATGAAGGGCTATCTCAAGAACGCTTCGGCGACCGAGAAATCCTTCCATGGCGGCTGGTTTCACACTGGCGATCTCGGCGTGATCCATCACGACGGCTATATCCAGCTCAAGGACCGCTCCAAGGACATCATCATCTCCGGCGGCGAGAATATTTCGTCGATCGAGGTCGAGGACGTTCTCTTCAAACATCCGAAAGTGGCCGCGGCGGCGGTGGTCGCCGCGCCCGACGACAAGTGGGGCGAGACGCCTTGCGCCTTCATCGAGCTGAAGGACGGCGAGCTGGCGTCGGCGGAGGAGATCATCGCCTGGTCGCGCAAGCATCTGGCGCATTTCAAATGCCCGCGCCACGTGGTCTTCGGCGCGTTGCCGAAGACTTCGACAGGCAAGGTCCAGAAATATGTTCTGCGCGCGAAGGCGCGGGAGATGTGGCCGGGCGGGGCGACGGCGGCGACGCTCTGATCAGGGCGTCGTCGAGCGACTGCCAGGAGTCGGTTTCGGCTGCCCAGTTGTTAACAAACCTCCGAGGCGGCCTCGCCCTTCGAGACGCGAGCGTCGCTCGCTCCTCAGGATGAGGCCTAAGTGTTCGACTAAGTTGCAGAAGCTCCTCATGCTGAGGAGCCTGCGCAGCAGGCGTCTCGAAGCACGAGGGGCGTTCGCCACTTTGTCAGCAATTTGAGCAGCCGGTTTCGGGCTGCCTCTCGAAAAAGAACAATCTACAAAAAAACGCAGCCAGCATTCGTCTCCCGAATGCTGGCTGTCGACGTTTTGGCGCTGCGCTGGCGGCCAGACCAGCGCCGCGTCGAAGGCGTCGGTTAGAAGAACAGGCCGAGGCAGCCGCCCGCGAGCGCGCCCACGACGCCAGCCGCGATGGTGTTCGGCAGGCCGCCGAGCGCAGCAGCCGCGAGGCCGCCGAGAATCACGGCGCCGACGCCAGCGAAGATGTAAGTGTTGGTGGTGATCTCGAGTTCTTTGTCAGCCATAACCTTCACTCCTCTTTCGTTCCCATTGCACGCCAAGTCTTTTTGTTTTTGTGGCGCGTGGCCCCCCGGTTGTTTGGCGGGCGCGTCATTTCGACGCAGGGAAAAGGTAGCACAAGTTTCGGGCCTGTCCAGCGTTGGATGCATCAAATTGCGACATCCTGTCGCAGGGCATACATATCTGAAAAGAAATCGAAAAGACATTCTTTTCCAAGGATTTGTCTCAGGCTTGGCCGTAAAATATTTTTGCTGCGTCGCAGCGATTCGAGGCGTAGGAGCAGGCTGCGCGGCATTTTCGGCTTGGCCGGCGCAGGAGAGGGTCACGTTTATGACCGGAATCGAAGATGCGGCTCCCCTTCCGCCTCCCGCGGGCGAATCGAAGCGCCGTTTCGGCGCGACGCTCGCGCCCTTGCGGCCGCTGCTGCCCTATGCGCTGCGCT
Organism: Methylocystis sp. Sn-Cys; assembly: GCF_016745395.1. Lineage (GTDB taxonomy): Bacteria > Pseudomonadota > Alphaproteobacteria > Rhizobiales > Beijerinckiaceae > Methylocystis > Methylocystis iwaonis. Next base: position 51,380 of record NZ_JAERVJ010000012.1, read on the forward strand.
ACAAGCAAACGATCGCCTTCGCTTTCGCCGCTCTGCTTCTGGCCTCGGGCGCGACGCTGACGCTGCCGGCGGCGGTGCGCGGCATGATCGATCACGGCTTCTCGGCCGATAGCGCGGGAACGGTGAACGCCTATTTCGGCGCCATGATCGCCGTCGCCGCGACGCTCGCGCTCGCTTCCGCCACGCGCTATTATTTCGTGATGACGCTCGGTGAGCGCGTGGTCGCCGATCTGCGCGCCGATCTCTTCAAGCATCTCGCGACCCTCGACGCTTCCTTCTACGACACGGCGAAAACCGGCGAGCTTCTTTCGCGCCTCACCGCCGATACGACGCAGCTCAAATCGGCCTTCGGCTCCTCGGCCTCGATCGCGTTGCGCAACATCTTCATGTTCATCGGCGCGGTCGTGATGATGTTTGCGACGAGCCCGAAACTCGCGGGGCTCGCGCTTGCGGCGATCCCCATCATCGTCCTGCCGCTCATCGCATCGGGTCGCGGCGTACGCCGTCGCTCGAAGCATGCACAGGATACGCTGGCCCATGCCGCGGCTTACGCCGGCGAGAATTTGGCGGCCGTCCGCGCCATGCAGGCCAATGGCGCGCAGGCTTCCACCGTGGCGCGTTTCAAGCGCGCCGTGGAGGCCGCCTATGACGCCGCGCAGGCGGCGACGCTGCTGCGCGCCTTCATGACGGCGGGCGTGATTCTCATTGTGTTCACGAGCGTTGTCGCGGTGCTTTGGCTCGGCGCGCAGGATGTGCTCTCTGGGCGGATGACATCGGGCCTGCTGTCGCAATTTGTGCTCTATGCCGTGCTCGGCGCGAGTTCGCTCGGCGAGCTTTCGTCCGTCTGGGGCGAGGTGAGCGCGGCGGCTGGCGCCGCCTCGCGCATCGCTGAAATTCTCGCCGTGAAGCCGAAGATTGTCGCGCCCGCGCATCCCACGCCGGCGCCGGCCCGCTGGCAGGGGCGCATTGCCTTCAGCAATGTGAGCTTTGCTTATCCGACCGCGCCCGACCGTTCGGCGCTGCACGATTTGTCGCTGACCATCGAGCCCGGCGAGCGGGTGGCGCTGGTCGGTCCCTCAGGCGCGGGGAAATCCACGCTCTTCGCGCTGCTTCTGCGTTTCTATGACGCCGATGCGGGCGCGATCTCGCTCGACGGCGTGGAACTGCGCGCCCTCGATCCACTCGATTTGCGCGCGGCGATGGCGCTGGCTCCGCAAGACCCGGTGATCTTCGGGCTGTCGGTCGCGGAGAATATCGCTTACGGCCGCGAGGGCGCTGCCCGCGAGGCGATCGTGGCCGCGGCGAAGCGCGCCCAGGCGCATGAGTTCATCGAGGCGCTGCCGCAGGGCTACGACACGCTTCTGGGCGAACGCGGCGTGACGCTTTCCGGCGGCCAGCGGCAAAGATTGGCCATCGCCCGCGCCATTCTGGCGGACGCGCCGGTGCTGCTACTCGATGAAGCCACCTCCGCACTCGACGCCGAGAATGAAGCCGCCGTGCAGGAGGCGCTGCACGACGTGATGGCCGGGCGGACCAGCATCGTCATCGCACATCGTCTGGCGACCGTGCTGGAAGCCGACCGCATCGTGGTTCTGGACCAGGGCCGCATCGTGGAGGAGGGGACCCACGCAACCCTCACGGCCGCCGGCGGGCTTTATGCGCGGCTGGCGAAGCTGCAGTTCGATACGGAGCGCGCCCATACGGTGGACGCCCTTCTGTGACGACCGTCGTCAGCAAGGAAAACGCCGAGCATTATGTCTGGGGCGCGAGCTGTGATGGCTGGCGCCTCGTTGATCGCGCCGATCTGAGCGTCATCCACGAGCGCATGCCGCGCGGGAGCGCCGAGACCCGGCATTTCCACCAGAAGGCGCGGCAGTTCTTCTTTGTTTTGAGCGGGGAACTCTCGATCGAGGTCGCAGGGACTGTCTGCGTGGTCGCGGCTGGCCAGGGCCTTGAGATCGCCCCGGGCGCGCCGCATCGCGTCGTCAACGCCGGCGCCGATGTCGCAGAATTTCTGGTCGTTTCTCAGCCAACTACGCGCGGCGACAGAAACGAACGCTGAGCTAGCGGGATTGGCCTTTGGACTCGACGCCGAGCCGATCCTATATCCCAGCCATGGCGCAGGCGAGTGACCTAGAGAAGGCGGCAGGACAGCGCACGAGCGCGGCCTATGAGGCCGATGTCGTCGCATGGGCGCGCGAGCAGGCGCGCCTCTTGCGCGCTGGTCGATTCGACCTTCTCGACGCCCAACATATCGCTGACGAGATCGAGGACGTGGGCAAAAGCGAGCAGCGGGAGCTGGCCATCCGGATGGCGGTTCTCTTGGCCCATTTGCTGAAATGGCGCTTTCAGCCGGAGCGCCGCAGCCGGAGCTGGGAGCTGACGATAAGGGATCAGCGCGCTGCGATAGAGCGCCGGCTCAGGCGCACGCCAAGCCTGAAGGAATCGCTTCGAGACCCCGACTGGCAGGCGGACGCTTGGTCCGACGCCCTTTCGCTCGCCGAGAAGGAAACCGGTTTGGAGCGCGCTCAATTCCCTTCCGCCTGCTCATGGCCGCTGGCCGAGGTTCTTTCCGAGGGTTGGCTGCCCGAGTGAATGGTTTGGTGTCGCGGCGGCGCCATTTGCCTTTGCAAGGATAAATGCTATGAGCACCCGCCAACCCTCTCAGGCGGCGCGCTCGTTTACGCCGCCCCATCGCAGCCCATGAAGGAGTTGGCCCATGGCCCGTCTGCCCATCACGTTGACCGAAGCGCTTACTTTCGACGACGTGTTGTTGCGGCCCGGTCACTCCCGCGTGATGCCCTCGACCGTCGACATCACGACGCGCCTCACCCGCGAGATCACGCTCAACCTGCCGATCGTCTCCGCCGCCATGGATACGGTGACTGAGGCGCGGCTCGCCATCGCCATGGCCCAGGCCGGCGGCATCGGCGTCATCCACCAAAATCTCACGCCCTCGGATCAGGCCGCCGAAGTGCGCAAGGTCAAGCGCTACGAGAGCGGCATGGTGGTCGATCCGATTACCATCTTCCCCGATGCGACGCTCGCCGACGCGCTGTATTTGATGGCGCAAAACGGTATTTCCGGCATTCCGGTTGTCGAGCGCGGCGCGACAAGCGGGAAGGGCAAGCTCGTCGGCATTCTCACGAACCGCGACGTGCGCTTCGCGCAGGACAAGCGCCAGCCGATCGCCGAGCTCATGACCAAGAAGCTCGTCACCGTGCGCGAGGGCGTGGACCAGGCCGAGGCGCAGCGTCTTCTTCACGAGCACCGCATCGAGAAGCTGCTGGTCGTCGACGCGGATTATCACTGCGTCGGCCTCGTGACCGTGAAGGACATCGAAAAGGCGACGCAACACCCGAACGCCTGCAAAGATCCGGAAGGCCGCCTGCGCGTCGCCGCCGCCTCGACGGTCGGCGATTACGGCTATGAGCGCGCGCTGCAGCTCATCGACGCCGGCGCGGATTGCATCGTCATCGACACCGCGCATGGCCATTCGCAGGCGGTCATCGATCAGGTTGCGCGCGTCAAGCGCGAGAACAACAAGGTCCAGATCATCGCCGGCAATATCGCCACCGCCGAGGCCGCCAAGGCGCTGATCGACGCGGGCGCCGACGCCATCAAGGTCGGCATCGGACCGGGCTCGATCTGCACCACGCGCATCGTCGCGGGTGTGGGCGTGCCGCAGCTCACGGCGATCATGGAGGCCTCGGAGGAGGCCCGCAAAGCCGATGTGCCGGTGATCGGCGACGGCGGCGTCAAATATTCGGGCGATCTCGCCAAGGCGGTCGCTGCGGGCGCCGAGGTGGTGATGATGGGCTCGCTCTTCGCGGGCACGGAGGAATCGCCCGGCGAAGTGTTCCTGTATCAGGGCCGCTCCTTCAAGTCCTATCGCGGCATGGGCTCGGTCGGCGCCATGGTGGCGGGCTCGGCCACGCGCTATTTCCAGGGCGATGTGAAGGATCAGCTCAAGCTCGTGCCGGAAGGCATCGAAGGGCAGGTGCCCTACCGCGGCCCGATCGCGCCGATCCTGTACCAGCTCGCGGGCGGATTGCGCTCGGCCATGGGCTATGTCGGCGCGCCGACCATCCGCGAATTCCAGGAGCGTGCGCAATTCGTGCGCATCACCAATGCGGGCCTGCGCGAAAGCCATGTCCACGACGTCTCCATCACCCGCGAGAGCCCGAATTATCCGACGGGTGTGTGACGCCACCTCCGTTTGAACAGCTCGCATTGGGGTTTGTCATTCCCGACGGGCCGAAGGGTTGATCGGGAATCCAGAGCCGCAATAGCGCTGATTCTGCTCTGGATTCCCGATCACCCGCTACGCGAGCGTCGGGAATGACAGCGAACCAATCAAGCGGGTCTAGTATCAAAGGTTGCGGGCGAACGACGCCTCAGAACGGCAACGGGGCGAGATCCGGGGGCGTCCAGTCGCGGCGGGCGGCGACGCTGAATAAGGTCTCGCGGCTCCAATAATCGAGCAGCCAATCCGGGTGACGCAGCGGCGAGGCCAACAGCACGTCGAGGATGCGATGCAGGCTGGCCGTTTCGGGATAACCGGCCAGATGCGCCGATGCGGCGCGCATCGACGCAAGCGTGATCGTATGGTGATAGCCGCCTGTATCCGTGTTGGGAGTGTTGGTCGCCTCGTTATAGGCGCTGATCAAACCTTTGATCGCGGGCGCCGTCGTCAAATCGCGCCTGTAACGTAAAAGCCAGAGGGCGGCGGCAAAATGCGCTGCGTGCGTCCACTCAGGCTTCGGCAATGTCCGATCGATCACGCCCAAGGCGATACGTTCTATTGCGGCGTCGCTCGCGAAGCTGGTCATTCTCTTCTTCCTTGAAAAAAATCAAAAATGGCACGTCGATTGCTGAATTGATTTCCAACAAGGCAATCAGGGGGCGGCGCCCCCATTTGTCGGAGATCGCACATGCTCCCGCAAGTCATTCTCGTCGATGGCGTTCCCAGATGCGTGATTCGCCCGACCGACCAGAAAAGCCTCGACCGATTCGTGCGCAACGGCAAGAAATGGCTACAGGGAGGCAATCCCGAAGCCAAATGCACCTATCGCCCTGCCGATGCGGTCGAGAACGCCATTTGGAAGGACGCCTTCGCGCTGCATAAGGCGGGGGGCGCCGACGAGGAGAGCTTTTTTGGCATTCCATTGACGTCGCCCGCTGCGCCGGAGCCGCCTCAATAAGGCTTCCGCCTTTTGCCGTTTCTTTGTCATACGGCCACAGTCACGCATCTGCTTTAACCTGCGGCGTATCAATCGGCGAGGGCTTCCGCCGTCTTAGGGGTTGTGCTAGCCGAAGACGCGAGCTTCGCGCGCTCTCGCGCAGCGAGGCTGCCCAGCTTTTCAAAGACAAAGCTGCAAGGGGAGGGAATCATATGTCCGCACTTCGGTTCGCCGTGACCGGCGCGATGCTGCTATTTCCCGTATTGGCTCACGCCGGCGACCTGCGCGCCGACGCCAATGCGGTCTTCAAGCCGATCGACGCCGCGAGCGTGAATTCGGTCGTCAAAAACAACGCCATCACCCCCGCCAAGATCGAGCTCGGCCACAAGCTGTTCTTCGATCCCCGTCTGTCGAAGAGCCAGATCATAAGCTGCAATAGCTGCCATAATCTCGGCACGGGCGGCGTCGACGCCGGCCCGACCTCGATCGGCCATGGCTGGGCCAAGGGCCCGCGCCGCGCCCCGAGCGTGCTGAACGCGGTCTTCAACGTCGCCCAATTCTGGGACGGCCGCGCCGTCGACCTCAAGACGCAGGCCAAGGGCCCGGTTCAGGCCGACGTCGAGATGAACAATACGCCCGCGGCCGTCGAGGCGACGCTGAAGAGCATGCCGGCCTATGTCGCCGAGTTCAAGGCGGCCTTCCCCAACGACGCGAGCCCGGTCAGCTTCGACAATATGGCCAACGCCATCGAGGCTTTCGAGGCCACGCTGACGACGCCGAACGCCAAATTCGACAAGTTCCTGGCCGGCGACGTCAACGCTCTCAACGACACCGAGAAGAAGGGCCTGCGCCTGTTCATCGACAAGGGCTGCAGCGGCTGCCATAGCGGCGTGAACGTCGGCGGCAACGGCTACTTCCCCTTCGGCGTCGCCGAGAAGCCCGACGCGGCGATCCTGCCCGTCGCCGACCGCGGTCGCGCCAAGGTCACGAACAGCGACGCCGACGCCTTCGCCTTCCGCTCGGCTCCGCTGCGCAACGTCGCCCTGCGCGCGCCTTACTTCCACAGCGGCGCTGTCTGGACGCTGGAGGAAGCCGTCGACGTCATGGCGAAGACCCAGCTCGGTGCGGCTTTGTCGCCGGATGAGAACGCCGCCATCGTGGCGTTCCTCAATGCGCTGACCGGCGATCAGCCGAAGGTCGCCTATCCGCTCCTGCCGGCGCGCACCAAGGACACGCCGCGCCCGCAATAAGGCCATTGCAAAGCAAAGTTCGCCCCGTGCGATCGACGGGCCCCTGGCGAAAGCCAGGGGTTTTTTGTTCGAGACGTCGGGCGGGCTAGCCCGTCGATATGACGGGTCTATTCATCCATTCGTGACGGGCGCCGCCGGCCTGAATTATTTCTTGGTCGCGGCTTGGAGTCGCAATCCTGTTGGCGGGGCGCTTGCATGTCGCGCCTGAATTTGGACGCGAATTGGCCGCAAACGCGGCGACGTGCGTCTAAACTAGTGAAAATCATGCACTTAAGCGTCACCCTGCCGCTACGGATAATTACCTATGACTACCGAACAGGGTAGCCAATTCCCCATCCACTGGGGTTGTTTGGACTATTCGATAGACAGTTGAATGCTATCCTGATGGG
>NZ_JAERVJ010000013.1 GCF_016745395.1 Methylocystis sp. Sn-Cys
GACTTCAATCCGATCGAGAAGGCCTTCTCCAAACTCAAAGCTCTGCTCCGCAAAGCCGCGGAGCGGACCGTCGACGCCCTATGGAACAGGATCGGCGCATTGCTGAAGGAGTTTTCCCCCGCTGAATGCGCAAATTTCTTCCCCGCCGCTGGATATGAGCCGGTTTAAGACGAATCCGCTCTAGCCGCCGCTTCACCCATTAGCGCCGGTGGGTTCGTGTCGATGCCGCCGAAGGTCGCACATTACGTCTTCGCTGATCAAGAGACGATCGTCCAAATTACTGCGCAGGGGCCGTGGGCCATTGATTACCTCGACCCGAAGGATGACCTTCGCCTGAACATAGCTCCCAGAGAAGAGCATGGGTCCGTCCGGCGATAACCAAGGCGGCGAAACACTCCACCGTTATGGGGCGGGCGGTGACCCTAGCGCTGAGTCTGGCCCGCAGCCGCCGTGAGGAGGCCTCTCATGATCCGCAAGGCGAAAGCAGTTTGGCAAGGTGCCGGTCGGGCTGGCAGCGGCAATCTCACAACCGACTCCGGCGCGCTCGCACAAACGCCTTATTCTTTCGGGACTCGCTTCGAGAATGAGAGAGGCGCCAATCCAGAGGAACTGATTGCCGCCGCCCATGCAGGGTGTTTCACAATGGCGCTGGCCTTCCTGTTGCAGAATGCGGGCTTCACGCCCACGGAACTTGCGACCGAGGCCGCAGTGACGCTTGATCCCGAAGGCCAAGGTTTTCGCATTATTAGGCGGTCGGCGCTGACGCTCCGCGCGCAGGTGCCGCAGCTAGACGAAGCAACTTTCGCTCGATTGGCATCCGAGGCCGAGAGGAGTTGCCCGGTGTCCAAAGTCCTAAATGCAGCCATCACGCTGGACGCCAAACTGATTTGACAGCAGCCTAGACGCGAACGCCGCCGTGCACGGCATAGCGCGCGGCGGGGCGAGCGCGAAGGCCGCCTTCGTCCTGGACCGCCTCGCATGCGCCGACAAGACGCCCGGGCTCGCCTAGGCATTTCCCACGCCTATGTATCCCGCCAACTATCTGTCGCGAGGTCCGCATGGCTAGAGGAAGACGAGCGCGGGCGGTTGGCTTCAATCAGTCGCGTTGGAAGTGGGCGACGTGGAGGAAGCATTGGCGTTCTACAGTCGGATTTTCGACTTCGAGCTTCGCGGCAAGAGCGAAGGCATGGCCTTTATCGACCTTGGCGACCAGTTTCTCGCCCTTCAAAAGGGGCGCCGCCAGCCCGCAGACGATAATCGCCATCTGGGTCTCGTCGTCGACGACAAGGAGGCAGTCCGGAAAGCGTTGGCCGAGGCCGGCGTCGAAATATTGCCTGGGCCTTTCTTCGACTTTCTAGATCCTTGGGGCAATCGCATCAAGATTGTCGCCTACGAAAACGTCCAATTCTCCAAGGCGCCAAACGTCTTGCGGGGCATGAATCTGGCGCATTTGTCGAAGAACCCACAGGCGCTCCACGAACTCGCCGAGAAGGGGATGTCGCCATGAAAAACGGCTTGGCCAGCTAGCGGCGGGGTCTGAGCCAGGTGCGTCGGCGCCTCGGCCCATGCCAAGTCGATGGTCGCCTGCCCCCTGATTGCCTTCAGCGGCGGACCGTGTCCCTCAACATGTTGCCGTCGATGTTGCGAGAGAGGTCGAACTGCAATGTGATCAGAGTGAATCCCAGCGTACTCGTCGATGTCAGTTCATTAATGCCAGGGACAGCAGCAAACTGATGCTCTAGCGGCTGCGCGACAGAGGAGGCCATGGTCTCAGGATCTGCGCCCGGCAGGCTGGCGGATACGGAGAGCGTCGGAAACTCCACCTCGGGCATGGCCGCGACCGGCAGAAGATCGTACCCGACCGCACCCGCTGCGAGCAGCGCCACCATAAGAAGAAATGTGGCGACTGGCCGCGCGATAAAAGGCGCCGAGAGATTCATCAACGTTCCGCGGCGGCCTCGACCGGGATGCGCGCCGGCGTCTCGCCGATCGCCTGCGAAACGACCACTTTCACGCCGAGGCCGCCGTCAACAAGTCACTGAACGAGGAAACCGACCGCATCCTGGTGCTGATCGCGCGAGGATCACCCTCTCCGCAGTGACAATGCTAACCGAGAACTCAGCAGCTCAAATCGCGCGTTTGAAGTCTGCCAGTGGCAGAGTAAAGCTAAAGATCGCTCCGCCTTCCGGATTCGTCTCCGCCCATAAGCGGCCGTGGTGGGCTTCGATGATCGATCGGGAAATTGAGAGACCGACCCCCATTCCGTTGCCTTTGTCGTTCTGAAGGGTTCGAACAGAGTTTCTTGGATTTGCGCCGACAGGCCCGATCCTGTGTCGCACACATCTGTTCGGACCATGCTTGCATCTGTCGTTGATATCGCCAGAGTGAGCTTCCGCTTCGGGGGCCTCGCTCATTGCCTCGATCGCGTTGCGAACCAGATTGACTAGAACCTGCTGGATCTGGATTTTATCGGCAAGCACTCGGTCGTCTGGGGCGTCCAGGCGGAAACTGGCTTCGACGCCAGTAAGCCCCGCTGCCGAAACGGCGTCATAAGCGTCTCTAACCAGTTCGTGCATGCTTTGGAGGCTAACGTGCGGTTCGCCACGCATTGCAAAAGCCCTCATGCCACTGACAACCTGCCCCGCGCGCGCCACTTGCTCCGTGGCCTTATCCAAGGCGTCCACGATGTGGGGGCCTTGAAAAGCGATCGTCCTAGAAGCCGCTGCGCTGCGCTGAGATAAGCTGCGATCGCGGTGAGCGGCTGGTTGATTTCATGCGAAAGCGCCGCCGCCATTCCGCCCATTGCATCCAACCGATCGGCACGCAACTTCCGCATTCTTGCCTCCGTTTCCACCTTCTCGGTCAAGTTGTGCACCACAATCACGAAGAGACGCTGGTCGCGGTCAGCGGTTTCCGTTACGGCGTGACGTGCCCCTGAACTTTCATCCAGCAATAATTAGAGTCGGAGCGTTTGATACGCCCGAGGGCGCGGATGTAGCAACAGGCGATCGGCGGAGCTGGTCGGGGTTGCGCAGCCGATCGCCTGTTGCGGCGAGATTGGCCGCATAGTCCGCTGGCGTCGCGTAGCCGAGCGAAGAATGCGGGCGTAAATGATTATAGTCGCTGACCCACGCGCCGATCTTCGCCCGCGCGTGGTCGAGGCCGAAAAATAGCGTTTCATTCAGAAGCTCGTCGCGCATGCGGCCGTTGAAGCTCTCGCAAAAGCCGTTTTGCATCGGCTTGCCCGGCGCGATGTAGCGCCATTCGATCCCGCCTTCGCTTGCCCAGGACAGGATGGCGTTCGAGGTGAACTCCGTCCCGTTGTCGGAAACGATCATGCCCGGCTTGTCGCGCCGCCGGATCCGCGCGGACAGCTCACGGGCGACGCGCTTGCCCGAGATCGACGTATCGGGGATCGCCGCCAGACATTCGCGCGTGACGGTCGTCGACGATGTTGAGGATGCGAAAGCGCCGGCCGCAGGCAAACTGGTCATGCACGAAGTCCAGAGACCAGCGCGCATTCGGCTTCGCCTCGACGAGGATCGGCGCCCGCGTCCGGCGCGGCGTCGGGAGCGGCGCTTGCGCACCGTGAGCCCTTCCTCGCGATAGAGCCTGTAGATGCGGTTCTTGCCGGAGCGCTCGCCTTGCTGACGCAGCAGGACGAACAGCCGCCGGTAGCCGAAGCGGCGGCGCGCGTTGGCGAGTTCTCGAAGCCTTTCGCGCAGAGCCGTATCGGCCTGACGCTTCGGGGCATAGCGGACCTTCGTGCGGTCGACGGCGACGATGCAGCAGGCCCGACGCTCCGACAGGCCCATCACGGCCCGAAGATGCGCGACGGCTTCGCGCCTGACGACGGGCCCTACCATTTTGTTCCCAGAAGCTCCCGGAGCGCCGCCGCCTCGAGCATCTGATCCGCCAGGAGCTTCTTCAGCTTTGCATTCTCCTCCTCCAGCGCCTTCAGCCGTTTCGCTTCCGAAACGTCCATGCCCCCGAATTTTGCCTTCCAATTGTAGAGCGTCGCTTCCGAAACCCCGTGTTTGCGCGCCAGATCCGCGACCTTCGCGCCCGCCTCCTGCTCCCGCCAAATCCCGATAATCTGCTCTTCCGTGAACCGCTTCTTCTTCATCTCGCCCGTCCTGCATTGGGCCGGACTCTAATCCAAGCTGGAGGAGTTTTTCAGGGGCAGGTCAGGCGCACTCGAGAGGAAACACGAGGCCGTCCTTGCGGCGCCCCTGTGTCTCATGGACCACCGCGCCGGCGCCTTGTCCCATGTCCTGCGGACAATCGCCCAGGGGGACGAAACGGCATTGTTGGGGAGACAGAACGCCGACGTTCTCGCCAATGAGATCGAAGGACGCGTAACCAAACATTCGTGTCACAGCGGGATTCACGGAGAGTATGTTTCCCGAAGCGTCCGTCGCGATTATGCCATCGCAGACGCCTCCGATCGTTGCGCGCAGCCGCGCCTCGCTCTCTCGCTGTCCCTGTTCGATCCGCTGCCGAGAAAAGCTTTTCGACGCCTTCCAGCCATCGCCCTCCTTGGTGAGAGCGAAGTCGTGGGTGGCGATGACGTCGAAAATCTCGCTCATGCTCCGTTTCTCGAGCGAGTAGGTGCAAAGGGCGAGGATGCGTTTCGAGCCGACGATGCGATCTATGGCGGCCTCGTAGCGGACGAAGTCCGCCCAATCATCGCGCGCAAGCGAGAAGGTGCTCGCAGTGACGCGCATGCCGTCAAATCCGCGATCGAGCGCTGCAACCAATTTGCCCGCCACTTTTTCCAAGGCCCTATCCCGGTCAAATCGTTCGCCGTACCAATCGCCAAAATCGACGATCTCAATCTGGCCCCTGGCCAAATATCCATCAAGCTGGCACATGCTCGCGCAAGGCGGCCTCTGCCTCGATGGCTCTCAGAGATTCTGACGTGATCCACACGCAAAATTCGTTTGCCGCCAGCCCGTGCGCGAGATAAGGCGCGACTGTCTCCAGAAGCTCGGCGTCAGTGTCGTATAGCAGGCAGAAATGCGTGCCCCACGGCGCCTCCCCTACTGCGCTGAGCCCAGTCTTCCGCGGCAGTTCTTGAACCGCATCCTGAGTCGAGAGGTCATTCATCCGCATAGCTGCGCTTACTCTGAAGCAACGCTCGTTACTCGCCATCCCCTTCGCCCCCGCGAAGAAGAAAGATCGGCGGAAATTAAAATCACTATATTAAATTCCCTTATCAATGCGACAGCCTGACGCGGAGATGGGCCTTTAGCGGGAAGGCAAGTGGCGTCAGAGGGCGTCCCGGAGGCGTAGTATCAATTCCGCTCGCCTCCCAGCAGAAACTTAGCTAGTCCAGACCTCAATTCGTCTGCCTGCGTGGGATTAATGAGGATCATAATCCCCTCGGCCGCCTTGGTGGCGTAAGCGGTAAAAAAATCAGCACACCGGAATGCTCGGCGCGGGACGGCGCGCCTCAAGCGCAAGCTTCGCACCGGTCACCCCCTCATTGCGAGTCGGACAGATTGTCGTCCGCGTCAAGAATGACGTTGCCGTCGGCGCATGGGGCCCAGCTATAGCGCTACAGTGGTTGCACCGTCCTCTTATCTAAGAGTTCAGAGAAAAGGCTTGATCGAGGTGCGCGATTAGATCGTCAACGTGCTCAATTCCGATCGACACGCGGATCAATGAGGGAGTAATGCCGATGTCTTTGCGCCCCTCCGCTGTGAGCCCAGAATGAACAGTTGTCGCAGGGTGACAGATTAAGGATTCAGTTCCCCCGAGGCTAACAGCCAGCTTGAAGAGCTCGAGCCGATTCAGGAAGGCGAATGCCGCATCCTGTCCGCCCGTAATTTCGAACGAGAAGGTCGAGCCGCCCGAACGTGATTGGCGTTCCATCAGAAGCCGAGTCGGGTGATCAGCTGGCAGCAAAGCAGGAAAATGGACGCACTCGACTTTAGGGTGTTCGGAAAGGAACTTGGCGACGACGGCGGCATTGCTTGCCGCCCGCTCCATTCGCAGGGACAGAGTTTCCATGGAGCGCGTCAGCATCCAGCAAGAGTGCGGATCAAGTTGCGTGCCGATCGCGCTGCGCATAGCGCGAATTGGCTTCGGAGAGTCTGTCGTTTTCCTCGCGAAGAGCCTCGCGTGTCGCATGCTCGTTTTCCGTCAGGTTGGAGGGGGTTCCGGTCAGTTTACGCAAGCCGTTCGTCAGCCCGTAGGGAAGATTGACGGCGGCTTCGACCCATTTCCAGCCTTCCTCAGCAATTTCGTCGGCGATGGTCCTGAGCTTTTCGGCGACGAGACGATCGAGGAGGGCGACATCCTGAAGCCATCCGCCGCGATCGTTCTCGAAAAGGTCGCGGAGCATGACGCCGCCAGCGGTCTCATACGCCGCCACGCCGACGAATACAGCGCGCTTGTCCGTGGCGCTCCACGCGGTCTCTGTGAGCGCTCTCCGGATACGCCAGGGCTCGTTCTGATACCCGTTGCGGACAGCGTCCCAGACTTGCTCCTGACGCGTGTGATCCTCGCAAACCGTAAAGGCCATGAGCTGCTCGAGAGTCATCTCGTCCGCCGCATAGATCGAGCCGTGCGTCCTGGTGCGGCTTGTCGCGCGCAATGGCCGTGATGCCCTGCACGAAATCGAAAATCGACTCTGGCGGGCGGCCCTCCTCAGTCAACACGGTGTCGATGATCTTGCTCGTCTCGGCTTTAGAGAAGCCACGCCGCCGCAAAAACTCGTTGCGGTCTTCGTCGGTCTTCGCCACGATACGCTCCCGCGCGGCCTTGACGCCGTTGACGAAAGGCGTCGGGGACGAGTTCGCGAAATTCAGTAGGGCGGGAGCCGCCTCATGCGCGAAACGAGACGCGGCGTATTTGCTATGGCGGATGGTGATTTCCTCGAAATTTTCCACGCCCCAGAGATTGCGATTTTGGCACACCGCCCGAAGATAGAAGCTCGCGATGCCGAGCGTCTTCGCTCCGACTTCCGAGTTCCAGCAATAAAAGCCGCGGAAATAGAGATCCGGCGAGCCGTCTCGCAGCCGGCCTGCTTCAATCGGATTTAAGTCATCCACGAGGAAGAGGAACACGTCGCGATCCGACGCATAGAGCGTCGTGGTGTCTCTCGTGATGTCCACACGCGGATTGTAGACGCCGGTCGACCAATCGAGCACGCCCGGGACTTTCCAGCGCGTGTCCCCCGTGCCATTGCCGGCGATGCGCTGCACCGCTTCGACGAGCTCGTGATCGAAAATGCGGCCATAGTCGGGGCCGGTCACGGCTCGCAGCTCCACGCGGCCATCATCCGTCTCCAGCGTCTTGATCTGCTCCGCGCGATGCGACGTCAGGCCGTATTGCAGATTGATGCCGGCAATCGCGGCGGGGAGCTGGCGCAGATAGGAGGCCGGCGCGCCGACCTGGCTCGCGAGCTGCCCAAAACTCCAATGCGTCGGAGCCACAGGCGCTTCGGCGCCAGGCAGGATGAGAGACAGGCGCTCGGGGTTCCCGCGATCCGCCTCGACATGGATCTGCGCGGTTTCAACAACGCGAGTGCGGCTTCGATCGGCGCGGCCACGCACAGCGCGCGCCAGCTCGCCAAGCGAGAGAAATCGCTCGTCGGCGGGCCGAGAGAACCACTCCGAAGAGACGCGGCCGATGCGCTCCCCGCGAGAAACGTCGACTTTGTAGCCGTTGGAGAATTCACGGTGGGGATCGAGAAGCTGAATGTTCATGGGATTACTCCATGACCGGGCCGCCGAAAGACTCTCTCTCGGCGCTCAACCCGTCACCGCCTCCCCTTCCTCCCTCTCACTCTCCAAAAAACGGTTGAGCCAATCGAACGTCATATCGCCTAGCGCAAGACGCGGCGCTGGCGGAATGTGAGTCGAACTCCAGCCTCGCTAATAGCCCTACGGGCCGCGAGCAGATAAGGAAGACTATGATCCGCCTGCTCCTTCGAGCCAACGCTATGCTTCTCGCCCTCTTCTCCGCCGCCGATGATCTCCGCGACGAACTGTTGAACCTCTTTCCTGGGGAGCCGTTAGCCGAGCTCAGTCGTTAACGTGACAACGCCCGCACGACTGAGGCGGTGCGTCGAGCAATACAACATAGTCAAGGAGCCCTCGCCAAGCGGTATGGCGTCAACCAGAAGACGATCGCCAAGTGGAAGCCGAGCCGACAAGACATCTGGCATCTCGACGAAGTGGTGGTCACGATCAACAGCGAAAAACGCTACCTCTGGCGCGCCGTCGATCAAGACGGATACGTGCTCGACGAAATCGTCCAGATCCGCCGCGATACGCGAGCCTCCAAACGGTTGTTGGAGCGGCTTTTGTGCAAGCAAGGTTATCCGCCCAAGCGCATGATCACCGACAAACTCGGCTCCTACGGAGCCGCCCGGCGCAAGATCATGCCGAAAGTAAAGCACTGCCAACACAAGGGGCTCAACAATCGCGCGGAAAACTCTGCAAATTCCGGATACGCTTCCGTCAAAACGTGAACGCTCTAGCTGTGTGAGTCTGCCTTTCTAGGGGCCGGGGACCGCATGCGTATCAAGTTCCGCTACCGCTTGCTTGACAAATCGGCCGATTGGCGGCGCGCAACCTATGTAGATGATCTTATGAGGGGCATCCGTATGCGCTCCATCAGGCGCATCTGGCGCTAAACTCGACGCTCGCAGAATGAGCAAGAGGACTCGTCACGCTCATCAGTTGGGCCGTGGGTGCGGCGGCGACGTCGTTCTGCCAGCGTTTACCATTGTTGGCCCTTTTTCAACTGTGATCATGCACCGCACTTCGAAGCCATGGCGCGACGGCACATATCCGCTATTGAAGCGTCGATAAATACGCCGCGATGTCGCGCGCTTGCTCCTCTGACACGCCCATATTTGGCATCGCGTTGCCCGGCACAATCGATTGCGGGTCGCGCACCCAGCGTGCAAGGTTCTCGGGCGTCTGGCGCAGCAGCCCGGCGATATAGACGCGCCGTCCCATGTGATCGAGCGGCGGACCGACAAGACCGTTGGCGCCGGCAATGCCGGGGATGAGGTGGCAGGAGCCGCAGCCGATTTTCGTTATGGCCTCCGCGCCTTTTTGCGGATCGCCTGTAGCGCCCGCCGCCCTGGCCGCACGTTCAAGCGCTTTCTCATCATTGCAACCGGAGAGGAGAACGATGCAGGTGGCGGCCGACAGGGCTGCGCCGCGTGCGCCTCGGCCCTGTTCCGCGTGACGGAGCCAAAGAAATAGCAGGCCGAGGATTGCGGCAAGATAGATGAAGCCGGCCGGGATCCACATGACGAGGCCGGCGATCTGCTGGTCCTCCAAGGGGGTTAGTCCATACCGGGCGGTAGCGCCGGCATGGACTGAATAGAGCGGGCGCGGCGCAATTGAAATCAACGCGCCTGGCAGCGCGGAGAGAAGCGCCGCGGTGGAGACAAACATCAGACGCCCTCCTCGAGAGAGCCGCGTCAACTCGCCGAAGGCGACGGCCCAAAACGCGCAGGCGCTAACTAAAAACGTCAGATGTTCGGCGATATGCGCTTCTTCGTGCTGGAGCGCAAAAGCATAGGGTCCCGGCAAATGCCAAAAGGCGAAGAGACCCATGAACCACAGCCAGATCGCCAGCGGTGAAATGAAAAGCGCGGCGAAGGGCGCTTTTCGCGCGCGCCTCCAGATCCGCGCCCATATCCGGCGCCTGCTGGGCGCAAGCGCGCGCATGACGATGATGTTGGGCTTGCCAAGAATGATAAGCGGAGCGCTCACCATCATCAGTGTCAGATGCTGCGTCATATGCGCGGAAAAAAGCGCGTCACTCAGACGATTGAAAGTGGCGCTCAAGGACACGCCCGTGATGGCGAGCGCGGCTAAGCAGGCGCCGACCGCCCGTACATTGAAATCGCGCGCCAGGCTGCGCGCGCTTATGCAAATCGCGCAGATCGACGCGAACGCCAGAACGCTTATCGGTAACCACCCATCCGGCCCCGCTGCTGCGCGGCCATGCGCCAAAGCCGCGTCAGGCGCCCCTGCGGCCAGCGTGACTGCCAGCATCAGCTTCCGCATGCTGGCACCCATATGATCGAGATGGTGGCAAAAAGAATCTGGAGCGCAAACCACACGCCGCCCCACACCCCCCAAATGGCGAGAAATCTTGTGCGACCCTGTCCGACATCGATCACACTTTCATGTCCGCCTTCCGCCTCTCCGCTTGTTCGACGCCAGACAGACAGTGCGACCAAAGACGCCACGACGGCGATCGCGAGGCAGAGGAGATTAAGCGCGATGACGACGGGCTCGACCCACTCCCAGCCCGGCGCCAGCGAGGATCTCGGCCGGTCCGATGGAAAGCAGGCATGACTTGCGAGGCCATAATTGACAAGGAGTTGCACGCTCCAGGCGAGCGGCGAGGCGAGCAAGGCTCCGAACAGCAACGCAAGCGAGGTGCGCGCGCGATGCGGCGCGGGCGGTTCCACGCCATAGATGGAGAGAAGGTCGTCTTTCGCCATCAGTCACTCCCGAGATAGGGCGTGATGTAAAAGGTGAAGAAGATCGTGAGCCAGACAAGATCCACGAAGTGCCAGTAGACAGCCGCGATCGAGATCGTCGCATGACGTTGCGCGTCGAAATAGCCAAGAAACGACCAAAGCAGCCCCGCAGCAAGCATCAGCAGTCCGACAACCACATGCGCCATGTGAAAGCCGGTCGTGACGTAAAAGCTCGACCCGTAGGACGTGTCGTGAATGCCGAAGGGCTTCTGCCGCCATTCGAGAATCTGAATAGCGACGAAAATGACGCCCAGTGTTGCGCCGCCTGCGAGTCCCAGCAACTGGCTGGCGCGCGCGCCGCGTTTGACGCTTTGCTCGGCCCACCAGACGAAGACGCTGCTCGCCAACAGGATGAGGGTGTTGAGACCGGCCAGTGTGACTTTTGGTCGTTCTGGAATCCAGTCCGACCCGTATTGGGCTGCGAAGTAGTAATAGATGAACAGCAAATACGCGAAGAGCGACGCCTCCGTCATAATGACGGTCATCATCCCCCACCAGCCGAAGGTCTTATGGCCAACGCTGCCGACGGGCAGTTTTCGGGCGCCGATGGCGACGTCAGACATGTTTTCTCTCCGCGATTTGGCCGAGTGAGCGCCGCGGCCAAAGCCAATAGAGAAGCAAAAGAAGCAGGACGGCGCCGCCGATGGCGACGATGCCCCAGGAGTGGAGCAGCGCGGCGGCGCCGATCGCGGTAGCCGCAAGCGCCGTCAGCAGCGGCGCGATTGAATCTTCCGGCATCTTCATGATGGCGTCCGGCTCTGCGTCAAGCGCAGTGGTCGTCAACATCTCCTTGCCGTCATCGAGGCGCAGCCCGCGTCCCATTGATGAACTGCCCGACGCTTCGTCAAGATGTTCCTCCCAGAGCGGATGCCGGCTGGCTACAGCCGGCATCACCTCAAAGTCGTAGGACGGCGGCGGCGATGGTACCGACCATTCCAGCGTGGGCCCTCCCCATGGGTCCGGTCCCGCGACAGCGCCGCGACTGCGACTGACGATCACATTGACGAGAAGCAGCAGGATGCCGAGCGCGAGGATAAAGGCGCCGATCGTCGTGACGAGATTGACGGCGCCCCAGCCAAAACCATCCGGGTACGTGTAGATGCGACGTGGCATGCCGGCGAGACCCGTCCAATGCATCGGCAGAAAGGCGATGTTGAAGCCGGCGAAAGTCGTCCAGAAACACCAGCGCCCGAGTCGTTCGTCGAGAAGTCGTCCGGTAATTTTCGGGAACCACACATGGATCCCTCCCATTACCGCCAGCACATTGATGCCGATAAGCACATAATGAATATGGGCAACCACGAAATAGGTGTCCGTAAGCTGCTGATCACTGGGAGCCGCCGCCGTCATGACACCCGAGACGCCGCCAATCACGAATGTGATGATAAAGCCGGCGAAGAAGAGAAACGCTGTCGACACCACTGGCCGCCCCGTCCAGATTGTTGCGATCCAGGCGAAGACCGCAACCGCGCTCGGCACTGTGATGACAAAGGACGCCGCGCTGAAAAACGACAGCGCGAGATAGGGTATGCCCGTCGCGAACATGTGGTGCAGCCAAACGCCAAAGCCCATCACCATAGTCGCGACAGTGGCGAGCACGACCACGGTGTAGCCAACCAGCGGGCGCCGGCAGAAAATCGGCAAGGCGTCGGACACAATGCCCATCGCCGGCAGCACGACCACATAGACCCAGGGATGCGCGAATATCCAAAAGAGATGTTGCCACAAAAGCGGCTGCCCACGCCCGGCCTGGTCGAAGAAATGCGTCTCGAATTGCCGGTCCGTCCAGAGCAGGAAGAACGCCAGACTGACGGCGGGCACTGAAAAGAGAATGCCGAAGGAGGTTGTCAACGTGCCCCAGGCGAGGATTGGGATGCGATTGATCGACATGCCCGGCGCTCGTGCGCGCAGGAAGGTCACGACGAAATTCGTAGCGCCGGCCGTTGAGGATATTCCGAACAGAATCATGCCGAGCGCGTAGAAGTCCATGTTCGGACCGGGATTATACTGCTTCAGCGCATACGGAACGTAATTGAACCAGCCGTCATTTGGACCATAGCCGATCGCAAACCCTGCATAGATGAAAAGGCCAGAGAGCAAATAGATCCAATAGGAGAACGCGTTGAGGCGCGGAAAGGCCATGTCGCGCGTGCCGAGGATGAGTGGAAAGAGAAAGACGCTGAAGCCCGACAGAACCGGCTGCGCATAGAGAAAGATCATGGTCAGGCCATGCATCGAGAAGAGCTGGTTGTATTGCTCGGGCGTAAGCAGCGACTTGTTCGGCCCGGCGAGCTGAATGCGCATGACCAGCGCTTCGATCCCGCCCAGCAACAGGAAAGCGAATGCCGTCACGATGTAGCGTTTGCCATATTCCTTGTGGTCGACCGTCGAGAGCCAGCCGAGCACGCCCGGTTCGCTTCTCCAGATCTCTTCGAGATCGCGCTGCTCCCGCTGATGCCGCGCAACTCCGTGGAGTTGGACGGGACGGTGATAGTCGGTAACCGCCATCGCAGCCCTCCTATTTCAGAGTCTCTAGGTAATCGCGGATGACGGACAGTTCTGGAGCTGAAAGCGCCAGCATTGGCATTTTGGCGCCGGGCTTGATCCTCTGCGGATCGGCGATCCAGCCGGAAAGATTGGCTGGCGTGTTGGGCAGCGTGTTCGCCGCGATTCCAGCGCGGCTCATGAGATGCGTGAGGTCGGGCCCGAGCATGCCCCAGGCGCGCGTTCCACGCACGGTGTGACAGGCGCCGCAACGCGCGACGAACAGCGCTTCGCCTGCGCTGTTCATGCTTGCCGCGGTCTGCAATTGCGCGTCCCGCCAGGAGCGGAATTGCTCAGGAGACTCGGCGACAATGACGATGCCCATATGAGCATGCTGCTTGCCGCAATATTCGGAGCACTGCCCCCGATAGACGCCGGGCGTATTCGCCTCGAACCAGGTCCTGTTGGTCTGGCCGGGAATGACGTCGATCTTGTCGCCGAGCGCGGGCGCCCAGAAGGAGTGAATGACGTCGGTCGATTCAACCTCGACGCGCACCGGCTCTCCGAGCGGGATGTGCGCCTCATTCGCGGTTTGAAAGGATTCGGAGGGAGCTTCAGTCCGATAGCGGTATTCCCACCACCACTGATGCGCAATCACTCGGATCGTCAAAGCCGGATCTCGAGGCGGCTTGTCGATCGCGGCCATGGTGTAGGCGTTCCACACCATGCCGCCGAGCAACGCCAGAGTGGAGATCGACACGCCGATGGTGATCCAGGACAAGTCTCCTGACGGCCGCAAGATCGGCTCGAACCGGGCGCCGGCGGCGTCGACCGTGGTCCTGCGCTTCAAGACGCCGACGACGGTCAGCGCTGTGACGACGACCACAACAACGATCGACAGGATCAGCATCGCCCAGGTCAATGACGCGATGACGCTCGCCTTGTCCCCGAAAGCTTGCAAGAAATTCATCGGCGGCGTCGGCGTATCGGCGGCTTGTGCGGCGAGGCCAATAGAAACGGCGAGAGCTGGGACAAGAGCGGGAAGTCGCGCAAGCATCATCGCCTCCCGCTCGGACTTTGGCCGAAACTGAAGCGCTCGGTATGGCTCCAGGGATTCGGCGACTGCGAGAATTCCGCCGGAAGTTGTTGCACCGTCCAGGCGTCGTGCGAGGCGGTTTTCCCCCATCCCGTCGTCGGCGATTTGCTGATACTCTGAATATAGGCTGTAAGGTCCCAGATGATGTTCTCGGGCAACATCGCGCCCCATGACGGCATGCCGTTGGGGCGTCCCTGATAAATGCTGAGATAGATGTTTGCGGGATCGTCTCCGTAGATGAAAAACCTGTTGCTCAGCGCTGGCCCCATGCCGCCGCCGCCGTTCGGCGCGTGACATCCCGAACAGTTGAATGAATCGAAGTAACTCATGCCGCGCTGGATGGCTTCCGGATCGCCCTCCACGGGATTTCTGACGTTGCCTTCAAGCGCCATCTTTCCAGGAAACAGATTAGATACGGGTGTCTGGCCGATGCCCGGGCCGACCGACGGATAAAGCCTGACGCCGGCATTGCCGCCCGACGCATCTTTCTGAGCAGGGACTGACGACGTTGCCGGCGCGTGGGGCGGACTGGTCTGGCCTTCATCATTCACTGGAGCTTGCTGAGCTGGCGGGGAAGGCTGCGCGTGCGGCTCCTGCGGCGCCGGCGCCCTCTGGTGCGATGTTTTTGGGCGCGCCAGCGCGTCGGGCCAGGCCGAGACAAGCAGGGGCAGGACAAGCAGGCCTATCGCCGCCAATGCCTTCGTCGGAGTCGCGGGCATCTGCCGAACCTCTCAGTCACCATCAACAAGCGGGACGCCATAGCTCTCCAGCAGCGCGTGGATGACGCCGCTCTTTCGACGGATGATGTCGTCGAGGCGGCGCTTCAACTTATCGTCGCCCTTGCGCACGCCCATCGAAATATCGAAGGCGAATTGTAGCGGCGCGTAGTCATCCGTCCTGGCTATCATGTCGATGTGTAGCGGCGCTGATGCGTGCTTCGCCTCATAGCCGGCAAACGGCCCCCAGACAGCCGCGACATCGAGAGTCCCGCTTTCTACAGCTTGGATCGGACGCAGCGCCGGCGAGGGCTCTCTGTAATCGCCAAAGATTGAATAGCCGACGACATTCGAAACCATGCCGCGCGCGCCGAGCACGTGAGCCGGCGGGGTGTTCATGCCGTCATCGCCGACGAGATGCACGCCGATCTTCAGGGTGCGAAGCCGATCATCCGCGAGCGACGTGACATCAAGTTCGCGATCCGCTCGCGAAACGAACACGTAAGCAGAACGGTAATAGCGCAGGGTCGTTTCGACTGCATCGTAATTTGTTGGCACGCCCATGACGAGATCGCAAGCGCCAGCCTTCAGCGTGTTGCGGATGAAGCCGCGTCTTTGCGCCCACCAGGTATAGGATAGAGTCTTGCCGAGTTCGCTTGCGACAAGCTCCGCAAGCTTGTTTTCAAAGCCGGTGCCTTTGGCGTCGGAAAATGGCAAATTATTGGGGTCGGCGCAGACTCGGAGGCTATCCTCGGCCCGCGCGCTGGACGGCGGAGAAGAGAGCGCCCCAATCGTCAGGCAGGTCGCGAGAACGCGAATTGGCTCCTCCTATTGTCGCGGCTGCTCGCCGAGCGAAAAGACCAGCAGTGTGCTTCCGCCAACCGTATACAGCGGCAAATCCTGCGTCGCACCGGTGAAGCCGAGCGCGCCGTTCCTTACCCGGGGGTCGACTTCCGCATTGGCGACGACACCTGGCCAGCCGCCGACGCCAGACATGATCGCGACATATTGAACCCCGTCATTTCCGAGATACGTCACGGGCTGCCCAATGAAGCCGGAGGGCCCCCGCATCTGCCACAGGACCTTCCCCGTTCGCGCGTCCAGCGCCTTGAACATTCGGTCCATGGTTCCATAGAAGACGACATCGCCGGCGGTCGCGAGCGCTCCTGTCCACACCGGGAATGTTTCTGTGATGGACCAGACTTTGCTTCGCTTGGCAGGATCCCACGCCATGAACTCCCCTCTGTACCCGCCGGGGCCTGCATACATGTCGACAATCGCTCCGACGAAGGGCGTCCCCGCGATGTAGCTGACTTCACTCGTCCGGAAGTTGGCGCAAAGATGCTGATGCGGCACGTAAAGCAGCTTCGTCTTCGGCGACCAGGCGGTCGGCTGCCAGTCCTTCGCCCCCGGCGGCGCCGGACAGATGTTCTCCACCGTCTTGCCGAGTGCCGGCTGCTTCGCCTCGACAGGCTTGATGCGTCCCGTATCGAGATCGACGCCCGCATAGACATTGACAGTGTCATAGGCGTCGGCGGAGAGGACTTCTCCAGAAGTGCGGTCAATGACATACATGTAGCCGTTGCGGCCGGGGTGGATCAGCGCCCTGCGTGACGCACTGCCAATATCGAGATCGACCAGCACATTCTCATTGATCTCGTCGTGGTCCCAAAGATCGTGCGGGCTTGCCTGATAAGCCCAGCTCGCCATGCCTGTGTCGGCGTTCCGCGCGAAGATCGTGCTGGTCCAAAGATTATCGCCCTCACGCTGATTGGCGTTCCAAGGCCCGGGATTGCCTGAGCCGTAATAAACGAGATTCAGATCGGGGTCGTATGATAACCATCCCCAGACCGTGCCGCCTCCCATGCGCCAGCGATCCGCAGGCCAGCTCTTCACGCCGAGATCCTTGCCCTTCATCCAGTCGTAAAACGGCTTGAAATCCGCGCCAATCAGCACATCGGCATCCGGCCCGGTCGAAAAGGCGCGCCACGCGATCCTGCCGTCGCTTTGATCGAGCGCCGTCAACCAGCCGCGCACACCCATTTCGCCGCCGCTGTTGCCGGCGAAAACTTTTCCTTTCACGGCGAGCGGAGCCATGGTGATTGTCTCGCCGAGATTGATGTCGCCGATTTTCGTGACCCAAAGCTCTTTGCCGCTCGACGCGTCGATCGCAACCACGTGATCGTCGAGCGTGTTCAGGAATATCTTGCCATTGTCGTAAGCAAGGCCGCGGCTCACCACATCGCAGCACGCAACGCCCTTTGCTGCTGGATCGGGCTTTGGCGCGTAGGACCATTTCAGTTCGCCACTGGTGGCGTCCAGCGCGTAAACCTGATTGGGGTTCGGCCCGTCGTAAGGCGAGACGACATACATCATGCCGTCAATAACGAGCGGCGCGGCCTCCTGGCCGCGATTTGCGCCGACGGAAAAGGACCAGGAAAGTTTAAGCTGCGAGACGTTATCAACCGTGATCTGATCGAGCGCGCTGTAGCGCGTATTCGCGTAATCTCGCGCCGCCATCGGCCAGTTTCTGGCGTCAGTGGCGAGATCGGCAAGCCTTTTGTTCGGCGGCGCCTGCTGCGCCGTCACTTGTGAGGCGCCTGCCGCGACCAGGCAAATAGCAAGCTGGAACGTCATCAAAAGGGATGGTTTTCGCATCCTTCAAACTCGCGCTGGAAACAACAGAGCCTCCTGGAGGGCGACAATCTAGTTAGGGTGGCGGCGCGCGACCAACAACCGTGGCCGAACGGTAAGCGGCGCGATGCAGGATCCGTTCGGCGAAGGTTTGCTTTCGCGCCCATCGAGGACGAGCGCGTTCAATACGGGAATGCCGCCACTCGCCTGAATTTATGCGGGCCCCATATTTCTGCGGCGTCTCGAGGATAAGGGATGAATGGAACGGCTACGCTGATGAAAGACTTTCCGAACATCAGTTATCTTTCGGCGGCGTCCTTCTGATATGGCGTCCGCCGCCAAACGATGCGTGATGGCGTTCTTCGGCGTCGCGTTATCCATAGTGCTCGCCTTTCTTTTGTTCGCCGCGTCTGGGCTCTACGATGTTGCGGCAAGCAGAATGCATTGGAAGTTGACACGCGAATTTTTGGCTTTTGGCCTGCGCAGAGCGGTTGCAACGCATAGTCGCAACATTTCAGCGCCCAAGCTCGACGACATGAACCTGATCGTGCTCGGCGCCGGTCATTTCGAGGATGGCTGCGCGCCCTGCCACGGCGCCCCTGGTCGACCGAGCAATCCAATTGCCGAGCGCATGCTCCCGAACCCTCCCCATCTTGGCGCCGTGGTCTCCAGCTGGAGTCCAGAGGAGCTATTCTGGATCGTGAAGCACGGACTGAAATACACCGGTATGCCGGCTTGGGCTGCGACGGCGCGGGACGATGATGTGTGGTCCGTGGTTGCGTTCCTGCGCAAGCTGCCCGAGACAAGTCCCGACCGATATCGTTTGCTGGCGACCGGCGGAACAGGCAGGTCAGATCAGATCATCGCTCTCGGCGCAGCGAGCCCTAAGAGCGAGGATCTCGCGAACTGCACGGGATGTCATGGGCGCACTGGCCTTGGCAGCGCGCTAGTCCCCCGTCTTGCTGGGCAACCTCAAGGCTATCTAGAGCAATCCCTGCACGACTTCACGTCGGGGCTCCGCCAGAGCGGCGTGATGCAGCCCATCGCGGCGACGCTCGATACCGAGACGCTGAAGGCGATCTGCGCCCACTTTTCGAAGCTTGAGCCGTCGCGCGCAAAGGTGCCGATGGCGGAAGACGGCGCAATCGGCCGGGGGCTCGAAATTGCAACGCGAGGCGTAGCAGAGACGAACGTCCCCGCCTGCCGCATTTGTCACAGTGAGACGGCTTCGCCGAACGTTCCGAGACTCGATGGCCAGTATGCCCTTTACATCGAAGAACAGCTCAAACTTTGGCGGAGGGGATTGCGGCGCCAGTCCGGCAACGCCACTGTCATGCGGATTATCGCCTCACGCTTGAGCGAGGCGCAAGCGAAAGACGTCGCCGCTTATTTCGAGAACGCGACGCGTTTCGAGCCGTCTTCGCCGCTGGCGAAGCGATAGCGACGCGTTGCCTCGAACAATGAGGCAAGCTTTTGGCTTTCGTATTGAGGAACGCGCCGACCCGCCATCCGTTGATCTAAAAGCCGATGCGCGTACTTCGGAGCGCCGCCGTCATGAGCAACACCGTTGGGGACTTCTTCGTCCATCGCCTCTACGAATGGGGAGTGCGGCGGATCTTCGGCTATCCGGGCGACGGCATCAATGGCGTGCTCGGCGCATTGCAACGCTCGTCTGAAAAAATCGAGTTCGTGCAAGTACGTCACGAGGAGATGGCGGCGTTTATGGCGTCCGCACATGCGAAGTTCACGGGGGAACTTGGCGTTTGCCTGTCGACCGGCGGCCCGGGCGCGTCGCATCTGATCACCGGGCTCTATGACGCGAAATGTGACCATATGCCTGTCCTCGCCATCGCCGGCCAGGCGCCGCGTACAGCTCGTGGCGCTCATTATCAGCAGGAGCTCAACCTCGATCGCATGTTCTCGGACGTCGCCGCTTTCGTGCAGGAAGCGGAGACGCCCTCGCAAGTGCGTATGCTCGTCGACCGCGCGATCCGCATCTCCAAGGCGCAGAGCGCCGTGTCGGTTATCGTTCTGCCGGCCGACTTGCAGGATTTCGATTATGAGGAGCCGCCACGCAAGCATGGCTCGGTGAAGACGGGGGTCGGCTATTCGCGTCCGACGATCCTTCCCGGCGACGATGACATCAGGCGCGCCGCCGATGTGCTGAACGCTGGCGACAAAGTGGCGATGCTGGTCGGCGCCGGCGCTCTACATGCGAGAGATGAAGTCTGCGCCGTCGCCGATCGTTTGCAGGCGGGCCTCGCAAAAGCGCTGCTGGGCAAGGCGGTGGCGCCTGACACGCTCCCCTGGGTGACAGGCTCGATCGGACTTCTCGGCACCAAGCCGAGCTACGACATGATGATGGAGTGCGATACCCTGTTGATGGTGGGCTCCGGATTTCCCTACTCGGAATTCCTGCCTCGCGAAGGGCGGGCGCGTGGCGTGCAGATCGATGTCGACGCATCGATGCTCAGCATGCGCTACCCAATGGAGGTGAACCTGCACGGCGACGCCGCCGCGACTCTCCGGGCGCTGATTCCGCATCTCGAGGATAGGAGCGATACGCGCTGGCGCGACAGGATCGCGAGCGGCGTCTCCGACTGGTGGACGCTTCTGGAGCAGCGCGCGTTTGCGCCGGCCAACCCGGTGAACCCGCAACGGGTCGTCTGGGAACTGTCGCCACAGCTTCCTGACGACGCCATCATCACATGCGACTCGGGCTCATGCGCCAACTGGTATGCGCGAGACATGAAAATCAGGGGCAAGATGATGTGTTCGCTATCCGGCGGTCTCGCCTCGATGGGGGCCGCTGTGCCTTACGCGATCGCAGCGAAATTCGCGCATCCCGCGCGGCCGGTCGTAGCGCTCGTCGGCGACGGCGCGATGCAAATGAATAACATGGCTGAGCTGATCACCGTCAGCAAATATTGGCGCGACTGGGCAAGTCCGAAATGGATATGCTGCGTTTTCAACAATGAGGACCTCAATCAGGTCACCTGGGAGCAGCGGGTGATGCAGGGGAATCCGAAATTCGAGGCGACGCAGAATATTCCGGATGTTCCTTATCACCGCTTCGCCGATTTGATCGGGCTGAAAGGGATTTTCGTTGACAACCCCGAATCCCTCGCGGAAGCGTGGCAGGAGGCCTTCTATTCCGAGCGGCCAGTCGTGCTCGAAGTTAAGACCGATCCCGAGGTGCCGCCGCTTCCCGCGCATATCTCCTTCGAGCAGGCGCGCAATTTCGCGGCGACGCTCTTCAAGGGCGATCCTGAGGAGGGCGCGCTCATCGCCGGCGCGGCAAGGCAGGTTCTCGCGCCCATCCTGCCCCGGGAGAAAGAATGAATACCGGACCGGTCGCTGCGTCGCTGGGCGCTCTTGTATTTGGCGCCGTTGGTGGAGTCGCGCTCCGGGTTGTCGCCGAGGCGGGGCGGAACGCCAGGAAATCCGACATCGCGGTCCATCCCGCACGGCTGACCCACAGCTCGGCCGCCCTGCTTGCCGTTTCTGTGCTCTCGGACAGCGCGCTCGGGCATTATCGCGGGAGCTTCGAGAATCCCGGCATGTTCGCGCCGTCGATCAGTTCGACGCTGACGCTCTACGCCGGCGCAGACGGGGCGATGAATGCGTCTGCGGCAAGACGCAGTTTCAGGCGAGGGTCCTTCGCGCTTTCGGTTGGCGTCGGCGTCATGGGGCTTGGATTCCATGTCTATAACGTCTTTCGCAGACCCGGCGGACTCACCTGGCTCAACCTGTTCTACGGAGCTCCTGTGGGGGCGCCGGCCGCGCTGGCCGTCAGCGGACTCGTGGGCCTCGCGGCGGAACGCATTTCCGAACAAAAGGCGCGCGAGCCGACGCTTTTCGGATTGTCCGCCGGGCGCGTTCTCGCGGCGCTAAGCGGTCTCGCCCTGGCGGGGACAGTGGTGGAGGCGGCGCTGTTTCACTTCCGGGGCGCGTTCCAGAACCCCTTCATGTGGGCGCCCGTCACATTGCCGCCCGTTGCGTCCGCTCTCATGGCGAAAGCAACTGTCGAGCGGCCGGCGCTAACGCATAGCTTCACGAGGGCGTGGCTGTGGATGACGGCCGCGCTGGGCTTCATCGGGGTTGGTTTTCACGCTTATGGCGTCTCGCGCGCCATGGGCGGATGGCGCAACTGGAGCCAGAACCTCATTGACGGCCCGCCATTGCCGGCGCCGCCGAGCTTTTCCGCTCTTGCGCTCACAGGGCTTGCGGCGCTGTCGCTGATCGAGACGGAAGCGAATGCCAGAGATCGCCAAACAGCATGATGTCGCATCGCCCTACGCGGGCTATGACGTCCTTGCGAAATGGAACACGCCGTCCTTCGACGATGTGACGCGCGACGCGCTGACTCGCCGACTGAACGAGACGCCGCCCCGACGCTTCTTGTCGCCGAAGGAGTTGTCGCTCCTCGAAGCGGTCGTCGTACGCGTCGCGCCGCCGCTGCCTGGATTAAGCCCTTCACTCATAGCCCTCTGGATCGACGACCGCCTGTCTCGAAATCTTGGCGAGGGCTTTCGCGGCGAGGAAGCGCTCCCTTGGTCGCAGATGTGGCGTTACGGCCTCGCCGCCATCGACGGCGAAGCGAGACGCCTATTTTCCGCGTCCTTCGTCGAACTGGACGGCGGCGGGAGGGACGCGACGCTCCGTGTGGTTCAGGCCGGCAATGTGAACCCTGAGCTTTGGCGCCGTGTTGGCGCTGAGAGCTTTTTTACGGACACGTTGCTGAAGACAGTCGCCGGTCTTGCTTACGCGCATCCTTCCGCCTGGAACGATATCGGCTTCGGCGGTCCGGCGAGCCCGCGTGGATATGTGCGCCTCGGCTTCGGTACGCGCGACCCCTGGGAGGCGAAGGAGCTGCGATGAACGAAGAAGCGCCGCGCGCAAAGCATGGGCGTGCGCCGGACGTTTTCGCACGGAGCGGCTGGATCCCAATGCGCGAATATGCCGAATCCGAGCCGGTCGACTTCGTGATCGTCGGCGCGGGGGCGGGCGGCGCCACGCTCGGCTGCCGTCTTGCTGAGAACGGCTTCTCCGTCGTCATCTTTGAGGCCGGGCCTTTCTGGCGACCGCTCGACGACTTCGTCTCCGACGAACTCTCGCAGCAGAATCTATATTGGGTCGACGATCGCATTACCGCGGGCGACGACCCGATCGCGCTTGGCGGCAATAATTCGGGACGTGGCGTCGGCGGCTCGACGGTTCACTACAGCATGATCGCTCTGCGCTTCCGCCCGGATTGGTTCAAGTCGCGCAGCCGCCTCGGCTATGGCTTCGACTGGCCGATCTCCTATGAAGAGATCGCGCCTTTTTACGAGGAGGCCGAGGAGGCGCTGAAGGTCGCTGGACCGGTGAATTACCCCTGGGGGCCGCCGCGCCGTCGCTATCCCTATCGACCGCATGAGGTGAACGCCGCGGGTCTCGTGCTTGCGCGCGGCGCTGAAAAGCTCGGCGTGCCATGGGCCGCGACTCCGTTGACGACTGTGTCGGCGCCGCGCGGCAAATCTCCGCCCTGTGTCTATCGCGGCTTCTGCAATTATGGCTGCTCCACCAACGCCAAGCAGAGCGCATTGACGGTATGGATTCCACGGGCGTTGAAAGCAGGGGCGGAGGTGCGTGATCTCGCCATGGTCGGGCGCATCGAAGTCGACGCGCACGGCCGGGCCACGGGCGTCACTTATTTTCGCGAAGGCGCGTGGCGTTTCCAGCGTGCGCGCAACGTGGCCGTTGCCGGTTATGCGATCGAAACGCCGCGACTGCTGCTCAATTCCGCTTGTCCGCTTTTCCCTGACGGCCTCGCCAACAGTTCGGGACTCGTCGGCACGCATCTGACCACGCATGCCGGCCCTGGCGCCTGGGCGACTTTCGATGAAGAAATCCGCTGGTACAAGGGGCCGCCCAACATGGCGGTGACGGAGCACTGGAACTATACGGACGACGGAAAGGATTTCGTCGGCGGCTACGCCTTCATGAGTCAGGGCCCGCTACCCATGGCCTGGGCGCAAACGCTCGCGACATCGCGCGGTCTGTGGGGCGAGGCGCTCCGCGACGAAATGCGGAAATACAATCATGTCGCCGGCTTTGTGCCTGTCGGCGAGACGGAGCCACGTCTACAGAACTGCGTTTCGCTCGCGGACGAGACCGACCAGTTTGGATTGAAGATTCCGAAGGTGACCTTCTCTTACTCGGAGAACGACAAGCGCTTGCAGCGGCATGCCGTGCGTTTCATGAGTGAAATGCTTGCCGCCGCTGGCGGTTATGACATCTGGACAAATTACAAGGACACGAGTCATCTGCTCGGCACATGCCGCATGGGCGACGACTCTCGCACAAGTGTTGTGAACAGCGACGGGCGCAGTTGGGACATACCGAATTTGTGGATATGCGACGGTTCGCTGTTTCCGACCTGCGGCGGCGTCAATCCGTCGCTCACCATCCAGGCGCTTGCCTGCCGCGCCGCGGACCGGATTTCACGCCTGGCGCCGTCAGGACAACTCAGCGGGTAAGGAAGTCTGGCCCGAGATCCTTGACCGAACGAGCGCCGAGTAGGCCCAGATCGCGGTCGATTTCCTCGCGAAATATGTCGATCGCTCGCGTCACGCCGTTTTGTCCCGCGGCAGCAAGACCGTAAAGAGTTGCGCGCCCGACGAGGGCCGCGTCGGCGCCGAGCGCGAGCGCCTTCAGCACATCGGTCCCGCGCCGAACGCCGCCATCGACGATAAGCGTGAGCCGTGCGCCAACGCGCCGCCGCGCCTCCTGAAGGACGTCCAACGCGGCGACGGTCCAGTCGAGCTGACGACCGCCGTGGTTCGACAAGATAACGCCGTCGGCCCCAATGGAGACGGCGCGCTGGACATCATCGGGATTGAGCAGTCCCTTAATTAAAAACATTCTCGGCCAAAGGTCCCGCAGCCGAGCGGCCTCGTCCCAGTCGAGGGCGTGGTCCATATTGGCCCTGATCCAGAAGGCGCTTTCGAAAAAGCCTCTGCGGTCCTTCGGTAGAAAGTCGAGCGCGTTGGCGAATGACGGCATGCCGCCAGACAGCGTCGTTGCAGCCCAGAGCGGATGCAAGGCCGCCTCGAGGATCGAGCCGAGCGAAAGGCGGCCGGGGTGGGCAAAGCGTCTCTGTTCCCACTCGCGATCGCCGTAAAACTGCGCGTCAATTGTCAGGACGAGCGCTTCACAATGGGCTCTTTCGGCACGGGCGACGAGCGTGTCGCGGATAGACCGCTCGCCGAACACGTAGAGCTGCCACCAATGTCTGAGATTGGGCACAGCCGCGACATCTTCCATGCGGTCGTTCGACATGGTGCTTTGAATAAAGGGAATACCGGCCTCGGCTGCTGCGCGCGCAAGGAGCACGTCCGCCTTATTCCGAAAAAGACCGTTCAATCCTGTGGGCGCGATAGCGAAAGGAAGCGGCATTGCGCGGTCGAAGAGCGAAATGCTTTGGTCGCGACTCGAAACATCGACAAGCGCGCGCGGCAGAAACCGATAGCTCGCAAAGGCTGCCAAGTTGCGTGCAAGAGTGGCCTCCTCCTCCGCGCCGCCTTCAAGATATTCCACCGCGAACGCCGGAAGGCGTCGATGCGCCATCGCGCGCAGATCGTCGATTGTGCGTGCGCGCTCCAAGCTTGGCCCGGCATAGAACCGGCGCGGTGGCGATCGGCCTTTTTCGGCAGGGGTGCGATCGAGTTTTGCGCCCGTCGAGCCCGCCTCGACCGGAGTTGTATACCCGCGCGAAACTGATGACCGCAAGGGAAACCGCATCGCCGTTATCCATCCGCAAAGAGTTCGGTCGGGAGGCCCCGGAACCCCGGCCGACAGCGAAAGACGCCTCCCGCCTGCGGCTCGGTGACGCCATGCGCAGCCGACGTAATATACAGCGTCGAATAGTCCACATCGCCGAAGGCGCACATGGTCGGCTGGCTGACCGGCAGCCGTATGTCGCGCTCCATCGTTCCGTCCGGCGCGAGGCGCGCGATGCGTCCACCGCCATAGAGCGCGCACCAGTAGAAGCCCTCGGTGTCTACCGCAGCCCCGTCCGGCTTTCCGTCGGAAGATCTGAATTGCGCGAAAATCCGCTGCCTTGAAAGGCCCGCGCTGTCGATGTCGAAATCGAAGACAGAGATCGTTCCTTTCTCGCTGTCGGAAAAATACATCGTGCGCCAATCGGGGCTCCAGGCGAGCCCGTTTGCAATCACCGCGCGCACCTGCTTATCCTGCAAGCCTTCTCCGTGCGAAAATGCGTAGAGCGCCGGGCCCGCGAGATTCGCAGAGTGTCCATCTGGCGCACATAAAGGGTCGTTCATCGCGCCGATCCAGAATCGTCCCCGCGCGTCGCACTTGCCGTCGTTGAAGCGAAGCGCCAGCGGGTTGTAGGGGGCGGAAGACAATGGCTCTAATGCCTGCGACGCTGGGTCGAACCGCGCAAGCCCGGTGCGTAAGGCGACGATGATCGTCCCATTTCGGCAGAGCGCGAAGGCGCCGATTTCCGCCGGCATTTCCCAGACTTCGTCGAAGTTGTCGGCGGGGTTGAAGCGGTGCAGCGCAGGCTCTTCGATATCGATCCAGTAGAGCGCCTGCTCTCTTTCGCACCAGGTTGGGCTTTCGCCTGTGCTGGCCCGCGCGTCGACAGCGAGTTCGACCGGCGGCGTCACATTTTCCTCCTGTCGCGCGATCGCGCACCGTTGCCGCGTCGCGAAGCGCCCCATAGAAGGCCAGCGACAAGCGCCAATCCCGCGAAGGCGGCGCCGCCGCGCAGATAGGCCGGATCGACCGCAACGACGCTATCCTTCGCCCGCCAGGCAAACCGGCCATGCGCGCCGTGGTCGCGATCATCCGGTCCGAGAAGCTCATCGGGATCTCCCGGACGCACTGGATCGCGAGAGATTTGTTTCTCGTATGCGTTATGCGCGAGGTAGCGGTCGAGCAGCCCCGGCGCAACCATGGCGCCGATGATCGACTCGATGGTCGGCGCGCCGAGCCACAATTCACGTCGCGCGCGTCCCGCGTGCACGGCCCCGACAATCTTTTCGGCGATCGCCTCCGGCTCGTAGACCGTGCCGATCGGCTGGTGGCGATAGGCCAGATGCATGTGCGACCAGTCGAACTGAGGCGTATCGACGCCCGGAAGCTGCGCCATTGTCAGACGAATGCCGCTACCGTCGTGGATGAGTTCGGCGCGCAAAGAATCGGTGAAGCCGCGTATTGCAAATTTGGCCGCACAATAGGCCGATTGCAGCGGGATGGCGCGATAGGCCAAAGCCGAGCCGATCTGGACGATGTGCCCCTCGTCGCGCGGGCGCATATGGCGCAACGCGGCGAGCGTGCCATGCACGACGCCGAGATAGGTCACTTCCGTGACGCGTCGGAACTCCTCGGGCGCGATGCTGTCGACGGGGCCGACGACCGTCTCCATCGCGTCATTGACCCACACATGGATGCGGCCCCATCTGGCGGTCACTGCCTCGGCCGCGGCGAAGACCTCGTCCGCTTTCGCCACGTCGGTCACCAATTCGAATGGTTCGCCGCCGGCCTGCTTCACGTCATGGAGCGCCCCATCGAGACCCTCGGGGCTTCTTGCGAGAAGCGCGACACGATAGCCACGCCTTGCGAATGCAACAGCAATGGCGCGTCCAATCCCCGCCGACGCCCCAGTGACGACGGCCACAGGCTTTTGACGCTCGTGCTCGGCTAGGGTCATTCGGCGGTCCCCTTTGCAGGAAAACCACTAAATTGACAACGCGACGGTGTTCGGCAACCGCCGGGAGATCAGCGACTGACCCCTTTTTCAGTTTCGTTCAGTCGCTGTTCCGATGAAGCCGACGGTCGGGCGCATAGGGAGCGAGCGGAACTGTGAGGCAGACGCTCTGCACCGGCAGCACTTCGCGCCCGTCCTTGATCAACTACTTGTATGCCTTGGTCCATCGCTTGAATTGCGAGGTGACTCAAGATTGCGGTCTCGCGACCATCAGCCAGATGGCCTGCTACGGCGAGCGATCGGTCAGAACGGCGCGCCCAAGAAGATCACGATCGACAAGTGCGGCGCCAACACCGCTGCAATCGAGAGCTACAACGCAGAGCACGAGGCGGACATCGAAATCCGGCGAAGGAAATATCTGAACAACATCGTCGAACAGGACCACCGAGCGATCAAGCGGGTGGCGCGGCCGGCGCTCGGGTTCAAATCCTTTCGCTCGGCCGCGGCGACGCTCGCCGGCGTCGAGCCCATGCACATGATCCGAAAGGGGCAGTTGCAAAAGACGGGCAAATTGTGCCCAGCAAAGCAGTTCTACGCACTCGCGGCGTAAGCCTCGAGAGGCCTGCTGCTCGCCGTTACTGCGACAGAACCATAACGGGCCTGGCCTTCCGGCAGGCGAGCGACAAAATGTCTTCAAGCGTTTCAACCGACTGGAAAGGTGCAGGGCTTCAGAGGGTCGCGGCCCCAACCATCCGGCAGTCAACGCGACGGGCGGCGACTTACCTCTTCTGGCGCCTTTAAAGAGCTGAACTGCCACAGCAGAAGCAGATCGTAAGTTATCTTGAGACCGCCGCATATGATGAGAGGAGCGCCAGCCCAAGGCGACGAAAATAGCCCTCCCGCGAGAGCGGGGCTAAGCGACGCCGCAAGGCTGCGGGGGACCGACGTGAAACTTGCCGCTGCGGTTCGTTCGTCTTCGCTGACCACTGCCATCACATATGACGAGCGCGCCGGAACGTCCATTTGCGAGAGCGCCGCCTGCAACAGCAAGAATCCGATCGTGACTCCGAGAGATTGAGACAGAGCCGCGGCGATAAGGCATAGGCTGGCCGGGATATGCGTAAAGACCATTGTGTTCACCAAGCCGAAACGCTTCGCAAGGCGTGACGCCACGGGATAGGAGAGCGAAGACAATATCCCTGACACGAAGAAGAAGGCGCTCGACGCCGAGAGCGACAGCCCCTTGTGAAAGAGCCAGAGCGCGAACAGCGACTGGACCAAGAAGCCTCCGGCAAAGGCGTCGAGGCTGAAAAGCGCAGCCAGCTTGTAGACGATTTTGCGCGATGGGCCGAGAACGGGGGCATGCTCAGCTCGGGGCGTGGACGGAGATAATGGAAGGCGGCTGTAAAGCAAGCCGCCTGCCAGGCCGAGCACGGCATAGGAAACGAACATCGCCCGGAGCCCCTCCAACTGCGACCATCCCATGCGCATCAGCAGATGGGGCGTTGCAGCCGCCAGTGCGCCCGCGGCGCCAGCCAATCCGCCAACGAGACTGTAACGCGCGAAAGCTTGCGTTCGGTCGGCATCCCCTGCTTCGCGTGCGAGAACGGCGTGCTCGACAGGCACGAAGAAACTTGCCGTGCTCGCCGAGGGGTTTACCGAACCCAAGAAGGCGACAAGGAGCAGGACAAGATAGGAGTGCGTCAATGAAAAGGCGACGCCGGTTAAGGTCATCAGCCCGGCGGTGAATATCAGCAGGTTGCGATGTTCATAACGGGCGCCCAGGACGCCGATTGTTAGAGTGAGCAGGGCAGAGCCGAACAGGGCCGTCCCGGCGAGCACGCCAATCTGGGACGAGGAATAGCCCAGCGCCGTCAGGTACACGGGCAGCAACACTGCGAAGAAACCGTCGCCGAAATCGCGGAGCCCGCGCGCCGCGACGAGTGACCGGAGCGGAGCCTTCATCGTCTCCTCGCAATGCTATCGCCATGTTGGCGCTTGCCCCGTATCCTCGAGATCGAAATCTCGCCCGGGAGGCGGGACGTCGGAGAAATAATAGGTCGTGTGCGCTGGGAAGACACGGTCAGCGTCGGGGAACGCCCGGTGGAAGATATCTCGCACTGCCTTGCGTATCGCTTCCTCGTTGGTCCCGTAGTGGAACGACAAGAGACGCAGAAGGTAATCGAAGAAACCGCGCCCCATGAAGCGGTCGTAAATCAAGCTGTAAAACTGGTCGATCGGGTGCACCTTGTCTGGCCGGCTGTCCATGTCGATGAACGGGTTCGGCAACCCCGCATTTTCGCGGGCGGCAAGATCGACCCACACGTCGAAATCGCGGTGAACGATCCGGCGCGGCGCGAGCTTCTCGTCGACTTCGAGCAGAAGATTTTGGGCGTGGGACTGTAGGAGAAGCCCGCACTCGTGCACGACCTTCGACCAGCATTCGATGATCGGCGCGATAATCTCATCGACGACAAAAGACGCGGGGTCGGCTTGATGATGGTCGATGAGCTGCACCAGCAAAGGCGCCTGTCCGGGGTCGCGCCGATCTCCCGCATAGAGCGCGAAGCAGGGTATGAGGAAATGTCCGCCGATCGGCGGGTAGGCCGTTGCTTCCCGTATGAGATAGCCCCACGCTTCTTCTCCGGCGCCAAAAATGACCCCCATGACCTCAGGCAGATAGGCAAACCTCGGCGAGTTTATGAATGCAAGCTCGCGCGTCGCGGCGACCGCGTTGTGGATGTCCTTGCGCCGGAGCTTTCGTTTGAAGCGGGAGATGTAGAAGGGATAATGGAGCTTGATGAAGTGCGCTGGAATGTTCTCGTCAGCATCCAGAACCAACACCGTTCGAGTCGAGGCCGTGGGGGCGACGTGAATCGCAGGCGCCCGCGGCAGGGTACGAATGTCGGCGAGCCCAGGAACCTCATCGCTTCCCCAAGTCTCAGGGTGGATGGGGAAAAGGACGCCTTCCTCTGTGAGATAGCGCCTCGAAAGGCCCGAATGACAATCCGCCTCATAGACCGAGACGCGTTCGGGAGGAACGAACACGACGACGAGATCGAATGAAGCCTGCTCGCTTTCAGGGCGATAGCAGGGCGCGGCTTCGGTTCGCGAGGCGAGGACGCTGTAGGTCTTCGCCCCTTCATCGACATATCTCTCCATGTAGAGGAGAGATCGCTCGCGCTTGACGTCGTCGAGCTTCACGGCAAGCCTCTATTCTGCGCGTCAGCTCCTCGGCGCTACATGCATGATGTCGAGCCCCGCTCTCAAGCCATGGGCCAGTTTCACAGCGTCGTCATTGGCCCAGAAATGGACGAAGAAGAGCCTGGGTTCGTCATCGAGCATATGGTTATGCAGCGCCGTCACCTCGATCCCGTTGGATTGCAGCGCTTTCAGGAGCGGTTCAACCTCCCTACCTTCCGCAACGAAATCCCCGCTGATCGCCGCTTTGCCGTCTCCGGTCGGCTCGAAGTTGATGGCGATAGCTGTCCCCATAGCTGGGTCGACCGCCATGCCGCCTGCCTTTATGCTGTCGGCCCTGGGGATGCTGAATTGATAAATGCCGCCGTTGTTTTTCCCTTGGGCGCCGAGCGCCTCATCCACTTGCGCCGTGTCGAACCCGAGCTTCGGAGGTTCGCCCGCAGGGCTGGCTGAGGGCTCGAAGGGAGTCTTGGTCGCCGCGAGCGCCTCGCGAACGATCCCGGCCAGCTTGGCGGGATCGCCATTCGCGTCGATATGCATGTAGTAGGTGGCGGGGCTCGCGCGCAGCAGGTGGTTATGCACGCCCGTCACTTTGACGTCGTTCGCCAGCAAGGCGCGCATGACCGGCGTCACCTCGGTTTCGGTGAGCACGAGGTCGCCCATCATCATGGTCGTACGGCCCGTGGGTTCGAATGCGATCCATCCGCCAAGCGCGAGGCCGGGTTTGATGACGACGCCATCGAGCGTGACGTGGAGATCGCTGCGCGGCAGGCCGTATTTATGCACCGTGCCGACGACCGCGGCCTTTTTGCCGATTGCAGAGTCGACTTGCGACCAATCCATTTCCGCGGAGAAAGCCGACGCGGGGATGAGTAGGCCGAGCGCCGCGACTGCCGTGAGCGCCTTTTTCATGGGTTTCTCCTTTTCGTTGATTGCCTAGATTGCCCCCGCGAGATACAGCCCCATCCCGCCTAAGCAGCAGGACGCGAGGGTTTGGAGCATTCCGATGCGAAACCGGAAGATCGCTATCGCGGCGCCAACCGAGAGAGCGAAGCTCCATGAATCCACGCTCCTCAGCACGGGCGCCTCAAACGACAGCCCGTAGCCATTCAGGGCGACGGTCCTGCGAAAGACCGTGTGGATCGCGAACCAGATGGCGAGGTTGAGGATAACACCCACCACGGCCGCTGTGATCGCGGCCAAAGCGCCCGAAAGCGCCTTGTTGGCGCGAACTCTTTCGATGTAGGGCGCGCCGAGGAATATCCAGAGGAAACAAGGAGCAAACGTCACCCAAGTGGCGAGCGAGCCGCCGAGTGCGCCGGCGAGCAATGGAGGTAAATCGCCCGGCGCGCGAAACGCCGCCATGAAGCCCACGAACTGCAACACCATGATGAGCGGGCCGGGCGTGGTTTCCGCCATGCCAAGCCCGTCGAGCATCTCCGCGGGCGTCAGCCAGCGATAGCTTTCGACAGCCTGCTGGGCGACATAGGCGAGGACCGCGTAAGCGCCGCCAAAAGTGACCACAGCCATTTTGCTGAAGAACACCGCGATTTGCGAAAAGACGCTTTCAGCGCCGCTGACGAATACGATCGCCGCGACAGGAACGAGCCAAAGCGCCAGCCAAATTGCGCTTACGCGCAGCGCGCGCTTCTTGGACGGCAGCGCGTGAGAGGGCGTGGCGTCGCCCAGAAGGCTTTCGCCATCCTCATGCGCCGAGCCATGCCCAGCGGCAGCGAAAGCAGGATTTCCGCGCGCCGCTTCGATGTAGCCGATCAGCGCCGCGGCAAGGATGATGAGCGGGAACGGCACGGCGAAGAAGAAAATGCCGACGAATGAAGCGGTGGCCAGAAGTCGCATCTGCAAGGTTTTGAGGCCGCGCCTGCCGATCCGAATAACCGCTTCGGCGACGACGGCGAGCACGGCAGCCTTCAACCCGAAGAACAGCCCCGCAACGATCCCGACATTCCCCCAGAGCGCGTAGACGATGCTGAGCGCCATGATCGAGATGACGCCGGGAAGGATGAACAGCCCGCCGGCGATCAAGCCGCCGAGGGTCCGGTGCATGAGCCAGCCGATGTAGGTGGCGAGCTGCTGACCCTCGGGACCAGGCAACAGCATGCAATAGTTGAGCGCGTGCAGGAAGCGGCTTTCCGGCACCC
Organism: Methylocystis sp. Sn-Cys; assembly: GCF_016745395.1. GTDB lineage: Bacteria > Pseudomonadota > Alphaproteobacteria > Rhizobiales > Beijerinckiaceae > Methylocystis > Methylocystis iwaonis. The sequence continues at coordinate 32,531 of NZ_JAERVJ010000013.1, forward strand.
ATTTCTTTTCCTCGACGATGATCCGGTGCATCACCGCAATCTGGCCCGCAGGTCCGCCGAAGCTCAGCAAAGCGACGCGCGCCCAAACGCGGAAGGCTTCACCTAGCGAAACGCCATGTTGGCTCGCAACGGTTTGGATATGCAGATTCACGGAGCTCTCCCTGACTTGGTCGCCGGCCAAGTGTGGGGTTCATCCGTCGCGTCTCTGCACCAACGATAAAAAGCGTCGTAAAGGGCCATCCCGGCTTCGAGCTGCTCGAGATCATCCGCGTACATGCGGGAGAGGCCGAGCGACGCCGCCAGCAGCCCTGCCGCCTCTGGGGCGAGACCAAGACGGGCCGTATCCGCGCCGCGAACGATCACGGCCAATCTTTGCAGCGGCTCTATCGCCAAGCCCCATTCCTCGATCATGGTGTCGAACGTGCAACGCTCGCCCCTATGACTCCAAAACACCCCCTCCATATCGAAGGCCGCGCCCCCGAAACGCTCCGCTACTGCCGTCACCTCGGCCGGCGCGACAAACAGAAAGACGGCGTTAGGGTCGACGAAACGGCGGATAAGCCAAGGGCAAGCAATGCGATCGACTTTCGGACGCGAGCGCGTAACCCAGATCGTTCGCCCGAGAGCGTCCCGCTGAGGCAGCTTAGCCGCTTGGATGAGCGGGGCGTTGGCCTTGGCCCACGCCTCATGCCCGCCAGTCAGGATATCGGCGGACGTGGCGCCGGCATGGCGTAGCCAGGCTGCAACGCCTTCGCTGGCGTGCCGGCCCGTGCGATCAATGACGATGACCGCTTGCCCCACGAATTCGGAGGCCCAGTCTGCGACGGATTCCCCATGGCGACGTAACGCGCCCGGAAGGAAGCGGGGGTCGGCCTTGTAGTCCTGATCCGCCCGCACGTCGATGAGCGCGGGACAATGTGCGACTCCGATGAGACGCGCGAGCTTGTCTGGGGAGATCGAGTTGATTGACGACATAGTGCGCCCTTGGTGGAAAACCGGACGCGATTCTTGGGCATGTCGCCTCGTGGGGAGATCGCTTCCCCATGCGGCGACAATTTGCCGTCCCGCTGCTAGAAGTCAAGTCCCTATCGTAATTCAACATCTTCGGCGCCGTCACTGCGACGGCTCTGGCGTCGACCTCCTGCAAGAATGCTGGGCATCGATTTTGCGGCCAAGATAATTGCCCGCGAGTTCGGGGAGCCGAGGCTCTATGTTCTCCACGCAAAGAAGCCCGATCGCACCAAGCAAATTGATCTGCGCCTGATTGTACTGGACCAACGCCGTTGCGTTTCTGAGGCGCGCTTGGTCGGCTGCGCCTTGGGCCTGAAGCACGTCGATCAAAAGGCCTGTGCCAGCCAGGAGATTTTGCTGCGTCAGTCGCAGCGCCTCTTCTGCCGAGCGATAGGCACGGACTTCTTGGCAAGGATGCTCGCTTGATGGGCCATCAGAGCATGAAGCGGACATCGAAATCCAGCCTAACAAATATCTCAATAATATCGTCGAACAGGACCATCGAGCGGTGAAGCGAGCGACGCGGCCGATGTTGGGCTTCAAACATTTCGATCGGCTGCTGCGACACTCTCGGGGATCGAGCTCATGCATATGATCCGAAAGGACCAGTTGCAGACCAGGGGCAAATTGCGTCCTGCGCAGCAGTTCTATGCCCTCGCTGCGCGAGCCACGTCACTCTCACACGCTCATCGCGTCCATAAACAAAGTTTGCGACAAAGCCTCCAACTTTGCTCAACCTACGTCCCAATGGCGCCGCTGGCGAGTGTCAGAAATGGGAGGGCATCTCACCGTTCGTCACGTCAAGCGTCCTCTGGGCGCTCTATAGCTTTCTGCGGTCGCCGGACGATTACTGGGAGACGATCCTGACGGCGATTGCCGTCGGCGGCGAGGTTGACACGACAGCCGCCATGGCGGGCGCGATCGCCGGTGCTCCGCTCGGGCCGGCAGCAATTCCAGCGCAACTCACGCCTCACATCCACGATCGAGGAACTTGGAAGGCCTCCGATACGGCGTGGGCGATGATTTGCTCACGGGCGGTTGGGTCATGCCGGTCTTGTCGGGCCAAAAACGCTACCCAGTCGTTAACGTAACAACGCGCCTCGCTCTAGCTCCCTTAACGATTCCACCAGCCGCCGCCGAGCGCCATGAAGAGCGCCGCAGTGTCGGACAATCTTGTCGCCTCTGCCTGGACACGAGAGAGCGAGGCCAGCAGAAAGGTGCGCTGGGCGTTGAGCACAGCGATCTGCGAAACCTGACCATATCTGAGCTGCATGCGAACGATGTCGAGGCTTCGTTTTGCGGCGTCTTCTGCCTTGCGCGCGGTCGAGACGGCCTTTGCGTCGGATTGCAGCGAGCGCAATGCGTCTGCGACATTCTGGAATGCGTTGATGACCGTGCTGCGATATTGCGCGTCGGTTTGCTCCAACGCGGCCTCTGCGGCCTTCTGCTTGTTTAGCAGCGTCATGCCGTCGAAGATCGGCTGCGAGAGATTTGCCGCCGCCGTGTAGAGACCCGTGCCGGGGGCAAACAATTGTGCAACCTTGAAGGCGCTCGCCCCCACATTCGCGGAGAGAGTGATGTTCGGCAGGCGGTTGGCGGCGGCGACGCCGACCGCCGCCGAGGCAGCATGGAGGTTCGCCTCAGCCGCCATGATGTCGGGGCGCTGCGCGACGAGCTGTGACGGCAGGCTCAAGGGAACAGTTGATGGCAGCGTGAAACGTGCGAGCTCGAATGTCTCGCCGGCCCCCTCGAACGACAGGCGGCCGGCAAGTGCGGTCAGAAGGTTTCGCTGGATGGCGAGCTGCTTCTCAAGCGGCGGGAGCGTCTGCTCGGCCTGCGCGAGCGCCGCCTCCTGGGCGATCACGTCCGCCTTTGCGATCGACCCGAAGGTATATTGCCGGTTCAGGATTTCAAGCGTTTCATGCAGAATCGTGATGATCGTGCGTGTCGCCTCGATCTGACCCCGGATTGCTGCTTCCTGAATCGCCGCCACGACGACGTTGGTCGTCAGCGCGAGATGGGCGGCCTCCAACTGCCAGTTCTGCTGCGCGGTCTGCGCCACGAGGGACTCGACGGCGCGCGCGTTTCCACCCCAGACGTCGGGCGTGAAGCTGACGGTCAGTTGCTTCAGGAACAGGCCGTAGTTTGCGTTCGGCGTACTCTGCGGAATGTTGGGCACGGCCGCGCCAGTTGCGAGATTTGCCGGCGTTGGAAAGGACTGATTGAAGACCGTCTGATTGATGGAGTCTAGAGAGCGGTTATTCGACTGGAGATTGTTGCTGTCATTGGCGTTGAGAAAAACCTGCGGGAAGAAGCCGCCTTTTTGCGCCTCGGCATTGTAATAAGCGACGCGCACGGCCGCCTCGGCGGCCTGTAGCGAGGGATTGTTTTGTAGCGACTCCTTCACCAGCGCGTCGAGCGGCTTGGAGCGAAAGAGCGTCCACCATTGTGCGGGGATGTCCTGGCCCTGCGCGAAACGTTGCCCCTCGCCGGGTGACGCCGCGCGCTCGGGCGTGAAGCCGGGCGCTGCCGGCGCTGGCGGCGGCGCGAAGTCCGGGCCGACCGCGCAGGAGGATAGAGCGAGGCAAGCTGAGGCAAGCAGGCGCGCTCGGCGCACAGTCGGCGAAAATCGACGTGATCTGACGCAATCGCGTGTCATTTCACGCGCTTTCCCGCGCGGCGGCGGCGGAAACTCGCGTCTCCATGAAACGCTCAATCACGAAATAAAGCGTCGGGAGAATGAAGAGCGTCAGCAGCGTTGCGACCAAGAGACCGCCAACGATGACCGTGCCGAGGCCGCGCTGGACGTCGCTGCCGACGCCCGTCGCAAGCGCCGCCGGGAGCATGCCGACGGCGGGGACGGTTGATGTGAGCAGCACCGATCTGAACCGATCGACTGCACCGTCGAGGACGCCGTCGCGCAGCGCTGAAAGCTCGTCACCGGTGACGTCATCGTTCGCCGTGGCGCCGATGCGGCGCGTCCGGACGGAGGAGACATGGACGGCTGTGAGGCGGTTGAGATGCGACACCATGATGACGCCGTTTTGCACGGCAACGCCAAAGAGGGCAAGAAAGCCGACACCCGTGGCCACATTCAGCGTTTCGCCCGTTTCGTGCAGGGCCAGCAGGCCGCCGAGCGCTGCGAGCGGGACGATGCCGAGAATGAGCGCCGCATTGCGGAGCTTTCCAAAGGCGAAATAGAGGATGAGCAACATGAGCACGAGCACGATGCCGACGATCGTCGTCAGGCGAGACTGGGCCCTTTGCGCATTCTCGAACTTGCCGCTCCAGACAACGCTGACGGAAGCGGGATCGTGGCGAACGACTTCGACCATCTTCTTCTGTGCCTCCGCCAGATAGGACGAGAGGTCACGATCGGCATAGTCGACACGCACTGTGAGAACGCGACGCGTCTTCTCATGAGAAATCGCGCTCTCGCCGTTCTGCAAGGAAATCTTCGCGATCTGCGACAGCGGGATTTGCGCGTTGCTCGTTGTCTTGACGAAAAGTTCGCTTAGCGACTCGGGGCTGTTGCGCGACTGCGGCGGGTAGCGCACCGTCACGTCGTAGGTGCGGTCGTTGACGTATATTTGGCCGATGGAAGCGCCGCCCACGCCGACCTGGATCAGGTTGGAGACGTCGGAGACGTTGATGCCATAACGGGCGGCGGCGGCGCGGTCTATGAGAAAGGCGATCTGCGGAATCGGTGGCTCCTGCACGATCGACGACTGCGTGGTTCCGGGAACCTGCCGCAACACCTCGACAATCCCGTTGGCGATGCGGCGCGTCTCCTTCAGATCCTCGCCGAAGACTTTGACGACGAGCGCGCTGTGCGCGCCGCTCACCAGTTCGTTGACATTGTCGATGATCGGCTGGCTGACGCTTATCTCCATGCCCGGCAGTTCGGCGAGCCGCTGGGTCAGGCGCCGGACAAGTTTTTCCTTCGTTTCTCCCGCCGGCCACTGGTCGTAAGGCTTCAACCCGATCGGCGCCTCGATGTGGCTCATGGTCCAGGGATCGGTGCGGTCGTCGTTGCGGCCGATCTGCGTGATCGAATAGGACACCTCGGGAAACTCGAGAACGGCGCGGCGCAAGTCACTCGCCATTTCATTCGCCTTCTCGAAGGAGATGCCGCTCGGCAATTGCACCTGCAACCAGAGCGAACCCTCGTCGAGATTGGGCAGAAAGTCGCGGCCGATGGTCGCCCCGGCCACGACGAAACCGCCGATGGCGACGGCCGTGGCCATATAGACCGCGCGCGGCGTCTCCAGACAAAAATGCAGCGCCTGACGGTAGCTCTCCTCCATTCGCGCTAGCACGACGTTGTGAAAGGGCTTCGAGGGCCTGCGCAGGGCGAGATAGCCGAGGCTCGGAACCAGCATCAGCGTGTAGAGAAGCGCGCCGAACAGCGCATAGACGATCGTATAGGCCACAGGCGAAAAGAGCCGCGCCTCGACGCGCTCTAGGCCGAGAAGCGGCACGTAAGACACGATGATGATGATCGTGGCGAAGAAGATGGGCTTGATGATCTGCCCGACGACGAATTGCACGTCGACGACTTCGAGTTCGCGGCCGGGATTGTGTTCCCGCAGCCGCAGGATGGCTTCCGTCACGATGATGGCGCCGTCGACGATGATGCCGAAATCGATAGAGCCGAGCGACAGCAGATTGGCCGGAAGCCGCGTGAAATTCATGAAGATGAAGGCGATCAAAAGCGAGACGGGGATCGTCAGGGCGACGACGATTGCGCTACGTGGGCTGCCGAGGAAGGCGATCAACACGACGATGACGAGGACAACGCCTTCGACCACCGTGTGCCCAACCTTTGAAACCGTGGCCTCCACAAGCTCGTTGCGGTCCATGTAGGGAATGATCGCGACGCCTTGCGCCGCGAGTTGCGCGTTAAGCTCGTCCACACGGGCGTGGAGCGCTTTCAGCACCTGGGAGGCGTTTTCGCCCTTCAGCATTTGCACGACGCCCTGGATCGCGTCGGGGTTGTGGTCCTTCCCGAGCATCCCCTCGCGTTCCTGGTGGCTGTAGCGCGGAACGCCCACGTCGCGCGTCAGAACGGGAACGCCGCCATGCTCGGCGATGACGATGTTGCCGAGATCCTCCTTGTTGCGAATGAGGCCGATGCTGCGGATGACATAGGACTGCTCGCCGCGGGTAATGCGGCTGCCGCCGGCGCTGGCGCTATTCGCAACAATGGCGCTGGTGATGTCGCCAAGACCAAGGCCGTAGCGCTCTAACCCGACCGGATCAATTTCGAGCTGGAACTGGCGGGTGAGGCCGCCGAAATTGGCGACGCTCGCGACACCCGGCACCTGATTGAGCGCGGGCACGACCATCCAGCGCTGAATCTCGGACAGCTCTTCGAGATTCTTGACGTCCGACTCGAGCGTGTAACGCAGGATTTCGCCGGTGGGTCCGGTTAATGGCCCAAGGACGGGCTGGATATTGGACGGAAGCGAGACCTGGGCGATGCGTTCCAGAACGCGCTGGCGCGCCCAGTAATCCTCGACGCCGTCCTTGAACACCATCGTGACGAGCGACAGGGCGAAGGTGCTGGTCGAGCGGATGGTGAAGAGGCCCGGCGTGCTCGCCAGCGCGCGCTCCAGCGGAATGGTGATCTGCTGCTCGACTTCCTCCGCCGCAAGACCTGTGGCCTTGGATGAGACGATGACCGTGACGTCGCCGATCTCCGGATAGGCTTCGACGTTCAGCCGCGTCCAGGAATAGAGTCCGTAGCCGCAGACGATGATCGTGACGAGCATGACGATCAGGCGGCGCCGGAGGGAGAATTCGACGATACGCTCAATCATTGAGAAGGATGCCGCCACGCACGACGATGCGTTGTCCCGCCTCGAGCCCGCGAACGATCGTCGCGCCCTCGTAATCGGACTCGGTAACGACCGGCTTGCGCTGAAAGGTCCAGGGGGCGGTCTCGACGAAAACGCTCGTCGTGTCGTTGACCATGAACAGCGCAGACGACGGCACGAGAACCTGCTGCGTCGCCGGCGCAAAAAAGCGCACCGTCGCAAACATGTTCAGCTTGAAGATGGCATAGGGGTTTTCGAAGGAGATGCGCACCTTGTTGCGCCGCGTGTCGGCTTCAAGGAGCTGGCTGATGATCTGCACCCGGCCGGAGTACACCTCTCCCGGATAGGCGAGAAGCGAAACCTCCACCCGCTCGTCCTTCTGAACGAACGAGAGATCCTTTTCCTGGACGCTTGCCGTCACCCAGACCTTCGCGAGGTTCGAGACCGTCATCATCGACTCGGTCGCGTTGTCGATGAAGTCGCCGGGCGCGGTTTCGAGCGCCGTGATCGTGCCGTCGATGGGCGCGGTAAGGACGATCTTTCGCTGCCCGGAAACTTGGCCGCTGTCGCCGATCACCTCAAGCCGCGCCTCGGCGCGTTTGAGCTCCGTCGTGGCCTGGCGGTAATCGTTCTGGGCCTGTTCCAGTTCACGCAGCGCGAGGCCGCCCGCCTTGTTCAGGCCGACCGCCCTTTCCATCGCGCTTTTCGTGAGCTTGACCGTCGCCCGCGCTTTTTCCGCATCAGCAACTGCTTGCGCGAGGTCGCCGGAGTCGATCGTGGCGAGCGGCTGACCCTTCTTGACGTTGTCGCCAAGCTCGACGTTGAGCTCGCCCACGCGCCCGGTCACCGGCGCGAGAATCCTCACAGTCCGGGCAGGGTCGGCTTCCACCGTCCCGGTGACCACGCGGCTGCGGCTTATTGTCTTGAGTTCGACGGGAGCGACGGCGATCCGCCCCCTGAGGGGCGAGCCCTCCAGCACAAAGATCGCGCCTCCTCGGCGCACCGTCGGCGCGTGGCTGTCCCGCGCGCTGGGACCAGCTGGCGTCCCGCCACCAGAGAGCGTTCTGGCGCCAAAGAAAGCCCACGCGAGGGCGAGCACAATCCCCGCCGGCAGCAGAAGCCTGCCACGTGGCGATAACTTGAGTTTTTCAGGAAGCGCAATCAATAGCTTTGTCTTGCCGCCAGATATTGTTTCGAGCATCGGGCGCCTGCGCTCGCCTTCGTCAACTGAACCGGTTTCGATCAATCCATTATCCATGACGAGATCATGACATTCCAGTCAGATTTGTTTCTCGATTGTGGCGCGTCGAAGGGGCGGCCTCCTGCGATTCGAATTCATTCTGCATTCTTGGGCTAAGCGCCGAACTCCTACCCAACCTGGCGGCTTAGGAAAAACGGCGATGTCACATCAACTGGACGCGGGCGCGTTGAAACCGATTGGCCTGATTTCAGGCGGCTGTCGTCACGGATTTCCACTCTGCCATCGCCCCGAGGCGATGCAGATGGATGGCGAAGGCAGAACGGCGGAAAGTCGGGACGGGACGAAGAGGTCGCGGAGCGCGGAGAAGACGTCGACGAAACGCAACCCGCGCCACGATGGAAACCCCTGCATTGCTCGCTCCCGCTTTCGCAACGGGACATGAGAATTTTCGGCGCGGTTGTTCAGACCCTTGTGCTATCGATGTTCGACGCTCGGCATGATCTTCCGGCGCGCTGCGGCGTAGGAGCCGAGCTTGTCGGTGACCATGCGGCGAGGGCGGGAGCCCTGTTTATGGAGAAGGCGCTTCAGCAATCGCCCGGCGGCTTTGGTGTCGCGGCGAGACTGGACGATTTCGTCGAGGACGTAGTCGTTCTGATCGGCGGCGCGCCAGAGATAGCGCTTCTCACCGTTGATCGAGACGACCACCTCATCGAGATACCAGACGTCGCGCCGACCCGGCTTTTTGCGCTTCAGGCGGCGGGCATAATCGGGTCCGAATTTCATGGCCCCGCGGCGGATGGTTTCGTAGGAGAGAACGATCCCGCGTTCGAGCAGCATCTCCTCGACAAGACGTAGGCTGAGCGGGAACCGGAAGTAGAGCCAGACGGCGTGGGCGATGATTTGCGGCGGGAAGCGGTGGCGCTTGTAGCTCACGGGCGGTTGGGTCATGCCGGTCTTGTCGGGCCAAAAACGCTACCCAGTCGTTAACGTGACAACGCCCGCGAATGATCTCGGCATAGCCGGCCCTGTCGCCGGCAAGGCCCAGCAGCTCCCCGGCGCGTTCGACATCGTCATGGTCGCCCGTGAACCGCGGCGCCCCGAACAAGCGAAACAGCGCGTGCAGGCGCCCGGCGGGGCTGAGCGCCGCCCCTGGGGCGGCGAGCAGCAGCGCGTCGCGCAAAGCGGCGTCATCCTCGCGCAGACGCGCCGCCG
>NZ_JAERVJ010000014.1 GCF_016745395.1 Methylocystis sp. Sn-Cys
AACCGCCGCTCTTGTCGCATCATATCTAGGTCCGATAATGTGCGCTTATCGGACATTATGCGAAACCCCAACGAGACCGGGCGTGTCGCTCGCGTCCATTAGGTGGACAGCCAGGAAAAATCGAATTCAGGCGTCGGATTTTCGCGCTTCATCGTCGGACCGGCTTCGCGCTTCATCGGTGGACTGCAGCCGCCGAAGCCTGGAAAATCTGTCGGAATGCGGAATTTGTGGGTGTCAGAGAATCGGAATTTGTGGGATTCGACGCACAACGCGGCGTGATCGCGCATAATTTCGGGGATTTCCGATTCACAATTTATGGGACGCAAAGACCCGAAATTTGTGGGATTCGAGGATAATTTATGGAACTGGGCCGCTATCGGCCCCGACCCCTGCTGTTTTGGCGACCAACTTGGAGGCCGTGAGACATTGCAAAAACTCGGCGCAGGTTCGTTCCCTCCTCGGCGTCGGCCACCGCCAGCGCCGCGGCGTGCTCGACGGGGTTTTCGGTCAGGGTAGTCCACGCGGCAATCCGCAAGCCCGCAATCTGTTCGGAATTATCGGCTATTTGCAAAAGCAGGCGGGCGTTGAATTCCACGTCGAGCCGACGCCGCCGCGCTGATATTCAGGCCGCGACGAGAACGGCGTACAGGGGCGACCGCGACGACACGGGTGGAACGCGAGCGCCGATGCGAATCGCCTGGATACCAAGCAAAAAGAAACGAGAACAGGCCACCCCGGAGTTTTCATTCCTGACTTCGGCATCAGCCCCCTGCCGAGTGCTTGCAATGTTGATTAGTCGCCTCCCGGCCTCAGCGGGGACGCCAGAGGCGTTCGTCGAATGAAAACGGTCTGATTGCGGCAGTGGCAGCGCGCGCCGCGTTCGGATGGGCGACGTTGATCAGGATGTTTGCGCTCTCCGGAATGATGAAGGAAGGAACTTTCAGAAGCGCAGATGCGCCGGAGGCGAGCCAGCTGTCGCCGACCGCGATCGGATTGGTCGGAATATCCCCGATTTCTTGGCGCGAGAGGTCGTCCGGGAGATCAATCTCCATTAGGACGTAGTCGTCCGGAAGCACTGTCCAGTCGAGATCCAAATGGACTCGGACTTCGAGGACGGCGAGGGCCGCCGTTTCCGCTGTGTAGACAACCGGCCATCCCGGAGAGTTCCAGCGACCGCCATGGAGGCGGGCGCCGTCGCCGGACAAGTCGGCGAACGGCTTGCGACAGATTCTCCAGACATTCATCAGGCCGCTAGACCGTGGTCGATCCTGGCAAGGAAATGCTCGACTTGGCGGCTGCCCTCGCTCGTGTCCAGAAGCGAGATCGGCGCGTCGCCATCGAAGGCTGTAGTCGGTCGGCGAAGCCAGCGGGACGCCTTTTCCTTGGATCCGAAGGTGGTCTCGGCGACCGCGATTACGCGTGCGACGCGGATGAGCCGATCGGACTGGTCTGGCGTGAGTGATCCGATTTTCCGCCTGTGGGCGAGCGTCTTCCGCGGAAGAACGATTCTGTCAGCCTCCGTTAGAGTGAGCCGGCCCGATTTCACGACCTCATCCAGCGCCGCGACCGGGAGCCCACGCCGAGTCGCCTCGGCGGCTTCGCGGCTGTCCGTCGCGCCGATTTCGAGGATCGCGCCGACCTTGGCGAAATCGAGAGCGTTGCCGCCAGACATGAGCGGTCTCCATAGAGGTAGGCGATATGCCGTTTAGATAGCGGCAATTCGCCGTTACGGCAAGTCACTGACCCATCGACGCGCGCTTTCCACCACGGTTCGACGCGAAGCTTCTCACGACGACACAGCCTAGCCCCTCCCCCTTGCGGGGCTACGGGAGTCACACAAGTCTCGCGATGGTCCAGCCGCGCCTGATGGCGTCGTATTCCACGAGGCCGTCATACATGGTTTTGGGGCCGGGCGGCTTGTAGCCGCCGCCGACGTAGCCGGACCAGCCGCCGAGGCGGCCGATTACCCAGGCGGCGCGCGCCAGCGTGCCCCTGGCGTGCGGGTTCTTCTGCTTCTCGGTCTTGCCCTCGAGCTTTTCCGTCAAGGCTTCGATCAAAGGCGCGTCGGCTTCCTCGAAGGCGTCGGCGAGCGTCTGCCCCGTGGCTCCGTCGCGCGCCTGCACCAGTTGCAGCACGCGCGCGGCCGCGATCATCGTCGCCACGGTGAGTTTCGCCAGCGGCTCCATCTCGACGATCTGGCTCTCTTCCACCCGCAGGCATTGGCCCTTCAAGGTGCGAAACATCTGCTCGATCAGCCAGCGCCGGCGATACCAGAACACCATGCGCCGTGCGTCCTCGACGGACTCGACCGCATGCGTCGTCGACAGCAGCCAATGCACGGGAGCCTCGCCCGCAGGCGGATCGATCTCCCGCACGTCGACGAGGGAAAGCGTCACGCTCGGCGCCAACGCCTTGTCGGCTGTCAGCGGGCGCGCGATCGCGGCTTTGCCGAAGCACAATGAAACGACCGCCTTGCGCGCCGCCCGGGCGCCCTTGGCCGGAACCTCGATCTCGTAGCGCATCGCCTCCGGCAGGGCGCGCGCAAAGGCGAACAGCCGGGAGCCGTTCGCCAGCGCGCGGTCCTGCGCCACGCGCGTCAGAAGATGCACATTGGCGGGGCGGCGGGCGAATTCGTCGTAAATGTCGCTTTCCCGGTCGGCGACGACGGTGATCTCCTCGGCCGCGCCGAGAACCGCGCCCGCCGTCTGCGCGCCGGCGAGCCAACGGCGCGACTCTTTCTCATCCGGCCCGCGCTTGCGCCGATCCCTCGCCGCGCCGTCCGTCCGGTTGATCAGGCTCGCGCCGGCGAGCCCGATGACCCCGCCCGTCAGCGCATCGACGACGAGCTGCGGATGAACGAAAAAGCCGATGTCCTTGCCGTTGCCGACCGTGCCGAAGCCTTGCTTGCTCGCCGCGTGTCCCGAGAAATTCAGCTCGCTCGTGTCCTGCAGGACGAGGAGCTTGCGCCCCGCGACGCGCCCGCCCGTCTGCGCGGCGGCCGTCGCCAGCATCTCCTCTTTCGTCACGCTCGGGTTGCGCAAGAAGCGCCCGAACCGCACCTCGCCAGCCCGGGAGCCGCCGAGCTTGCGCAGGCAGCAGCGCTTCTTCTCGACCAGCGCCGACAGAAAATCGCGCCCCCTTTTTTGAGCCGTTCGTCGCCGAACGACCCGAGTTCGCCGAGCCAAGCCATCCTCGATCCCTCCCGATTCATCACCAGAAAGGAATCAAACCAAGCCCGCCCCCGCAAGCCCAGACTTGTGTGCATGCGGTAGCCCGACTGGGTTAGGGCGTGGGCTCGGCGGGTTTCCCGGGCGATGCCTTACGGCATCCTTGAGCACGAAGGAATGCAGCGTCAGCTAGGGATTGCATCGGGCGAATAGTCTTTTCAGAATCCTCGCCTCCAGCGGGCGTGCAACGCCGCTTTGCGACTACGTCTCGCTTGAATTCCTGGACTCGCTATCATCCAACGATGCCGAATCGGGGCTTCGGGAGCTGTAAGCCTGGCGGCTGCGCAAATTACGCGCGGGATTGTGAGACTCGCTGAATCGAAATTCTAAACCGAAACGGCTGAGACGCTCGGAGCACATGACAAAGACAGTATCCTTTTCAGCGTCGGATGACGAAACTGGCGCCCGCGGCCCGGTTGCGGAGCGGGCCGCCTCAAAGCATCTGGCTGCGCTCGGCGAAAAGGCGCGGGACTACGCCCGCAACGCCCGCTCCGATAACACTCAGCGCGCCTACGGATCCGATTGGCGGCACTTCGCCTCCTGGCTGCGCCTGCAAGGGCTCGATCCCCTCCCCCCGGATCCGCAGACTGTCGGACTCTATCTCGCTGCCTGCATGGAGGATGGGCGGGGGCGCAATCCCTTGAGCGTCTCGTCCCTTGAACGACGCCTCTCCGGGATTTGCTGGCATTACCGCCAGCTGGGCGCGCCGCTCGATACGTCGGATCGGCATATTGCAACCGTGCTCGCCGGCATTCGTCGCGCCCATGGCCGTCCGCCAATCCAAAAGGAAGCGATATTCGCCGAGGATCTTCTCGCGATGCTGGCGACGCTGGAGAATGACCTGCGCGGCCTACGCGACAAGGCCATTCTCGCGATCGGCTTCGCCGGCGGCCTGCGCCGCTCGGAGATCGTCGGACTCGACTGCGGCCCGGACCAAACCGAGGACGGGACCGGCTGGATCGAGATTTTCCCTGCCAAGCGTTTGCAGCTCGGCGAAACCGGCGAGTTGGACGCCTCGGAACCTTCTGACGGAGGCGGCCTGCTCCTCACAATCAACGGCAAGACCGGCTGGCCCGAGGTCGAAATCGGCCGCGGCTCCTCTCCCCTCACCTGCCCCGTCGCCATGCTCGAGACCTGGCTGCGGCTCGGGCGGATCGCGCATGGGCCGGTATTTCGCCCGATCGCCCGCAAGAATGGCGGCGTCTCGGCCGAGCGCTTGACCGACAAACATGTCGCCCGGCTTGTGCAGAGAACCGCGCTCTCGGCGGGCATCCGCGGCGATCTCCCTGAGGGCGAGCGCCGGCTGGCCTTTTCTGGTCATTCCTTGCGCGCCGGCCTCGCTTCTTCGGCGCAAATCGAGGAAGCGCATGTGCAAAAGCATCTCGGCCACGCGTCGGCGGACATGACCCGCCGCTACCAGCGCAAACGCGACCGCTTCAAGGTCAATCTCACCAAGGCCGCGGGGTTGTGAGCGGTTTCAGCCCCTGCTCGTGTGGCGGGCGACTGACACTTGCTCGTTGCAGCAAGTGTTTGGGTTTGTGAAAAGTCGTTGCCTTTAAATAGAAGCGGCGAATGATCAGCCTTGACGCAGGCATAGGACAGGCAGTCTCCGAGATTGAGTCGAGCAGGATGCCTTCCTTTGCCAAAAGCCTCGAAGCAAGCGACGGCGGGAGACCCGATCCTGTCGTCTATCGCTACGATCGACAAATTCGCGTCGTCGAGAAAATCATCGAACAAGGCGTTCGCCTGTGAGGGCGTATATCGAGTCTTGACGCAAGCACCATACACGCTTCCGCTCGCACGAGCGGCGAGGTGAATCGACGCTCCGCGGCTGCGAGGTCGTTGCGCGAGTTCAGTCGCGTCAGACTCGCCGCAAACGATCGCGACAATCGTGGAAGTGTCCACGAACATCACTGTCCTCAAATTTCGTCGATTTCGTCCTTGGGGACGTCACGACACTCTGGGCCGGCGAGTCGACGCGCCTTTTCGGCTAAACGCGCAAGTCGGTCGGGCAGCGGAATCACCTCCCGCTCGCGTTTCAGCTCGTTCTCCAACGCCGTGATAATGGCCTCGGTCATTGTGGTCTTGCGCTGAGCAGCGAGTCGTTTCGCGAGTTTAGCCGCTCAAGGATCTCGGATACTGAGCATTTGACCGTCCCTACTGACTTGTCATTACGCATATACAGCCCTGTCATTACCGCACACGGTTCGCCGCGTTTGACCGTCTCCGGAGCGCGAGCGCGAAACCGCCTCGAAACGTCACCCCGCCCTTTTTTGCTCCCGCGCGACTTTGGCCGTCCTGCCGCGCAGCAGCGCCATCAGGACGGGACCGAGGGAAAACTCCCCTGCCCTCGCTTTCGCGGTCAGGACGCGCAGATAACCGCCGGCAGATCTGATTTCCTCGCCGCGCTGCAAGATGGCCGCGATGACGATCGAGGCGTCATGCTCGCCCAATACGTCGAGCGCCTGCGACCAGGCGTCTGGTGAAACGCCCAGGGCGGAGCGTACGATCGCCGACGCGTCGACCAAATCGCGCCAGCAGGAAATCTCGCCGCCCTTGGCGTAATCGACGATGTCCGGACAGGCTTGCAGCACCATGCCGAGCGGATAAGTTTTTGGCGTGCCGGTCCCACGACCGCCGAGTTTAGGATTGGGTGGCTCAGTTTCCAAAGCCCCTGCCCTATCGGCGTCCGCCTCCCCGATCATTGGCCCGGGTGGTTCAGCTCGGCCTTCTTGAAGGCTAGGTTCAAGGTCAGAAATGTTTGTGGTTTGATTCTGTATGTGACGCTCATTTTGAGACTCATTGGCGCTCTTTTTTTGGTGTTTTACGTGGATTTCCAGGAGCTTCTCGATTTTCGCCGCAAGGGTCGACAGATCCTCGGCCAAAGCCTCTAGTTCGGGGCGGGAAAGATTTCGGGCATACCCCCCGGCAAGCGCCAGATAGCGCTTATGCAGGCCCTCCCAGTCATGGATCTCGGCGCCGTCCCATGCGGTCGGGGCCACGGAAATCCCTTCCTCCAGGCCGGTCTCGATCATTTTGACGATGTCGCGCCGGATAAGGGTGATTTTCTCGCGAAGCAACGCGCCGGCGCGGTTTTCGGCGCGCACTTCTTCGGCAAGGTTTTCGATCTCCCCTGCGCGCGCTACGAGCGGCGTCAGATCGAATCCAAAGGCCTCGTCGATCTCGCCGGCCTCCCTCCTTCTCGCGAAGCGTTTGCCGTTCGGCGAGTCGCGCCGGAGGATCAGGCCAGCTTCGACCAAAGACGCCAGATGACGCCGCAAGGTCGCCGGCGCCATCCCGTGGGCGCGGATCGAGAGCTCATTGTTAGATGGAAACACCACGATCCCGGGATTTGGCGGATTGCGTCCCTCCCCTTCGCCCTTCGAATGGGTTTGAGGCAAGGTCAATGCCGTCTCCTGATGGAAGCTCAGGAGCGCGTGCAACACGGCCAACGCCCGGTCGGTGACGCCGAGCGGCCCCTTGGCTTCGGTCAGCGCCCGGAATAGCCGCCATTTGTGGACGACAGTCTCGGATGCATCGGGCTTTGCCACGAAATGGCGCGTGGCCGCCTGCGCGGTCACCATGGCAAGCGATAGCGATCGCCGCCCAAAAGGCGTCGTTGAATATGTGCGCATGATCCTTTGCCTCATTAGGGCAAAAGAAAACCGCTCGCCGAAACGGCGCCGACTCTTGACAGCGATTCGCGGAAGTGGGATTCTCTTAGGTGCTAACTTTGAGAAGGGCTTCCGGGACGGTGACGTTTTCGGGGGCCTTTTTCTTTTGCGTCGATGTCTCCGATTAATTGATTGGGTACGCGATTTACTCTTCCAGCCGGATTACCCGCCGTCGGGCCCTAATTGTTGCGAGCTCGCAACATCGGACGCCTCCGCAGCGTTCCGGTCCTGAAACTGCCTGTACAAATCCGGTAGATTCTCCGTCAGCCATGCCGAGAAATGGGCTTCACTCTTGGAGATCGCGAAGGTCTGCCCCTTGGCTGTCGAGGAAACATAGGCGATCTGCTTGCCCGTCGCGCTCTTAATCTCCTTGCGATCCATGCGCTGCACGCGCCCGGCTGGCTCTTCGAAAGCCCGACGGATTACGATGAATTTCTGGTCGGAGGCGAGCGACGCAAATTCCGGGGCTTCAACGACGAGGGCGGCCCGGATTCTGGCTCCGTCTTTTGCCAAGGCGTCCGCCAAATCCTGCCATCGCGGCTGCCCTATGCCAGGGGCTCGCCCGATGGCGCGGATAAGATCGGCGGGAATGGTGTCGACGACGAACCTCATTCTGGAGAGCCCTGATCTGTCCACGCCAAGCGTCGTCCAGATGGTCTTGGGCGAGTGCCCCTGCGCCTCCATTTCCTTCGCGAAGAGCGCCCGCTCGATCCATGTCAGCGCCTCCCGTCCGCCGTTCTCGGCCCCTTGTTCGAGAATGAGTTCGGCGTCGGAGAGAGGCCGGATGAAGGCCCGAACCTTTCGACTCAGCGACCGCAAAGCCTGGAGTCGGCGATGACCGTAGGCGAGTTGGTATCTACCCTCCTTTTCCGGGTGTGGCCGGACAAGGACAGGCAGCCGTTGGCCTTCGGCTTCGATTGAGGCGATGAGCAGGCTAAGCGCCTCCTCGTCTTGTTCCAGCCGATCACCGAAGGGGGACGGATCGATGATCCCTGCGTCAAGCGTCGCGATGGAATCCGCTGCGAGATCGTCAAGGCTGCGGCTCAGCCCTGCGATCGCGGTTGACGAAACGCGGGGGCGTGGCTGCTGCGTTGCGACGGGATGGTCCGACGACGCGACGAAAGGTTCGGCGGCGCCAAGCTTACTTAGGATCGAGGGTCTCCTCACGACCGCCCCCATGACTTGTGTATGAGCGCCAATATCTCCGCGTTCACGCTGTCCATGCTTTCCAGCGCCCTTTTCAAGGATTCCCGCGGCACCTCGCCCGGCTCAAGCTCGTAGAGCGACTTTTTAGCCAGACCTGCTGCGGCAACCGAGGTGCTTTCGACCGCCGTCGACACGAAAACATGCTCATCAAAGAGATGACGCAGCAGGCCGACGATATGGGCCTGCGGCCCGTCGTTCGGGGTGTGTCTTGTGATCAGGAAACGGATCCAATCCTGTTCCAGTCTAGCGCCGTTTCGGGCCAGTTCACCTGCGAGGTCACGGAGCATGATCAGATATTGATTCATGCTCGCCACATCGAGCATTGCCGGATGAACCGTGATGATAAGGATTGTCGCCGCGAAAAGACCGGCGAGGGTCCCAAAGCCAAGATTAGGCGGCGTGTCGAGGATCGCCACATCGAAGTCTTGGGCCACTTGATCGATCGACCTTCTCAGCCTCATGAAGAAAAGGCCGAGGTCGTCGCGCTCCCGTGATGCGAGCGCGCGTGCAGTATCGTGCTCGAACTCCATCAGTTCGAGATTTCCGGGGACGATCGCGACACCGGGGATATAAGTCTCCCGAATGACCGACTTGAAAGGCTTATGGTCGTTGTACCGGATCGCCGCGTACGCGGTTTCGTCCGGACCTACGTCAAATTCGGGCTGAAGTCCGAATAGACTGGTCAGGGAGGCTTGCGGATCGAGGTCGATGCACAGAACGCGATAGCCTTGAATGGCAAGATAGTGCGCGAGATGAACGCTCGATGTCGTCTTCGACGATCCTCCTTTGAAGTTCGTGCATGTGACGATCTGAAGCTGTTCCTTCCCCCTTCGCCATGGCTTCAGGGTCAGCGCTTCCTCTGGCCTCGCTTCGGCCAGATAGGACCGCAGCTCCGAGACCTGCTCGAGCGTATAGACGCGGCGGTTATTCTCAAGGCGCGCAGGCTGCGGGCCTTTCCCCTCAAGCGTCATGGCCCGAAGCGTGGACTCGGGGACCTTGAGCAGGCGCACAAGGTCATTTGTGGTGAAGGTGCGTCCGAAAGTTTTCTGGGAAGACGGCGGATAGAGGCGCGTTCGCAGGGACAGCAGTTCTCTGGAGAGAACTTCTGTGAATTGATCGATCTTTGTCGTCGTATCTGCTCTAGCGTCCATGCGCCCAATGTTCCTCTGTGACGGATTTAGCGTCATATACGAGGTGATACCGTCAGAGTTCGCGATTCTTGCAGCGAGGGCAAGAAAAAAAGAGCTAACGAAACATTAATGGCCTCAATGCCAGCCAAAACCGATACGAATAACCGCCGCGCTCGCTCGCCGAGCGCGCGGGGCTGTGCCGACAAATCCGGCGACAACGACAATGTTGCGAGCTCGCAACAATTGGTGCGTCATGCGGGTCACGGCGGGCGATCAGTCGGCAGCGTGCTGCTCTTGAAGCTATGGGGCCGCATCGGCTCCGGCGACCAATGCCAGGCGCGGCGATTCGAGGATGCCGTGACCGCCCTTGCAGCGCCGCTCCCGCATGGGCGTCGCGAGGAAAGGCGGCGGTATGCCGCACCGGCAGAGTAGGGGGTTGAGCCCCGGGCTAATCCTCGGCTCAGTGGTCCCCTCGAAGCCGGTCTAGCCAGGACAACACAAAACCGCCGAACTTTACTAAAAGAACCGAATGCAGGCCCGATAATTTCTGCGATTTATGCTGGAGGGATCTCGCCCCCAGGATCCCATCGTCGAAAACAAGGGGAGTTCTGCCTCAAAATTTTCCCTCCAAAACTCGTCTAGCTATTTTAAGGGAGATTAATCGCTGGCCCTCAGTGCGTGCGCGAGGCAACGAAGTTTTGGGGAAGGGCGCTCATCCGCCCTCTTTCCCGGCCCTCCATACGGCGATGCCCATCTTGCGCCCCTTATTGGCGAGGTTCCCGACGATCCCCGTTCCGGACGATGGAGAAATGACGATCGATCGCAGGAGGTCGGGGAGTTCGGTTTCAAGGGCGAGTGCCGAGAAAGAGGATCGAGCGGAAGAGACGCGGCGTCCGAAGAGGGCAGGGGAACGAGGGTAGGCTTGTCCAAGGAGCGATAGCTGTGCAAGGCCAGTTCATCGAGAAGCCGCGATGACGGCGAATGCACTCCAACCTGTCCACCACCGCGGAACGCCGACCCGTTTGTCCAAGCAAATTCCGTTTGACAGACCAACGCAAACGTCGTTGAGGACGCGAAATTACCACGCGACGTCAGGTGGGACCAATCCACGATCTTAGACGATGGGGCTATAGACTTCCGGCATTCGGCCCAGCGAACAACCCGGTCCTCATCGGAGGCGGGGCGAGGAGTTGTGACAAGTCGTACCTTGATTCAGATTGCGAATCCTTTAAGAGGGCCTTTGCTTTATCATTAGAGAGGTGCACGAATGCGCGTGCTCATCACCGGCGGCGCCGGTTTTATTGGATCGGCGGTGGCCCGAGGTTTTATTTCACAAACCTCCGACGAAATCCTTGTTTTTGACAAATTGACCTATGCCGGCAATCTCGATTCTCTGGCGCCGATCGCTCAAAGTCCGAGATATTCTTTCTGGCGCGCCGATATTTGCGACCGTGCGCAAGTGATGCGCGCCCTCGCCGAATTCCAGCCCGACGTCGTGATGCACCTTGCCGCAGAGAGCCACGTCGATCGCTCGATCGACGGACCGGCCGCTTTCATCGAAACCAATCTCGTCGGCACCTTCACTATGCTCGACGCCGCGCTCGAATATTGGCGCGGGCTGCCTAAAGGCAGGGCCGAGGCTTTCCGCTTCATGCATATTTCGACGGATGAGGTCTTTGGCACATTGGGCGACGAAGGCTTGTTCCGGGAGGATACGCCCTACGCGCCCAATTCCCCCTATTCCGCTTCAAAAGCGGGCTCGGACCACCTCGTGCGGGCCTGGCGCGAGACCTATGGCCTTCCCACCATCGTCACCAACTGCTCGAATAACTACGGGCCTTATCATTTCCCCGAAAAGCTCATCCCTTTGATGATCCTGAACGCGCTCGAGGGGAAGCCGCTTCCCGTCTATGGGCTGGGCGAAAATATCCGCGATTGGCTCTTCGTTGAGGACCACGCCGCGGCGCTGATGCTGGTTGCGCGCCGCGGCGTTGTTGGGCAATCGTACAATGTCGGCGGTCGCAACGAGAAAAAAAACATCGATGTCGTGAACACGATCTGCGACATTCTCGACGAGCTGCGTCCAAAAGAGAGCGGCTCCTATCGGAATCTCATCGCATTTGTGACCGATCGTCCCGGCCACGATCTGCGCTATGCGATCGATTGCTCCAAGATCGAGCGCGAACTTGGCTGGAAACCCAAGGAGACGTTCGAGACCGGCCTGCGCAGGACTGTGCAATGGTATCTTGATAATCCAGCTTGGTGGCAGGCCATTCGTTCAGGCAATTATCGCGGCGAGCGACTCGGACAAATCGCCTGATCTTTTTCTTTTGGACCTTTGAATAGAGGCCCTTATGCAAGTCGAAGACACCGAAATCCCCGCGATCAAGATCGTCACGCCGAAGAAGCACGGCGACGCGCGCGGCTTCTTCTCCGAGGTCTACAAAGCGTCCGATTGGAAGAACGCTGGGCTCGACTACACCTTCGTCCAGGACAATCACTCGTTCTCTGCGCCGGTCGGCACGCTGCGCGGCCTGCATTTCCAGACCGCCCCCTTCGCGCAGGACAAGCTCATTCGCGTGGTTCGGGGGCGAATCCTCGATGTCGCCGTGGATATCCGTCGCTCGTCTCCAACCTTCGGCAAGTATGTCGCCGTCGAACTCTCGGCCGAAAATTGGCGCCAGCTACTCGTGCCGATCGGCTTTGCGCATGGGTTCGTAACGCTGGAGCCGAATACGGAGGTGCTCTACAAGGTCTCGGCGCTTTATTCCGCGCCGAATGATCGCGGGTTGGCGTTCGACGATCCGGAGTTGGGCATCATTTGGCCCCTGCCGCCAGGCGGCGCGATTCTCTCCGAGAAAGACAAGCATTGGCCGCGCCTGCACGAGCTCGCGGACGCCTTCGCGTGAGACTTACCCCCGCGCGCCGCTCTGATTGATTGGCTATAGCCTCGAGGAAAATATTATGCGTGGCATCGTTCTCGCCGGCGGCTCCGGCACCAGGCTTCATCCCATGACGCTGGCGGCCTCGAAGCAGCTGCTGCCGGTCTACGACAAGCCGATGGTCTATTATCCGCTGTCGGCGCTGATGCTCGCGGGCGCGCGCGAAATCCTGATCATCTCGACGCCTGAAGATCTCCCCGCTTTCAAGCGCCTGCTCGGCTCAGGCGCGCAATGGGGCGTTTCTCTGACTTATGCCGAACAGCCCCGCCCGGAAGGTCTCGCCCAAGCCTATACGATTGGCGCGCCCTTCGTTGAAGGGCACAATTCCGCGCTCGTGCTCGGCGACAATATCTTCTATGGCCACGGCTTGACGACGGCCCTGAACGCCGCCTCAGCGCGGCCCGAGGGCGCGACGGTCTTCGCCTATCATGTCAAGGATCCCGAGCGTTATGGCGTCGTGGAATTCGACCCCGACGGAAGGGCCTTGTCGCTCGAAGAAAAGCCCGCTGCGCCGAAATCGAATTGGGCGGTGACCGGGCTTTATTTTTACGACCCGCGCGCTCCGGAATATGCGGCCTCGCTCAAGCCTTCGCCGCGCGGCGAGCTGGAGATCACCGATCTCAACCGGATCTACCTCGAATCAGGAACGCTGAACGTCGAACGTCTCGGCCGCGGCTTCGCCTGGCTGGATACCGGCACGCCGGCGTCCTTGCTGGAAGCGGCGCAATATGTGCAAGCGATTGAACAGCGGCAGGGCCAGCGCGTCGCCTGCCTTGAAGAGATCGCCTTCACGCAGGGTTGGATCGACGGGCAGGCAATGCGCGAGGCTGCCGCGCGTTTGGCGAAAAGCGGATACGGCGGCTATCTGCTCCAAGTCTTGAAGGAAGCCGAGGGTCCCCTAACAGCTAGCTAAATCGGGCTAGTGGTCCCAGTCATTCGAACTGAGGTATAGGCTTCTGAGCCTAATGTGGGCTTCGTTGGTTTTGAATTGCAAGTCTGCCTTGACTTGATGCTTGTTGCGTTTGTCCTGCCAGGCGTTGAACCGTTCAACAAGCCGGCGTGCTTCGGCGGCTGGGAATGCGGCGTAAAGCGACGCCGGCGTGTGCATTGAGAGACCAGCACGATCTTCGCCGCGCCGGGAAAATGCGTGCCGGATCAGATCAGAGCCGGCCTTGCGGCTGGCGCCGTGCTCGAGATCTCGCCGGCTGACGCCGGTTACGTCGACGGCGGGTTCCGCTCGGGCGTCACAGCCATGGGGGTGGCCTATGCGGTCGGCGTGCAATCAACACTCAGCGTCTGGCCTCTCGGCACGGAGGCGCTGCCGCCCAAACCCTGGCGCGGACGCGGCCGCAAGCCCTCACGCTCGCGGCGGGATGCCGATCATGCGCCGGTTTGCGCCAAGGCTCTCGCGAGAGAACTTCCCAAAGCGGCGTGGCGGACCGTGTCTTGGAGGGAGGGCTCCAACGAAACCCTATCCTCGCGCTTCGCCGCCGTGCGCGTGCGACCGGCTTAGCGCGACTGGAAACGCTCGACGCCCATCCGCTCGAATGGCCCGACGGCGAAAACGAGCCGACGAAATACTGGCTTTCGACATTGCCCGAGGAGAGCAAGCTCGCCTATCTCGACCACGCGCTGATGGAGAACCGCAACGGTCTCGTCGTCGGTGCGACGGCGACGCGCGCGAGCGGAACCCGGAGCGCGCGGCGGCGACGGAATTGACCGCAGACCTGCCAAAAGGCGAGACGCTGGGCGCCGACAAGGGGCTACGATGTCGAAGATTTGAAGGCCCACAAGATCGAGCCGCATGTGGCGATCAACGGAAGAGTGAGAAAGAGCGGGAAGGCCCGCAAGACGGCCGTTCCGCCGGAAGCCTCGGCCAGCGAGGGCTACAAGACCAGCCTGCGTATTCGCAAGCGGGTCGAAGAGGCGTTCGGCTGGGCGAAGCACACTGGCGGTCGTGTGCAGCTCAAACTGCGCAGCCTAGAGAAGGGGTCGAGGCCGTCTTTGATTTAGTCCTGTAAGCAGGTCTGAGAGGGCTGCCCAACGCATTGCTGCTGTAATACCAATCTCGTCGGCGCTTTGGAGGAAAATTTTTCAGACCAAGCCATGGCGCTCGTCGCCATCGACTGGCTCGTCCTCCACGCGACGATCTTCCAGGCGAACGCCGACAGCTATCGACGGAAAGCTGTGCTCAAAAAACAGTTTGTCGACCGGGCTCCGGCGTGCACAAAAACAAAGCTTGATCTTGATTATCACTCCGCGACGCGGGCGCACGGCGGGTGCCTGGTCCCGGCATGTGTTCTCTGTTCCGCCGCTATCAGCTATAGTGCGTAAGCGGTGTTCTGGTGCCACCTGTTTTGAGCGAGTTGGGGCGACGATAATCGGAGCGATGGGGGCTCCGACACATGTCGATTTCAGAGCGTAAACATATGTCGGAGCCTGAAGCGGCTCCGACGCGGCGGATCGAGGTCTTCACAGGCGCGGGGCGTCGGCGGACGTGGGGCGCGGATCAGAAGGCGGCATTGTCGCCGAGAGCTTCACAGAGGGCGCGAGCGTTTGTGAAGTAGCGCGGCGGCATGGTCTGACGCCGCAGCAACTTTTTACGTGGCGCCGTCAGGCGCGCAAAGAGGCCGAGGCTCGCGAGGATGCAGGCGCGCCGCCACTGTTCGTTCCCGCAATCATGCAGGGGCCTGCGCCCGCGTCGCCGGCGAAGCGCAAACGACGCGTCCTGCGCCAGGAAACCGATTCGGCTCCGACGATCGAACTCGAAGTCGATGGCGTCACGGTTCGGGTCGGACGCGGCGCGCAAGCGAAGACCATCACTGCGATGATCCGGGCGTTGAAAGCCGCCAAATGATCGGCCCGACCGGCGCGGTTCGCGTGATGGTGGCGACGAAGCCCGTCGACTTCCGCAAGGGCGCGGAGGGTCTTGCGGCGTTGGTCCGCGAGACGATGAGGGCCGATCCCTTCGACGGCGCGATTTACGTTTTCCGCGCCAAGCGCGCTGACCGCATCAAGCTGATTTTCTGGGACGGCACGGGCGTGTGTCTATTCACCAAGCGTCTCGAGGATGGCGAGTTCCGTTGGCCGAAGATCGAGGACGGCGTGATGCGCTTGTCGGCGGCGCAATTTTCGGCGCTGCTCGAAGGGCTCGACTGGCGGCGCGTGCGCGCGGCGAAAGAGACGCCGGCGCCGGCGGCGCCCGGATAAGCCGCGACACAGTGAATCAGTGCGTCGAAGATGATCGAAAAGCGCGGGAAAATATGATCTCCTGCGGGTATGGCGCAGGCAGTCGAAAAGCTTCGCGACGATCCGAACGAGCTGAAGGCGATGCTTCTCGCCGAACGCGCTCGCAACGAGCGCCTCGTTCAGATCATCAAGGAGATGCAACGACACCGCTTCGGGCGGAGCGCCGAGACGCTTCCCGAAGACCAGATGCTGCTCGCGCTCGAAGAGGTCGAGCAGGCAGAGGCTGGCGCGGCGGCGGAAGCGGAAGCCGGCTCTGCGCCGGAGCGTGAGAGGGCGGCCAGAAAACGCCGCACGAACCGCGGCGCCTTGCCAGCGCATCTGCCGCGCATCGAGATCGTCGTCGATATCGACGACAAAAGCTGCCCGTGCTGCAAGGGCGCGCTGCATTCGATTGGCGAAGACGTTTCCGAGCGGCTCGATATTGTGCCCGCGCAGTTTCGTGTTCTGGTGATGCGGCGTCCCAAATACGCCTGCCGCGCCTGCGAGGGTGCCGTCGTGCAGGCGCCGGCCCCGGCGCGGCTGATCGAAGGCGGTCTGCCGACCGAGGCGACCGTCGCCCATGTGCTGGTCTCCAAATATGCAGACCATCTGCCGCTCCATCGCCAGGCGCAAATCTACACCCGGCAAGGGATCGCGCTCGATCGCTCGACGCTCGCCGATTGGGTCGGCCGCGCCGCCAGGCATTTGCGGCCCGTACATGAACGCCTTCTGGAACACATCAGATCGTCGACGAAAATCTTCGCCGACGAAACGAGGGCGCCGGTGCTCGATCCCGGGCGCGGACGCATCAAGAACGGTCAGCTCTGGGCTTATGCGAGAGACGATCGGCCATGGTGCGGCTCGGATCCGCCGATCGCCGTCTACGTCTACGCGCAAAACCGCAAATCCGAGCAGCCGCTCGCGCATCTTGCCGGCTTCGCCGGCGTCGTGCAGGTCGACGGCTACGCCGGCTATCGTGCGCTGGCGCAGAAGAACAGCGTGGCGCTCGCCTTCTGTTGGGCTCATGTCCGCAGGCGCTTTTACGAACTCGCCGCCGCCGGCCCAGCGCCAATCGCCAGCGAGGCGCTCGAACGTATCGGCGCGCTCTACGCGGTCGAAAGCGAAATCCGCGGGCGAAGCCCCGACCAGCGTCGTGATGCGCGACAGGAAAAATCTCGTCCCATCGTCGACGCGCTCGAGCCCTGGCTGCGAGGAAAGCTGGCGCTGATCAGCCAGAAGACCAAGCTCGCCGAGGCGATCCGCTATGCGTTGTCGCGCTGGGGCGGCCTGACGCGCTTCATCGACGACGGGCGCATCGAGATCGACTCCAATATCGTCGAGCGCGCGATCCGGCCGATCGCTCTCAATCGCAAAAACGCTCTCTTCGCCGGCTCGGACCGCGGGGCCGAGAACTGGGCGATCGTCGCTTCGCTCATTGAGACATGCAAGCTCAATGGCGTCGATCCGCAGGCATACATGACCGACGTTCTAACGAAGATCGTCGACGGTCATCTCGCGAGCAAACTCGACGAACTCATGCCCTGGGCCTACGCGGCGCCCATCGCCCTCAAAGTCGTGGCCTGAAAACGACGCTTACTATAGTGCAACCCTTATCAGAAATTCGGTAAGAGGGGCCGTGTCAGCGAATCTTCTACCCAAGGTAAATGAATTTGGTCGAATTATCTCAGTGATTCTACTAATGGATATGAGGAGGCGATTAGGGTCCAGCTATTTCGGCTATCTAGAGATGCGCGAGTATTATTACTACAATCCGCTTTTCCAGATCGTGGAATGGCTACGCTCGGCATATTACACAAGTTATGACCCAGTAATGGTAGACAAAATCTACGTCATCGAGGTCGCTTCAATCTCTCTCGCTCTTGGCCTCCTAGGGGAGCGTTTTCTTCGAGGAAAATTTTTCTCCTTACGCCGCTCTTGCGGGGGTGCCTTTATTGTCAGCTGATCGGTCTTGCCCATGAATGCGCGATGGCGCCACCGTCGCTCATCCCGATGAAGCCAGGCGACCGGGTCAAGACCAACCGGTGTGATGCTGTAATGTTGGCCAAACTCCCCCGGACCGTAGAGCTGACAGCAGTGTGGTTCCCGATGATGCCCTCATCACGACCGAGGCCAAGGCTTGGATGGTGTCGCTGGCCTGCCGCAAGGCCAAGGAGCGCGGCTATCCGCATGAAGTTTGGACGGCGCGACTGCTGGCATGCGCGGGAGCATGGGCCGGCGGCAGGCCATGCCTGTCTTGCCCATCTGGCGCAAGGAACTGTGTGCAAGATCCAATCAGCACCAAGTGAAGCCGCACAAGGTGAGCTACTACTTGGAGCGCCGCGACGCCGACTTCGAGGCGAAGATGACCAAAGTGCTGTGCGACTATCGTGAAGTGGTTCTTCTCAAGGAAGCGGCTTAGGCAGGCGAAGGCGAAGGCGGCGGGGCGTCGTGATCGTCTCCTACGACGAAAAGCCTGGGGTGCAGGCCATCGGAACGACGGCGCCGACTTGCCGCCCAAGCCTCATGAGCATGAGGCGTATGGGCGCGATCGCGAGTATGTCCGACACGGGACGCTGAGCCAGCTCGCAGGCATTGATCTGATGACCGGCAAGGTTCACGCCCCCTGGTCAGAGATCGTCCCACGCAGTCGAGAATTCAATCGAGGTTCCTCGGGCTGCTCGACGCAAGTCTATCCGCCGAACACGGCGATTTCTCCAAGGAAACCAAAGCCTGGCCTGCCAGGCAGCCGGCGGGCCGCTTTACGTTCACCTTCACGCCCAAGCACGGCTTCTGCTCAACCTCATCGCAGGCTTCTTCTGCAAGCTCGCTCGCTCCGTGCCGCGTCATATCCAGTCGCGTTAAAGCAAGAATTGAGAACGCCTGATCCGCGCCATCGACGTCGTCAACCAACATCCCGTAGTCCACTCATGGACTTACAAACTCAACGAGGCCTGATAGGATTCGAACCTCGGAAACGCTGGACTAGAACCAATTCTCACCCAAAGTCGCGGCTCTGGGATTGATCCTCAGCGAAGCTCTGCTCCACGGGCTGCCCGGCCAGACGGTCATGGTCTCCGCAGGTTGCGGCCAGTTGTTCGCTAAGTGTCGCGATTTGCTCCTTCGCTTGTTCGTATTGGGTAGACTGCAATTCTGCCCTCTGCAGGCTCTCTCGCATGGCTTCCTCAAGAGCAAGAACTTGTTCGGTTAGTTTGACGATCTGTTCGCTTAATTCCACGTTCTGCTGCCTGAGGCTCGCGATGATTTGTGTGTCCTCTGTTTCTTCACTCGCTCGAAGTAGAACGCCCTGAGAACCAGCGCGTATTACATTTCTACACGGGACTAAATCAGAAATGAACGTGAACTCGCGCCCTTCCTCGCCCTTTTTAAAAACGGCAACGAAGTCGTTCCAACTGTCATTGCGTCGTTCAGCTGTAAACGACTCAACGAGCATCAATGTGTGCCCATTTTTCCGCGCGAACGCTTCCAGCGCTCTGCCCGAGTCCGGATAGAAACGCCAGCAGTCGACCGGGTACCGGTGAAATGGGCCGTTCGAGGGTACGTTGAGGTAGAGGATGCCTCCAGGCTTGAGAACGCGTACCAATTCTAGGAATGTTTCCCAGAAGAATTGATCATGTTCAAAAGCAGAGCTTGTCAAAACAATGTCAGCTAGACTGTCTCGCAACGGAAGAGGGTGGCCCGTTTCGACGTAGATATCCACAGACGGTCCTTGGCAGAAGTCAAGACCAAGATATGTTGCCCCGATCGGACAGAAATCACGAAGACTTCCATTTACATTATACGATCCGAGTTCAACGATCAGCTGCCCAGTGTTGCTGTAACGTTCAAGAAAGAGCCGACCAATGTCATATGCTGTGTCGTGCACCAGCGCCTCCCGAAAAATCAAGACTCGAAATAACCGATTGAGAGCCAAATGTCTTCCCCTCGAGTGCAATTCAACGTCCTCTCCCTAAATTTGTGGTTCTGTCCAAAATGTTCGCGCCGGACCGCCCTGGGTTATGCAGCCCAGCAAAGGGCGGAATAGCGCCATGATCGAGTTCAAGGGCCGCCATTTTGGACGCGGTGTGATCCGTATCAGCGCGGTGGTGAAGTCGTCGCTTAGCCGCGCACGACTTCCTTATCGTCGAGGGCGCGCTCAGCGCGGACCTCGACGCCGGTCGGCGTCTTGCCGGGGCGCAGGATCATAGCGACGGGACAGCTCTTCTCGGTATCGTAGATATGGATCGGCAAAAACAGCGCTCGTCGTAATGGGCGTTGAACAGCGACAATTGCTGATGGCCCTGCATGATGTCGCAAGTGTCGTCGATGTCTAGAGCGGATTCGTCTTAAACCGGCTCATATCCAACTCCTTCAGCAGTGCGCCG
>NZ_JAERVJ010000015.1 GCF_016745395.1 Methylocystis sp. Sn-Cys
ACGTCGGCGTTCTCCGACCGGCGCTCCTTCGAGACCTTCCGCGCGAACCTCGATGAACTGGTTCGTGTCAGTTCTGCGCATAGGCGTAGACATAGATGTTGCTATCCATGTCCAATCGCTACCACTTCCACGCCGCGCGCCGCCAGAATGGCGCCGGGTGAACGCTTACCAATCTCGGCGAAGCCCAGCGCCCTCAGCCGATCCCCCATGGCGTATTGCAAGGCGCCACTCTCGCGGTTGTGCAGGACTTGGTGGGCCGACGATTGGCGCACCTAGAGGATCGCCTTGCGTTCCAGATGGTGAGGGCCGATCTTGTCAGTGCTCATGGCTGGCTTCCATCGTCGTTGTCCGCGCATGCTCCAGGATCAGCCGCGTCATCAGGCCGACGAGCGCTTGTTGCGCATCCTTTGGCAGGTCGGGCGAAATTGGGTGCGCCGGCCGCTGCCCCGCGTGGGAATAAATCCATCTGCTGTGCAGGCAGGCGCGGCTTGCGCCGATCCCCGCTCGCTGACGCCGTTGTCTTCCGCACCATGGGTCTCTCCCTGATTCTGGTCGTGAGAGACCCCGGATGCGCTGAAAACCCGGGCATTCGATGATGCTGCCGTATTCTTCAAAACCTGATCGAGCAGCACGGACAAAGCGCTGAGCGCTTGCAGACTAACGACGGGGACGGAGGAAAAGCGTACGTCGGGCGCGCATGCAGCGCGATCAAACATCCATGCGGGGATCTCGCGCCACCGCTTGACATTCAAGCCATCGACCGAACACTGGAACATGGCGCCGTCCGTCTTATCAATCGCAGCGTGGATGAAGATCTCGCGCCCGAACCACGGATGAAGTCGATATAGAACCTCCCTGCAAGTGGTCTTGTGGGCGCGCTCAAACCTCGTTCAACAACACCGAGCGTCCGCATGGATCATTGGGCTATGTTCCGTCGGCGCCGTCTTCATTCCGACCTATGCCGCGCGAGCGGCTGCGCGATCCCAACCAGCTCTGCCGCGCGCGCTGGTGCAGAGGCTCACAATGCAATAACATTCCAATTGCACCAGTCGATGAGTGCCGATCAGATGCCAAAAAAATTATTCATCAATTCCCAAACGGACTCTTAGGCAGCTTGCGGTCCTTTCGATGCCATCTAGTAGCGATACCTTACTGACCCACCCCAGCTCATTTTGTGCAAGCTTGCTGCTAACAACACTTACTGGAATGTCAAAACTTCTTCCCATTTTATATTCCACCTCGAAGTTAATGCTTAGCGCTGCCCGTATAAGCCTCAATAGCTCATTCAAACTAGTACCTTCACCGGAACTAATATTGAATACACGGTAATGGCCCGCATATAGCAAAGCTCGCGCAACCGCGTCACCAACATCACCAACGTAAAGAAAATCGCGAACAGTGGATCCATCACCCCAGACTTCAATCTTTTGACCGGTCAAGACGCGGCGTAGAAAAACCCCTACAACACCTTGGTCTCCTTCAAGTCGCTGCCACTCCCCATAAGGATTAGTAACCCTCAGAGATATTGCCTGAATCCCAAACCGCTCCTCGTAGGCAGACAAATACTTTTCAATGGCCAACTTCACAATACCATAAGATACCAGCGGGTCCGTCGGATGTGCTTCATCGACGGGAAGATATTTGACCTTACCGTAAACCGTCCCACCCGACGATATAAATACAATTTTTTTGACGCCACCTCTAACCATCGCATCCAAAATTTGCAGTGATCCAACCAAATTAGTTTTCACATCAAATATGGGATCATCAGCAGAGGTTTTTGGTGAAGTTGACGATACAACATGAACTACCGCATCTGTTCCTTCGAGAGCTTCGTCAACCCGCACGCGGTCAAAAACATCGCCATTGAACCATTCGACACGACTCGCTAGCTCTGGATCCCGAAAATTCTCTTTTTTTAAGCGATCCAGAACCCGAACTTGATGACCGTCGAGCAAAAGCCGTCCTACCACCGCAGAACCAATGAAGCCACCGCCTCCGAGCACCACGAGCCTCATGTTACCTCGTCACTCCCGGAACATTGGTGTTCCAAATTTCGAATCCCGATTGCGTTGCTGCCAAACCGTATAACCTTTCCAATCCGTGTAGGAGCGAGCCATCATAGGGGAGAGGCTCGGCGGGATAGTCGTTCCATTCTAAACCTAAGTCAAACATCGGCTTTAATGCTCTCGGTCTTGCCCAAAACATGGCTCCGACCGGAAAATGCAAACTGTCCGGGAAGCGAGTCAGAGAAAATGCCGAACTATATTGCTCGACAAAGCTCCTATTTTTATCCCATCCGACGACATGCGGATCGTCAGGGAAAACGAGTCCGATGCGCGGATTGTTTGCCATTTCCCCCAAAATTATGTCCGCCATTGGCGCATTTATACGACCCAAAACGTTATCCAATAAAAATTTAACCCATATCTTCGCTACCGAGCTATCCTTTAAGTCAGCCGATGTTTTAGTGTGAAGATGCCCGATAAGGTCATAGTTTTGCTGCATGATAGAACCAAATTCCGTTAGAAATGGGCCAACATCTCGACCCGGATCGGGCACCAAATTAATAAGGACGCGTCCATTTTGATACGAACTCAAGCGCTCTCGCATTTCATCGCGAGCCGCGTTACTTTTAACACTCACAAGCAAGTCCGGACGTACTGCATTGTGCAGAAGGCGTTCGAGAATTTCAGGGACGACGTTAAGGTGATAAGCATGAAGATGTAGGCCTATTCGGGTGCCTGCGGGAATCGGCTTGGGCCGATTGTTCGGCCGAATGACGGGGAACCTCCAAGGTCCTTTTGGTTCTCCGGCGCGCAAGAAGTCCGCCAATGGATCCGCGCACGGATCAGAAAGCCCATGCATCTCCCGATATATTCCAGGGTGGAATCCCGGAAATAACTTTCGACACCCTATCCCACTAGCCCAAGACCTAACATACCGGCGAATTAAGTCCGCACGAACTTCGCCCTTAGATTGACGCAACGAGTAAAAATCAAGCTGCGGCAAATCAGATTTCAAAATAGTTTGTACGTCGACATGTTCTTGTTGCGCGCGCGCTATCTGTACGACCGCCGCGTGCTCAAGTTCTTCAATATACCTCTCAGCGGAAAATTTCAGCTTCGCGATCTTGATACATTCCGATGATAAGATAGAACGCCTCTCGCCGGATCTTGCTAGAGAAACGACTTTTTCGGCCATAGAACTAACGTCTAGGTAGTCAGCAACGGTTTCTTTGTCAATTTTTTGCTCCACAAACATGCTCGCAATACCAGTGGTTTTTGCAAAACAGACCATCGGCAATCCGGCGGATAAAGCATCGATGGCGACGTTAGGCAGGGGGTCAAGTCTGGAGCTCAGAACCAGGAGGTCCGCAAGCCCAAAGGCGGCGGCCAGATCATTTACTTCGTCGAGAAAACTCACTCTGTCTTCGATACCATGCCGGCGTATCTGGTCCGCAATATAAACTGAATATCCCACATCATTATCTGGCATGAAGCCTCTACCAATCCAAACGAAATTCCAGTCGACATCGGGAGCCAAATTAATGGCTTTAGCCGCGCACTCAACAAAAAGATCAACCCCCTTTCGATATTCGACTAGGCCCGCGCCGATTACGGTCACCATTCCCGGAGAACGTCCTTTTGGTCGTAGAATATTCGCTACGCGAACCTTCTCCTCTAAGTGCGCATTGCCAACTTGGCGGTGGTCCTGGGGGATAATGCACCGCCCTTGCGGAATAATTCGGTAATCACGTGCAGCGATTTCTGGAGATTCGGCCAACGCATTATCTCGGGTGATATCCGCGGAAAAAATAGCGTCGCCAGACCAAAACGCGACCTCTTGAAATGCTCCTCGCGGACGAATGTAGGAGGAGAATTCATGAATGAGAGTTAGCGTAGGGACAAAGTGGTTGGCCAGTGCTTGCAAAACAAAACGCGAAGCGATGGAATTGACGATAGCATACTTCAGCGGCACCGACTCGACAATTCGTTTTACGACAAGCTCATTGAGCTCCATCGACCCTGCGAGGCCTACCGGCCCGACCACCATAGCGCCAGAAGCCCGACATGCGTCAATCAGTGGGCCGGCGGCGAGAAACAAGACCACTACGTTATACTTTTTCAGAAGCAACTGCGTCAATGTATACGCAACCATCGGAGCGCCGCCTCTGACGCCTTCATGGCTGACTATCAAAATTGACTCTCGCGCTTGCCGACGCAATACACTCGGTTGAAGAGCATCGAAAACGCGAGGCATGCTCGGAAGTCGCCCCTCAGCGCGACCGTGTTCATTGTAATGGCGAAGAGGATCAACTCCTGCTTCCCTGATGTCTGGATAAACACTCAAGTAGAAATCGGGGTCAAATTCGAGTTGGGCAAATTGATTTTTTTGCCCAGTTTGCTCCACTGATCTCACCTTTGTCCCACTTAGATCTGCTGACACAGTTCTCTCTGCGAGAGAGACGTCGTACCCTTGCGAGGATAACACCTCCCGCCAGTCGGAAACATCGACATCAGGATGAGTGTCGCGAACAGTAGACACTTTCAAAAACGGAAATCCAGAATGGAGCAGTGCCTTCCAATGGTGAAGAGTGCGGTTCATCTCGGCAGAGCCTTCTTGAGGAAAAATCGTTTCGCACTTTAGTCCGCCATTCATCAAAGTTAACGCCAATTTCGTCTCGTATTCAGCTATGACACTTGTCTTCTTCTCAAAAGATTCGACACTGTCGAAAAAGTTCCGTAGCTGTATTGATGACAACGCTTCTTCCTTGAAGGCCAAGAAAAAACTTTGAAGATGCCAACAGCATTCATAGGAGTCTGTCAAACCAACAAAATCCGACGCTGACTTTCGTATTTGCTGCAAAACGCCGTCAAACATAACGGCACTTGTAGGGCCGAACACACTATCATTGATCAGGTACAGAATTTTAGCGTTATAAAAATCGGGATTTAAGCTTATAACGTGCGCCCAAGCTGCGAAGTCAAAACCAATGTTCTGTCGAACGTAAATTCCATTTAGCCACTGAGATAGCTCCTCCCTTATCTCTACATCTTGTTCATCTGTAGCGACAATTAAGACTGTCGTGACCCCTCGCTGTATCAGGGAGCTTAGATAAAAAGGCACATGAGGCCGAAGCTTGCCGTTTGCTGAATGCGTGACAAAGAGGGCAATTTCAGGTTGAAGAGAGGGCCTTTTTATACATAGGATATTCGCGTCACTCGCCGCCCCTAGCAGTCCATGCGCTCGACAAGGCTCTCTTCCCTCTATCTTCCCACTCCTTAGGAAGTGGTAGAGTGGGCCTATGCCGGCGCGCGCGACATCAAGATTACAACGAAGGTACCAGTCTACTTCAAATCGTAAAGACGGGTTAACGCGATTTTTTTCGCCTACGGTTACATAGTGTATTAATGGATTTAAGCCTTGCAGGCGCACTTTGTCTTGCTGAGTAGTATACCATTTGGTATCAAAAAACGGATTTGGATTGAGCCCAGCCTGCGTACCAGTCTGGAGGTAATGCTCAAGGGGAGTTATGCGGCAAATTGGCTTATCGGTAACCTGCTCCAGATAAAAGCAGGCGTCGAATAGTGGATGCGGATTTTTGGCGTTTGCCGACCCGTGAATGAGGTAGTGAGCGAGTGGAGTCAAACCCGACTCCGCTGCGGTCGGGCACTGTTCAAGATAATATCTTGTGTCGAAAAGCGGATGAGGATTGCGACCTTCTGAGGCTCCATACTCGATGTAATGCCGGGCGGCATCAGTGTCTTCGGAGAGATCGGCGTAAGCGGCCAGATACCATTGTGGATCAAAAAGAATTGAGCCACTTATCAAAGCATATTCTGTAGTCTGGATACTTGTAATAGTGCATCCTCTGAAAAAATTGATGAAATTGTGTATCTTTCCTGATGGTCTCAAATTTAAGTCCAACGGAGCATTACCCGCCGCAATAACAATACGATCATCAGGCATGGTTCGTGCGTCAAGGCTTCGATGAACACGCCTTCCCTCTCGAGCTCCATGTCTAATGTAATGCACTAGTGGGTTCATGCGGGCCGCTACTACATCTGCGTTCTGCTGCTTGTAAATGCTGGTGCTAAAATATGGTCCTGGATCCCGATTTGCCGCCGCTCCTCGCGACAGATAGTGCTGCACGGGATCTTGTCCCCTCCGTATATCACCGTATGTCTCGCGATACCAAACCGCATCAAACAACCGTGATGCACGAAGTATACGGGCCTCTTCCTTGAATTTTCGCAGCTTAAGCATATACGTCAATTCTCCTAACTGCGCTTGATTTTAGAGCAGAGTCCGAACAATGTGGAGGATACGGTCGGCTTTTGCCCGTTGCTAACGGCGTCGACGGCATGGGACCGATGCCGTTTGGTGGGATTCTAGCAATTGCTCGGGCACCTGCGAGTGGGAACGGCTCCTGTGCGACAAGTCGATCGTTTCGAAAGCACCATGAGTCGGCCGCGGACCGTCTCTATTGTGAAGGGGATGTCGACACAGAGTTGGGCACGCACTAGGTGCGAAAACCGTTGGTGATTTTTCGAAACCTGCCGCACGGCCTTAGTACGCCCTCCGAACCGTTGATGGTCAACGGCAGCTCGTGGCACGTCATAAACATGAAGAGTGATGTGCGCAGTCATTGGATCACGCTCTTCAACTTGCCGAAGGACTGATGTGAAGGCCGAGCACCATGGCATACGTAGCGAGATACCGTTGTTCGTCGAACAGGCCGGTTGACACTATGTATTCGATTTTCTGATAGCTAATTTCCATCGATCACCTCGTCGATTGGAATCGATTTTCCTCGAATGATTGGTCCGATCTTAGGTTCGGAGCACAATCAAGCAGCGGATTCCGCTCGAACGTTTTCCACGCAGTCTGGGTGTTTAACACCGCCGTTGATTGTAACAAACCGTCTTTGATGGCCGAAGCGGAAAGTGGCACCATCGCATCCTTGACGCAAGAAGATAGAGCATATTGTTTTTTCACAAGTCAACAAATGGCGCGACGGAACCAGTCAAACGTGCGCGCGAGCCCTTCCGGCAAGGTATTAGCCGGCTTCCAACCGGTCGCGCGCAGCTTGGCGTTGTCCCCAACCACCATAGGGGGATCGCCCGGGCGATCCGGCCTTGCGCCGAGGCGGATGAGGTCGGAGCGCTCGGAGATATTCCCTAGCGTCGTAACAATGTCGGCGAGAGAGATCGGCACGGCCGACCCGATATTGGATGCGCCTGAAATATCGCTTTGCAGCAGCGCGACGAAGCCCGCGGCGACGTCCTCGACATGCATGAAGTCGCGGTAGAATTGACCGGATCCCAATTCCGCCGGCTCGCCCTTAGCCAGCTGTGTGCAGGCGTAAGGGACGATGCGGGCGGGATTTTCATAGGGGCCATAGGCGAAGAAAATGCGCCCCGTCGCGGCGCTGAAGCCGAGCTGTTCCGCGGCCGCCGTCAGGGCCTGGTGATGCGCGAGCTTGATGCGGCCGTAAAAGGTGTTGGGGCGCTCCGGCGTCATGCCTTCGACCATGTAGCCGCCGGTCCAGTCATATTCGGCGCAAGTGCCGGCGCTCACCAACCGCTTACCGCCGTTTTCGGCGAAACTCTTGAACAGCCGCGTGCCGAGTGCCAGCCAATCGAGATTGGCGGGGCTCGTCCAATAGCTCCCGTGCGTCGTTTCCCAGGCCGTATGCAGTACGTGGGTCGGCTGAACCTCGCAAATCAGCGCTTCAAGCGCGCCCGGTTGCAGCAGATCGATGGCCCGCCAATTGACGTTTGGCGTTCGCGGGCATGACGCGGAATTGCTTCTTTTCGAAGTCGTCGCCCAGACCTCGAAGCCGGCGGCGAGCGCCGGGGCGAGGCAATGGCGCCCGACGAACCCTCCGCCGCCGGTGATGAGCAGGCGCCTCGTCATGCCGCAAAAGGCTCGAAAGGCAATAGCGCCGCGCGGTCGAGATCGGCGAGCCGCGGCAGCTGCAGATCGCGCTGCGATTGATCGACGGGCACCAAAGGCCAATTGACGGCAATGTCAGGATCGTCCCAGCGCACGCCCGCGCATTTCTGCGGGTCGTAGAATTGCGCAATGTGATAGGCGACGACGCAATCGTCGGCCAGCGTCTGAAATCCGTGCGCAAAGCCGCGGACGGAATGCAGCTGCAAATGATTGGACTCGGTGAGTTCATAGCCGACCCAGTGTCCAAAGGTCGGAGATCCCGGCCGTAGATCCACCATCACGTCGAAGATCGCGCCGCGCACGCAGCGCACGAGCTTGTCCTCCATCTGCGGAGCCGCCTGAAAATGTAGGCCTCGCAGCGTGCCACGCTTCGCGTTGAAGGAATAACTCGCTTGAGCGAGCTCCGGGTTGAGCCCATGTTCAGCGAATTCGCGCGCACAAAAGGTACGGACAAAATAGCCGCG
The DNA here is from genome assembly GCF_016745395.1 of Methylocystis sp. Sn-Cys. Classification (GTDB taxonomy): domain Bacteria; phylum Pseudomonadota; class Alphaproteobacteria; order Rhizobiales; family Beijerinckiaceae; genus Methylocystis; species Methylocystis iwaonis. Next base: position 8,427 of record NZ_JAERVJ010000015.1, read on the forward strand.
CGAATCTCCGGCGGGCGTCGTGCGGATCAGGCGGCAGCCCGGCAATGTGGTTCCGACGAACTCCATGGCGCGCCCTTAAAGAATTTGCGCGCGGGGAATTGGAACGATGAACTTGCAGCCCCACTCCCTTACGTGCGCCATTTGCTCGGTGATCTCGTCCTTAATATTCCAGGGTAAGATAAGAATGTAGTCGGGCTTTGCGGCGTCGATCGCTTCCGGGGCCTTGATGGGCAAGCGCGTGCCGGGAAGATACATGCCCTGTTTTTGCGGCGAGCGGTCTACAGTGAAATCAAGGAAATCTGACCCCACGCCGCAATAATTGAGCAGTGTATTGCCCTTCGCCGGCGCGCCATAGGCGGCGATTGTTTTACCCTCGCGCTTCAAGCCGATCAAGAGTTCAAGCAATGCACGCTTCGTTTCGCGCGCTTTTTCAGCGAAGGCGAGATAGGCTGCCTGGCCATCAAGACCCGCGGCGCGCTCGCGACCAAGGACCTCGTCAACGCTCTCGGTGCGCGCCCAGGAGGCGCTTTGTCGACACACGAACAGACGCAGCGAGCCGCCGTGCGTCGGAATCGTCTCGACATCGAAGATGCGCAGCCCATTGGCCGAAAAAAATTTATCCGCCGCGAGCAGCGACAGATAGGAAAAATGCTCGTGATAGATGGTATCGAACTGATTGAGTTCGATCTGATTTAGCAAATGCGGGAATTCAAATGTTGACACGCCTTCGGGCTTTAAGATCTCGCGAAAGCCTGACACAAAATCATTGACATCGGGTACATGCGCGAGCACATTATTGGCAGCTGTGAGATCTGCCGCGATGCCCTCGGCGACGAGCCTTTTGGCCGTCTCTTCGCCGAAAAATTCAATTCGCGTCGGGATCAGTTTTTCACGCACGGCGTATTCTGCGACAGAGCGACAGGGCTCGATGCCAAGAACGTTCACCTTTTTCGCGCGGAAATATTGCAGCAGATAGCCGTCATTGCTCGCGACCTCGACGACCGTGCTCGCCGGCGACAGGCCGAAGCGTTCGGACATGGCGTCCGCATAGCGGCGCGCGTGCTCGAGCCAGCTCGTAGACACCGAGGAGAAATAGGCATAATCCTCCCGGAACAAATCGTCTGCTCGGCGAAAATCCTCAAGCTGCACGAGCAAGCAAGAGTCGCAGACAAAAGCGCGCAGCGGATAATAGCTTTCGGGGCCGTTGCGATCGGCTTCCCGCAAATAATCGTTCGACACCGGCGTCGCCCCAAGATCGGCGAAAATCGTCGTCAGAGCCGCGTCGCAATGTCGACATTTCGTCGTCGCCGCGTGACAATTCGTATCATTCACGGTCAAATGCATTTCCTTTCATAAAGATCGGCATAAGCATCGATTTGCTCGTCGACGAGGAGCGACGCGCATGAAGGAACTTCCGCATAGCGCCGATACCATTCCATAGTCCAGAGCATTGTATCATCGAAACCGAGCGTGGGCCGCCATCCCAATTCGGCCTGCGATTTCGAGGAATCGACGCGCAGATAAGTCGATTCATGCAGTCTGGATTCGCCGAGCTCAACCGGATGATCCGGCTGTCCCCAGACCGTCAGCGCCGCGTCGACAAGGCGGCGCACAGGCATTTCGTTCGTCCGGTCGGGCCCGAAGTTGAACGCGCCCGTAAAATGTGACGGCGGCTGCCCTCGCGCGGCGTTTCCGACCAAAAGATGTGCGCCGAGCGAGAGATAACCCGCGCAAAGTTCAAGCACGTGCTGCCAGGGGCGGGTCGCCTCAGGGTGGCGCAGCACCAGTGGCTCGCCAGCGCGCAAGGCGCGCACAATATCCGGGACGATGCGGTTCTCGGACCAATCGCCCCCGCCGACTACATTGCCGCCGCGTGCCGTCGCTAGGCGATAACCCCCGCTCGGTCCGCGCAGCACCTCCATGAAGGAGCGCGCGACGATTTCTGCGGCACCTTTGCTCGCGCTGTAGGGATCGAGGCCGCCTAGCCGGTCGTTTTCTCGATATGCCCACATCCATTCCTTATTGTCGTAGACCTTGTCGCTGGTGACGAAGACCACCGCCTCCACCTCCTCGCAGTGCCGCGCGGCTTCAAGCACGTTGGCCGCGCCCAGGATATTGGTGGCGAAGGTCCGCAAAGGCTCGCGATAGCTGCGATGCACGAGAGGCTGCGCGGCGAGATGAAAGACGATCTTCGGGCGGATCTCCTGCATGAGGCGATCGATAGCGCTGTCGTCGCGTATGTCGATCCAGCGCGTGTCCTGGCAGCGTTCACCGATCTTCGCCCGCTCGAAGAGATTGTCGGGTCCCTGGTCGGGAGGCAGGCTGACGCCGGTGATATTGGCACCGAGCTTTGCCAGCCACGCCACAAGCCAGCCGCCTTTAAAGCCTGAATGCCCGGTGACGAGCGCCCGCGTCCCTGCGTAAGCGGAGAATGGTTTAGCGATTGGCATTGTAGCTCCACAGGCGATAGGCGACGCTATCGGCATATTGAAGCGGCGCGAGGGGCGCGCCTAGACCCAACTGAGCCAAGGCGCCTTCCCCGTGGCCCACATTTCCTCCAGCTGCTGCTTGTCGCGCAGCGTATCCATAGCATGCCAGAAACCGTGATGACGAAACGCCATCAATTGGTCGTTAGCAGCGAGCCGCTCCATCGGCCCGCGCTCCCAGATCGTGGCGTCGCTGTCGATAAGATCGAAGATGCGCGGCGACAAAATGAAGAAGCCGGCGTTGATCCAGCCCGACTCGCCTTCGGGCTTTTCCTGAAAGCCCTTTACGACGGAGCCCTCGACGATTTCCGCCGCGCCGAAACGGCCCGCGGGCCGCACGACGGTCATCGTCGCATCGCGGCCGTGCTGGAAATGGAAATCGATCTCCGCGCTGATGTCGACGTCACTGACGCCGTCCCCATAGGTCATGCAGAACGGCGCGTCGCCGACGTAATCGCGGACGCGCCTCAGACGCCCGCCGGTCATGCTGGCGTCGCCAGTGTCAACGAGGGTGATTTTCCAGGGCTCTGACCTGCGCTCGTGAATGATAGAGCTGTTCTCAACAAGATCAATCGTAACGTCTGATGTATGAAGAAAATAGTTCTTAAAATACTCTTTAATAATATATCCTTTGTATCCAAGGCATATAATAAATTCATTTATCCCGTGGTTCGAATATATTTTCATGATGTGCCAGATAATCGGGCGACCGCCAATTTCAACCATTGGCTTTGGTCGAACGCTAGTCTCTTCCGCGAGGCGGGTCCCCAAGCCACCGGCAAGGATAACGGCTTTCTTTATGTTATACTTCATCGTTTTTCGCTGCCCGAGCGCGCACTAGCGCGTCGCCTTTATGTGCCAGGCACAGAAAGCATGATGCGTTCCGTGTAGAGCAAGGTCTCTGTTACTGAAAGCCCATATGAAAGGCAACGCTCACTTGCGCGGTGGCGTTCGCGTATCCACAGGGTTCTATTGCGTTAGCGGAGGCGGCGCAGTTCGGTTAACAGCGCGGTGACGAAGTCGCAGCTTGAAAAATCGGGTTCTGGAGCGGCGATCACGGCGAGCATGGCCGGCGCGCCGCCGATCTCGGCGATTATGACGGCCATCGCGTTATCTGTTCGAATGACGCACAAAAAGGCCTTTCTGGCGGCCTCGGCGCGTTCTCTGGGCGTCCCGCAGCCGGTGAGGGCGCGTATCAGGACGCCGAGATTGAAGCCCGGCAACATGGATCAGGCAACGCTTGCCGACGTTCTCGCGGCCCCGAAGCCAGGCTCGGCGCATGCCGCCGCGATCCAGCACATGGGCGAAGCTGCGTTCGACCAATTTGCGCGCTTGCGCGTGGCCGCGCGCCCGACGCCTGATTTCAGCCGCGTTTGCCGGCGCAAATAGCCCTTCGCTGGCGCCGGCATCGCTGATGCGGCTCTTCCACTCGCCGCCATCGAGGTCCTTCAAGACCGAACGGGAGTGATACCCCTTGTCCGCAATTCTTGCAGGGATCGTCGCGTCTGGGCGCGAGACCGACCGCCGAGCGATTGTCCTTCGCCGTCTTCGGCGTCTCGTTTAATGTGGCCTTGTCCGCTTCATGGATTGGCGCAGCGACGATGAAGCCCGTATCGAGATCGACCGCATGTTCCGGCTTGCAGGCCAGATGCGTCGTCCCGTCCTTCATCCTGGCAGCCTTCGCCTCGGCGTCGGTTGTGTTCGCCCAATGTCGTTCACAGCTTCTTGCCTTTGCGCTTCTTGTCGAAGCGCGCGAAATCCTCGGCGCTGGGGGTCTTTATGCCGCTCTCTGTCGCCATGCGCGTGAGCATCTCGCGATAGGTTTCGCCGCTGTCATGCCGCACGATGCTGCGCAACGCGGCGTTTGCTTCCATGGTCGAGCCACCGACGCCGAATCGCTCGCCCTTCAGGAGGCCGCGCTCGGCGACGAGCTCCAACATGAAGCCGAAAACCTTCTCGTGAACTTCGTGCGGGAGGCGCGAACGCGTTTTCGACAGCCACGAGTGATCGGAAACCTTGTCCCCGTTGGCCAGCCGTAGAAAATCACGATCGCCGCGTGATACAGCTTGCAGGCGTCCTCGACGAAAGCGTCGAACCGGGCGTCGATCAGGACCCCTTGGAGCCGGTCGTAAAAGACGTGGCGAGGAGAGCGTGGTAGTTCGGCCCAGCTCACCACCAAATCGCCCTTTGCTGACAGCAACCCTTTCCGCTTCGACCGCACAGCCACGCTCGCCATGACGGACCAATCGTTTCCCGCCTTTTCCTTTCTAGCCGTCCAAGGCAAGAAAATCGCACCCGGCGTTCAAGATCGCCTGCGGGTGAGTGCCCGATACGGGCCGCGATCTAGCCTCCCAGCCGACGCTGTCGCGCCTCGAGAACGCGCCCGCCATGCGCAGCGTGATCCGCCTGACCTATGCGCTCGTCGACCGATGGATGGCCTCCGACGACAAGCCGCCGTCCTCCGTCACGC
>NZ_JAERVJ010000016.1:0-2067 GCF_016745395.1 Methylocystis sp. Sn-Cys
TACGCCATTCGTGCAGGTCGGAACTTACCCGACAAGGAATTTCGCTACCTTAGGACCGTTATATTTACGGCCGCCGTTTACCGGGGCTTCAATTCAAGGCGTGAACCTCTCCTCTTAACCTTCCGGCACCGGGCAGGCGTCAGACCCTATACGTCATCTTGCGATTTCGCAGAGCCCTGTGTTTTTGTTAAACAGTTGCCACCCCCTGGTCTGTGCCCCTCCGATCTGGTTGCCCAAACCGAAGGCCTCCTTATCCCGAAGTTACGGAGGTAAATTGCCGAGTTCCTTCAACGTCATTCTCTCAAGCGCCTTGGTATACTCTACCAGTCCACCTGTGTCGGTTTCGGGTACGGTCTGATGCAGGGGCTATTTCCTGGCGCGAGTTCACTGCCCGGACAATCCAGTAAGTCCGAACAATTTACCCCACGCGTCACCACCTGCTGGCCCACGAATATTAACGTGGTTCCCATCGACTACGCCTTTCGGCCTCGCCTTAGGGACCGGCTAACCCTGCGAAGATTAACTTTACGCAGGAACCCTTGGACTTTCGGCGACACTGTCTTTCACAGTGTTTCTCGTTACTCATGTCAGCATTCGCACTTCCGATACCTCCAGGATGTCTCACGACTGTCCCTTCACAGGCTTACGGAACGCTCCGCTACCGCTCACCCTTGCGGATGAACCCAAAGCTTCGGCTCGTGGCTTGAGCCCCGGTACATCTTCGGCGCGAGAACCCTTATTTAGACCAGTGAGCTGTTACGCTTTCTTTAAAGGATGGCTGCTTCTAAGCCAACCTCCTGGTTGTTTTGGGATTCTTACATCCTTTCCCACTTAGCCACGAATTGGGGGCCTTAGCTGTTGGTCTGGGTTGTTTCCCTCTCCACAATGGACGTTAGCACCCACTGTGTGTCTCCCGCACAGTTCTTCCAGGTATTCGGAGTTTGGTTGGGTTTGGTAAGTCTGTGGGACCCCCTAGCCCATCCAGTGCTCTACCCCCTGGAGAATAAATGCGAGGCGCTACCTAAATAGCTTTCGCGGAGAACCAGCTATTTCCGAGTTTGGTTGGCCTTTCACCCCTAACCACAAGTCATCCGAGTCTATTTCAACAGACACCGGTTCGGTCCTCCAGTGCATGTTACTGCACCTTCAACCTGCTCATGGCTAGATCACTCGGTTTCGGGTCTAAAGCAACGAACTGAACGCCCTGTTCAGACTCGCTTTCGCTGCGCCTACGCCTACCGGCTTAAGCTTGCTCGTTACTTTAAGTCGCTGACCCATTATACAAAAGGTACGCCGTCACCCTTGCGGGCTCCGACTGTTTGTAGGTATCCGGTTTCAGGGACTGTTTCACTCCCCTCGTCGGGGTGCTTTTCACCTTTCCCTCACGGTACTTGTTCACTATCGGTCGCTGAGGAGTACTTAGGCTTGGAGAGTGGTCTCCCCATGTTCAGACAGGATTGCACGTGTCCCGCCCTACTCGTATCTCTTCGCCTTCGAAATCCCTACGGGGCTGTCACCCGCTATGGCCCGGCTTTCCAACCGGTTCGAGTTAAAAGACAAAGAGCATTGGCCTGGTCCGCGTTCGCTCGCCACTACTAACGGAGTCTCGTTGATGTCCTTTCCTCCGGTTACTTAGATGTTTCAGTTCACCGGGTTCGCTTTTGTGACCTATGGATTCAGTCACAAATACCTTCTCATGATCTCTGTTAGTCCAAAGACATCGTGTTTTTGCGCCGCAAGCGGCGCGCCCCTCGCATTGGCTCGGCGTCGCAGTCGCTCCTAGCGTCGCTTGCGCGACGCCAGGGGCTTAGCCCCGCCGTTCCCTATCAAGGAACACCATGACGTCGACCCGATGCTGTGCGCATCAGATCGAACTCTTCGGAATAACAGAGATCGAAGGTGGGTTTCCCCATTCGGAAATCCGCGGATCAAAGGTTGTTCGCACCTCCCCACGGCTTATCGCAGCGTACCACGTCCTTCATCGCCTCTCAGCGCCAAGGCATCCACCGAATACCCTTAAGGCACTTGATCGCTCTCATTATCAACACCCACCCCTCGGCAGAGGTC
>NZ_JAERVJ010000001.1 GCF_016745395.1 Methylocystis sp. Sn-Cys
ACCGCATCCGCTGCAACCGTTGGCAGCGCCGCCGTCGATGAATGCGTTATACGGACCGGCGCTCTGGGTGTCAACACCTGTTTTTAACCGCGCTCATTGGCCATAAACACGTATGAATATCAGTGTGTTGTCGGCCTATGCCTGCCTCCGAGGAAAAAGGGGCTGTCAAAAAATTTTCACGGAAAATGACGGGCCACAGGAGCCTCGTCATTCCTTATGCGACGGCCGGCCGCCGTCATGCTCCTGCAACGGCGCGCGGGCACATCTGCGGGTGACAATCTAGGCGCCTTCACATGACCGAACAGAAACTTGGGGTCTGCTACTATCCCGAACATTGGCCTGTCGCGCGCTGGGCCGAGGACGCCCGGCGCATGCGGGAAATCGGGCTGAGCGTCGTTCGTGTGGGCGAATTCGCCTGGTCGCGGCTGGAGCCGAGCCTTGGGACCTATGATTTCGTCTGGCTCCGGCGGGCGATCGACACGCTGCATGAAGCCGGGCTCGAGGTCGTTCTCGGCACGCCGACCGCGACGCCGCCGAAGTGGCTCGTCGACAGCATGCCGGGCATGCTGGCGCTCGATACGCAGGGTCGCCCGAGGAAATTCGGCTCGCGCCGGCATTATTGCTTCAGCCACGCGGGCTATGCGCGCGAATGCGAGCGCATCGTGACGCGCCTTGCGCAAGAATTCGGCGCCCATCCCGCCGTCGCGGCCTGGCAGACCGATAATGAATTCGGCTGCCACGATACAGTCGAAAGCTATTCAGAAGCAGCGCTCGCGGGCTTCCGCGACTGGTGCCGGGGAAAATATGAGGCGATCGAGACGCTCAACGAGGCCTGGGGCAATGTCTTCTGGTCGATGGAGCTCGCCTCCTTCGAGGAGATCGAGCTCCCCAATCTCACGGTGACGGAAGCCAATCCTTCTCATCTCCTCGACTTCCAGCGGTTCTCGTCCGATCAGGTTGTCGCCTTCAACAAAAGGCAAGCGGATATCGTCCGCAGATATTCGCCGGGGCGGCCGATCCTTCATAACTTCATGGGCGCCTTCACCGCCTTCGATCATTTCGCGCTGTCGCGGGACCTCGACGCCGCCGCCTGGGACAGCTACCCGCTCGGCTTTCTGGAACGCAGCCCCAATAGCGAGGCTTTCAAGTCGCGCTACATGCGCGTCGGCGACCCTGATTTCCAGGCCTTCCACCACGACCTCTATCGGGGTTGCGGGCGCGGACGCTGGTGGGTCATGGAGCAACAGCCGGGGCCCGTGAATTGGGCGCCGTGGAATCCGGCCCCCGCGAAAGGGGCGGTGCGGCTCTGGGCGCATGAGGCCTTTGCCGCGGGGGCGGAAACAGTTTGCTACTTCCGCTGGCGGCAGGCGCCTTTCGCGCAGGAGCAGATGCATGAGGCGCTGCTATTGCCAAATTCCGAACCGAACGAAGCCTTTCACGAGGCGCAGGATGTGGCGAGAGAGCTTGCCGCGCTCTCCGCACATGTCGGGAGGCGGCGCGCGGAGGTCGTCGTCGTTTTCGACTACGAGAGCGACTGGGCCTGGAAGATCCAACCGCAGGGTCAGGATTTCTCTTATAGCGAACTTGTCATGCGCTTCTATCGCGCATTGCGGCGCGCGGGCGTTTCGATCGACATCGGCCCGCCAACAGCCGATACCGTCGCTGATCGCAAGCTCATTCTGCTGCCGGGGTTATTTACGGCCGGCGAGTCCCTAGTTGAAGGGCTGTCCAACAGCGCGGCCGTGATCCTCGCCGGGCCGCGCGCCGGCTCCAAAACGGAGCATTTCAACATCCCGGCCGCCCTGCCGCCCGGCGCCCTTCAGAGCCTGATCGACCTGCGCGTTCGACGCGTCGAAAGCTTGCGGCCGGGCGCGATCATTCCGATGAGCGACGGACATCCGGGGCATTTCGAACGGTGGCGGGAGTTTCTGGTTCTGGGCGACGAGGCGGCGATCGCCATGGCGTCGCGCGACGGGGAATGCGCCCTCGCGCAATGCGGCCACCGCTATTATCTCGGCGGTTGGCCGGATGAAACGCTTGCTGACGCCGTCGTCTCCCGCCTCCTGGCGGAAGCGGGCGTCGAGACGTTGAGATTGCCGCAGGACATCCGGGTTCGGGACAATGGCGGCTTGCGTTATGTTTTCAACTATGGTCCCGAGACGGCGGATATATCTTCACTCGTTGGCGACGCGTGGCTGCTGCTTGGCGAAACGAAGCTGCCACCCTGCGGCGTTGCCGCTTTTCGTAAGGACTCGTTGACGGAAAAGTAGGCGTGACCCTTTTTAGGCATCATACGCGATCCGCTTGGTTGGTTCGCTATCAATCCCGACGCTCGCGCAGCGAGTGATCGGGAATCCAGAGCAACCACTGCTATTTTGGCTCTGGATTCCCGGTCGGGCTTTCAGCCCGCCGGGAATGACCGGACCCCAATGCGAGCTATTTAAACTGAAATCTTAGCCGTCATGAAAAAGAACGCCTTTTGCATCCTTCTCGCCGCCCTGCTGCACGCATCGGCCGCTTCAGCGGAGTGGCGGCTTATATCGCAGGACGGCTTGTCCAAGATCTATCTCGACCCCGCGTCTCGCCAGAAAACGCCAGAGGGCGCCGTTTTCGCGCGCGCCCTCACCGATTACGATGCGCAATCTCCCGAGGCGGCGGCTTTCAAGCTTTCACAAAAGGGATTGTCCGAGATCGAGCGCGTGACGATCGACTGCGCGAAACACGCCTACCGCTCGGAAGGCGGAAGCTGGTTCGACGGGCATATGGCGACAGGCGCCCGCCGCGGCGATTATCCGGCGCAATCGACCTGGTCCAAAGTCCCGGCTTACTACCTCGGCCTCTCCAAAAAACTTTGCGAGACGGAGTGAGGCCCGCGCGTCATCTCAATACTCGTGCTCTATGCCAATGCCGAGCGAGGTCGCGCCGCTCATGCTGGTCTCGCTTTGCAGGCGCACGCCGCGCGTCACGTCGACGCCCACATTGACCGAGCTTTGCTGCGGGTTGGCGCCCGTCTTTACGCCGACGTTCACGCCATTGGCGATATAGCGCGACGCGCCCACCGTCGGCCCATTGCCGCCGCCGGCGTCGAGGTCGAGCGAATCGACGCCGAGCGCCTTGCGCATTTTCTCGAAAGCGTCGACTCCCGCGCCTGCGCCGGAGAGCTGCGCGAGCGCCGCCGCGAGCTGCACGGCCTGAAAGGGCGTGAGCGCGCCTGATGCCTTGGCGAAAAGCAGGCGCGAGAGCACTTCGTCCTGCGGCATCTCCGGCGTCGACGAGAAAGCGAAGGAGGGCGACGCCGCCGGCCCGGTGATGTCGATCTTCGCCGTGATGTCGGAGGCCGTGGTCTCCGCCTCGAAATCGAGCGCCGGCGTCAGCCCGCCGGCGAAAGTGAGCTTGCCGCGCGTAAGATCGATGCGCTGCGTGAGGAGCTGCATCTTGCCGCGCCGCAGCTCGAAGCCGCCCTGCACATTGGGCTTCTGGATCGTGCCCGAGATTTTCAGACCGCCGCCGAACTCGGCGTCGATGCCGCGTCCGCGCACGAAAATCTTATTGGGAGCCGAAAGCGCGAGATCGAGCGCCGCGTCGAACCCGGATTTGTGCGCAGCCTTTTCCCGCTGCTTCTTTTCGAGCGCCAGCATTTGCGCAGCGAAACCCTTGGCGTCGATGTGCGTCGAGCCCGGCAGCGGCTTCAGATTGGCCGGCAGACGATCAGGGACGTTGACGTCCATCGAGTCGAGATTGACCTTGCCGGAGATTTTGGGATTGCGGGCGAGCGCGCCGCTGATCGTGAGATCGAGATCGCCGGTCGAGGAGACGATGTCCGTCGACGCGAGCTGCGCGTTGTTGGCGCCGATGCGGATGGAGCCGGGCATGCCGGCGTCGGGCGCGACCGTCACTTTGCCTGCAACGGCGATCCGCCCGCCGTTCTTCGTCTGCGCGGTGAGGCCGTCGATTGTGAGCTCCCGGCCGCGGCCTTCGATCTTTCCACTGATCTTCGTGAGGCTCACGCCGTTGAGCGGATCGTTGAAGGCTGCGTCGGCGATCGTGACCGCGCCGCCGATGATCGGGCTCGCCGCCGGGCCAGTGAGGCGCAGATCGACATTGGCCTTGCCGGTCGCCGTCTGTCCGTTCGCCGCGAGCATCGTATTGGCGAGCGCGGCGTCGAGCGCGCCTTTGACGGCAAGATCGAGCGCGCCCTCGCCGAGCGGCGCCGAGCCCGTGATCTTCAGCTTGCTCGACGCGCCGAGCCCGACGTCGGCGTCGAGGGTCGTGCGCTTATTGGCGAGGCGGCCATTGGCGGCGACATCGACGCTGGGCAAGCCGTTGGAACGGAGGTGCGGCGCGCTGACCTTGGCCAGTTTCACGCGCCAGTCGCCCTCCGGCGCGGCTTTCGTTCCGGTGACGCGCGCCTCGGCGTCGAGCACGCCGTCGAGGCCAAGAGACGGATCGACGATCGAGGCGATCGAGAGCGGCACGGCGCGCGCCTTGGCGGCGATGTCGAGACGCTCCCCGGCGACGCCGTCTATGTCGAGGCGGCCGGAGCCGAGCGCGAGGGCAAGGCCTTTGAGCGCCACCGCGCCATGCTGCAGGGTGACGACGGCCGGCTGCGCCAGCGCGATTTTCTTGCCGGCGCGTTGCGCGGAGAATTGCGCAATGTCGAGCCGGGTGGTTTCGCCCGGCGTGAGCGTCGCCCGGCTGGCGATATTGAAGCCGCGGGCGTCCAAGGTGAGATCGAGCGCCGCCGCGCCATCCGCCGCGGGCCGCGCGAGCAGACGCGCCTTGCCGATCGTCTCCTTGCCAAAACGCGCGTTATCGATCGAGACATCCCCATCGAGCGCCGGCCGGCGCAGGACGTCACGCGCCGAAAATTTTGCCGCGAGCCTGCCGACCCCGGCGCCTGCCGCCTCTATGCCCGCGCCCTCAGCATCAATCGACGCGTTCTGCCCGCCGTTGGAAGCCTCCAACGAAATATCGGCGTCGAGGCGTCCACCGAGCTTTCGCAACGCGAGCGCCGAGAGATCGTCGAGGCTCGGCGCCGCGATGCGCAGGCGCCCGTTCGCGAGCCCGGCGCCGTCTATCGCGAGCGCGCCCTTCGCCGTCGCGCCGCCAATGGCGAAATCGACATCGTCGAGCGTCCAGCCCGCGTCCGTCCGGGCGAGAGAAAGTCGGCCGCGCGCGGGCTTGCGATCGACGACGCCGTCGAGCGTCGCGAGCGCCGTGAGACGGCCGAGCACATCATGCGCCTCGCCTTGCAGCGCGAGCCTGGGGATCGGACGGCCGTTGGCGCTGGCGTCTTCGAGCGTCGCAAGAAGCGTCGCGTCGGGCTTTTCGAGACTTCCCGTCACCGACGCCGCGACATTGGCGCGGCCGGTGAGCGGCAGGCCGGCGTAGCGCAATTCCGGCAAGTCGATCTTCGCGTCGATCGCCGCTTTTTCTTTCGTCGCCTTGCCATCAATGAGGGCGGAGAGATGCTCGCCCGTGAGGGCAAGCTTGTCGAAAGCCAATCCGCCGCCGGGAAGCGTCGCGACCTTGCCCGTCAGACGCAGACGCTCCCCCGCAAGCCCGTCCACGGCCGAAACGCCGGAGGCCAGCGACGTCACAGCGCCGTCGAGCGCCGCCTCCATCGCGCCGTCGAGCGGCGCCCCGGCAATATCGGCGGAAAGATCGAGGGCGCCGCGCAATTGGCGGCCGGCGAGGCGTGAGAAAGGAGCGAGATCGGCCGCCGCGAGATTGACCTTGCCAACCGCTTTGCCGTCGACGTCCATCCGGCCGGCGCCGTCGAGCTTGAAAGCCGAAGCCGCGAGCGCGAGGCGGTCGAGCGTCTTAGCGCCGTCGTCGGAGATATGCGCCGTTGTTTCGAGCTTCGTGGCGTCGGCGAAAAGCGATGCGAGGTCTTGCGGCAGGAGATCGGCGAGCCGCGCCGCGAGATCGAGGTCGAAACGGCGCGCAGCGCCCTCGCGCGTGATGCGGGCCGAGCCCTCGGCGCCCGCCTCGCCCGCCTTGGCGGCGATCTTCGCCACGAAAGCGTCGAGCGGGCCTTCGCCATCTATGGAGGCTTCCACCGGCGGCAGGCCAGGAATTTTGGCGACGCGCGCGATCAGGCCGTCGCCGGGCTCGGAGGCCGCGAATTTGAGGCGCAGCCTGTCGCCTTGCGCCGCATAAGCCGCGTCGACGCCAATCGACCCCGGCGCATCGAGCCGTTGCGCCTCCAGCCGCACGCTCGCTGCGGACCCGGTGAGCTCGGCGCCCGCGTGAATTGAGAGCGCGGCGGCGGCGTTCAACACCGGCTCGGCGAGAACGAGCTTGGCCAGCGCTAGCTCGCCCAGCCGAACGCCGATGGGCAGCTTCGGAGGGAAGGTTCCGCCGTCGCTGTTTTGTTCGGGCTTCTTTTCCGCAGCCGCAACCGGCGCGCGCAGCACGTCTGCTTCGCCGATGTCGATTTGGTCGACATCGAGCTTCATGCCAAGCAACGCGAGACGCGACCATTTGGCGGCGACGCGGTCGATCTTCAGCCAGGGACCGTCGCGGTCGGAGATGACGATGTCGCGCACGGACGGCGTGGCGGACAGAACGCCGTCGATTGCGCCAATCTCGATCTTCACGTCAGGCGTAGACGCCGCCTCTGAAATCATGCGGGCGAGAGAGCGCCCGCCCGCGGCGCTATTGATCGAATAGACGCCGGCGCCTGCGCCGAGAATCACAAAAGCCGCGAGGCCGCCGGCGATCACAAGGCCGCGAGAAGGCTTGCGCATATCAGAAGCTTTCTCCGATGCCGAGGAAGATGGCGAGGCGACTGTCCTCCGGCCTCGGGTTGAGCGGCGTCGCGACATCGAAACGAATCGGACCAATGCCCGTATAGTATCGAAGGCCCACGCCAGCCGCGAAGCGCATCGTCGAACTGAAATTCGGCACAGAGGAGGAATAGGCGGCGCCGGCGTCGAGGAAGGGGACAATGCCGATTTCCTGCGTCACCTTCAGGCGCGCTTCGGCGGAGGCTTCGAAAAGGCTCAGGCCGCCGGTCGGAAAGCCGAAGCCATTGTCGGGGCTGATCGAGCGATAGCGATAGCCACGCACGGAGCCGCCGCCGCCGGCGAAGAAACGGCGATTGGCCGGGACGTTTGCAATCGACGGGCCGACGATGGAGCCGACGGCGACCCGGCCCGCGAGAATATACCAGGCGTCTTCGTCGAGCGCGTGATAGGCCGACAATTGCCCCTTCGATTCCAGCATGCCGACGCCGTTGGAAAAAGCCTTCACATAAGGCGCGACGCGGGCCGTGGCGCGTATGCCGCGCGTCGGCGCGAGCGCATTGTCGGTGCTGTCATAGGCGCCCGAAACGGGGAATCCGAGCAGCGCGTAATTGTGCAGGCCGAAGACGTCGTTGAACTGGCCGCCTTCGACTTCGATCCCGGCCTGGATCGACGCCGTGTCGCTGAAACGATGGCGGATCGCGCCGTTGAAATTGCCATAGGACGCCCAGTAGTAAACGGTGCGCTCGCGCACCGCCGCGGCGTCGAGGAGAAGGTCGTTGCGCGAGCCGAAGAGCGCGGGCTTCAAAAAGCTCGCGCGCGCCGAGCCGACGAGATTGCTCGCCTTCAACTCCGGAAAGGAGAGAAAGGCGGACGAATTATTATAATAGGCGAGGCCGCCGTCGAGATCGAAACGCAGACGCTCGCCGCCGCCGAAGAGATTGCGATCGACCCAATAGGTGCGCAACGTCGGGCCGTTTATGTTGGAGAACATCGCCGAAGCGCCGATCGCATGGCGCTTGCGCTCGGTCGTCTCGATGAAGAGCGGCAGATTGCCGTTCTTGTCGAGATGGGCGCCGTCTTCGATCTTCACGCCGCCGAGCGCCTCGATGCGGGCGATGGATTTGCGCGTGTCGGCGATTTTCCTGGGGCTATAGGGCTCGCCCTCCTCCAGATAGATGAAGGAGCGGATAACATCGGGATCGACGCCCGGCGCGCCGGAGAGATGCACCTCGCCGATTCCGGCCTTTGGCCCCAGATCGATCGTGACCGCCACGTCCATCACATGGAGATCATGCAGGATCACCGGACGCGCAGAGACGACCTTGGCGAGCGGATAGGATTTCTCGCGCAGCGCATCGATCCACTCGGCCTCGCGCGCCCGTAGCGCGGCGGCGCGGGCGGGATCGTCCGGGTCCTGATCGAAGGCCTTGCGCGGGAAAAGCGCCGGATCGATCGGCGCATTGACGCGCGCGTCATAGACGACGACATGGCGCAGCTTGAACAGCGGGCCGGGGTCGATCTCGAAGACGACCGGCGCGAGGGAAGCGCCGCGATGGCGCTCGGCGGCGGCCGCCGCCGCGTCGGCTCCATTGCCCTCCGGCGAGACGGTTACGCCGGCGACGCTCGCGCGCACGGTTGCGTTGAAATAGCCACTGGCCCAGAGCGCCTCGGTCAGGCGCGGATAATCCGCGATCACCCGACGCGCAAGGCCGACGCCCGCCGCGGGCGACTCCAGGCGCAGCCGCCAGCTATTCGACGCGTCCTTCAGAGTCTGCTCGAGCTTATCGTCGTCGATCCCCTTGAAGATCACCTCATAGGCGACCGCGCCGGGGGTCGGCTCGGCCTTTTCCGGCGCGCCGAACAGGCCAAAAAAGTCGAAGGCGCGCGCGGACGACATTTCGCCACACGCGATACTGCAACAGATAAGCGCACTTACGAAAAGCCGCATCGGCGTCACGATGAATCTCACGGATATCCTTGAACTAAACTATAAAATTAAACCGTAACGGCGTCCATTCCATTAAGCTTAGCGAACCCTTCTTGGTTAATAACGCGTTGAAATAAAAAGATCCGACCGGCCTTTACGCTGGCGTCGGCCGCCAAAAATCGAATAGCGACGCCGCGTTACTTGCGCGCCTCCTCCAGGAAGGACAAGGCCGAGCCCCGGAGCCGTTCAAATTGTTGACAATTCGGTAACTGTTTGCGCACAGCCGCTCGTCTATGCCGCCGACCAACGGTCCAGCTTAACTTTTATGGCACGAGCCGGCGCTAGGATGGCAGCCACTTGACGGCTGAAGCGCGCTTCCGCCCGACCATTAACTTTTCGAGGCAAATATGGGTATTCAGCATCAGCAATTTTCTTATTTCGAAGCGGAGACGCAGCAGCGGCTGCAAATCACTTTCGAAGGCCGCTACATGCTGCTCAAGTCCAACGAGGAGTATCCTTGTCGGACTATTGAAATCTCATCTCATTCCGCGCGGCTTTGGGCGCCGGTCGCGATTCTGCCCGGGGAGAAGGTCGCGCTTTGCCTCAATGAGCTGGGCCGTTTCGCGGGCGTTGTCCTGCAGCCGACGCCAAACGGCTTCGACATGCGTTTTCATCTCATGCCGAAAAAACGCGAGAGGCTCGCCCGCCAATTGGAGTGGTACGCCAACCGCTCCGCCGCCTATAGCGAGGGGCGTCACGATCGTGTCGTCATTCCTTTCATGGATCTCACGGTTCTACGGCTGACCTGCGGCGAAGAACAAATCGTGCGCATCAGGAGCCTGTCGAACTCGGCCGTCGTGCTGGAAGCCGATCGCGCGATCCCGATCGGCGCCGAGGTTGCGGTAGGGAATACGCCGGCGAAAGTCGTCGGAATTCTCGACGACGGCGTCGCCTGCGAATTTCTCAAGCCTTTCCGTCCAGGGGAGATCGACGAAACGACGCGCCTTTGAGGCGCGCCGACGGCGTCTATCGCTCGAGCCTTATCCAGGCGACGACCGCGCCTCCCGGCTCCGCCAGCACCGCCATGCGGCCGACGCCCGGAATGTCGAAGGGCTCCTTGCAAGTTTTTGCGCCGGCCTCGACCGCCTTCTTCAGACGCGCATCTATGTCATCGACGGCGATGTAGGTCAGCCAATGCTCCGGCACGCCGTCGAATTGCGCGCCTTTCATCTCGAACATGCCGCCGACCCGCGCCTCGCCGGAGAAGATGATCCAATAGGTCATGTCCGGCGCCGCCATGGCCTCGAAGCGCCAGCCGAGCGTCTCGGCGTAAAATTTTTGCGCGCGCGCAATATCGCGGACGGCAAGTTCGCTCCAGCAAACGACGCCATGCGGGGCGGTCATTTCATTCGCCATTGCCGTCTCCGTCAGAATAGTGGACGCGAAGCTTGTCGCGCGTCTCGTGGAAGCCCAAACGACGCGCCACGAGCCAATCTACAAATCGCGCCGGCAGCAGACTTGGCAAGGTCCGACCGATCCCATTGGCGACGGGGATGCGCGCGGGCGGGCGGCGCGCAGTAAGGGCGCGCAGCACGGCATTGGCCACCAGCTCCGGCCCCGGTGCGGCGCGTCCGCCGTCGACGGCCCATTTTTGCATGCGACGCGCGGCAGGTCCGTAGATGGTCATGTCGAAAGGACTGAAGTCGCGGCTGTCCGCCTTGTCCCAGATCGGCGTCGCAATCATGCCGGGCTGGATCACGATGAGATCGACGCCATAGACCATCAATTCCCGGCGCAGCGCGTCCGACATGCCCTCGAGCGCGAATTTCGATGCGTTGTAGGCGCCCAGAAACGGCGAGGCCACACGGCCGGCGACCGAGCTCATATTGACGATCCGCCCCGGCGCGCCCCCCTGCGGCGCGCGCGCGCCCAGCAGCGGCGCGAAGGCCTGCGTCACCTGCAGCTGGCCGATAAGATTTGTTTCAAGCTGGTGGCGCAGATCCGCAATGGAAAGATGCAGCAGCGGCCCGGGCACGGCGACGCCTGCATTATTGACGAGGCCCGCGAGCGTCGCGCCGCCGAGTCGGGCTTCAACATCTTGTGCGGCGCGCGCGACGGCGGCCGCATCCGTGACATCGAAGAGAAGCGGCGAGAAATCATCGCCGAATCGCGACTGCAAGCGCTCGGCGTCCGCGCTCTTGCGGACCGACCCGAAGACGAAGAAGCCGTGTTTCGTTAGAATTTCCACACAGGCGAGACCGATGCCCGTCGAAGCGCCGGTGACGACGACCGCGCGTTTTTCAATAGCCACGTAAAACTCCTTCAGGTCAAAAGGCGTGTCAGAACGTCTATGGTCGAGGCGTCGGCGCGCCCATCGACCCGCGCTGGCCGCCAATGCCGTTGAAAGGCAGCGACGGCCGACGCCGTATCTTCATCATAGACGCCAGTCTCGTTGATTTTATAGCCGAAGGCCGCGAGCTGCCGTTGCAGCCGCGCGACCGCTTCGCCAGCGGAGTCGCCTTCAAGCGCCGGACCATCGTCGGGCGGCAAAGGTTCGACATAACGGCCGACGCCGGCGGCGGCGAGACGCGCCCAGGGAAAGAACTCGCCGGGGTCCATCTTGCGGCGCGGCGCGATGTCGGAATGGGCGAGCACGCGCTCGGGCGCGATCTTGTGACGCGCGCAAATGTCGCGCGACAGAGCAATTACGGCCTCGATCTGCGCTGGCGGAAAATCATGCGGATCGATATGGCCCGGATGGACGATCTCGACGCCGATGGAAGCCGAATTCATGTCGGTTTCGCCCGCCCAATAGCTGGCGCCCGCATGCCAGGCGCGGCGCGACTCGGGCACGAGCTGCAGGATGCGGCCGTCTTCCTCGACGAAATAATGCGCCGAGACTTCCGCGATCGGCGAGCATAAAAGCTCGAGCGCGCCCTCCGCCGTCGGGATGCCGGTATAATGCAACACCAGCGCCGAGACCGCGCGCGCGCGGGGGCCGTGGTTGGGCGAGGGGAAGACTTTCGCGCCCGCGAACTCCGGGGAAAAGGCGCGCGTCAGCTCCGGCGAATCGCGCCAGGGCGCTGTCGTCGCCACCCATTCGACCGCCCGCGATTCCGGATCGCGGGCGCGCAGTACGTCTGTGACGACGCAGGCGCTGTCGGCGCCCGCCGCCAGCGCGAGGCAGGCGCGGGCCGGCGTGAGGCCGCCGATGGCGACGAGCGGGATGTCGCCGATGCGCTCCTTCCAGGCGCCGAGCTTTTCGAGGCCCTGCGGCGCGAATTTCATTTCTTTCAGCAGCGTCGGCCAAACGGGCCCGAGCGCCACATAATCGGGCGAGATCGACAATGCGCGGTCGAGCTCGGCCTCGTCATGGGTGGAAACGCCGATTCGCACCTCGTGGCGGCGCAGGGCGTCGAGATCGGCGCCGTCGAGATCTTCCTGCCCGAGATGCACGAAATCGCAGCCGGCGTCGATCGCAAGCTTCCAATAGTCATTGACGATGAGCTGCGCGCCCGCGGTGCGGCAGAGATCGCGCGCACGGAGGATCTCCTCACGCACTTCGGACTCAGGGCTATCCTTCACGCGCAATTGCACGAGGCGGACGCCGAGCGGCAGCAGCCGCGCCAGCCAGTCGGCGTTATCGACGATGAGGTAGAAGGGGTCGAGATTGAAGGTCGGCATAGGCGGCGGTCTACCGCTTTTCGAAGCTGTTTGCGACGTTGTTGCGCGCCTGAAGGCGCGCGGTCCGATGCTCGCTAATGGACCGCGCGCTTTCAGGCGCGCAACAGTTTCTCAGAGCATATCCTCGAACGGCCGCCCGATCACCGGCGTCGAGGGCTCCGCCATGTCGCGGGGCGTCATCGGCTTGGCGCGGAACGCGAGCCGCCCAGCCTCGGCTGCAAGCCCGAAAGCGCGCGCCATGGCGACAGGATCGCCCGCCCGCGAGACAGCCGTATTCAGCAACACGGCGTCATAGCCCATTTCCATCACCGTCACGGCATGAGACGGCGCGCCGAGCCCGGCGTCGACGACGAGCGGCGTCTCCGGAAAATGCGCCCGCAAGGCGCGCAGCGCAAAAGCGTTGTTGACGCCGCGCCCCGACCCGATCGGCGCCGCCCAGGGCATCAAGACCTTGCAGCCCGCATCGAGCAGCTTTTCGGCGACGACGAGATCATCGGTCGTATAGGGAAAAACCTCGAAGCCGTCGGCGACGAGCGCCTTGGCCGCTTCGACAAGCCCGAAGACATCGGGCTGCAACGTATCCTCCTCACCGATGACTTCGAGCTTGATCCAGTCGGTCTCGAAGACCTCCCGCGCCATTTGCGCCGTCGCAATCGCCTCCTTGGCCGTGCGGCAGCCCGCCGTATTGGGAAGCACGCGCGCCCCCAAGTCCCGAATGAGGCCCCAAAAACTCTCGCCCGCGCGTGAGCCGCCGGCCTCCCGCCGCAGCGACACCGTAACGATCTCGCAGCCCGAGGCGCGGATCGCGTCGGCAAGGATCGCCGGCGAGGGATAGCGCGCCGTCCCGAGCAGCAGCCGCGACCTTAGCGTCGCGCCATAGAAGGTGAGCGGATCAGCTTCGGTCATGAGCTCTTGCATTCATCCGCCCTGCCGCGGCGTGACGATCTCCACCGCATCGCCCTCCTGCAGCGTGGTCTTCTCGCGGTCCCTGTCGCGCACGAATTCCTGATTCAGCGCCGTGCCGACCTTCTGATGCTCATAGCCCAACTCGCGCAGCAGGGCCTCCAATGTGGTGGCGTCCACGTCACGCGGACGCCCGTTCACCCGAATCTGCATCCATCACCTCCGGAAAATAGGCGCCGCGAAGAACAACCTCTGCGGCGCGCCGCGCCAGCGCGGGGGCGAGCAGGAAACCATGCCTGTAGAGCCCGTTGATATAGATCGTCTTTCCACGCTGCGTCAGGCGGGGAAGATTATCCGGATAGGCAGGGCGCACATCCGAGCCCGTCTCGACGAGCTCCGCCTCGGCGAAGGCCGGGTGAATGGCGAAGGCGGAATTGACGAGTTCCACAACCGAGCGCGCCGTCACCCGCGCGCGCTCTTCATTCTCGATCATCGTCGCGCCGACCATGAACACGCCCTCCCCGCGCGGCACGACATAGACCGGCCGGCGCGGATGCAGCATGCGGATGGGGCGGGAGAGGGAAATCTCGTCGCTGCGCAGAATCAGCATCTCGCCCTTCACGCCGCGCAGCCGGGCAAGCGCATCGCGCGCGGCGAACCCACGGCAATCGACGGTCCAGTCGGGAGAGGTAGCAAGCGCCTGCGCCTCCGCGCCATAATGCCGCACGACATTCGGCATTTCGGCAAGCCTGTCGGCAAGCGCCTTCATCGCGGCGCGCGGATCGAGATGCGCCTCGCGCGCAAAATAAAGCGCGGCGTCGAAGCGCTCGGCGAGATCGGGCTCCAGCCCCGCGACGCCCGCGCCGTCGAGCCGCTCGAAGTGATCCGTCCGCCGGGCGAAATCGAAAAGCTCCGCGCCTTCGCGCGGCGCGGCGACGACAAGAGTCCCGGCGACAGTGGCGACAGGAACGTCGGCCGTCCAGAAGGCGAGCGCCTCCTGGCCAAGCTCGGCCACGAGCGGCTCGGCGCTCTCCAGCTCGCACCAGGGCGCGATCATGCCGCCCGCAAAACGCGAGCAGCCCCGGCCTGGCGTCGCCTGGCGCTCGACAAGCTCCACCTGCGCCTCGGCGCGCGCCAAGGCATAGGCGGCGCAAAGCCCGGCAACGCCGGCGCCGATGACGCGCGCTAGCATAGCGCGCCTGCAAAGTAACGAGAGTTGAACACCATCCCTCCGCCAGCATCTGAACTGGATCAGGTTCGAAGGGTCGCCGCGCCCCACGTTCGTTACGAACGCGCTTCCGCAGCCTCTCAGCCCCGTGGCGGCGCGATCCTTCCGCCGCCGGGCGGGGCTCCCCCGGCGTCCGAAGATTCGCGCAAAACAGCCGCCCGCGTCAAGCGCCGCGGCGGCGGCGCGTGACGTTTGTGTGGCAGGAAGCGGGCTTGCAAGACCGGCGCGGATCGCCCAAGCTCTGTTCATAAGAAATCGCGCCAGGGAACAAACCGGCGCGCCTGATCGGGAGTGAAATCATATGCGCCTCGTCTCTATGTCGGCTGGTCTTCGCGCGGCCGCCGCCGCCTTGTTCGTCGCCGGCGCCCTCGGCTTCGCCGCGCCCGCAGAAGCCGCCAAGCTCGGCCCCTATTTCCCGATTCCGAACGGCTTCAACCTCACAGGCGTCGCCAAAGACGCGCTGCTGAACATCCAGGCGAGCTGGCTGAAGAACGGCCTCGACAATCTCGAGAAGGCGAAGAAAGAGACGGAAGCCGCTCTGGAAAAGGCCAAGGACGGCGCGCAGGACCAGGTCGCGGCGCTCGAAGCAAAGGTCAAGGATCTCGACAAGCTGATCGACGACACCAAGGCCGAGATCGCCGTCGCAACCGACACGACTGCCTCCCAAGCGGTTCAGAAAGACCGCAAAAACAAGCTTCTTCTCAATCTCAATCAGTGGATCAACGAACTCAACCACATGGCGACCGAGCAGATGAAAATCGCCATCATGTCGGACGGCGCCGTGGCCATGACGGCGGAAAAGCTCAATCACCAATATTCGCAAAATGCCGACGATCTCGAACATGCAAAGCGCGACGCGAGCGTCGAAAACTGGGGCAAGTGATCGACCGCCGATAAGCGACTCCCTCTCATGATTGCGAGGAGCGGAGCGACGAAGCAATCCAGGGCAGCCACGGCGGCCCTGGATTGCTTCGCTTCGCTCGCAATGACGGGATGAATTGCCCGATACGCGAGCGTCGGAAATGCTTGCGAAGCCCTTCCCGCGCCCTTCCTTCAGAACGGAAAATCATCGCTGACGGCCGGCTTCCGCAAGTCGGCCTCGAGCCGCTCCAGCCGTTTCGCCGCGTCGTCCACCGCCGCCACCGCGCGTTCTTCCAGCGCCACAGAGGCTGTTTTCACAGCGTCGAGCTCGGCGCGCAAAGCGGCGAGCTCCGCCTCCAAAGCCTGCGCTTTGTTGCGCGCGTCGGCGGCCTCGTCGGCGATGCTCAACGCCGCCATCACCACGACGCGCTGCTCGCCGATCTCGCGGAAATTATCCTTCATCGAGAGGATCTTGCCCTCGACATAGCGCGCCAGCTCTTCGAGGCGCGGCTCTTCGCCGTCGTCGCAGGAGAGGCGGTAGGTGCGCCCGGCGATGCTGACGATGACGGCGGCCATGGCGCTATTCCCCGACCGGCGCGCCGCTCGCCTGCCCCAGCGCGGCGGCGACGTCGGCCCCTGCTTCATCCAGGCGGCGCAGCACTTCGTCGCGCGCTTTCTCCAGCGCGCTGACATGCGCGAGCGCGGCGTCGAGCTCCAGAGCGAGGCGACCGCGGTCGTCCTGCATGATGTCGAGCTCCTCCTCCAGCTCCGCAGCGGAAACATCGTCTTCCAGCTTCACAGCCATGCTTCGTTCCAGCCGGTCGAGAGCGGCGCCAAGGCGACCGAGCGCCTGATCGAGCCTTTCGGCGGATTTTCCAGCAGGCTTTTCGGAATGCGTCATCGCCGGGCTGCGCCCTATTTCTCGCGGGGAAAAGGTTGCGGCCGGCCTGCGCCGATTCGCCGTAACAGGTTGGTAGCATGAAACGGGCGAATCCCAATTAGACAGCACGATCCATGCCGCACGGCGGCGCGCCGCGTTGACAGGGGGGCGCGAGGTGCTATCACACCCTCGCCTCGCATCAGGCCCGGCGCGCGGCGCAAGAGACGCAGCCGGGTGAAAGCCGCTTTCCTCATGGAGCAAGCGGCGAGAAGGAGATTTTCCAAATGACCGTGAGAGTGGCCATCAACGGCTTCGGGCGCATCGGCCGCAACGTCCTTCGCTATATCGTCGAATCGGGCCGCACGGATATCGAGGTCGTGGCCATCAACGATCTGGGCCCGGTCGAAACCAACGCCCATCTCCTGCGCTACGACTCGGTGCATGGCCGCTTCCCGCATCAGGTGACGGTCGAGGGCGACACGATCGACGTCGGTCGCGGCCCGATCAAGGTCACCGCCATCAAGAACCCGGCGGAGCTCCCCTATAAGGAGCTGGGCATCGACGTGGCGATGGAGTGCACCGGCCTCTTCACCGCGCGCGACAAGGCGAAGATGCTGCTCGAAGCGGGCGCCAAACGCGTGCTTGTTTCCGCGCCTGGCGACGGCGCCGACCTCACGGTCGTTTATGGCGTCAACCATGACCGACTGACCAAGGAGCATCTGGTCGTCTCCAACGCCTCCTGCACGACCAACTGCCTCGCGCCGGTCGCCAAGGTCCTGAACGACGCCATCGGCATCGAGAAGGGGATCATGACGACGATCCACTCCTATACCGGCGACCAGCCGACGCTCGACACCTTCCACAAGGACCTCTATCGCGCCCGCGCCGCGGCTCTCTCGATGATCCCAACCTCGACGGGCGCCGCCAAGGCCGTGGGTCTCGTGCTGCCGGAGCTCAACGGCAAGCTCGACGGCTATGCGATCCGCGTGCCGACGCCGAATGTTTCCGCGGTGGATCTGAAATTCATCGCCAAGCGGCCGACGACCAAGGACGAAATCCACGCGGCCATCAAGGCGGCGGCCGACGGTCCGATGAAGGGCGTGCTTGCTTACACGTCGGAAAAGCTCGTCTCCTGCGATTTCAACCACTGCCCGGCCTCGTCGACCTTCCACCTCGATCAGACCAAGGTGATGGACGGAAACCTTGTCTCCATCCTGAGCTGGTACGACAATGAATGGGGCTTCTCGGGCCGCATGACCGATACGGCGGCGGCGATGGGGAAGCTGATTTAAGACGCAACCAATCGAGGAGCCTGGCATGACGACGAGTGAGACAGGCTCCTCGACCCCGTCGAATGAAGCGTCGGACATCGAGACGCCGACCGGGGAAAGCGCGCTTGCCGAGCTGGGCCTCGCGCTGGAGAAGGCTTTCGCGGACATCAAATGTCTGCGGTGTGGCAATGAGACTTTCTTCCTCGCCACCCCGGCCCAATATGTCTATGAAGGCGGAAACGCCTACGCCGCCGACGCTCGCCTCCATTGCTACGGAGGCCCGATGATCGAGACGGTCAATCTGATTTGTAAGCGGTGCGGCATGGTCGAGTCGCACGCGTTAAATATTCTCAGAGATTTTGCTACGAAAGCCCTGCCGGAAGGTGCAAATGGCGAGTAGGAAATTCGATGTTGTTCCCGGAGGCAAAAGCGACGGCGGCGGCCCGGAGGATCCCATGCTCGAAGCGCGTGTTGGAAAGCTCGAGGAGAAGGTCGATCGCATAGAGGCAATTCTCCTGCGCCTTGAGTCAAAGATAACGGAAACATTGCTGACGGGCGCCAAACAGGCGGATTTGACCAAACTCCAGCTTCAAGTTACCGAAATCGCGTTGACGGGCGCGAAGCAAACGGACTTGCATAAAGCTCAAACGGACCTCGCCGAGGTTAAGGGCAGAATTTCTGGCGTCGAAGCGCGTTTTTCTTCTCTCCCGACAACCTGGACAATGCTCGGCATCGTCTTCACGACCTGGGCGCTGGGCTCAGGCATCCTCATCTTCGCAATGAACTACCTCAAGAAGTGAGCAAATGACCTTCAAAACCCTCGACGACTTCGACGTCAAAGGCAAACGCGTTCTGCTGCGCGTCGATCTCAACGTGCCGATGGAGGAGGGACGCGTCACCGATGCGACCCGCATCGAGCGCATTCTGCCGACGATCAACGAGATCGCCAGCAAAGGCGGCAAGGTCATCCTGCTCTCGCATTTCGGACGCCCGAAGGGCCAGCGCGTCGACGAAGACTCGCTGCGCCAAGTGCTCCCGACCCTCGAACATTATCTCAAGCGCCAGATTCCCTTTGCCGACGATTGCATTGGCGCAGCGGCCGAGACGGTCGTTTCGGCGATGAAGGACGGGGACGTCGTCCTTCTCGAAAACACCCGCTTTCACAAAGGCGAGGAGAAGAACGATCCCGCTTTCGTCGCGGAAGTCGCAAAGCTCGGCGACCTATTCGTCAATGACGCCTTCTCCGCGGCGCATCGCGCCCACGCCACCACGGAAGGCCTCGCCCGTAAGCTCCCGGCCATCGCCGGCCGCACCATGCAGGCGGAACTCGAAGCGCTCGAATCCGCGCTTGCCAATCCGGCGCGGCCGGTGATGGCGATCGTCGGCGGCGCCAAGGTTTCCACCAAGCTCGAATTGCTCGGCAATCTCGTCGACAAGGTCGAGTACCTCGTCATCGGCGGCGGCATGGCGAACACCTTCCTCGCCGCGCAGGGCAAGGCGGTCGGCAAGTCTCTGTGCGAGCACGAACTCGCCGACACGGCGCGCGCAATTCTCGAAAAGGCGAAAGCCGCCAATTGCACGATCGTTCTGCCGGTCGACGCCACAGTGGCGCAGAAATTCGAGGCTCATGCGCCGTCGCATATCGTTTCCGTCGACCATGTCGGCGCGGATGACATGATCCTCGACGTCGGCCCGAAATCGGTCGCTCAGGTCGAATCCCTTCTCGCGCAATGCAAGACGCTCGTCTGGAACGGCCCCTTCGGCGCCTTCGAGCTGCCGCCCTTCGAGGAAGGCACCAACGCCGTCGCGCAAACGGCGGCGCGCCTGACGGTGGAAGGGAAGCTCCTGTCGGTCGCCGGCGGCGGCGACACGGTCGCGGCGCTCAATCAGGCGCACGCCGCCCAGGAGTTCTCTTATGTCTCGACGGCGGGCGGCGCCTTCCTCGAATGGCTCGAAGGCAAGACCCTCCCCGGCGTCGCCGCACTAAAGGCTTGATTTAACGACACTATGATTGCTCTCTCTCGGCGCCGTTGACGGCGCCGAGGGCGCTGCGCTACCAAATGCTGCAGTAAAATCTGCGTTAAAGGCGTCGTAAGAATGCCGCGAGAGAGCATTGCCAAATTTGCGATCGGCCAGGTCGTGAAGCACCGCCGCTATCCATTCCGCGGCGTCATCTATGATGTCGACCCGGTGTTCGCCAACACCGAGGAATGGTGGCTGTCGATCCCAGAGGATTTGCGTCCGAGCAAGGACCAGCCCTTCTACCATCTCTTCGCGGAAAACGCGGAAACCGAATATGTCGCCTATGTGTCGGAGCAGAATCTCATGCCCGACACTTCCGGCGAGCCCGTCCGCCATCCGCAGGTCGACGAGACGTTTGCGCGCGATGAAGACGGCGTCTATCGCATCCGCGAGGCCAAGCGGCACTAATTCCCGCTCCCGTCATTGCGAGCGTAGCGAAGCAATCCAGGGCCAACCGTAGCCGCTCTGGGTCGCTTCGTCGCTTTCGCTCCTCGCGATGACGGCTCCGATGGAGCCGGTTATGATGGGAGCCGCAAGCAGAGCGGCGCGCTCTCCTCGGGAGGCCAGGATGGAGCAGGAACGTCTGGCGCGGATCAAATCCGGCGTTGTGGAGGAGGGAAAGCAACTCCTCGCCATCTTTCTTTATCTCTGGGTGCTGCTGACCCTGTTCACTTTGCACAAGGCTTTCATTTTCAACGAGGATTTCCTGACCTATCAGCAGGGTCTGGCGCTCGTGAACGCGCTGGCGCTCGCCAAGATCATCCTCATCGGCCAAAAGCTGCATCTCGGCGAGGCGGGAAAAGACTCGCCCGTCGCCGCGCCCGCGCTCCTCAAATCCCTGCTCTTCGGCGTCCTGCTCGTCGCCTTCCACGTCGTCGAGGAAACGGCGATCGGCGTCTTCTTCCATGACAAAACGGTCGCCGATGCCGTTCCCAAGCTGGGCGACGGCTCGCTGCAGGCGATCCTGATGGCGGCGATCATTGCGAGCGTCGGGCTCATTCCCTTCTTCGCCTTCGTGGAGCTCGAACGCGTGCTGGGCACAGAGGAGCTGCGCACGATCCTCTTTGGGCGTCGCGCGAAAGCCGCGTCGGGCGAACATGTCGAGCGGCATTTTCTCAACTCCGAGACGGTGCGCGACGTGGTTATCGGCATGGCGGACGGCTTGACTGTCCCCTTTGCGCTCGCGGCGGGCATTACGGCGGCGATCGCCTCAACCCGCGTCGTGGTGACGGCGGGCCTCGCCGAGATTGTCGCAGGCGCGACCGCCATGGGACTGGGCGGCTATCTCGCGGCGCGCAGCGATCAGGAGCATTTCCACTCCGAAGAGAAGCGTGAATATGCCGAGGTCGAAAAGCTCCCCGAGCAGGAGAAAAAGGAGCTGCGCGAAATTTTCGGCGAATATGGGCTCGGCAAGCCCGAGGTCGACACTGTCGTGGCGGCGCTTTCGGCGGACAAGAAACGCTGGGTCGATTTCATGATGCGTTTCGAGCTCGGCCTCGAAAAGCCCGACCCCAAGCGCGCGCCGGTGAGCGCCGCAACCATCGCCACGGCCTATTTCGTGGGCGGGCTGATCCCGCTCGCGCCTTACATGATCGAGAGCGACATCAAAAAAGCGCTCATTTACTCGGCGGGGTTCACCGGCCTTGCTCTGCTCGTCTTCGGCGGAGTGAAGGGCAAGCTCACGGGCGTCGATCCGTTCAAATCGGGCTTTCAGACCTTCCTCGTGGGCGGGCTTGCGGCGGGCGCCGCTTATTATCTCGCCTCGTTTTTCGGCTGAGAGACGGGAGGCCGGTTGCATGGCGCTTGCATCGGCGAGGCTGTATTGCAAAGCGCGCGCGACCATATGAGAAGCCTGGAGGCGGCATGCAGACCACGGATGTCATCGTTCTCGGCGCGGGCATGGTCGGCGTATCGGCGGCGTTGAGCCTACAGGCGCGCGGGCGCGCGGTGGTCATGATCGACCGGCGCGGGGCGGGGCTCGAGACGAGTTTCGGCAACGCCGGCCTCATCGAGCGCTCCTCGATCTTTCCTTATGTCTTCCCGCGCGACCCGGCGCGGCTCGTCAAATATGCGCTGAACCTTCTGCCCGAGGCGCATTATCATTTGACGGCGCTGCCCGGCGTCGGCCCCTGGCTCCTGCGCTATTGGCGCGAGAGCGCGCCCGAGCGCGTCGCAAAAAGCATCGTCGCGCGCCGCCCGCTGATCGAACACAGTCTCAGCGAACATGAAGCGCTCGTCGCCCAGGCGGGCGCGGATGCGCTGCTGCGCCATACGGGCTGGATCAAGCTCTTTCGTAGCGAAACAACCTTCAGGGCCGGGATCGCGGACGCCGAGAGATTGGCGAAATATGATCTCCATATCGACATTCTGGATTCGGCGGATGTCGCCGCGCGCGAACCGCATCTCGCGCCTGTCGCGGGCGCGGTGCATTATCTCGACACAGCCTCGGTGAGCGACCCTGGTGCCCTGGCGAAGGCCTACGCCGATCTCTTCCTCGCGCGCGGCGGGCGTTTCATTCACGGCGACGCCTCGAGCCTGACGCAGGAGGCGGATGGGCGTTGGAGCGTCGCGGGGCCGGAGGGGCGCATTCTCGCGCGCGACGCCGTCGTGGCGCTCGGCCCCTGGTCTGACCAGATTTTCAAGCCGCTCGGCTATGTCATGCCTTTCGGCTTCAAGCGCGGCTATCACATGCATTATGCGCCGGGAGAAGGCGCCAAGCTCAATCATCCCGTGCTCGACGCCGACAATGGTTATCTCCTTGCGCCCATGGCCAAGGGCGTCCGGCTCACGAGCGGCGCCGAATTCGCGCCTCGTGACGCGCCGCCGACTCCCGTGCAGATCGAACTATGCGAGCCGATCGCGCGGCGCCTTTTCCCACTCGGGAAAGCGCTCGATCCGGCGCCATGGAAAGGCGCGCGGCCCTGCCTGCCCGATATGCTCCCGGTCCTCGGCCCCGCCCCGCGCCACAAGGGGCTGTGGTTCGACTTCGGCCACGCCCATCACGGGCTGACCCTCGGGCCGGTCAGCGGGCGGTTGCTTGCCGAAATGATGACAGGCGAGACGCCTTTTACGGACCCATCGCCCTATCGCGCGGATCGGTTTTAGGCCGCGCACTTGCCCAGCCCCCGTCATTGCGAGCGAAGCGAAGCAATCCAGGGCCGTGATGTGGCTCTGGATTGCTTCGTCGGCTTCGCCTCCTCGCAATGACGGGCTCCAACCGCAGGCTTCACATTAGCGTCATGATCTGGAATTTTCGGGCCAACCCCGAATCGCGCCGCCGGGCGCCTATGGATCAGATATGCGCGCGCCTGCCACGAGACTTGCCTATATCGATGGTTGGCGCGTGCTCGCGATCATGCTCGTCTTTCTCGATCATCTCGGCGCGAACCGCGAGATCGGCGCCTTTTACGAGGCGAGCCCGATCGGCTTCATCTCCCAATATGGCGAGACCGGCGTCTTCATCTTCTTTTTCATCAGCGGCTATGTCGTCAGCCGCGCCTGCCTCGCCGAAGTAGACCGCTCGGGGGGATTTTCGGCTCTAGCCTTCTATGCGCGCCGCTTCTTCCGCATCGTCCCGCCGCTGATGCTCTATCTGGCCTTCTGCCTCGCTTTGGGCGCAGCCGGCTTCATAGACTTCTCTCCAGAAAACTTCCTGAGCGCCGCGCTTTATCTGTGCAACACCACGGCGCCGGACGTTTCCTGCAACTGGTATGTCGGCCATACGTGGACCCTCGCCTTCGAGGAGCAGTTCTACTGGCTCTTTCCGGTCGCGTTCGCCTATCTCGAGTTGGGCAAGGCGCCCCGGCCGATCGCCGCCGCCGCCCTGCTCTTTGCGGCCGCTCCTTTCGCCTTCACCGTCTGGTGGATCGGCAAGACGGGCTTCGTCATCGCCTATGCGCTCTTCTTCGCGGGCTACGCCGCGGCGAAGCACGGCGAGCGCGTTATCGCGGCGTCGCAAGGCTGTCGCGTCCCGGCGCTGATCGCGGCGATGGTGATCGTCTTCCTGCCGCGCGGCGTCGTCGCCTCCTTCGGGCAAGACGAAGCCGCGCGTGCGGAACTCATCGCCTATTACCGGCTGCTCTATATTGCCGCCATCCCGGCCATGGTTCTGCTCTCGGGCGCGACAGGCCCGTTCCGCAGCATGCTCTCCAACCGGGCGTTGTCCTATGTCGGCCGGGCGAGCTATTCGATCTATCTCTGGCAACAGCTCTGCAATGGCCCGGTCTTCAACGACTTAGAGGCGATTGCCGAACTCGCTTTGACGGCGGCGATGGTCGGATGTTGCCTGCTTCTCTTCCCACTGGAATTGAAGCTTGCCGGCTACGGCCATGCGCTCTCGAAGCGGCTTCAGGCCCGGCGGGGCGCCGTCGTCTCGGCGAGCGCTATCCCGCCGGCGGCGGCAGCCGTTCTGGAATGAGATCGCGCGTTACCGGATAAGGCGCGCCAGATCGCCCGGCGAGAAGCCGAAATTCACGCCGAAACGAATGCCGTGCATGCCGCTGTGATCGCCCACAGGAAAGGCCCCCGGCGCCGCGCTGGAGGTATAGGCCGGATAATGGTGCTGGAGTTTGATGTAGAGATATTCGGCGTTGACGGAGATGTTCTGCGTCAGCGCGTAGCTCACGCCGCCGCCCACCGACCAGCCCGGCAGGAAGGCGTGGTCGAGGCTCGCGCCGGTCGAATAGCCCGCGCCGACCACGTTGAAGCCGGCGTAGCTCTTGGGCGCGATAATATGGCCATAGGCGAGACCGCCCGTGCCGTAGACCAGGATGCGGTCGAAGGCGTAGCCGAATTTGAGGCGCGCCGTGCCGATATAGCCCGGCCGGGAGCCGGAGACGGAGCCCTCGCCGTTGGATGAGCCGCCGATCGACGAACGAAACTGCGCGTCGGTCTCGAAGCCCACGACGATATTGGCCCAGATCGGCAGTATATAACCGATCTTTAGGCCGCCGGCGAAGGCCGCGCCGTTGAGCGGCACCGGATCAGCGAAATAGCTGTTGCCGACGACCGAGCCGGCGGTGAAGCCGATCGTGGGACCGCCCCAGTTGAAGCTGGGGGCCTCCCCGCCTGGCGGGGGCGGCGGCGCGGGTTCGCCCGGCGGCGGGTTGGAGCCATGGTCCGAGGGCGGCGGGGCGCCCTTGCAGGTGTTGTCGAAGCTCCAATCCTTCTTGCCGACCTTTTTAGGCTCGGAGACGTGGTTGGGCGTGACCGTGACGGTGGTGCAGGGCTTATCCAGCACGCGGCACTGAGCGCCCGACGCGTCGCAGACCTCGATCGCGCCGGCGTAGAGGACGGCGTCTGTCCGGCCTGAGCTCACCCGCACGCCGTAATTGGTGCCGCGCACGCCGATCGTCGCGGTGGGCGTTCGCACGTCATAGGGCTTGTGCTCGCCGGGGGCGGAGACGAAGCGAAAGGCGCCCTTGGCGGCGTTGAAAGTCGCGCCCGCGCCGCCCGCATAGACGAAACTGTCGAGCTTCACCCGCGACGAAGGGCCCATTTGCAGATCGGTGCGGTCCGAGAAGACGAACTTGCCGCGGCTTGCCGCGCCGGTGGTCAGCACCTCGTCGAAATAGACCTCGTCGCCCTTCGAAAGGCGCATGCTGCGCCCGCTGGAGAGGCCCTGCACGTCCTTCTCGATGGCGGCGGCGGAGCCGATCGTGTCCTCGGCGACGGCTGGGAGCGTCAAAGCGCAGAGAGCGGTTGTCGTGATCGCAGTTCTGCGCATGAAGATCCCCCGGAAATGCCAGAATTCAAAAAAACGGCAGCGACTGCCTTTAGTTATAAAAGCTATCTCAATACCGGAGCGGGGGCGCAACCGGCCCGGATTAACCCGGGAGCTAATTTCTAGTTAAGTGGCTTTTTCGTCACATTGCCGCCGCAACGGGGGCGGCGTCAGAATCGAAGCCTGTCGGAGATTTGTCCTTCCTCGAAATACTGGTCGAATTCGGCGACGAAGCCGCCGTCGAAGATGCGCCCGACCACGGCGGTCTTCACCCCGAGCGACACCCGGTCGCCAATTGAGGCGTGCGCCGAGGTCTCGACGCTGATTCCCGAGCAGGAGACGTCGTTGATCCAGGCCGCATTTTCCTTGCCGCCTTGCAAGCAGATCGTCGTCCACGGCATCCTCGGGACGATACGCTTGTGCCGGCGCGCGTCCGGCAGACCGAAGGCGTCCCGATTGGCGAACCAAATGAGCTGCGCGGCAAGCTTGCGGCGCCGTGTGACGATCAGATCGAGTCCGATGGCGAAACCGCCGTCGCTCTGCCGTTCGACACGTCCCTCGAATCGGCCAAGTTCGGCGCTATGAATGAAAATCTTATCCCCGTAACAAGGCTCGGCCAGCGCCGAGAGCGCCATCTCGCCGGTCGAGGCCTCGACGATGCGGCAGGAATGCTCCGACCCGTCGGGCAATCTGAGACAGGCGTCGAGATCGACGCGCACGGTCGGGCCGTGAAGCGGCGTGCGAGCAATGTCGATGTGAAATCCGGCCTGTAGCCCCATGCTGCCCACCGCGCCGACGCGTTTCCCGAAGTCAGCGTATCGGAAAATCCTTACATATGGTTAACAGATTAACGGAAATTAATCCGTTCGCGAGCCTCCTACGGGCGAAGCGCCTTTGCGCCGCGGCCTGGGCTATGGCAGAAACGTCTCCACCTTCCGAAAAATGATGCTTTAGGGGACCACCATGGCGGCGGACGTCACTTTTCCAGCGGCTGCGGCGGCTGGGCTTCTGTCCTTCCTCTCCCCTTGCGTCCTGCCGCTGGTGCCTCCTTATCTGACCTATCTGGCCGGCGTCAGCATGGAGGATCTGGAGATCGAGTCGCGCTCGCGCGCACGGCGCGACGTCCTCCTGTCGGCTGTTCTTTTTGTTCTCGGCTTCTCGACCGTTTTCGTCGCGCTCGGCGCGACGGCGAGCGCCTTCGGCGCGGTGATCCGCGCCAATCTCCAAATTCTCTCCTGGGTCGCGGGGGCAATCATCATCCTGATGGGCCTCCACTTCGTCGGCCTGCTCAAGGTGAGCCTGCTCTACCGCGAGAAGCGCGCGGAAATCACGAAGCCCATGGGACTCTTCGGCTCCTATGTGATGGGCCTCGCCTTCGCCTTCGGCTGGACCCCCTGCATCGGGCCGATTCTGGCGGCCATTCTCGCCGTTGCGGGAACGCAGGACACCGTCGCGCGCGGCGCCGCGCTGCTCGCCACCTATTCGCTCGGCCTCGGCCTGCCCTTCATCGTCGCTGGCTTCGCGCTCGGGCGATTCCTCGCCTTCGTCGCCCGCTTCCGCCGGCATTTCGGCAAGGTGGAGAAGATCGTCGGGGTGCTGCTGATCTTTACCGGCGTCGCCTTCCTCACCGGCGGCGTGCAGGAAATGTCCTTCTGGCTCCTCGAATTATTCCCGGGGCTCGCGACGCTGGGATGAGGGACGGTCCCAGCAAGCAGCTAGACGATACGCGCCTGCCGGAAATCGACCGGCTGCGCGGCCTCGTCATGGTCATCATGGCGCTGGACCATATGCGCGACTTCTTCGACGCCGACGCCCTGCGCTTCAGCCCCACCGATCTCGACCACACCTATCCCTTTCTGTTCTTCACCCGCTTCATCACCCACTTCTGCGCGCCGACATTCGCCGTCCTGGCGGGCGTTAGCGCATATCTTTACGGCGCGCGGCGGAGCCACAAAGAACTCACCCTTTTCCTCGCGACGCGGGGCGTCTGGCTCATCCTGCTCGAGATCGTCGTGATCAGCCCGACCTGGGGTGGGCCAGGACGCATCAGCCTCGGCACGCTTTGGGCGATCGGTTGCGGGCTGCTGGCGCTCTCGGTCCTGTCGCTCGCGCGGCCGGCGGTCGTTTTCGCTATCGGCGCCGCGATCCTTCTCGGCCACAACCTTCTCGACGGGATCAAGGCGGCGGACTTTGGCGCCCTGGCGCCGTGGTGGCGGCTGCTTCATGAACCAGGCGCCTTGCCGTTCGACCTCCCCGGCCATCTGCTGTATCCGGCCCTTCCCTGGATCGGGGTTCTGGCGCTCGGCTATGGGCTCGGGCCGCTGTTCAAACGCCCCGCCCAGGAGCGCGACGCCGTCCTGCAAAAGGCGGGGCTCGGCGCGCTGGCGCTTTTCATCGTCCTGCGGGCGACCAATTTCTACGGCGACCCGCGCGCCTTCACTTTACGGGCCGACGAGATCGGCTCGGCGCTTTCCTTCCTCAACGTCACGAAATATCCGCCCTCGCTTCTCTATTTGCTGGTCACGCTCGGCGGCGCGGCGCTCGCCCTGCCCGCATTGGAGCGTCTTCGCGGGGCGGTCGGGCGCGCGCTCGTCGTTTTCGGCCGCACGCCCCTGTTCTTTTACGTGTTGCATTTATACGCCGGCGCCGCCGGGGCCTTGGCGCTCGCGGCCTGGCGGGGCTACTCGCTCCAAGACATAAGCGCGGTCATCAAGTCTGGGGCGCCGCCAGCCGATTTCGGGACAGGCCTCGCCGGCGCCTATGTCGCCTGGATTCTCGTGGTCGTGGGACTTTACCCGCTCTGCCGTTGGTTCGCTGAAATCAAACGGCGCCGGAGCGACCTCTGGTGGCTGAGTTATCTGTAATCCTTAACGATCGCCCGCATTTTCCTGTCCCGGCGCCTTGGTGGGTCGGCCGCGCTCGCGTATAGAAGAATACAATAATTAGCGGTTATTCCGTTGGGCAACGTCGCAAATGTGGTCCGGGGTCAGGTAATGTTGGAAAAACTGGTGGCCTTCTGTCTTCGCTGGCCCTGGACAGTGGTTCTTCTCACGCTGGCTCTCACGGGCGGGGGCGTTTACCTCACCGTCGAGCGTTTCGCGATAGATACGGACACCACAAATCTTTTTTCGCCGAACATGGCCTGGCGGAAAAACCAGACGGCGCTCTATCGCGCCTTCCCCCAGCTCGAGAATTCGATTGTCGCCGTCATCGACGCGAAGACCGGCGAAGCCGCCGACGACGCGGCGGCGCGGCTCGCCGCCGCGCTCACGGGCAAGCCGCTGATGCAGCGCGTCTGGCGCCCCGACGATCCAGCCTTCTTCATGAAAAACGGCTTGCTCTACCTCGACCTGCCCGAGGTGGAGCATACGGTCGGCATGATGCTCGGCCAGCGCGACGTGCTGACGCCGCTGGCCCAGGACCCGACCTTGCGCGGCCTCTCCACCGTCCTCGTCGCCAACCAGAAACGCGCCGCCGGCAGCGAGCGCGCGACGGCCATGTATCTTGCGGGGCTCGACGAATTCTCGCGCGCCTTCGAAGAGACGCTTGCGGGTCGCCAGACGCAGGTCGACTGGGAGAAGCTGCTCGCGGGCGGCAAGGCCGACGCCGCCCCGGCGGGTCCGCCGCTGGAGAAGCGCCGCATCGTGCTCATTACGCCGACACTCGATTTCACCGCGCTGCAGCCCGCCGCCGACGCGATCGCGCTTGTCCGCAAGACCGCGGCCGAGCTCGGCGTCACCAAGGAGAACGGCTTCCTTTTCCGCCTGACCGGCGAGGCGCCGCTCGCGGATGAGGAATTCGCCACGCTCTCCGAGAACATGGCGCTGAACACCGCGGGCACGCTCGTCGTCGTCTCGTTCATCCTGCTCGCCGCGCTGCGCTCGCCCAAGCTTATCCTGGCGGTGCTGCTCACGCTGCTTGCCGGCCTCGCCATGACCTCCGGCGTCGGCGTGCTGCTGATCGGCCGTTTCAATCTGATTTCGGTCGCCTTCGCCGCCCTGTTCATCGGGCTGGGGGTGGATTTCGGGATTCAGTTCGCGACCCGCTACCGTGAGGAGCGCCACGGCCACGGCGATCTGGAGCGCGCCCTTCTCGCGGCGACGCGCGGCATCGGAGGATCGCTCACCCTCGCCGCCGTCTCGCTGCTCGCCGGCTTTTTCTGCTTCCTGCCGACGAAATTTCTGGGCGTCGCGGAGCTGGGGCTCATCGCCGGCGTCGGCATGATCATCGCCTATGTCGCGACGCTCAGCTTCCTGCCGGCGCTGATCAAGATTTTGCATCCGCCGGCCGAGCATGTGCCGATCGCCACCCATTCGCTGGCCACGGTCGATCACTGGATCGCCCACCACCGCAAGCTGGTCCTTTTTGGCACCGCCGCCGTCGTTCTCGCCGGAACGCCCTATCTCTTGCGGCTGCGTTTCGACTCCAATCCGATGAATCTGCGCGACCAGAAAGTCGAATCGGTCGCAACCTTCCTGGACTTGAACGCCGATCCCAAAACCGCGCCCAACAAGATCGAGACGCTGGCGTCTTCCTTCGAGGCCGCCCGCGAGCTGAAGCAGAAGATTCTGGCCCTGCCCGAGGTCGATCATGTCGACTCGATCGAATCGCTCATCCCGGTGGATCAGGACGAGAAGCTCGCGCTGATCGAGCGCGCGTCGAAGGAGCTGCATGACGCGCTCTATCCCAAGGTGAGACCTGCCCCGAGCGACGCCGAGACGATCAAGGCCCTGACCAACGCCGCGAGAGCGCTGCGCGCGGCGGTCGCCAAAGCGCCCTCGCCTCAGACGCTCCGCTTCGCCGCGGCGCTCGACGGCCTCGCCAAGGCACGCCCCGAAATCCGCGAAAAGGCGCGCGCCGCCGCCTTCACGGGCTTCGAAAGGCTCATGGGCCAAATGCGCGAGGCGCTGAAAGCGCAGCGCGTGACGCCCGAATCCTTGCCGGAGCAGCTCCGGTCGGACTGGATGACGGCCACCGGCGTCCTGCGCCTGGAGACGACGCCGAAGGGCGATGGCAACGATCTCGAGGTGATGACGAAATTCGCGGACGCCGTGCTTTCGGTCGCGCCAGAGTCGAGCGGCGCGCCGGTCATCATTTCGGAAGCCGGGAAAACCGTGACCCAAGCCTTTCTGCAAGCCGGAATCTACGCTTTCGTGGCCGTCTTCCTGATTCTGGCCATCGCCCTGCGCAACGCCAAGGACGTCGCGCTGACGCTCGGGCCGCTCGTGCTCGCCGGCGTGATGAGCCTTCAGGCGGCGGAAATATTGGGCGTGCCGCTCAATTTCGCCAATATCATCGCGCTGCCGCTGATGTTCGGCGTCGGCGTCGCCTTCCACATCTACTATGTCATCGCCTGGCGAAAGGGCGTCGTCGATATGCTGGCGTCGAGCCTGACGCGCGCCATATTCTTCAGCTCTCTGACAACGGGAACGGCTTTCGGCAGCCTTTTTCTGTCGAGCCATCCCGGCACGGCGAGCATGGGCGAATTTTTGACAATTTCCCTCTTCTTCACTCTGCTCGCGGCCTTCATCATCGTGCCGGCGTTCCTCGGACCGCCGCCGCATCCGGCCGAAGGCGAGGCTGATGCGGCTTGACGGCGCCGGCGTTCGGTTTTTCGCTGCGTGAGGACCGATATATTCTGCAAATGCGAATCAGGGGCCGGGCGTCATGAAGAGACTAATGCTGAGCATCCTCGCCGTGACGGCTTTTTGCGCGCCCGCTGCGGCTTCCGGCACGGACATTTATGGCGTTTGGGCGCGCGACGGCCATCCGACGGACAAGCTGGAATTCTTCGATTGCACAGGCAAGCTCTGCGCAAAGGGCATACTCCCCATGCGCGACGGCAGCCCGCCGCCGCTCATTCTGCGCTCCGCCGCCAAGACCGGCCCGAATAGCTGGAAGGGCGACCTCTACAACCCCGAGGACGGCAAAACCTACACGGGCAAAATTACGCTCGATTCGCCGGATCAGCTCACGTTGAGCGGCTGCCTCGTCGCCTTCCTTTGCCAGAGCGAGACATGGACGCGCATCTCGGGCCCGACCAAGACGATCGCCCCCGCCGACAAGACGGAAGCCAAGGGCGCCAAGGCGCCTGATTCCGCCAAATCCTCGGATAAAGACAAAGACAAAGCCCCGCCGAAAGCGGCGGCTCAGGACGCCGCCAAGGGCGCGAGACCCGCGCTGCGGCCGAGCGACGCCAAATCGTTGCCCGCAAAGCCCGCGCCGGCAAAGGCGGCGGCTCCAGCAAAGCCGGCGGCGCCCAAATCGGGCGACGCCGAGGAGTGAGCGGCTTTCGCCGCAGGTTAAAGATAGGTAACTTGACGCTTGCTACGCCGTAGGCGAGCGTCACCGGACAAACCGGCGCGACCTTCGCCGGAGTGGTTTTGTCGTTCCAGCCTTGACTGGCTAAATCCCACATGTTCGATAGAGTTATCTTGACCGCGGCCTGTTTTTGGCGGACAGACCTCAGCGGAACAACAAGGACAAGCTTCCGTTGACGGCCGACGTCGTGTTCGCACTTGCTGGGAAAAAACGGAGCGCCGCGTTCAGCGCGGCGGCTGCGTTGTGCCTATCGTCCTGCAACCTGGACTGGGAGAAGCCGGACCTCGCGACGCCCCCGCCCGAGAGCTTCCGCGAGGCCAAACCGGCTTCCGCCAAGCCCATCGCGCGGGGCCCGGACTTCGCGGTCAAATTCGGCTCCAGGGAGCTGACGACGCTGGTGGAGCAGGCGGTCGGCGACAATCTCGACATCGCCGCCGCCGTGGCGCGCATTCAGCAGGCGGACGCCCAGGCGCGCGTCTCGAGCGCGGCGCTCTGGCCGAGCATCTCCATGCAGGACATCGCGCGCAGAACGCGCACGCCCGGCACGACGACCAACATCGGCTCGGCGAGCAGCGGCTTCACCCCGGCGACGACATCGTCTTCGACGACAACGTCATCCTCGAACACCTTCAGCGCGCGCGAATTCAATTTCTTCCAGCTCGGCCTGACGGCGAGCTACGAGATCGACTTCTGGGGCAAGAACGAAGACGCCTCCTATGCCGCGCGGCTGCTGGCCAACGCCAGCCGCTTCAACCGCGACACAGTGGAGATTTCGACGATCGCCGCGGTGCTGAACGCCTATTTCCAGGTGTTGACCGCCCAGGACCGCCTGGCTATCGCCCATAACAATGTCGCCATCGCCGAACGCGTCTACCGGGCCATTCAGGCGCGCTTCGAGGTCGGCGTCGCCAGCGTGCTCGACACGGCGCAGCAGGAGACCGTGGTCGCCCAGCAGCGGGCGAGCATCCCGCCGCTGGAGCAGACACTGCGGCAGACGCGAAACCAGCTCGCCGTGCTGGTCGGCCAGACGCCCGAAAGCCTTTCTGTTAAGGGCGGATCGCTCACCAAGCTCTCCTATCCGAAAATCGCGCCGGGCATGCCGTCGGAGGTGCTGCTGCGCCGCCCGGACATTGCAAACGCCGAGGCCCAGCTCGCCTCGCAGGAATTCTCGGTGCTGCAAGCGCGGGCGATGTTCTTCCCCTCGATCACGCTCACCGGCCAATACGGGGTGCAGACCGCCTTGCTGCACAATCTTCTGCGCCCCGAGGCGATCGGCTGGCAAATCGCCTCGAATCTCGCCCAGCCGATT
The DNA here is from genome assembly GCF_016745395.1 of Methylocystis sp. Sn-Cys. Lineage (GTDB taxonomy): Bacteria > Pseudomonadota > Alphaproteobacteria > Rhizobiales > Beijerinckiaceae > Methylocystis > Methylocystis iwaonis. The sequence goes on from NZ_JAERVJ010000001.1 coordinate 32,881, forward strand.
TTCGACGGCTATAATCTGCAGGGAAATTACGAGCTGCAGAAAGGCCGCTACGCCGAGCTTGGCGCGCTCTACAAAAAACAAATCCTGACGGCGCTCTCGGACGCGGAGAATGCGCTCATCGCCTCGAAGCAGACCGCGCAGACGGTCAGGCTGCAGGGCCTCGCCGTCGCGGCCGCCCAGCGCGCGCTGACAGCCGCCGAGATGCGCCTGCAGGAAGGCACGATCGACATCGTTACGCTGTCGACGACGCAGAACACTCTGTTCCTGGCCCAGGATCAACTTGCTCTGGCCCGGCTGTCTTATTTTCAGTCGGCGACGAGCCTATATCAGGCTCTCGGCGGCGGATGGTCACCCACCACGAGAGACGCCGAAATCGCTTCCGCAAACGCCGCCTATGAGGCGGACAAAGGGATCCATCCATGATACGCGCCGACCGGCGTATTCTCATGGCGCTCGGCGCGCTCGCAGTCGCCCTTGCCGCGGGCGGGGCCTATCGCGCCGGCGTGCTGCCGGGTTTTCCCGCCGCGGATAAACCCGCCGCCGACCAGCCCGACGGCAGACGCGGACGCGGCGACGCCGTCGTCACCGTGACGACGGCGCAAACGCGCGTTCAGGACGTGCCGGTGACGATCGACGCCGTCGGCACGGTGCAGGCGCTCAACTCGGTCACGATCCGGACCCAGGTCGACGGACGGCTGCTGCGCCTCGACTTCACCGAGGGCCAGGATGTCAAGAAAGGCGACGTCCTCGCCGAAATCGACCCGGCGCTCTACAAGGCGCAATATGATCAGGCCGTCGCCAAGAAAGCGCAGGACGAGGCCAATCTCGCCAACGCCCGCGTCGACATGGCGCGCTACGAAAAGCTCGTCGCCGGCAAGTTCCTGTCGCAGCAGCAATATGCGACCCAGAAAGCGCAAGTGAGCCAGCTCGAGGCGCAAGTGCGCGCCGATCAGGCGGCGATCGACAACGCAAGGACGACGCTCGATTACGCCACCATCCGCTCGCCGATCGACGGACGCGTCGGCATCCGCCTCGTCGACGTCGGCAATATCCTTCACCCGTCCGATCAGAACGGCATCGTCATCATCACGCAGCTCAAGCCGATCTACGTCGTCTTCACGCTGCCGCAGCAGGCGCTGCCGGCGGTGCAGAAGGCGCAGGCCAACGGCGCCGCCACGGTGCGCGCGCTCGGCCCCGACAATGCGAGCGTGATCGAGACGGGCGAGCTGAAAGTGGTCGACAACCAGATCGACCAGCTCACCGGGACAGTGAAGCTGAAGGCCGTTTTCGCGAACGATAATCTGGCGCTTTGGCCGGGCCAGTTCGTCAACGTCCGCCTGATGCTCGATACGATCCACAATGCGATCGTCGCGCCGAGCCCCGCCGTGCAGCGCGGACCGAACGGCGCCTTCGTGTATACTCTTAGCGAAGACGGTCGTGCGAAAATGAAAAGCGTCACGACCGGACGGCAGGATGAGAATCTCGTCGTCGTCACGTCGGGGCTGGAGCCCGGGACGACGATCGTGACCAGCGGTTTCTCGCGCCTTTCCGAAGGCGCCAAGGTCCAAGTGGTCAAAGCCGAGGAGCCCGTCGCCGCGGCGGCCGGCCCCGAAACCAAGCCAGAGCAGATCAATCGCCGCCGAGGCGGCGCAAAGGGAGAGGGCTCTCCCGGAAAGTAAACAGAAAGCGGCATGAATATTTCGGCGCCCTTCATCAACAGGCCGGTGGCGACCTCGCTCATGGCCTTCGCCGTCCTGCTGTTCGGCCTGCTGGGATATTCGCGTCTTTCCATCTCGCCCCTGCCGCAGGTCGATTTTCCGACCATTCAGGTCACGACGCAGCTTCCGGGCGCCAATCCCGACACGATCGCCTCGCTGGTGACGGCCTCGCTCGAGCGTCAGTTCGGGCAGATTCCCTCGCTCGCCGGCATGTCGTCGCAAAGCTCCTTCGGCCTGTCGCAGGTCACGCTGCAATTCGCTCTCGACCGCGACATCGACGCCGCCGCGCAGGACGTGCAGGCGGCGATCAACGCCGCCGCCTCGACACTGCCGCGCGATCTCCCCTACCCGCCGGTCTACGCCAAGGTGAACCCGGCCGACACGCCGGTGCTGACCCTCACGCTGCGCTCCAAAACCGCGACGCTGCGCGATTTGAGCGATCTCGCCGACACGCTGATTGCGCCGCAATTGTCGCAAGTCTCCGGCGTCGGCCGCGTGTCGGTGCAGGGCGGCGTGCGCCCCGCCGTGCGCATCGAGGCGGATCTCGCGCGGCTCGCCGCCAATCGCATCGGCATGGAGGATTTGCGCCAGGCGGTCGCGGCCGCCAACAACGCCGGCGCCAAGGGGTCGCTCGACGGCAAGCGCCAATCCTACACGCTCGACGCCAACGACCAGATTCTGCAAGCCAAGCAGTATGAGACCATCATCGTCGCCTGGCGCAATAATTCGCCGGTGATGCTGCGCGACGTCGCCAAGGTCGCGGACGGACTCGAAAACGCCCGCGTCGGCGGCTGGTACAATGGCGAGCAGTCCATTGTACTCGACGTAATGCGCCAGCCGGGCGCCAATATCATCGCGACTGTCGAGCTCGTTAAAGAGGCGCTGCCGAAACTGCGCGGCGAGCTGCCGGCCGGCATGAGCCTCGACATCGTCAACGACCGAACCGACACGATCCGCGCCTCGATCCACGAAGTGGAGATGACGCTTTTTATCGCCGGGGGCCTCGTCGTCGCTGTCGTGCTGCTGTTCCTGGGCAGTTGGCGGGCGACGCTCATCGCCGGCGTCAGCCTGCCGCTGTCGATCATCGCCACTTTCTTCGTCATGTGGGGAATGGGCTTCTCGCTCGACAATCTCTCGCTGATGGCGCTCACCATCGGCACGGGCTTCATCGTCGACGACGCCATCGTGATGATCGAGAACATCGTGCGCAACATCGAGCACGGAAAGAAGCCGCTTCAGGCGGCGCTCGACGGCGCCCGCGAAATCGGCTTCACGGTGGTGTCGCTGACGGTCTCGCTCATCGCCGTGTTTATCCCGCTGCTGTTCATGACCGGCATCGTCGGGCGCATGTTCCGGGAATTCGCGCTGACGCTCTCCATCGCCGTCGTCATCTCGGCGGTCATTTCGCTCACGCTGACGCCCATGCTCTGCGCGGTGCTGCTCAAAAGCGCGCCAACGCGCCCGCATTCGACATGGGAGATCGTGTCGCTCTGGCTCGACCGCCTCTATTATCGCTCGCTCGACTGGGCGTTGAAGCGCGAGACTTTCATGCTCGCGCTGACCGCCGGCACGCTTGCTTTGACGGTGGCGCTCTACATCTACATTCCGAAAGGCTTCCTGCCGCGCCAGGACACGGGCGTGCTGAGCGTCGTCATGGAGGCTGCGCCCGACGCGTCCTTCGAGCGCATGAAAGCGCTGCAGGCGCAGGTGACGGACGTCTTCCGCAAAGACCCTGAAGTGACCGGCGTCACCTCGGTGCTCGGCATCGGCCCGCTCAACGCCACGACGAATGTGGGCCGCCTCACGGTGACGCTGCGCAGCCGCGAGATCCGCGACACGAGCGCCGACGCGATCGCCGATCGGTTGAAAACCGCCGGCGAGAAGGTCCCCGGCGTCTCGCTCTTCGTCGAGCCCGTTCAGGACATTCAAATCACGACGCGGCCGAGCCGCTCGCAATATCAATATACGCTGACCTCCGCCGACGCGGGCGAGCTTCTGCGCTGGTCCAACCGCCTCGTCGACGAATTGCGCGGGACGCCTGGGCTGAAGAACGTCGCCGCCGAGACGCAGGACGGCGGCCTGCGCGCGCTGATGAAGATCGATCGCGAGAAGATGGGCCGGCTCGGCATTTCGGCGCAGGACGTCGATAATGTGCTGAACGACGCCTTCGGCCAGCGGCAGATTTCGACCATCTACACGCAGTCGAACCAATATCGCGTCATCCTGGAGGCCGCGCCGCAATATTTGCGCGACATGTCGGCGCTGGAGAAGCTGTATGTGGCGCCGATCGGCGGCGGGCCGCAGACGCCGGTCGCGACCTTCGTGCGCGTCGAGAATAAAGCCGCGCCGCTTTCCGTGGCGCATCAGGATCAGTTCCCCGCCTCCACCATCAGCTTCGATCTTGCCGACGGCGTCGCGCTCGGCGACGCGGTGAAGCTGGTGGCCCAGGCGCAGACGGCGATCGGCATGCCCTCGTCGATCATCGGCGTCTTCAGCGCCGACGCCGCCGAGTTCAACAAATCGCTCGCGAGCGAGCCCTGGCTCATTCTGGCGGCGATCATCGCCATCTATGTGGTGCTCGGCGTTCTGTACGAGAGCTTCGCCCATCCTTTCACCGTGCTCACCACTTTGCCGTCGGCGGGCGTCGGCGCGCTGCTTGCGCTGATGATCCTTCGCATCGATATGTCGATCGTGGCGCTGATCGGCATCGTGCTGCTCATGGGCATCGTGAAGAAGAACGCGATCATGATGATCGACTTCGCGCTCGAGGCGGAGCGCGACGAAGGGATGTCGCCCCGCGACTCCATCGTCCATGCCGCGCATATGCGTTTCCGGCCGATCATGATGACGACGCTCGCCGCGCTCTTTGGCGCGCTGCCGCTCGCCCTCACGACCGGGCCGGGCAGCGAATTGCGCATTCCGCTCGGCGTCTCGATCATCGGCGGCCTGCTCCTCTCCCAGGCGCTGACGCTTTACACGACGCCGGTCATCTATCTGCAGGTCGACCGGCTGCGCCGCCGCTTCTTGAAGCCGCTGCGGCAAGACGACGAAGAAGAAACTTTCGGCGCGGCGACCGAGGAGACGCTGCAGCGGCGGGAGGCGGCGGAATGAATGTTTCGGAGCCCTTCATCCGGCGCCCCGTGGGGACGACTCTCCTCGGCGCCGCGCTCTTCCTGCTGGGCGCCGTCGCTTATTTCTTCCTGCCGGTCGCGAGCCTGCCTGCCGTGGATTTCCCCGCCATCGGCATCGGCGCGTCGCGCCCCGGCGCCGACCCGGAGACGATGGCCGCCTCAGTCGCTGCGCCGCTCGAAAGGCGTCTTTCCGGCATATCGGGCTTGAACGAGCTGACCTCGACGAGCTCGCTCGGCAGCACGCAGATCATCGCGCAATTCGACATCGACAAGAATATCGACGCCGCCGCCCGCGACGTTCAGGCGGCGATCAACGCCGCTCTCGTCGATCTGCCCACCGATCTGCCCACCGCGCCGAGCTTTCGCAAAGCCAGCCAATCCACCATGCCCGTCCTGGTGCTGGCGCTGACCTCCGACACGCTGCCCACCAGCGCCATTTTCGACGCCACCGATTCGGTGATCGCTCAACGCATCTCGCAGGTGCCGGGCGTTGCCGAGGCGCGCATCGCCGGCGCCGAGCAGCCGGCCATTCGCGTGCAAGTGGATTCGGCTCGGCTCGCCGCGATGAATCTCGGCGTCAACGAAGTGGGCAAGGCGCTCTTTACCGCCAACGCCCACGCCGCCGTCGGCGCGCTCTCCGGGGGCTCGCAGGAGATCACCTTCGATACGACGGATCAGCTCTCGACGCCGGAAGACTATCGCAACATCGTCGTCGCGTCGCGCAATGGCGCGATCGTGAAGCTCGGCGACGTCGCCAGAGTGGAGCGGGGCGTGCGCAATCGCATGTCCGCCGGCTGGTTCAACGGCAAGCCCGCGGTCATCATCATCGTCACCAAGCAGCCCTCGGCGAACGTCATCGAGACCGTCGACCATATCAAGTCGCTCCTGCCGCAAATGCAGCAGTGGATTCCCGCCGGCATCAAAATCCACGTCTTCGCCGACCGCACTCAGACCATTCGCGCCAGCATTCACGACATTCAACTGACGCTCGCGATCTCGGTCGGGCTCGTCATGATGGTGGTGTTTTTCTTTCTGCGTCGCGCGACGCCCGTCATCGCCGCGGGAATCACAGTGCCGCTGTCACTCGTCGGCACTTGCGCCGCCATGTGGCTCGCCGGTTTCTCGATCGACAATCTGTCGCTGATGGCGCTCACCATCGCCGTCGGCTTCGTCGTCGACGACGCGATCGTGATGATCGAAAATATCGAGAGCTATCAGGAGCGCGGCCTCAGCCGCTTACAGGCGGCGCTCGAAGGTTCGAAGCAAATCAGCTTCACGGTCGTCTCCATCAGCCTGTCGCTCATCGCCGTCTTTATACCGCTGCTCTTCATGGAAGGCGTGATCGGGCGGCTTTTGCGCGAATTCTCGGTGACGCTCACCTTCGCCATCCTGATTTCGACGGTGGTGTCGCTGACCGTCACGCCCATGATCTGCGCCTGGCTGCCGGCGCCGAGGCGCGATCACAAGACGCGCTTCGATCGCCTGGTCGAGAACGGGCTCGATGCAATCGTCTCCTTCTATGCGCGCACCTTGCGGCCCGTCGTGGACCATCCCTGGATCACGCTCGTCGTCATTCTGGTCTCCGTGCTCTGGACCGTGCAGCTCTACCGGACGATCCCGAAGGGCAATCTTCCCCAGGACGACATCGGCCTCATCAATGGCACGTCGGAAGCCGCGCCCGACGTCTCCTTCGAGGAGATGGTGCGGCTGCAAAGGCAGGTGAACGATGTCTTGATGAATGATCCGGACGTCGCCAATGTCGGCTCCTTCATCGGCGCCAACTCTCTCACCGCGTCGGGGAATCAGGGGCGCCTTTTCGTCGCCCTGAAGCCGATCAACGAACGCAAGTCGTCGAGCCGCGAAGTCGTCGACAGGCTGCGCGTATCCTTCGCAAAGATTGCGGGCGTCAGCGTCTATATGGTGCCGTCCCAGGATCTGCGCTCGGGCGGCCGCGTCAGCAAATCGCAATATCAGTTCACGTTGTCCGACGCCTCGCTCGACGAACTCGAGGAATGGCGCGTGAAGGTTCTCGCGCGGCTCAAGCAACTGCCCCAGCTCGCCGACGTCACCTCCGACAAAGAGGTCGGGGGACTGCGCGCCCAGCTCATCATCGACCGCAACGCCGCCTCGCGCCTGAACGTGCCGATCGCCGCCATCGACAATGCGCTCAACAGCGCCTTCGGACAGCGACAGGACACGATCATCTATACACAACGCAACCAATACCGCGTGATCTTCGAGACGCCGCCGTCGCGCCAGCGCGACATCCGCGACCTCGCCGGGATCTATGTGTCGAGCGCCTCTGGCGCGCAAATTCCGCTGACGGCTCTCGCACGCGTGGAACGCAGCTCGATGCCCCTCGTCGTGAACCATCAGGGCGTGCTGCCGGCCGTCACCATCTCCTACAATGTCGCGCCGGGCGCCACCCTCGACGCCGCGACCGCAGCCGTCGAAAAAGCCGTCGAGGAGATGAACCCGCCGAGCGGCTTGCGTACCGGTTTTGCCGGCGACGCCGCAGACTTCCGCAAAGTGGCGCGCGGCATGGCGACGCTCATCCTTGCCGCGCTGCTCGCGGTCTACATCATTCTCGGCATTCTCTACGAAAGCCTCGTGCATCCCGTCACGATCATCTCGACCCTGCCTTCGGCGGGCCTCGGCGCGCTTCTGTCGCTCGAAGCCTTCGGCGTCGAATTCACCGTGATCGCCTTTATCGGCATTCTGCTGCTGATCGGCATTGTGAAAAAGAACGGCATCATGCTCGTCGACTTCGCGCTCCATGCCGAGCGCGAGCGCGGATTGTCCATCCACGACGCGGCGCTGGAGGCGGCGAAGGAACGCTTCCGCCCGATCCTGATGACGACGCTCGCCGCCATGTTCGGCGCGCTGCCGCTCGCTTTTGCCGGGGGAATCGGCGCCGAGCTGCGCCGCCCGCTCGGCATTACGATCATCGGCGGGCTGCTGCTGAGCCAAGTGCTGACGCTCTATTCGACGCCGGTCATTTATCTCTTGATGAGCAAGCTGCGTCGCAAACCGCGCGAAGAATCATTTGCGCGCGAGCGGGCGGCGCCCGCAGAATAAAGCGGTCAATTGATTTACGTCATTCCCGACGCTCGCGCCGTTTGGAGACACAGGGAATCACCGCCGTCATGCGAGGATGCGGAGCCGACGAAGCACCAGAGCCGCATCGCTGCCCTGGATTGCTTCGCTTCGCTCGCAATGACGGGCTCTGGGCAAAACCTGTCGGGCTTTCAGCCCGCGGGGAATGACATGGCCCAATGATGCTGTTCAAACGGAAGCGATGCGAGAGCGCGCGCTCAATGCGCCTCGGTCTCAGGCTGTTCGAAGAAAAAGCGCAGCACTTGCGCCTCGCCGCAATCCTCGACCGGCACGTGCCAGAACTTTGAATCCATGAAAGGGAAGCGCTCCATCGGCAGTTGGATCTGCGTGAGGCGCGCATGATTGTCGAAGCCCCGTCGCATGGCGCGTTCGAGCAGCTTTATCAGCTCTTCCTCACATTCGGGCACTTCTGTCACGGTGAGGATCAAATTATTCGCAATCGGGAACGTTTTGTCGAAAAGCTGCTCGAATCGCGCCGTCGCCATCTTTGTGGTCTCCGCTGCTCATCACATGGAGCGTCGCGATTATCTTTCGGTTATTGCCGCGCTCCAATCAGCGTCGTTTCCGTCGCTTAAAGGTGCGGTTGACAGCCGAATGACCCTTCGCTGAAGGATTTATTACGGAAATTTAAGGCGCCTTTGTGAACGGACAAGGCGCTCCCCAGCGATCTTCGAAGACGAGACTTTCGAGCGGCAGTCGCGACGCCCAGCGTTTCACTTCGAGCTCCGGGCGCCGATAGGCGCGCTCGACAAATCCCACGCAGAGATAAGCGACGACGGCAATCTCGTCCGGGATTCCCAAAATTGTGCGCAGCTCCTCCTCGCGCATGATGCTGACCCAACCGACGCCGACGCCTTCGACGCGCGCCGCAAGCCAGAGGTTTTGCACCGCGCAAGCAGTGCTCAAGAGATCGGTGTTGGGCTGTTGCGTGCGCCCCAGCCCCGTCGGGCCGTGGCGGTTGCGGTCGCAGGTGACGCAGACATTGACCGGAGCCTTCAAAATGCCTTCGAGCTTGAGATTGCGATAATGCGCGCGTCGCTCGGGATCGAGCATGGCGATCTCCGCCTGCGCGCCGCGCAGAAAGGCCTCATGCACCGCGCCGCGCACCGAATTGTCACGGATCACGATGAAATTCCACGGCTGCATGAAGCCGACGGAGGGCGCGTGGTGCGCCGCGTCGAGAATGCGAATCAGCAAGTCCTGTGGGACGTCATCGGCCAGGAATTCGTTGCGCACGTCGCGGCGGGTATAGATCGCGCGATAGACCGCCGCGCGTTCCGCCTCGTCGAATGGCGCAGCGGCGTCAATGTCGCGCTCGGCCTCGGCCGCGTCGAAGGGCGGCTTATCGTGCGGATTGTCCGCCATCAGCCGATCTCCAATGCGGCGTTCAACCGCGCCCAGGCCGGCTCACTCCCGGGGAGTCCGAACCGCAGCCAGTCCGGCCGCTCGGGAAAGGCCCGCACAAGGACGCCCTTCTCGCACAGCCGCGCGAACCAATCCGGCGCCGTGTCGCGACGGACGAGTCGGAACAGCGACGCGCCGCCGAGGAGCTCAAACCCGGCGCGCGCCAGCGCCGCATCGAGACGCTCGGCCTCGGCTGCGCAGCCGGCGGCGGCGGCGGCGCGCCATCGCACATCGGCGAGCGCTTCAGCGCCAATCGCGAGCGCAGGGCCGGAGACCGCCCAGGGACCGAGCGCCGCGCGCAGAATCGCCGCGCGGGCGGGCGCGCATAGCGCGAAGCCGAGCCGCACGCCAGCAAGCCCATAGGCCTTTCCGAACGAACGCAACACGACGACGCCTTCCAGCGACGCGAGCGACGTCGCGCTGTGCTCAGGCGTGAAATCCATGAAAGATTCGTCGATGATGAGCAATCCGCCCTTGCGCGTCATCTCTTGCGCCAGCAGGCCAAGGTCGCACGGGAAAGCAATGCGGCCGTCAGGGTTATTCGGGTTGACGATGACCGCGACGTCGAAGCCCGCGAGTTCTTCGATCGTCGCAACCGTCTCGACCTTTGCGCCGTTAGCGGCCCAGCAGGCTCCGTGCTCCGCATAAGTGAAGCCCAGCACGCCGACGCGATGCGCCGGGAAAACGCGCGGCAACAACTGAATGAAAGCCTGTGCGCCGGCGCCCGCGACGATCGCGCAATCTCGCGGCGCGCCATAAGCCGTGCGCGCGGCTGCGTCCAGATTTGCGAAAGCCGCCTCATCAGGGAGCCGCATCCAGGCTTCAGGCGCGATCACCGGCAAGGGATAAGGATTGGGATTGATCCCCGTCGAGAGGTCGATCCACGGCTCGGGCGCATGCGGATAAGCGCGGCGCGCAGCGTCGAGGCGGCCGCCATGCGCAATCGGGGAAGAAAGCGGGGCATGCGCGCTCATCGCGCAATCTCCAACAGGGCGTCGAGGTCGATATGCGCTTCGCAATGCGCTGCGAGCGCGTCGAGCGTTTCCTCGACCATGTCCTCGAAGCGCAGGGGCGACGCCTCGGCGCCGACCCATCGCAAGAACGCCGCGCGAAAGGCGTCGTCGGAAAAGAGGCCGTGCACATAGGCGCCCATGACGAGGCCATTGCGTGATATGGCACCGTCGAGGCGACCGCTATCGAAACGCAAGAGCGGCCGCGCGCAATCTTCGCCCGAGGTCTCGCCTATGTGCATTTCGTAGCCATGGAAGCGCGCGTCGAACGCGATCGCCTGACCCGTGACGCTCGTCAGCGTCTTCTTCTCCGTGAGCGTCGTCTCTATGTCGAGCAGGCCGAGCCCTGCCGCTTGCGCCACATCGCCTTCCATGCGCTGCGGATCGCAAATCATGCGGCCGAGCATTTGATAGCCCCCGCATATGCCGAAGACGCGCCCGCCGCGCCGCGCATGTGCGAGAAGGTCAATATCCCAGCCATTGGCGCGTAGCGCCGCAAGATCGGCGATTGTCGCCTTGGAGCCCGGAAGAATGACGAGCGCCGCCTCCGCCGGCAAAGGCGCGCCGGGCGGAATGAGTCGGAGATCAACTCCGGGCTCCGCCTTCAACGGATCAAGATCGTCGAAATTAGCGATATGCGGCAACAGCGGAACGGCGATGATGACGCCATTGCTTTTGTTGCCGCGCGCGGCGCGCAGGCCGAAGGCGTCCTCGGCCGGCAGCCTTGTGGCGGCATCGAAATAGGGAACGAGGCCCAGAGCCCGCCAGCCGGTGCGCGCGCCGATGAAGCGCATGCCGTCATCGAACAGGGAGGCGTCGCCGCGCATTTTATTCACGATGAAGCCCTGGACCATCGCCGCGTCTTGCGGATCGAGCACCGCCTTGCAGCCGACGAGCTGCGCAATGACGCCGCCCCGGTCGATATCGCCGACGAGAATGACGGGCGCGTCGGCTTCGCGTGCAAAGCCCATATTGGCGATGTCATTGGCGCGCAGATTGATCTCGGCCGCGCTGCCGGCGCCTTCGACAATGACGAGATCGCTTTGCGCCTTGAGGCGCGCAAAGCTTTCCATGACGGCGGGCTTCAGGCGCGGCTTCCAGTCCTGATACTCGCGCGCCTTCGCCTGCCCAGCGATGACTCCGCGCACCACGATTTGCGAGCCGTTCACGCCCTGGGGCTTCAACAACACCGGATTCATGTCGACGGTGGGCGCGAGCCTCGCCGCGCGCGCCTGAAGCGCCTGGGCGCGGCCAATCTCGCCGCCATCGGCCGTCACCGCCGCATTGTTCGACATATTCTGCGGCTTGAAGGGCGCGACCCTGAGGCCGCGATTGACGAAGGCGCGCGCGAGCCCTGCGACGATGAGCGACTTGCCGACGTCGGACCCCGTGCCCTGGATCATCAAGACGCGGCTCATGATGCGAGCAGCGCCATGACAGCGTCGATACTATGCGCGATGGCGGCGCCCGCGCGCGACGGCGGCTGGATCATGACGAGGGGCAGCCCAAGCGCGCGCGCCGCTTCGATCTTGGCGTAGGTGAGCGCGCCGCCGCTGTTCTTGCTGACGACGACATCGATGCGTTTTTCGCGCATGAGCGCGATTTCATCGGCGCGCGTGAACGGGCCGCGCGCGGACATCACCGCGCATTTAGGCGGAAGGTCGCTTGTTTCGGGCGGCTCGATCACACGCAGCAGATACGCATGCTGGGGCGCGGCGCGAAAATCCGCGACGCCCTGCCGGCCGATAGTGAGAAAGACGCGGCGGGGCGCAGCGCCGAGCGCTTGCGCCGCCGCTGCGTTGCTGTCGACTTCGATCCAGCGATCGCCGGCTATGGGCCGCCAGGGTTCCCGCGCATAGACGACCAGCGGCAGGCCGAACGAAGCGCAGGCAGCCTGTGCATTGGCGGAGATTTGCGCGGCGAAAGGATGGGTGGCGTCGACGACATGCGTGATGCGCTCATCGACTAGATAACGCTTCAGCCCCTCTACCCCGCCAAAGCCGCCGACGCGCGTGGGCAAGGCGAGCGCGATCGGCGCACTGGTGCGGCCGGCAAGAGAGGCGATGGCGTCGTCGCGCGCCTCGGCGGCGATGCGCTCGGCGAGCGCGCGCGCTTCGCTCGTTCCGGCCAGCAGAAGGATGCGGCGGCGACCTCCGTCATTGCGAGCGAAGCGCGGCAAACCAGGAGCCGCGTCGTGGCTCTGGATTGCTTCGTCGCCTTCGGCTCCTCGCAATGACGGCGGGGATGTTCTCGGATTGCCGGCCGATTTCACTGCGGCGTTCACTCTGCGGCGAGCTTCACGGCGGGCGGGCTGCGGAGTTCGGCGAGGAGCCTCTCGCGCTCGACGTCGGCGGCCGCGATATGGCGCGCTTTTACATTGCCGAAGCCGCGGATTTTCTCGGGAACGCGCGCGAGCGCCACCGCGACAGCGTGGTTCTCCGGCGTCAGCGAGGTCAGAAGCTCATCGATCAGCGCCTCATATTCCGCCAGCAGCCGCCGCTCGACGATGCGATCATGATTGAAGCGCGTGAAGTCGAAGAAGGAGCCGCGCAGCCATTTGAGTCTGGCGAGAACCTGCATCACCTTGAACATCCAGGGGCCGAAGGTGATCTTGCGCGAACCGCCGAAGTCCGTCTTCCGCTGCAGGAAGGGGATCGGCGGCGCGAGATGCAGTTCGAGCTTGAGATCGCCTTCGAAAGTCTCGGAAAGCTGGCGCTGGAAGGCTTCGGTCGTATATAGGCGCGAGACTTCGAACTCGTCCTTGAAGGCCATGAGCTTGAAGAGATAGCGCGCGACGGCTTCGGCCAATTGCTGCGCGCCGGGAACGCGCGCCTTTTCGAGCTGGGCGACCGCCGCGACACGGGCGCGGTAATGCGCGGCATAGGCCTCGTTCTGATAATCGGTGAGATAGGCGGCGCGGCGCTCGATCACCTCTTCGAGCGTCTTGGAGCGCTCGCGCGTCTGCGTCGGACGTTGCAGCGACTCAACCACCGCCTCGACGCTCCTCATGTCATGCGCGGCGCGACGGCCCCAGAGGAAAGCCGAATGATTCATCGGCACGGATTCGCCGTTAAGCTCGATCGCGCGCAGGATGGCGGCCTCCGAGAGCGGCAGATAGCCTTTCTGCCAGGCGTAGCCGAGGATGAAGACGTTAGCGGCGATCGAGTCGCCGAGCAGCGTCTGGGCGAGCGCCGTGGTGTCGATGAAAGTGGCGTCGGGCCCGCCGGCCCGGCGGATGGCCTGCCTGACCTCCTCCGACGGTAGAACGAAATCGGGATTGCGCTCGATATCGCCGGGGAAGACCTCCGCGCTGTTGACGAGCACATGCGTCTTGCCCTGCTCCACGGTCGCCAATACGTGCTTGGCGCCGGCGACGACCAGATCGCAGCCGAGCAACAAATTCGCTTCGCCTGCGGCGATGCGGATGGCGTGCACCTCGGCGGGCGTGCGGCCGATCTTCACATGGCAATAGACGGCGCCGCCCTTTTGCGCGAGGCCGGCCATGTCGATGACGCCGACGCCCTTGCCTTCAAGATGCGCCGCCATGCCGAGAAGGGCGGAGATCGTCACGACGCCCGTGCCGCCGAGCCCCGCGATAAGAATGCCGTAAGGCGTTTCGCCGATGTCAGCGATAGCGGGCTCAGGAAGCGCCGGCTGGCCGCTCGCGTCCTCTTTCGTCGGCAGCGGCGCCTTCTTCATGCGCCCGCCATGCACCGTCACGAAGCTCGGGCAGAAGCCCTCCAGGCAAGAAAAATCCTTGTTGCAGACGGATTGGTCGATGCGGCGCTTGCGGCCGAATTCGGTCTCCACCGGCTGCACGGCGACGCAGTTCGACGCCGTGCCGCAATCGCCGCAGCCCTCGCACACCAGCTCATTGATGATGACGCGCGCGTCGGGGTCGGGGAAGAGTCCGCGCTTGCGCAGCCGGCGCTTCTCGGTCGCACAGGTCTGATCGTAGATGAGAACCGTGACGCCCTCGGTCTGCGCAAGCTCGCGCTGAACCTCGTTGAGGACGTTGCGGTGGTGGATGGTGAGACCCGGCGGCCAGGCGATACTCGGCGGGTATTTTTCGGGCTCGTCGGAAACGAGTGCGATCTTTTTCACGCCTTCCGCGGCGACCTGACTCACGATCGACTCGACGGTCAGCTCGCCTTCGTGCTTCTGGCCGCCGGTCATGGCGACGACGCCGTTATAGAGAATCTTGAAGGTGATGTTCGTCTTGGCCGCGACGGCGAAGCGGATGGCGAGCGACCCCGAATGATTGTAGGTGCCGTCGCCCAGATTCTGGAACATATGCTTGCGCGTCGAGAAGGGCGCCTCGCCAATCCAATTGGCGCCCTCGCCGCCCATATGGGTGTAGCCCTCGGTGGAGCGGCCCATCCATTGCGCCATGTAATGGCAGCCGATGCCCGTATAGGCGCGCGCGCCTTCCGGCACATGGGTCGAGGTCGAATGCGGGCAGCCGGCGCAGAAATGCGGCACGCGCACCGTGACGTCGGTCATCGTCTTGCGCCGGTCCTGCAAGCGCTCCAGCCGCCGCACGCGGGCGTCGAGTTCTTCGGAGGGATGGTATTTCAGCAGCCGCCGGCCGATGGCGATGGCGATGTCATTGGCGTCGAGCGCGCCCTTTACAGGAAAGAGCCACTCGCCGCGTTCGTCCTTCTTGCCGATGCAGACGGGCTGATGCGCCGAGCCGTAAAGCTCCTCGCGCAGTTGCACCTCGATGAGCGAGCGTTTCTCCTCCACGACCATGATGAGGTCGAGGCCGCGCGCGAAGTCGTGCAACCCCTTGGGTTCGAGCGGCCAGGGCGCGGCGATCTTATAGAGGCGCAAGCCGAGATCATTGGCGCGCGCCTCGTCGACGCCGAGATCGTCGAGCGCCTGTCTTACGTCGAGATAGGATTTACCGACGGTGATGACGCCGATCTTCGGATTCGCGCCGCCCGAGGTAATGATCCTGTTCAGACGATTGGCGCGGATGAAGGCGAGCATGGCGTCGCGCTTGCTTTCCTGCAGCCGCTCCTCCTGCGCGAGCACGGGATCGCCCGGGCGGATATTGAGCCCGCCAGGCGGCAGGACGAAATCCTCCGGGATGAGCGGCTGCACGCGATCGAGAGACGCGTCGATCGAGGCGGTCGACTCCACCGTGTCCTTCAGAAGCTTCAAGCCGACCCACACGCCGGCGAAGCGCGACATCGCAAAGCCGTAAACGCCATAATCCAATATCTCCTGCACGCCGGCGGGCGAGAGGATCGGCATCATCACATCCACGAAATGAAAGTCGGACTGATGCGCTGTCGTCGAAGATTCGGCGGTGTGATCGTCGCCCATGAGCGCCAACGCGCCGCCAAAACGCGATGAGCCCGCGAGATTGACATGGCGGAGCGCATCGCCGCTGCGGTCGACGCCCGGCCCCTTGCCGTACCAGATGGAGAAAACGCCGTCATATTTGCCTTCGCCGCGCATCTCGGCCTGCTGCGCGCCCCAGACGGCGGTGACGGCGAGATCCTCGTTGAGGCCCGGCATGAAGAGAATGTCATTGGCGTCAAAGAGGGCTTTCGCCCTGTGCATCTGGGCGTCGACGCCCCCGAGCGGCGAGCCGCGATAGCCGGTGATGAAGCCCGCGGTATTGAGCCCGGCGCGGCGGTCGCGCTCCTTTTGCATCAACAGCAAGCGCACAATAGCCTGCGTGCCGGTGATCAGCACGCGGTCTCGGGCAAGGTCGAAACGGTCCGAGAGCCTAGCCTCGGCGAAGGCGGAGCCGGGGTTCAAGGCGCCGGCGACGTGATCCGCCATACAACAACTCTCCTGCGCGAAAGGGCGCGCGCTTGGCTTACGCGCGACGAACGCAATGACGACTAGGAACGAGCATAGAAGCCCTCTCTCCGAGAGCCCAATCGCAAGGCGCGAGCCGCCGCCTATCTCTCATCCAATGGCCATCCGCTGGCGCCCCAGGGAGGCGCGGCTCTCCATGCTCGTATTTTATGACAGAGCGAATAATGTTTTCAAGAACCCATATAGAGAGACGCACAGGGGCTGGCGGCGCGCCCTGTTTTCGCCGATTTCCAGCCCTAGTCGGAACAGACATGAAACCCCTCAAAATCACTCTTCTTTCCGCTTTGGCCCTGGCCTGGGTCGCCGTCGCGCAAGCTCACCCGCATGTCTGGGTCGCCGTCCGCAGCGAGACGGTCTTCGGCCCCGAGGGGAAGATTCTGGGCGTGCGCCACGCCTGGGAATTCGACGAAATGTATTCGGCCTTCGCCGTCCAGGGGCTCGGCAAGGGCGGCAAGCCGCCCACACGGGAGGAGCTTGCGCCGCTCGCCAAGACCAATGTCGAGTCGCTCGCCGAGTTCGACTATTTCACTTATGCGAAGCAGAACGGCGCCAAGGCCGCCTTCAAGCCGCCGGAGGGCGTCTATCTGGAGGCGAACGACAAGAAGATCGTGACGCTGCATTTCTTCTTGCCGCTCGAGACGCCTGTCCCCGCAAAAAAACCCTTCTCTTTTCAGGTCTATGACCCGACCTATTTCGTCGCCTTCGCCTTTGAGAAGAAAGACCCCGTCAAGCTCGCGCAAGCGCCGAGCGGCTGTTCGATCAGCCTCGTCGAGCCGGCGCCGCTCGTCGCGACGGATAATCAGAAGCTGAGCGAAGCCTTTTTCCAGAACATGTCGCCCGGCGCCGATTTCGGCGTGAAGCTCGCGACCCGCGCCATCGTGGCCTGCCCGTGACGCCGCGGCGGTTGGGGTTTCTCGCGGTCGCCGCCCTGGCGCTGGCGATCTGCGCCATCGAGCCCGCGGCCGCCCAGCGCCATCCCTTCGCCATTGGCGCCGGCGAGACGGCCTGCGGCGCCGGGGGCTTCGCCGGCCTCATGCTGGCGTGGCAAGGCAAGTTCAACGCCGAGCTGCAGGCGGCCGCGCGCGCGCTGAAAACCGACCCCTCCGCCTTTCTCGCCCTCGCCGCGGCAAGCTTTGCCTATGGCGTCTTTCACGCCGCCGGGCCCGGCCACGGCAAGGCCGTGCTGACCTCCTACATGGTCGCCAATGAAGTGCAACTGAAGCGCGGGCTGACGCTGGCCGCCCTCGCCGCTTTGCTGCAGGGCGTGGTGGCGATTGCGCTGGTCCTCGTCGTGGCGCTCGTCTTCCGCGCCACGGCGGGCCAGATGACCAACGCCGCGCGCGTCATCGAGATCGCAAGCTATCTCGCCATCGCCGCGCTCGGCGCGAAGCTCCTATGGTCCAAAGGCTCTGGCCTTCTCGCCGCTCTGCGCCAACCGGCCGTGGCCGTCGCCGCTGCGAGCGGCTCCAGCCGGTTCCTGTGCGAAGCGATCGACGATCCCAGCCACACGCATGGTCCGAGCTGCGGCTGCGCGCCTGATCCAGCGACGCTCTCCGGCCCGGGCTTTCGCTGGGGAGACGCTCTCGCGACCGTGTTCGCGGCGGGATTGCGGCCTTGCTCCGGCGCCATTCTCATTCTGGTCTTTACGCTGTCGCAGGAGACGCTGGCGGCGGGCGCCGGCGCGGTTCTGGCGATGTCGGCGGGCACAGCCGTGACGACAGGCGCGCTCGCCGCCGTCGCCGTCTACGCCAAGGACCTGGCGCTGCGAGTCAGCGGCGGCGGCGCGCGGCGCATGGCGATCGTGGCGCGCACGGCCGAGCTTCTCGCCGCGCTTCTGGTATTTGGCCTCGGCCTCGCATTGCTCGCCGGCATGGGCGCTTCTTGCAGCGCATCGTAAATTTCGTGCGCCGCAGCACAATTCTCGCGGCTCGGCCGCCGTTAAACGGCTGACACACGCGCTATTTTCATTGCAGAAAACGATTCGGCGCCAGACCGTTCGAATTGCGACACGATTCCTATTTTCGAGGGTGGAAAATGACGAGCGCAGAGCAACAGCACGACCCCTATGCGACGCGGCCCTGGCTCGCTTCCTATCCGGCGGGCGTTCCGGCCACGATCGACCCAGGCCGTTCGACCCTCGTCGATCTCCTGCGCAAAAGCGCCGCCGCCTATGCCGATCGTCCGGCGATGGAAAGCTTCGGCGCACGGCTCAGCTATCGCGAATTGACCCGCGCCGCCGAAGCCGTCGCGTCCTGGCTGCAAAGACAAGGGCTGGAGAAAGGCGATCGCGTCGCCATCATGTCGCCCAATGTTCTCGCCTATCCGGCGATCCTCTTCGGCGTTTTATTGGCGGGGGGCGTCGTCGTGAACGTCAATCCGCTCTATACGCCGAGCGAGCTCGAATTCCAGATCAACGACGCCGGCGCGCGTTTCCTCTTCGTTTTCGAAAATTTCGCACATACCGCGCAAGCCGCCTGGCCGCGCATGAAAGTCGAACGGGCGATCATCGTCGCGCCCGGCGATCTCATGGGGCTGAAAGGCTTCCTCGTGAATTTCGTCTCCCGGCAGGTCAAGAGGGCGGTTCCCGCTTATGCAATTCCAGAGAGCCTGTCCTTCGCCGAGGTTTTGCGCGAAGGCGGCAAGCGTCCGTTCACACCGGCCCAGGTCGCGCCTGAGGACGTCGCCTTTCTGCAATATACGGGCGGCACCACAGGCGTGGCCAAAGGCGCGATTTTGCTCCACCGCAACGTCGCCGCCAATGTCGAGCAGACCTGGGCCTGGCTCGACTCCTATCTCGGACCGACCGGCCCGCATGTGATGGTGACGGCGCTGCCGCTCTATCACATCTTCGCGCTCACGGCCTGCTGCATGCTGACGATGCGTGCGGGCGGCTGCTGCCTGCTCATCGCCAATCCGCGCGACCTCAAGGGGCTTATCGCGACGGTGCGCAACGCCCGCTTCACCGTCTTCTCGGGCGTGAACACCCTCTATGCAGCTCTCGCCGATCACCCGCGTATCAGGGATGTCGATTTCTCCAATCTCAAGATGAGCATCTCCGGCGGCATGTCGACACAGCAGGTCGTCGCGCAAAAATGGAAGGCGATAAGCGGAAAACCGATCGTCGAAGGCTACGGCCTCTCCGAGACGTCGCCGATCCTGACCGTCAACCGCGCAGACATTGCGGAGTTCACCGGCGCCATCGGCTACCCCCTTCCCTCGACCGAGATCACGCTGCGCGACGAGCATGGCGACGCGGCGCCCTTTGGCGAGCGCGGCGAACTCTGGGCGCGCGGCCCGCAGGTGACGCCGGGCTATTGGCGCCGCCCCGACGAGACCGCCAAGGCAATGACCTCCGACGGCTTCTTCAAGACCGGCGACGTCGCCGTCATGCAGCCGGACGGCATGTTCAAGATCGTCGATCGCCTGAAGGACATTATTCTCGTCTCGGGATTCAACGTCTATCCCAATGAGGTGGAGGCGGCGCTCGCCGAACACCCGAAAGTGAAGGAGGTGGCCGTCATCGGCGTGCCCTTCGCCCATTCCGGCGAAGCGCCCATGGCCTTTGTCACGGCGCGCGATCCGAGCCTTACAGCCGACGAGCTGCGCCGCTTCGCCCATGAGCGGCTCACCGGCTACAAGGTGCCGCGCTTCTACGAGTTTCGTGATTCCTTGCCGAAAACCAATGTGGGGAAGATTTTGCGCCGCGCGCTACGCGACGAATATTTCGCGCGGCCCAAGGCGGCGGCCAATGAGGAGCAGGCATAGGCCCCCTCCCCAGCCCTCCCCCGCTTCGCGGGAGAGGGAGTAGGTCGTGGCCTTCATCCAGAAGGTTGATCGTGAGCGCCCCCTCTCCCGCCATAGCCCGTCGAGAGACGGGCGTCTTGCAGACGCCCTATGGCGGGGGAGGGACAGGGAGGGGGTCACCCTCCAAATTGGCGCGCCGCCTCGTCGATCCCCGCATAAACGAGATCCAGCTCCTCGCCCGTCACGCAATAAGGCGGCAGCACATAGATCGTCGGCCCGAGCGGGCGCAGCAGCAATCCGCGCGCATTGAAGAAGCGCATGAGATCGAGGCTGATGGTGGCGAGATAGCCGCTCTGCGCGACTTTCATATCGAGCGCCACGATCGTGCCGAGCTGACGCACGGACGAGAAGCGTGAGTCTTGCGCAAAGCGCGCCGCGCGTTCGGCCTGCAAGGAGCAGAGATTTGCGACGCGCGCGCGCGCGTCCGTCTTTTCCCACACTTCCAGATTGGCCAAGGCGGCGGCGCAGCCGATCGGATTGGCGGTGTAGGAGCTCGAGTGGAAAAAGGCGCGGGCGCGGTCCGGCGCATAATGCGCGTCGTAAATCTCGCGCTTGCACATGGTGACGGCGAGCGGCGCAGCGCCGCCGGTAAGGCCTTTCGAATAGCAGGCGATGTCGGGCACGATACCCGCCTGCTCGCAGGCGAAAAGCGTTCCCGTGCGGCCGAAGCCCGTCATCACTTCATCGGCGATGAACAGCGTCCCGTATTCTTCGCAGATGCGCTTCATCTCGCGCAGCACTTGCGCGCTGTAGGTCAACATGCCGCCGGCGCCGAGGATCAGCGGCTCCACGATAAGGGCCGCCGCGCCCTCGCGGCAAAACTTCTCCAGCGCGTCGAGCGTGTCCTGCTCGGCGCCCGCATGCGGAAAAGGCGCGCGCGCGACGTCGAAGAGCAAGGGCTCGTAAGGCGCGTTGAAGACCGAGCGCGCGCCGGCCGACATGGTCCCGACCGTATCGCCGTGATAGGCATGCTCTAGCGCGATCACGCGCGCGCGCGTCTCGCCGCGATGGCGCCAATAGCCGAGCGCCATTTTGATTGCGACCTCGACCGACGTCGAGCCGCTGTCTGAATAGAAGACGTAATCGAGCCCCGGCTGCGTGATCTCGACGAGACGGCGCGCGAGCGCTTCCGCAGGCTCGTGGGTGAAGCCCGCGAAGATGATCTGGTCGAGCGTCTCCGTCTGCTTGCGGATCGCCGCCATGATCTCAGGGCGACGATGGCCGTGGGTGATGACCCACCATGAGGAGATGGCGTCGAGAAAGCGCGTTCCGTCTTCCGCCGTCAGCCATGCGCCTTCGGCATGCGCAATCTTATAGGCGCCCGGCTGCAAAGCGTGTTGCGTGAACGGGCGCCACACAGGCGAATCGGTGACGATGCTCATCTATTCGAAATCCGTTCGCGAGAAGGCCGCGTCGAAAGCCGCGCGCAGCGATTCTTTCGACAAGACGGGAAGGCGCGGCAGGCGCCCGAGCGCCTTCACCTCGCCGATGCGCACGATCGTATCTTGCGCCGCCCGCTCTTCCTCGCCTACGAAGGCGACGCCATGAATGGCGATATCGCGATGGCGCAAGGCTTCGATCGTCAGGAGCGAATGATTGATCGTACCGAGCCGCGTGCGCGCCACCAAAATGACAGGCAGGCGCCAAAGCGCCAGAACATCGATCGTCAGGATATTATCCGTGAGCGGAACCATCACGCCGCCTGCCGTCTCGATGACGAGTGGGCCCGCAACATCTGGCGGCGCGAGACGCGCGGCGTCTATCTCCACGCCTTCAGCGCGCGCGGCGATATGCGGCGAGGCGGGAAGCCGTAAGCGCCAGGCTTCGGGAAGAATGCGCTCTTGCGGCGCGCCCGAGAGCCGCGCCACAGTCTGCGAATCCGTCTCCTCGTCGAGCCCCGCCTGCACGGGCTTCCAATAAGTGGCGCCGAGCGCCTGCACGAGCCCGGCCGAGAAGATCGTCTTGCCGACGCCCGTATCCGTCCCCACGATCACGAAGCGGCGCGTCACGCCTTCGCCTTCGCGAGTTCTTCGGCGAGATCCGAGATCATTTGCGTGGTCTGCGCTGCGCTGACGTTCAGCGTCAGCGATAGCCGCAGACGCGCCGTTCCTTCCGGCACAGTCGGCGGGCGAATGGCGCGAATATCATAGCCGCGCATGCGCATCCGCGACGCAAGCGACATCGCCAAAGCATCTGCGCCGACAATAACCGGCTGCACCTGCGAGCCGGACGGCGCAACGCCGCAGAGGCGCTGCAACTCGCGGCCCGCGAGCGCAACGCGGTCGCGCAAAGCGGCGCGGCGATCCTCCGAGCTTTCGACGATCTTCAAGGCGGCGCGCACGCAAGCCGCGACAAGCGGCGAGGGCGCGGTCGCGAAGATGAAATTGCGGCAGCGGTTGACGAGAAAATCACGCAGCGGCGCGGTAAGACAGACCAGCGCCCCCGAGGCGCCGAGCGCCTTGCCGCAGGTATGAACCGAAATCACATTCTCCCGCCCCTCGAAACCCGCAGCGAGGCCACGGCCGCCGGGGCCGTAGACGCCGGTCGCATGGGCTTCGTCGATCAGCAGAAAGGCGTCATGGCGGTCCGCCAAGGCCATCAGCTCGTGGAGCGGCGCGATGTCGCCATCCATGCTGTAGAGGCTTTCGACGGCGATCCAGGGACGCCCCTTGCCGCCTTTCGCGCGCCAGCCAACAATCGCGTAGCCGAGCGCGCCGACGTCATTATGCGCGAAGGCGGCGCAGGGCGCGCGGGAGAGCCGCATGCCGTCATGCGCGCTCGCATGAATGAGCGCGTCGTAGAAGATCATATCCTCGCGCTGCGGCAGCGTCGACAGCAGCGCCTCATTGGCCGAGAAGCCCGCGCCGAAGAACAGCGCGCTTTCGGCGTGGAAGAAGCGCGCAGCCTGCGCCTCCAGCGCCTCGTGCTCCGGGTGATTGCCGCGCAGCAGCCGCGAGCCGCCGGCGCCCACGGGAACGCCGCGCGCGACCGCAGCCGCCGCGGCGGCCGAGAGCTCGCGCGACTCGGCAAGGCCCAGATAGTCGTTGGAGGCGAAGTCGAGCCCGGCGCGCGGCGCGAGCGTCCGCAGCCGGTCGCGCGCGGCGAGGCCGGCAAGGTCCGCCTTGTAAGGCTCGAGCGTCTCCGCCACGTGTGGCTCCCTGATTTCGAGGGGTTTGGTAAAGACTGGCGCGAATGGGGTCAATGGACCGCGGGCCCCTGGACCGCGAGCCTTCAGGCTCGCTTCGAGAATGCGGGCCTGAAGGCCAGCGGTCCAGGGGCCCGGCTTGGGCGCGGGGTTGAAAATTCGGGCTCGTCTCGCGATGTTAGGGGCGCTCGGAGTTCCGATCATGCCCTCTCCCGACGCCCCGCCCGCCCGCGCGCCCTGGCCGCCGATCTTAATTGCGCTGACGATTCTCGCCGGTCTCGCGCTCGACCGCGCGAGCGGCGGCGCCTTTGCGGGGCTGGTCGCCTTCCCCGGCGCCCCGCTCCTCGGCGGCGTCATTATCGCGCTCGCGCTCGCCAATGACATTTGGTGCGCCCAAGCCTTCGCGCGTCACAAGACGACGATCCTGCCGCACCGCGCCGCCGCGCATCTCGTCACCGATGGCCCCTTCCGCTGGTCGCGCAACCCCATCTACATTTCACATGTCGCGGTTGTTCTGGGCGTCGGGCTTCTCATCGGCTCGCCCTTCACCGTGCTTTTGACGCCGCTTCTCGCCTTCGGGCTGCAAAAGCTCGCCGTCGAGCCGGAGGAACGGCATCTCGCAGCAAAATTTGGAAATGATTACCGGGCCTATATGGCGCGCACGCGTCGCTGGCTTTGAAGGAGGAATAGTTGAGCGCCGAGACCACGCGGTTCGACTTCAACGTGCGCGGCATGACTTGCGCCTCCTGCGTCTCGCATGTCGAGAAGGCGCTCACGGCAACGCCCGGCGTCGCCTCGGCGAGCGTCAATCTTGCGACCGAACGCGCCGATGTCGCGCTGGCGCCGGGCGCCGATCCGGCGGCGATCGCCAAATCGGTGGCGGACGCCGGATACGAGCCCGTCATCGAGACGATCGAGCTCGGCGTCGGCGGCATGACCTGCGCCTCCTGCGTCGCCCATGTCGAGAAGGCGCTCAAAAGCGTTCCGGGCGTGTTGGAGGCGAGCGTCAATCTCGCCACCGAGCGCGCGAGCGTGCGCGCCCTCTCCGGCCCCGGCCTCGCCGAGCGCCTGCGTCGCGCCATTACAGAGGCCGGCTATGAGCCGCGCCGCATCGAGACCGACGCCGGCGCGACCGACCGCGAACGCGCTAGGCGCGAGGCGGAAATGAAGACGCTGCGCTTCAATCTCATCCTCTCCGCCGTACTGAGCGCGCCGCTGTTCATCGTCGAGATGGGCGGCCACCTTGTGCCCTCCTTTCATCATTGGACGATGATGACGATCGGCGAGGAGTTGGTGCGCCAATTCTCCTTCCTGCTCGCGACGCTCGTCCTCTTCGGGCCGGGCGCTGTCTTCTTCGTCAAAGGCGTTCCGGCTCTGCTGCGCGGCGCGCCGGATATGAATGCGCTCGTCGCGGTCGGCACGCTCAGCGCCTATCTCTATTCCTTCGTCGCGACCTTCCTGCCGCAGCTTCTGCCGGCCGGCGCGGTCTATGTCTATTACGAGGCGGCGGCGGTCATTGTGACGCTCATCCTCTTCGGCCGCTTTCTCGAAGCGCGCGCCAAGGGCCGCACCTCGGAAGCCATTCGCGCGCTCGCGAAGCTGCAGCCCAAGACCGCCCGCGTCGAACGCGACGGCGAGACAGCGGATGTCGACATCGACGACGTGCGCGTCGGCGATATTGTGTTAGTGCGGCCGGGCGAACGTATCCCCACCGATGGCGTGGTGACGGCGGGCGCTTCCTATGTCGACGAATCCATGGTGACGGGCGAGCCCGCGCCGGTCGCGAAAACCATCGGCGCCACTGTCACGGGCGCGACGGTGAACGGCTCCGGCGCCTTCTCCTTCCGCGCGACGCGGGTCGGCGCCGATACGGTTCTCGCCGGCATCATCCGAATGGTGGAGCAGGCGCAGGGCGCGAAGCTTCCCATTCAGGCGATGGTCGACCGCGTCACCGCCGTCTTCGTGCCGGCGATCTTCGCCATCGCTGCGATCACCTTCGTCGTCTGGATGGCGATTGGCCCCGAGCCGCGGCTCACTTATGCGCTGGTCAGCGCCGTCGCCGTGCTCATCATCGCCTGCCCCTGCGCCATGGGGCTCGCGACGCCGGCCGCCATCATGACCGGCACCGGGCGCGCGGCGGAACTGGGCGTGTTGTTCCGAAAAGGCGAGGCGCTGCAAACCTTGCAAGACGTGACGCTCATCGCCTTCGACAAGACCGGCACGCTGACCTTCGGCAAGCCGCGCCTTACCGATCTGATCCCGACGCCCGGCGAAGACGAAGCGGCGCTGCTGCGGCTAGCGGCGAGCGTCGAGGCGCAGTCGGAGCATCCCGTCGGCGCGGCGATCGTCGCCGCCGCGAAGGATCGTGGGCTAGCGGTACCAGCGGCCGAGCAGTTCGAGTCTGTTTCAGGCATGGGCGTCGCCGGCCTTGTCGATAAGCGGAAGGTCGTCATTGGCGCCGCGCGCTATATGGCCTCGCTGGGCCTCGATACGACGGCCTTCGAGACAGACGCCGCCGCGCTCTCCGACGAGGGCAAGACGCCGTTCTATCTCGCGGTGGATGGCGAGACGCGGGCGATCCTCTGCGTCGCCGACGATTTGAAGCCCACCACCAAGCCCGCGATCGACGCGCTGCACGCCATCGGCGTCAAAACCGCCATGATCACCGGCGACGAGGCGCGCACCGCCAACGCCATTGCGCGGCGGCTCGGCATCGACGAAGTGATCGCGGGCGTCCTGCCCGACGGCAAGGTCGCCGCGCTCGAACGGCTGCGCGAGAGCGAAAAGATCGCCTTTGTGGGCGACGGCGTGAACGACGCCCCGGCGCTCGCCGCAGCGGACGCCGGCATCGCCATCGGCACGGGCACGGACATCGCCATCGAAGCCGCCGACGTCGTGCTGATGTCGGGCGATCTCGCCAAAGTGCCTGCGGCGCTGGCGGTGTCGCGCGCGACGATGCGCAACATCAAGCAGAATCTCTTCTGGGCCTTCGGCTATAACGCGCTGCTCGTTCCTGTCGCGGCCGGCGCGCTCTATCCGGTGAATGGCGTGCAGCTCTCGCCCATGCTCGGCGCCGGCGCCATGGCGCTTTCGAGCGTTTTTGTGCTGACCAATGCGCTACGTCTGCGCAGGTTACAGCCGCCGGTCATCGCAGAGGCGCCTCCCCGTCATCGCGAGGAGCGCAGCGACGAAGCGACCCAGGAGGCTCATCACGGCTCTGGATTGCTTCGCTCCGCTCGCAATGACGAGAGCGCCTCATTAAACACCAATCAGAAGGAGGAAAGAATGACCACTTTCAATGTGCAAGACATGACCTGCAACATGTGCGTCAAGCATGTCACCAAAGCGGTGCAGGCGGTCGAGCCCGGCGCGGATGTGAAGGTCGATCTCGCCAGCGGCAGGGTCGACGTCTCGCCGACGCCGAAGGACCCCGAGGCGCTGGCGAAGGCCATCACAGACGCCGGCTACCCGGCGCAAGTCGCGGCCTGACGGCTAAAGCCGATCGGCGTCTAAAATTTACACAGCGCCTGCATGCCGCGTTCGATATTTCGAACAAAAGCGGATATTATGCCGGCCGACTCAAAACAGGGAGCCGGCCGGGGCGGCGTGAACGCAATGGGCGTCGAAGGGAAAGAAAAACACAAGATTCTCGAAGCGGGCGCGCTGGCGCTCTCGGGTCAGCTCGGCGCCACCGTCCAGCGGCTACGCAAGGCCTATAATCTCTCGCTCTCGGAATTGTCTCAGCAGTCGGGCGTCGCCAAGTCGATCATCAGCCAGATCGAGCGAAACGAGACGAACCCGACGCTCGCCACCATCTGGCGTCTGGCGCAGGCGCTCGACGTCTCGATCGAGCGCGTGCTTCAAACGACGGAAGACGAGCCTTTCCTCGAGAAAACCAGCAAAGCCGATACGCCGATCCTCGTCTCCGACGACGGCAAATGCCGATTGGCGATCATCGGCTGGATCAAGACGGTCGAATGGCTGCAATCCTACGAGCTCTCCGCCGATCCGGGCGGCGCGCTCGAATCGGACGCCCATCAGCGCGGCTCGGTCGAAAGCCTCTCGGTGCGCGAAGGCGAGCTGGAGGTGGAGGTCGCCGGCGTCAAGGAGACGGTGAAGGCCGGCGAGACGCTGCGCTATCGCTGCGACCGTCCGCACATCATCCGCAACATCGGCAAGGCGCAGGCGCAGGCGACCATGGTGTGCATTCTGAAAGCAGCGGTGATGGAGTAATATGGAAGTGCTTGATTGATCTGCTCACGAAGCGAGTGATCGGGAATCCAGAGCAAGGTTAGCGCTTGCTGGGCGATCTAGTGCGCGAGCCCGTGCTGAAGTGGCGCCCAGCGTCTCCGTCATTGCGAGGAGCGTAGCGACGAAGCAATCCAGAACAGCTATTGCGGCCCTGGATTGCTTCGCTACGCTCGCAATGACGGGGGTCCCGACGCTCGCTTGAGCGAGCGATCGGGAATCCAGAGCAACACCAGCGCTTTTTGGGCTCTGGATTCGGTCGGGCTTTCGGCCCGCCGTGAATGACAAATCCCCGTCGAGCTGTTCAAATGGAAATGGGATAACGCCTGCGGCCCTGCCTCATTCCTTCTTCAAAATGGCGACGATCTGCCGACTGGTGGGGTCGACGACGCCGATCCGTTGTCCCGAGACGATGAATCGATAGCCGCGCAATACCGCCTCGCGCGCGACCAGCCGGCGCGGGAAAATGGCGAGTCGGACGCCACGCGGAACGATAGCTCCGGCGGCGATGGCGAAAGACGCGTCTTTGACGCGCGCCGATCGCCAATCGCCGACAGTCGAAAAAATCTCCTGCTCCCGCTCCGGAGAAATCCCAAGGGATTGCCGGGCGTCGCCTGACGCCTCCTGATTGTTGCTATCGCTCGCAACGATGGCAGGCTTTTCCCTTGGTATTTCCCGAAAATCGGCGGGCGGAGGGAGCGGCGCCTCCGCTCTCTGGCGATCGAGCGCGGCCATTTGAGCCGGCGGCGAAGCGGGGGAATGCCGACTGAGCTTGGGCGACACGAAGCTCGCCAAATAGGCCGCCACGGCAAGAGCGGAAAGCTGGGCGGCGACGACGCCGAATTGCAGGACCGGCCCGTGACGGTCCTTTCCTACCGGCTCGGGCGCTGAAACTTCTTCGACGAGCGCCTGACGCGTCTGCGCCGCGCGCTTTGCGGTCTTCTGGGTCTCCGCCGCCGCGGCGGCGAAAGCGATCAGCGAATCCCGCGACGCCTGCTTTCCGGCATCCGCAACGCGACCATCGAAGGTCAGATTGTCATTTATAGACCGCACGCAGATTCGCCGGCGCATGAGATCGCGGATCGCGTCGGTTATTTCAGCGTAGCTTTCGCCGAGGCAGCCGACTCCGCTGACGACGAGCGTGTCTCCCGCTTTGAGCTTGTCGTAGACAGGACGGCGCTCCGTGGGGACGTCCGCCTCCTGCTCGGTGAAAGCCTGGTCGATCGCAAGGCCCACGGCTTCGGCGCGACGCCATTGCGTCGCAAGCGATTGTCGCGATTGAGACGCGGGCGCGTCGTAAAGATAGGTGGTCACATCCGGTCCATGCGCGTCGGGAAGCAAGACACATATTGTGCGCATGGAGCGTTTGGCAGCTCCGTATTACTCCCGCAGATCGCCTGAACTCGCAGACGCCCCCTACGGACCGAAAAAATACTCCTGAAACCCCGATATTTCTGGGCCGGCGCGCTTGCGCGGGCGGCCACCCACAGGCCGCCTGCGCACGCATCCCATTAGGACGAAAGCCCGCCCATATGCTTCTGGCTGTAGAGCTGCACGCCGAGCTGCCGGATCAGCTCCTGCTGGGTCTCGAGGAAGTCGATATGTCCTTCCTCGCTCTTGATGATGCTCTCGAAAAGCTCCATCGACACGCGGTCGTCCACGGAGTCGCAATAAACGGCGGCCTCTATGTACAGCTTGCGAGCGTCCGACTCGGTGGCGAGATCGGCGGCGATGATCTCCTCGACGGTCTGGCCGATGCGCAGCGGGTCGAGCACCTGCATATTCGGGAAGCCTTCGAGGAAAAGGATGCGCTTTGTGAAATGATCGGCGTGATACATCTCCTCGATCGATTCCTTACGCCATTTCTCGGCCAGCTCCTTGAAACCCCAATTGTCGAAAATGCGATAATGCAGCCAATATTGGTTGACCGCCGTCAGCTCGGCGCGAAGCCCGCGATTGAGATATTCGATAACCTTCGCGTCGCCGCGCATGCGCAATCCCTTTCCATGTTTCTTAAACTCACGCCGCCAAACCGTCGGCGCGGCAGCTATCACAATCGCTCGTTCCGCGACATTCGTCCAGTCTCGCCGTGGCGTGCTGATCGACAAGCGCGACGATGCTGCGCACGCAGCGTCCGCATTTCGCCTCACAGCCCATGCTGCGGAATACCGCCCCCACGGAGGGACGATCGGCGCGCGCGCTGAGAGATTCGCGCACGTCGCGGTCGGAGAGGACGTTGCAGGAGCAAACGATCATGGCTTCGCCCAGTTTGGAAAGATTGCAAACTACGTTTTACATCAGTAGCTTACAAAGCTTCCCTCGTTTTGCAACCCGTCAGTGTCGGTTTCCCGACATGGCTCTGGCGGTCACGGGCAAAATCGCAATCGACGTGCCGCCGATATGAAATTTGGAACTCTTCCACGCTAAGCAAAGATGGCGCAAAAAAAAGCCGCGACGAAACCGTCGCGGCCTGTCTGTGCGTTTCTTTCGAAAGAAGCCTGTCCGGCTCAGTAGCCCGGCCCCCAGGGACGCGGATGCGGGCCGTAGACCGGGGGGCGCGGGCGCGGCCCATAGCCGTAGACCGGGGGACGCGGACGCGGTCCATAGCCATAGACTGGAGGACGCGGACGCGGTCCATAGCCGTAGACAACCGGGGGGCGCGGGCGCCAGCCATAACCATAACCCGGTCCGCCAGGGCGGCAGCCATAGGGCCCACACCAAACCTTTTCGACCTTTGGCCCGCCGCCGACGGCGACGCCAGGGTCCAGGGCCGGCATGGCCTGAGCCGACGAAAGGCCGAAGGCCAGCCCGCCGGCGACGGCCAGTCCAGCGAGCGTTTTGACGGTAACCAATTTCATGAGGCATTCTCCTGGAGCCAAAAGGGCGCCTCGCCCAGTCTAAGGTGGGGGAGAGTGGCGCAGCGGTCTTGAACTAAGCATTAAGCGGCCGTTCAGCAAGGATTCAGAAAGGCGCTCCATGCGGCGTTTCATCGGCGCGATCGACCAGGGCACGACCAGCACGCGCTTCACGGTCATCGACGCGGCAGGCGAAATTCTCGCCTTCGACCAGCGTGAACATGCGCAAATTTATCCGCGCCCGGGCTGGGTGGAGCATGATGCGGCCGAGATTCGCGCCAACGCCTGTCTCGCAGTCGAAGGGGCGCTGGAAAAGGCCGGGCTTTTGCCAAAGGACCTCGCGGCCGTCGGCGTCACCAATCAGCGCGAGACCTGTCTGTTGTGGGACCGCGCGACGGGCGCGCCGCTTCATAACGCGCTGGTTTGGATGGATACGCGCACGCAGCCGCTCGTCGATAAATATCTGGCGCAAGGCGTCGGCGAGCTGGTGCGGATGAAAACCGGTCTGCCGCTCGCGACCTATTTCTCGGCGCTGAAGCTCATCTGGCTGCTGGAGAATGTCCCCGGCGCGCGCGCAAAGGCCGAGCGCGGCGAGGCCCTTTTCGGGACGATGGATAGTTGGCTCCTGTGGAGCCTGACCGGCCGCCACATCACCGACGCCACAAACGCCGCCCGCACGCAGCTCGTGAACCTCTCGGCGCTGCAATGGGACGAGGAGCTGCTCGCGCTCTTCGGCGTCCCGCGCGCCTGCCTGCCGCAGATATGCTCGTCGAGCGAGGTTTATGGCGATTGCGCGGGGCCGCTAGAAGGCGTTCCGCTCGCGGGCGCGCTCGGAGATCAGCACGCGGCGCTTCTGGGGCAGGCCTGTATCGAACCCGGCGACGCCAAGAACACCTATGGCACCGGCTGCTTCCTGCTGATGAACACGGGCGGGACGCCGCATGTTTCGACTGCCGGCCTGCTGACAACGCTCGCCTATCAACTCGGCAACGCCAAGCCCGTCTATGCGCTCGAAGGCTCCATCGCCATCGCAGGGGCGCTGGTGCAATGGCTGCGCGACAATCTCGGCCTCATCGAGAAAAGCCCCGAGATCGAGGCGCTGGCGAAAACCGTTCCCGATAATGGCGACGTCTATTTCGTGCCGGCCTTCTCCGGCCTCTACGCTCCGCGCTGGCGCGGCGACGCGCGCGGGATCATCGCCGGCCTCACCCGTTTTTCCAACAAGGGCCATATCGCCCGCGCCGCGCTGGAGGCCGCCGCCTATCAGACGCGCGAGGTTCTCGCGGCAATGACGGCGGACTCCGGCGTCGCTATCGGCGCGCTGAAAGTCGATGGCGGGATGGCCGCGAATGATCTGCTGATGCAGTTTCAGGCCGATATTCTCGACGCGCCGGTGGTGCGGCCACGCCATTTGGAGACGACCTCGCTCGGCGCGGCCTATGCGGCCGGCCTCGCCGTCGGCGTCTTCAAGAGCCTGGAGGATATCGCCGCCCATTGGCGCGCCTCGCAGCGCTTCGAGCCGGCGATGTCGGGTGAAGAGCGGGCGCGGCTCGTCGCCTCATGGGAGAAGGCGGTCGAGCGCTCGCTGGGGTGGGCTGGATAACGGAGCGGGACGCCGTCCGCGCCCGTCATTGCGAGCGAAGCGAAGCAATCCAGGGCAGCGATGCGGCCCTGGGTTGCTTCGTCGGCTCCGCCTCCTCGCAATGAACGGCGATTCCCTGTGTGTCCAAACGGCGCGAGCGTCGGGAATGGCGCCGAACCAATCGAGCGGATCTTATATCAGTCGAAATCTACGGTCAGCCCGTGCTTGGCGAGTTCCTTCTCCACCGCGTCGAGAATCCTCTGCAAATCGTCAATGGGAATTTCCTTGTCCTGATCGGGGGCGTCCCAAGTGTCGATCTCATCGAGACGCACGACGAAATCCGTCTCCTCGCCGGACTCGGCGTCGGGCGCCTCCGCGTGAATCGTCAGCGTGCGCCCGTCCTGATGGACGCGGATCGCGCCCTCCGTCATCTCGACCTTGATCTTCGCCCGCGCCATCAGCCGCGCCCCTAAAAAAACGGCGCATTCTTGTCGCAACAGTCTGTTTGCGGAATGCGCTCTAATCGTCGAAAAGCCCAGCCGCTGCGGCGGCCTTGCGCATGAGCGTGGGCAAGCCTTCCTTACCTAGATTGCGCTGCGCCGCCCAGCGGCAATCGGCGCCGAACCTAGGCGCCGCCTCGGTTCGCGCCACGAAAACAGTAGCCCTGAGCGCGAAATGTGTGAAGACATGGGCGACCGGCTCGGCGAGCGCGCGCCATTCCGCAGGGCATGGCGCGAAGTCGAGCCATTCGTCCGGGCCGACGTCCCGGCTGAAGGGCGTTGCGGGAAAGGCGCTCATGCCGCCGAAAAGCCCTTTGGGCGGGCGGCGCGCCAGCAGCGTCTCCTCTCCCCGGCTGAGAATGAAAATGGCCCCGCGCCGCTTCGGCTTTTCCGCCTTCTTCTCCTTGACGGGGTAATCCTCCTGCGCGCCCGCGCGACAAGCGGCGCAATTTTGCGCCCAGGGGCAAAGCCCGCACAGCGGCCCGCGCGGCGTGCAGACCGTGGCGCCGAGATCCATCAGCGCCTGGGCGAAATCCCCCGCGCGGGCGGCAGGGAGAAGCGCCTGCGTCTTCTCCCGGATGAGCGGCTTCGCCTGGCGCACGGGGGTCTCGATCGCGTAAAGCCGCGTCATCACCCGCTCGACATTGCCGTCGATTGCGGCGCAGGGGGCGTCGAAGGCGATGGCTGCAATGGCCGCCGCCGTATAGGGCCCGACCCCGGGCAGGTCTAACAGCGCCGCCTCGCGCGCCGGAAACCGGCCGCCATGGTCGCGCGCCACTTTTCCCGCGCAGGCGTGAAGATTACGGGCGCGGGCGTAATAGCCGAGCCCCGCCCAGGCCGCGAGCACATCCTCCAGCGGCGCCTCGGCGAGCGCTTCGACCGTCGGCCAACGCACAAGAAATTTCTCGAAATAGCCCTCCACCGTCGCGACGGTCGTCTGCTGCAGCATAATTTCCGACAGCCAGACGGCGTAAGGGTCCGCCCGCCGTCCCGGCGGCGCGCGCCACGGCAGATCGCGGCGATGGGCGTCGTACCAGGCCAGCAGCGTTTCGGCCGGCGCCGCGCCCTCGGGCCGCTTTCGCCGTTTGGCTTGAGGCTTTATCATCGAGACAGAGCCATTGGCGCCGCCGCTGCGGCAAAGCAAGGGAGAAGGCCGCATGAGCGCCGCGCCGCGCAAGAAAGGCGTCTTCGCCCGCCCGCTCGCCGAATATGTGCTCAAGCAGGTCGACCCGCTCGTGGCCAAAAAGGGCTTCGGCGAGGCGTCGCTCCTGATGCAATGGCGCGAGATCGTCGGCGCGCGCATCGCCGACATCTGCGCGCCCGAGCGCCTGCAATGGCCGGCCCGGGGCCGCAAGCCCTCCCCCGACAAGGCGCAGGAGCCGGCGTCGCTCATTCTGCGCGTCGAACCGGGTTTCAGCCTCGAGATCCAGCATATGGCTCCGGCCATCATCGACCGGATCAACGCCCATCTCGGCTGGCGCTGCGTCTCCAGGGTGACGCTCCGGCAGCAGGCGCTGGCGCAACGGGCGGCGCAAACCCGCCCCAAAATGGCGCCCGCGGACCCCGCCGTACGGGCGCGGGCGGCCGAGGCGACGGAGGGCGTCGCCGAAGAATCGCTGCGCGCCGCGCTGGTGAGGCTGGGAGAAAGGGCGCTCACGCCGCGCCGCAGCCGCTAACCGCCTGGCCTCACGGCCAATTACGCGACGTGATTGCAGGAGCGCTTGCAATCCCCGCCGCGAGCGAATAGGTTCGCGCCGCTTCGGGCCGCCATAGCTCAGTTGGTTAGAGCACCAGATTGTGGATCTGGGGGTCCCCCGTTCGAGCCGGGGTGGCGGTACCATGCTTCCAAACGCTTTTCGGCGTGCGCCCTGTATGGCCCCGGCGACGCGCGCGTCATCACGCCAGGCGTCATCGTTCCGATCGCGCGCATGCAGCGCGGCAATCTGCGGCAGGGCGGCTCTTTCATCCTCTGAAGGCCGCGCCATCCAGACAGACGCCCTCCCAAGTCATACGAGAGCCGCTCGATTGGTTCGGCGCCATCCCCGACGCTCGCGCCGGACACACAGGGACTCACCGCCGTCATTGCGAGGAGGCGGAGCCGACGAAGCAATCCAGCGCCGCATCGCGGCCCTGGATTGTTTCGCTTCGCTCGCAATGACGGGCTCTAGGCAAAACCAGCGCTCTTGAGGGGGCTTTCAGTCCGCCGGGAATGACACGCGCCGATGCGAGCTGTTTAAACGGAAATGGTATCCGTCCCGCGACCGCGGTTACTCGAAGCCTATTTCGCGCTCATATCGAAATGCCGATTGACGCCGGCGTGGACGACATTGCCGTCGAACTTGGTCTGGCTGAGCACGCCATAACCATAGAACCCGCTTGGGTGGAATACCGGGGCCATGGCTGTCGCCATTCCGAGGTCGTAATGGAGATATTCCGCCTTCGCGCTCCAATTCGGCGAGAGCGCCCATTCGAGCCCGCCCCCGGCCGTCCACCCAATGCGCGTCTCCTGATTCAGCGGATTGCCCTGGGTAATTGTAAAGCCGCCCACCCGATAGGTAAAAAGCGCCGCATTGGAGGTCACGCCGCCATAAGCGAGGCCGCCTGTTCCATAAAGCATCACGGAAGGCGTCGCGAGATAGCCGAGACGGCCGCGGGCGGTGCCGAGAAAATTCAAGGTCGCCGAGCGCACGCCGTAATTGACGAAAGTGTTGCCGATCGACCAGGCTTTTGTCGCCTGGTCCTTCCTGTCGGTATTTCCGCTGACGCCATGTAAATCCGTTTCGAGGCCGGCGACGACATTGGTTTTGAATTTCCGGTTCCACCCAATTTGCCCGCCGCCGAGAAATCCCGAGAGTTCGAAATTGGTCGGGAGCATATTCGACGTCGCCGCGACAGGCAGGCTCGGCTGCGCTCTGCTGATCGGGCCAACAGAAACCATTGATCTCGGACTCGACCAGGCCCCGCCGCCATTGAGCCCGACATAGAAATCACGCCACGTCGGCGTAGCCGGGCTCGGTGGCTCAGCGCGGAAAATCGCGGCGACATCCTGGGCGGGATTGCTCGTGATCGGCTGACCGTCGCCGAAAGCGTTCGCCGTCGCTTCGAGATAGAAAAAGTCGGTCGGCTGCGCGGTCAGACCGTTTGTCGTGGTGGTTTGCCCGCGAAAGGATTGCGGAAAATAGGTCTGCGCAACAACGGGCGGCCCGAAGCTCGACGGAAAAGAGCCCGGCCAGAAGCGGGCGTAGCTCGCGGTCAGATTGATGTATTGCGACAGCTTGTAGCGCACGCGAACGTCCACTTCGGAACCCAGGTAGCCGCCTCTATTGCCGAGCGGCGCATAGAGATTGGCGCGGTCCCATGCGGCGGCCGTGCTCGCGAGCCAGAAACCGCCGAAAGCCGTGTCGATTTGAAGATTCTTTGTCGGC
Source organism: Methylocystis sp. Sn-Cys (assembly GCF_016745395.1). Lineage (GTDB taxonomy): Bacteria > Pseudomonadota > Alphaproteobacteria > Rhizobiales > Beijerinckiaceae > Methylocystis > Methylocystis iwaonis. Next base: position 68,655 of record NZ_JAERVJ010000001.1, read on the forward strand.
GTGAACTCCAGGCGGATTTTCGGCGCTTTGACGTTGTTCCAGGCGAAATAGTCGTTCCGCGAGAAGGGCTGATTGAAGCCGTAGAGAATGTCGAGCGTCTGATTGGCGTTGTCGTAGGGACTCTTGTCGCCGGAGCCATAGGCGTAATTGACGCTTATTCGTGGCTTCCAGGGATGATCGACATAGGTGTAGCCCGCCTCGAAGGCATAGGCGATAGCGTCGAGGCGCACGCTCTTCAGCAAGGAAGTGCCGCCGAACGTCTGATACTCGCCGATCTGCCCGAACTGTTTGGTGACGTCGACATCATAATCGAAATTGCCAAGAACGCCGTAGAGGCGCAGTCCCGGCGAATATGTCTCTCGGCTCACTCTACTCGCCGCCGACGCGCTCGACGGGTCGCCATATTGTTTACGTCCGATGAAATAAGGTTGGATCGTCGCGAACTCTGACCATCGGCGCACGCTCAGCACGCTGCCGTAAACCCAGTTCTGCCAATCGGGGCGGTCGAATTCATAGGGTAAGCGGACCACCGGCCGCATCGCGAAATTATCGAGGTCCCAATCATTGTCGCGTTTGCCGATCTTGATGCGAAGCCCATCGAATGTGTTGGTCGTGTTACGGAATTCGTTTTCGGCGATCAAACGTCGATCGACGACCTCGAGATGGAAGCGGCCGGCGCGCACGATCAGCGGCCGGTCATTTCCACGGTCGTCCTTGCCGAGAGCGTCCTTGAAATAGAGTTCGCCATAGCCCGAGATAAGGTCCGCTTCGTTGATCTCCTGACCCTGCAGCTCATAGATACTGTTGAATGCGCGCGAGTCCTGGAATTCCACGACGAAGCGGAAGGGATCGAGGATTTCCTTGACGCCGATATAGGCGCGCGTGCGCAGCAGCCAAAGAGAGTTCGGAAAATATCGTCGCTTCGATGATGCTGGATTCGTCGTTGTGTCGGTCCAGGGCCGATAATCGTTTTTGCGATACTCAAATCTCGTGCGCGAATCGAGACCGACGTCCAGCCAATCGATGCCTTCGAATTGCTTATACGTCTTGCCGAGATTTCGCACATAGGGCGGGATGTCGGGCTGCGGCTCCAACCGATAACCGCGCGTGGGCATGTAGTAGCTTTTTTTCTCCTCGACCGGCGCCGCGCCGGCCTTTGAGGCAGGCGGGGCCGTTTTTAGCACGGCTTGGGGAGCGCGTTTCGTGGCGCCCTTCGCAGGGTCGTTACTTTGAGATTTTGATGGCGCGGCTTCATCTCCCGCAGGCGCAGCCGACGCTCCCCAGGAGGCAGACGCCAATACAACACCCAATGCAACCGACTTCATCCACAGGCAGGAATTACGCGACGCCATGACGACAGGCCTTTTTCAGATTCGAGGTAATGAGCTGCAATTAAAGTTTCGAAAGGAGTGGCGGATTCCAATTGAAATGGTAATTGACGCCAGCTCGAATAATATTACCGCTGTAATGCGTGTGTGTTTTAGCCGTAAGGTACGCGTATGGATACATCGTATCATTGTCAAATGGATTTCCAATTAAATAACGTGGATCATAACCACCACTTGTTGCAATAAGTGAGGATCCAATTGAGCCAATATCGTAATGGAGATACTCCATTTTCGCAGACAAATTCGGCCAGAACATCCACTCACCCCCGGCGCCGGCGGTCCAGCCGAAACGCGTCGAGCTGGCGGCGCCCGTCCCGACGCCGCCAATCACGCCTTGGGCGGGTTGGAAGATCGACATGCTCGAGGACGCGCCGCCATAAGCCGCGCCTCCGGTCGCATAAAGGAGGAAGTCAGAGGTCAAGAGATAGCCCAGGCGGGCGCGAACGGTTCCGAGATAGTCGAGCCGTGAGGTGGGATGGAGCTGCGTGGTCGCGTTCGAAACAAACGCGCTGCCCGTGGCGCCGAGAACGCCCTGGAAGTCCGCTTCGACGCCCGCGAGTATATGAGGCGTGATCAAACCGTCGTAGCCAAGCTGTCCGCCGCCGATAAATCCCCCGCTTCTTGCGCCTGCAATGGACCCGGAGGCGCCGAAGGCGAAGCGGTCTGCCCACGCCACGGCGCCTTGCGGCGTAACGAGAGGTGGCGGAGGCAAGGGGACAGACGAAATCTGGATACTGGGATTATCGGCCCATGTATAACCACCGTTGAGCCCAACATGAAATCCTGCCCAGCTCGGCGTCGGAGGAGGAGGCGGAAGAATTTGCGGGCCTTTGCGAATGAGATCGGCGGCGAGCGCAGGTCCTTGGTTCAAAGCAAGTGCGCAAAGCAAAGCGGCAAGTTTTTTCATATGTTCCCCCCCACACGAGAACTCTGGACTGGAAAGGTAAGAGGCCCTCGTGCGACCGTGGTCGCCCATCTCCCTCGATGGCGCGATTGGAGCGAAAAGATCGAAAGCCATTGCGTGATGAGCGGCCGCCGCCAGAAGCCTACCGGCGACGACCGCCAATGCGATCGGCTACAATGTCAATGAGTAGCAGTAGGATTTGATGATGTTCGTTCCTGATGTATTGGCGGTTATGAAGTTGACGAAGTTGGTAAGCGCCGTGTCGTCTGCTGAAGTGCGGGCTGAATTGACGATTTTGATGCCGTATTGAGAGATTTGGCTGTGCGGGTACGTTGTGTCATTGTACGGATAGGTATGGTGGTATCCGCCCGGCTGGGTGAAGGTTTTCACGCCGCCCACGAGCTTGCAGATGGCGGATTGGTGCACGAAGCCATAGGCGTAGGCGCCGTCGTTGATCGCTGAATATGTTTGGCCGATGTTTGATTTCGTGAATACATGCGCCGTGCCTGACGGAGGGTAGGCGCTTCCGGGCGTCCATGTAATGGACCACGGGCTCGCGCTGAGCACTTGGGCCGCAGCGGTTCCATAAGGCGCCTTGTTGGGATCAGCGAGCACAATATCCACCGGGATCGGGCTTGGCAGACCAGCGCTAATATCGACTGTTTTGGACCAAAGCTCGAGCTCGCCGACGGAGTAGAGAAACGGGCTTCCGATCACGAGCGAGGGATAGCTCGTCGCGAGCGTCTGCGGGCGCGACTGATCAGCCGACAAGAACAAATCATATGCGACCGTGTGATTGATGATCTGAGTCTGCAGATTGCCCGATGAATCAGACGCATACGTTACGGAGACACTTGGATACAATTGCGTGAACACATTGATGAGTTGCGCCAATGTCGCGGTGAAATTGGCCGCGACCGCCACTTTGATGCTTGCCGCATGTGCGAAAGGACTCGCCAGAGTCGTAAAAACGAAAGCGGATAGCGCCGCCGCCTTGAGCTTCATTGAGGACATAACTGTTTTCCTTCTCCGAAATTCGGAATGAGGCGTTCTTGGTGAATAGGGCTCTCGATGAGATGGTCGCTCCCATCTCTTTCTGTGCCCTACACTCTTCTTATTGGGCGGCGCTCGGCAGTTTGTAGCAATGATCTTGAAGGGCTTTTGCCTGTGCGCTGGTCAGAAAATTGACGAAGGCGGTCAGCGCTGTTTCCTGATCGGCGCTGCGCGTGCGCGCGATCTTGATGCCCGCCAACACGATGTCGGTCACATAATTCTGCCCGAGAACATATTCGTGATGGAAGCTGCCTGGCTCATATGCTTCGACGTCGGTAACAGCGGTGCAAATTTGGGATTTTCCGGTAAAGCCGTAAGCCGTTCCCATATATTCGACCCGCGCATAGGAACCGCCCGCGTCGGCCGTTTTAATGGGCAGTTTTTTGGAAAGCGCATAAAGATATTCGGCTCCCATCGCTTGAACCGCCGCCACGCCATAAGGATCGAGAGTGGCGGGGTCCGGCAAGGAAAATGCCTGGAGCTGAAGAGGAATACCGCCACTGATGTCGACGGTCGTCGAATAGAGGACGAGCGTATCCTTCGCGAAGGGAAAGGGATCCCCTGAGACGAGGGTGGGATGAAGGTATTTCAAACCCGCAGGAACAAGATAGGACTGGGCCAACAGCAGATCATACGGGCCCGTTGCGCCACCAGCGACAATGGCGTCTTTCGAGAGACTATCCGGCGCGCCGACGACGGCGACGTTATACGTCGGGTTTGCATTTACGAAATCTGCGACGAGATCAACGATGGCGGGTGCCGCCGTCGGCGTCACAGCGACTGTGATCGTCGTCGCGGCTTTGGCGTTGGCGCAGGACAAGGCGAAAGCGACGGCGCCAATTGCGAGGCATACGAGTTTTTCTTTCAGCATCAACATATCCTTCAAATTTTCACGCCCGAGTTTGCAGTTCGACGCTGGCGTCGAACGCCGATCGACGGACGCGATCGTCCGTCACAACAAACGGCCGCCTCGGATCGAAGCGCTCGCGTGTCGATAGTTGAAACGCAAAGTGTTGGGGGCATCGGAATGCCATCGGCCGGGAGTTGGCGGCTACCTGAGAGGCGCCGATCCCAGCGCACAGTAGAGCACGCCTATCCTATTGGTTTTGCTATCCTGCACTCATCTCACAGCCCCCCCAAACCGCGCGCGCCCTCACACAGCAATAATGTGCACGCCGCCATCGCGATCGACCTGCATTTATATCTTAACATTATATAACGAACAGCAGTGATCAAGATCGAAAATTGTGCTGCAACTGCGTACGGCGCGAGCCTGACCGCAAAAATTATAGGCTTTGCAGATAACTTTTCTGTCGATATATATTTTTGTTATATCGCTAGCAACCCGCTAAGCTGTTGTTTTGTCATTTGGAGTTTCAGATGACCCGTTCCGTCGCCGCTCGATGCGCGGCCATCCAAATGTTCCGGGCATCCTCGAGTGGAAGAGCGTCGCTATCGGCGCAGCGCCGGAGACGATTGCTTTTCTCCACGGCTGCGGCGTGCGCGCTGACGACCGCTCCTCACGCCGCTCTTGCCAATCCTCTCGACGGGCAAGTCGTATCAGGGCAGGTCGATATTGCCTCTGCGGGCAATCTGATGACCATCAATCAGTATACGCTCGCCGCGATCGTCAATTGGCGCAGCTTCTCCATCGCGCCCGGCGAGATCGTGAACTTCAATCAGCCGACGCCCTATTCGACAATTCTCAATCGTGTGGTGGGCAACGAAAGAAGCGTCATCGAAGGCGCAATGCACGCTAACGGCCAGGTCTTCATCGTCAATTCCGCAGGGATTCTTTTTTCGAAGGACGCACAGGTCAATGTCGGCGGACTCGTCGCCTCGACGCTCGACATTTCCAACGCCGACTTCAATGCCGGCAAATATGTCTTCGCCGGTAGCTCCAAGGAATCGGTCATCAATCAGGGGGCGATCACCGCCAATCCGGGCGGCTATGTCGCGCTGCTTGGAAATAACGTCTCGAACGAGGGTGTGATCGAAGCGACGCTCGGAACAGTGGCCCTCGCTTCGGGCGATAACATCACCCTCAATTTTGGCGGCAATTCGCTTGTGGATGTCACAGTCAACAAAGGGACGTTGAACGCGCTTGTCGAAAACAAGGGCGTCATCAAAGCCGACGGCGGGCGCGTCGTGCTCACCGCGCGCGCCGCGGACGCTTTGCTCTCCGCGCAGGTCAACAACACCGGGGTGATTCAGGCGCGCACGATGGCGGGCCTCATGGGCGGGCCGTCGCGAACCGGCGTCATCAAGCTTGCTGCGATCGGCGGGAAGGTTCGCGTCAGCGGTCGCCTGGACGCCTCGGCGCCACAGGGCGGCAATGGCGGAAAGATCGTGACCAAGGGCAACAAAGTAACGGTTGCGCCAGACGCCGACGTCACAACGAGCGCGCCATCGGGCCGGGCCGGGGATTGGATCATCAAATCGCACGGGTTCACGATCGGACAGAATGGCGACATCGGCGGCGCGCAGCTCGCGACCCTGTTGGGGCTGAATAATGTTACGATCCGTTCCGTCGGAACGGGAAGCGAGGGAGACATCAGCGTCTTGGACGCCGTCGCATGGTCGGCCTCGACAAATCTCACGTTAGACGCCGCGAGAAACATCGACATCGCCTCGTCGCTCACGGCGACAGGCGCTTCTGCAAATCTCGCGCTGGAATTTGGCGGGGACTATATCTTCAAAAACGCCACCAGCTCCATTTCGCTCACCGGCCAGAACGCCGGGCTGACGATCAATGGGCAATCATACCAGTTGATCAACACAATCGCCGAGCTGGCGGCCTTGGCGGATAATCCGGACGCCATTGCGTCAGGGTTCTATGCGCTCAATGGCGACATCGACGCGGGAAGCAGAGTTTTCGGCGGGCCTGTGATTTACACGCTGAGCGGCACGCTTGCCGGGATGGGCCATTCGATCCGCAATCTGACAATCGCCGATGATAGCGGCAACAATCCCAACGCATTAATCGGGACGGCCAACGACTCGGCGGTGGTACGTGATCTGACGCTCGTCAATACCAATGTCCTAGTTGGCCTTGCAGACCCGCGAGCCGCCGGCAATGCGGCCGCGCTCGTCTCTTGGAACCAGGGCCTGATCAGCAATTCCTACGCCTACGGCGGATATATTTCGGGTTCGTCCCGCGTCGGTGGACTGGTCTCTTCGAATTTCGGTTCTATCATCAATTCCGGAACGGATATCTCCGTTGCCGGAAGGGATTCTATCGGCGGTTTGGTCGCCAACAACTTCATGTTCAGCATTATCAATAATTCTTTCGCAAACGGATTTATTTTCGCGGGCTCGCCTTCGACCACATTTGGGGGGTTGGTCAATGCAGGAGACGCGGGCGGCCTCGTTGGCATCAACGCCGGCGCCATCTCGGATTCGCGCGCTAATGTCGCGATAACGACCTATAACGCCCAACACATCGGCGGGCTCGTCGGATACAACATGAACTTCGGTTTTGGGTTGCCGGGCGGCGAAATCAAAAACTCGTCGGCAACCGGCTGGATAAACGCAACCTGGCAATACCCGCTTGGCGGCGACTCGCATACCGCTATCGGGGGGCTGGTCGGGGACAACTGGGGCGGCGTTATTAGCGACGGCTTCGCAAAAGTCGACATTACTCTGAATAGTATTGCTGGATCGCCTTTCCCTATCAGCGCCGTAGGCGGGCTCGTCGGCGTAAATGATTTCGCCCTAGACGAGACTGGCGGCGTCATCACCAGATCAGTTTCGCTGTCCAATATCTACAACGACGGATGGGTCAATAACATTGGCGGGCTCGTTGGAGTTGCATTCGCCGGCTCCATTACCGACAATTACGCTGCGGGACAGGTCACGTCCGGCGTAGATGTCGTGCCCTACGGTGCCGGCGGCTTGATCGGCAACACGGGGGGAGTTGCGACTTTAAGCGGCAATAGCTGGGATATCGCCGCCACCGGCCAGACCTCTGGCTTCGGAGCAATCCCCGCGCAGCAGCCGACTTCCGGCGCCACCGGGCTCGGCGATCCCAATTCCGCGCCGCCCTGGGCGATTGCAACGCCCGGCTCTCCGACCATATCGACTCAGGTCGCGCTCAACGCAGAGCAGCTCGGAACCGTCATCTCGACGACGAATACGGCGCGGCAGGCGGCATCGCCCCCTTCCCGCGGGATGGCCGCCGCCGGCGTCGCCGCCGTCAGCTCGATGGCGTCTCCCGCATTGGATAGCCAAGTCGACATCAAGGAGACGCCGCGTGAGGCGCCGTCGCAATCGACGTCACGCGCGCCCGCGAGAGTCTCTTCGCTCGGTAGCGGCGCGAGAGCCGCGCCACGTGGATCCGCCGCCGCGGAAGACGCGCGGGCGCATCGACAGGCGGGTCCGCAAACGGCGGCGAAACCGGCCGCATCGAAGCCGAAGGCCGCCGATTACGGCGCAGCGATCCAGAGCATCGAAGTCGACGGCAAGCGGTTCAATCTCCAGGACCGCGCCCCCGGCGCCCCGAACAAGCCCGCGCAACAGCGTTAATTTCTATCAGGCGTATCGAGAAAATGAGAAGAGTTCTTCAACTTGCAAGCGCCATTGGCGCACTCCAGACCGCCTTTGGCTCCCTCACGACGGCACAAGCGCAGGAGGCCGGCCCCTTCATTCCCTATACGCTCGGCGACGCGGTGCGCTCGGCTGAATCCGCCCGGCGCGAGGCCCCGCCGCCCCATCGGCCGGACATCGAGACGCCCGAGACCGCGGAGCCTCGTTTCACCATGCGGGACGGCGCGACGATCTTTATTCGGCGCATTACGATCGACGGTCCCGATCTGGTGGGCGCGCAGAATATTCGCGACGCCCTGGAGCGCTACGAAAATCGCAAATTGACGCTTGGCCAGATTTACGAAGCCGCGGACAAAATCACCAATCTCTACCGGGCCAAGGGATATATCGTCGCCAAGACCTATGTGCCCGAGCAGGACGCGCGCAATGGCCAATTGAAATTCAAAGTGATCCCCGGCCGCTATGGCGCGGTCAAAGTCGACAACAACTCGCTGGTGCGAACCGATTATCTGCAAACCATGATCGATCGCGCGCTTGCCGGGTCGCCTTTCATTCGCAAGGAAGAACTCGAACGGGCGATGCTGCTGAACGCCGACCTCCCTGGCGCCGGCGCGCCGCGGATTTCGATTGCCCCGGGACAACAGCCGGAAACCTCCGACTTTATCTTCAGTCCGCCGGAGGACCGCCAGATCGAAGGCTACCTTCTTGCCGATAATTACGGTTCTCCTTACACAGGGCGAATCCGAACCAGCGGCGCTGTCACGCTGAATTCGCCGACGGGATATGGCGATCGATTATCGGCTTTCGGCATCGTGTCGGAACGCGGAGGATTGGTGAACGGGCGGCTGGCCTATGCGCCGCCGCCGGCCTTTGGCGGCCTGCGCGGCGAAGTCAGCGTTTTCGAGACAGTCTATAAGCTCGGCGGCGTTTACAACAATGCGCAGGCCTGGGGCGAAGCGAATGGCGTCGCGGCGAATCTCGTTTATCCGCTCAAGCGCCAGAGGGACGAGAGCATCTATCTCTTTTCCAACTTCACGCACAAATATCTCAACGACAAGGTGCTCGGCGTCTCGACGGCCTACCGCTACATCGAGGTTGGGACGATCGGCGTCAATCATGACATGTTCGGCTCTTTCCTCGACTTGCCCTACGTGACCAACGCATCTCTTTCGGGTTCTTTCGGCTTCGTGCGTTTCCCCAACACCGAGGAGCGCCGCGCCAATCAGGCCGGCATCGGCACGGCGGGCTCTTATGGTCGCATAAATCTCAGCGTCAACGGCACGCTGGCGATAACGCCGCTTGTATCGGCGTCCCTCGCGCTTCGGGCGCAAAAAGCCATCGGCCGGAATCTCGATTCCAGCGAGAAATTGAGCTTGACCGGCTATTTCGGCGTCAGATCTTTCGACGAAGGCATGGCGGGAGACAGCGGTTTCGTCACCACGCCCGAGGTCAGATACGCTTTGCCGACGATCGAGCGCTATCAACACTCGATCGGAGCCTTCTCGGATATTGGCGTGGTATGGCTCGAAAACCCATCCTACACGATCACGCAGAAGGCCTGTTCGCCGTTGAGCGACGTCGGAGCCGGCTATTACGGCTCATATGATTTGCCGAGCTTCGATGAAACCTCGCCCCTGCGCACTCTGTTTTTGAAGGCGCAGGTCGCGCATTCCCTTGGCTGGAACGAGATCGCGCCCAGCTACAACAGACACACAAAAGGCTTGTTTCAAGTTGGCGTGACCTTCTGACCCCTTCTCTCAACCAACAAATTTTCAACGACATGACTGGAACAAAATGGACATCGAACTCATCTCCAAACTCGTCGACGTCGGCGTCATCGGATTGCTTGCGGCGCTGAGCGTGACCATCGTCGCGATCGGGCTGGAGCGCTTCTTCTATTTTCGGGCTATTCGCCTCGAGACATTCCGCAATGCAAAGGCGCTGGAGCTGGCGCTGACGCAGCGATTGCACATCGTGGGCCTCGTCGCCGCGAATGCGCCCTATATCGGGCTGCTCGGCACTGTCCTCGGGATCATGGCGACATTCTACAGCATGGGCCTCGACGGGTCCGCTGACGCGAATAAAATCATGGCGAGCCTCGGCCTTGCGCTAAAGGCCACCGCGGCCGGACTCATTGTCGCGCTTATCGCGGTTACTCTCCACAATGCGCTGACCCGCCGCGTCAAAGTCCTAACGATCGAGTGGGAGATCGCCAATGGATGACAAATCGTTCGAATCGATCAATGTGGTCCCGCTGGTCGACATCATGCTCGTGCTTTTGACGATCGTTCTGACCACCGCATCCTTCATCTCAGCCGGGCGAATTCCTGTCTCCTTGCCTCAGGCGTCGAAACCCGACTACGAAAAGCGCAAGGATACGATTATCGAAATCGCGTCGGGCGGCGAAATATATTTCGAGGGCGAAGCCGTTTCGGCCGCCACTCTTGAATCGCGTCTCGCCGACAAGGGGAGCCAGACGCCCGTTCTTGTGCGCGCCGACCGTGGATCAAAGTTCCAGAGCTTCGTCGATGTCGCCGATGTTCTGAAGCGGCTCAAAATTACCAGGGTCGGGATTCAGACCGAAAACAGCGCCAAATAAAATTCCGAAATCATCTTTTTCCTGATTGTCACAAGATCTGAAAATGGCAAACCACGCGCAGTTCGGCATCTTTCACGGAATCGCAGGATCGCTGGCGGTTCATTCCTTCGCTTTGCTCGTTCTATGGGGCGCCGTTGGACAGGCGTCCCCCGAGATAGACGATACATTGCTGGTCGAATTCAATGGCGTCGACTCCGACGTTCAGGCCGAAGAGAAACACAAGCGGCAGAATGCGGGATCTGGCGGCGCGGTCGAAGCGCAGAACGCCAAGCAGGAGAAGACGGAAGAGAAAGCCGAGAAAAAAGTTGCAGACGACGAAGCGCTTCCGGAGCGGATAAAAGACGCGGTTCCGGACAAGATAAAAAAGGAGGAGGAGCAGGTCGCAGCCGCCGCCAAGCCGAGTGCTTCCGCTCAGCAAGCCGGTCGCGACGTGGAAGGGATCGAAAACGAGCAACATGCGCAAATCATCCAACGACGCACCGACGCCGAGATGAATGTGCTGAAAGCCTATATCCGAAACCTGTCGAAAAAGATTCAAACGAAACTTCTTTATCCGAAAGAAGCCCGGCATTCCGGTTTGCAGGGCGTGACGACTGTTTCTTTCAGGATCAAGAGGGATGGAACGATGCATCCGGATTCGCTGAAGATCGTCGCCAGCAGCGGACGAGCGGAGCTCGATATCAGCGCGCTCGATACTGTTCGCGCCTGCGCGCCATTCTCCGCTCCCCCAAAGGATGTCACGGTTACAATGGCGGTGACTTACGCGCGCAAGCGTTGATCTGATTGCCTTGTCATTCGAAGGCCCGATCGGGAATCCAGAGCCCGAAAAGCGTTGGCCTGGCTTCCGGATCGCAGGCTGCGCGAGCGTCGAGACGATCAATGCGGGGCGCCACGCCGCGTTGGGAGGGGCCGGACTTGCGCTGCTTGCGACGAGCGACCCCTTCACGAGAAATTAACGAATGGATTTCTGTTTAGTCTTATTTTCAGGGGAAGGCCCGGGTCAGCAATCGGAAAGGGAGCTATGGCGGAGCGACGAGAGCCGGCCCCGGGCGCGACAAATTGCGTCCTCTGGATCTCCTTCTTTACCGTTCTCGCGGGCTTCTTCTGGCCGGGCGCCCTTGGCGTCGTCTCCATGGGGCTCGCATATGCCGGCGCGCTTCACCTCGCCGTGCTCGCTTATGAGGACATCGCCGGGGCGAAGTTCCACGAGACCATGAGCCCGGAGGAGTTCGAACATTATTGCGCCTGCGTCCTTCGCGAGCGGAAATGGGACGCCCGCGTCACGCAATTCAGCGGCGATCAAGGCGTCGACATCGTAGCGGAGAAGCGCGGCATGCGCATTGTGCTCCAATGCAAGAAATACGCGAAGCCGGTCGGCAATCGGGCGGTCCAAGAGATCGTCGCGGGCATCGCGCATCAAAATGCTCAAAGAGGCGTCGTCGTCACGACTAGCGGTTATACCTCCTCCGCGCTGAAGCTGGCGGCCTCGAACCAGGTGCTGCTGCTCCACCATACGGATCTTCCCAGGATCGACAGGCTATTGGTTGGATGAGACCCCAGATGCGCAACGCGTGCGGAACAAGAGAGACAAAATAATTATCGCGTCGCTCGACAGGAGCCGTTCACGATCTAACTGGCGGGGTCTCAAAGCGCGTGTAGGAGGCCCAAATGTATTGCTCGAGATCACGGAACCTGACGGCGGCCCTTTGCGCCGCAGCCGCTGTTTCTGCCGCGCCAGCGCCGTCATCCGCCGGCGTCATGAGCGTCACCGGCAAAGACGCGATAAGCCTCTCGCAACCTGCGGAACAGATCCACTGGCGCGCATATCAACACCGGCATCACCGCTGGCATATGGGCTGGCGCTATGGCGGGCCGCGCTATCGCTACGGCATGTATCCCGGGTGGACGACGGCGCCGGCGGCGTATGGCTCGGCATATCCCGCGGGAATGTATGGGTCCGCATACCCCGGCTGTGCGACGCCCGGATATTACGGCTATGCGGGCGACGGCCTGTTCGGCCTCGGCGCTCCTGGCGGCGGCTTGTTCGGCTTGGGCCTCGGCCCGCTTTGAGCGACGCCTGACGCAAGCGCGCGCTCCGTCTTATGAGATCCACCTGATGGGTTCGGCGGCATTCCCGACGCTCGCAAAGCGAGCGATCGGGAATCCAGAGCAAAACCGGCGCTTTTGCGGCTCTGGATTCCCGGTCGGGCTTTCAGCCCGCCGGGAATGACAAGTCCCCATCGAGCTGTTCAAATGGAAATGGGTCAGACATAAACGCCCCGCCGTCAAATCGAGTCGGGGCGTTCGACGCGACGCCCGAACTCCCGCCGCGAGAAGAGAAGCTCCGGAAGCTCGCCGAACTCGCGCGCGAGACGCCGGAACGCGAGATAGGGCAGCAGCGCCAGAAACATCAACACGGCGGTGGCGGCGGCTTGGGCAATGGCGCCGCCGGCAATTTCGCCCAGTGGCGCTTTTGCGCCGCGTGCGTGAAGATAGCCCACGATCAACCCTTCCGCGACGGACAACAGAAAAAGCGCGAGAGCGAAATAAAGCGCCTTTTTCGCCGTCCAGGCCAGGAGCGTCTCGCCGATGGCGTCGCGCTGTGCGGAATTCAGCGTCAGCATCAATTTGCCGAGGATCAACGCCTTTGCCACGGCGACGCCAAAGGCCGCGAATTCTATCCCCCCACCGCGCAAAACGGTCGCCCTATAAATCAAGACCGCGCAAAACCAGACCAGCAGATAGCCGGATATGGCCAGATAGGAAATCAGCTCGGGGTGGGAGCGCCACGCGCGGCTCGCTGGCGCCTTGCCGCCGCCTTGCCCAGCGCCCTGCGCTGTCGCCGCGAATTGCGGCAGGCCGCGCGCGTCGGTCCATTCGGGCATGCCGGGCGCCCAGACGAGAAGCGGCCGTTTCCCCTTGCCGAGGCGTGCGGCAATTTCCCTTGCGCCGACCGGCCCGAAGGTTTCGCCGCCTTCCGCATAATACCAAATGTCCGCCATACGCCGCCTCGCCGCTTTTGCTCGTCACCTATCTAGCGACAAGGCCACGGTCGACCACAAATGCGGCTAATCTTTTGGCGTTGCCCCAGCCTGCGGGGGAAAATCCAAAATCCCGCTGGTGTAGGTCTCGTGGACTTCGGAGAAGGGCTTCTGATCCTGCCCGTATAGGACCGCCGTGTGTTCGAAGATGTCGCGGGGCAGCGGCAGCGCACCCTCCTCAGATTGGGCGCTCTGCGGCGCCAGTTCCCAGCCCTCGGGCAAGGGCGACCAGCGCATCTTCATGTCGATCGTGCGGCGAAAAGGCTGCAAAGGCGCGACAGCCTTTCCAAAGGGCGTATCCGTCGTCTCGAGCGTCCTGTTCATGTCCTGGGACAGACGGCCAGGCACATACCAATTATCCGCGTCCGAGAGCACATGGGCGCCGCAGCTCAATTGAACGCGCCGGTATTTGACCGGCTCCGACAGATCGACGCGCAGCCGCTGGCGCGTCTCGTCGCTCGGCGGCTTGTCGGCGCCAGAGACGCGTGTCGCGACGATTTTGGGCTCGAGGGCCATTTTGTGGTCCGCGCACCATCTCTCCAGGGTCATTGTGGCGCTGCGGCTCGCGAGCAAGGAGGCGTTCAGCGTCTGGATCAGGGCGAGAACCTCGACGCGCGATAAAAAGCCCTCGGGCCAGCGCTGCTCGGCCCCGGCGACTGGGCTAACAAGGAGCGCCGCGGCCAGCGCCATCGATCTTAAAAAAATACGTTCCGCCATCCATCCGCCCTTCTTTGTCGTCGGGCGAATTTTAAAGCCGATCGCGGAAAAAGTTGACCTGCCTTATGCAGGAGATCGAAAGGCGCTCATCCTGCGCCTTGGGCGGTCGCATCCAACCCCAGCGAGGCGGAGAGTTCCGCGAGCGTGGATTTCTCCTTTTCGCTCATCCTGATGCCGCCAAAGCCGAGGAAAGTGTCTTCGAGACCCGCTTCCGCCACCACGCGCGCGATCTTGATCAGCCACTCCTTGAAAGGCCGCGCATGCTCGCCAGCCTTCGCGTCGAGTATCGCCCTCGTATCCTTCAAGGCGTCGAGCGCACGGTGCTTTATATCTTCGAGCGCTGCGCCTTGCGCGACCGTGCGCACCCCTTCGCGCGCGTCGGCGCGGCCGTTCGCGGTCAAAAGCTCCTCGGCGACCGCCTTTATCAGCTCGTCACCCGGCTGCGTTCTTGCCTCGGCGAGAGAGCGCGCGGCGGCGAATGCCTCCTGGAGCAAGCCGACAAAGCCGCTGGGGTCGGCCGCGCTGACCGCGTAGCCTGCGAGCAAGGGAGCCTGCACCAGCTTTTTCCATTCGACAGGCGCGAAATCCGACTTGCTCGTCATTGGCCTTGCTCCGCTCTTCGGCCTTGCTCCGCTCTTCGCTTCTCGCAAGATAGAACGCGGGCCTCGGGCGACAATCGCGCTTTCAAGCGAAACAGGTCGTGAAGCGGCCTTCTGCTATTGGCGCGCGACAGTCAAGCCAGCGTCGCGCGCAGGCGACGCCGATCCCTGCGCCTTAAGCTTCCCCGACTCCGCCCGATGGATTGCCGGCACTTCCATGAGCATCAGCGTGGCTCCGGCCGCAAGCGAGGCGAAGAGTATCGACAGGATGATGGCGTTGGAAATCTGAGGGCGGATCATTCCTCAGATTTGAGCGAGAGACGCGCCACTTGCAATCGACCACTTTGACGCACCCTCGCGCCGCCGTCTCGAAGATCGTTTTTCAGGCTTGCATCCATGCGTAGAAGCTCGATGCGCGAGCTTCGTCAGGGTGGCGCCATCGAAAGCGCCGTCGCGTGGTTCTTTCCCTCCATCGGCTTTACCCAGAAAATGCCTCAACCGTCTGGCACGAAATAAGCACACAGCACGAAGCGCCGCGAAGCGACGTAAGGGAGAATCCCCATGGTCCGCAAGGTTGGGGCCGACGACCCCATCATGGTCGTCTCTGAAAACGCGCGCGCCCGCAAGCCCGCGCCTTTGCGACAATATCCGCAAGCCGTTGTGGTCTCTGCATTTGCGTCGGACAGACGCGCCGGCTGGAGCAACCCGAGACGCTCGAATCGTCTGATCGATCTCGAGCGGCGTGCAAGATTCGCAAGTATCGAAAGCGTTTAAAATGCGCACATGCGGCGCCGAAACGCAAAGCAGGCTGCGCAGGTATGCGTCACAGAGACCACGAGCACGTCACACATCGAGATCGCGATAGACCGCCACCTCGCGTTCGCGCGCGATGCGCGCGTCTTCCCCCGCCCGCACGCCCCGCCACACGTCGAACATCATGATAAGGGTCGTGAGGAGCCCGGTCGTCTTGCCGATAATGAAGCCGAATGGGAAAATAATGCGCTCTGGCGCCAGAATGAACTGCGCGCCAAGGAAGATCGTTGCAGCGTCCAGGAAATAGGCGGGCCGGTAGAGCGATTTCTCCTTCCAGGCGCTACGCGCGTAATGGCGAGAATGCTTTTTCACGGCCTTGTTGTAATGCGGATTCGAGAAGAGGCCCCAGAAACGCCGCTTTGGCGGCAACGCATTCGGCCCCGCGATGAGCGCCTTCAGCAGCGACTTGATCTCGAAATGCGCAACGGCGACGAGCAGGACATTTGTGGCGACGAGCGCGGCCTTCAACTGCGGGGCTGAAATGTAAAGCTGCGCCCCGATGTCGACGAAGAAAAGCTGCGTCGCCGCATTCAGCACGAAAGCCGAGCGATGGAAGGCGGCGCGATTGATGCTCTGAATCTTCTCGTCGAAGAAGGCGAGGCCCGGCTTGCTCCTGACGAGAATATGCAGCGTCAGCCGCTCCTCCTCGTCGAGCGCCCAGCGCTTGCCGAGCTCATCGATCGTCTCCCCCGGCGAGCCGCCCTTGGGGATTTTGAAGGTGACCTTCGCGACAAAGGCCGACAGGCGGGACAGAAAGCCCCGCGCCGCCGCGTAATGCGACGTCACTGCGCCAAGAAGCTTCTCGGGTTCGGACGCCATCTTGTCCTTTCCAGCGCGGCGGAGCGCAGCCGAGGCCGGATGCGCAAATCGCTGGAAATTTATGCGGCTTCACAGGTCTTCCGCAAGAGAGGATCGGCCCGGCTCAGTGTCCGCCGGAGTCGGCCGCCCGCGCCGCCTCGAACAGGAACCACGTCCGCTTTTCGGTCTCGTCGAGATATTGCTCGATCAGGCTAGAGGTCGCGACATCGTCCCAATCGTCGCAGACGCCATGCGCTTCGCGCATCGATTTGGCGATGGAGATGTTATCGTTCATGAGCTCGACGAGCATCTCGTAAGGGGAGACGAAATCCTTCTGATTTTCGTGCAAGGACGCGAGTTCGAGAATCTGCCCGAGGGATTTGAGCGTGGGCTGGCCGAGCTTGCGCACGCGCTCCGCCAAAGGGTCGATCGACTCCAATATTTGTTCGCTCTGCTCATCGAGCATCTCGTGAAAGTCGCGAAAATTCGGCCCGCTGACGTGCCAGTGGAAGTTCTTGGTCTTCACATAGAGCACATAGGCGTCCGCCACGAGGCGGTTGATGCTGTCGGCGAGCGTGGCCGTCGCTTCCGGCGAAAGGTCGCTTGGCGTGTTGAGGGCCGCCCGTTCGGTGTCGCGGCTCTCGGGAATATTCATGGTCATTGCGGCCTCCTTCGAGCGGGCCTCCAGCGTTACGCGACGAACGCGCGCTCGCCTTCATTGTTCCAGCCGCAGCCGCGCCTTAAGCGACGCGACTGGCCTTTCGCTGGAAGAACAGCGCCTGGCTGATCGTCGCCTTCACCGTATCCACCTTATAAGGCTTGCTGATGAGGAAGGCGGGCTCGGGCCGCTCGCCCGTCAACAGCCGCTCGGGGAAAGCGGTGATGAAGATCACCGGGCAGTCGAAGCTTTGCAGCAATTCGTTCACCGCATTGAGGCCGGAGCTGCCGTCGGCGAGCTGAATATCCGCAAGGATCAGGCCCGGGTGACGTCCCTTCGCGAGCTCGACCGCTTCCTTGTGCGTGCGGGCGATGCCGATCACGTGATGCCCCAGATCGCGTGCGATGAATTCGATGTCCTGCGCAATCAGCGCCTCGTCCTCGATGATGAGCACGTCGGTGGCGACCCGCTCGGCGATCTCGCGCCCGGCTTGCGCGATCAACGCCTCGACTTCCTCTGGCGTGACCGACATGATGTCGGCGACGTCCTCGGTTGAAAATCCCTCGACCGTACGGAGCAAAAAAGCCTGGCGTGAGCGTGGCGTCAGCAGGCTGACGTTACGCTGCGCTGCGGAAATATCGTCCTCGGGACGGTCCTCGACATTCAAGGCGATCGACGACCAGCTCCTCATGAAAAGATGATAGAGCCCAACCTTCGCCGACATGTTGGAGGGGAAGGAATCGATGTCCGCAACGAGCGCTTCGAGCGTCGCGACGACATAAGCGTCGCCGCTTTTTTGCGACCCGCACAAAGCGCGCGCGAAGCGACGCAGATAGGGAAGATGCGGAGCGATCTCGCGTGAGATGTTCATGACGACACCTTGCGGTCTTGTGAGAGGCTGTCAGCGCGGTTGAGCATTACGTCGCGTCGAACTAGAAATCCACAACTTCCATCCGGAACGAATGCGCCGTCCCCGGGTTGCCTAAATAGGCGCCTGAAGCGAGGGCGCTTCGCCAAAGCCTCCACCAGTTGGGCGAGCGATCTCGGGACGATAGATGACGCAGGGCAACGAAAAAGAGGAGAGAAAGACCTTGGCGCCACAGGAGACGGCCGACCTGGGTCAGGTTGACGGCGACCAGGTCGACGGCGTGGAGACGGCCTTTCTTGAGCCTCATATCCAGGATCAATTGGGGCGTGTGCTGCGCTCATTCTGCGACGACCTGATCCACCAGCCAATTCCGGACAAATTCGTCATGCTGCTCGCCCAGCTCGAAGCCATACAGCGCGAGAAGAAATGACCAACGCGACCTTTGGAGAGCAAATGGTGGCGCAGATCCCTTATCTGCGCGCCTTCGCCATCTCGCTCTCGGGCTCATATAGCGTGGCGGACGACCTCGTCCAGGACACGCTTGTGAAGGCCTGGTCGCATGCCGACAGTTTCGAGCCGGGCACGAATTTTCGCGCCTGGCTCGTGACGATTTTACGCAACACTTATTTCTCGCAGTACCGCAAGCGCTCGCGCGAAGTGCAGGATAGCGACAACGTCCTTGCGGAACAGATTCCGGTGAAAGGCGGGCAGGAATCAAATGTGACGATGCAGGACGTGCAGAAGGCGCTGGACAAGCTTGCGCCGGAGCATCGCGAAATACTGCTCATGATCGGCATCACGGAATTGTCCTACGAAGAAGCCGCGCAGGTCTGCAATATCGCCGTCGGAACGGTGAAGAGCAGGCTCAATCGCGCGCGCGCCAAGCTTGCGGAGCATCTCGGGCTCAACGGGACACATGAGATCGATTCGGACCCGACCATGACGGGCATCGCCGCGCGAAAAAACACGAAGGCGCTCTGAAATCGGTTCAAAAAAACTCTCTGGCGCAGGCAGATCCGTGGAACTCGGCGAAGACTTCGCCAGTTTCAGCATCTGCCCGGCAACTTTCGTGCAGCCTAGAAAACGCGCGGGCGCAAAACGCTCGGGGGCAAATGCAAATCTGCCCGTTTTGGCGCGGAGTGATTAGTGGTCGAACAAGACCTCGTTCGAATCCTCGGATTCGGCCTTTCAGCCGACATTTCCCTTGGCCCGAGGGGCAATAATACGCTAGCGGCGGAAGTGCGCCCGCTAGCGCAAGCAGAGCTGATTTCCGCCTATGGGCAAGTCATCATCGTTGCGCTGGCGATTGCTTTCGTCGCAGCGCTCCTCGCGCTTTATCGTCTCGACTCTGCTCGGCGGCGGCAGGCGGCGGCGACCCACCGGCTTGCGGAATTGGCCCATCGCCTGAAAGCCGGCGAGCTGCCCGCCTGGGCCGCGACCGGCGTCCCCGACATCGACGACATCGCGCACACCCTCGATCAATTCGAACAGAGGCTGCGCCGCAAGCGCGCGCTGCTGAGCCGGCTCAACGAAGAGCTGATCAAAGGCGATGCCGCCAACGCGCCCAACGGCTTCAACAACAGGCTCCGCGCCGTCATCGACGCGCTTCCGGTCGGCGTGCTGATCGCGGAAGCGCCGAGCGGCCGCATCCTCGAAGGCAATTCGGCGCTCGAGGCCATCCGGCGAGGGCCTGTGATCTATTCGGAAGGACTGGGCCATTATCGGCACTGGGTCGCCGTGCATGAGAGCGGCGAGCCCGTCCAGGAGAGCGAATATCCCCTCGCCCGCGCCCTCGCCGGGGAAAATCGGCCGACGCTCGAATGCCGGCATCAGCGCGCGGACGGCACATGGGCGTGGATCAACATTGTCGGCGCGCCGATCCGCGACGCAAGCGGCAAGATCATCGCCGCCATCATCGCCATTACCGACATCGACGAGATCAAAAGCGCCGAAGAACACCGGCGCATCATGAACCTCGAGCTACACCATCGGGTGAACAACTCGTTGGCCATGATCCAGGGCGTCGCCAACATCACCGCCCGCACGGCGACGGATTTCGCCAGCTTTCGAAACAGCTTTTCCGATCGTATCCAGTGCCTCAGCCGTCTCTCGACCTTGCTGGTCAAAAAATCCTGGGCGGAGACGCCCATGAAAGAGCTGGTGATGACGGCGCTCGCCTATGATTCGCTCGCCATCCGCGATCGCATCTCCATCTTCGGCGAAGACGTCGCGCTGCGCTCGGAAGTCGCGCTGGCCCTGGGCATGGCGCTGCACGAGCTTCTCTCCAACGCCGAGCAACACGGCGCGCTATCGGGGGAAGAAGGGCATGTGGTCGTCGACTGGCGGATTTCCGACGACGAAGGCCGACGGCTGCTCATCATTTGGAAGGAGCAAGGCGGGCCATCGGTTGCGAACCCGCAACATTCAGGCGTCGGTCTCTATTTGATGAAGACCGTCCTCGCCCGGCAGTTCGGCGGCGACATCGACATCGCCTTCGAGCCCGATGGCTTGCGCGCAACGATCACGGCGGAAGTTTAGAGAACGCCCTGCTTCGCTCGATCATGGCAAAGCTGACACACACTTTTTGGAGTCTCCCCACTGGGCGAGAGGTTCGAAGCCTCCAATTCCCCGGTTCTGTGAAACGCGCAGGGGAGTTTAAGAATGCCCGGGCCCAAAAGCTGGCGCAACGCCATATTTGGAATCCTCGTCATTTGGCTCGCCACTTTTGCCTGGGCCAACCGTTTCGTCCCGGCGGATTCGCCGTATTTTCATAAAAACCGCTATACCGGCGCGCAATGCCACAGGGGCGTCGAGTGCTGGGCGCCGCGATCCGTCACAAGCTGGGCGGCGCAAGCGCGGTGACGTTCATTCTGGCGAAAGCTTCAATTTGGACAAAAGCGCCTCGATGATCGGGCGCTGGCCCTTTGTAATTTTCTCCAGCGCTTCCTGAGGCGTGAACCAGTCCGCTCTGTCGATCTCGGGAATGTCGATCATGCGCCCCGATTTCGGCGGCCATTCGATCTTGCAGTCATTGCTTTGGACGCAAGAGAGCGCGATGTCTCCCTCGAGCGCGAAGGCGGCGACCAGCTTGCCGCTGGGCTGCTTGAAGACGCCGAGAGGCGTCAGCTCGCCCGTCAGCGCCACGCCCGTTTCTTCGGCGAACTCACGCTTGGCGGCGCTTTCCGGATCTTCCCCGTCGCCAATTTCCCCTTTCGGGATCGACCAGGCCCCGTCGTCCTTTCTCGCCCAGAAAGGCCCGCCGGGGTGAACCAGGAAGACGTCGACCCCATGGGCGCTACGCCGGTAAAGGAGGACGCCTGCGCTGCGTTTTGGCATGGCTCACTCTCCCACGCGCCCTGAACCCCGATAACGGCGTCAGACTTCGGCCGCATTCGTCGACAAACAGTCTCACCGCCCAGAATAACAAGCGGAGAGACGAAAGCGCATGAGGAAATGGTCCAGCTTGCCCTTCAAAGCGCTTGTCGCCCTCGCCATGACGGCGCCGGGGATAGCCCTTGCAAGTCCCCTCGATCGCGGGCCGGTCGCGGATTTTCTGACCATCTTCCGTCAGCAGTCGATCCCCAAGCAGCTCGTGCAGTGGCGCCACCCGGAATATAAGGCGGGAACCGTCGTCATTTCGACCAAGGAACGGCGGCTTTACTATGTGCTCGGCGGCGGCCAGGCGATCGAATATGGCGTCGGCGTCGGTCGCGAGGGCTTCACCTGGTCGGGCGTGAAAACGGTCTCCCGCAAGCGCGAATGGCCCGACTGGCGCCCGCCCGCGCCCATGCTGAAACGCCGCCCCGACCTGCCGCGCTATATGGCGGGCGGTATGGAGAATCCGCTCGGCGCCCGCGCGCTCTATCTCGGCTCCAGCGACTATCGCATCCATGGCTCGAACGAGCCGGATACGATCGGCGCGGCCGTGTCCTCCGGCTGCATCCGCATGACCAATAACGATGTGATCGACCTCTATTCGCGCGTGAAGGTCGGCACGAAGGTCGTGGTTCTCCGCTAGATTATTGCCTCGCGGCCTTCTGGCTCGCCTCGATCCGCAGCCGCGCCTGCATCGCCTCCCCGGCGCGATGGAAGCGGACGTCGATCTCGCTTCCCGCCGGGCTCGCGCCGAGAAAGGCGCGTAGCTGCGCCGGCGTCGTGATCGCCCTTCCGTCGACGGCGGTGATGACGTCGCCTTTGCGAAGCCCTGCGAGCGCGGCGGATGACGCCGGCTCCACCGTGACGATCTCGGCGCCTGCGCCATTCCCCGAAGGCGAGCGGATCGAAATGCCGATATGGCCGCGACGCACCTCCCCGCTTTCGACAAGCTGCGCCATGATGCGGCGCGCCATGTCGATGGGGATGGCGAAGCCGATGCCATGACTGGCGCCGGATTTCGACAGAATGGCGGTGTTGAGGCCGACGAGGCGCCCGTCGAGCGTCACCAGCGCGCCGCCGGAATTGCCCGGATTGATCGAGGCGTCGGTCTGGATGAAATCCTCATAGCCTTCGATCCCAAGTCCCGCGCGGCCGATCGCCGACACGATCCCCGAGGTCACGGTCTGTCCGAGGCCGAAGGGGTTGCCGACGGCGAGAACGAAGTCGCCGACCTCCAGCGTTCGGCTGTCGCCCATCGGAACGGCGGCAAGATTATCCGCCTTGATTTTCAGCACGGCGATATCCGTGGCTTTGTCGCGGCCCACGAGTTGGGCGCGAAAACGGCGGCCGTCCTTCGTTGTCGCTTCGATGACGGAGGCGCCGCGGACGACATGCTCATTGGTGAGAATGAGCCCGGCCTCGGCGTCGACGATGACGCCCGAACCCGCGGATGTGGTTTCGCGCTTCAAATGGGTGTTCGGGATCTCGAAAAACTCTTGAAGCACCGGGTCGACGACCGTCGGCACCTCGACCGATTCGATCCGCTTCGTGGCGATGTTGACGACGCCCGGCGTCACCGCGCGAACGACGGAGGCGACGGAAGCCTTTGGCCCGGGGGGCAAAGCGCCAGCGACAAGCGGCGTCGGGCAGGCGAGAAGACACAAGAGAGCGAAACGTCGAATCATGGCCCTCAAACTCTTGAATGCACTCGGCGGAAAGATGGCGCGGGCCAAAGAATCCAGGCGGCGCCTGTGCTTATGGTAAATACGCGGCTTCTGCGCTCCCGGGCTCTTGGGAAGCGCTCTTCCTTAGTCACTTCAATCAGGGAAATCAGCACTCGCCCGCACACGCTGCTAATAGTTTGTTTTTACGCCTGTTTCTGGCGCAAGAGTTGCTTTCGTTAACCTGTCGCTCCTAATTTTTTAAGAGTGTCTTCCGTTGGAAAGGAGACGGGAATGGCGTCCAGGGACTTCCGCTTGCAGATGCAGGGCTACGGTCTGACGACGGCGAATATTTTCTATGGCCTGCCGGACCATCCGAAGATCATCCAGAGCTACATTTGGCAGGAATATGATCTGCACCCGCATTTTCCCGAGCTGAGGAAATTCCTGGATTTTTGGGCGAGGAGCCTCGACGGGCCGCTCCATGGCGTGACGGTGGCGCATGCCCAGCTCATCACGCCAGCGGAGATGCGGCTGGTCGACGGCGAGTTTCATGTGCACTGACGTCGCAGCCGCTCGTCCTTGCCAATGAATTAAACGTCTCTCCTGGGGCTCTGTCCTGAAACAGGAAGCAACGGACAGATGAGGGACAAACACAGTCCGAATCGGCAGCGCGCGAAAGCCGCAGCCGATTCGCTAATATATGCTTTCTGCCGAGGCGGCTGGCGAAAATAGCGGCTTTGATGCAAGAATGCCGCGCCATTCTTGGCGCAGGGAAGAAACGACATGAAAAAGGAAACCATCAACGGCGCGACGCTCGCTGTCGCGGCGGTCGCAATCGCGCTCGCCGGAACCGCCCCGGCCGCGAAGGCCGAGACGACGACTGCGAGAGTTCACTGCCTGGGCGCCAATAGCTGCAAGGGCAAGAGCGATTGCCATTCGCCCAAAAACGCCTGCAAGGGCATGAACTCCTGCAAGGGCAAGGGCTGGGTCTATATGGAATCGGCCCAGGCCTGCGAAGCGGCCGGCGGCAAGACGCTCGACTGAGCCTCTTGACGAAGAAGTCGCCAGGGCCGGGCACAGCGCCCGGCCCGGCGCTTTCAGCCTGCCTTGTCGACCAAGGCGATCAAGCCTTTGAGCAGCGCCACGGGGTCGGGAGGGCAGCCGCGAATATGGAGATCGACCGGGACGACCTGCGAGACGGCGCCCACGCAGGCGTAGCTTCCGGCAAAAACGCCGCCGTCGAAAGCGCAATCGCCCACTGCGACGACCCATTTGGGATCGGGCGTCGCATTATAAGTGCGCTCCAGCGCCTCTTTCATATTCTTGGTCACGGGCCCGGTGACGAGCAGCACGTCGGCGTGCCGGGGCGACGCCACGAATCGCAGACCGAAGCGCTCGAGATCGTAAAAGGCGTTGCTCAGCGCATGAATCTCGAGTTCGCAGCCGTTGCAGGAGCCCGCGTCGACCTCGCGGATCGCGAGACTGCGGCCGAGCTTCTCGCGGGCGGCTCTTTCCATCGCCTGTCCGAGCTCGGCGAGCATCGCGTCTTCGGGCCGGGGCGGCGGCTCGGTCAGCGCGCCGCGCAAAAGCCCTTGGAAGAGAAATTTCTGCATGGTTGCGAGCCGCTTACAGGTCGTGCCCCGAATAGGAGCAGTTGAAGGATTTGTTGCAGAGCGGGAAATCCGCGACGATATTCCCCTTGATCGCGGCTTCGAGCAGCGGCCATTGGAACCAGGACGGGTCGCGCAGATGCGCCCGCTCGATCCGGCCGTCGGCCGCAAGGCGCAGCCAGACGAAAATATCGCCGCGGAACCCTTCCACGAGCGCCGCGCCCTCGGCCCCGCCCGGCGCGGCGCCGAGATCGGCTTGGATGGGGCCATGGGGGAGGCGATCGAGGATTTGCTCGATGATCTCGACCGACGCTCTCACCTCGTCGAAGCGCACCCAGACGCGCGCATCGACGTCGCCGCCGGTCGACTCGCCGAGCTCGAAGGAGAGCGCGTCATAGGGCGCGTAGCCGATGGTGGCGCGGGCGTCGAAGCGGCGGCCAGAGGCGCGGCCGACGAAGCCCCCGCAGGCATATTGGCTGGCGAGCTCGGCGCTCAGCACGCCGGTTCCCACGGTGCGGTCCTGCAGCGAGGTCGTGTCGCCATAGAGCGCGACGAGACGCGGCGTCATCACCGCGATCCGTTCCAGCAGGGAGCGCAGCGTCGTCACGCCCTCTTCCGACAGATCCACGGCGACGCCGCCGGGCGTGATGCGGTCCATCATCAGCCGATGGCCGAAACAGGCGGCGGCCGCCCGCAGCAGCTTTTCGCGAACCAGCCCGCATTGCGCGAGCATCAGCGCAAAGGCGGCGTCGTTGCAGATCGCGCCGATGTCGCCGAAGTGATTGGCGAGGCGCTCGATTTCCGCCATCAAAGCGCGCAGCCACACGGCGCGCGGCGGCGGCTCGACGCCATAAGCAGCCTCGACGGCGCGCGCGAAGGCAAAACTATAGGCCACGGTGCTGTCGCCTGAGACGCGCGCGGCGAGCTTCGCCGCCTTGTCGAGCGGGGCGCCGGCCATGAGGCTGTCGACGCCCTTGTGCACGAAGCCGAGCCGCTCCTCGAGCCGGACCACCACCTCGCCATTGCAGGAGAAGCGGAAATGACCCGGCTCGATGATGCCCGCATGCACCGGGCCGACAGGAATCTGATGCAGCGGCGCGCCTTCGGCCGGCGAGAATTGATAAGCGTCGCTCGCCGTCTCGATCTGCGCCGCCTCCCCGTCGGGATGACGAAGGCCCCAGCGGCCGTGATCGAGCCAGCGGCGCGTGTCGGGCGATCCTTCGGGCGTGAGCCCGTAAAGATCGGCGATCGTGCGTTCCTGCCTCAGCGCCGGCGGGTGCCGCACGCCGACCGAGGGAAAGTGGCCTTGCGGGCAATCGAGCGAGACGAGGCGAATCTTTGGCGTCGCCCTGCCGACGATCGCCATGAACACATGAGCGCCGTCGCTCCATAGGCTGAGAAGATCGGCCTTGCGGCCGGCGATCTCTTCGATTGCCGCGCGCCAACCGGCGTCGTCGACCGTCTCGCGCGCCCAGGGGCGGCAGGACGCAGCGGGCGCAGGAGCCGTGCTGTTCGGGTCCTCAGGGGTGAAGAGCATTTGCATGTCCCTTTGCGCTTATCCCAGCAGCCGCGCCACGTTCTGGAACCAGGTGACGAGATAAGACGGCAGATAAAGGCCCGCGAGAAGCACGAGCGAAAGATGCGCGATGAGCGGCACGGGAGAGGCCGGCGCCTCTCCGGCGCTCTTCGTCGGTTCGCCGAAAGCCATGCCGATCAACCGCATCAACAAGGCGCCGAACGCCACAAGAAGGCCGAGAACCAGCGGAACCGCCAGCCATGGCTGACGCGCGAAGGCTGAGCTCACGACCAGAAATTCGCTCATGAAGACGCCGAGCGGCGGCATGCCGCAGATCGCCATCACGCCGACGACGAGGCTCCAGCCCAGCACCGGATGGCTCTGGGTCAGGCCCCTGATCTCGGCGATCTTCTGCGTGCCCTTGGCCTGAGCGATGTGGCCGACGGAGAAGAAGATCGCAGATTTGGTGAGGCTGTGCATCGCCATATGCAGCAATCCGGCAAAATTGGCGACCGGGCCGCCGATCCCGAAGGCGAAGGCGATGATGCCCATGTGCTCGATCGACGAATAGGCGAAGAGGCGTTTGATGTCGTCGCGCCGGTAGAGCATGAAAGCCGCGAATAGCACGGAGGCGAGGCCCAGCGCGATGAGCAGCGGCCCGGGCGTAATGGCGGCGGCGTTGGCCGTGAGCAGCATTTTGAAGCGCAGCACGGCGTAGAGCGCGACATTCAGCAACAGACCGGAAAGCACCGCCGAGATGGGCGTCGGGCCCTCGGCATGCGCATCGGGGAGCCAGGCGTGCATGGGCGCGAGGCCGACCTTGGTGCCATAGCCGAGCATCAGGAAGACGAAGGCCACATTCAAGAGGCGCGGGCTGAGATGCGCGGCGTGCTGCATCAGCGTGGACCAGAGCATGGAGTCGTAGCCCTCGCCCAGAACCGGCTCCGCCGACATATAGACGAGGATCGTGCCAAAGAGCGCGAGCGCAATGCCGACGCTGCCCAGAATGAAATATTTCCAGGCGGCTTCGAGCGAGTCGCGGGTGCGGTACAGGCCGACCATGACAACCGTGGTCAGCGTCGCGACTTCGACCGAGACCCATGTGAGGCCGATGTTGCTGGCCAGAAGCGCCAGATTCATGGCGCACATCAGCGCCTGATACATGGCGTGGTAAAAGCGCAGATTGCCCGGCGTCAATTTGCCGATCGCGAGCTCGTGCTCGATATAGCTCGCGCTGAAGCCCGCCGTGGTGAAGCCGATAAGCGTCGACAGCACGACGAAGACGACGTTGAGATCGTCGACCGAGAGAAAGCTGCCGGCCTCGTGTCCCTTGGCGAGGAGCAAAAGCGCGAAGACGAAGGTCGCGCCCGACGCGGCGACATTGAGCTGAGCCGCTTTCTTATATTCGGTCTGAAAGGCCAGCACGCCCGCCGCGACCGCCGGAATGGCCACGAGCGCGTTCGACACCATGAAGAATTCGGAAATCATCGGCGTTCTCCGCGCACGCGATCGAGTTCGTATAAGTCCACTGTGTCGAAGCGCTCCCGAATGCGGAACAGGAAGATGCCGATCACGATAAAGGCGATGAGAATCGAGAAGGCGACGCTGATCTCGACGACGAGCGGCATGCCATTGGCGCCCGCGGCCGCCAGCACGAGGCCGTTCTCCAGCGACATGAAGCCGATGATCTGACTGACGGCGTTGCGCCGCGTGACCATCATCAGCATGCCCAGAAGGACGATCGTCAGCGCAAAGGCGAGGTCTTCGCGCGCGAAAGGATCGGCGGTCGTCGTCGCGGGCAGCATGACGACGAGCGAAAGGCCCATCAGGAACATGCCGACGAGCATGGTCGCGCCGATGCCGCCGACGACTTCCACCGTGCGATGGACGCGCAGCGCCTTGACGATCTTGTGCAGGCTATAGGGAATGACGATGGCCTTGAACACGAGGGCGATCGCCGCCGTCACATAAAGATGCGCCGCGTTCTGCACATGGGCCTGCCAGGCCACCGACAAAGTCAGCACCAAAGCATGCAGCGCGAAGATGTTGATGAGCCCCGTCAGGCGATCTTGATAGAGCAGCATGAAGCTGACGAGCACCAGCCCGCCCGCGAGGAGCTGCGCGATGTCGAGAGACAGATGCTCTTGCATTACAGGCTCCGGGTGACAAAGACGAGAAGAGTGCCGAGAAGGCCGAGCATCAGCGCCGCTCCCAGGAAATCCGACACGCGGAAGATGCGCATCTTTGCGGTCGATACTTCGAAGAGGGCCAGCAAAAAGCCCGCGACAAAGATTTTCACGACATAAAAGGCGACGCCATAGCCCATGTCGACGATGCCGCCATCCGGGGGCGCGATGCCAAAGGGGAAGAAGATGCAGCCGATAAGCGACACATAGAGAAGAAGCTTGAGCGCCGAGGCCATCTCGATGATGGCGAGATGACGTCCCGAATATTCGAGAATCATCGCCTCGTGGACCATGGTGAGCTCAAGATGCGTCGCGGGATTATCGACCGGTATGCGTCCGTTCTCCGCAATCGCGACAATGATGAGGCCGATCAGCGCGAAGAGCACGGAGACGCGCAGCGCGAAATCCGACGCCATATAGGCGGCGACTTCCGAGAGCTGGGTCGAGCCGGCGATGAGCGAGACGATGAAGGCGATCATGATCGTCGCCGGCTCGGCGAGCGAACCGAACATCGTCTCGCGGCTCGAGCCGATGCCGCCGAAGCTCGTCCCCACATCCATGCCGGCGAGCGCCAGGAAGAAGCGGGCGGCGCCGAGCAAGGCAGTGAGCGCGATGAGATCGGCGATCCAGCCGAACATCAGTCCGGTCGCAAATGTTGGAACGAGCGACGCCGCCACCCATGTGGTCGAGAAAATCAGATAGGGGGCCGCCCGGTAGAGCCAGGAGGCGTCATGGGCGAGCACGACGTCCTTCCTTAGCAGGCGAATGAGATCGTACCAGGGCTGCAGAAGCGGCGGCCCGCGCCGCCGCAGCAGGCGCGCCTTCACCTTGCGCGTGAATCCGATCAGCACCGGCGCGAGCGCCAGCACCAAAGCCATTTGCGCCGCTTGCGCGAAGAGGTCGAAGAGAAAGGTCATAGCGCCACGAGGATGAGGAGAAAGACGAGGGCGGCGAAGACGAGGGCGATATATTCCTGGATGGACAGGAAGTTCACCACATTGAGCCGCCCCGCGCAGAACAGCACCGCTTTCGTCAGCGGCTCGTAGAGGTAGTTGATGAAGCGGTCGCCGATCTCCACGGAGAAATGCGCCACGCGCGTCTCCCCCGGCAGCGGCATGTCGAGCTTCTCGCGCACCGAGAAGGCGACGGCGCCGAGCGCGCGACGCACCGGCTGCGCAAAGCTGCTCGCCGTATATTGACTCGCGGGGGTTGGATCGACGTAGCCGCAATCCCACGGCGGCGCGCGGCGCAGCGGACGCGGCCAGAAGGTCTTGATCGTCTGCGCCATGGCAAAAGCCGACAGGCCGATGAAGGCGAAGACGAGGAGGCCGTTATAAGAGCTGCGGCTCTCGGCGATGGGCGCGATCGTAAACCAGCCGATCTGGCTCTGCGCCGGCATGCGGCCGCCGACATATTCGGCCGCCGCGGGCGAGATCGTGTCGATCATGAAGCTTGGCGTAATCCCCGCCAGAAGGCAGAGAGCGATCAGCGCGAACATGGCGCGCAGCGACCATTGATCGGTCTCCTGCGCCTGCTCGGCGGCGCCCGAGCGCGGCCGGCCAAGGAAGACGACGCCAAAGGCCCGCACATAGGCGCCGGCGCCCAGCGCCGCGCTCAGCGCCAGCGTCACGCCGACAGCAGGCGTGAGCAGCTTCAATATCCACTGCGGCAGCGAGGGGCTGAGAAGGATGGCCTGGAACACCAGCCACTCGGAGACGAAACCGTTGAGCGGCGGCAGCGCGGCGATGGCCATGCAGCCGCCGAGAAAGACGAAGGCGGTTTTCGGCATCGAGCGGATCAGGCCGCCGAGCTTTTCGATGTTCTTCTCGCCGGTCGCGCCGAGCACGGCGCCGGCGCCGAAGAAGAGCGTGCTCTTGAACAGAGCGTGGTTGAAGACGTGGAACAGCGCCGCGGTGAAGGCGAGCGCCGCGGGAAGCGCCTGGCCATTCGCCTTGAAGGCCAGCGCCAGGCCGAGCGCGACGAAGATAATGCCGATATTCTCGATGGTGCTGTAGGCGAGAAGCTTCTTGAGATCGCTCTGCACGGTGGCGAACAGCACGCCGATCAGGGCGCTCGCCGCGCCGAAAACCAGTGGGTGAATGCTCCACCAGAAGGCGGGCGGGCCCAGAAGATCGAAAGCCATGCGGATGAAGCCGTAAATGGCCACCTTCGTCATGACGCCGCTCATGAGCGCCGAGACATGGCTCGGCGCGGCGGGATGAGCGAGCGGCAGCCAGATATGCAGCGGAACGAGACCCGCCTTCGAGCCGGCCCCGAGGATGACGAGGGCAAGGACGAGGCCGGATTTCCAGGCGTCCTTCGGAATCCCCCGGATCGTATCGAAGTCATAGGCGCCGGAGGCGCCGCCGAGAACGCCGAAGGCCATGAGCAGGCAGAAGGTGCCGAAGCTCGCCATGAGCAAATAGATGTAGGCGGCGGCGCGGTTTTCGGCGTGATCGTGATGGGAAATGACCAGCGCCCAGGACGAGAGCGACATGAATTCCCAGGCGACGAGGAAGGTGAAGGCGTCGTCGGCCATCACGACGCCGTTCATGCCGGCGATGAAGGCCGGAAAGAACGGCAGCACGCGCATCGGGCTTTTCTCATGCGCGCCGTAGCCGATGGCGTAGACGCTCGCCGCCGCGCCGCCGAGATTGACGACCGCAAGAAAGAAGGCGCTCAGCGCGTCGATGCGAAAGCGCATGCCGATCCAGGGCAGGCCCAGGGGCAGCGTCGTCTGCAAGACATGCGCGCCTCTCGGGACGATGACGGCAAGGAAAATCGCCGCGCATAATCCGCCGGTGAGCCCGTAAACGAGCCGCGTCACATCCGCGCGGTCCTTATAGCGGATCGAGGCTACGCCGACGCCGATCAGGGCGCCCACGCAAAGAAGGGCGAGATAAAGCGGCATTTATGTTCCTTGAACGACTTGGCCGAGAGGCTTGCCTGCATAGACGGTCGCGGGAATTCCGGCGGCTGTCTATCCCGCCGAACGTCTCACCTGCGATATTTCGCCGGAATGCGGCGCGGCCTTAGAGCGCATTCCGCAAAAGTTGCAGACCTGTGCGAAAAGAATGCGCTCCAGCTTTTTGAATCTGCGCGGAAAAGCGCGCTAGGCGGGGCGCCTGCGCGGCGCCAAAGGATGGTCGGAGGTCGGGACGAGATGGTCGAGCCCGCGGATTTCCGCATGACCGCCCTTGCCGTGGTAATCCCCGCAGAAATGATGGAGATTTTCCATCACCGTGTGGTCGACGGTCGCTGTCTCCGAGAGATCGAAGATGACCGTCTTGCCCGGCGGGATCGCGGTGAGGTCGTTCTTGAGCGCGAGATAATTGCCGAAGAAGGCCGCGCCCGCGACTTGCACATGGTAGACGCCCGGCGTCTTCTCTTCGATCGAGCGGCTGAGCTTGATAACATCCGGCCAATGGATGCTGCGCCAGAAATGGAAGGCCAGCTCCGCCAGGACGCCGATGGCGACGCCGATGAGAAGGTCGGTCGCCAGCACGCCGACGATGGTCACGACAAAGACGCCCAACTGGTCCCAGCCAATCTCCAACGTCTTTTTGAACTCGTGAGGCGAGGCCAGCCGATAGCCCGTGAAGACCAGGAGCGCCGCGAGCGAGGCGAGCGGGATCTCGTGGATCAACTTCGGGAACAGGGCGACGAAGACGAGCAGGAAGAGCCCGTGGAAGAAATTGGCCCAGCCGGTTTTCGCGCCGTTGTTGACATTGGCGGAGCTGCGAACGATTTCCGCGATCATCGGCAGGCCGCCGATCAGGCCGCAGATGGCGTTGCCGACGCCCACCGCCGCGATGTCGCGGTTGAGGTCGGAAGTTCGCTTATAGGGATCGAGCTTGTCGACCGCAGCGGCGCTCAGCAGGCTCTCGAGGCTGCCGACGAGCGCGATGGCGACGACCTGCTGCCAGAAGACGAGATGTCCGACGCGGGCGAAATCGGGCGCGGCGAAGCCCGCCAGGAAATTCTCCGGCAAGGTGACGAGGAACTTCGGGCCGATGGTGAATTCATGGTGCGGCAGGAAGACCATGTCCGGCAGGAAGAGGTATTTGTGCTCGTCCTCGATGTCGAAATATTTGGCGAGGGCCATGCCCAGCAGGACGACGAGCAAGGGCGCCGGGATCATCTTGAGCTTGGGGTTCCGCACCAGGGTCCAGAGCGCCAAAATCCCGATGCCCAGAAAGCCGATGATGGCGACCTCCGGGTTCATGTCCCGCAAACTCGCCGGGATAGCGCCGATCGTCTGGAACAGCGTCTGCGCATCCGGCTTCACGCCAAGCATGACGTGAATTTGCTTAGCCATGATGATGATGCCGATCGCCGCCAGCATGCCGTGGACGGCCGAGGCGGGGAAGAAGGCGCTCATCTTGCCGGCCTTCATTACGCCCATGAGGATTTGCAGCAAGGAGGCGAAGAAGATCGCGGCGAGCGTGTAGCGATAGCCCGCCATAGCGTCGCCCTCGCCGAGCTCGTTCACTGAATCGAGAATGACGACGATCAGGCCGGCCGCCGGCCCCATGATCGTGACGAAAGAGCCGTTGATGCGCGACACCAGAAGCCCGCCGACGATGGCCGAGATGATGCCGGCCTGGGGCGGAAAGCCGGAGGCCATGGCGATGCCAAGGCACAAGGGCAAGGCGATCAGGAAGACCAGGAAGCCTGAAACGACGTCGGAGCGCCAGCTTTCGAAGAGCCCGGCGAACCCGGATTTGGGAGACAAGGCGTCATGAGCCGGCGAGGAGATGGTCATCGTCTGTTATCCTCGAACTGGAGATGAGACCGGAAAAAGAGCCTGGGCCCTGTCCCCCTTGGGCGACAAAGGCATTTTCGGCGCCGAGGCCGTCTGCACTCTTTTTGGTGGGGCTGAGGGCGCCCGGCGCCGCTCACGGACCCGGCAAGATTATATTTCAGGCGGGACGGCGCTTATTTCGGCAGAGCCGCGATTTGTCTAAAATGAAGGCTGGGCCGGCCTTTTGCTGCGCCTAAGTCTCGCTTCATTGGCTTTCCTCGATTGGCCTCCAAGGGCTCAGCTACACTTGCAAGCGGCTGTTTCCATAGTTTTTCGCACTGCGGAAAAATGTTTCCGCTCTATGTCGGGGAAGCCGGCGCGCTTCCGGAAACCCAGACAATCGGGGTGCGACACGCTATAGCCATGAACACAGAGGCGCACATGGACGGAGGCGCTTGGAAGCATGAGCAATCGCAGTTCGGTCCTCATCGTCGAAGACGACGCGGAAATCGCGGAGCTGATTTCCAGATACCTCGAAAACAACGGCATGGCGGTCACGCGCATCCCCAGCGGGGAAACCGTCGACGCCAAACTGGCCGCCGGCGACTTCGACATTCTCATTCTCGACCTCAATCTGCCGGGCGAGGATGGTCTTTCCATTTGCCGGCGGGTCCGGGCGGCGCATGACATCCCGATCATCATCGTCACCGCCCAGGGAGAGGACGTCGACAAGATCCTCGGACTCGAGATAGGCGCCGACGATTATGTGGTGAAGCCCTTCAACTCCCGGGAGCTGCTCGCGCGCATCAGAGCCGTGCTGCGCCGCACCGGGCCGCAAAGCCGCGTCGAGGCCGGCCCCTCGAACCAAATCTTTCAGTTCCTGGGCTGGCGCATCAATCTTCTCGCCCGCGACGTCGTTTCGCCCAGCGGCATGAAGGTCGCCATGACCGGCGCGGAATTCGATCTCCTGCACGCATTCTGCGAAAATCCGAACCGGGTGCTGACCCGCGATCAGCTCATCAACATGACCCATGGCCCCACCGCCGGCCCCTTCGAGAGAAGCATCGACGTGCTGATCAGCCGGCTCAGACAGAAGCTCGAGAAGGATCCCAAAAACCCGGCTATCATCCAAACGGTGAGATCGGAGGGCTACATGCTCTCCGCGCCCGTCGCCCGGATTTGAAGATCAAGGCTTTCATGCGACGCCTGGCCCCAGCCCGCCTTGCCGGTCAAATCACGCTGCTCATCCTCGTCTCGATCGTGACCTTCCAGACGATCGTGCTGGTCACTTTCCACGTGCTCGACGTCGAAGGGCGGCGCCACATTGTCGACCAGACGGATTTCATCGCGAGCGTCATTCTCGCGCTGGACGCGGCGCCGGCCGAGGCGCGTCAGGGGTTGCTATCCGAATTCGCGCAGGCCGCGCCTTTCGCGAATATCCATTTGCAAAAGGAAAAGCCGCGGGCCGTCACGACCGACGACAGGGAGTTCAAAAAAGAAATCCGCCTGATCCGGACCGACCTGTGGCCCGAGGCGGAGGTTTACGCCGCCGCGCCGCCCAATGAGGACGGCGCGCAGGGCGTTATGGCTGTCGCGCTCCGCAAGGGCGGCTATGGGCTCATCTCCATTACCCAGCACCGCAAGCCGCCGCGCTCGGTGTGGCGATGGCTCTGGGAGCCGGAGCCCGGCACGCCTTTCCTGCTGACGCCATGGGCGCTGTCGGCCATTTTGTTTTTTCTCAGCACCTCGGTTCTCGTGCTGTGGGCGTCGAACGGCATTGTCGAGCCGCTGATTACTTTGGCGCGCCACGCCGAGCAGTTCCCCGGCTCGCACAGCAGCGAAGGCGCGCTTCCCGAGCGCGGCCCCAGCGAAGTGCGCGAGCTGACGCGCTCGATCAACCGCATGCAGGAGCGTATCGCCGCGATGATCGTGGCGCGGACACGGGTGTTGGCGGCTGTCAGCCACGATCTGAGAACCATCATCACGCGGCTGAATCTGAGAGCCGAATTTATCGCCGACGCCGATCTGCGAATCAAAATGCTCCGCGACGTCGACCTCATGGACGCCATGCTGCGCAAGAACCTGCAGTATCTGCGCGCCGAGAGCGACAAGACGGATTATTCGCTGATCGACCTCGACAGCGTCCTGCAAACCGTCGTGGATCAGTTCGCCGACATGAATTACAACGTGTCCTACGCTGGCGGCGGTCGCCAGATGATGATCGGCTCCCTGACGGACATGCAGCGGGTTTTCACCAATCTGGTCGAGAACGCTGTCCATCACGCCGGCGTGGTCGACGTCCGGATAGACGAGTCCCTGCCCGGCAAGCTCCAGGTCGACGTCATCGACGACGGTCCGGGCATTCCGCAAGACCAGAGGGCGTCCGTTTTCGAGCCCTTCGTGCGCGGCGAGCCGGGGCGCACGATGGACAGCCACAGCGGATTCGGCCTTGGCCTGTCGATCGTGCGTTCTCTGGTCGAACGCCACGGCGGAACCGTCTCTTTACTGGATCGCGAGCCGAACGGGCTCGTCGTCCGCGTCACGCTTCCGCGCGCCAGCGGCGACGAAGCTTGAACGGCAGGAACGGCGCCCTCGCCGTTCCTGCCGCCACGGCGCCTCAGATTCCCTGCCCCTTGTTCGGTGAGCCCGATGAGCCGCTCGGCGCAGTCGAACCACTCGGGGCGCCCTGGTTGAGATCTTGCGAGCGCGAACTCGGATTGCTGGAAGTCGAGCCCTTCTTCTGCATCGACTTGCTGCTGCCGTAAGTCTCGCCGCCGGTCGCTTTCGTATGATGGCGATAGTGATGCTTCGAAGCGCATCCATGCGCCAACGCCGAAGCGGGAGCCCAAGCCAATATCGGCGCGACGAGCGCCGCCGCAAGCAGTTTTCTGTTCATCGTCTCCTCCGTGATCATCCGGCGCCGCCGGAACACGGGCAAGTAAGCGGGGCTACCCTTTCGGCAAGCGAAGCGCTGACTTGCTTTATTTCCGCTTGATTGCTGCGTGGGCTCGATCGCGCAGCAGGCGTCGAGCGCCAGAGCGGCCGGTCCACGCTAAGCGAATACCCACAGAGGCCATTAGCGAGCGTGCGAGCGAGGGCGCGACGGATGGATGCGGCGCGCTGGCGCAGCCGCTCAGGCCGCCTTTGCGTCGAGCGGCGCCATATCCAGACCCCGGAAGATGGCGCAGCGCTGGAAAGCGCTCAGATCAGGCGGCACGCTCTTCTGGTGGCAGAATTTGGCGACAAGCTTGGCGAGGCCCTTGATGTCACGGCCAGTCGCCTGCGGGAAGACGCGCACCAGATCGTCGATCAGCGCATCGTCGACCGCAAGCCCGAACTGCTCCGCCATGACCCGCCATATGCGGCGCTTGGCGTCGGCGTCCGGCGGGTAATAGCGGATAAGCGCGATGCAACGCGAGACGATCGCCTCGTCTATGTCGTCGACGCGGTTCGTCGTCAGAAACAGCAGGCCGTTGAAATATTCGAGCACGCGCAGGAAGACGCCGACGACCGCATTCATCGCTATATTGTCGTCGCGCCGCTTGATATAGACGTCCGCCTCGTCGATCAGCATCACCGCGCCCCAGCGCTGCGCGCGGGTGAGGATTTCCTTCAGCGACGTCTCCATCGCCGCGACATTGAGGCCGAGCTGGCCCGAGTGCACGCGGTAGAGCGGGCGCTGGATGATCTCGGAATAGACCTCCGCCGTCAGCGTCTTGCCGACGCCGGGCGGCCCCGCGCAGAGCACAGTGGTGCCGCCCGACTTGCCCTGCACGATGTCGTCC
Source organism: Methylocystis sp. Sn-Cys (assembly GCF_016745395.1). Lineage (GTDB taxonomy): Bacteria > Pseudomonadota > Alphaproteobacteria > Rhizobiales > Beijerinckiaceae > Methylocystis > Methylocystis iwaonis. Next base: position 105,518 of record NZ_JAERVJ010000001.1, read on the forward strand.
ATCAGCACGTCCATCTCGGCCGTGAGAATGTCGATGAGATCGGTCTGCTCGGGCGGCAGGACGAGCTTTTGCTTCAGCGCCGGTTGATATTGATAGGGCCGCATCTCGTCGACATGCACCCAGAGATGGTGATGCAGGTCGAGGTGGAACATGAGTATGTAAGGATGCACCGGAATGCGGGTGAAGAGCCCTTCCGGAATCTGCGCGCGCAATTCGGCGATTTCGTCCTCGGCCGCGAAACGATTGCTCTTGCCGGCCTTGCGCAGGAAATGCCCGAGAATGTCGCCCGGCGCCTCCAGCGTCAGGCTGCGGTTGGTCAGCACGCCCTCGTCATTCACGAGCCGCGCCTCGCCGCCGCTGGTCGAGAGAACGACAATATCCTTGCGCGCCCAATCGGTGTCTCGATGGGTGGCGTTGGGGTCTTCGGCGTGGAAGCCGACGCCCTTGCCGCTGAACTGCTGGCCGTAGCGGCCGCGCCATTCGAAATAGGTTTCCGTTGAGGACTCGAAGGCTTCGATCAATTCCGCCGTCTCGCGCAGGAAGCCTCTGGCGGCGAGTATCTCGCTGATCGTTCGCCCCACGATGTCGGCCGCCATGATGCGGATGACGTTCGACTGCAGCGTTCCCTTGGCGTTGGCCTTTAGCTCGATGAGAATCTTGCCGGCCTCGTCGTTGGACGCCGGCACGTAATCGATCCGCATGATGAGATAGGGCAGCGGCTTCGACGCAATGCTCGCCGTGAAGAGCCAGCCGTAGATCGGATCGGTCGTCAGATAACGCACCAGCGCCGGCAGGACGTCCTCGAGTTCGCCGTTCTGGAAGCGCTTGTCCTGCGAGACCAGCGCGGCGCGCAAGGTGGAAAGCTGCGCCGCGCGGGCGCGCAGCTCGGGGCCCGACTCCTTGTAGCGCGCTTCGAGAAAATCGAGTTCTTCGCTCGTCAGATGGCTGAGATCGACCTCGACTCTGTCGCTGAAGCGCAACTGACTCGCAAGCCCCGCCTGCGCCGGAAAACGCGCCATCAAAGCTTCGACATGGCTTCTTTCGATTTCGATATTCATGGCCGGCGCCGCTCTTCGGGATAGGGAGGAAGGGTCAGAATGCGCGTGTCTTCGACGGCCCCGCCGACCGTGAAGTGATAGACGTCCTGGAATTGCGTCTCGCCCGCCGGAAGGCCGAGCATGGCGTGGACCTCGTCGTCGAAGAAGCAGCCGATGCCTGTGCCCGCGAGCCCGGCGGCCGTCGCCCAGAGATAGAAAACCTGTCCGATCAGCCCCGCCTCCCAATGGAGACGCCGATAGGCGAAGGCGCCTTCCTCTGTAAGCGCGCGGTCGAAATCGGCGATCATTGCGACGGCGAAGCAGCCCTTGCCCGCGATCGGCTGGAGGCAGGCGAATTTCGTCGCTTCGCGTTCATGCGCGCCGGCGCGCAAGCGAAACAGCGGAACGCCCAAGAGATCGACAGGCGCCCATTCGAAATTGGCGTCGCTGGCCGCGCGCAGCCGCGCCGCCATCTCCGCGTCGCGCGCGAGAAGATACAGGCCTGGCTCCAGCCCCTCGACGCGATGGATGTAAAAAACGAGCGACAGGCGCGGCGCGAAGGGAAAGGCGCTCATGAGCGGCTCGGCGCCGGACAGCGTTGCGGCGAGCGTGAGGCGGAAGGTTTCGAGCGGCAGGGTCGAGACGCCATCCATGCGCTGAACGCTGCGGCGCCGGCGCACCACCTCGCCGATCGCCGGGCCATCGATCGACGGAGCCGGCAGCGCGGGCGGCGGCTCCGGCACGGTCGAACCCGCCTTGTGGCAAAGACGGACAGCGCGATCGACGAGCGGCCAGCCGTCGTGATCCTCGCTGAGGCGATTGGCGGCGCCGTGGAATGTGCGCGGCTCCGCCAGCAAGGCGGCAAGGTCGATTACAGGCGGCGGCGGGCCATCGGTCGCGATCCAGAGCAGGACGTCGGGGTGTTCTTCCTCACGCCGGTGAAAAGCATCCGCTCGATCGAGCCCGATCAGCGCGGCGATCTCGTCATCGGAAGGCGCTGCGAACACATGCGCGCGCCATCCGAGGCCCGCGCAGGCTTGCGCGGCCGCGCCGATGGCGTGCCCGGCGTCGAGCTGGCAGTAACGAAAAGCGCGCTCGCCATATTTCCAGCACTCGCGCCACGGAATGGCGCTGAGCGCCAGAAGGAAGCCGCCGCCCGGGAACGCTTGCGCCGCAGCGTAACGCGCACGCTCTTCGAGCCCATGCTCCTGCGGCGCATAGTGATAGAGCCCGGCGGTTTCGCTCAGGCCCGCGAGCGCATTCGCCAGAATATAGGCTTCCGTCGGATGCAGATTGCCGGAGGAAGGGTTGTTGCGCACCGCCCAGGTCGACCCTTCGGCGGTCTTCCACGCGCTGAGGCCGAAGGCCAGCTCGAGGAAGAGGCCGAGCGCGGCGGCGTCGAGGGGCGCCGGGTCGCGCGCCGGACCGGGGAACGGCGTCTCCGGCCCGCGGCTCAACGGCAGCGCGATCAGCCGCGCCCCTTCGAAGCGCCGGAAGGGCGACGGCTGCGAGGTCCAATCCAGAAAAGCCGGGCCGAGCGCGTAACGGTTGGGCGCGTGCTTGGTGCGGAGATGATAGCCGCGAATATCGGCGGGAAGCGCGTCGGAATAAGCGTTCATCGCGGACGCCGGCTCTGCGGGGCACGAAATTTGTTCTGCATCGCGCGCGGTTCTCTCGTGAAGAGGCGCCCCTCTTATTCAAGAAGGGCGCCCGCCCGAGGCCCGCGCCAGAACAGATGAAAATCAGTGGATTAGAGATTCCTCCGCCTGGGAGGCGGCCCGCCATGTCGGAAAGTTTCAGCCTTGTTGTCGATCGTCACCACGCGTTTGGCGTTTTAGCGACATTGCGCCTCGCCGCCCAACCGGCGCGCCGCTTCACCCTGCAGGAGGCGGCGATCGTGGCGCGGGCGCTCAAAGCGGTGGCGCAAGGCGCGAGCGACGAGCGGCAGATTTTCATGAGCCCGATCGCCAGCGATCACGACTTCGAGGCGAGCGTCGGGCAGGACGGCATCGTCGTCCGCGCCGAGGGCTGCGCGGAGGCGCGGCTCGCTTGGCCGGAGACCCTCGCGCTTGCAGAGCAGCTCAGACAAGCGTCGTCCGGCTAAAAAGGCTCCGAACGCCTCAGAGTTTACCCGATAAAAAAGGCGCGGGCCGACCGCTTCCGACGGCCCGCGCCGACGCCGTTATCGACAAAGCTCGCGATAGCGCTGGCAATTGCCCATGCCTTCTTCGCCGAGTTCGCGCTTATACATGCAGGCGCGCCGAAGCTCGCGGCAGTTGGGGCCATACCCCCAGCGCTGATGATACTGCCGATACTGGACTTGCAGAAGCGACGCGTCGGCGCCCGCATCACTCGGAATCGCCGCAGCAGGCAAGCTAAAGAAGGCCGCCGTACATATTGCAAGGATGTAAGAGCGCATGGGCTTCTCCCTTTAAAGCCGTCGATCCGCCCGCCGCGCGAGCGGATGACGACAAACCACTGCGGGAGGCCCTTGTTCCTTCAGCCTCAACCCCGGCTCTTGAACTGACGCTGGCACCCCCGCGACAGCGCGCTCATATGCGCCTTGAGGCATTTCTCCACGGCGAGCGCGTCAGGCTCCGCCTCGGCGCAGAGTTTGTGAGAGTCGCGCTCACACGCTGACCGCTGTTTTTTCGTGCCCTGTGCGAGCGCTGGATCCAAGGCGACGAGACCCAATAAAATGGAGAACAAGATAAGCTTGCGCATGATAGCCGCTTCCCTGTTGGAGCTGGCCCTATAAAAGGGCGCGACAAACGCGAACTGGATCGCGGTCGGCGCTTGTCAAGCTGGGCGCGGCGTGTGGCTGCCTGCCCGTGGTCAATGTAAAGTTCGAAGTCGACAGACCTTCACGCGCCCACCGGAGCCGTCGGCTTGCCAATGACAGCCCGCGTTTTTGGGCTGATTGTCGTAAAGATGCACTTCGGCGCGATGCTTTGGGTCGAAGGTCTGGTTCGAAAAATCATGGCCGCCGACGTAAACATGTTTGCCGAAACGAACCTCGCCAAGCGCGGAGCCGCAGAGAGCCACGCCTGTGACGAGCGCTGATGCGATGATCACTTTCCGGCTCATGCTTTCCTGTCCTCTCGACAATTCCAGGAGCACGACTCTATCACAGCCGCGTCGGCGTCGTCCCTGATCGCGCGGGCAGTCGGGAGCGGGCAAATTTCCCTGGCCTCACAGGGTTTTTCTCCGTGTTCGCGCGCGGGCTCCTTTGGTCTGATCCGTCTTGCACGCCATCCAAGGGAGAAAATACCGTGGCGCAATTGGGATTCGATGACAGCAATATCCGATGGGAACGGTTCGGCGACGTCGAGCATTTGTGGCTTTCCGTGCTCGACGTGGACGCAAAGAACAGAATCGTCCAGGTGCTTTTCAAATTCGCGGCGAACCAGCAGATCGTGCTGCATCGGCATAAGACCACGAACAAGACTTTCGTTATCCAGGGAGAGCACCGTCTGTATCATCCCGACGGAAAACTCAAGGAAATCCGCCCTGCCGGACGCTACACTGTGAGCCCGCCGAGCAATGATCCTCACCGCGAAGGCGGGGGCGATCAGGACGTGGTGGTGATGTTCACCATCTATGGCGAAAACGACGCGCTTTACGAACTGCTCGACGATCAAATGAACATCGTCGCGTCGGTTTCCATCGACGATTTCGCGAAGCTGTTGGATTGATCCGCGCGCTTGCGCCCTCGAACGCGTTCGAGGGCGCAAGCATGAAGCTACGAACGATTGTAGGCCGCTTCGACTGCCGCAATATCGAGCTTCGCCATGGTCATCATCGCCTCCATGGCGCGCTTGGCGCCAGCTTTATCAGGGCCGCTGATCAACTCGACGACCCGGGAGGGAGCGATCTGCCACGAAAGTCCGTAGCGATCCTTGAGCCAGCCGCAGCGGCTATAGGAACCGCCCTCTCCGAGCTTCTCCCATAAACGGTCCACCTCCGCCTGATCGACGCAGTCCACCGAAATCGAAATGGCTTCGGTGAATTTGAAGATCGGGCCGCCGTTCAAGGCCAGATATTCGACGCCGGCAAGTTGGAAGGTCACCATCAAGACAGACCCCGGCTTGCCGGGGCCGGCCTCGTTATAGTGCGCGATGTCGACGATGCGGGAGTTCGGGAAAAGCGACACGTAAAAGTTCGCCGCTTCTTCGGCCTCGTGATCGAACCAGAGGCAGGTCCTTACCTTCTGAGCCATTCGCGCCTCCTATTGTCACGCCACAACGATCACGTTCCACAGAACGCCGAAACGGTCCTCGACCATGCCGAAGCGCGGCGCAAAGAAGGTCTCGCCGAGCGGCATTCTTATTTGGCCTTCATTCGCGAGCGCTGCAAATATGCGATCGGCCTCGGCGGCGTCCTTCGCCGTATAGGTCAAACTAAAGCCCTTGAAGCCCGCGCTATCCGGACCGCAACCGTCGGAGAGGCTCAGGTTGGAGCCGCCGACATTTAGATTGGCGTGCATAACCTTCTCGCCCCACCCCGGCGCGATGACGCCCTCTGGCGCAGGCTGGGGACTCTCCTTGAAACGCAAAAGCATCGTCAGCTCTGCGCCCAGCGCCTTTTGGTAGAAGGCGATCGCCTCCTCGGCGCGGCCCGCGAAGTAAAGGTAGGGATTGATAGCCATCACATGTCTCCTTGTTCGAAACAAAAGCAAGTTTTTGCATTTCCGTTTGAACGGCTTGCGTCGGGCATTGTCATTCCCGGCGGGCTGAAAGCCCGACCGGGCGTCGGGAACGGCGCCGAACCAATCAAGCAGACCTCGTATCAAACCGCCGCGGCTCGGGCCGAAGCACCTTCACCGCGGTTAATTGCTGTCTTGCGCGAGCTCCGCTGCATGCCGCGCAAGATACTCGAATGCGCCGGTCCAGCCATTTTGATGCGAACAAGCGGATTCCACTGTGGCGAGGCCAGCATGGATAAAGATCATGTCGGTCTTGCCGTCACGCTCGGTGAGAACGACTGTGATCATCGTGTTCGCCTGAGGCTCGAGACTGTTGCGCTCCCATCGATGGGTGAAAACGAGACGCGACGGCTTTTCTATTTCGATATATTCGCCGCAATGGATGAAGTCTTCGCCTTCGGGCGAGCGCATGCCGGACCGCCATTTGCCGCCGATGCGCAATTCATTCTCGGCGAACAGCACGTTGAAATTGGCCGGGCACATCCAGCGGAGCAAATGATCGGCTTCCGTCCATGCTTTCCACACCAGGAGTCGTGGCGCATCGAATGTGCGGCGCATGATAAGCGTGTAGCCGGCGCCTTCTTCGCCGGTCGCACGCGCCAATCCTTCGAGAATGCTTTCCCATCCTGCCCGCATGCTCGCGTCGACAGGCGCCCGTTCCGGCAAGAGGCGATGGGTGAGCATCAAGAGACTGCCGGCGCCATCGGCCTCGATCTCCACTGTGACAAGGCTGCGCGGGCCGTCCTTGTCAGTGGAGAGAGCGAAGACGATCCGACGGGGGCGATCGATCTCCTGATATTCGCCGAAATGCGTTGCAAGGCTCTCGCCGCGCTGCTCGTGAATCGCAAAGCCGCCGCCGACGCGCGCGTCTATCTCGACATGCGCCGATTGACCGCCAGGAGTCGCGAAAAGCCATGCGCCGACGGCTTTGGCGTCGAACCAGGCGTCGAAGACGATCTCGGGCGGCGCGGCGAAGCGGCGCGAGACGACAAGCGTCGAAAATACATCGTCAGTTGCGCGGTCCATCAGGGTTGCCTTTCTGTAATTCCTTCAAATAGACGTCGAGCCGGTCGAAGCTTTGGTCCCAGAAGCGCCGATAGCTCTCCAGCCACCCTGCAAGATCGCGCAGCGGCGCCGCTTCGAGCCGGCAAGGCCGCAACTGCGCCTTGCGAGCGCGGCTGATGAGCCCCGCCTGCTCCAGCACCTTCAAATGTTTCGAGATGGCCGGCTGGCTGATCGCAAAGGGCGCCGCAAGCTCGTTGACCGACGCGTCGCCTTGGGCGAGGCGCGCGAGGATCGCCCGGCGGGTCGGATCAGCGAGAGCGGAAAGCGTGAGGCTGAGCGGGTCCTGCATGTATTCTTGCCTAGTTATATAACCTATTAGTTATAAATATCGCGCCTTTCATTCCGCGTCAACCGCGCCCCGTCGTCGACGTAAGGAAAGTCGCCGCCCCGCCGCGCCAGACAGGAACGAAGACAGGGAGGGCGGGTTAGGGTTGGGGGCTCGCTGTCACGGAGCAATCGAGATGAGGCCTGTCATCGCTACGAGCGTGTTTCTTGCGCTTGCCCTGCAAGGGGCGGCCTTTGCGCAGCAATCCACGCAGACTCCAATGCGGGAAGCGCCGACGACCGGCGCGCGAACGACCCAATCGCAGCGCGTCACTACCCAGGAGTTTTTGAACAAGGCGTGGAACATCAATAATTTTGAAATCCAGGCGGGCCAGGAGGCCGAGAACAAGGCGCAGAAGACCGAGTTCAAGGATTTTGCCAAGATGGTCGTGAACGATCACCAGAAGATGCAGGATGATTTGAGGTCCATCATGCGAAGCACGCGCGGCGCGGAGCTTCCAAACGCCGCCGACGCCGAGCACGCCCAGAAGCTCAAGCAGCTTTCATCGGCCACAGGCGCAGCCTTCGACCGCGAATTCCGTACCCAGCAAATCCAGGGACATCAGGAAGCGATCCGCCTGTTCCAGGATTACGCCGCCTCGGGGGATAATCCTGACCTCAAGAAATTCGCCCAAAACTCCGTGGCGATCCTCGAACGCCATTTGCAGCGCGCCGAGTCGCTCAAGGGGCCGGAAGGCGTCATGTAAGCATGCGCCGAAATCGGGCGTTTTGCGAAGGCGGGGCGGCGACGACCCGCCTTTCTACTGGCGGGCGCACCCGCGCTCTAACTATAAAGCATTGCAAGATATGAACATTTTCTCACCCAACTTTGCCCCGGGTCGACCGTTACGTTCGAGGCCTGTCGAGCAAGCGTAACGGAGTGAATGACAATGAAGACGGGAAAAATCGCCGCGATTGTGATGATCGCGACGGCGGTGGGCGGTTCGGCCTTCGCCGCCGACCTTCCCTCGCGCAAGGCGCCACCCCCGCCGGCCTATGTCCCGCCGCCGCCACCGATAATGACCTGGACCGGCTCCTATGGCGGCCTCAACCTCGGCGGCGGCTGGAGCGCCAACCGCGCCAATCCCAACAACTTCGCCCTCTATGGCAGCCCGGTGAACGGCGCCACTTACCTCCTGCCAGGAAATACGAAGGGCGGCAATTCGACGGGGGGCGTCGTCGGCGGCGGCCAGGTGGGCTATAATTATCAGATCGGCTCGTTCGTGCTCGGCGCCGAGACCGACTTCCAGGGCACGAGCATGCGCTCGGGCGGCGCCGCCAATACGGCGCTTTATCCTGATCCGGCCGGGGGTGGCGCGTTTCTGGTTCCGCTATCGCCCGCCGGCAACCGGGGCATCGCGCTCAACTGGTTCGGCACGGTGCGCGGCCGCGCCGGCCTCCTGGTCGCGCCGACTTTGCTGGTCTATGGCACGGGCGGCTTCGCCTATGGCAATCTTCAGAGCCAGTTCACGGGCGCGAGCAGCACCCGCACGGGCTGGACGGCCGGCGGCGGCGCCGAATGGATGTTCATGCCCAATTGGTCGGCCAAGGGCGAGTATCTCTTCACCGACCTCAACAGCGGCGGCGCACAAAGCGCGTTGGCCGCCACTGCGACCGATCGCCGCCATACGCAATATAATGTCGTGCGCGCCGGCGTGAATTATCACTTCAACCTCGGCGGCGCGCCCTCGCTGACCTCCTATTGAGGCGCTTCGGTCCGTCCGCGAAAAAGAATGCCCGGCCCAGGCGGCCGGGCATTTTCGTTTGGGGATGTTGTAAACTCGTCAGAATCATCGAGACGCAATGGAGTTCGACATGAGCGACGAACCTTTTGATTACGCGGCCCGCCTCGACGCGCTGGAAACGCTGATCGCCCACCAGGACAGAACGATCGCCGAACTGAGCGACGTCATCGCCTCACAATGGCGCAAAATCGATATTCTCGAGCGGCAAGTCGCCCAGTTGCGTGAGGAATTTCAGAACATCGGCGCTTCCCGTGAAACGCCCGAGCCGCCGCCTCCGCATTACTAAGAAACGGAATGCCGATCTTTGATCTAATGCTCGTGTGCGCGAATGCCGGCTTCTTTAGGGATCATTCGGCGCATGGCGTGGGTCGAGCGCTGACCATCGCCGACGTCTTTGCCCCTACTTCTTCTTCAGCCCCAAAATATACCACGTAACCGAATCCCTCTCCTCCCGCGAGAGGATGAAATTCGGCATGTTCCGGTGCGAGGAGCGCAAAAACACCTTCAGCGACAGCTCCGTCGTCGAGGGCATTCTGGCGACGTCGAGGAAGCGCGGGGCCTTGGGGTCGGGGCTGATGGCGTCGGGGTCGGCGGTCACGGCGTGGCATGAGGCGCAGGTGTCCTGCGCGATGCGCTTGCCGACCGTCTCATCGGGCCCCTGGGCGAGAGCCGGCGCCGTCGCGGCGGAGAGGAAAAGCAAAACCGACAGAAACGCCAATCTCATTTTCCTCTCCCTCTCCCCCGATTATGTCGCGCTTTCCTTTCGCCGAACCGGCCGCCACTTCGGCGGAAAGCGCTTCAAATTATTCGCCGCCGTTCAAATCCTCCGGGCGCGGCTGCAACATGATGTTGTAGCCGGCGTCGACGAGATGGATTTCGCCGGTCACGCCGCCCGAGAGTTCCGATAGGAAATAAAGCGCCGAGCCGCCGATTTCATCGAGCGTGATCATTCGCCGCAGGGGGCAATGCTGCTTCTGGAAGGCGCCCATGGCGCGCGCGCCGGTGATGCCGGCGCCGGCCATGGTGCGCACCGGCCCGGGCGACAGCGCATTCACGCGGATGCCGCGGTCGCCGTAGTCGGCGGCAAGATAGCGCACGCTGGAGTCGAGCGCGGCCTTGGCGACGCCCATCACATTATAGTTCGGCATGACATGGGTGCCGCCGCCGAAGCTCACCGTCACCATCGAGCCGCCGTTCTTCATCAAGCGGGCCGCGCGCTTCGCCGCTTCCGTGAAGGAGAAGCAGGAGATCACCATGGTGCGGACAAAATTCTCGCGCGAAGTGTCGGCGTAGAGGCCTTTCAGCTCGCTCTTGTCGGAATAGGCGATGGAGTGGACGAGGAAGTCCATCTCGCCCCATTCCTGCTCGAGCCGCGCGAAGACGGCGTCGACGGTCTCGACATCCTCGACGTCGCAGGGCAGGACGAGATTGGAGCCCAGCTCCTCGGCGAGCGGCTTCACGCGCTTGCCGAGCGCCTCGCCCTGATAGGTGAAGGCAAGCTTAGCGCCATGGCGCGCCAGCACGCGGGCAATGCCGTATGCAATCGAATGGTCGTTCGCGACGCCCATCACGAGCCCGCGCTTACCCTGCATCAAACCGGTAGAAACCGTCATCTCGCTCTTTCTCTACTCGAAAGGCCTGAAAGCGCCAGCTTTCGAACTGGCGATGTCTTATCGCTGACCGTTGAAGCGCGCTAGCGCTTGCGATAATCGCCGGTAAAATCACAGGCCACGCCGTGAAACGGCAGGCAGTTTTCTTCCTCGACGCTGACGCCCTTCTTGGTGCGGCGAAGAATCAGCGTGCATTTGTCTGCTTCCATGACGGCGGTCGCCCGGAGAACGTCGCCCGCAACCGGACCGGCGCCGTCGAAATCACCCGTGCAAGCCTGCGACGCGACGCTGGCCCGGACATTATAGCTGCCGTCGCTACTCTTCTTGATCTCGATGTCCTGCGAATAGGATTTCGAGCCCGCGACATAGCGTCCTTCGAAAGCGCTCGCGCTCGCGGGGAGAAGGGCGGCGGCGAGCGCCATGATGAGCGCGATCCCGCTGGGCGTGAGCTCATCCCTCCACTTTACGGGGAGGGTGGCACCGCGTAAGCGGGGTCGGGTGGGGTCAAACCCCAACCGCGGTCGTTGCGGCGCGAACCCCACCCGGCGGCCTACGGCCGCCGACCTCCCCGTAAAGGGGAGGTATTGGTCGCCATATATTTCAGCTTGCCGTATGTCGGCTGGCGCCGGTTTGGCGACCCAGACCGCCTCACGCATCGGGATGCTTGAAAACCAGCGTGGCGTTGGTGCCGCCGAAGCCGAAGGAGTTCGACAGAACCGCGCCGAGCTTCACATTGTCGCGGCGCTGGCGCAGGATCGGCATGTCGGCGAATTCGGGATCGAGCTCCTCGATATTGGCGCTCTCGCAGATAAAGCCGTTCTGCATCATCAGCAGCGAATAGATCGACTCCTGCACGCCGGTCGCGCCGAGCGAGTGGCCGGTGAGCGACTTGGTGGCGGCGATCGGCGGGCATTTGTCCTCGCGGCCGAAGACCTCGCGCAACGCCTCGATCTCCTTGGCGTCGCCGACCGGCGTCGCGGTGGCGTGCGGGTTGATGTAGTCGATCGGGCATTTAACGGTGGCGAGCGCCTGTTTCATGCAGCGCACCGCGCCTTCGCCCGAGGGCGCCACCATGTCGTGGCCGTCGGAGGTCGCGCCATAGCCGGCGATCTCGGCGTAGATCTTGGCGCCGCGGGCCTTGGCGCGCTCATATTCCTCCAGCACCAGCACGCCAGCGCCGCCGGCGATCACGAAGCCGTCGCGGTTTTTATCGTAGGCGCGCGAGGCGGTCGCCGGGCGGTCGTTATAGGCGGAAGACATGGCGCCCATGGCGTCGAAGAGGACGGAGAGCTCCCACTCCAATTCCTCGCAACCGCCGGCGAACATCACATCCTGCTTGCCATATTGAATCATCTCATAGGCGTTGCCGATGCAATGGTTCGAGGTCGCGCAGGCCGAGGAGATCGAATAGTTCACGCCCTTGATCTTGAACCATGTGGCGAGCGTGGCGGAGGCCGTCGAGGACATGCATTTCGGCACGGCGAAGGGGCCAACGCGCTTGGGGCCTTTGGCGCGGGTGATGTCCGCGGCCTCCACGACGGTGCGGGTCGAGGGGCCGCCCGAGCCCATGATGATGCCGGTGCGCTCATTGGAGATATCCGCCTCGGTGAGCCCGGAGTCGAGGATCGCCTGATCCATGGCGACGTGGTTCCAGGCGGTGCCCGTGGCGTGGAAACGCATGGCGCGGCGATCGACCACAGTCGAGGGATCGAGCGTCGGCAGGCCATAGACCTGACAACGGAAGCCCAGCTCCGCATATTTTTCGGCGCGGACGATGCCGGAGCGCGCCTCGCGCAGAGAGGCGACCACTTCCTGCGTCGTATTGCCGATCGACGATACGATGCCCATGCCGGTGACGACGACTCGTCTCATTTCTCTCTCCCTGCGCGGCTTGACGCCGTTTCCTTTAGATCCGGGCCGGTTTGCCTCGCCCTTCGAGACGGCGGCCGCGCCGCCTCCTCAGGGTGAGGAAAACGGCGGGGACCGTCGACTCTCGTTTAAAACGACAACCTCATCCTGAGGAGCCCGCGAAGCGGGCGTCTCGAGGGATGGGCCGCATCGCCTCACGCCGCCGGCGCCGGGGCGTTGGCGAGGCCGACCTTGAGGTCCTTCGCCTCATAGATGCGCTGGCCGTCCGCCGCCACCCAGCCGTCGGCCATGCCGAGCACGAGCTTGCCCGTGCGCACGCGCTTGAGATCGACGCCGTAAGTGACGGTCTTCACGGTCGGGCGCACTTGGCCGGAGAATTTCACCTCGCCGACGCCGAGCGCCATGCCGCGGCCGGGATTGCCGAGCCAGGCGAGATAGAAGCCGACCATCTGCCACAGCGCGTCGAGGCCCAAGCATCCGGGCATGACTGGATTGCCCTTGAAGTGGCAATCGAAGAACCAGAGGCTCGGCTTGACGTCGAGCTCGGCGCGCATATAGCCATTGCCGTGCTCGCCGCCGGTCTCGAAAATCTCGGTGACGCGGTCGAACATCAGCATCGGCGGCAGCGGCAGTTGCGCATTGCCGGGCCCGAAGAGCTCCTCGCGCCCGCAGGCCAACAAATCCTCATAGCCAAATGACGAGCGCCGTTCGCTCATGATCTCTCCGCCTCCGCTGCAGCCTTTCGACAGGCCCTGTTCCCCTCGCGCGGCCCCTCTGATCGAGCGCGCGCCGCCCGCTTGTTGTTCGCCATCCCGCGCCCTGCAGGACGGCGGGACGGATTTCTAGGGCTGCGTTCCGTAACATAGGCGCGCGCCCGCCGGAAGCGGCTGCTCGCGCCGGAGGGCGATGCAGGAAAAAGCGGGACGAAGTTGAGGCTTCCGGTTTTTTTTGGTATAGGTCAAAGAAAAATATGGGCTGCCCGCCAATGGACGCTTTCGTCAACCAACCGATATCGCCCGGCCTTCCCGAGCGCCGCAAGCCCGTCCACGACATGCTGGTCGCCGCGGGATTGCGTCCGACCCGGCAACGCGTCGCGCTCGGCGAGCTGCTCTTTCGCGGCTGCGACCGCCATGTGACCGCCGAACGCCTCTTCGACGAGGCGGTCGCCGCCAATCTCTCGGTCTCGCTCGCGACCGTCTATAATACGCTCCACCAGTTCACCGACGCCGGCCTCCTGCGCGAGATCGCCGTCGACGGCGCGCGGGTCTATTTCGACACCAATGTGAGCGACCACCACCACTTCCTCATCGAGGAAGACGGCGAGCTTTACGATATTTCCGGCTCCAATGTCGCGGTGGCGAATCTGCCGACGCCGCCCAAGGGGCTGCGGATCGATCGGGTGGATGTCGTGGTGCGGCTGCGGCGGGAGGGGTAGGGCCCCGCCCTCATCCGACCCCTGCTGACGCAGGGGCCACCTTCTCCCGCAAGCGGGAGAAGGGAGAACCCCAAGGTTTTTGAACGACAAAGTTTCAGCGCGATTCCTTCTCCCGTTTACGGGAGAAGGTGGCCCTCGCGTCAGCGAGGGTCGGATGAGGGCAGGCCTACTCCACCTTCTCCCCCGGATACACCCCCCACAAATTCTCCTGCTGGATATACCCATCGAATTCCTTGCCCGCGATTCGGCACCATTTGCCGTCGCAGCCCCTCAAATTGCCAATCACCCCCGGGCCCAGCTTCGCCACCGGCGTCGAATGGTTGGACGCCATCAAAAGCTGCGGCTCTTTCTTCCAGGGCGCGACCAGCGCCGTGCGGCGGCCCGAGAGCAGCGAATGCAGCACCCAGCCTTCCGTGCCTTCCGAATCGCGAATCTTGCGCCAGGTCTCGAATTCCGCGGTAATCTCGACAGGCAGTCCGGCGCGCTGATAGATCCAGAGCGTCGGGTGCTCCTTGCTCGGCCCCTCGCGGAGATTGACGCGATCCGATTTGAGGCTGACATATCGGGGAATAGGCAATTTGCTCACCGGGCCGAGCTGCGGCTCCTCCGCTCGCGCGAAAGGCGGAAAATGGAGTGCAATCAAGCTGAAAGCCGCGAATAGGCCGATTGAAATCCTGCTTTTTTGCTGCCGCATGATGGGGATGATCGCTCGTCTTGTCTTTGGCCCGCCATCTGCTAGGAACGAAAAAGCAGGCGCCGGGCGGCATCGTCGTTTTGTCGCCTGCCATCGTTAAGACCGGGTTGAAACCGGCGCGCCGACGCAAGGGCCGAGGTCTCGACGCTTTTAGCAAGTTTTCGAGTTTTTGCCACGAAGCCATCCGGGCGAGCCGAAGGGACGAAGCGCAACCATGCCGAAGAAGAAGCCGCTCGTAATCGTGACGCGACGTCTGCCCGAAGTCATCGAGACCCGCATGTGCGAGCTCTTCGACACCCGGCTCAACGAGACCGACAAGCCGCTCACCCATGAGGAGCTGGCCGAGGCCATGCGCACGGCGGAAGTGCTGGTGCCGACCATCACCGACCGCATCGATTCGAGCCTCATCTCGCAAGCGGGCGAGCAGATGAAGCTCATCGCCAATTTCGGCAATGGCGTCGACAATATCGACGTCGCCTCGGCGCTCGGGCGCTCGATCACCGTCACCAACACGCCGGGCGTCCTCACCGAGGACACCGCCGACATGACCATGGCGTTGATTCTCGCGGTCGCGCGGCGGCTGGTCGAAGGCGCGCGGGCGATCCCCGAAGCCGCCTGGACCGGCTGGTCGCCGACGTGGATGCTGGGCCACCGCATCACCGGCAAGCGGCTGGGCATCGTCGGCATGGGCCGCATCGGCCAGGCGCTGGCGCGGCGCGCCAAGGCCTTCGGCCTCTCGATCCATTACCACAACCGCCGCCGCGTCCCCGTCGAGATCGAGGAGCAGCTCGAGGCGACCTATTGGGAGTCGCTCGACCAGATGCTGGCGCGCGTCGATGTCGTCTCGGTCCACTGCCCGCACACGCCGGCGACCTATCATCTGCTCTCGGCGCGCCGGCTCAAATATCTGCGCCCGCAATCAATCCTAGTGAACACCGCGCGCGGCGAAATCGTCGACGAAAACGCGCTGGTGCGCATGCTGGAGGCCAATGAAATGGCCGGCGCCGGCCTCGACGTCTTCGAACATGAGCCCGCCGTGTCGCCCAAGCTCCTCAAGCTCGCCCAGAGCGGCAAGGTGACGCTCTTGCCGCATATGGGCTCGGCGACCATCGAGGGCCGCATCGACATGGGCGAGAAGGTCATCATCAATATCAAGACCTTCATGGACGGCCACCGCCCGCCGGACCGCGTGCTGCCCAGCATGTTGTGATAAAAACCATCGCGTCTTAGCCTTGCCGCGCGGCGCGCCGCCGCGATTCGGGCTTTTTTGCATGCGAATCAAGCGCCTGAGAGCGCGTTCCGCTTTTGCGGCGAGAAGCGCTTCGGCATTTTGATTCGGCGCCGCTTCCATCGCTTGCACGAGCTGAGCGAGCGGAGCGCGCAAGGGAGGGGACTTACATGAACAAGCTATTCTCGATCCTCGCGGCTGCTCTGTGCGTCGCGATGATCACGGCGCCGGCCGAGGCCAAGAAACACGCCAAGCCCGCCGCCGACGGCCAGGCGCAGGAACAGCAGCAGGGCGGCGAGGACGGCGGCAAGGATTCGGGCGGCATTCCGCGTTACGTTCCCTTCCCGCACAACCGCAATTTCACGCTGAAGGAAATCAACGGCAAGGCGCCGCCCGTGGAGATGTGGATCAACATCGACTCGACCGGCCGCGCCAATGGTTTTTCGGGCTGTAAGAACTGGTCGGGCGTCTTCGTGATCGGCCCGGACCGCCTCGGCCCGCGCGCCATGCCCGCCACCAACGAACGCCAATGCGACGGCGCGCTGGCCGGCATCGAGCGCGACTATTGGGGCGTGCTGCTCTCCGGCCCCTATTGGGACGTGAAGGGCGACACGCTGACGCTCAAGGGCTTCAAGGGCGGCGTGCTGAAGTTCGAACGGTCGCTGTAAGACGCCTCTCCGTCATTGCGAGGAGCAACGCGACGAAGCAATCCAGCGCCGCGTCGCCGCCCTGGATTGCTTCGCTTCGCTCGCAATGACGGTTGCTACCGCGCCGGCACCGCATAAACCGGGCAAGGCGACTCGCGCAGCACGCGTTCGGTCGTCGAGCCGCGCAGCGCGTCGAGCAGGCCCCGGCGTCCTTGCGTCGGCATGGCGATGAGATCGGCGCCGATCTCCGCCGCATAAGCCAGAATCGTCTCGACCACCGGCCCCTGCCGCAATTCGATATGCGGCAGCAGACCCTCGAAGATCGGCAGCCGCTCGCCGACATGCAGCAGCATGACGTCGGCCGCCGGATTCATCGCATGGGCGAAATCGGCGATGTGCCGGAAGGCGTCGAGCGGCGCCACATTGGGCTCGACCGGCATCAGCACCGTATTGAGCGACACGGCGCCGGTCTCACGATCGACGAAGCCCGCCTGATCCTCGCGCAGC
This sequence comes from Methylocystis sp. Sn-Cys, assembly GCF_016745395.1. GTDB lineage: Bacteria > Pseudomonadota > Alphaproteobacteria > Rhizobiales > Beijerinckiaceae > Methylocystis > Methylocystis iwaonis. Next base: position 122,384 of record NZ_JAERVJ010000001.1, read on the forward strand.
AAGAGCGCCGGTATGAGGGTCTCGCGGACCGCCTCCTCCGCGACCGATTCGTCGAGCCAGCGCTCGAGCCCCGTGCGGTTATGCGTCATCAGCACCATCAGATCGCACAGATGGCGCGTCACATAGGCGGCGACGCCATGCACCGGCGACCCCGCCTCGACCGCAGCCTTCACGAACTGCACGCCCAGTTTTTCGGCGACCTCGGCGCGCGACGCGGCAGGGTCGATCATCCGCCAGCGGGCCAGCGTCTCCCGCACATGCGGGAAGCGCTCCCAGCCGTCGGGCGCTTCCTCTTCGAGATTCTCGATATGCAGAAGATGCAGCGCGCCCTGCGTCGCCACGGCGATGCGCAGCGCATGGGCGAAGGCGTCCTGGCCCGAAAAGGAGAGGTCCGTCGGATGAACAATGGATTTGGGCGGGTTACCGATCATCGCGTCTCTCCCGGCTCTCTTTGTCTAGTAGAAACCTATATCGCCTCGAGGACCGCGCCTAGTACGGCGTTGTCGCACCGACCCTCCGTTATTGCGAGCGAAGCGAAGCAATCCAGGGCCGCAGTAGCTGCTCTGGGTTGCTTCCTCGCGACGCTCCTCGCAATGACGCCCGCCCGGCCTACTGCTCTCGCTGCGCCGCCAGCGCCTTCGCGACTTCCGCGGCCAGCTCGCTCTCGGGCACGGAGATCTGCGCGGGGCGCGCCGCCTTCCATTCTTCATTGGTGGCGATGGCCGCGGCCGCCCTGGCGCCGGCGATGAGGTCCTTGATCTGAACCTCGCCCCTGGCCTTTTCGTCCGACCCCTGGATCACCACGAGCGGGCTGTTGCGGCGGTCGGCGTATTTCATCTGCGCCTTCATGCCCGCCGCGCCCAGATACAGCTCGGCGGCGATCCCCGCCGCCCGCAATTGCGCGACCATGCGCTGGTAATCGGCGACGCGGTCGCGGTCGAGCACCAGCACCACCACCGGCCCGACATGCGGCCGGGCCGTCACGATGGGGCTGCCGACGAGTTTCAGGGCAGCAAAGAGCCGCGAGACGCCGATGGAGAAGCCGGTCGCCGGCGTGTTCTCGGGCCGGAAACGCCCGACGAGGCCGTCGTAGCGCCCGCCGCCGCCGACCGAGCCAAAGCGCACGGGATTGCCTTTCTCGTCGCGCGTCTCGAAAGTGAGGTCAGCCTCGAAGACCGGCCCGGTGTAATATTCGAGCCCGCGCACGACGGAAGGATCGATGCGGATGCGGTCCGGCCCGAAGCCGGCGTCGCGCGCCAAATCCTCGATCTCGAGCAGCTCCTCCGCCCCCTGCGCGCCGATCTCGCTCTTGCCGAGCAGGCCGAAGAGGTCGAACTGCGGCTTGCCGTCCTTATATTGGCCGCCGAGGCTGAAGGAGAGGATGGTGTCGATCGCCGGCAGCGGCAGGCCCGCGCCTTTCGTGAAATCGCCGCTTTCATCTTTGCGGCCGTCGCCCAGCAGTTGGCGGACGCCATCCGGCCCGAGCCGGTCGAGCTTGTCGATGGCGCGCAGCACGACGAGACGGCGCGCAGCGTTCTCCGCGCCGCCGACGCCGATCGCCTCCATGACGCCGTCGAGCACCTTGCGGCTGTTGATCTTGATGACATAATCGCCGCGCGCGATGCCGAGCCGCTCCAGCGCCTCCGCCGCCATCATGCAGATTTCCGCGTCGGCGGCGGGCGAAGCCGACCCCACCGTGTCGGCGTCGAATTGCATGAACTGGCGAAAACGCCCCGGCCCCGGCTTCTCGTTGCGATAGACATGGCCGCAGCGATAGGAGCGATAGGGCTTGGGCAGACGGTCGTAATTCTGCGCGACGAAACGGGCGAGCGGCGCCGTCAGATCGTAGCGCAGCGACAGCCATTGCTCGTCGTCGTCCTGCAGAGAGAAGACGCCCTCATTCGGCCGGTCCTGGTCGGGCAGGAATTTGCCGAGCGCGTCGGTATATTCGAAGGCCGGGGTCTCCAGCGCCTCGAAGCCGTAGAGCTCATAGACCGAGCGGATGACGTCGAGCATGCGGCCCGTGGCGGCAAGCTCTCCCGCCTCGCGATCCGCAAATCCGCGCGGGCTTCTGGCCTCAACCTTCGATTTCTTTTCGTCGCTGGACATTCAATTTAGTTCCGCTGCGCGCTCCCTCCCGGGGAGGGGGCTGAATCTCGCCGCCTTCCTAGCATTTTCCCATTCGGAGGGAAGCCGTGCGTTGGCGGGAAAAAGCCGCAGATGCGAGACGCAGCGCGGGCAATCCGAGCTGCCGAAGCCCGGCAGGGGAAAAGGAAAGGCGCCGAGCGCCGCATTGAGCGCGCATTCGCTTCCGCCCTCGACGATAAAGGCGCCCAGAACGTCGCCCGCCATGGTGAGCTGGTCGACATGCCAATGGGCGCGCTTGTCGCGGCGCATATGGCGCGCCAGCCGGGCGCGCAGCCCGCCGGGGCCATTTGCCGAGCCGCAATAGAGATAATCGCCGGGCTCCAATGCGCCGACGCGCGCGCCGGCCTTCACAGCCAGCGGCGCGGGAAGCCGCAACCACAAGGCATAGGCGCCGGGGCTTGGGGGCGCGCCATCGGCGGCGACAATGAAGGCCAATCGGGGCATGAACAGCTCGCATTGGGGGATGTCATTCCCGGCGGGCTGGAAGCCCGACCGGGAATCCAGAGCCGCAAATACGCTGATTTGGCTCTGGATTCCCGATCGCTCGCTTTGCGAGCGTCGGGAATGGCGCCGAACCAATCAAGCGGATCTCGTAATCAGAATTTTTCGCTTCCGCCGCGCCGTAAACGCAAAATTTGCCGCACTGCAAAAACTTTTACCGCAGCCCGCCCTTAACCGCTAAGCTGCCGGCGCTTTCTTCGATTCTTATGCTTCGCGGGGTTGAATGGCCACGGCGATGGGCGAAAAAAACGTTCTTGTCTTGCAGGGCGGCGGCGCGCTCGGCTCCTATCAGGCCGGAGCCGTCGCGACCCTCATGGAGGCGGGCCATGCGCCCGATTGGGTCGCCGGCATCTCCATCGGCGCGATCAACGCCGCCATTATCTGCGGAAATCCCCCCGAAAAGCGCGTCGACCGATTGCGCGAACTCTGGGGTCGCATGACAAGCGGCCTGCAGGTTTCGCCGCTTTCCGACGACGTCGTGGTTCGGCGGGCTTTCAACGAGTTCAGCGCGGCGACGACGGCGACTTTCGGCGTGCCCGGATTTTTTTCGCCGCGCCCCTCCCTGCCTCTCCTCTGGCCCGCAAACGAGACGTCCGTCAGCATCTACGGCACCAAGCCGTTGCGCGAGACTTTATTGGAGCTCGTCGATTTCGACCGGCTCAACGCCGGCGAAACGCGGATCAGCGTCGGCGCCGTCAATGTGCGCACGGGAAATTTTCGCTATTTCGATTCGCGGAACGAGCGCATCACGCCCGAGCACATCAGGGCGAGCGGCGCGCTTCCGCCAGGGTTTCCGCCGGTGGAAATCGATGGCGAACTCTACTGGGACGGCGGCCTCGTCTCCAACACGCCGCTCCAATATGTGCTCGAAATGTGCGGTCCCCGCGACCACATGTGCATCTTCCAAATCGATCTTTTCAGCGCGCGCGGTCCCGCGCCGACGACGCTGATCGACGTCAGCCAACGCGAAAAGGATATTCGTTTTTCGAGTCGGACGCGGCTCAATACCGACGTATTCCGCGACCTCCAGACGATCCGCCGTCACATCCGGCGTTTGAGCGAAAGGCTTCCCGAAGCCCTGCGCGACGATCCCGACTGGCGCGCGCTGAGCGATTTCGGCTGCGGCGCAGCGATCACCATCGTGCAACTGATTCACCGCGCCGCCGCCTATGAGACGAACTCCAAGGATTACGAATTTTCCCGTTACACGATGATGGAAAACTGGTCGGCGGGCGTGCGCGACGTCGAAACCACGCTTGCCCACCCGGCGTGGCGCGATCGAACGCCGCCCGATTATGGCGTCGCCATTCTTGATTTGACGAAGGAACAAGACTCATGACCCTAGACGAGATCCGTCGCACTGCCTTCGCCATGCCGTTGACGAGCCCGGCCTTCCCGAAAGGCCCCTATCGATTCGTCGACCGCGAATATCTGATCGTTTCGTATCGCACTGATCGGGAAGCCCTTGCGAAAGTTGTTCCCGAACCGCTTTCTTTCGTCGACCCCATCGTGAATTTCGAATTCATCCGCATGCCCAACTCGACGGGGTTCGGCGATTATACGGAGTCGGGCCAGGTCATTCCTGTCGTTTTCGAGGGGCGGCGCGGGAACTACACGCACGCCATGTATCTCAACGACGGCCCGCCTATTTACGGCGGGCGCGAATTGTGGGGCTTTCCGAAGAAATTCGCGCAACCCTCGCTCGCCGTCGAACGCGACGCGCTCGTCGGCACGCTCGATTATGGCTCCGTGCGCATCGCGACGGGCGTCATGGGCTACAAACATGTGGCTCTCGATCCGGCGGCGATGGCGAAGTCCATGTCCGCGCCGAATTTTCTTCTCAAGATCATACCGCATGTCGATGGCGCGCCCCGAATTCTGGAGCTGGTCGATTTCCGGCTCGAGGACATCACGGTGAAAGGCGCCTGGACCGGTCCCGCCTCGCTTCAACTCGCCCACCACGCGCTCGCGCCCGTCGCCGATCTTCCCGTGCGGGAAATCCTCTCGGCGACGCATATCCTCGCCGACCTCACGCTTGGTCTTGGAACGGTCGTCTTCGATTATCTCTCTCCTGAAAGGCCCCGCTGATGACTCTCGACGGAAAAGTTTGCCTGATCACCGGCGCCGCGAGCGGCATCGGCCACGCCATCGCCAAGCGTTTCGTCGAAGCGCAGGGGCGCGTCATCATCGCCGACCTCAATCTCGACGCGGCCAAGGCGGCCGCCGCTGAACTCGGCGGCGAGAAGGTTGCGATCGGCGTCGGCATGGATGTGTCCAACGAAGAGCAGGTGAACGCCGGCGTCGACGCCGCGGCGAAATGGTTCGGCGCGATCGACGCGCTCGTATCCAACGCCGGCATCCAGATCGTCCATCCGATCGAGGAATTCCCGTTCGCGGATTGGAAAAAGGTGCTCGCCATTCATCTCGACGGCGCCTTTCTCACGACGAAAGCCTGCGTGAAATATATGTATCCGCAGCGCTCCGGCGCGCTGATCTATATGGGCTCGGTCCACAGCCATGAAGCTTCGCCTTTGAAATCGGCCTATGTCGCGGCGAAGCACGGCATATTGGGGCTGACGCGCGTGATGGCCAAGGAAGGCGCGAAACATAACGTCCGCGCCAACGCCATCTGTCCCGGCTTCGTCATGACGCCGCTCGTCGAGAAGCAAATCCCCGAACAGGCGCAGGAGCTCGGCCTCAGTGAAAAGCAGGTGGTGACGGATGTGCTGCTGAAAGAAACCGTCGACAGCCAGTTCACCAAGGTCGAGGATGTGGCGGAAGTCGCGCTGATGCTCGCGGCGTTCAAGACCAACGCGCTGACGGGCGAGTCGATCATCGTCAGCCATGGCTGGCATATGAATTGAGACTTGTCTGTTTCCGCTTGAACAGCTCGCATTGGGGAATGTCATTCCCGGCGGGCTGAAAGCCCGACCGGGAATCCAGAGCCTCCGTCATTGCGAGCATATTTTTCGAAGTCGGGTAAACCCGACTTCGCAGAGATGCGAAGCAATCCAGAGCCGCTATAGCTGCCCTGGATTGCTTCGTCGCTTACGCTCCTCGCAATGACGGCGGGCCAAGATTCGCTGTTTTTCAGGAATGGCGCCGAACCAATCAAGCGGATCCTGTATGAAATTCACCGCTCGGGCATCTTGGGGTCGACCGAGCCGCGCGGAAGGGCGACTTACGAGAATGTCCAGCGGCTATTTTCCTGCCCCCCTTTCCCGCCGCGACATGCTGCGCCTTTGCTGCGCAGCAAGCGCTTCACTTTGCCTGCCAAATCCACTCGCCCTGGCGCGGGCGGACGATCTCGCGCAAAGGCTGCGTGAGGCGGCGCGCAAGAGGGCGGCGGTGTCGCTCCCCGCGGGCGAGATCACGCTCGCCGGGCTTGATCTGCCGGACGGCGCCATTCTGCAAGGCGTTCCCGGCCGCACCGTGTTGAAGCTCTCGGGCCTCGGCCCGCTGCTCTCCGCCACCATGGCGCGCAAGATCACGCTGGAGAACCTCGTCTTCGAAGGCGCTGGCGGCGTCACCCCGAAGGAAAAGGGGCTGCTCGACTTCACCGATGTGATCGATCTTTCGATCCGCGGCTGCGTCATCCGCCGCGCTTCCGCGCGCGGCGTCATGCTCGCCCGTTGCGGCGGCGTTTTCGCGCAAAATGAGATCGCGGAGGTCGCCGACGCCGGCATTTATTCGCGCGATGGTCTCGGCGTCGATTTCGACAACGACCATATTCATCGTTGCGGGGACAACGGCCTCGTCATTCACGCGACCTCCGCGGGCCGCTACGACGGCTCGCGCATCCGCAACACGCTCGTCGAGGATGTCGACAACCACTCGGGCGGCAATGGGCCCTATGGCAATGGCGTCCTCGTTTGGGGCGCGGGGACGATCCGCGTCGAGCGCAACCGCATCTATCGCTGCGCCTATAGCGCCGTGCGCAACAACGCCGGCCACGGCGTGGAGGTCATCGGCAACGACTGCAAGGGCTTCCGGGAAAAAGCGATGTACGCCGAATTCGGCGCCAAGAATTCGGTGTTCCGCGACAATCGCATCGAGGACGCCGGCGCCGGCATCGCCGTCGCCAACGCCGATCAGGGCACGGATGGCGCGATCGTCTCGGGAAATACGATCATCTCTATGAAAGAGAGCCATCCAGACCCCGAGTTCGGGCCGCAGATGCTGTGGCTCACCGGCATTCTCGCCGAGAAGAACGCCGACATCACGGGCAACAGGATCGTCGGCCCGGGATGGATCGGCATTGCGCTGGGCGGCTGGCGCGAAAATCTGCGCGCCGAGGCCAATGAGATTTCAGGCGTGGATTACGGCGTCGTGCTCGCCACCGGCGAAGGGGCCGGCGACGCCACGGTCGCACGGAACCGGATCAGCGCAAAAAAGGCGGCGGTCATCGCCTCTGCGGGGATGAACTTTTTGCCCGGCGATCTGACGAAATCGGGCGCCGAAAAATACCCGCGTCTGATTGTGCGGGATAATGAAACCGGCTGACGCCAACGCGCCATGGGGAGCCTCCCGTCATTGCGAGCGCAGCGAAGCAATCCAGAGCCGCTATGGCCGCCCTGGATTGCTTCGTCGCTTACGCTCCTCGCAATGACGGCGGGGGCCGATCGCTCGCTGCACGAGCGTCGGGAATGACAGAGGCGTGTTTTACGCGATCATCACCCGCGCGGCGGCCTTCTCGTCGCCGAGCAGCTCCAGCGCCTTCGCCACCATCGCTTTGCTGTCGAGCATGGCGCGGGCGAGCATCATCTCGTGCTTGTCGTGGTCGATATAGGCGTCGGGCAGCGTCATGCTGCGGAACTTGAAGGCGCCGCGCGCGCCGTCGAGCAGGCCGTCGTCCGAGAGAACCTGGAAGACCTGCGAGCCGAAGCCGCCGATGGAGCCTTCCTCGATCGCGATCAGCACTTCGTGATTGGCGGCCAACCGACGGATGAGGTCGCGGTCGACGGGTTTGGCGAAGCGCGCGTCGGCGACCGTCGTCGAAATCCCGTAATTCGCCAGCTCCTCGGCGGCCTTCAGCGCGTCGCCGAGGCGGGTGCCGAGCGAGAGCAGCGCGACCTTGGAGCCCTCGCGGACAATGCGGCCCTTGCCGATCTCGAGGACCTCGCCGCGCTCGGGCAGCTCGACGCCCACGCCCTCGCCGCGCGGATAGCGGAAGGCGATCGGGCCTTCCTCATAAGCGACGGCGGTCGAGACCATATGCATCAGCTCGCCTTCGTCGGCGGCGGCCATCACCACCATGCCCGGCAGGCAGCCCAGATAAGCGATGTCGAAGGCGCCCGCATGGGTCGGACCGTCGGCGCCCACGAGCCCGGCGCGGTCGATCGCGAAGCGCACCGGCAGATGCTGGATGGCGACGTCGTGCACGACCTGGTCGTAGCCGCGCTGCAGGAAGGTCGAATAAAGCGCGCAGAAGGGCTTGTAGCCCTCGCAGGCCAATCCGGCCGCAAAGGTCACCGCATGCTGCTCGGCGATGGCGACGTCAAAGGTGCGGGTCGGGAAATGCTTGCCGAAGGCGTCGAGGCCGGTGCCCGACGGCATGGCGGCGGTGACGGCGACGATCTTGTCGTCGTGCTCCGCCTCGGCGATCAGCGCCTTGGCGAAAACGCCCGTGTAGGAGGGGGCGTTGGCCTTGGGCTTATATTGCTTGCCGGTCTCGACGTCGAATTTGACGACGCCATGATATTTGTCCTCGGCCGCCTCGGCGGGCGCATAGCCCTTGCCCTTCTGCGTGACGACATGGACCAGCACCGGGCCGTCGTCCTTGTCGCGGACATTCATCAGCACGGGCAGCAGGTGATCGAGATTATGCCCGTCGATCGGCCCGACATAATAGAAGCCGAGCTCCTCGAACATGGTGCCGCCGGTGATGAAGCTGCGCGAGAATTCCTCGGCCTTGCGCGCCTTGTCGTAGATGAAGCGCGGCAGATGCGAGGCGAGCTGCTTGGCGGCGTCGCGGATCGAGCGATAGGCGCCGCCCGAGACGAGGCGGGCGAGATAGGCCGACATGGCGCCGGTCGGCGGCGCGATCGACATGTCGTTGTCGTTGAGGATGACGATGAGGCGCGAATCCAGCGCGCCGGCGTTGTTCAAGGCCTCATAGGCCATGCCCGCCGACATGGAGCTGTCGCCGATGACCGCCACGACATGGTTGTCGCCATGCGAGAGATCGCGCGCGATCGCCATGCCAAGGCCGGCGGAGATGGAGGTCGAGGAATGGCCGGCGCCGAAAGCGTCATATTCGCTTTCCGCGCGCTTGGTGAAGCCGGAGAGGCCGCCGCCCATACGCAGCGTGCGGATACGGTCGCGACGCCCGGTGAGGATCTTGTGCGGATAAGTCTGGTGGCCGACGTCCCAGATGATGCGGTCGTCCGGCGTGTTGAAGACGTAGTGGAGCGCCACCGTCAGCTCGACGACGCCGAGGCCGGCGCCCAGATGCCCGCCCGTGACCGAGACGGCGTCGATCGTCTCCCGGCGCAGCTCATCGGCGACCTGCCTCAGTTGATTGGGCTGCAGCTTGCGCAGTTCCTGCGGAGTCGGAATCTGATCGAGCAAGGGGGTCTTCGATGTCGTCAAAGCGTCGCTCTCGTCTGGGATGTCCGAAATTTTCTGGGGTCTAGGCATATCCGCTAAGCCATGGCGCAGCAAATGCGCCGCCGCACGCGCCAATGGATTCTCCGAAGACTGTTGCCCCGGCGCAACGCTCATGGGGCCACAGCCCGACAAAAATCAATATCTATCGGCCTCGAACAGGAAAAAGTCCGAGGGAGCCGGCTGGGCCGGCCGAACCCGCGCGACCGGACGGGCGCGGACGGGGCGCGTGAGGTCGTCGGCGCGTTCGCTTCTCGGCGCGCGAGCCGTCCGGGTTTCGCCGACGATGTCGATCGTCGCCCCCTGTTGCTCGACCCATTCGAAGAGCTTCTGGGCGTTGGCGACCGACAGGCGGACGCAGCCATGCGAGCGGGGGGCGCCCAGGCCGCGCTCGAAACTGCCGTGGATGGCGAGGCCCCGGGGCGAGAAAAAGATGGCGTAAGGCATCGGCGCCTGGTCATACTCGTCGGAGTAGTGATCAGCCTCCATGCGCATGACCGCGTAATGCCCGGTGGGCGTCTCGTAGCCCGACCGGCCGCTGGAGATTTTCCACACGACCGTTTCGCCGCCGCGCACCGCCGTCAGACGCTGCGACGCGAGGTCGATCGAAATGCGCACGGTCGCGAAAGCGGGCGCGGCGGCCAGCAGCGTCGCCGTGAGGAGAAGGAAACGGAACATTTTCATGGCGAAAACCTAACCACGCCGGGTGGTCCCCGTAAAGGCGCCGGGCGGCCGGATGAGATGAACACGCTTTGGCGCCAGACTTGAACCTCACGCCTGCCGCAAGGCGGGCCGGGGCCGAACGTCTCACATTCAGACGCCCTCCCGCCTCAAAATGGGTCAGCGCCAAGGATTATCGAAGATGCTCGCGCCGTTCCTGAACGTAAAAGGAGTTGCATTGGCCATGGCCGAGTTCGGCCGCGCCGATCGGCGCGCGTCCGGCGAGCGCTTCCCGCGCCTCGTGGGCGGGACGGATGTCGCCGCGCCGACCGCTCCCTCTCGGGCGGCGGAGCTGTCTCTCGAGCATATGGACGCGCTCGCGCCGGATTGGCGCGATCTCTCGCGGCGCGCCCTCGAGCCGAACGCCTTCTACGAGCCGGGTTTCGCTTTGTCGGCGGCGCGGCATTGCCCGGCGGCCGAGCGCCCCCGCTTCATTGTCGTGCGCGACGTCGCCGGCCGGCTGACCGGCGTTTTCCCGATCGTCGCGCCGAGTCCGCTGTTCGGCGACGGGCTGATCCGTCTGTGGCTGCACAAGCAGGCGGCGCTCGCGACGCCGCTCGTCGACCGCGATTGCGCCCCCGAGACGATCGAGGCCTTCCTCGTCTGGGTCGAGGCGCGCGAGAAATCCGCCGGCGTCCTGTTCGCGCGGATGCCGACCAACGGCCGCTTCCATCAGGCTCTGCAACGCGTTGTCGCTGGCCGCGCCGTCGACGTTCTCGATTCCTACGAACGCGCCGCGCTGCTGCCAGGCGGCGCGGCCGACGCGCTGGGGCCCCGCGCCGGCGCGACGAAAAAGCTCGCGGAAATCCGCCGTCAGGCGCGCCGCCTCGGCGAGATGGGTCGCGTCACCTTCGAAACCCATGACAGCGAAGCGGAAATCAAAGCCGCGGCCGAAGAATTCCTGGCCCTCGAAGCCTCGGGCTGGAAGGCCTGGCGCGGCGCGCTGCTCTCGCAGCCGGCGCTCGCCACTTTCCTGCGCAGCGCGACGCGGCTGCTCGCGCGCGAAAAAGGCTGCAAGGTCCAGTCGCTGCGGCTTGACGGACGCCCGATCGCCATGGCGATCGTGCTGAAGAGCCAAAGCCGCAACTATTTGTGGAAGATCGCTTTCGACGAGTCCCTGCGCGCCCAGGCGCCGGGCATCCAGCTCGTCTATGCGCACACCAAGGCGGCGCTCGACGGCGGCGATCTCGACTATGTGGATAGCTGCGCCATCGCCAATCACCCGATGATCGACCGCATCTGGCCGGATCGCATCGGCGTCTGCGACGTCGCCGTGTCGCTCGGCGTGCATGGCGACGGCGCCTTCCTCGCGAGCTGCCGGCGCGCCAACGCCCGCCGGCAGGCGCGGGAAATGGCCAAGCGCCTGGCCAACCGGCTGCTCAAGCGCAAGGTGAGCTGAAGGAAGCGGACCGCGCCCCTTCAGGCGCGCTCAAAAATGCGCGGCTGAAGCCGCGCGGTCCTCAAGAGCGGCGCTCTCGCCTTTTCGGTCCGGATCGGTATAGTGCCCGCGACCTAGCCAACCGCCGGACTTGACGCCTGTGACGATCCGCCGACCCAGCCTGCTCCTTCTCCTGGCCGCTTTCGCCGCAACCGGCCTCTCGGCGTGCGGCCGGCGCGGGCCGCTCGAACTGCCGCCCGAGATTCAGGCGCAGGGCGAAGCGCTGAAGGCGCAACAGGCCGCCGCGCTGGCGAAATCGGCGAAAAACGCGCCCAGGCCCGCTCCGGGGCAGGCGGTTCCGGAACCGCCGCCGCCGCCGATCCCCGGCACGATCGGCAACCGGCCGCCCGAACAATATCCCTTCCCTCTCGACCCGCTGCTCTGACGCAATGCATCATTTCGATTACCGCAACGGCGCGCTCTTCGCCGAAGACGTCGCCGTGTCCGAGCTCGCCAGCGACGTCGGGACGCCCTTCTATTGCTATTCCGCCGCCACGATCCGCCGGCACTTCCGGGTGTTCTCGCAGGCTTTCACAGGGCTCGACGCGCTCGTCTGCTATGCGATGAAAGCCAACTCTAACCAGGCCGTGCTGCGCCTCCTCGCCAAGGAAGGCGCTGGCATGGATGTGGTCTCGGGCGGCGAGCTCGCCCGCGCCCTGGCGGCGGGCGTCCCGGGGTCGAAGATCACCTTCTCCGGCGTCGGCAAGACGGATGAAGAGATCGGCGCGGCGCTCGACGCCGGCATCTTGTGCTTCAATGTCGAATCCGAGCCGGAACTCGAAGCCATTTCGCGCATCGCCTCGGCCAAGGGCCGTGCTGCGCCTGTGTCTCTACGCGTCAATCCTGACGTCGATGCCCGTACCCACAAAAAGATTTCGACCGGCAAATCAGAGAATAAGTTCGGCGTGCCGCTCTCTCACGCCCGCGAGGTCTACGCCCGCGCCGCGAAGCTGCCGGGCATAAAGGTCACCGGCGCCGATATGCATATCGGCTCGCAGCTCACCGACCTAGAGCCTTTCGATGAGGCTTTCTCGCTGCTCGCCGAGCTAGTGCGCGATCTGCGCGCCGACGGCCATGACATCTCCCACGTCGATCTCGGCGGCGGACTCGGCATCCCCTATCACGAGGGCGACGATCCGCAGTCCTACCACCCGGAGCGCTATGCCGAGATCGTGCGCCGGCATTTCGGGGGCTTAAGCTGCAAGCTCGTCTTCGAGCCCGGACGCCTGATCGTCGGCAACGCCGGCGTGCTGATCACGCGCGTGATCTATGTGAAGCGGGGCGAGGCCAAGACCTTCGTCATCGTCGACGCGGGCATGAATGATCTGGTGCGGCCGACGCTCTATGACGCCCACCACGACCTGACGCCCGTGCGCGAGCCGACGGACCGCGCCGAGATCGTCGCCGACGTCGTCGGCCCGGTCTGCGAGACGGGCGACTATCTGGCGCTGGACCGCAAAATGTCGGACGCCAAGCCCGGCGAGCTGATCGCCGTGCTGACCTCCGGCGCCTATGGCGCGGTGCAGGCCGGAACCTACAATACAAGGCCCCTGATCCCGGAGGTGCTGGTCGACGGCGCGCGCTACGCCGTGATCCGCCCGCGCCCGAGCGTCGCGGAGCTTATTGCGCTGGATCGCGTGCCGGACTGGCTGTAGCCGCGGCGTCGATCCAGTCCATCGTCTTTTCCAGCGCGCCTGGGCTCGACAAGGCGAGATGGCTGACCCCCGGCAAGGCGATCAACTGCTTGGGCTCGCCCGCCCGCTCGAAAAGCCGCCGGGCGTTGGCGGCGGGGGTGATGCGATCGTCCTCGCCCACCAACATCAACACCGGCGCGCGCACCTTGCCGATCGCCTCATCGGCGCGGAAGGTGTCCTGAAGGACGAGGCTCACCGGGAAGATCGGAAAGCGCGACTGCGCCACGGCAAGGACTGAGTCATAGGGCGAGTCCAGCACCAGCGCCGCCGCGCCATGGCGGGCGGCGAGCATGGTCGCGACGCCCGTGCCAAGCGACTCGCCCATCACCACGATACGCTCGGGCTTGAAGCCGCGCCTGAGGGCTTCGGCATAGGCCGCCTCCGCGTCGCGCATGAGCCCCTCTTCCGACGGCGCGCCGGTCGATCCGCCATAGCCGCGCCAGGAGGTCGCCAGCAGGCCGTAGCCATGGCGCGTCAATGTGTCGAAGCGCTTCTTGCGGTCGGCCAGAGGACCCGCATTGCCCTGGAAATAAAGAATGAGCGGAAAGCGCGCGTCTTTCGGGGGGCGATGCCAGGCTTCGAGCGTCTCCCCGTCCTCAGTCTCGAGCCGCAGCGTCTCGACGTCCGAGAGCCCCGCTTGCGCGGGCGTCACGAGGAGCGCATGCCGAGGATAGATCATGGCGCGCTGCTGGAGCGCGAGGCCAGAGAATGAGAGAAGATAAATCGTTGCGATGCTGGCCAGCGTTATCTTGAACCATTTCACGGCGCTGTCTCTCCAAGGCCGTCATTGCGAGGAGCAAAGCGACGAAGCAATCCAGAGCCACATTGCCGCCCTGGATTGCTTCGCTTCGCTCGCAATGACGGGAGTGTCGCTTCCGGTCAAAGCCGCAACGGCCCGTTCTTCTCCCGGTAATCGCGGTACCACTCGACGAGCGCCTTCACGCCCTCCGCCACCGAGGTCTGCGGGCGGTATCCCGTGAGCCGCTCAAGGAGATCAGCCGAGGCGAAGGTGCGCGGCACGTCGCCTTTCTGCATGTCGAGATAATTGCGGATCGCCTTTTTGCCCGCGGCTTTTTCCAGCGTGTCGATGAAATCGAGCAAAGGCGCCGGCGCGCCGCGGCCGATGTTCACGATGCGATAGGGCGCCTGCGGCGAGACCGAGTCGTCGCCCGAGTCGCGCTCTGGAACGCACGCCATCAGCCGCGCGACCGCCTCGACGAGGTCCTCCACATAAGTGAAGTCGCGCGACATATTGCCATGATTATAAATGTCGATCGGCCGCCCGCTTTCGATCGCTTCGAGGAATTTCAACGGCGCCATGTCCGGCCGGCCCCAGGGGCCGTAGACCGTGAAGAAGCGGAACATGGTCGTCGGGATCGACCACAGATGCGCGTAGGAATGCGCCATGGCCTCGCCCGCCTTCTTGCTTGCCGCATAGAGCGTCAGCGGATGATCGGTCTTGTCATCCTCGCGGAAGGGCACCGTCGGGCTCGCGCCATAGACCGAGCTCGTCGAGGCGATGAGGAGGTGGCGCGGCTTCAACATGCGCGCGATCTCCAGCACGTTGAAGGTCCCGACGAGATTGGACTCCACATAAGCGCGCGGATTTTCGAGGCTGTAGCGCACGCCCGCCTGCGCCGCGAGATGGATGATGACGTCGGGGGCGCTGCGCTCGGCGGCCTGCGTCAGCGCCGCCATATCCTCGAGCATGGCGACCGTGTCGCGAAAGCCCTCTTCGCGCGCCAGGATTTCGCGCCGCGCCTCCTTGAGCCGCGGATCGTAATAGGGCGTCATGCCGTCGAAGCCGTCGACCGTATGGCCCAGCGCCAGCAGCCGCCGCGCGAGGTGGAAGCCGATGAAGCCGGAAGTGCCGGTGATGAAAACGCGCATCGCTTAGCCTGGCTCTAGGCGGACAGATCGCCGCCGCGCCGTCTTGGGCAATCGCCTTGCCCCTGTCAACGCGCGCCATGGCGCGATAAGTTTGCGGCGAGACGCGGAGCGAGAAGATGGACGCCCCAAACCACCCGCTCTTGTTGCGGGCCCTGCACTGGATCGACGCCTTCGCGGTGATCGTGATGATCCTGTCCGGCTGGCGGATCTATGACGCCTCGCCGCTCTACGGCTTCCTATTCCCGGCCGAACTTACGCTCGGCGGCTGGCTCGCGGGGGCGCTGGCCTGGCATTTCGCCGCCATGTGGCTGCTGGCGGCCAATCTCCTCGCCTATCTGCTTTATGGAGTCGCAACCGGGCGTTTCCTGCGTCTTTTCCTGCCGCTGTGGCCGGGCGCGATCTGGCGTGACGCGCGAGCCGTACTCACGGGCCACATGGCGCATGTTCCCGGTCGTTACAACGCCGCGCAACGCGCGGCTTACGTCTTCGCGATTCTCGCCACCATCGTCGCGATTCTGTCCGGGCTCGCTTTGTGGAAGCCCGTGCAATTGCAGGAGCTGACCGCGCTCATGGGCGGCTTCGAGACGGCGCGGCGCGTGCATTTCGTCGCCATGGCGGCCCTGGTTTTCTTTCTTCTCGCCCATATTTCACTGGCGCTTTCGAACAAGAGCGTTCTGAAAGCCATGACGATCGGCAGCAAGGAGCGGGCGCAGTGAAACGCAAAATCTCTTTGTCCGATTTCCGCCCGCAACTCGAACGCATTGAGCGCCGGCATTTCCTGAAGCAAAGCCTCTCTCTCGGCGCGCTGACCATGCTCTCCGGCTGCACGCTGAAAGACGAAGACGCTGTCGACCGCCTGCTCTTCGCCATGTCGCGCTTCAACGACGCCGCTCAGGCGGCGCTCTTCAACCCAAGCAAGCTCGCGCCTCTCTATTCCGAAGCCGAGATCACGACGCCTTTTCCTTTCAACGCCTATTACGAAGAAGGGCTCGCACCGGTCATCGATGGTGAGCGCTATCGCTTGCTGCTTTCGGGACTCATCGAAAACAAGCGCCCCTGGTCGCTGGAAGAGCTGCGCGACCTGCCGCAAGTTTCGCAGATCACGCGCCATGTCTGCGTCGAAGGGTGGAGCGCCATCGGCAAATGGGGCGGCGTTCCGTTCCGAGTGTTCCTCGAACGCATCGGCGCCGATATGACGGCGCGCTATGTCGGCTTCCGCTGCGCCGATAATTACTCGACGAGCATCGACATGCCGAGCGCTCTGCATCCTCAGACGCTGCTTGCGTTGGATTTTCCGGGCCTGCCGGGAGAGACCAAATATGGCTTTCCCGTGAAGATTCGCATTCCAACGAAGCTCGGGTTCAAAAACCCGAAATTCGTCGTGGAGATTTTAGTCACCAACGATAATCCCGGCGGCTACTGGGAAGACAAGGGCTACAACTGGTTCAGCGGCTCATAGCGCGCGATCATCCGAGCCGTCGTCATCGCGAGGAGGCGGAGCCGACGAAGCAATCCAGGGCCGCATCGCCGCCCTGGATTGCTTCGCTGCGCTCGCAATGACGGGCGCTGAGTAAAACCCGCGCTTTTGTGGCTCTGCATTCCCCGGTGCGAGCTGATCAAACGGAAATGGTATGGCAGGCGCAACATTCGCTCCTGCATACCGGACAACATGATTGCGGCAAGCCCGCCTCAATCGTGGCCGTTACGCCTTGAAATCATCCCGGCCTCGCCTAGCGCAAGGCTCAACATCTCCACGGTAGGCGGTTGTTATCGTCTCGGGCGGCCGGTGATTCGCCGGAATGGGGGCATTCGACGAGAGGGGTTTTCATGATCCAGAATCGAAGCCGCGTGAATGGCATTCTCGCCGCCGTGCTGTCGGCGAGCATCGTTCCCATGCATGGCGCGTTGGCCAAGCCGAAATCGCCCGACGCGCCCAGGACCGCCGCCAAGAAGATCGACCATGCGGCGGTGAAAAAAACGGACAAGCAGGCGGCGCCCAAGGATGACGCCGCGAAATCCGAAAGCAGCGGGGCCAACGCGCCTGCGACCGTGACTCAATAATCCACGGCGACGAGATAGAGACCGTGCGGCGGCGCAACCTGGCCGCACCGCGCACGGTCTTTCGCCGCGAGGGCGGCGGCGAGATCGTCGGCGGACCATTTGCCGGTCCCGACATGCTCCAGCGAACCAGCCATGGAGCGCACCTGATTATGCAGGAAGGACCGCGCGCAAGTGACGATCTCGATGCGATCGCCCTCGCGCCGCACGTCGAGCCGCTCGAGCGTGCGGATCGGTGAATTGGCCTGGCATTCGGAGGCGCGGAAGGTGGTGAAATCATAGCGGCCGACAAGACGCTGCGCGGCGTCGTGCATCGCCTCGGCGTCGAGCGGGCGCTTGACGTGCCAGGCGCGGCCGAGCGTGACGGTCAAGGGCGCGCGGCGATTGTCGATGATGTAGCGATAGTGGCGGCGGACGGCGGAGAAGCGCGCTTCGAAACGCTCATCCACCGCCCGCGCGTCGACCACCGCAATGGGGTCGGGCTTGAGATGCGCATTGAGCGCGTCGCGCAGGCGATCCGCGCGCCATTCCCGAAGGAGATCGACATGGGCGACCTGACCCAGCGCATGGACGCCGGCGTCGGTGCGCCCGGCGCCATGGATGGCGGCCCGAGCGCCGTTGATGGCGGACACAGCCTCCTCCAGCCGCTGCTGCACGGACATGCCATTGGCCTGCCGCTGCCAGCCGACAAAGGGGCCGCCGTCATATTCGATGGTGAGCGCGTAGCGGGGCATGTCTCAGGGCCAAACGGGGGCGCTGGGCGTGAGCCTATCCCTCCCCTTTACGGGGAGGGTGGCCCCGCGTGAGCGGGGTCGGGTGGGGTAAGGCCCCAACCATTGTCGTAGCGGCGCGAACCCCACCCGGCGGCCTGCGGCCGCCGACCTCCCCGTAAAGGGGAGGTATTGGGCGCCGATCGAGCTAGGTTTACTTTCGTCCCAACAAACCCGTGCCTGCGTCGCCATCATCCCAGCACGGCGCCCTTCGCGAGCTTGCGGCCGCGCAGAAATTCCTCGATCGCCATCTCGCCCTTGCCGGCGCGCTGCACGCGCAGGAGCCGAAGCGCGCCGTCGCCGCAGGCGATGAGGCCGGCCTCGTCGAGAATCGTCCCCGGCGCGCCCTTGCCAGCTTCCACTTGCGTGCGCAGCACTTTCACCCGCTCGACGCCATGGCCGAGGTCGCCCTCGAAAAAGGCCCCCGGAAAGGGCGTGAGGCCGCGCACATGGTCATGCAGCGCCTGCGCCGGCCGGCGCCAGTCGATGCGCGCCTCGGCCTTGTCGATCTTGGCGGCGTAGCAGGCGCCTTCCTCTGGCTGCGGCGTGAAGCGCAAGTCGCCCTTGGCAAGCAGATCGAGCGCATCCGCCATCAAGGGCGCCCCGAGCTCGGCGAGCCGGTCGTGCAGCTCGCCGGCCGTCATATCGGGGCCGATGGGCGTCTTCGCGGTGAGCGCGACAGGGCCCGTGTCGAGCCCGGCGTCCATCTTCATCACCTCGACGCCGCTCTCTTTATCTCCGGCCATGATCGCGCGCTGGATCGGCGCGGCGCCGCGCCAGCGCGGCAGCAGCGAACCGTGGAGGTTGAGGCAGCCGAATTTCGGCGCGTCGAGAATGGGTTGCGGCAGCAGCAGGCCATAGGCCGCGACGACCGCGACATCGGCCTGCAGCGCCTTGAAAGCCGCCTGCTCCTCGGCCCCACGCAGACTCTTCGGCGTGCGCACGAGAAGGCCCTTGCTCTCGGCGAATTGGTGGACGCTGGATTTCTTCTCCGACATCCCCCGCCCCGCCGGGCGCGGCGGCTGGGAATAGACGGCGGCGATCTCGTGACCGCGCGCGCAAAGCTCTTTCAGCAGCGCCGTCGCGAAGTCCGGCGTGCCCATGAAAATCACGCGCAAGCGTCAGGCCTCGACGTCTTCCGACTGGCGGGCGGCGTCGGCGCGGCGCTGGGCCACGATCTCGTCCATCCGCGCCGCCTTGGTGAATTTCTTGACCACCCGCTCGCGCTTCAGCCGCGACAGATTGTCGATGAAAAGGCCGCCCTCGAGATGCTCCAGCTCATGCTGCACGACCGTCGCGAGGAAGCCGTCGGCGTCGAACTCCTGCCTCTCGCCCGCGCGGTCGAGATGGCGCACGCGCACGCGCGCCGGGCGCTTCACGTCGTCGAAATAGTCCGGCACCGAGAGGCAGCCCTCGTTGTAGGAGGACAGCTCCTCCGAGGCCCAGATGATCTCGGGATTGATGAGGAAGAGCGGGCTGCGCTCCTCCTCCGTCTTGCCGGGGTCGATGACAACGATGCGCTTGGCCACGGCGACCTGAATGGCCGCGAGCCCGACGCCGGGCGCCTCGTACATGGTCTCCAGCATGTCGTCGAGAAGCTGCAAGATCTCGGCGTCGACGCGCTCCACCGGCTGCGAGACCTTGCGCAGCCGGGGATCGGGCAGGGTGATGATCGGCAGAAGAGCCATCGTTAATTCTTTTAGGGTTCGTCGCATTCAGCGAGCCGTGAGCCTTTCGTCAAGAGATAGGCGTGAGCGGCCGTTCCGTCAAATAGACTCGGCCTTTGCCCGGACGCGGCGCAGGGCTAACATGCGCGCGCTCCGGCGGCGGTTTCACGCGGCGGGCCAAGGGGAGGAATGTCAAATGGCGCTACTCGTATTGCTCGGCCTCGCGGCGGCGGTCGGCTTCTGGCTGGTCGGGGCCTATAATGGTCTCGTCAATCTGCGGCAGCGCTGCAAACAGGCCTTCTCGGACATCAATGTCCAGCTCAAGCAGCGCCACGACCTCGTCCCTAATCTGGTCGAGACGGTGAAGGGCTACGCCACGCATGAGAAGACGACGCTCGACGACGTGATCAAGGCGCGCAACCTCGCCGTCTCGGCGGCCGGCCCCACCGCCCAGGGCGCGGCCGAGGGCGCGCTGACTGGCGCGCTCTCCCGCCTCATTGCGCTCAGCGAAGCCTATCCCGATCTCAAGGCCAATCAGAACTTCCAGCAGTTGCAGAGCGAGCTTGCGGATATAGAGAACAAGATCTCGGCCGCGCGGCGTTTCCTCAACAATACGGTCGCCGAATACAACGGCACGCGCGAGGGCTTTCCGGGCTTCCTGATCGCCCAGCGTTACGGCTTCGAGCCGATGGATTATTTCAACCTCGGCGAAGCCGAGCAGAAGGCCATCGAAGCGGCGCCGAAGGTGCAGTTCTAACCAAAGAGCCAGCCCGTCATTGCGAGGAGCGTAAGCGACGAAGCAACCCAGAGCCGCGATGACGCCCTGGATTGCTTCGCTTCGCTCGCAATGACGGGTGCGCTACGGCCGGCGCCCCTAAACGGGAAACTCCAATGTTCAAAGCCTACGGCCTCTATTCCCACATCCGCGCCAATCGGATGCGCTCGGCCTTCCTGCTTGCGGGCTTTGTCGTCCTGCTGCTGGCGCTAATGTTTTCCTTCGCGCTGATCTTCGAGGCCCTGAATGCGGGCGACGCGCCTTTCGACGTCATCGTCGCCCGCGCGACAAAGGACCTCGAATATGGCTGGCCGATCGGCGTCGCGGCGGCGGGGGCCTGGTTCGCCATCGCCTATTTCTTTCACCAGAGGATGATCGACTTCGCGACCGGCGCGCATGACGTCACCCGCGCAGAAACGCCGCGGCTTTACAATCTCCTCGAAAATCTCTGCATCTCGCGCGGCATTCCCATCCCGGCGCTGCAGATCGTCGAGAGTGACGCGCTCAACGCCTACGCCTCGGGCCTCGAAGAGGGGAAATATCGCATCGCCGTCACGCGCGGCCTGCTCGTGGAATTGACCGACCCCGAAATCGAGGCGGTGCTCGCCCATGAGCTGACCCATATCCGCAACCGCGACGTTCAGATGATGGTGATCGCGGTGATCTTCGCGGGCATTTTCGCCTTCGTCGCGGATTTGACCTTCCGCAACTGGAACTTCCCCTTCGGCTTCATGCCAACCCGCTCCTCCGATCGCGAGGACAACCGGCGCGATGGCGGGGCATTGATTGCGATCGTCCTGGCGCTGCTGATCATCCTGCTGAGCTGGGGCGCCTCGGTGCTGATCCGCTTCGCGCTGTCACGCTCGCGCGAATTTCTCGCCGACGCAGGCTCTGTGGAGCTCACCAAGAATCCCGACGCCATGATTTCGGCGCTGCGGAAAATTGAGGCGCATTCGGTCATCCCCGACATGCCCTCGCGCATGCACGCCTTCTTTATCGAGAGCCCCGCGCGCGTGGAGGAATCGAGCTGGCTCGCAACACATCCGAGCGTCGACGAGCGCATCAGGGCGCTGATCGATTATGCCGGCGGACGGGATGTTGAGATCGCGCCAGATCCGGCGCCGATCGAGGAAGCTGCGCCTGAAGCCATCGAGCCGCGGCCTGAGGAAGGGTCTTTCCTGCCCCAGGACGGCCGCACCCCCCTCGATCCGCCGAAGCCCGGCCCGTGGGGGTGATCGTTTCGTCCCACGCGTTGGTCCCGCTCAAAAGCCGAGGAGCCTATAAATTGAAATTTGATCGCCCAAGCAGGCAATTAACGAGACGCGCGGCGCTCGGCGCTCTTGGCGCGGCCCCCTTTCTTTCGATCTCTCCACTGCGCGCACAGGACGACTCCGCCTTTCCTCTACGCGGCGAGACCGGCGAGCCGATGCAGAATTTCCGCATCCCCTCGGAGCTGGACCCTGCGAGTCTTCCCGGCATTTTGTGGGAGGGCCGACGCGACGGGGATGTGATCCTCTATGAGTTCTTCGACTATAATTGCGTCTTCTGTCGCAAGGCGGCGCGCGAGCTGGCGAGCATCTCAGCGAGCGATCCGAATTTGCGGGTGGGGCTGATCAACAACGCCATCCTCTCAATCGGATCGGTGCAGGCGGCAAAAGTTCAGCAATCGGTCCTGCGCCTCTACGGCCCGGCGAAGGCCAATGAGTTTCACCTGAAAATGTATGCGGCGCGCGGCGGCGCCAATGGACCCTCGGCGCTCGCCATCGTGCGCGCCATGGGACTCGACGCGGCCAAGGTGGAAGACTCGGCCGACAGCGAAACAGTCAGCGACGTCGTCAAAAAGCAAACGCGCCTCGCGGCCGCGCTGGGCCTCGCTATGACGCCCGCGTTCATCATCGCCGGAACGGCGATCCTCGGCTGGCCGGGCGCCAAGCCGCTGCGCGAGATCATCGCCAATGCGCGCAAATGCGATCAGCCGGTCTGCGAGAAGAAGAACTGACGCCATTTCCAGCGCGGGTTGTCAATCCCCACGCGCGCGTAGCGCGATCGCGAATGACAACGCATAAGCCCGTCATTGCGAGCGTAGCGAAGCAATCCAGGGCCGCAGTAGCTGCTCTGGATTGCTTCGCTACGCTCGCAATGACGGAGCAGCACGGGCTTGCGCGCCAGATCGCGCAGCGAGCGCTAACCTTGCTCCGGAATCCCCTGTGTCCGAACTGTGCGAACGTGGGGAATGCCAAGGCTCAAACCGAGACGTTCAAACGGCCGCGCCGACCGCCAGCTTTTGCTTCAGGAAAGCGATCGCCTTGTCGCGCGACTCGCGTGCTTCGGGGATGAAGCCCATCCATTGCCAGGCGTGAGGGACATCCGGCCAAAGCTCGAAATCCACCTCCACACCCGCCGCCCGCGCGCGCTCGACGAGGCGGGCGGAGTCGTCGCGCAGGGCCTCGTCGCGCCCCGCGTGGACGATGAGCGGCGGCAGGCCTGACAGATCGGCGTAGACGGGCGAGGCCAGCGGGTTTTTCCCGCTCGTCCGGCCGAGCGCCGACCGCGCGCCGGAAAGGATGACGCGGCGGGTGAAGAGCGCGTCCTTCTCTTCGTTTTCGCGCGCCGAGGGGCCGGCCACGGCAAGGTCTGTCCAGGGCGAAAACAGCGCGGCGGCTTTCGGGAGGGGCAGGCCTTCGTCGCGCGCGCGGAGCATCAGCGAGACGGCCAGCCCGCCGCCGGCCGAGTCGCCAGCGAGAACGATCGGGCCCGGCCGGGACGCCAGCAGCGCCTTATAGGCGCACAGAACATCGTCGAGCGCCGCGGGAAAAATATGCTCGGGGGCAAGCCGATAGTCGGGCGTGAAAACATCGAAGCCAGCGCGGGCGAAATCGCGCGCGATGAAACGGAACAAGCGCGAGGAGCCGACGAGAAAGGCGCCGCCATAGAGATAGACGAGCGTCGCGCCGGCCGGCGCCCTGGTCGCCGGAACCCAATCGCCAGGAACATCCGGCATGAAGGGCGCGCGGTTTTCAGGAGAGAGTCGTTCAACGAAGCCCTGAAAGCGCCGCAGCGACGCAATCGTTCCCAAGAGCCGCGGCTTCACAAATCTGCGCAAAAGCGCAGCGGTTCGCCGCGCCGCGGGGCTTCCCTGACGCTCCGTCATTTCGCCGGCTTTGGCGCGGGGGCGTTGGAGAGGAAATCGAGCGAGGGATCGTTGAGCCCCCCTTGCTTCGCCTTGTCGCGCCATTGCTTGGCCTGCGCGACATCCACCTCCACCCCGAGCCCTTCCGCGTAGAGATGCGCGAGGCGGTTCTGCGCCACGGCGTTGCCCTTCTGCGCCGCCTTGCGCAGGAGATCGACGGCGGCGGCCCGGTCGCGCGCCACGCCGGCGCCGTTGAACTGCATGATGGCGTATTCGACCATCGCCGGGGCGAGACCGAGATCCGAGGCGCGCTTGAACCAATCCGCCGCCTGCCGCTCGTCCTTCTCGACGCCCTTGCCGGTCTTGTAGAGAATGCCCAGCGCATAGTCGGCATCGGCTGAGCCGGCCGCCGAGGCGCGCTTGAAGAAGCTCAGGGCCTTCGCGAAATCGGGGTCCCTGCCGTCATTCTCGAGCGCGATCTCGCCGAGAAGATGCAGCGCCGCCGCATGTTCCTTGGCGCCGGCCTTTTCGAGATAGGCGCGGGCGCGGGCGCGATCCTTGGCGATGTCGATGCCTTCGAGCAGCCCCACGCCATAAAGATAGGCGGCCTCCGCATCGCCATTGTCCGCCCCGCGCCGGAACCAGTCCATCGCCTGTTTCATATCGCGCGCGACGCCGGCGCCTTCGAGATAAAGCCGGCCAATAAGGGTCTGCGCGGCGGCGTCCTTGGGATTGGCGTCGACGCGTTTCTTCGCCTCGGCCAGAGCCGCCTTGTAGTCGCCGCGCTGATAGGCGCCGAAGGCGAGATCGCGCGAGGCGGTCGGTGTTTCGACTGGCGCGGCGAGAGCGAGCGTCGAGAGGCTCAAGGCGACGAAGGGCGCCATGAAACGGCGGATCATGCGCGCGTTCCTTCCAAAAGCTTCAACGCCTCCGCGACAGCCTGCGCTGGGCCGCGCTTATCCGTCCAGACGGCGTCGTCGACCATCACGAAATCGGCCCCCGCTTCGGCGAGCGGCGCGATGTCGGCGAGCGATGCGGCGCGGGCGACGCAGGGCGTGTTGAACAGCTCCGCCCACCAGGCGACGCGCTCGATCAACCCGGCCAAATCCGCACCCTCGAACAGCACGTAATCGACATTCAGCTCGCCGGCGCGCATGGCGTCGTCGCGCAGCTCGAAGCCGCCGGCGCCGACGATATATTTGGGCGAGAGCTTCTTTACGGCGTCGACCAGCTCCTCACCGGAGCCGTTTATGTGCGCGCCATCGGCCCTGGCGCGCAGCGCCACGGTGGCGGAGCCCTCGACGAGAACAGCGACGCCCTTCTCCTGCGCCAAAGGCGTGAGCGCCCGCACGATCTCTTCGTTCTTGCGAGGATCGTCACCCGCAAGCCGAATGAGGAGCGACGCGACGTCGCCCGCCGAGAGCGCGTTTTCGAGCGCGGGCAGGAAATCACGGGCCTCGGCCAGCGGCGGCGTGGCGAGATAGAGGCGCGGCGCGTCTTCGCTCATGATTTTAGCCTTTGAGACGTTCGAGCCAGCTTTGCGCCTGTTTGCGCACATTCTCGGGCGCCGTGCCGCCGAAGCTCACCCGGCTTTCGACCGATTTCTCGACGCCCAGCACCGCGAAAACATCCTCGGATATACGCGGCTCTACGCTCTGGAGATCGGCGAGCGAGAGGTCTTCGAGACCCACGCCCTTGCCCTCGGCCAGCGCCACCACACGGCCGGTGACATGATGCGCCTCGCGGAAGGGGAGGTTCAGCTTGCGCACCAGCCAATCGGCGAGGTCGGTCGCGGTGGAGAAGCCGGCGCCGGCAGCCGCCTTCATGCGCGCGCGGTTCACCTTCATGTCGCGGACCATGCCCGACATGGCGGCGATGCAGAGGGAGAGCGAGTCGAGCGAGTCGAAGGCGCCTTCCTTATCCTCCTGCATATCCTTGGAATAGGCGAGCGGCAGACCCTTCATCACGATGAGCAGCGCCTGCAGCGCGCCGATGATGCGGCCCGATTTGCCGCGCACTAGCTCCGCCGCATCCGGATTGCGCTTCTGCGGCATGATCGAGGAGCCGGTGGTGAACTTGTCCGACAGCGAAATGAAACTGAACTGCGAGGTCGTCCACAGCACGATTTCTTCCGCGAAGCGCGAGAGATGCGTGGCGCAAATTGCGGCGGCCGAGAGCGTCTCCAGCACGAAGTCGCGGTCGGAGACGCTGTCGAGCGAATTGGCGGTGGGCCGGTCGAAGTGCAGCGCCTGCGCCGTCATATGGCGGTCGATGGGAAAGGACGTGCCGGCGAGCGCCGCTGCGCCCAGCGGGCATTCATTGAGGCGCGCACGCGCGTCGCGCAGGCGCCCACGGTCGCGGCCCACCATTTCGACATAAGCGAGAAGATGATGTCCGAGCGTGACCGGCTGGGCGCTTTGCAGATGGGTGAAGCCCGGCATGACGCTGCCGGCTTCTTCCAAAGCGCGCTCGGCCAGCGCGAGCTGCAGATCGGCGAGCTGGGCGTCGAGCGCGTCGATCTCGTCGCGGATGTACAGGCGGAAATCCGTCGCCACCTGATCGTTGCGCGACCGCGCCGTGTGCAGCCGCCCGGCGGCGGGGCCGATCAGCTCGGCGAGCCGCGACTCGGCGTTCATATGGATGTCTTCGAGGGCGCGCGAGAATGTAAATTCCCCGCGCTCGATCTCGCCGGCGATCTGGGTCAGACCTTCGGTGATCTTGGCGGCGTCAGCTTCGGAGACGATCCCCTGCTTCGCCAGCATGGCGACATGGGCGAGCGAGCCGCGGATGTCCTGGGGACCGAGGCGCTTGTCGAAATCGATGGAGACGTTGATGGCCTCGAGAACCGCGTCGGTTGCGCTCTGAAAGCGACCGCCCCATATTTTGCTCGTCATTTTTACCCCGGAGCCTGCGCCATATGAAAAAGCTTGCCGCCTTCCCGCGTCGCCTCGCGACATTCGTCATCGCAGCGGCCGGCGCGGGGTTTCTATACGCGGGCGGCCCGAGCGGCAAGGAAGCCACGTCGCAAGCGCATGCCGAAGACTGCGCGGGCGCGGTGAAAACAGCCGACGCGGTCAAGGACATCGCCAAGGGCGAGGTCGCCGCGATGACCATCTCCAAAAAGCCGGAGAAGCTCCCCGACTACGCCTTTACCGGCCCGGACGGAAAGCCCGTCGCCCTTTCCGCCTTCAAGGGCAAGACCGTGCTTCTCAACGTCTGGGCGACATGGTGCGTGCCCTGTCGCGGCGAGATGCCGGAGCTCGACAAGCTGCAGGCGGAAGAAGGCTCGGACAAGTTTCAGGTCGTCACAGTCAATATCGATACGTCCCGGCTGGAGCGGCCGAAGAAATTCTTCGAGGAGACCGGCGTGAAGGCGCTCACCCTCTATTCTGACCCCAAGGCCAATATTTTCTTCGAGATGAAACAGGCCGGCAAGGCGCTGGGCCTGCCGGTGACCGTGCTGGTCGATCCGGAAGGCTGTCAGATCGGGCTCATGAACGGGCCGGCGAATTGGCATTCGGCCGACGCCAAGGCGCTGGTGAGCAAAGCCGTCGAGGCGGCGAGCTTAAAATAACCGGCCCACGCCCTATCTCTGACATGCGCCTTGGCCTTCGCCGGGCGGAGAAGGAGGCAGGGCCATGCATGTCACGATCGAACAGGCCGAAAAGGCGATCGCCGCCGCGCGCCAGAAGGCGCTCGCGCTCGGCACGCAAATGTGCATCGCCGTCGTCGACTCCGGCGGCGTGCTCAAGGCCTTCCACCGCATGGACGACGCCTGGGTGGGCAGCGTCGACATTGCAATCAAGAAGGCCAAGACCGCCGTCTTCTTCGGCATGCCGACCGGGCAGATCGGCAAGCTCTCGCAGCCGGGCGGACCGCTCTATGGCATCGAACATTCCAACGATGGGCTCGTCACTTTCCCCGGCGGTCTCCCCATCGTCGACAAGGATGGGGTGATGATCGGCGCGGTCGGCGTCAGCGGCTCGTCGGTCGAGAACGACCATGCCGTGGCTTCGGCCGGCGTCGCGACGCTCGGCGTCGCGGAACTGCCGGAACACCCCTGGCGGACGTGACCGCAGGGCTTATCCGTCGTGAGTTCCCGCCGGGCGCGGCCCGGCGGGAATAATGGCGCGTTCCGATGGGACGCGCGTCAGCCCTTGTGCTTCTTCTTCTTGGCGTGCTCGGGCGCATGGGCCGGAGCCGGGGCCGGAGCGGCTTCGGCGGGCTTCGGCGCTTCCTGGACGGCCGGCGCCGGGGCGGGGTCGGCGGCGGGCGCGATCACGGCCGCCGGCTCCACGGCAGGCGGCGGAGCCGCCTCGCTCTTCTGCTGGGTCGCTTCGGTCGGCGCTGGGGCCGGGGATTCGGCCGCCGGCCGTGAGGTGAAGAGCCAGGTGAGGCCGGCGATCACGAGCACCGCGCCGGCAACGCCCAGGCCGATCCATCCTGTGCGTCTCGAAGCGGCCGGCGCAACGGGATCGATGGCGGAGGCGGGATAGACAGAAGACGGCGGATCGACGGGGTCGACCGGCGACGCGGCGGGCGTCTCGCGAATCGGCGCATCGGCCGGCAATACGCCGCGGTATTGGCTCCACACCCAGGCGGCCGGCGGCTGCCCGTTTGGTCCTTCCGTGTTCGGCATTTCCAAACCTCCCCTGATGCGCTGCTCGAATTTTGCGCCGCTCGGTGGCATGTTGCATCGCATTGCGTCTGGTCACAAGCATATTGACGAGCAGCAATTGAGTCGCATTGGGCGACGCCCATGCAAAGCGGCGCCTTTACGGGAGACATTCTCGAAAAAGGCGCTAATTAGGGGGAGCCTCCCCCGCCTTTCACGGAAGCGAGACGCGCATGACCATCAAAGCCGGCGATAGAATTCCCGACGTCACCCTCACCATCATGGGCAAGAACGGCCCGGAGCCGATCAAGACCTCGGATTATTTCAAGGGACGCAAGGTCGCGCTCTTTTCGGTGCCGGGCGCATTCACGCCCACCTGCCACGCCAAGCATTTGCCGGGCTTCGTCGAAAAATATGACGCGCTGAAAGCCAAGGGCGTCGACGCCGTGGCGGTGACCGCCGTCAACGACGTCTTCACCCTCGACGCCTGGCTCAAGGATCGCGGCGCGCAGGGCAAGATCGACGGCCTCGCCGATGGCTCGGCGGCCTTCGCCAAAGCCCTGGGGCTGGAGCTGGATCTGACCGACTTCGGCCTCGGCGTTCGCGGCAAACGCTATTCGGCGGTGGTCAACGACGGGGTCCTCGAATGGATCAACGTCGAAGAGAATTCGAGCCTTGCCACCGTCTCCAGCGCCGAAGCGACGCTGGAAAAGCTCTGAGCCGCGCAAGGCCGGCCCCGGCGGGGTCGGCCCAGTTCGTTGACAGACCTCCGAGGCGGCCTCGTCCTTCGAGACAGGCGCTTCGCGCCCTCCTCAGGATGAGGCCTAAGTGTTTGGCGAAGTTGCAAAAGCTCCTCATGCTGAGGAGCCTGCGCAGCAGGCGTCTCGAAGCACGAGGGGCGTCGGCGCCACTTGTCAGCACTCTGGGCCGGCCCAGGGGCGGCCTTTGTTTCAGGTCTTTGTTTTAACGGGCGCCTTCGGCCCACCCATTGAGTCGAGGCGCGCCTTGGCGCGCTCGGCGACGCGGCTTTTCTCGGCGTCGGCGAGCTGGGACCAGCTCCCGATTTCCTCGCGCGTGCGGCCGCAGCCGATGCAGACATTGGCGGAGTTGAGCGTGCAGATTTTATTGCAGGGGCTGGGGATCATCAGGGCTCTCGGGTGTCTCCCGCAAATGGCCGAGGGGGCGCCGGCGTGTCAATCTTCTCAGCGCTGGAAGGCCCCCTCCCTGTCCCTCCCCCGTTTCACGGGACAGGGGACGCTCACGATCGGCATTCCCGATGAAGGCCGCGGACTGCTCCCTCTCCCGCGCCAGCGGGGGAGGGTCGGGGAGGGGGCAAGGATTCGTCGATGACCCTTTCCTTCTCATCCTTCCTCACCTCTTTGGGCGCCGCCGAGCCGCCAGCGCTGCCCGCGCCTTTGCGCGCTTTGTGGCTCGACGCCAGCGGCGACTGGGACGGCGCGCATCAATGCGTCACCGACGCCGAGGACGCGGACGGCATGCGGGTCCATGCCTATCTCCACCGCAAGGAAGGCGATCTCTCGAACGCGCGCTACTGGTACGCGCGCGCAGGCGTTCCGCCGCAGGATTGTCCCCTCGAGGAGGAGTGGCGGGCGATTGCCTCGGCCCTCCTCGCGCAGCGATAGGCCATGGCGGACGCCGCGCGCCGCTTGCTGCGCGATGTCTTCGGCTTCGCCGATTTTCTTCCGGGCCAAGAGGAAGTCATCGAGGCCATCCTCGCCGGTCGCGACGCGCTCGCCGTCATGCCGACGGGCTCCGGCAAATCCCTGCTCTATCAATTGCCCGCGGCGGCGGGGCCGGGCCTCGTCGTCGTCGCCTCCCCGCTCATCGCGCTGATGCGCGACCAATTGCGGGCGCTCGCGGCCAAAGACATCCCCGCCGTCGCGCTCCATTCCGCCCAGGACGACGCCGAGGCGATCGCCGCGCTGGACGCCGTCTCGACGGGGCGGGCGAGACTCCTCTACGCCGCGCCGGAGCGGCTGGCTCAAGAGGCGACGCAGAATTTGCTGCGCAAAAACCGCATCAAGCTTTTCGCGGTGGACGAAGCCCATTGCGTCTCGCATTGGGGACACGACTTCCGCCCGGACTATCGCGGGCTCGGCGACATCGCGACGAGGCTCGGCGCGCCGGTGCTCGCCGTCACGGCCACCGCCGGGCCGCGCACGCGCGCGGACATCAAACGCAATCTTTTCGCGCGGGAGCCGGAAGTCTTTATTCGTTCCTTCGCCCGGCCCAACCTCGCCCTTTCTTTCCGGCGCAAGCGCGCGGGGCTGCGCCAGATCCTGCGCTTCATCGGACGAGGCGGGGAAAGTGGCATCGTCTACTGCAATTCGCGCCGCAAGGCGGATGCGCTCGCCGCCGACCTCGCCGCTCTCGGACTCGACGCTTTGCCCTATCACGCCGGCCTCGAAGCCTATGCGCGCGACGCCCATCAGGACGCGTTTTTCGCGCGCAGGGGTGTCGTCATGGTCGCGACCATCGCTTTCGGCATGGGGGTGGATAAGCCGGACGTGCGCTTCGTGATCCACGCCGATCTGCCCACCTCGATCGAGAGCTATTACCAGGAGATCGGCCGCGCCGGGCGCGATGGGGCGCCGGCGCGCGCCCTGGCTTTGTTCGATCCGCGCGAATTGGCGACCCGCTGGCGAACGCCGCAGATCGACCCCGAAAACGAAGAAGCGGCCGGGGATTATGCCCGCCGCCAGGCCATGGCGCGGCTCTGCGCCACGCCCCGCTGCCGTTTCCAGACGTTGCTCATGGAGTTCGGCGAGGACAGCGCGCCTTGCGGTCGATGCGATCATTGCCGGGGCGGGCCGCTGGCCTGGCCGCGCCGGGCAGGCGCTTTGGCGCTCGGCATTCGCGTCGCGGCGGCGAGCCAGCTTGCGCATGTTTCTGGCGAGGAAATCGACGAGTCGCCGACGCCCACGGCCCCCCAAGAGGCTGTTTTCGAATCAGCCGCGCCTCCCGCGAAAGCCCTCACCGTCTCGCAGGCGCGGCTGCTGCGCGCGCTGCAAGCCGAGCGCGGCAAAATCGCAAAAAGGCGCCGCCTGGCCCCCAGGCGCATCGCCAGTGACGCGACTCTCGCCGCCCTCGCCGCGGCGCGGCCGCACCGAATCGACGACCCGATCTTCCACGACGTCGAGGAGGCGAGCGCTTTTCTGGGCGTCATCGAAAAGGCGAATGCCGAGGGGTGAGCCGCGCGCGGCGGCCATGTCATCCCCGCGAAAGCGGGAATCCAGAGCGACACCCCAGACTTAGCGCCACCCCAGGATTCCGGAGCGCCCTCCCGCCCGTCCGGGATGACGGCGCCTGAAACGCAGCCGGTTCCATGCTGCGCCGCAACGGGCTATGACAAGCTTCCGCGAAGGACGCTCTCATGCTCGCAATCGACGATTCCCTGCCGCCGCCCGCCGCAGAAATGCGGCCGATCATGATCGGGCTCGGCCTCGCCATGCTGCTCTCGGCGCTGGACGGGACCATTGTCGTGACCGCCATGCCGACGATCGGCGCCGACCTCGGCGCGCCCGAGAATCTGCCATGGATCGTCACGGCCTATCTCGTCGCCTCGATCGTGGTGACGCCGCTCTATGGCAAATTTGCCGACGTCTATGGCAGACGGATCATGCTTCTGGCGGGCGTTGCGACCTTTGTCCTCGGCTCGGTCGCCTGCGCGCTCGCCCCCAGCATGACGGCGCTCGCGCTGGCGCGTCTCGTCCAGGGCCTGGGCGGCGGCGGATTGATCGCGCTCGCCCAGACCGTCGTCGCCGATCTCGTTTCCCCGCACGAGCGCGGGCGTTACCAAACCTATCTCGCCGCCGTCTTTGTCGTCGCCAGCATCGCCGGCCCGGCGCTCGGCGGCTATTTTGCGCAATATTTGCACTGGTCGCTGATCTTTTGGATCAATCTGCCGCTCGGCCTCGCCGCGCTCGCGATGGTCAATTCCGGGCTAAAGCGCCTGCCCGAGCGACGCCATCCGCATCGTATCGATTATCTCGGCGCCGCTCTTCTGACGCTGGCGTCCGGCTCGATGGTTCTGGCCCTCGGCTGGGGCGGAACGCGTTACCCCTGGGCTTCGGCGCCGATCTTCGGCCTTCTCGCTTTTTCGGCCCTGTCTTGGGCGGCTTTCGCCTGGCGCACGCGCGCCGCGCAGGAGCCTTTGATCCCCCTGCGGATCTTGAGCCTCTCGATCGTGCGCAACGCCACTGTCTCGAGCTCCTTTGGCCTCGGCGCCTCCATCGGGCTCTCGGTCGTCATGCCGATCTATTTCGAGGTCGCGGCGGGCCTGAGCGCCCACGACTCGGGCCTCGCGCTCATTCCGATGATGGCCGCCACGGTTGTCGGCGCGACCATCTCCGGCCGGCTGATGGCCGTGATCGATCACTACAAGATCATCCCTTTGCTGGGGCTCGGCGCGGGCGCGCTCGCCGCCGCGCTCGCCGCATGGAAAGTCGAGAGCGCCTCGCTCATCGTGCTCGACAGCCTGCTCACCATCGCCTCCCTGGGCGTGGGCACGATGCTGCCGATCGCGACGGTCTCCGTGCAGAACGCCGTCGATTCGCGCGATCTGGGCACCGCCACGGCGACGATGCAGTTCTTCCGCCAGCTTGCCGCGGCGCTCATCGTCGCGCTTTTCGGCGCGTTGGCGCTCGGCGGCGGGCGGGCCGATTACATCGCGGAAGCACGGCTCTCGCCCGAGGAAGCGGCGCGGCTCGCCGCGAGCTTCAAGCTGGTCTTCGCCGCGCTCGCCGTCTGCATGGGCTTCTCCTTCGCCTTCATGGCGCGGATGGAAGCGCGTCCCCTGCGTGGCGAGCGGCGACACTGACCTATGTAATCTGCCGTCGGCCGCTTGTGCCGGTGGCATGGAATTTTCTATGAAGGCGACGTTTCGCCTTTACGTCTGCAAGGACCTCCCATGACTTCGCTCGACAGTTTCAAATCCCGCCAAAAGCTCGTCGTGGGGGATAAAACCTATGATTATTTCTCACTGAGAGCGGCCGAGGCGAACGGGCTCGAAGGAGTCTCCAAACTCCCCTATTCGCTCAAGGTCGTTCTCGAAAACCTGCTGCGTAACGAGGACGGACGCTGGGTCACCAAGGACACGATCCACTCCTTCGCCAAATGGCTGACCGAGAAGGGCAAGACCGAGCGCGAGATCGCCTTTTCGCCGGCCCGCGTGCTGATGCAGGATTTCACCGGCGTGCCGGCGGTGGTCGATCTCGCGGCGATGCGCGACGCTTTTGTTGCGCTGGGCGGCGACCCGCAGAAGATCAATCCGCTCGTGCCGGTCGATCTCGTGATCGACCATTCGGTCATCGTCGACGAGTTTGGGACGCCCAAGGCCTTCGAGCAGAATGTCGAGCTCGAATATGAGCGCAACGGCGAGCGTTACCGCTTCCTGAAATGGGGCCAGTCGGCCTTCGACAATTTCCGCGTCGTGCCGCCGGGCACGGGCATCTGCCATCAGGTCAATCTCGAATATCTCGCGCAGACGGTCTGGACCCGCACCGAGAAAGCCGATGGCGCGGCGGTCGAGGTCGCCTATCCCGATACGCTCGTCGGCACCGACTCGCATACCACCATGGTCAACGGCCTTGCCGTGCTCGGCTGGGGCGTCGGCGGCATCGAGGCGGAGGCCGCCATGCTCGGCCAGCCGCTCTCCATGCTCGCGCCCGAGGTGATCGGCTTCAAGCTGACCGGCGCGCCCAAGGAAGGCGTCACCGCGACCGACGTGGTGCTCACCGTCACGCAAATGCTGCGCAAAAAGGGCGTCGTCGGCAAATTCGTCGAATTCTATGGCGAGGGCCTCAACCATTTGTCGCTCGCCGACCGCGCGACCATCGCCAATATGGCGCCGGAATATGGCGCGACCTGCGGCTTCTTCCCGGTCGACGCCGAGACGCTCGCCTATCTGAATATGTCCGGCCGCGCCGCCGAGCGCATCGCGCTGATCGAGGCCTATACGCTGGCGCAGGGCATGCTGCGCGACGCCTCCTCGCCCGACCCCGAATTCACCGACACGCTGGCGCTCGACCTCGCCGAGGTCGCGCCCTCGCTCGCGGGCCCCAAGCGCCCCGAAGGCCGCGTGCCGCTGGAGGACATCGGCAGGGCCTTCGAGACCGCGCTCGCCGGCGAATATAAAAAGGACGGCGGTCTCGGGCCGCGCCACAAGGTCGAGGGCACGAATTACGACCTCGGCCATGGCGACGTGGTCATCGCCGCCATCACCTCCTGCACCAATACCTCGAACCCGAGCGTGCTGATCGGCGCGGGGCTGCTGGCGCGCAACGCCGTCGCCAAGGGCCTCAAGGTGAAACCGTGGGTGAAGACCTCGCTCGCGCCGGGAAGCCAGGTGGTCGGGCAATATCTCGCCAACTCCGGCCTGCAGAAGTCGCTCGACGAATTGGGCTTCAATCTCGTGGGCTTTGGCTGCACGACCTGCATCGGCAATTCCGGGCCCCTGCCGGCGCCGGTCTCCAAGACCATCAACGCCCATGACCTCGTCGCGGCCTCGGTGCTCTCCGGCAACCGCAATTTCGAGGGCCGCGTGAACCCCGACGTGCAGGCGAATTATCTCGCCTCGCCGCCGCTCGTCGTCGCTTTCGCGCTCGCGGGCACGGTCGCCACCGATCTGACGAAAGAGCCGCTGGGCCAGGGCTCGGACGGCCAACCGGTTTATCTGCGCGACATTTGGCCGTCGAGCGCCGAGATCGACTCGTTCATCCGCGACAATGTCACGCGCGACCTGTTCCGCGAGACTTACGCCAATGTCTTTGCGGGCGACGAACATTGGCGCGCGGTGGCGGCCCCGGCCGGCGAAACCTACGGCTGGGACGACAAATCCACCTACGTCCGCAACCCGCCCTATTTCGTGGGCCTCGCCAAGCAGCCCAAGCCCGTTACGGATATCGTCGGCGCACGCGTCCTCGCGCTCTTTGGCGACAAGATCACCACCGACCATATTTCCCCGGCCGGCTCCATCAAGGCCGCCTCGCCCGCGGGCAAATGGCTGATGGACAATGGCGTCGCGCAGAAGGATTTCAACCAATACGGCACGCGGCGCGGCAACCATGAAGTCATGATGCGCGGCACCTTCGCCAATATCCGCATCAAGAACAACATGATGAAGGACGCCCATGGCGTCGTGCCCGAAGGCGGCCTCACCAAATACTACCCCGGCGGCGAGACGCTCTCGATCTACGACGCCGCCATGCGCTACCAGAAGGACGGCGCGCCGCTCGTCGTCTTCGCCGGCGCCGAATATGGCAATGGCTCCTCGCGCGACTGGGCGGCGAAGGGCACGGCGCTGCTCGGCGTGCGCGCCGTGATCGCGCAGAGCTTCGAGCGCATCCACCGCTCCAATCTCGTCGGCATGGGCGTGCTGCCGCTGACCTTCGAGCCCGGAACGAGCTGGGCGTCGCTCGGCCTGACCGGCGAGGAGACCGTGGCCATTCGCGGGCTCGAGAAAGGACTTGCACCGCGCCAGACGCTGGCCGCCGAAATCACCTTCCAGAGCGGCAAGGTTGTCTCCGCCCCGCTCCTCTTGCGGATCGATACGTTCGACGAATTGGAATACTTCAAAAATGGAGGCATTCTGCCTTACGTGCTGCGACAACTCGCCCCGTAAAAGTGCTGTCGCAAACCTTCGCTATTATTGACGGCTCGTTTTTCTTGCGACATCTTCCTGACGCTTGAGCGTAAGAGCTTGCGCGCCGCCGTTCCAAACGGCGGCGCAGCTAGACATGCGGCGCAAGAAGCAAAAATAAAACAGGAAGATAGAGGAAAGCTCAGGATGAAGAAATTCTCCATTGCCACGGCCGTCGCTATCTTTGCGGCGATGACCGCTCCGGCCTTCGCTAGCTGCGACACCCATGCGGAAGACGAGCAGGCCGTTTGCGCCTCCAAGTGCGAGGATCAATATCTGAAGGATCAGCAGGGCTGGACGGCCGATATGTCGAAAGTCAAGTCCAACAAGAAGGCCTGCGACGAGAAGTGCGGCTGCCCGCAGAATTCGAAGGGACTCTGAGCTTTTCCTCGGAGCTGAGAAAAATGCGAGGGCGCGCGAAAAGCGCGCCCTTCTTGCCGACCATCTCAAAATTTTTAGCCCCGGGGAGGCGCCCGAGAGCGGGGGGCCCTTATGGGAATAATCTTTTGGATTCAATCTTTAGCAATAGGGAAGCGCGGGCTCGCCAGCCTGCCGATCGCCCCCTCGTCTCTGTCATATCAATGACGTGTGATTGACACTGGGCCAATCTTCCCCCATCGTCCGCCCCGCTTTGCGCGTTATGAGGGGCCGTTACTGTCGGCGGGAGGGTTCTGCGCCAGCGCAAGCAAGCACAGCCGAAAATATGAAGAAGAGGAAGCGTCAAAATGAACAAATTCGCCTTTGTTGCGGCGGCCCTGTTTGCCAGCATGATGACCCCGGCCTTCGCCGATTGCGACACCCGCAACGCCGACGATGACAAGCAGGCTGCGGCCGCGTCGAAGTGCTACGACGAATATCTCGCCCGCAAGCAGAACTACGGCGCGAATGTCGACGAGCTGCGCGCCAACTTCAAGGCCTGCAATGAGAAGGCCGGCTGCCCGCAGAACTCCGACCTGCTGAAGTAAGATCGTTTCGCCTCTTCGAGCGAGTAGAGGCCGACGCTCAGGGGCGCGCAATTATTGCGCGCCCATATTTTTTGCTTACTGCCGATAGACTTTGCCGTCCGGGCCCTTCCAGCCGTTCGAGTCTTCGTAGAAGCGATATTCCTCGTCGAAGACCACCGTTTCACCCGGGGCCACATATTGCTTGCCCTTGGGATCGGAGTTACGCGGCGCCGTCACATAATGCTTGCTGGGCGAGCAGCCTTCCTTGACCTTGCCGGCGTCGTCGGGTTTGCAGTCGAGATTCGCGCCTTCCGGGAACTGCACTTTGGCGTTGAAGAAGATCTCGAAGCCCTTCTCGCCGGTCGCGTGCATTTCGAGCGCTTCCGACATGGTCTGCTTGAAGTCGAGAATCTTGCCGGGCTTGTCGAAATGCTGCGGGAGGAGATTTTCGAAAATCTTGCGGGCGTGCTCCTCGGTCGGATCGCCGCAGCCGAACCAGCAGATGGCCGCGGCCGGACCGGCCGCCATGGGCGCCGCGACCAGCGCCAGCGCAAAACCTCTGGCGAAGAATTTCAGATACGCGCCTCGCATATAGCGTTTCCTCTTCTTTGTTGCGCCGCAACGCGAGCGGCGATTGGCCGCAGAGTAAAACGCTTTGTATGAAATGTCTTCAACGCCCGGCGTCGGGCGTCGCGGTCCCGACCCAGGAGTCTTTCACCTGCTCGAAATGGACCGCCGGGTCATATTGCCACGCGTCTAGGCTGAGCGTTTCCGTCGACAGCCGGCCCATGGCGGCGAGCACGGCGTAAGAGGCGACCACGCGCTCACGCTGGGCGAAGACGAGACTGATGCGGGCGTTCAACAATTCCTGCTGCGCGTTGAGAATGTCGAGCGTCGTGCGCAGACCGGCCTTGGCCTCCTCCCGCACGCCATAGAGCGCGCGCTCGGCCGCCGCGATCTGCGCCTGCGCGGCGGCGATCTGGGTTTTCGCCGCCTGCAGGGCGCCCCAATTGGCGCGCACCAGCGCGATGACGTCGGCGCGCGCCACATCGACGTCGAGACGCCGCTGCCCCGCCGTCTCCTTGGCTTCCCGGACTTGCGAATAGGTTATGCCGCCCTCGTAGATCGGCACATTGAGCCGCCCGCCGATCGACGCGCCAATGTTGCGGTTATAGACGCCGCTGATGTCCGTCTGGGTGAAGACATTGCCCACGATCGAGAATTTCGGCATGAAATCCCCTTCGATCACTTTGATGTCGAGGTCCGCCGAGTCGGCGTCGTGCAGAGCCGCGAGAATGACCGGATGCTCCGCCAGGGCGTTGCGCTCGACCTCTTCGCGGGTTTTCGGGATCAGACGATCGACCGCGGCGCCGGGGGATAATTTCTTCGGTTCGACGCCGATCGTCTGCCGATAAAAGCCGACGCTCGCCTCGAGCGCGGCGCGCGCCTGACCGACGAGCGACTGCCCGGCGGCGAGCCGCGCCTCGGCCTGCGCAATGTCGGTCAAAGTAATCTGGCCGTAATTGTAGCGCTCCCGCGTCTGGCGCAATTGCTCGGCGAGAACCGCGACGTTGTTTTCCTGCAATTTGAGCGCGGCCGTGTCGCGCAAGACGTTCATATAGGCGGAGGCCGCGTTGAAAAGCACGCGCTGCTCGGTAAGACGCAGCCGCTCGCGCCCGGCGAAGACATTCGTTTCCGCCATGCGGGTGGCGTTCTGCGTTTTGAAACCGTCGAAGACGGGCTGCTCCACCGTGAGGGTCGCCGAGCGGGGCATGCTGCCCCCCGTCTGAATGCTTTTGGTCTGGACGCGGGTTAAGGCCGGATTGGCAATTTCCTCGTCGATTTGCCGCGCGATCGCGCGATTTTCCTGCTTGCCGAGATAGAGACTTGCATTGGCGCGCGGACGCAAGCCCGAGCGCGCCTGCGGCACCTTCTCGTCGAGCGCGCGCACGCCGGCGCGGCCAGAATTCAGCACCGGACTATTGTTGTAAGCGCGCAGCAAGGCGCCATCGAGCGTCTCGGCCGACGCCGCAGACGACGTGAAACACAGAGCAAAAAAGGCGGCCCGCACGAAAGCGGCCGCGCAACCGCTGGGCGTGAGCTCATCCCTCCCCTTTACGGGGAGGATGGCCCCGCGCAAGCGGGGTCGGGTGGGGCAAGCCCCAATAACTGTCGTAGCGGCGCGAACCCCACCCGACGGCTTTTGGCCGCCGACCTCCCCGAAAAGGGGAGGTATTTGGCGCCCGACGTCCGAGCAAAATTGGCGCTCGGCCGATTGTCCTGTGCGGCGCGCCTGTCTCACACCGCCTCCCTTTCACGCGCGGCGGCGAGCGAGGCTTTGTTTTCACCAAAGAAGGCGTAAAGCGCCGGCAGCACGATCAGCGTGAGCACCGTCGCGCTGATGAGACCGCCGATGACGACAGTGGCGATCGGCCGCTGCACCTCGGCGCCAGTCGAGGTCGCGAGCGCCATCGGTACGAAGCCGAGCGAGGCGACAAGCGCCGTCATCGTCACGGGACGCAGACGCGTCATGGCGCCTTTGAAGATCGCCGCGCGCTCATCCATTCCGCTCACCATGAGCTGGTGAATATAAGTGCGCATCACGAGGCCGTTGAGCACGGCGACGCCGGAAAGCGCGATGAAGCCCACGGCCGCAGAGACAGACATGGGCATGCCGCGCAGCCACAGAGCCAGCACGCCGCCAGACAAAGCAAGCGGCACGGCCGAGAAGACCAGCAGCGCGTCGCGCGCCGAGCCCAGCGCCGAGAACAGCAGCAGGAAGATCATGAAGAAGCAGACCGGCACGACGATCATGAGCCGCGCCCGCGCCGCCGCGAGATTTTCGAACTGCCCGCCCCATTCGATCCAATAACCGGCGGGGATTTGCACCTTGGCGTCGACCTTGGCGCGCGCTTCATTGACGACCGAGGCGATGTCGCGTCCGCGCACATTGGCGCTGACGACCACGCGCCGCTTGCCGTTCTCGCGCGAGATCTGGTTCTGTCCGTCGACGGTGGAGAAGCTTGCCACCTGCTTGAGCTGGATGGTCGAGATGCGGCCCTGCGCGTCGGGCGGCAAGGAGACGGGGATCGTCTCCAAAGCGCTGGCGTCCTCGCGCAGATTGTCGCGCAGGCGCACGAAGATCGGGAAGCGACGGTCGCCCTCGAAGATCATGCCCGCCTGCTCGCCGCCGATCGCCGCGCCGATCGTGTCCTGCACGGCGCCGAGCGACAGGCCGTAGCGCGCAATGGCGCTCTTATCGACCTTGATGTCGAGCACCGGCAGGCCCGTCACCTGCTCGACCTTCACATCGGTCGCGCCCGGCGTGGCGCGCAGGATGGCCGCGATATGATTGGCGGTCTTCAGCATGGCGTCGAAGTCCTCGCCAAAGACCTTGACGGCGATGTCGCCGCGCACGCCGGCGAGAAGCTCGTTGAAACGCAATTGAATGGGCTGCGAAAACTCATAGGCGTTGCCGGGGAGCTTCGAGATCGCGGCCGAAATATCGTCGATCAGCGTATCCTTGGGCAGATGCGGATCGGGCCACTGATCTTCCGGCTTCAGCATGATGAAAGTGTCGGTCAGATTCGGCGGCATGGGGTCGGTCGCGACTTCGGCCGTGCCGGTCTTCGAGAAGACGTAATCGACCTGCGACAGCTTGCGAATCGCGTTCTCGACGTCAATCTGCATCGCCTGCGACTGCGTGAGCGATGTGCTCGGAATGCGATTGGCCTGCATTGCGAGATTCTTCTCATCGAGCTTGGGGATGAACTCCTGCCCGAGGTTCAAATAGAGAAGCACGGCGAAGAGGAAGGAGGCGACGCCGATCGCCATAACTTTCACCGGCGCCTCCATCGCCCAACGCAAGGCCGGCTCATACATGCGCTTGAGCGAGCCCACGATCGCATTGTCGTGCTCTTCGCTGGCGCCCGAGACGAAAAGCGCGATCATCGCGGGGAAAAAGGTGAGGGAGAGAAGGAACTCCGACAGAAGCGCGATGATCACGGTCATCGCCATCGGATGGAACATCTTTCCTTCGACACCCGTGAAGCTCAGGATCGGTAAGTAGACGAGAATGATGATCGATTGGCCATAGACGGTGGGCCGCCGCATCTCGACGGCTGAATCGATGACCGTCTCGAGACGTTCCTCGGTGGTGAGCGGGCGCCCCGCCATATGCTGGCGTTCGGAGAGGCGGCGCAGGCTGTTCTCCGCGACGATGATGGCGCCGTCGGCGATGAGGCCGAAATCGAGCGCGCCGAGACTCATCAGATTGGCGCTGATCTTGCCGATATACATGCCGATGGCGAGCAGCAGCATGGTCACCGGAATGACCGTCGCCGTCACCACCGCCGCGCGGAAATTGCCCAGCATCACGAAGAGCACGAGGATGACGAGCCCCGCGCCTTCCAGGAGATTCTTGGCGACGGTCTTGATAGTCGCGTCGACCAGGAGCGTGCGGTTGAGGATCGTCTTGACTTCGATCCCCGGGGGAAGGGACTTCGTGACGGTCTTCACCTTGGCGTCCACCGCCGCCGAGACGGTGCGGCTATTGGCGCCGATCAGCATCAGCGCCGTGCCGATAACCACTTCCTCGCCATTCATGCTGGCCGAGCCCGTGCGCAGCTCCTTGCCGATGGCGACATTGGCGATCTCGCCTACGCGCACGGGCACGCCATTTCGCGTCGTCGCCACGACATTGGCGATGTCCTCGACAGTCTCCAGCCGGCCGCCGCTGCGCACGACGAGGCCCTCGCCATTGCGCTCGACATAGCCGGCGCCGCGGCTGACGTTGTTCTTCTGGATCGTCGCCGCAAGATCGCCGAAGGACAGGCCGAGCGATGTTAGCTTCGCGGGGTCGGGCTGCACATGATATTGCCGCATGAAACCGCCGAGCGAATCGACGCCGGCGACGCCCGGCACCGTGCGCAATTGTGGGCGGATGATCCAGTCCTGCACGGTGCGCAGATAGGATTCCTGCGCGACGGTCGTACGCAGCATCGCGCCTTCCGGCGTCAGATAGGCGCCGTCGCGCTGCCAGCCGGGCTCGCCCGCATCGGCGAGCTTATGCGGCTCCGCGTAGCGCACGGTCCACATGTAGATTTCGGACAGGCCCGTCGCGATCGGGCCCATGCGCAGCTCGATCTGCGGCGGAAAATCCTCGCGCGCCTGGGCAACGCGCTCATTCACCTGCTGACGCGCGAAAAAAATATCGACGCCATCGGAAAAGACCGCCGTCACCTGCGCAAAGCCGTTGCGCGAGAGCGAGCGCGTATAGTCGAGACCCGGAATGCCCGCGAGCGCGTTCTCGATCGGATAAGTGACCTGCTTCTCCATCTCGAAGGCGGAGAGGGCCGGCGCGCGGGCGTTGATCTGCACCTGATTATTGGTGATGTCGGGAACGGCGTCGATCGGCAGATGCACGAGCGCGAAAGCGCCGAAGGCGCCGACCAGCGCGACCAGGAGGACGACCAGCCAGCGGCTATGGACCGAAAAGGCGATGATCCGCTGCATCATGGTCTTAGAGCCGTCACTCCTCGGGAATTTCGCTCTTGCCGGCTTCGGCCTTCAGCACGAAGCTGTTATCCACCGCGATCGTCTCTCCGGGCGAGAGGCCTTTCACGATCTCCACAGAACCTTCGTCGCCGTCGCCCAGTTCGACGACGCGCTTTTCAAAGCCATTCTTCACTCGCACGAAGACCGTCGGCTCATTGTGGATGAGCTGCACCGCGGCGCGCGGCGCGACGACTTTCGCGGGGCTCTGTTCAAGTGCGATCTCGGCGTTGAGCAGAACGCCAGGGTGAATGGCGTAATCCGGGTTTTTGAAGGCGGCGATCACATGGCCCGTGCGCGTCTCGGGCGTGATGAGGGCGTTGACGACGCGCACGGCGCCTTGGAAAGCGCGCCCATCCGCCCCCTTGACGACCACCGGCTGTCCCACGCGCACGCTGGCGAGATTGGCGATGGGAACCGCGAGCTCGGCTTCCACCTCGGAAAGATCGGCCAGAACGTAAATCTGGCTTTCCGGCGTCACCGGCTGGCCGAGATTGGTCAGGCGCTCGATGACGCGGCCCTTGATCGGCGCGCGAATCTCCTTCTCACGCAGCCGCGCGATGGGCTGATTGGCGAGCGCCGTCATCTCGCTTTCGGAGAGATCGAGGGCCGCGAGCTTGCCGCGCGAGAGATCGAGGCGGAGCTTCGCTTCCGTGAAAGTCGCCTTGGCTTTCAGGAACAGTTGCTCGGCGGTGATCTTCTTTTCGAAGAGGCCCTTCTCGCGCTGGAAGAGCTGGGATTGCAGCTCGTAATTGGCGAGCGCGGCGAGATATTCGCTCTTGGCGTCAGCGACCTCGCGCGAATCGATGACGGCGATCGTCTCGCCCTTCGCCACCTCGTCGCCGAGTTTCTTGCGCATTTCGGCGACGACGCCGGAGACCTTGGCGGCGACGCGGGCGAGATGGTCGGGATCGGGCTTCACCGTCGCTGGCACGGTGATCTGGCGCTTGAGCACGCCGGGGCCCGCCTTCGCGACGCCGATCTTGGCGGCGTCGATCTGCTCGGGCGACAGCTTGATCAGCCCTTCGGGCGCAGCGGGGCTCGCCGCCTGCTGCGCGCCGGCGCCGGAGTCGCCGGGCGCACTCCCGCGCATCTTCGCGAAAAGGCCCGGCAGAGCCGCGCCAATGGCGAGGCTCACAATGATTGCGAGAAGAAGGGGCGCTTTGCGGGGCATTTAAGCTGTGGGGCTCCGGGGCGCGTCGGCGAAGGTCCAGTGAACAGGGTTAGCACCCGCACGCGCCCGACGCCAAGCGCGACACGGCTCGAGCGGGACTTGCCCAAATATGCTCCGACGCCCCTGCTATAGGCCGCGCTGCAACGCGCGTCCATGCCGCTCCCGCAACATGACGCATTTGTAATCAAATGAAAAAGCCCGGCCACAAGGGCCGGGCTTCGCAATCGTCTAAGCTGGCGAAAGGCTCAGTATTTCGCCAGAACCGGCGCCGGAGCGGCGAAGGGATTGAAGTGCCAGTTCAGGCCGGCGCGAACCGTGTGGAACTGGGTCGGCGAGCTGTGCGAACCAGCCCAGCCGGGAACCACGAAGGTCGTGAGCACGCCCGGGATGACCACATTGGTCGAGCCGAGATCGGTGTAGAGATATTCCACCTTCAGCGACCAGGCCGGGAAAGCGAGCGGCGACCACTCGACGCCGCCACCGGCGGTCCAGCCCGTCTTGGTGCCGAACGACTTGGCGCGACCGATCACGGCGCCGCCGGCGGGGCCCGTCAGGAAGATGTCGGCGACCGAGACGGTCTGATCCACCTGGCCATAGGCGAAGCCGCCCGTGCCGTAGACCAGCAGATTCGGCCAGGACGGAAGCGTCACGCCGATGCGGCCACGAACCGTGCCCCACCAATCGACGCTCTTCGCGGAGTTCACGAAGGCGCTGTGCAGGATCGGGCCGCCGGCCCGGGTGGCCGCGAAAGCGGTCGACGGGCTGGTCGTCGCGCCGACGACATTCGACTGGCTGTTGATGTCGGCCGCCTGAATGTCAGCTTCGGCGCCGACAACGAGCCACGGCGAGAACTGGAAGTTGTAGCCGATCTGACCGCCGCCCGTGACGCCGTTCAGATTCTGCGGAGCGTTCCACGCAGCGGAGAAGCCCGGAGCAGCCGACGGCGACGGATAGATGAAGCCGCCCGTCTCATTGGAGCCGGCGCCAAAACCATAGCCGATGTTGATACCGCCATAGAGGCCGTTCCAGGTGAAGCTCGGCGCCGGGGGAACAAAGACCGGCGGCGGTCCCTTGCGCGACGGGAGATCGGCGGCAAAAGCGGAACCCGCAACAAGAGCCAGCACAACGCCGGCGGCGACAGGAAACTTGGCCATAATCGACCCCTTCGTAGATATTTCGAATTCTTGGGCTTCTGCCGCTTGAATGCGACCTCCGCGCCGTCACGGCTAGACTTACGGCTGACCTCGCGGACGGTCAATCGAAAGGCGACCTGAACAAGCCTTGTGCATCACGTTTGCCAGCCTGCGTGACAATTGCGCAACATAATCGTGCAG
Organism: Methylocystis sp. Sn-Cys; assembly: GCF_016745395.1. Classification (GTDB taxonomy): domain Bacteria; phylum Pseudomonadota; class Alphaproteobacteria; order Rhizobiales; family Beijerinckiaceae; genus Methylocystis; species Methylocystis iwaonis. The sequence goes on from NZ_JAERVJ010000001.1 coordinate 167,061, forward strand.
TTCCCCGGTCATTTTGCGTTGCGTTCGCGCCGCAACCGCTCCCAATAATCGAGGCGCTTGGCGAGTTCCCGCTCGAAGCCGCGCTCGACCGGCTGATAGAGCCGCTGGCGCCCGAGCGCCTCGGGCCAGTAATTCTGCCCGGAGAAGGCGTCAGGAGAATCATGGTCATATTCATAGCCCTCGCCATAGCCTTCCTCGCGCATCATCTTGGTCGGCGCGTTGAGGATGACCTTGGGCGGCATGAGCGAGCCCTTCTCCTGCGCGAGGCGGCGCGCCTTCTTATAGGCGACATAGCCGGCGTTGGATTTGGGGGCGGTCGCCACATAGATCACCGCCTGCGCCAGAGCGAGCTCGCCTTCCGGCGAACCGAGAAAGTCGTAGGCGTCCTTTGCGGCGTTGGCGATGACGAGCGCCTGCGGATCGGCGAGGCCGATGTCCTCGACCGCCATGCGCACGATGCGCCGGGCGAGAAAGAGCGGGTCTTCGCCCGCGTCCAGCATGCGCGCGAAGTAATAGAGCGCCGCGTCGGGGTCCGAGCCGCGCACGCATTTGTGCAGCGCGCTGATGAGATTGTAATGGCCCTCCTGCGCCTTGTCGTAGATGGGCGCGCGCCGCTGAACGACGTCCGCCAGCGCGGCGCGGTCGAAGATTTCGCCCGCGCGCGCCGCGCGCCAGATTTCCTCCGACAGAGTGAGCGCGGCGCGGCCGTCGCCATCGGCCATGGCGACCAGAGCCTCGCGGGCGTCGGCGTCGAGCGGCAGCTTCTTGCCTTCCGTCTCTTCGGCGCGCGCCAGTAGTTTTTCGATCGCCGCGGCGTCGAGCGATTTGAAGGTCATGACGCGCGCGCGCGACAGCAAAGCGGCGTTGAGCTCGAAAGACGGGTTTTCCGTCGTGGCGCCGATCAGTGTGATCGTGCCGTCTTCCATCACAGGCAGGAAACTATCCTGCTGGGCGCGGTTGAAACGATGGATCTCATCGACGAAGAGCAGCGTGCCCTGCCCTGTCGTGCGGCGCGCGCGCGCGGCCTCGAATGTCTTCTTGAGATCGGCGACGCCGGAGAAGATCGCCGAAATCTGCACGAAGGCGAGTTTTGTTTCATGCGCGAGCAGGCGCGCCACCGTTGTCTTGCCGGAGCCGGGCGGCCCCCAAAGAATAAGCGAGCCGAGCGAGCCGCCGCGAACGAGCCGCGTGAGCGCGCCGTCAGCTCCGAGCAAGTGATCTTGTCCAACCACCTCTTCGAGGCGAGTCGGGCGCAGACGGTCCGCCAAGGGGCGCGGCGCGCTTTCGTCGAGTTTCGCGTTTTCGAAGAGGTCGGGCATTGGAATCTCGGATGGTCAGAGTCTTTACTTGTGTCGGCGCCGATCAATTGACGCCTCGACGGCGCGTTAGCCAAAGCTTACCCTGCACGCAAGTAAATGATTCGGCCGCATAAGCTTGGGTGCTGCCGACAATTGCCGCGTTTCGCGTAAAGCCTTGCCGAACCGAGCAAACGCCAAAACGGAACCAAAAGAATGCGAACAATAGCTTTCGTTACGCAAAAGGGCGGCGCGGGCAAGAGCACCCTCGCGAGCAGCGTCGCCGTCGCCGCGCGCGCGGCCGGCGAGCGCGTTTTCATCTTCGATCTGGACCCGCTGCAAACTCTCGTCAAATGGGCGAGCTCGCGCGAGGCGTCCGACATCGGCGTCGAGCACGCGCCGGCGGGAAAGCTCGCCAAGGCAATCTCGGCGTTGGAAAAAAAGGGGATCACTTTGGTCATCCTCGACGCGCCGGGCCATGACGGCGAACAATTGCTTGCCGCCGTGCGCGCGGCGGACCTTTGCATCATTCCCGCGCGTCCGAACGCTTTCGATCTTTGGGCCAGCGAAAAAACCCGCGCGCAGGTGAAGGAGGAAGGTTGTGACTACGCCTTCCTGCTCAACCAATGCCCGCCGTCGCAGCAGAGCGCGCGCGTCGATCTCGGCGCCAAAGCGCTGCAGGCGATGGGCGGTCTGCTTGCGCCGCTGGTCTCCTCGCGCGTCGACTACCAGGAAGCCGCGCGTCTGGGCCTCGGGGTCGCGGAATATAACCCCGAGGGCGTCGCCGCGCAGGAAATGAAAGAGCTGTGGAGCTCGATCAAGCGCCGCCTGAAACGCGCCTCGGCGAAGCCGGCGGCTGATAAAGCTGCAGCGGAAAAACCCGCCCCGGCTCAAAAAGCCTCTGCGCCGAAGGCCGCTGTCGCCAAGCCGGAAGCGCCTCGGAAGGCGGCCGCGGTTGCGCAGAAGGCCGAAACGCAGGAAACCAAGAGCCCCGCCAAGAAGGTTGCGCGCAAGGCGGCATAGCGCCGGCGCGTAGGATAGAGAACGAAGTCGAGCGGCGCGGGAACGCGCGGCTCAGACTGCTGATAAAATGGCGGTGACGCACCTCGTGCTTCGAGACGCCTGCTGCGCAGGCTCCTCAGCATGAGGAGCTTCTGCAAAAACACTTAGGCCACATCCTGAGGAGCGAGCGAAGCTCGCGTCTCGAAGGACGAGGCCGCCTCGGAGGTTTGGCGACAAATTAGCCGCGCGGAAACGCGCGGCTTTTTGTTACGCGATCTCGACGATCTGCGCGCGGTGATGGCCGACCTCGACCTCGTCGCCGACGGCCTTGCCCATCAGGGCCTGCGCAAGCGGGGCGACATAGGGAAGCAGCCCTTTCGCCGGATCAGCCTCGTCTTCGCCCACAAGGCGAAACGCCCGGCGCTCCCCGCCCTCCAGCTCCACCACGACACGGTGGCTGAAGCGCACATGCGAATGGTCGGCGATGCGCGGCACGATCTCAGCGCTGGCGCGGCGCGCCCGCCAGTAGCGCAAATCGCGCTGGGCGAGCGCGATCGCATGATTGTCGCCAGCGGCGTTCGCCTTTTCCAGATCGGCCAGCAGGCGCGTCATAGCGTCGTCGATCTGCTGCAAGCCTTCTTGCGTCACCAGATTGCGATGCGGGCTGATCGGACGATCGGGCAAATCCTCGCGCGGATTGTCGTCGTCCTGTTCTTTGGTGAATGCCGAACTCATGCGTCCTACCTTTGGCGCCCCGAGGGCATGAAAAGCTAAACGGTCCAAGAGCGCGGTCCGGGAGCGCGATCCGCTCGGCGGCCGAATGCCGATTACAACCGAAGCGAATGCGTTCGTCGAGGCGTCGCGCGGCGCTGCGACAATTGGTCGAAGCGACGCTCAGCGCATCTCGATGACGACCCGCCCGCGTATCTTCCCGCCCACGATCGAGCGCGCCCTCTCCAGCGCCTGATCGAAGGGGATTATCTCACACATGGCGTCGATCATCGCGACGTCCAGGTCTGTCGCGAGCCGCGCCCAGGCTTCGCGGCGCAAATTTATTCTTGGCCGAACGCTTTCGACGCCGAGCAACGACACGCCACGCAGGATGAAAGGCGCGACGCTCGCGGGCAGATCCATGCCGCCGACATTGCCGCAGGCGGCGATCGCGCCGTCGAACCGGGTCTGCGCAAGCATATTCGCCAGCGTGGCGCCGCCGACCGTATCGACGCCGGCGGCGAAGCGTTGGGTTTGCAGCGCTTTGCCGGGGGACGAAAAATCCTCCCGCGTCAATATTTCGGCCGCGCCGATGGATCTCAGATAATCGGCCTCGGCGGGACGCCCCGTGATGGCGGCGACGCGCCAGCCGGCCTGCGCCAGGAGGGCGACGGCGAAGGAGCCGACGCCGCCAGAGGCGCCGGAGACCACGGCCATTCCGTCAGCGGGCGAGAGGCCATGCCGCTCGAGCGCGAAAAGACAGAACATGGCGGTAAGCCCCGCCGTGCCGATCGTCATCGCGCGCGCGGGCGTCAACGCTCCGGGGAGCTTGACCAGCCATTCGCCGGGGAGCCGGGCCTTCTGCGCGAAGCCGCCAAAATGCGCCTCGCCCAGGCCGCAGCCCGTGGCGACGACGAGGTCCCCCGGCGCAAAACCCGCATGCGCCGATCGGGTGACCCGTCCGGCGAGATCGACGCCCGGAATCATCGGAAAGCGGCGCACCACCGGGGCTTTTCCGGTCACCGCCAGACCGTCCTTGTAATTGATGGCCGAGTAGAGCACCGCGAGATCGACGTCGCCGGGCATCAGCTCGTCCTCTGTCATCTCCACATAATCGGCGCTCTGGGCGCCCGACTGGACATCAATTCGTACGGCCCTGAAAGTGGACATTGCGGCTCCAAGTCGAGTCGAACAGGCAAGGCATTGTGTTACTGCTCAATAACCATCCTCCATAACCTCATCTAGGCCGATCTTCGCCTGTTCGTCCCATGGACGGGCTCAAGACTTTGCGATTCTGGGCGGCTCTGCGCTGCTGCGGCGCGCTCGAAAGAGAAACATATGGCGTAAATGAGATGACCTAAATTTAATGGAGCATAATTCTTGATGCAGGGGGATAAATGGCATAAATTGACGTTTAGTCTTCGCCTGTTCGATAAAGCCCGTCGCGTAAAAGGTTTTGTCCGAGCTATTTGAAGCGGCGACGCTTCCCGAGAGAAGACGCCAGCCCTCTCAGGGTCCCCACGTGACGCAATAGGCGCCCTTAAATGAACCTGCCCAACAATATCGAACTCGCCGCGGACATTGTATCGGCCTATGTCAGCAACAATTCCGTGCCAGCCTCCGATCTGCCTCAGCTCATCAGCGAAGTATATAATGCGTTGCAGCGCGTCGGCTCCACCGTGGCCGCCGCACCGGCCGAGCCGCCGAAGCCCGCCATCGCCCCCAAGCGCTCGGTGACGAACGACTACATCGTCTGTCTCGAAGACGGTAAGAAGTTCAAATCCCTGAAGCGCCATCTGCGCACGCAATACGGCCTCTCGCCCGAGGAATATCGCGAGAAATGGGGCCTGCCGGCCGATTATCCGATGGTCGCCCCCAATTACGCCCAGGCGCGCTCCAATCTCGCCAAAGAGATGGGCCTGGGTCAGCAGCGCCGCCGTCGCGGCAAATAATCATTCCTCAACACAAACAAAAAAACCCGCGGCGCTCGCCGCGGGTTTTTTGTTGGCTATTTCGCCCCCACGCCCGAAAGGGCGCGACGCTCACCCCTCGTCGTCGGTCTCGATGTCGCCGTCGATGAGGCCGGAGACGTCGTCGTCCTCGCCCTCTTCCTCTTCGAGGAAGGTGTCGTCGTCGCCGGCGTCGTCGATCTCGACGTCTTCGTCGACATCGAGCGTCTCGGCCGCATTCTCGCTCTCCTCGACCTCATCGAGCGACACGGTTTCGACGCCCTCCTTCTCGACCTCGCTCTCTTCCTCCTCCACGCGGCCGGGCGCGCGCGAAAGCGCGGTGATCTGGAAGATCGTCCCGCACTTCGGGCAGACGATCGGGCTCTTGTTGAGGTCGTAGAATTTCGTTGCGCAGGACTGGCATTGGCGCTTGGCGCCGAGTTCCGGTTTGGCCACGGTTCGTTGATCCTTACGAAAGGGGCAGCGTTGGAACGCCCGCCTGTTGATTGACCATCGGGCGCTCGGGTTAGTGGGCTCCGGCGGCGCTGTCAAATAGATAAATGCGCGCGGCCCACGCGACGGATTCGCCGTTGCAAAGCGGCGCGCGGCTTGGCATAGAAAAAGGGTCGCGGGTGTAGCTCAATGGTAGAGCAGCAGCCTTCCAAGCTGAATACGAGGGTTCGATTCCCTTCACCCGCTCCATTTTTCTCAAAATGCATAGGGAGGCGATTATGCCGAAAATTTTAGACAACTTCGCCTGCTTTCGAGCGCACGTCCAAGCGCCGTAAGGGCTTCAACTCCGAAACCCATGTGAAGCGCGGCGCGCGAATCATTCACGGCGATAAGGAGCTCGTGGAAAAGCTCGGCCGCGCCGATCCCTGTCCCTGCGGCTCCCTGAAAAGCTTTCAAGCGCTGCTGCTTGAAGACCGGCCGCTATGACGGCGTCGAGCGGGACCATTACTTTCAGAGAATGAGCCGCGCGTGTTCCGGCGTCATGGCCGCGCTTGTCGCGGCCATCCACGCCGCGCCGACGCGGAAAGCTTAAGAATATGAGCGGGACCAACGCCGCTTCTTCTCCCCGCGTGTCGTCATGTCCCGGCGTAGATGCCCGCGACAAGCGCGGGCATGACGCGGCTGCGGAGGGTTTGTTACCCCGAATTCCGCGCCCTGAGATGGGCCCGCGCGCGCTTGACGTGCGCCCGGGCCACCGCATACTTTGCCATGCAAAGCTTAGGCGGAGGCTTGGCCTGGCGGGCGGCCGGGGTTGCCCCGGTCGCTAGTGACGGAGGAGACAGGTGCCGCGGCGCGAGACCGAGAAAGGGCGTTTCGCCTATGAGGGCCTCGACCGCGTCATTCACGAGAAGGCGCGCCTCGCCCTTCTGACCGCGCTCCTCTCTTTTCCGAAGGGCTTGCCATTCTCGGAGCTCAAACGCCTTTGCGGCCTGACGGACGGCAATCTCAGCCGCCATCTTGCGGTGCTGCAGGAAGACGGCCTCATCGCCATCGACAAGCGTTTGGAGGAGAATCGCCCTCTGACGACCTGCCGCATTACGAGCCCCGGACGCAAACGCTTTTCCGACTATCTGAAAGTGCTCGAACGGCTGGTCGACGACGCCGGCAAAGCGTCCGCAGGGCTGAGTGTCCGCGATTCGGGGAGAGCAAACCCTTGAAAAAGCCGGGCGCCTTTTCGCCGCAGGCGCGGTTGAAAAGCTTCTCCTATGCTTTCGCGGGGCTAGGCTTCATGCTGCGCTCCCAGCACAACGCTTGGCTTCACGCCGGCGCAACCATTGGCGTTGTGGCGGCGGGGCTTGCCTATAAGGTCCGGCCCGAGGAATGGCGCTGGCTCTTTGCCGCGGTGACGACCGTCTGGGTGGCCGAGGCGGTGAACACCGCCTTCGAGCATGTCTGCAATGTCGTCTCGCCGCAGCATCATCCCGAGGTCGAGAAGGCGAAAGACGTCGCCGCCGGCGCCGTTCTGATTGCGGCGCTGGGAGCGGCCGCGATCGGCGCGAGCGTTTTCGCCCCCTATGCGATCGCCTCTTTTTAACGCCCGCCCTTCTGCTTCATCGCCGCCAGCAGCGCTTCGCCGAGTCCGCCGGGGCTATTGCCGGCCGGCTTGCCGCCCTTCGGCGCCGAGGTGAATTGCTGCGGCCCGCGCGGGCGCCCCTGATCGCGGCCGGCGCCGCCGCCGCCCTGCCCGCCCTTGCCCTGCTGGCCCGGGGCGTCGTCGAGGCGCATGGAGAGCGAGATGCGCTTGCGCGGCGCGTCGACCTCCATGACCTTCACTTTGACGATGTCGCCGGGCTTCACCACGCTGCGCGGGTCTTTGACGAACTCCTTCGACAAGGCCGAAATATGCACCAGACCATCCTGATGCACGCCGATGTCGACGAAGGCGCCGAAGGCGGCGACATTGGTGACGACGCCCTCCAGGACCATGCCGGGCTTCAGATCGTTGAGGGTCTCGACGCCCTCCTGGAAGGTCGCGGTCTTGAAGGCGGGGCGCGGATCGCGGCCGGGCTTCTCCAATTCCGCCAGCACGTCGGTGACGGTCGGGACGCCGAAGGTCTCGTCCGCGAATTGCGCGGGCTTCAGCTTACGCAATTCGTTCGTATTGCCGATCAGCGATTTGATGTCGGTCTTCGCCGCGTCGAGGATGCGGCGCACCAGCGGATAGGTTTCCGGGTGTACGCCCGAGCGGTCGAGCGGATCGTCGCCATCGATGATGCGCAAAAAGCCCGCGCTCTGCTCGAACGCCTTGGGGCCGAGGCGCGGCACCTTCTTCAATTCCGCGCGCGTGCGGAAAGGCCCGTTGGCGTCGCGATGCGCGACGATATTGGCGGCGAGCGTCTCGCCAAGGCCCGACACGCGCGCCAGCAGCGGGGCGGAAGCCGTGTTGACGTCGACGCCGACGGCGTTCACGCAGTCTTCGACTACAGCGTCGAGCGCGCGCGATAGCTTCATCTCGGAAAGGTCGTGCTGATATTGCCCGACGCCGATCGATTTAGGCTCGATTTTCACGAGCTCGGCGAGCGGGTCCTGCAGACGTCGCGCGATGGAGGCGGCGCCGCGCAGCGTCACATCGAGGTCGGGGAGTTCCTTGGAAGCGTATTCGGAAGCCGAGTAAACCGAGGCGCCGGCCTCCGACACGACGATCTTGGTGAGCTTCAACTCCGGATGCTTGGAGATCAGCTCGCTCGCGAGCTTATCCGTCTCGCGTGAGGCCGTGCCATTGCCGATGGCGATGAGCTCGATCTTGTGCTGGCGCGCCAAGCTCGCGAGCGTGGCGATCGACTCGTCCCAGCGCCGCTGCGGCTCATGCGGATAGATGGGGGTGGTGGCGACGATCTTGCCGGTCGCGTCGATGACCGCGACCTTTACGCCGGTGCGAAAGCCCGGATCGAGGCCTAGGGTCGCGCGCGCGCCGGCTGGCGCGGCGAGCAGAAGATCGCGCAGATTTTCGGCGAAGACGCGAATGGCTTCGTCTTCCGCGAGACGCCACAGGCGCGCGCGCGCGTCGACCGAAAGATGCAGCTCGATCTTGGTGCGCCAGGCCCAGCGCGCCGTATCGGTGAGCCATTTATCGCCGGGCCGGCCACGATCTTCGATCTGATAGCGCCGCGCGATGCGGCTTTCATAGCCCCCTAAGCCGGGCTCTGCCTCGGGCGCCATTTCGAGCTCCAGCATCTCCTCCTTCTCGCCGCGGAACAGCGCGAGGATGCGGTGTGAGGGAAGCTTGGAGATCGGCTGCGAAAACTCGAAGTAATCGGAATATTTAGCGCCGGCGGCTTCCTTGCCCTCGCGCGGCTTTGATTTGAGAACCGCCTGCTGCCAGTGGGTTTCGCGCAGCGCGCCGATGAGGTCGGCGTCTTCCGCGAATCGCTCGACGAGAATGGCGCGCGCGCCCTCCAGCGCCGCTTCGACGGTCGCGACATTCTTCTCGGCGTTGACAAAGGCTTCCGCCTGAGCCTTCGGGTCCTTGTCGGGCGCGGAGAGCAGCGCCTCGGCGAGCGGCGCGAGGCCGGCTTCGATGGCGATCTGCGCCTTGGTGCGGCGTTTGGGCTTGAAGGGCAGATAAATATCTTCGAGGCGCGCCTTATTGTCGGCCTCCATGATGACGCGCTTCAGCGCGTCGTCGAGCTTGCCCTGCGACTCGATCGACTCGAGAATCGCCTTGCGGCGCTCTTCGAGCTCGCGAAGATACCGCAGCCGTTCTTCGAGCTTGCGAAGCTGCGTATCGTCGAGCTGGCCCGTCGCCTCCTTACGGTAGCGGGCGATGAAGGGCACTGTCGAACCGCCGTCGAGCAAGCCGACCGCAGCCTCCACCTGCCAAGGTTTCGCCGCAAGTTCCTCGCTCAGCCGCTCGACGATCGACGCCATATGCTCGCCTCTCTCCGTGAAGGGAGGGAGGCTTGTAGCCAAGGGCGGCGGGGCAAGTCAAAGACGGGGCGGCCGGCGGCGCGATTCGCGCACAGGCAATTTTACGGCACGTGAGAGGGCGCGGACATGCGGCGGCCGATAAAGTGGCGTTGACGCCCCTCGTGCTTCGAGACGCCTGCTGCGCAGGCTCCTCAGCATGAGGGGCTTCTGCATCTACGCCAAACACTTAGGCCTCTTCCTGAGGAGCGAGCAAAGCTCGCGTCTCGAAGGACGAGGCCGCCTCGGAGGTTTGTCGACGAGTGAATTTCTGGCAAACCAGTGCTCAGAAACTGTCCGTGCGGCGGCGATTCGACCAGAGTCAGCGGCTTCGCAGCGAGAACTGTTACGGCCCCTTCTCCTAATCCTTGCGCCCGACGAAGCGCGGGTCGCCGCCGAAGATCGACGACAGGGCCCGTGCGGTCTTCATGAAAGCGCGGCCCTGCGCGGTCAGACGCCAGCCGTCCGGTCCCTGTTCGAGATTGCCGGAGAGCGCCTGCTCCTTCAGTCGCCGGTCGATCTGCGCCCAATCGTCCACATAGACGCGCACAAAGGCGTCGCGCGCTTCCGCCGCAGTCACCGGACGATCGGCGGCGTCGAACTGCGACAACATGAAAACCGAGATCGACCGATCGGCTGTGATCGGTCCCAAAACGAAAGCCGCAAAGAGCAGCGACGTCGCGACCATGGCCGCGCCGAGCGCGTCGGCGCCGTCGATCCCGAAGCGGCGCGGCAGGCGCGCGGCCGCCGCCGCAACCAGCACGATCAGCAGGAGGAAGTCGACAATGAGCGCGCCGACGCCGCGATAGAACATGACGCCGGGACCAAGAAGAGCCAGCGCCGCGCGCAGCAGCGCGACGAAGATCACGCCGCCGACGAGGGTCGCCGCGGCGTAGAGAAGGACGAGCGCGAAGGCGCGGCGGAGTGTCGACCGCGTCTCAGTCATTTGCGTCATGATGGGCGCCGTTCAGGAGATAGACGCGGAAATTTTGATTGGCGTAGGCGGGCGCCGCCGTCGCGGTCCAGGCGCCGGGCGCGGCAAAAACCGGGTCGCGCGAAGCGACGACCAGCGCCGCGATATTATGGCGCGCCGCACGACGACGCGCCTCGTCGAGCGAGAGCGTTGCATCCACAAAGATCGGCCCGAGGAAAGCGATGCGCTCGTCGATCTCGGCCTCGCGGGCGCCGAAGAGCCGCGCATTGTGCCGATCGGCGACGGCGACAGGAAAACGCCCATAGAGCCCATAGCCATAGGCGCGGTTCTTTTCAGGATACGCCTGCGCGACGGCGCCCGTCGGCAGATGCGCGTCCAGCCAGCTCCAGGCCGCCATCTCGTCGGCGAGCGTCGCGCGCAAGTGCTCGAGAGGGAAATAAAGGCGCAGTTGCGCGACCGCGACGCCCAACGCCAGATAGGCGAGGACGAGACAGGCGCCGGCGGAGACGCCGATCCCGCCGCGAAACAAATGCCCTTGCCGCGCGGCCGCGGCGGTCCAGACGAGCGTGGCGAATTGCGCAAAGAGCATCGCCCGCCAGCCAAGATCGTTGAGAAGGACCGTCGAGCGAAAGAATGAACCGATCAGCAGGGAGGCGACGGTAAGGCAGATGAGCAGCAAGCCGAATTCGCTCGCGCGCCCCCGCCGGCCCGCCTTGCGCCAGAAGACCACGGAGCCAAGCGCGAAGACGCCGAAATCGATGAGATAGAAGAGCGGTATCGACAGGCCGCGGTACATCGTCCCCGCCTCGCGCGAGCCGGCAAGGATGTCGATCCATTCCGGGCCGCGCAAGGCGAAGCCGATCGGCGTCGCCTCGCCCCCTCCCCCGACGCGCGGCAGCAGCGTCACGAGCCATGGCGCAGCCAGGCCAAGCGCAAGAACGCCAGCAATGCCGAGACGAATCGCATCTTCGGCCCGGCGCCGCCAGAGAAGGGAGAGTAGCCAGAAGCCGGCGCCGAGCGCCGCCGGCATGGCGACATAGACGGATTCGCCCGCCATGGAGGCGAAGGCGAGGCCCGCGAGCGCCACGCGCCGCCAGTCGGCGCCCGGCGCGGTGAGCGCGATAAAACCAGCGAAGGCCGCGCAGAGCGCCGCGACGTGATGCGGCACCCACATCACGCTGTTGAACCAGGAGGTGACCTGCTCGTCCCAATCGGTGAAATGCAGGAACAGAAAGTCCGCGCTTCCCCCGCCCGCGACATAGACCGTCATGAGCGGCAGGAAATCGAGGCCCGTGGCAAAGAGCAGCGCCAGCAGCAGCGCATTGCGCGCCCGAGGCTTCGGCTCTGCAACCCCGACGGCCGTTTCCGCGCCGCTCTGCGCAAGCGCCGCCTGGGCGAGCGCGAATAGCGCGAAGCCGATCAGCGGCGCGCAGGCATAGGCGGCATGGCGCGCGGCGACGCCGAGCGGCGCGCCGACGACAGCGACCGCGGCGGGCAAGGTGTAGAAGAGGTAGTAATAGGACATCCCCCGGCCCGGATCGTAAAAGGTCGGGCTCCAGGGCGGCGCGCCGGACTGCGCCAGCGACCAGGTCGCCGCGGCGTGCTTCACATAATCGACGGCGAGCAGCGAATGCTGCAGCTTGCCGACGCCGGGCATGTCCACGAGCAGCGCCGTGGCAAAGATGATCCAGAACAGCGCGACGCCTATCCAGGCGGGATGTAGCCGCGAGGTCGTCACGCCCGGCCGCGCCAGCGCTACCCAGCCCAACGCCGCAAGCGCCAAGGCGGCGATCGTCATCGATTCGGGCCCGAGGCGGGCGGCGAGATTGAGGATCACGGGGACGCAGCCGAAGCCGCAGATCAGCGACAGGCCCAGACGCTCGAGTCGGGAGCCTTCGGCAAATCCCGGGAAACGCAGCCGGTCGGCAATGGCCGCGCCGGCGCCGCTGACGATAAGCGACAAGAGAGCGAAGGCTTCGAGAGTGGCGCAAATTTCACTTAAGGCAATGCCCATGCGCGCCCCGAAACGTCCGGTTTTCCTATGATTCACGCGCACTATGCGGGCGACAGCTTAAGGCCCTGTTTATCCGCATGCGGCGGGGCGACTACCGTAAAGCTCCCGCATTAACCATGCTGGGGAACGGCGGCGGCGGGGGCCAAGATCACGGAACGCGGCACAGGCTCGACCCGCCGGCGCCGGAATGAGACGATTTCCTTAACAGCCCACCGCTTTCCGTCTCGCGCGACAGAACGCGCTCCAGCGGGGCGGCGCTACATTTTGCGCCCCTACCAAGTGGCGCCACAAGATCTAAACGGAACCAACCAGCAACCAGCCAGAGAAGCGATTCGTGCCTGCTCCGTTCTCGCTTCTGCCGGCTGGTTAATTGGCGCGCCAAAAGCTGCTCGTTTCGAGGGTTGACAGAAGCGGCCCCGCGAGTCCCGCTGCCCGTCCGATCTTGCGGACGGAACCAAACCCAATATCTACCATTTCTGGGTCGCACTTAGGCAGGTCACACCATATCTGGTTGGAACGAAGCGTGACTCGGCGCGAGTCAGCGATTCGGCCGCGATTCGTTCGCCGGCTGTTCAGAAGGTGAATTCGCGCTCCGTCGAAAGTTCCGTTATGAGACGGCCGCACCGGCGATAACGGCGCCCGGGGTCAGAAAAAAGAAAAGCGACAAATTCTCATGCCGCCGCTCCCGCCTGGAAGCCGCGCCGCCGCCCATGGGGTCGCGGCGGTGCTCGGCCCCACCAACACCGGCAAGACCCATCACGCGATCGAGCGGATGCTCTCCTTTCCCACGGGGATCATCGGCCTGCCGCTGCGGTTGCTGGCGCGCGAGGTCTATGGCCGCGTGGTCGCCAAAGTCGGCTCCGAGGCCGTCGCGCTGATCACCGGCGAAGAGAAGATCAAACCGCGCGCGCCGGCCTATTGGATCTCGACTGTCGAGGCGATGCCGCGCGACATCGACGTGGATTTCCTCGCGATCGACGAGATCCAGCTCGCCGCTGATCTGGACCGAGGGCACATTTTTACCGACCGGCTTTTGCGCTGGCGCGGGCGGCAGGAGACCCTGCTGATCGGCGCCGACACAATGGCGCCGCTAATCGGCGAGCTTTTCCCCGGCGCGCCGATCTTTTCGCGCCCGCGCCTGTCGCGGTTGACCTTCGCCGGCGACAAGAAAATTTCCCGCCTGCCGCCCAAGACCGCCATCGTCGCCTTCTCAGCCGAGGAGGTCTACGCCATCGCGGAATGGATCAAGCGCCAAAGGGGCGGCGCGGCGGTGGTGCTCGGGGCGCTTTCGCCGCGCACCCGCAACGCCCAGGTCGAACTCTTTCAATCGGGCGACGTGGATTACATCGTTGCGACCGACGCCATCGGCATGGGACTCAATCTCGACGTCGATCATGTGGCCTTCGCCTCCGACCGCAAATTCGACGGCTGGCGCTATCGCCGCCTCACCCCGGCGGAATTCGGCCAGATCGCCGGCCGCGCCGGTCGCCATATGAGCGACGGCGCCTTCGGGGCGACCGGCCGCTGCCCGCCTTTCGAGGAGGAGCTGATCGAGGCGCTGGAGGACCATCGCTTCGATCCCGTCCAACTCCTGCAATGGCGCAACAGTAATCTCGACTTCTCGTCGATCCAGGCGCTGTCCCATTCGCTGGACAAGACGCCGGACCATCCGCGCTTCACGCGCGCACCCATCGCCGTCGACCAGTTGACCCTGGAGGCGGCGAGCCGCGACGAAATCGCGCAGAAGAACGCCAAAACCCCGGCCGACGTCACAAGGCTCTGGGAAGCCTGCCAAATTCCCGATTATCGCAAGACCTCGCCGGCCGCCCACGCCGATCTCGCTCTATCGGTCTTTTCTTTCATCGCGCGGCGCGGCAAAATTCCACCCGATTGGATGGCGAAGCATATCGACGCCGTCGATAGGGTCGACGGCGACATCGACACGCTGTCCAACCGGCTTGCGCAGGTCCGCACGGTCAGCTTTATCTCGAACCGTTCTGGCTGGCTCGATGACGCCGAGCATTGGCAGAGCGTCGCGCGTCGGGTAGAGGACAGCCTGTCCGACGCGCTGCACGCCCGTTTGACGCAGCGTTTCGTCGATCGCCGCACCAGCGTGCTGATGCGCCGTTTAAGAGAGAATGCGATGCTCGAAGCCGAAATCAACGCCGCCGGCGACGTGCTGGTGGAAGGCCAGCATGTCGGGAGCCTCCAGGGCTTTCGCTTCACGCCCGATCCGGGGGCGGCCGGCGAAGCCGCCAAGGCCCTGAATGCGGCGGCCCAGAAGGCCCTTGCCGGGGAGTTCGAGGCGCGCGCCACCCGCGTCTTCGACGCCGTCGACGACGCCTTCGTGCTCGGCAATGACGGCGTCATCCGCTGGCTCGGCGAGCCTGTGGCGAAAATCGCGGCCGGCGCGAGCGTGCTCACGCCCACGACCCGCATCCTCGCCGACGAGCAGCTCACCGGCGCGGCGCTGGAGAAGGTCCAGACCCGCCTCAATCTCTGGCTGGCGCAGCATGTGAAAAAGCTGCTCGGCTCGCTGGAGACGCTCGAAAAGGGCGAGGGTCTCGAGGGCGTCACGCGCGGCGTGGCCTTCCAGATCGCCGAGGATCTCGGCGTGCTGGACCGCGCCCGCGTCGCCAAGGACGTGAAGTCCTTCTCCCAGGAGGACCGCGCCGCCCTGCGCAAGCTCGGCGTGCGATTCGGCGCCTATCACATTTATCTGCCGCTGCTGCTGAAGCCGGCGCCCCGCGCTTTGGCGTCCCTGCTGTGGGCGCTGCAGCACGGCGGGCTCGATACCGTGAAAGGGCTGGAGGAAGTGCCGCATCTTGCGGCCTCGGGCCGCACCTCCTTCGCGGCCGATCCCACGATCCACAAGGGCTTCTACCGCGCCGCGGGTTTCCGCGTCTGCGGCGAGCGGGTGGTGCGCGTCGATATTCTGGAGCGCCTGGCCGATCTCATCCGCCCGGCGATCGCCTATAAGCCCGGCGTCACGGCGGGCGAGCCGCCCGCCGGCGCGGCCGATGGCGAGGGCTTCGTCGTCACCGTCGCCATGACCTCGCTCACCGGCTGCTCGGGCGAGGCTTTCTCTTCGATTCTGAAGTCGCTCGGCTATGCCTCCGCGCAGCGCCCGGGTCCGGCGATCACCGTGCCGCTGATTCCGGCCGCCTCGACCGAGCCGATCGCGCAGAAGCCGGCGGGCGAGGAAGAAGCCGCCGCAGAGGCGGCGAGCGAGACGGCTGCCGAGACTGCGCCGCCTGAAACGCCGGCGGAGCCGGTCGCGGAAGCCCCGGTGGAAACGGCCGTCGACGTCGTCGCGGAAACCGCCGCCATTGAGGCGCCGGCAGAGGCGACCGCGGTCGAAGCAACCGCCGAGGCGCCCGCCGCCGCGGAAGGAGCCCCGCCGGAAGCGCCCGCCACGATCGAAGTCTGGGCGCCGCAACGCCACGCCCATGCCGGCCCGCGCCGCCATCAGGGCGCGCCTCAGCGCGGACCGCGCGAAGGCGGCGCCGAGGGCGAACGCCGCCCGCCCCGCCGCGACCGTCCGCGCCAGCCTGAAGGCGCCGCCACGGCCGCGGAAGGCGCGCCCCGCCCCGCCGGCAAGCCGCATTTCGACAAGCCGCGCTTCGACAAGTCGCGGCCCGACCGGGGCCCGCGCGACGACAGGCGCTGCCGGCCGGGCGGCGGTTTCGCGGCTCCCGAGAGACGCGAGCGCCAGCCCGATCCGGATTCGCCCTTCGCAAAGCTCGCCGCGCTCAAGGCGGAGCTGGAGAAAAAGGGCAAAGCCTAATCGAGCTGCTGGACTCCAGCCAAATTCTCGACAAGAAGTGAGCAGAAATGACATTCTGCTCACGGCGACAGAAAAGCCTTGTCTGAATTTTTGAAGGAGGCTCGCGCTTTCTTCTTCTGGTCTGCTTAAGCTATCGGTGAAGAACGGTTTTTTAGGCCGCAAGCGACGCAGCCCAAAATCGTTGGCCGGAGAAGGACTGAATGATTAAAATCCTTCCTGTGATCATGTGCGGGGGCTCCGGAACGCGCGTCTGGCCCGAGTCGCGGGAGAGCCTGCCGAAGCAATTTATTCCGCTCGTCGGCGAGCGCTCGACCTTTCAGACGACCATGGCGATGCTGGCCGACCCGGCCTTCGAGACGCCGATCGTCATCTCCAACAGCGACTATCGCTTTCTGATCAACGATCAGCTACGCGCGATCGGCGCGCAAGCCGACATCGTGCTCGAGCCCTCGCGCCGCGATTCGGGCCCGGCGGTCGCCGTGGCCGCCGGCCTCGCCGCGCGCCGCGCGCCCGAGACGATCGTCGTCGTGCTCGCCGCCGACCATGTAGTGCGCGACCGCGCCGGCCTCGTCGCGCTTTGCAAGAAAGCCGCCGAAGCCGCGTCCGAGGGCTATATCGTCACGCTCGGCGTCAAGCCCGATCATCCGGCGACCGGCTACGGCTATCTGCGGCCGGGCGCGCCGCTGCACGAGGGAAGCGAGGTCCTCAAGCTCGACGCCTTCGTCGAAAAGCCCGACCGCGAGACGGCGCAGCGCTATATCGAGGCCGGCTATTTCTGGAACAGCGGCAATTTCATCTTCCGCGCCGACGTCATGCAGGCCGAGATCGCGCATTTCGAGCCCGAAATTTCCGAAGCGGCCGAAGCGGCGATCGACGGCGCCGCGCGGGATCTAGATTTCTGCGTGCTGAACGCGGAAGCCTTCGCCCGCGCGCCCAAGAAGTCGATCGACTACGCCGTGATGGAGAAGACCGAGAAGGCCGCGCTGATCCCCGCCGACATCGGCTGGTCGGATGTCGGCACCTGGCGCGCCGTCTGGGAGCTGTCGGAGCGGGACGCGCAGGGCAATTCGGTGCGCGGCCAGGGCGTGGTGATGGACGCCAAAAACGTCCATGTGCGCTCCGAGGACACGCTCACAACGGTCGTCGGCGTCGACGACGTCATCGTAGTGACGACGCAGGACGCCGTGCTGGTGTTGAACCAGGAGCACGGCGACAAGGTGAAGAATCTCGTCGACGAGTTGAAGACGCAGAACCGCCGCGAGGCGGCGGCGCATAAGCGCATCTTTCGCCCCTGGGGCTATTACCAGTCGATCGACGAGGGCCAGCGCTATCAGGTGAAGCGCATCGTGGTGAAGCCGGGCGAGCGCCTGTCGCTGCAGAAGCACTTCCACCGCGCGGAACATTGGATCGTCGTGCGCGGCACGGCGGAGGTCGGCCGCGACGACGAAGTTCATCTCGTGCACGAGAATGAGTCGATCTATCTGCCGATCGGCTGCAAGCACCGCCTGATCAACCCCGGCAAGATCGATCTGGAGCTGATCGAGGTGCAGACCGGCTCCTATCTCGGCGAAGACGACATCGTCCGTTTCCAGGACGTGTATAATCGGGGATAAAAGGACCGCGCGCCTTCGGGCGCGCATTCAAGCCGAGCGAGCCTGAAGGCTCGCGGTCCGAGGGGCTGCAGTGTCCGATACGCTCGTCAAAATCTGCGGCCTGTCTTCGCCCGAGACCCTGCTCGCGACAATCGCCGCGGGGGCGGATATGGCCGGCTTCGTGTTCTTCGAGAAAAGCCCGCGCCATATCGATCTGGAGACGGCGCGCACGTTGGGCATGCTGGCGTCGGGGCGCATTCGCAAAGTGGCGCTGACGGTCGACGCGGACGACGACGCGCTCGAAGCAATTGTTGACCACCTCGAGCCCGACCTTCTGCAATTGCATGGGCGCGAAACCCCGGCGCGCGTCGCCGCGGTGAAGGCCCGATTCGGCCTTCCCGCGATCAAGGCGATCGGCGTTGCTACCGCCGAGGATGTGGCGGCCGCGCAATCTTATGAGGACGTCGCGGATATTCTGCTGTTCGACGCCAAACCGGCGCCGGACGCTGCGATTCCCGGCGGCGCGGGCGTCCAGTTCGACTGGGATTTGCTGCGCAACATCAGCGCGAAACATTGGATGCTGTCGGGCGGCCTCGATGCCGAGAATGTCGCCCAAGCGCTGCGCCGCACGGGCGCGCCGGCGGTGGACGTGTCGTCCGGGGTCGAGCGTGAGAGGGGCGTCAAGGACGCCGGAAAGATCAGCGCCTTTCTCGAAGCCGTCCGCTCGCTTTGATTTGGAGCCGGAAGGCTCTAAAGGTTCTCGCCGAGACGAATAGCTGCATGCACCCCCTCCCTGTCCCTCCCCCGCTTCGCGGGAGAGGGGACGCTCGCGATCAGCAGCGTCGATGAAGGCGGCGGCCTGACTCCCTCTCCCGCGGAGCGGGGGAGGGTTGGGGAGGGGGCGAAAGGCGACCGCAAAGAGGAACCGCTCCGTGACCAAGCCGCTTCCCAATTCCTTCCGCGCCGGCCCGGACGAGAACGGCCGTTTTGGCATTTTCGGCGGCCGCTTCGTCGCCGAGACGCTGATGCCGCTCGTGCTCGATCTGGAGCGCGCCTATAACGAAGCCAGGAACGATCCCGCCTTCCACGCGGAGCTCGCGCATCTGCACACGCATTATGTCGGGCGCCCCTCGCCGCTCTATTTCGCCGAACGCCTGACCGAGCATGTCCGCCAGAATGCGGAGGAGGGAAAAGGCGCGAAGATTTACTTCAAGCGCGAGGAGCTGAACCACACCGGCTCGCATAAGATCAACAATGTGCTGGGGCAGATTCTGCTCGCCAAGCGCATGGGCAAGAAGCGCATCATCGCCGAGACGGGCGCCGGCCAGCATGGCGTCGCCACGGCTACGGCCTGCGCGCGCTTCGGGCTCGAATGCGTCGTCTATATGGGCGCCGTCGACGTCGAGCGGCAAAAGCCCAACGTCTTCCGCATGAAAATGCTGGGCGCCACGGTGAACCCCGTGCAATCGGGCGCACGCACGCTGAAGGACGCGATGAATGAGGCGTTGCGCGATTGGGTGACCAACGTCTCCAACACTTTCTATTGCATCGGTACGGCCGCCGGGCCGCATCCCTATCCGGGCATGGTGCGCGATTTCCAGTCGATCATCGGCAATGAGACGCGCGCGCAAATGCAGGAGGCGGAGGGGCGCTTGCCCGATTCGCTCGTCGCCTGCATCGGCGGCGGCTCCAACGCCATCGGCCTGTTCCACCCCTTCCTGGACGATCGCGACGTCGAGATTTACGGCGTCGAGGCGGCCGGCCACGGCGTCTCTGTGCCGAACGGCCATGCGGCGTCGATTGCGGGCGGCCGGCCGGGCGTGCTGCACGGCAATCGCACTTATCTGCTCATGGACGACGACGGACAGATTCTTGAAGGCCACTCGATTTCGGCGGGCCTGGATTATCCCGGCGTCGGCCCGGAGCATAGCTGGCTGCACCAGACCGGCCGCGTGAAATATCTCAACGCCACGGATAAGGAGGCGCTCGCCGCCTTCCAGATCTGCTCGAAACTCGAGGGCATCATCCCGGCGCTGGAGCCCTCGCACGCGATCGCAAAAGTTCTCGAGCTTGCGCCGCAAAAGCCGCAAGATCATCTGATGGTGATGAATCTGAGCGGTCGGGGCGACAAGGATATCTTCACCGTCGCGGAGGTTCTCGGCGAGATGTGACCCGTCATTCCCGACGCTCGCTTCGCGAGCGATCGGGAATCCAGAGCAGCATTAGGCTATTTTGGCTCTGGATTCCCGGTCGGGCTTTCAGCCCGCCGGGAATGACACATCCCACCGCGCGCTGTCCAAGCGGCAATGGTTTGAGGCGCATTTCGCCCTCGTCCATCCCAAGGATGAGGGCGAGCCGTTACTGCACAGGCTCTTCCGGCTCGCTGAGACCGAAGAGCCGGTTGCCTGTTCGGCGAATCGCCGGCAGGCGCGGATCGTCGGGGTCCTCCAGCAGCCATTGCGCGCCGACAACCGCGCAATATTGCACGAAGGCGAAGGACATCGGATCGTCGACGTCCGGGCGCATATGCGTCAACAGGCACGCGAGCCCCTCGATTCGCGCGCAGTCGACCTGGTTCAATATCTCGCGCACGATCGGCTCGCTCGCCGCGAGACGCCGGATTTCGCGCTCGAAACGGAAATCCAGCTCGAAGGGCTGCTCACGCATCAGCGCGCGGACTTCCGCTTCGGATTGCGCGGCCTCGTAACGCTTGCCTGCAATTTCGATCACCTGCGTGCGCCAGCGCTCCATCATGGCGCGCAGGAAGGCGTCGCGGTCTTCGAAGTGGTGGTAGAAGCTGCCGCGCGTGCGCCGCGCCGCCGCGGTGAGGCGGTCGATCGTCAGCGCCGCCGGCCCTTCTTCCGCCAGCAGCTTTGCGCCGAGCGCCAGCCAGTCTTCCTTCTTGAAACGACTCATAGGGTTAGGCTCGCACAGCGCGCGGCTCTTGCCAAAAACATACTATAAGGTATGGTATTGCCATTATCGATTCATCAGGGGCGACCCGCGATGCTTCACGATCCCGATTTCATGCCTTTCACCCCAAATGAGCGTCCGAGTTTTCGCTCGACCCAGCGTAACTTCCTCGAAAACTGGCCGCCAGCGGCGTATCGGGAGGGATTCTGGTCGTTGCGGGGCATTTGGCCGATCGTGCCGAAAACCATCTATCTGACGGACCCGGCCCTCATTGAAGAAATGCTGCTCACGCGCGCGGAATTTTTCCAACGCGACGTGATGACAATTCAGGCGCTTTCAGGAGCAATCAACAAGGGCTCGTTGTTTTTTGCAGAGGGCGTCGATTGGAAATGGCAGCGGCGCGCTTTGGCGCCGGCGTTCCGGCACGAAAATCTTCTGGCGTTGACTCCAATCTTCGCGCGCTGCGCCGGGGAGCTTTGCCAAGCCTGGCGCCGAGAACGGCCGACCGCGCCGATCGACGCCATGAAAGCGATGTCGGAAGTCACTTTCTCCATCATCGAAAGCGCCGTTCTCGGCGCGCAGGGGACATTCGACCGCGAGCGGTTCCTCACCGCGCTCACGCGGGCGCTTTCAGGCGTCAATTGGCAGCGCATATTGGCGCTGCTCAGCCTGCCGAACTGGCTGCCCTTTCCGGGATCGTCGCAGATCAACCGGGACATGCGCTACCTCTATGACGAAACCGCGCGGATCGTCGCCGCGCGCCGCGCCACCCGCGCCCAGACGCTCGCGATCGTCGATCTGATGCTCAACGCGACCGACCCCGAAAGCGGCAGGGCGATGACGGATTCCGAGCTCATCGGCAATCTCTACGGGCTGATGGTCGCCGGACACGAAACCTCCGCCGTGGCGCTCGGCTGGAGTTTGTGGCTGCTCGCAAAGGATCAGGCGTCGCAGGAACGGCTGCGCGCGGAGGTCCAAGAGATCGCCGGCGCCGACGACATCGGGCCGGAGACGGTCGAGAGGCTGCAGTTCACGAAACAGGTCGTTCAGGAGGCGATGCGCCTCTTTCCGCCCGCTGCGGCCATCGGCCGCCAGCCGCGGGAAGATACGACGCTCGGCCCGCATAAGGTCCTCAAGAAGGAGCCGATCTTTGTCGCGATCTGGGCGCTGCATCGTCACGAGAAATTATGGGACGAGCCGAGCGCCTTCGACCCCGACCGTTTCGCGCCCGAAAAGGCCAAGGCGCGCCACCGTTGCGCCTATTTGCCCTTCGGCGCGGGCCCGCGCATCTGCATCGGCATGAGCTTCGCTATGCTGGAGATGACAGCCATCCTTGCGACGCTCGTCCGTGATTTTCGTTTCACGACGGTCGACGGCCATCGGCTGGAGCTTGCCCCTGACTTTACGACGCGGCCAAGGGGAGGCCTGCCGCTGTGGGTGACGCCGGTTTGATGAGGGGAGCCGAATGGGACTCACCACCAGAATATCCTCCTGCGCCTGCGGGCGCGTCCGTTGCGAAGCCATCGGCGAGCCGATCCTGAGCGCCGTTTGCTATTGCGCGGATTGCCAGGAAGGCGGTCGGCGCATCGAAGCGCTCCCCAACGCCGCGCTGGTCCGCGACCCAGACGGCGGCACGCCTTATTTGACCTACCGCGACGATCGGTTCCGTTGCGTCTCTGGCGCCGATCTTCTCGAGGAGCATCGGCTGAAACCCAATTCGCCGACGCGAAGAATGGTCGCTTCCTGCTGCAACTCCGGCATGTTCGTGAAATTCGACCCGGGGTTCTGGGTCTCGACCTATCGGCTCCGATACGACGGAAACCCGCCGCCGATCGAAATGAGAACCCAAACGCGCCACCGAAAGTCGGAAATGGAATTGCCGTCCGACGCGCCGAGCTATCGGGGATTTCCCTTGAGGCTCTTTTTGAAATTGGGCGCGGCGAGAATTGCGATGCTGACGGGACATTAGGGCGGCGAACCCGAGAGATTTGCGGATGCCCCTTCCAGTTGCGTCCCGGGCGAAATGGCGGCATGTAGGGCGCAAATTTTTCCACAGGCCGCGCCCTCAACGGGCCCTATTCCAGACAGGAAAGAAATGACCGCAGCCGTCGCGACGAAACTCGATCCCCAAAGCTGGCTCGCCAACGCCAAGGAGGCGCTCGCCGCCGTCGAGGCGCTCTATAATGACGCGCTCGCCAGCGTGCGCGCCCGCGTGACGAAGGACGGCAAGCTCTCCAACGAGCTGATCGAGGCCGACCAGCACGCCGCCCACGGCCTCTCCTGGTTCGCGACCTATGTGCAGGGCCTTAAAGAGCTCATCGACTACGCCGAGCGCCTCTCGGCCGAGGGCGCCTATGGCGAGACGGAAGAGCTGCTGAACCAGATCGGCTACGCCGAGCTGCTCGCCCAGGTCTATGGCGGCATTCCGATGAGCCAGGGCGAATTCGTCCGCCTGTCGGACTTCGGCCTTTCCTCGGCCAAGGTCGCCGCCGCGCGCCCGGCCTGCGTCGACGCGCTCATTCTTTCGGGCAACACGCCGGCGAACCGCGCCCGCCTCGCCGAGCTGATCGACCATCATTCGGCGGCCGAAACCATCGGCGCCTCCGGCCTCGACGAGACGCTGGAAGCCATCCGCAGCGAGATGCGCAAATTCGCCGCCGACAATGTCGTGCCCTTCGCGCATGAGTGGCATTCCAAGAACGCCTATATTCCGCTGGAAGTGATCGGCGGCCTCGCCGAGCTCGGCGTCTTCGGCCTCACCATCCCTGAGGAATATGGCGGCTCGGGCATGGGCAAGATCGCCATGTGCGTCGTCTCCGAGGAGCTGTCGCGCGCCTATATCGGCGTCGGCTCGCTCGGCACGCGCTCCGAGATTGCGGGCGAACTTATTCTCGTCGGCGGCACGGAAGCGCAGAAGCAGAAATATCTGCCGGGCATCGCGGCGGGCGAAATCCTCCCCACCGCCGTCTTCACCGAGCCGAACAACGGCTCCGACCTTGCGAATCTGCGCACCCGCGCCGTGCGCGAGGGCGACGTCTACAAGGTCACCGGCAACAAGACCTGGATCACCCATCCGGTCCGCGCCGACATCATGATGCTGCTGACCCGCACTAACCCCAACGAGAAGGGCTATAGGGGCCTTTCCATGTTCGTTGCCGAAAAGCCGCGCGGCACGGATGAAAATCCCTTCCCCGCCAACGGGATGACCGGCGGCGAGATCGAGGTGCTCGGCTATCGCGGCATGAAGGAGTTCGAGATCGGCTTCGATAATTTCGAGGTGCCGGCCGAAAACCTCCTCGGCGGCGAGGAGGGCAAGGGCTTCAAGCATCTCATGGAGACCTTCGAATCCGCCCGCATCCAGACCGCCGCCCGCGCGCTGGGCGTGGCGCAATGCGCGCTCGACCTCGGCCTGAAATACGCCAAGGAGCGCATCCAGTTCGGCAAGCCCTTGTTCGCCTTCCCGCGCGTCTTCAACAAGATCGTGTCGATGGCGGTGGAGGTTCACATCGCCCGCCAGATCACCTATTTCGCGGCGCGCGAGAAGGACGAGGGCAAGCGCTGCGACCTCGAAGCCGGCATGGCGAAGCTGCTCGGCGCCCGCGTCGCCTGGGCGGCGGCGGACAACGCCCTGCAGATTCACGGCGGCAACGGCTTCGCGCTGGAATATCCGGTCTCCCGCGTCCTCTGCGACGCCCGCATCCTCAACATCTTCGAGGGCGCGGCGGAGATTCAGGCGCAGGTCATCGCCCGGCGCCTGCTGGAGGGGTGACAAGATTGCTGACCTCCGCCCGGCGCCTCGGGCGGAGGTCTACATTTTCACGAGACCTTTTATGAATTTCTCATACATAAAATCTCACCGGAAGTTATTCGTAACTTCTGTGCTGCTATCCTGTGGATTTTTGCTTGTTTATGGCGCTGAAAATCGATCTGTCACTATCGATCTTCCCGACGCCGACTACCAGCTGACCTATTCCATCCATTGGGGACTGTCGATGGAGGAGCGGTTTTACTTTAAGCGCCGGTGGCTGCCGATAATCTCACATTCTAGCGACTGGCTCGGCATACCAGAACGGCCCTACAATACGTCAATTATGCTATATTTCTCTCGCGAGAAAAAGACATATTATCTTGGACACGGTAATTTTGTTTTTACATTCGATGTCTTAACTGGCGAATTACGTCGGCACTGCAATTCAGAAGGTATTGTCGAATATACCGAATTGTCGGATCGCTTTCGTAGAATGACTTATGATGAACGGCGCCGCGAATTGGACCTTCTGACCCCGGGCGCCAAGGAGCGTCCACAGATGGCGAGAAAAAACCTGACCGGGGATTATCCGACTGCCCCGCCAGCCTCGCTTTTTTATCGAGGCCTTGATTACGTCGGAGAATTCACGCTGATTTATGAAGAGTCGAAAAGTCAGCGCGGCAACGACGCGGGCTTCATCCCCTCCTCCAAAGCGCCCGAAAGACCCTATGGATTAAGCGGAACATGTGGATGACAGACACTCCGGCGGCAATCTATAGGCCGTCCAAGCTGCTCGACGCCCGCATCCTCAACATCTAGGGCGCGGCGGAAATCCAGGCTCAGATCATCGCCCGGCGCCTGCTGGAGGGCTGATTTCCTCCGTCCTTTCAGGTTGGAACGCTATTTGCGGGGTCCCTTACGGGGCCCCGTATTTTGTTGGCTTGCCGACAGCTTTGTCGGCTCGCTGTCGCATGCTCTGCTCAATGTTTTTGCAGTGCGACAACATGGCGCGGAGCCTTGTTATCCTTCGGGATAGCTTTTCGAGGCAGGTTGGAATTTACTCTGGCGAAAGCTTCTCGGCGCAATATATGTTGCAACGCACAAGCACGGCGACATACATGAGCTAGAGGTCGGCGCGTCCACGAGCGGGAAAGGTTTTTCCGGCACGATGGTGACGGGCCAAGGAGGTTACGATGTTGGAAGCAGTCAAAACATATCTCCAGGATTGGTCGGACGCCTGCGAATACGCGAATGAATGCGCCCCGGACCTCTCCTTCCTCGGCAATGGCGAACCCTTCACGGCGCTGCTGTTCGTGGCGGCCGTGTGCTATCTCGCCTGGGCGGTGAACGAGGCCGGCATCAAGCGCCGCGTGGCCGCGCTTGCGGGCGTCGCGCCCCAAGCCGCTGGCGATCTGAAGACGGTTGTCGAGAAGCTGACGCCAGCCCCGGCGGCGCCCCCCGAGAAGCTCGCCGCCTGATACAGATGAGACGTGGGTAGGCGCGTCCTTTCGACGCGCCACGGCCACGCTTGCTCTCCCCTCCTCCAGCCGCCACATCCAAGGCGTGAGCTTTTGTGAGCGAGGGACGCTATGAGCGCAGTTGCTGTCCATAATGGCGCGTGGGTTCTGATCGGCGATGGCCGACGCGCGCTATTCTTCTCCAACCACGGCGACGCCGAAATTCTCGACCTGCGCGTGATCGAAACGCGCGTCGAAGAAAATCCGCCGACCCGCGAGCAGGGATCGGATGCGCCGGGTCGCGCCTTCGCCGCCGCCGGCTCTCACGCGCGCAGCGGCATGGGGAATGTGGACTGGCATGAGCTCGAAGAAGAGCGCTTCGCCCGCGCCATGGCCGACCGCATCAACGCCGCCGCCGAAAGCGGCGAGCTGAAGGAAATCGTCATCGTCGCCCCGCCCCGGACCTTGGGCGAAATCCGCAAGGATCTGAGCGCCAAGGCGCAAAGCAAGGTCGCCGGCGAGCTGGACAAGGATTTGACCAAGCACCCGCTGCCGGAAATCGAGAAGGCCCTGGCGCTGAAGCCGCAGGCTTGAGCCGACGTCTTCACGCATTGCAGAACCGCCATGGCCGGGACAAGCCCGGCCATGGCGAGATAGGTTGCCCCTTACGGCAAGGGCGGCCCCGGAAACGGGGTCGTGGGCGGGTTACAGCCCCACCACTACGTTGCGGCGCGAACCCACCCGGCGGCCGTCGGCCGCCGACCTCCCCCGTAAAGGGGAGGTATTTGGCGCCCACCGCCCAAGCCTTGCTACTCCCAAGAGCAGCTTACTTTTTCTTGTTGTAAGCCTCGACCACGTCCTCGACCGTATGCAGGCCGGGCTCGGGGGCGTTGATCAGCACGGCCATATTGCCGGGGGCGTGCTCGTTCTTCCACATCTTCATATGCGCCAGCGGGATCTTGTCCCAGGCGAAGACCTCCGACATGCAGGGGTCGACGCGGCGGTCGATCACGAACTGGTTGGCGGCGGCCGCCTGTTTCAGATGCGCGAAATGCGAGCCCTGAATGCGCTTCTGGCGCATCCACACATAACGGGCGTCGAAGGTGATGTTGAAGCCCGAGGTGCCGGCGCAGAACACCACCATGCCGCCGCGCTTGGCGACGAGGCAGGAGACCGGGAAGGTCGCTTCGCCGGGATGTTCGAAGACGATGTCGACGTCCTTCTTGCCGGTGATGTCCCAGATCGCCTTGCCGAACTTACGCGCTTCCTTGGTCCACTCGACATATTCGGGCGAGTTGACCTTGGGCATCTGGCCCCAGCACTTGAAATCCTTGCGGTTGATCACGCCCTTGGCGCCAAGCGACATGACGTAATCGCGCTTGGATTCGTCCGAGATCACGCCGATGGCGTTGGCGCCCGACGCCGCGCAGATCTGGACGGCGAAGACGCCGAGGCCGCCCGAGGCGCCCCACACCAGCACATTGTGGCCGGGCTTCAGCTCATGCGGCTCATGGCCGAACAGCATGCGATAGGCGGTGGCGAGCGTCAGCGTATAGCAGGCCGATTCTTCCCAGGTGAGATGCTTGGGGCGCTGCATGAGCTGGCGGTCCTGCACGCGGCAGAACTGGGCGAAGGAGCCGTCCGGCGTCTCATAGCCCCAGATGCGCTGCGAGGCGGAGAACATCGGATCGCCGCCGTTGCATTCCTCGTCGTCGCCGTCGTCCTGATTACAATGGACGATGACTTCGTCGCCGACCTTCCAGCGCTTCACCTTGGAGCCGACGGCCCAGACGATGCCCGCCGCGTCGGAGCCGGCGATGTGATAGGGGTGCTTGTGCGCGTCGAGCACCGAGATCGGCTCGCCGAGCGCCGCCCAGACGCCGTTGTAGTTGACGCCGGCCGCCATCACGAGAACGAGCACGTCATGGCTGTCGAGCTCCCAGGTCGGCACGACCTCGAGCTGCATCGCCTGATCCGGCGGGCCGTGACGCTCCTTGCGCACCACCCAGGCGTACATGTTCTTGGGAACATGGCCGAGCGGCGGAATTTCACCCAACTCGTAAAGATCTTTTTTATCGGTCAACGTCGCGTCTCCTCGGGCGCTTCTTTGGTCGCGGCGGCCCGTCGGTCGAATTCCTTCAGGGATGACGGCCTCTTCGCGGTCGCCGTCCCGCCGGGCGCATTCATATACGGGGAATTCTTTGGGGTGAAGCTCCCCTTAAAGCGCCGTTCAGAGACTTAACTAAGGCGATCCGACGCCCGCCCCAGCTTGCGGGCGCGCGGGCGACGCATAATTCTGGACATCGGGGCAGATTGGGCGCGGGGCGAAGGCTTTTCGAAAGGCGTGCGTCATGAGCGACACCCAGGTATCCGCGCTCGATCACACGGTCCAGCTCACCAATGTCTGGCTCAAGAGCCTGGCCGAGGACTGCCAATTGGGCGACCGGCCGCACGCCTATAGCGCGCTGCGCGCCGTGCTCCATGCGCTGCGCGACCGGCTGACCCCGGAACAGGCGATGCATCTTGGCGCGCAGCTTCCCATGCTGGTGCGCGGGCTTTACTTCGAAGGCTATCGGCTCGCCGACAAGCCCGATGTTCAACGCCGGATCGAGCAATTCGAGGAGCGCATCGCCATCGAGCTGCCGCCGGGCTTCCCCGTCGACGTGGCCACCGCGGCGCGGGCCGTCTTCGAGGTGTTGTGGCGGGAGCTGGATTTCAACGAAACGGCGAAGGTCGTGTCCGACCTGCCCATGCCGCTGCGCGAACTGTGGCCGGAGGAGGCGCAGAAGCAGGCGAAGGCGCGGTCGGAGGAGTGAAAGGCGTTCACGGCGCTGCGTCTAAGGCGTGACTTGTCAAAACGTCCCTCTGTGCTATCGCAGCGGCCAGGAGGAGCCAAATGAACGACAAGTCTGCCGAGAAGACCCGGAACGCTGGCCGCGATAAGCCCTGGATGTTCCGCACCTACGCCGGTCACTCGACCGCCGAGGCGTCGAACCGGCTTTATCGCTCCAATCTCGCCAAGGGGCAGACGGGTCTTTCCATCGCCTTCGACCTGCCGACCCAGACCGGCTACGACAGCGACCACATCCTCTCGCGCGGCGAGGTCGGCAAGGTTGGCGTGCCGGTCTCGCATCTCGGCGACATGCGCGCCCTCTTCGACGGCATTCCTCTCGCCGAGATGAACACGTCGATGACCATCAACGCCACCGCTGTGTGGCTGATGGCGCTTTACATTGCGGCCGCTGAAGAACAAGGCGCGCCGCGCGTAAAGCTGCAGGGCACGACGCAGAACGACATCATCAAGGAATATCTGTCGCGCGGTTCTTATGTCTTCCCGCCGAAGCAGTCGCTGCGCCTGACGCAGGACCTCATTCTCTTCACCACGAAGGAATGCCCCAAATTCAACCCGATGAACGTCTGCTCCTACCATTTGCAGGAAGCGGGCGCGACGCCGGCCCAGGAGCTCGCCTATGCGCTGGCCACGGCGGTAGCGATCCTCGACGGCGTGAAGGCCGCCGGCCTTTCGGAGGCGGATTTCGGCCAGGTCGTCGGGCGCATTTCCTTCTTCGTCAACGCCGGCATGCGCTTCGTCACGGAACTCTCCAAGATGCGCGCCTTCACCGAGCTGTGGGAGGAGATCACCCGCGACCGTTATGGCGTGAAGGACGAGAAGCTGCGCCGCTTCCGCTACGGCGTGCAGGTCAATTCGCTTGGCCTTACCGAGCAGCAGCCGGAAAACAACGTCTATCGCATTCTCATCGAAATGCTGGCGGTGGTTCTCTCCAAGAACGCCCGCGCCCGCGCCGTGCAGTTGCCCGCCTGGAACGAGGCGCTCGGCCTGCCGCGTCCCTTCGACCAGCAATGGTCGCTGCGCATGCAGCAGATCATGGCCTATGAGACCGACCTTCTGGAATATGGCGACATTTTCGACGGCAACCCGGAGATCGCCCGCAAGGTCGCCGAGCTGAAGGAAGAGGCCAAGGCTGAGCTGAAGAAGATCGACGCGCTGGGCGGCGCCGCCGCGGCCGTCGAGATCGGCTATATGAAGTCGAAGCTTGTCGAATCCAACACCGCGCGTCTCGAGGCGATCGAAGCCGGCGAGCAGACCGTCGTCGGCGTCAATAAATTCACCTCGACCGAGCCGTCGCCGCTCGCCACGGGCGAAGATTCGATCATGGTCGTGCCGGAAGGCGTCGAGGCGGAGCAGATCGCGCGGCTAAACGCCTGGCGCGAGGCTCGCGACAACAAGGCGGCGCAGGCCGCCATCGACGAGCTCGTCCGCGCCGCCAAGGAAGGCCGCAATATGGTCGAGCCGTCGATCGCCGCCGCCAAGGCGGGCGTGACGACCGGCGAATGGGGCAATGTGCTGCGCGGCGTCTTCGGCGAATATCGCGCGCCGACCGGCGTCTCCTCGACGGCGCGCCAGGTCGGCGGCCAGCTCGACGCGGTGCGCGGCGAGGTCGAGCGCGTCTCGCAGAAGATCGGCACGCGCGCCAAATTCCTGGTCGGCAAGCCGGGCCTGGACGGCCACTCAAACGGCGCCGAGCAGATCGCCGTCCGCGCGCGCGACGCCGGCTTCGACGTGATCTATGCCGGGATCCGCTCCACTCCGGCCGAGCTGGTCGAGACCGCGAAGAAGGAAGGCGCGCATTGCATCGGCCTTTCCATTCTCTCGGGCTCGCATGTGACGCTCGCCCATGAGGTGATGCGGCTGATGAAGGAGGAGGGCGTTTCGGCGCCGCTGGTCGTCGGCGGCATCATCCCGCCGGCGGATGAGAAGCTCCTGCTCGAGTCCGGCGTGGCGGCGGTCTATACGCCGAAGAACTACGACCTCAACGTCATCATGACGGATCTGGCGCATATCATCGAGAAAACGGTGGCGTAAGGCCTCCCCTCAACCCTCCCCCGCAAGCGGGTCGCGAAGCGGGGGAGGAACAGGGAGGGGGTAATTTAGGCGCGCAACGAGCCCGCCGCCGCCCGCAAATCCCGCCACGCCGCCGGCTTCAACGCCGGGCTCTTCAGCATCGAATCGAGCCCCGAGAAAACGAAACCGCGCGCCATATGGGCGCCGCTGGCGATGTCGAACGGCTTGCCGCGCAATTTCGCGAGCGGCTCAGTGGTCGCGAGCATGACGCGCGCCGGGGCGTCGCCGAACAGCAGCAGAACCTCGGGGCGCGCCAGCTCCACGTGGCGGCGTGCGAATGGCGCGAAAGTGGCGGCCTCGGGCGGCGTCAGATTTCGATCGCCTGGCGGGCGCCAGGGCGAGACATAGGCGAGATAGGCGTTCTCGCGATGGTGACCGGTCGCGGCGAGCATATTGTCGAGGAGCTTCGCCTGCAGGCCGCTGAAAGCTTCACCCGTCGACTCCTCCGTCGCCCCCGGCGCCGCATCCAGAACCATCAGCCGCGCGCCGGGCGCGCCGGCGCCGAATAGAAAATGCTGCGCCATGTCGCGGAACGGCGCGTGGGGGAATTCGGCCAGCGCGGCGGCGAGGTCTTGCAGCGTAGTCGCGCTCGCGGCGGCCGCCTCAGCGGCGCGGACGGCCTCGTCCGGCGCGGCGATGGCGGCGACCCGTGGCCGCGCGGCTTGCGTTTCAGAAGCCAGGGCGGGCAGCGGCGGGGGTTCTCGACGGGCCGGCGCCGCTGGCGCCTCGACGACCGGCGCAGCCGCTGGGCGCGCGCTATCGGCGTAGCGATCGTGCGGCGCGTCATCAAGCGCGAGATCGACGCCGACGGCCGCATACCAATCGAGCAGGGCCAAGAGGGCGCTCGCGGGATTCTCCGGAACTTCGGCGCGCATGGCGAAAACCCTAGCGGAATCCGCGGGAGGATCAACAGAGAGATGCGACCCCGCGCATTTTGCGTAGCAGATTAGAACTCTTATAGTGTCGCAACAGCAATTTTGGAAAATTTGGCCGATGCAGGAAACCATTGCGATCGCCGAGGACGAACAGGACCTGCGCGAGCTGCTCGCGGAATTTCTCTCGGGCAATGGCTACCGCGTCCTCGCGGCGGCGAGCGCCGCCGAGTTTCGCGCGATGGTCGAATTCGAAGCTGTCGATCTCGCCATATTGGACATCAACATGCCGGGCGAAGACGGGCTGTCGCTCGCGCGGTGGCTCAACGCCCGCGGCTCCACGAGCATTATCTTCGCGACGGCGGTCGCTTCGGCCATCGACCGCATCGTCGGGCTCGAGTCCGGCGCCGACGATTATATCACCAAGCCTTATCATATGCGGGAGATGCTGGCGCGCATACGCGGCCTGTTGCGACGTCGCAAGATGGCGCGCGCCGCGCTCGCCGGCAAAAGACTGGCGGCCATCGCCTCGATCGACATCGTCGGCTACACGCTCCTGATCCAGACCGACGAGCAGAACGGACTTGCGCTCACCGATCGTTTTTTTCGGGACGTGGTCACGCAATCTCTTCCGCGCCGCGCGGGAAATCTGTTCAAAATGCTGGGCGACGGCGCGCTCATCGACTTCCCGAGCGTGCAGAACGCCGTCGAATGGGCCCTGGAGTGCCAGACGGAAACGCGCGCCTACGCCGCCGCCCATGGGCAGGCGCAATCGCTGCGGCTGCGCATTGGCGTCGCCGTCGGCGACGTCGTTGTTCGTAACGGAGACCGGTTCGGCGAAGTCGTGGCGCTCGCCGCCCGCATTCAGGAAGCTGCGCCGGCCGGGTCGGTAATGATTTCGGATGTCGCGCGCGCCATGACGCGCGGCAAAATTCGCGAGGATTTCGTCGCGAGGCGACATGCGCTCAAGAATATCGCCGAGCCGATGGAATTATGGCTGCACGAGGGGCCGAGCGCAGCAATCGCGGCAAGCGCGTCCAACGGAGAAAGCGCGGTTAGATGAGCATCCAGCAAAAAGCGACGACCAACGCCGTTTCGGATGGCGGCGCTTTGTTGCGCGCCCTGTTCGACGCGATCCCGGGCCGGGCGGCGTTTCTCGATGTCGAGCTGCGTTACCGTTACGTCAATCGTGAGTTTCTCGCGAGCCTCGGAACCACGGAAGATTGCGTCGTCGGCAAATGCGTCGAGGAGGTTCTCGGCCCTGAGGCGAGCGCGTCCTATCGGGCGGCGATGCCAGGGCTTGTCGCCGGCAAACCGCAACATCTGCGCCGCACAATCGAGGAAGACGGCGTGCGCCGCTCGCTCGAAGAGGAGCTCAAACCTTTCGCGCCCGGCGGCGCAATGCAGGGCGTCGTCTGCGTCGCGCATCATGTCGCCGAACCGCAGGAATGCGAAACGACACATGCCGAATGGCTCGAGTCGCACAAGGCGCGCGAAGCCATCCATTCCGCTGTTGTCGATTCCGCGCTCGACTGCATCGTCGTCATCGATGCGCAAGGCCATGTCGTCGAGTTCAACCCGGCGGCGGCGGCCACCTTCGGCTATTCCCGCGAAGAGGCGATCGGCAAGACCGTGGCCGAGCTGATCGTGCCCCCCGAAATGCGCGCCAGTCACGATGCCGGCCTGGCGCGCTTCCGGTCGGGCGGGCCATCCTCGGTCATCGGCAAACGCGTCGAGCTCGAGGCCATGTGCGCCAATGGCTCGCGCATTCCGATCGAGCTGGCGATCACCGCAGTCGGCTCCGGGCCGAGCGCGCTTTTTACCGCGCATCTTCGCGATCTGCGTCCCACGCGGGAAGCGCAGGCGCAAATCGAACGGCAGCGAGAAGCCCTCTATCAGAGCGAAAAACTCGCAGCCCTCGGGTCTCTCCTCGCCGGCGTGGCGCACGAGCTCAACAATCCGCTCTCTATCGTCATCGGACAGGCGCTGATGCTGCGCGAGGCGGCGCAAGCGCACGCCATTCTCGATAAGCAGTTCGAGGAATTCGCCGACCGTGGAACGAAAATAGAAACCGCAGCCAACCGCTGCGCCCGCATCGTGAAAATCTTTCTCGCCATGGCCCGCCAGCGGGAGGCCGAGCGTGGGCGCGTCGAGATCCCGGAACTCGTCGAGCGTGTGCTCGAACTTTTGTCCTATGGGCTACGCACGGCCGGCATCGAGGTGACGAAGGATATTCCAGCCGATCTGCCGCCGCTTCTCGCCGACAGCGACCAGCTCCATCAGGTGCTGCTCAATCTCGTGGTGAACGCCAAGCAGGCGCTGGAAGCGCAGCCGGCGCCGCGCCGGATCGCCATCGTCGCGCGCGCGGAGCCGTCGACGCAGAAGCTCGAAATCCTGATTTCAGACAATGGTCCGGGCGTTCCCGAGGCCATTCGCAATCGCATTTTCGATCCTTTTTTCACGACGAAGCCACAGGGCGTCGGAACCGGCATCGGGCTCGCCGTTTCGCGCGGCCTCATCGAGGCTCATGGCGGCTCGCTCGTTCTGGAGCCGCAACAGCCGGGGATGGGCGCAGTTTTCATGGTAAGACTGCCGATCGAGGCGACCGAGACCGCCGTTGTCACGACCGGTTCGGCCCCGTCGCAACCGGCGACGCGACAGCGGCGCGCGCTGATCGTCGATGACGAGGTCGAAATCGCCGGCCTGCTCGCGGAGATTTTGCGCCGGCTCGCCTTCGACTGCGAGATAGCGACGAGCGGCGAGCAGGCAAAGCAGGCGCTCGCCGAAAAGGCGGTCGATCTCATCCTATGCGACATCCGCATGCCCAACGGCGACGGCCCGGCGCTCTACGACTGGCTTGGCGTCGAACGTCCGCAGATGACGAATCGCATCGCCTTCGTGACCGGCGACATTCTGGGCCCCGCGGCCGACCGCTTCATCGCGCGTTCGGGCTGCCCCGTTGTCGAGAAGCCCTTCGCGCCGGAAGAAATCCGCCAGGTCGTCGACTTGTTGTGCGATGAAACCGGCGCGTGACGCCATTTCGGTTTGAACAGCTCGCATTGGGGCTTGGGAGCGCTGGTTTTGCTCAGCGCCCGTCATTGCGAGGGAAGCGAAGCAATCCAGGGCAGCGATGCGGCCCTGGATTGCTTCGTCGGCTCCGCCTCCTCGCAATCACGGCGGTAATTCCCGATTGCTCGCTGCGGAGCGTCGGGAGTGATACCGAACCCATCAAGCGGATCTCGTATGAGGCGCGCTCAACAGCAACGTAGCGCGCGCCGGCCCCCTTCGCCGAAACGGCTTGCTTGCCGCTCCAGGAAGAATTCCTCCCGCGTCATCATCCGCCGCTCGTCATGTTTGTCGCGCATATGCGCGACATAGGCGTCGTAATCGCCCTGCCCGACCATCAGCCGCGCGCCGTCGCGCAATTTGTTCGCGAGCTTTGCGAGATCAAGCCCTGGCAGGCAGCAGTTCATCTTCGCTTTCCCGGGTGGTGGCGGCCTCGGCGGCGCGCGCCTGCCGTATCGATGACAGGGCGAAGCCCAGAATGGCGAGCACGAGCACGATGTACATCGCGCAGAGACCCGCATCCACGTAATCGTTGAAGATCACGCGGCGCATCTGTTCGAGAGTCTTCGCCGGCGCGAGAATCTCGCTCCTGTCGGCGGCGGCGGCGAATTTCCGCGCATGGGCGAGGAAGCCGATCTTCGGATCGTCATGGAAGATTTTTTCGAGCCCGGCCGTCATGGTGCAGATGTAGAGCCATGTCGTGGGGATGATGGCGACGAAGGCGTAGCGCTCGCGCTTCATGCGGAACAGCACGACCGTGCAGAGCGTGAGCGCCATCGCCGCCAGCATTTGATTGGCGATGCCGAACAAAGGCCAGAGCGTGTTGATGCCGCCCAAGGGATCGATGACGCCCTGATAGAGGAAATAGCCCCAGCCGGCGACGGCGATCGCCGTCGCCGCGAGATTGGGGCCCCAGGCTCTTGTGTTGCGGAAGGCCGGAACGAATGTGCCGACGAGATCCTGAATCATGAAGCGGGCGACGCGCGTGCCGGCGTCGATCGTCGTCAAGATGAACAGGGCTTCGAACAGGATGGCGAAATGATACCAGAAGGACATGGCGGCGGAGCCGCCGATGACCGAGGACAGGATCGTCGCCATGCCGACCGCGAGCGTCGGCGCGCCGCCGGTGCGCGAGAGCACGCTCTTCTCGCCGACATCATGCGCGACGCCCGCGAGCGTTTCCGGCGTCACGGGAAAGCCCCATGAGGAAATGGCGGCCGCCGCGGTTTCTGGCGTCGCGCCGATCACAGCCGGAGCGCTGTTCATGGCGAAATAGACCCCGGGCTCCAGGCAGCTCGCGGCGATCAGCGCCATGATGGCGACGAAGCTCTCTCAGCATGGCGCCATAGCCGATGAAGCGGGTCTGCGTCTCGTCGGCGATCATCTTCGGCGTCGTGCCGGAGGAGACGAGCGCGTGGAAGCCCGAGACGGCGCCGCAGGCGATGGTGATGAAGAGGAAGGGGAACACGCTGCCGGCGAAGACCGGCCCCGTGCCGTCGATGAAGCGCGTCACCGCCGGCATTTTCAACTCCGGCCAGACGACGAAGATGCCGAGCGCCAGCGACAGGATCGTGCCGATCTTCAGGAAGGTCGAAAGATAGTCGCGCGGCGCGAGCAGCAGCCACACCGGCAAGACAGAGGCGACGAAGCCATAGCCGATCAGCATGAAGGCCAGCGTCTCGCCCTTATAGCTGAAGAGCGGCGCGAGCGTCGCGCTCTCGGCGACAGTGCGGCCGAAGGCGATGCTCGCGAGAAGCAGAACAAAGCCGATGATCGACATTTCGCCGATGCGGCCGGGCCGGATGTAGCGGCCATAGACGCCCATGAAGACCGCGATGGGGAGCGTGGCGAAAACAGTGAAGGAGCCCCACGGACTATCCGCCAGCGCCTTGACGACGACGAGCGCCAGCACCGCGAGCAGAATAATCATGATGGAGAGAATGCCCGCCATCGCGATGACGCCGGGGATGGGGCCCATCTCCGTCTTGATGAGATCGCCGAGCGAGCGGCCGTCGCGGCGCGTCGAGATGAAAAGGACGAGAAAATCCTGCACCGCGCCGGCGAGAATGACGCCGGTCAAAAGCCAGAGCGTTCCCGGCAAATAGCCCATTTGCGCGGCGAGCACGGGACCGACCAGCGGACCTGCGCCGGCGATGGCCGCGAAGTGATGGCCGAACAGCACCCATTTATCCGTCGGCACATAATCGAGCCCGTCGTTGCGACGGTGCGCGGGCGTGCTGCGGCTGGCGTCGAGGCCGAGCACAGTGTCCGCGATGAAACGCGAATAAAAACGATAGCCGATGGCGTAAACGCCGATCGCCGCCGTGACCAGCCACATGGCGTTGACCGGCTCGCCGCGCGCGCTCGCAAGCGTATAGAGCGAAAAAAGCGCAAGGGCGAAAACGGCGGCCCAACCGAAGGCGGCGGGGGCGCCGCGCCCCCGGGCAATAGAAACGGACATGTCACATACTCTCAGTCGCGGCCCAAGCGCCCCCCAAGCGAGATCGGTCCCTTCGGCGCGGCCAGAGAAGGCGGCACCTTAAGAGACGGCCGGACGCGCTTCAACCTGCATAGGGCGAAAACATGCGCCGTGGAAGCCGCCCGCACGGAACGGCTGTCAAAAGGCGAGCCGCACCGTGCGCTGAAGGCTATAGCCGAAGCTTGTCACGCCGAACGCGCCGCACCCTGAGATGTCGATGTTGGAATCTCCGGTGAACGTCACCGTATCGGCGATGAGCTGCATGCACCCGCTCGACGTCGCCGCGCCGCCGTTGAACGACACGCTGGCTTCGGGAAGATAAACCACGCCTTTGAAGGTCTGCGAGGAGCCGCCGTTCAACTTGAACGGCGTCCCCGTCGCCATCGAGCGGTCGCCATATATGACGACGCCGGGGACGCCGGCTGTCGCGCCCGGCAGGGGCGCCTCGAGATCGACTTGCGCGCCGCCGTTGATGGTCGCATTCGCCCAACCGGTCCCCAAGTGTTGCGTAAAGACGATCGTCACGCCGACGCCGGTCACCTGCGCCTGGCTGTTGATGGAGAGCTGGCCGCCGTCGATGACATAAAGACCCGGGTTCAGCGTCACGGGCCCTTTGGAGCCGCTGTTGGTGTTGATCGACAGGCCGTTGCAATAGACGCCGGGGTTGAGTGGGCCGCCGTCATTGGTCGAAAATCCATTGTGGTCGCAGCCGGAGAAGCTCGGCAGAGGGAGCGACTCATAGGGGTCCGGCAGGCGCGGCTGCCCGGTCAGTTGGATGGCGTTGAGCGTCCCGCCGCCCTGCACAGCGATATTGCCGTTCACGCTGACCATCCGCGCCGATAGTTGCGCCGAGCCACTCACCTGGAGCGCATCGCTCGCGCCGGAATTGCCGTAAATGTCGCAGCTCTGGAGCGTGACATTGGCGTTGCCGGTCCAGTCGAGCGCCTCCACGGCGGATTGGTTGAGCGACAGGACGCAACCTGCGCCGCCGCCGCTGACGCTCGCCTGGGTCTGCGCCGCCGTCGCCGAAGCGGAGATCGGGATGGCGTCCACCTGTGCAAGCTTCATGATGATCGTGGGGACGCGTGCGGCGGCGCTCACCACATAGCCGCCCGTGTGGTCATTGGCGGCAACGGTCACGCCAATCGCGGTCGCCGTCCAACCGAGCTGGGCGTAGACGATGTTTTGCGCAATCGCTTGCTGCGCCGTGAGCGAGGTCGTCGCATCGGCCTGTGCAATCGCAATCGAGGCGGAATCGACCGCTCTCTGGAGCCGCGATTTCATGACCGTGGCGTTGCGATAGTCGAGCGCGGCGCCCACCATCAGAAAGGCGGGGATGAAGGCCAAACCGAAGATAACGCCGGTCGAGCCGGAGTCCTCCCGAAAGAATGATCCTCGCGCCGAAAACGCTTTCCGCCCTGCTGACAGTTTCATCTTGCTCGCCCAAAAAAAAGACGCGGCCCCGCCGAGAAAGACCGCGCCATCATGCCGCGAAGCAAGCATAGTCAATTTTTTGGAAATCAAATTCCCGAATGCTTGCAAGGGTTTGCAAGTTGTATTCAAGACTGCGAAGTTTTGTATACTAAATGAGGATGTTTTTGCGTAAAGTTTGAGTTGTTTTTGAAATACTGTGGAATTCTCGAAAAGGCGGCCGACGCAAAGCGCCGGCCGCGCCTTTTTTACGCCGCCGCTTCAGCCGTCGCGGGCTCATAGTTGAGGATGGGCGCCAGCCAGCGCTCGACCTCTGTTACCGACATGCCCTTGCGGCGCGCGTAATCCTCGACCTGATCGCGCTCCACCTTGGCGACGCCGAAGTAGTGCGCCTGCGGGTGGCCGATATAGAGGCCGCTGACCGACGCCGCCGGCGTCATCGCGAAGCTTTCCGTGAGCTTCACGCCCGTGCGCTTCTCGACGTCGAGAAGCGTAAAGAGCGTCGCCTTCTCGGTGTGGTCGGGCTGCGCCGGATAACCGGGCGCCGGGCGGATGCCGGCGTAGGGTTCGCCGATCAGCTCTTGCGGCGCAAAGGTCTCGTTCTTGGCGTAGGCCCAGAACTCACGGCGCACGCGCTCGTGCATGCGCTCGGCGAAGGCTTCCGCGATGCGGTCGGCGAGCGCCTTCACCATGATCGAACCATAGTCGTCATTGGCGCGCGCATAACGGGCGGAAATCTTCTCTTCCTCCGCGCCGGCAGTGACGACGAAGGCGCCGATATAATCCGCCTTGCCGCTCTCCTTTGGCGCGACGAAATCCGAGAGCGCAATATTCGCCTTGCCGTCGCGTTTGCCGAGCTGCTGGCGCAGCGTGAAGAAGGTCGCGAGCGCCTCGTTGCGCGACTCGCCTGTGTAAAGCGCGATGTCGTCGCCGACGCTGTTCGCGGGCCAGAAGCCGATGATCGCCTTTGGCGTGAACCAGCGCTCTTCCACAATGCGCTTCAGCATCGCCTGCGCATCCTCGAAGAGCTGGCGCGCCGCCGCGCCGCGCTCGGGATCGTCGAGCAAAGCGGGATAGCGGCCCTTGAACTCCCAGGTCTGGAAGAAGGGCGTCCAGTCAATATAGGGCACAAGCTCCGCGACGTCGTAGCTCGCAAAGGCGCGCGCGCCCGTGAAGCTCGGCTTGGTCGGCTCATAGGCGGCCCAATCGATCTTGTAGCGATTGGCCCGCGCCTGCGCGAGCGATACGCGCTGCTTCTCCGCCTGCGCGCGCGCATGCGCGTCCGCGACGCGCTCATATTCCGCGCGCGTCTCGGCGATGTAGTCGCCGCGCGTCTTTTGCGAGACGAGCGCCTGCGCGACGCCCACTGCGCGGCTCGCGTCGGTGACATAAACCGCCTGCCCGCGGCGATAGTTCGGATTGATCTTCACCGCCGTATGCACACGGCTCGTCGTCGCGCCGCCGATCAGGAGCGGCGTGTCGAGCCCTTCGCGCTCCAGCTCGGAAGCGACGAAGCACATCTCATCGAGCGAGGGCGTGATGAGGCCGGAGAGGCCGATGAGATCCACCTTTTCCTGCTTCGCGATTTCGAGAATCTTCGCCGCCGGCGTCATGACGCCGAGGTCGATCACCTCGAAATTGTTGCAGCCGAGCACCACGCCGACGATGTTCTTGCCGATGTCGTGCACATCGCCCTTCACCGTGGCGAGCAGGATCTTGCCGGCCGAAGAGCGCGCGTCCTTCGCGTCTTCCATGAAGGGCATGAGATAGGCGACCGCCTGCTTCATCACGCGCGCGGATTTCACGACTTGCGGCAGGAACATTTTGCCGGCGCCGAAGAGATCGCCCACGACATTCATGCCGGCCATCAGCGGGCCTTCGATGACGTCGAGCGGGCGCGTCGCTTTCTGACGCGCTTCCTCGACGTCGGCGTCGATATATTCGGTGACGCCGTTCACGAGCGCATATTCGAGACGCTTCTCGACGCTGTTCTCGCGCCAGGCGGCGTCCTTCTCCGCCGATTTGGCGCCGGCGCCCTTGAATCGCTCCGCCGCTTCCACCAGCCTTTCGGTCGCGTCCTTGCGGCGGTTCAACACGACGTCTTCGCAAAGCTCGCGCAGCTCCGGATCGATCTCGGCATAGACCGCGAGCTGGCCGGCGTTGACGATGCCCATATCCATGCCCGCCTGAATGGCGTGGTACAGGAAGACGGAATGCATCGCCTCGCGCACCGGCTCATTGCCGCGGAAGGAGAAGGAGAGGTTGGACACGCCGCCCGAGACATGGGCGTAAGGCAGATCGCGCTTGATGGCGCCCGTCGCCTCGATGAAGTCGACGCCGTAATTCTCATGCTCCTCGATGCCCGTCGCGACCGCAAAGATATTGGGATCGAAGATGATGTCCTGCGGCGGGAAGCCGACTTCTTCTGTAAGGATCTTATAGGCGCGCGCGCAGATTTCCGTCTTGCGCCGAAGCGTATCGGCCTGACCGGTTTCGTCGAAGGCCATGACGACAACCGCAGCGCCGTAACGGCGCACTTTCTGAGCGTCGGAGACGAACTTCTCTTCGCCTTCCTTCAGCGAAATCGAATTCACCACGCCCTTGCCCTGCAGGCATTTCAGCCCGGCTTCGATGACGCTGAACTTCGATGAATCAACCATCACCGGCACGCGGGCGATGTCCGGCTCCGCGGCGAGCAGATTGAGGAAGTCGACCATGGCCTGCTGCGAATCGAGCAGGCCCTCGTCCATATTGATATCGATCACCTGCGCGCCATTCGCCACTTGGTCGCGCGCGACGTCGAGCGCCGCCGTGTAATCGCCATTGGTGATGAGCTTGCGGAACTTGGCCGAGCCCGTGACATTGGTGCGCTCGCCGACGTTCACAAAGGGAATATCCTTGGTGAGCGCGAAGGGCTCGAGCCCGGAAAGACGCAGCAGCGGCTCGATCGTCGGCACGACACGCGGCGCCATGCCCTTCACCTTTTGCGCAATGGCGCCGATGTGGTCGGGCGTCGTGCCGCAGCAGCCGCCGAGAACATTCACCAGCCCAGCCGCGGCGAATTCGCCGACAAGCTCCGCCATATATTCCGGGCTCTCGTCATAGAGACCGAACTCATTCGGCAGGCCGGCGTTGGGGAAGGCGCAGACGCGCGTGTCGGCCACGCGGCCGATCTCGGCGATATGTTGGCGCATTTCGCGCGCGCCGAGCGCGCAGTTGAAGCCGATGGAAAACGGCTTGGCGTGCGCAAGCGAATTCCAGAAGGCGACCGAGGTCTGGCCGGAGAGCGTGCGGCCGGAGAGATCGGTGATCGTGCCCGAGATCATGATCGGGAAGCGCGTGCCGACTTCCTCGAAAGCGTCTTCGAGCGCATAGATCGCCGCCTTGGCGTTCAGCGTGTCGAAGACCGTCTCGACCAGCATGATGTCGGCGCCGCCGGCGATGAGGCCGAGCGCCTGCTCCTTATAAGCGGCGCGCAGCTCGTCGAAGGTGACGGCGCGGAAGCCTGGATTTGACACGTCCGGCGAAATCGACGCCGTGCGGTTCGTCGGCCCCATCGAGCCGGCGACGAAACGGCGCACGCCGGTCTTTGCCGCCACTTCGTCAGCCGCCGCGCGTGCGAGCTTGGCGCCTTCGCGGTTGAGTTCGAACACGATGGATTCGAGCCCGTAATCCGCCTGCGCAATCGTCGTGCCGCTGAAGGTGTTGGTCTCGATGATGTCGGCGCCGGCCTCGAGATAGGCGACGTGGATCGCCTTGATCGCCTCTGGCTGAGTGAGGATCAGAAGATCGTTGTTGCCGCGCAGATCCCTGGGGTGGTCCTTGAAACGCTCGCCGCGGAAATGGCTTTCCTCGAATTTATGGCGCTGGACCATCGTGCCCATGGCGCCGTCGAGAATGAGGATGCGGTTGCTCGCCGCCTCTTCGAGCGCCTTCAGAATGTTCGGGCCGTGAGCTTTGTCGAAAGTCATGCGTCTGCTTTCTCGCGAAGGGGACGAACGCCGAGAAGATGGCATATGGCGAAGACCATATCGGCGCGGTTGTTGGTGTAGAAATGAAACTCCTCGACGCCGGCGCGAGCGAGGCCCATCACCTGCTCGACAGCGGTCGTCGCGGCGACGAGCGCGCGGGTCTCTTGATCTTCGTCGAGGCCCTCGAAACGCTCGGCGACCCAGCGCGGCACGCTTGCGCCAGCCTTTGCCGCGAAATTGGCGACCTGCTTGAAATTGCGGATCGGCATGATCCCTGGCACGATCGGGATCGTTATGCCGCGCGCGCGCGCCTTGTCGAGAAAGCGGAAATAGACGTCGTTGTCGAAGAAGAATTGCGTGATGGCGCGCGTCGCGCCCGCATCGATCTTCGCCTGCAGCGCGTCGAGATCCTGTTCGATGGAGCGGCTCTCGGGATGGCCCTCCGGATAGGTCGACACCGAAATCTCGAAATCATGCAGACGCCGAATGCCGTTCACGAGATCAGAGGAGCTGGCGTAGCCCTTGGGGTTTGGTTCGAACGCCGTGCCGACGCCTGTCGGCGGATCGCCGCGCAACGCCACAATGTGGCGCACGCCAGCCTCCCAATAGGCGCTCAAAATCTCGTCGATCTCTTCTCTCGAGGAAGACACGCAAGTGAGATGCGCCGCCGGCTTCATGATGGTCTCGCGGGCGATGCGCGCGACGATCGCATGGGTGCGCTCACGCGTCGAGCCGCCCGCGCCATAGGTGACGGAAACGAAATGCGGCCTCAACGCTTCGAGACGCTTCACCGACGCCCAAAGCTGCGTCTCCATCTCCGCCGTCTTGGGCGGAAAGAATTCATAAGAGATATTGAACCGCGTGCCGGA
Organism: Methylocystis sp. Sn-Cys; assembly: GCF_016745395.1. Classification (GTDB taxonomy): domain Bacteria; phylum Pseudomonadota; class Alphaproteobacteria; order Rhizobiales; family Beijerinckiaceae; genus Methylocystis; species Methylocystis iwaonis. The sequence continues at coordinate 210,491 of NZ_JAERVJ010000001.1, forward strand.
GGCGGTCGGATGCAGCGCGTTGAACATCAGGCGGTCTCATAGGAAGAAGCAGGAATCGGATCGGCGATCATGCGCGGATCGCGCGCGAGCCATAGTGAAACAGTCAGCTTTGCGCCCTCGCCGGCCGCGGGCGAAAGCGCGCGGTGCATCACCGTCTCCAAGCCCGCCTGGGCGAGAAGGTCGGCGATCTCGCTCTCGGAAAAGCCGAGGCGGCGATGGGCGTGCTTGTCGCGCAGGGCCTCTTCCTGATGGGGCGCGAAGTCGACGACAAGCAGACGCCCGCCGGGCGCCAATACGCGCGCCGCCTCGCGCAGCGCGCGGGCGGGATCGTCAAGATAATGCAGAACCTGATGCATGATCGCGAGATCGACGGAGTTGCGCTCGATCGGCAAAGCGTAAATGTCGCCCTGGCGCAACTGAACATTGCGCAACCCCGTCTCCTCCATGCGTCCGCGCGCGACGGCAAGCATGGCGGTCGAAAGATCGACGCCGATAGCGCGTTCCGCGAGCGGTGCAAAAAGCTCCAGCATACGCCCGGCGCCAGCGCCGAGATCGAGAAGGGAGCGCACCGGCGCGTCGCCCACGGCCGCGCGCATGGCGTCCTCGACGCGCGCCTCGGGCACATGCAGCGAGCGGATATCGTCCCATTCGGCGGCGTGGGCGGCGAAATAGCGGGCGGCGTTTTCGGCGCGGGCCTGGCGCACGTCTTCGAGGCGCGACTGATCCTCGGCGAGAACCGTGTCTTTGGGATCGAGCCAGGCGGCGATGTCGCGCGCCATGGCGCCCGCCTGTCCGGAGGGCGACAGTCGGAAGAATGCCCAGGCGCCTTCACGCCGGCGCTCGACCAGGCCTGCCTCTACCAGAAGCTTCAGATGGCGGGAAACGCGCGGCTGCGACTGGCCAAGAATGGTGACGACCTCGCTGACGGTAAGCTCGGACTGCGAAAGCAGGGCGAGCAGCCGCAGCCGCGTCTCTTCCGCGGCGGCGTTGAGCGCCGCGAGCGCGGGGTCCAGCCTTAGGGAATTGGGGGCGGTCATGCGGCCTCTGCTGCGAGATATAAAGATATCTATATGCGTTGATCGCACATCGCGCAAGGCGCAAATGCGGCAGGGGGCCAATGGCCCACTTCGACAGGGCCCCAAATTCAGGTTAGCGAGCAGACATGTTCCAGCGTCACGGCCGCGCTTGTCGCGGCCCCTTCACGCCGCGCCGACGTGAGAAGCTGAGAGCATGAGCCGGAATAACGCCGCTTCTTCTGCCCGCGTGTCGCAATGTCCCGGCGTGGATGCCCGCGACAAGCGCGGGCATGACGCGGCTGCGCAGGGTTTGTTAACCTGGATTCGGAGCCCTGGCTGCTTCAACTTGTCGCTTGACGGAAACGGGAAACGGGAGCAACATTTCCCTTACATCGCAACCGCTTCGGCAAATAGAGGCGGGATCGCTCGGGCGGGACCTCGATGCGGCAGCGATACAGGAGACGCCGGCGGACTCCCTGTCACCGGCGGAGCGGTCGAGCAACTTTAGTTGCGGAGGAGCATGACGCCACCGGGTCAGATCATTTGACCGGCGTTTGGTTCCGGTCAAAGCGGGAAGCCAGGCTCAGCGCTGCCTGACATGTCCCGTTCCGAAAAATTCCTTAGCATTTGAGGACAGCTCGCCGCGAAGGCCAAGCAGCGAGCGTTCCTTCCCGAAACTGGACATCATACCAGCCGCTTCCGAGAGAAGCATTGGGCCCCGTTCGCACAAGGCGACGGGGCCTTTGCTTTTTAGGGCGCCACGTCATTGCGAGCGAAGCGAAACAATCCAGGGCGGCTACAGGGGCTCTGGATTGCTTCGTCGGCTTCGCCTCCTCGCAATGACGGCCCCTGATAAACCTCCAAAAAGAAACGGCCGCCCGGAGGCGGCCGTCGCAATCGCCGAAGCCCTCGCTTTACGCCGGCGCCTTTTCCTCTTCGGCCGCGACCACTTCGAGGAAGGTCTCGGCCGCCTCGCGGCGCTCGAAGACGTGGGGCTGCAGGCCGCGCTTGGCCATGGCTTCCTTCATCTTCATGCGCGCGAAGGCGCTCGTCGCATAGCGCGTCGTCGTCAGATAATAATGCTGGCTCAGATATTCGATCATCTCGGCGTAGTCGTCGTAGAGCGCCTCGGCGATCCGCGCGCCATCGTGGTTGACCACCGAATTCACGCGCTTGCCGACCTTCTGGCAGGCCGCGACGAGCGCCTGGCGCATTTCGTCGACGTCCTTCTTGGTGCGCGCGTTCCAGCCCTCGAGATTGAGGAAGAGAATATTGCGCGCGGCGTCGTAGCTGATGCGCTGATCGAGATTGAGGTTGAGCAGATCGTTGATCAGGCCCATGGGCTCGTCGATGAAGATGCGACGGTCCATGAGCTGCGGATCGTTGATGATCGGCTTGAAGTCCATGAAGGGCAGAATGTGCTTGTCGATGTCGATGCCGGGCGCGACCTCGACCAGCTCCAGACCATTCTCCTTGAGCTGGAACACGCAGCGCTCGGTGACGTAATAGACCGGCTGCTTGCGCTTCTGCGCGAATTTGCCGGAGAAGGTCGTCTGTTCGACGGAATTCAGGAACTTCTTGTTGCGGCCTTCCTGAAGGATATTGACCTTGCCGTCGGCGATCTCGACGCGCAGTCCGCCATTGGTGAAGGTGCCGGCGAAGACCACGAGCCGCGCGTTCTGGCTGATGTTGATGAAGCCGCCGCAGCCGTTGAGGCGCCCGCCGAACTTCGAGGTGTTGACGTTGCCCTGCAGGTCACATTCGGCCATGCCGAGGCAGGTCATGTCGAGACCGCCGCCGTCATAGAAATCGAACTGCTGGTTCTGCTGGATAATGCTGTCGGCGTTGGTCGCGGCGCCGAAGCTCGAACCCGAGGCGAGCACGCCGCCGATGGCGCCGGCTTCCGTCGTCAGCGTGATATAGGGCGTGAGCTTTTCTTCATTGGCGACGGCGGCGATGCCCTCCGGCGCGCCGACGCCGAGGTTGACGACGCCATTCGGCGGCAGCTCGAAGGAGGCGCGGCGCGCGATGACCTTGCGTTCGTCGAGCGGCATCTTCGAGAGCTTCTCGACCGGCACGCGCACTTCGCCGGCGAGCGCCGCATTGTACATGACGCCGTAGTTCATACGGTGCATTTCGGGCTGATCGGCGACCACCACGGCCGAGACCAGAATGCCCGGCACATGCACGTCCTTGGGCTTGATCGACCCCTGCTCGACGATGCGCTCGACCTGCGCGATGACAAGGCCGCCATTATTGTGCGCAGCCATCGCCTGGGCGAGATTGTCGAGGACGAGCGCCTCCTTCTCCATGCTGATATTGCCGGAAGGATCGGCCGAAGTGCCGCGGATGAAGGCGACGTCGATCTTGGTCGAGATGTAGAAGAGCCACTCCTCGCCCTGGATGTTGTGATATTTGACAATGTCTTCGGTGGTGACGTCGTTCACCTTGCCGCCGCCGAAGCGCGGATCGACATAAGTATAAAGACCGACTTTCGAGAACAGGCCGGGCTGGCCGGCGGCGCAGGCGCGGTAGAGCTGCGAGATGACGCCCTGGGGCAGGTTGTAGCCCAGAATCTTGTTCTCCTGGGCGGCCTGGGCGACCTTGGGCATGCGGCCGAAATTGGCGGCGATGACGCGCTTGAGCAGGCCCTCGTGATGGAAGCGGCCGGTGCCGAGGCCCTTGGAGTCGCCGGCGCCGGCGGTCATGATCAAGGTCAGGTCGCGCGGATGCTGGGACTCGACGAAACGCTTCTCCAGCGCGGCGTGGAGCGCCTCGGGAATGCAGCTCTGAACGAAGCCCGTGGTGGTCACGACATCATTGTCGCGGATGAGCGCAATCGCCTCGTCGGCGCTGATGACCTTGTTATTCGCCATTTCCTGTGGGTTCCCCTCGACTCCGCTCTTGTAAGCGGCGCCGGCTGCGGCCGCCTCGGCGGACTTTTTGCTGAAATGATGGGCGCAAGCGTAGAGACCGCGCCTTGTAAGCGCAATAGCGACGATGCCGCATGATTTCTAGGGCTCTTTTCGGATAGGCGGAGAGAACAAATCTATGAATGGCGCGCGGGGATCGACCCACGCGCCCATCACGCGAGCACGCGCCGGTCAGCCATTTTGTGCTTGCGCGACGTCGACGACGATCTTTCCGAAGGGCCCGCGCGCCAGATGGGCGAGAGCCTCGGGCAGCGCGTCGAAGGGGTAGCGCCGGTCGATCACGGGCTGCAGGCCGATCGTCTCGACCGCCGCAACGAAATCCTCGGTGGCGCGGCGATGGCCGACGAAAACGCCCCTGATAACAAGTTGCTTGAGCATGAGGGGAAGCGCTGGCGCCGTGAGGTCGAGGCCCTCTATGATGCCGATGATCGAAATCTGGCCGCCGACGGCGGCCGCCTCCACGGACTTGCGGAGATTTGCCCCGCCGGCGATTTCGAGGATGTGGTCGGCCCCGCGCCCGTTGGTGGCCTCGATCACCGCCTTCGCCCAATCGCCAGCGGTGCGATTGACGCCGATGTCGGCGCCGAGCGCCTTGGCCCGTTCGAGCTTGCCGTCGTCGCTGGAGGTGACGATCACCCTTGCGCCATGCGCCCGCGCGATCTGCACGCCGAATAGCGCGACGCCGCCCGTGCCCTGCACGAGGACGGTCTGACCGGCGCGAAGCCGCCCCGCTTCGACCAGCGCGGTCCAGGCGGTGACGCCGGCGACCGGCAGCGTGCTCGCCTGCGCGTCGGAGAGGCTCCGCGGCGCCCGGAGCAGCCAATCGGCGGGCAGAGCGACGAACTCCGCCAGCACGCCCGGCAGCGGCCCGCCCATGGTCGTCGTATAGGGCCGCGCCGCCGACCCCGGCGGCAGCCCGTCGATCCAACCGGGCACGTAGCTCGATATGACGCGGTCGCCGACGCTGAAACGCGTGACGCCGGCGCCGCAGGACGCCACCCTCCCGGCGAAATCAGAACCGGGCGTGAAGGGAAAGTCGAAGCCGCCGCCGAACTTTCCGTCGATGACGAGCTGGTCGCGATAATTCAGGGAAACATTCGCGACCTGAACCAGCACGTCGCCGGGGCCCGGCTCGGGGCGGGCCAATTCAACGAGCTTCAGATTATCGCGGCCGAAAGAATCGATCGTCCAAGCCTTCATTCCAATGCTCCTGTCTCGATGCGGAGCTGGAACGATAAATGCGCTAAAGGGCTACAGTTGCGCTGATTGCCCTGCATATTGTATCGTTTTGAGAGCCAATGATACGAGATCCGTTTGATCGGTTCAGTGTCATTCCCGACGCTCGCGGAGCGAGCGAGCGGGAATCCAGAGCAAAATCAGCGTTTCTGTGGCTCTGGATTCCCGGTCGGGCTTTCAGCCCGCTGGGAATGACACGCCCCAACGCGAGCTGTTCAACCGGAAATGGAATGAGGCGCTGATGGACCGTCTCAGCCTCACGTCAATTTTCCTGGCTTGCGCGGAGGCGGGCGGTTTTTCGGCCGCCGGCCGGGCGCTCAACCTATCGCGATCCTCGGTGGGCAAAGCCATCGCGCGGCTCGAGGCGCAGCTCGGGGTTCGCCTCTTCCATCGCACCACGCGCAGCCAAAGCCTGACGGAAGACGGCCAGCTTTACTATGAGCACGCGCGGCGCGCGATGGCCGAGCTCGATGCGGCGCGAGGCGTAATGGCCTCGGGCCGGCGGGAGCCGGCGGGCGTCCTGCGGGTCACGGCGCCTGTCTGCCTTGGCCGCCACTGCATTGCGCCATTGCTCTTGAGATTTGCGGCGGCGCATCCGCGCCTCGAGCTCGCGATCTCCTTCTCCGACCGGCCCGTCGATCTGATCGAGGAAGGCTATGATCTTGCGGTCCGCATCGCCGCGAGTCTGGATTCGACCGGCGTCGCCGGCCGGCGCCTCGGCGCGCAGAGGATGACAATTTGCGCCGCGCCCGACTATCTGGCGCGGCGCGGCGCGCCGGCGACGCCGGCCGATCTCGAAAACCACGATCGCTGATCTACACGCGCGCCAACGCCATGCGCCATTGGCGCTTTCCCGGCGCCTGCGGGCGCGTCCCCGCTTTCGCGACAACGGCCCGCGCGCGTTTCGACGATCTCGACGCGCTTGCCAGCGCCGCCGTCATGGGGTTCGGCCTGGCCTGGCTCCCATCTTATCTGGCGAAGAAGTGGCTGGAGACCGGCGCTCTGGTCGAGGTGATGCCAAACGAGCCGCCCGTCATGTTCGACATCATGCTGCTCTGGCCGCAAGGGCCGCAAATGCCGATGCGCGTCAGGCGGGCAATCGACTTTCTCGTCGCGGAGGCGCCCGCCGTCCTGGGTTAAGGCTAGTTGCCCCTATAAACGCAGCCTTCGAAACAGCTATCGCGGAAAATGCCGATCTCGCAGAGGCCGGGGAGCGCGGGCGCGAGGTCGCGCCAGATATAAAGGCACAGGTTTTCGAGCGTCGGCTTGCCGAGACCTTCCAGATCATTGAGGAAGGAATGGTCGAGCTTCTCGCGCAGCTCGGCGAGCCGGCGGCCGAGCTTGCCGAGGTCCATGACCCATTGCTCCTCGCCATGGCGCTCGCCGCGCAGGGTCACGCGGACGCGGAAGGAGTGCCCGTGGAGGTTGCGGTATTTGCCGCCGTCCTTCGCCTCGGGGTCGTAGAGGGCGTGCGCCGCCTCGAAATAGAATTCGCGGAAGACCTCGAAACTCGCCACCGTCACTTCACCCCGATCATTTTGTGCGTCTGCAGCGACAGCCGCCAGCGCGGATGAGCGAGGCAGTAGTCGACCGCGGCCCTCGTATTGCGCAGAATCTCCGGGCCGTCCATGGGCTGCAACAGAAAATGCCGGAAGTCGAGGCTTTCATATAGAGCCGGATCGGCTCCTTCCTGCGGATAGACGAGCTTCAATTCGTCTCCGCGCGTCTGCGCGAGCGTCGTTCCGGCTTTGGGGGAGACGCAAATCCAGTCCAAACCGGGCGTTGCGGGGAGCGTCCCATTGGTTTCGACCGCGATCTCGAACCCCTCGGCGTGCAGCGCGTCCACGAGAGCCGCGTCGATTTGAAGCATGGGTTCGCCGCCGGTCAGCACGGCGAACCGCCCCTCGCGGCCCGGCCCCCAAAGCGCGGCAAGATGCGCGGCGAGCGCCTGGGCGTCGCCGAATTTCGCCCCGCCCTCGCCGCCCGTCCCGATGAAATCCGTATCGCAAAAACGGCATTGCGCCGCGGCGCGATCCTGCTCCCGTCCGCTCCACAGGTTGCACCCTGCGAAGCGGCAGAAGACGGCGGCGCGGCCCGCGTGCCGTCCCTCGCCCTGCAGCGTCTTGAAAGCTTCCTTGACCGCGTAGACCACCGGCTTTCCGTCCTACTCAGCCCTTCTGCGGCAGCGCATCGTCCTTGTCCTTCTGCTCCGGCGGCTGGGGGCTGGGGTCGAGGCTGCGGATGTAGCTCGTGATGTCGTCGATCTCCCTGCGCGAGAGATGCATATCCGGCATCGGCGGGTGCGGGTCGATGAGGAAATTGCCGATTTGCTTTTTGTCGGCGCGCCGCTTGGCGATGTCGAAAAAGGAGGGCGCGTCGGCGACCGCCGTCGTCTGATCGCCGGAGACGACATGGCAGCTCGCGCACCAGCGCTTGGCGATGACCGCGCCCTTTTGCGCATCTCCGGCGGCGAGAGCGGGCGCAGCGAAAAGCGCGGCGCTCGCAGCAAGGCTGATGAAGACGGGGGCGCGTGAATATGATGCCATGCGTCGGTCCTTATGCGCGGGGCCGGGGCCCTGATTCGCCCCATCGGCCGCTGGGGATGTAAGCACAACTCCCAAGGGGCGAGAAACGCACAGCGTTAATCTCTCGGTAGGATTCGGGCCGAATGGCAGGGCCCAAGCCTGCCGCCTGCTGCAATTTTGCAACAGTAGTTGTGTTGTTGTTGCAACAGGCGCCGAAGATTAGATTTAACAGCCGCGAACATGGCTCAGAAGCCCCTTTTCAGCCATAAAAGCTGAGATAAGCTCCCCCCTGTCACTTGCTCCTCCAAGACGCGGGAAGACACCTTCGGCGGCGACCTCGCCCCGTGGGCGCGCTCTCCTATTTTTCGTTGCGCGTCGAGGATGCCGGCCGGTGCGTGTGTCGCGTTCAGGCGCCGGCTTTGGCGTCTCGGGTCGAGGAAGTCGGATAATTATGGTCGGATCCGCGCAAAAATATTTTACTCTCGCCGCACCGCAAACGACAAAGCGTGTGGCGCTTCCGCTCGGCCTCTTCGCGGCGAGCTTCGCCATGCTCGTGACCGCCTTCGTCGCCCCCGCCCCGGCGCTCGACGCCCCCTCCGCGCGCGCGCCGGAGACAACGCCGCTTCCCATCTTCAAGAATCCCCGCGCCGCTCTGCGCGCCGGGCTGGAGAGCTATCACGCCGGCGACGCGGCCACCTCGGTCGCCGCGCTGCGCTACGCCGCCGAAGGCGGCGAGCCGCTGGCGCAGTGGAAGCTCGGCCGGATGTACGCCGACGGCGACGGCGTCAACCGCGACGACGCCAAGGCTTACGACTATTTCTCGAAGATCGTCGACCATTTCGCCGAGGAGGAGCCGGACCCGCGCGAGCGCTCCATGGCGGCGAACGCCTTTGTGGCGGTCGGCCTCTATCTGCGCGACGGCCTGACCTCGGCCAAGATCGAGCCCGATCTCGACCGCGCCTTTGATCTCTTCCGCTACGCGGCGACCTATTTCCGCAACGCCGACGCGCAGTTTTATCTCGCCCGCATGTATCTCGACGGCGCAGGCGTGAAGAAAGACATGCGGCAGGGCGTCAATTGGCTCGAGCTTGCCGCGCGCAAAGGCCATGCGCAAGCGCAAGCCATGCTTGGCCGATTGATGTTCAACGGCGAGGCGGGCGGCGGCGCGCAGAAAGCGCGCGGACTGATGTATTTGACGCTCGCCCGCGACGCTGCGGCGGGCGGCGGGGTCAACGAGCAATGGATCGTCGACTCGCACGCAAAGGCGCTGGCGACCGCCAACGAGGCGGAACGCAAAGCCGCCGTCGCTTTGCTCGAAGACTATCTGCGCGAGCGGAACTAATTGAGCGCCCGCCGTCATTGCGAGGAGCGAAGCGACGAAGCAATCCAGAGCCGTGTGGCGGCCCTGGATTGCTTCGCTTCGCTCGCAATGACGGCGAGGCCTATTCGTGTGAGGCTACTCCTCGGACGCTGCGGCGCCTTTGAATTTTACCGGGACAAGGAGCCGGCGGACGCCGTCCGGTCCCGGCGGCGGGAAGCGGCCGGCGCGGATATTCACTTGGATGGATGGCAGCAGAAGACGGGGCGCCGCTAGCGCCTGATCCCGCTTCTGGCGGTCTGCGACGAACTCATCTTCACTCACCCCTTCCTTTATCTGCACGTTTTTCGCGCGCTCCTCGGCGACCGTCGCCTCCCAACGATAGAAATCACGGCCGGGCGCTTTGTAGTCGTGGCACATGAAAAGGCGCGTCTGCGGCGGCAGGGCCAGCAGGCGGCGGATCGACCGGTAAAGCGCCCGCGCGTCTCCCCCCGGGAAATCAGCGCGGGCGGTTCCGTAATCCGGCATGAACAGCGTATCCCCGACAAAGACGGCGTCGCCGATCTTGTAGGAGACGCAGGCGGGCGTATGCCCCGGCGTATACAAGACCTCTATGTCGATCTCGCCGAGCGGCAGGCGCTCGCCGTCCTTGAACAGCCGGTCGAAGTCGCGGCCCGCGGGCGCGATGTCGTCAGCCAAAAATACTGGGCGGAATATGTCCTGGACCTCGATGATATGCTCGCCGATGCCGACTTGCGAGTCGGTGGCGGCTTTCACTATTGGCGCGGCCGAGAGATGGTCGGCATGTGCATGGGTTTCGAGAACCCACGCGATCGTCAGCCCTTCTTCGCGCGCGACGGATAAAACGGTTTCGATCCCGCGTGTGTCGGCAATGCCCCCGCCCGGCTCGAAATCGAGCACGGGGTCGATAATCGCGGCCGTCTTGGTCGCTGGATCGGACACGAGATAGGTGATGGTAAAGGTGGCTTCGTCGAAGAACCCCCTGATCGTCGCCGACATGTTTTCTCTCCGTCGCGCGCTTGCTTGCCGCAAGCATATATGCGAACTATCTAAATAAGCAATATCTAATGTTGTGATCCAGAGGATCGCCGATGCTGACGCCGTTTGTGATGAAACTTGCCGCCGGCGCGCTCTCCGGCGTCTTCGTCGGCTTTACGCTCGGACTCATCGGCGGCGGCGGCTCGGTTCTCGCCGTGCCGCTTCTCGTCTATTTCGTCGGCGTGCCGGAGCCTCATATCGCCATCGGCACGAGCTCTGTCGCTGTGTCGGTCAACGCCGTCTTCAACCTCGTCAACCACGCCCGATCGGGCGCGATCAAATGGCGTTGCGCCTCGGTCTTCGCCCTTTTCGGCGCGTTCGGCGCCTTTGGCGGCTCGAGCCTCGGCAAGCTCATCAATGGCGAGAAGCTGCTCGCCCTCTTCGGGCTTTTGATGCTTGTCGTCGGCGCGCTGATGTTCCTGAACCGACGCGGGCAGGGCCATCCCCAGGTGCGGCTGAGCCGCGAGAATTTCCCGCGCCTCGCCGCAACGGGCGCCGCGACCGGCGCGCTTTCCGGGTTCTTCGGCGTCGGCGGCGGCTTTCTGATCGTTCCGGCCCTGATGTTCGCGGCCAATCTGCCGATCCTCAACGCGATCGGCTCCTCGCTTGTTTCGGTCACGGCCTTCGGCGTAACGACGGCGGCTAACTATGCGGTCTCCGGTCTGGTCGACTGGGCGCTCGCGGGCGCGATCCTCGGCGGCGGCGTCATCGGCGGCATGATCGGCGCGGCGACCGCGCGCCGCCTTTCCGCCCAGCGCGGCACGCTGGCGACAGCCTTCGCCGGGATCGTCGTCACTGTCGCGCTTTATGTTATCTGGCGGTCGGTCGGGTCGCTGGCCTGATCAGCCGAGCTGAGCAAATATCGCCACATGGTCGGAGGGCTTCTCCCCGGCCCGCATCGCCTTGACGATCTCCACCCCCTCGAGCCGGTCGGCGGCCTGCGGCGAGAGCAGCAGATGGTCGATGCGGATACCCTTGTTCTTCTGCCAGGCGCCCGCCTGATAATCCCAGAAGGTATAAAGCCCGGCGCCATCGGTGACGGCGCGCAGCGCATCCGCATAGCCGAGGTTCAGGAGCCGCCGATAGGCCTTTCGGCTCTGCGGCAGGAACAGCGCGTCGCTGGCCCAGGCGGCCGGGTCGTGGACGTCGCAAGGCTCCGGGATGATGTTGTAATCGCCCGCGAGCACCGTCGCCTCCTCGAGCTGCAGGAGCGCAGCCGCGTGGCGCGTCAGCGCCTCCATGAAGGCGAGCTTATAGTCGTATTTGGGCGTGTCCGCGGGATTGCCGTTGGGCGCATAAATGCTCGCGACGCGCAGGGCCCCGCCATCGTGCGAGATCACGGCCTCGATGTAGCGCGATTGCCCCTCATGATCGAAATCGGGCAGGCCGACGCGCGATTCCTCGATCGGATGTTTGGAGAGGATCGCCACCCCGTTGAAGGTCTTCTGCCCATGCAGAATGACATTATAGCCCGCGTCTTCGACCTCCATGCGCGGGAAGGCGCTCTCCTCGCATTTGAGCTCCTGCAGGCAGAGGACGTCCGGCGCGGTCTCCTTCAAAAATGCCAAGAGCGGCATGAGCCGCTGCCGGACGGAATTCACGTTCCAGGTCGCGATGCGCAAGAAAGACTCCTGATAGAGCGCGGCGGGCCCGCTCGTTCGGTCACTGCAGCCGATAGGCGGCGTGACAGGCGTTACAGGCTTGCACGACCTGGCTAAGCTCGGCAAGCGCCGGACGCGGATCGCCGCCCTGCTTCAACTTTGCCGCCTCTTCGGCAAATTTCGTCGCCTGCGCATGCATGGCCATGCCGAGCCCCTGCATGGCTTCCGGCATATGGCTCGCCATCATCATCGGCATCTCGCCGAGGCCGCCCGACTTTGCATTCGGCTTGCAGGCGGCCGAGCCCGGCGAGCCCATGCCGAGATGCGTCTCGGCGATTTTCGCCGCGCCCTCGCCGTCGCTTTTGGCGAGCGCCGCGAGAATGTCCGCGACCGCCTGCTGATGGCCGCGCATATTCGTGAGCATATGCGCCTTCATCGGCGGCGGCATGTCGACCTCGATGCGCGAGTCCGTCGCCATCTTGGACATCATCTGCATGTGATCGTGATGGTCCTGCGCCATGGCGCCAACGGCGAGAAGCGACAGGCCGCAAATCATCGCAACAGGGAATAGAACCCGCATCTCTTTCTCCCCACTCGAATGGCTGAGCCTAGCGCGCTTTCTCCAAGACCCGCCAGAGCAAATCGTCACGGCCGCGCTTTCGGCGGCAGCGTCAGAACCTGACCCTTTTTCAGTCTCCCTTCATGCACGCCCGGATTTGCCGCAGCGATCTCACGCCAGCGCGCGACGCTGCCGTATTTTTTCTTGGCGATGCGTGTCAGCGTATCGCCGCGCTGGACGACATATGTCTCGACAGTCGCCGTCGCTGGTTCCGCCTCCAGCGGGCAAGGCGCAGCGGACGGCGCGGCTTCTTTCGGCGCCGGCGGCGGCGTGCCGGGCTCCACCACGTCGAATTCGCCGCGCATCATGCCCATCCAGCAGCTCCAGGGAATCACGCCGGCTTTTTGTGGCGTGAAGTCGATGGTCTGGAGCCCCGGCTTCAAATCGAATTCGAGGCCAAGCGCCGGCACGACAATGCGATGATTGCACTGGGTGATGCGCGTGGCGTTGATCACCCATTTGACCGGCGCGCCGCGAATGAGCGTGAAGCGGGAAGGCGTGAAACCGAGCGCATTCGCCTCCATCTCGATCGTCTGCGCGGCGGGAGCGGGCGCCGGGACGCTCGTTGCGATCGGCGCGGCGCCTCGCTGCATCCGCGCCACGACAGAATCGAGATCGACGCCCCAGCCAGTGAGGATGAGCCCGCGATTGATCATCACCGCGCCGAGCGCGACGACGATCACGCCCGAGGATTTCAGCAGGCGGTGCGTCAGCGCATTCGAGAGCATCGAGGCGATGACGCCGAAGGCGAGCATGACCGGCAGCGTGCCGAGCCCGAAGGCCAGCAGCATTTTCGCGCCCTCAATGGCGCTGCCGGTTCCCGCGGCCATCACATACATCGCCTGCAAGGGGCCGCAGGCGATCATCAAGCCGTTGAGGAGACCAATGACAAAGGGTCGGTGACGTCCGCTCGCCTCGCGATGCACCCAGCGTTCGAGCGGCGCAGGCAGGGCGAGGCGAAAGCGCCGCAGCGGCGCGAACAGGCCCAGCATATTGAGCCCGAAGATGATGAGAAAAGCGCCCGCCGCCACGCCCGCCGCACCCCGCAACAGCGGCGTGAAGGCGATGATGGCGCCCAGCGCGCCGAAGCCAGCGCCGATCGCTGTATAGGACAGCGTTTTGCCGGCGCCGAAAGCGAGATGCGAAAGGAGCGACGAGCGGCCCGCGCGCGCATCCCCGGCCGTGTAGCTCACGACGAAGGCGCCGCACATGCCGATGCAGTGGAAGCCCGTGACGAGCCCGAGAAGGAAGATGAGCCACAGGCTCATATGCTGCGCAATGTCGGGGGAGCCGTGCGCGCTGATCCATTGGGTGTCGACGTAGATCAGCCCTGCGAGACCGGCAGCGGCGGCGCCGAATAATGCAAGCCGTTGCAGCAGCGGCTTTTCGCGCCGCTCACCAGTTTCGACGCGATAACCATTTTCCTCGACGCTGTCACGTATCGCGTCGAAACTTAACGCCTGAGGATCGAAGTCGACCGTGACCGTTTCGGTCGGATAGCTGGCGACGGCGCGGCGCACGCCAGGAAGTCTTCGCAGACTCCTTTCGATAATGTGCTCGCACCCATGACAATGCATGCCATGGGCGCGAAAAATGACCGTCTCGTCGCCCAAAGATCCACGCCTCGCCGCCGGCGTCGACTGAAAACGAATCTGCTATTTGCCCAGCGTATTCATGCCCAGAAGCTTGTAGGCCGGACAGAAATTGATGAAGGCCGTAGCGAGGGGCACAAGTCCGATAAAGCCCCAGGCCGTCTTCGGACCGATAAAGGCAAGGCTGAGCAGCACGAGACCCGCAATGATACGGATGATTTTATCCGTCTGGCCGATATTCGCTTCCATCACGACCCTACCTTGGTTTTTGTTCCCAAAAGATATGCGTCGCCGCGGCCAATGCCATCAGCGACTTTGTCGCCAAAAGGCCGCGGCGCATCGTCGCGTTTTACTTGCGGCGCTCGTCGTCGTCGTCGAGCTCCAGCCACATGGCGTTGAGGATGCCAAAGGCGCAGGCGAGCCCTAGGCCGAGGATCCAGGAAAAATACCACATGCCGCTTCTCCTTTCAGTAATAGTGATCGTCGCCTTTTTCGATCGCCGCCTCGCGCACCGCGCCGCGCAACACCCAATAGACCCATGAGGTATAGGTAAGCACGATCGGGAGGAAGAAGAGGGCCGCGACGAGCATGAGGCCGAGAGTGGCCTGGCTCGACGACGCATCCCACACGGTCAGGCTCTCGTCCGGATGGGAGGACGAGGGGAGCAGGAAGGGAAACAGGCTGAAGCCCGCCGTCGTCACGACGCCCGCGACAGAGACGCTCGAGGCCAATATAGCGAGCGGCGAACCGATCGCCAGCAGGATCGCGGCGCCGAGCGCGCCGAGAAGGGCGGCGAGCGGCGCAAATGCGGCAAGCGGAAAGCGTGCGTAATTGAGGAGCCACTCGCCGGCGCCGGCCACGACTGTCTTGCCGAAGGGGTTGGACGGGCCGGCGTAATTAACGTCCGACTCGATTCGATAGCCCTCGATTCCGGTGGCGATCCAGAGCCCTCCCGCCAGAAGCAGCAAGACAAGCGCCAGCGCGGCGGCCGCGCCGATGCCCCGCGCCCGCGCGTTGATCTCGCCTTCCGTCTTTCCCGCGAGCCAGGCGGCCCCCTGCATGAACAACATCACCGCGCTCACGATCCCGCAAAGCAGCGCGAAGGGATGCAGCAAGCTGAGAAGGTCGCCCTCATATTGGAAGCGCAGCGACTGATCGAAATGGAAGGGGACGCCCAGCAGCAGATTGCCGAAAGCGACGCCGAACAACACCGACGGCAAGGCGCCCGAGACAAAAAACAGCCAGTCCCAGGTCGCGCGCCAGAGCGGCTCGTCCCGCTTGCTGCGAAAGGTGATGGAGACAGGTCGCAGGATAAAGCCGATCAGCACCAGCAGCATCGCCAGATAGAAGCCCGAGAAGGAGGCGGCGTAGAGCGGCGGCCAGGCGGCGAAGACCGCGCCGCCGCCGAGAATGAACCAGACCTGATTGCCTTCCCACACCGGGCCGATCGTATTGATCAACACGCGGCGCTCGACATCCTTCTTGGCCACGAAGGGGTGCAGCAGGGCGACGCCGAGGTCGAAGCCGTCGAAGATGGCGAAGCCGACGAGCAGCACGCCGAGGAGCGCCCACCAAATGAAGCGCAGGGTCGCATAATCGAACATATGGCGTTCCTTTTAGCGCGAGGCGTCGAAGGCGGGTTGCGCTTCGGGCAAAGCGCCGGCCAGCGGTGGGGCTGCAGGCGCGGGATGCGGGCCCTTGCGAATATATTTGAGGAGCAGCGCCACATCGACAGCGGCGAGCGCCGTGTAGAAGATGACAAAGGCCGCGAGGCTCGCCGCGACATTGGAGGCGGGCACGCTCGAAACGCCGACGAAGGTCGGCATCACGCCGTCGATGATCCAGGGCTGGCGGCCATATTCGGCGACGATCCAACCGAGCTCGGCCGCGATCCAGGGCAGGGGAAGGCTGAACATGGTCAGCCGCAGGAACCACGGCTGGCCGCAGCGCCGCTGGCTGGAGAGATAAAAGGCGACGCCGAAAAGCGCGATGAAATAGAAGCCGAGCGCCACCATGATGCGGAAGCTCCAGAAGAGAACCGGCACGTCGGGGACGGTCGAGAGCGCCGCCTGCTTGATCTCGTCCTCGGTGGCGTTCTCGATGTCGGGGCGAATGCGCTTGAGCAGCAGCGAATGGCCGACGTCGCGCATCGAGCCTTCGAGCTGCGGCGGCACGGAAACGCCAACGCGGCCGCCCTCCTGGGTCATCCATATATAGCCGGGAAGTCCGTTGCGGATGCGCTCTGCATTGTGCTCGACAAGCGGCTTGATGCCTTCGACGGGCTTGTCGAATGAGCGCGTCGCGATGAGGCCCAGGACATAGGGGATTTCAATCGCATATTTGGTCGTCTGGGTCTCGAGATCGGGCAGGCCGAAGAGCGTGAAGGACGCCGGCGCGGGCTCCGTCTCCCACATCGCCTCGATGGCGGCGATCTTCATCTTCTGGTTCTCACCCGCCGTATAGCCGCTCTCGTCGCCGAGCACGACGACCGACAAGGCGGACGCAAGGCCGAAACTCGCGGCGACCGTCAGCGAACGGCGCGCAATCTCGATGTGCTTCTTGCGCAGGATGTAATAGGCGCCGATCGACATCACGAACATGGAGCCGGTCACATAGCCGGCGCTGACCGTGTGGACGAATTTCGACTGCGCCACCGGATTGAACAGCACCTCCAGGAAGGAGCTGAGCTCCATGCGCATCGTCTGCGGATTGAAGGCGGCGCCGACGGGATTGGACATCCAGGCGTTGGCGACGAGAATCCAGAGCGCCGAGAAATTGGAGCCGAGCGCGACGAGCCAGGTGACGACAAGATGCTGCACCTTGGTGAGCCGCTTCCAGCCGAAGAAAAAGAGGCCGACGAAAGTCGCCTCCATGAAAAAGGCCATGAGCCCTTCGATGGCCAGCGGCGCGCCGAAAATATCGCCGACATAATGGGAGTAATAAGCCCAGTTCGTTCCGAACTGGAATTCCATGGTGATGCCGGTCGCGACGCCCATCACGAAATTGATGCCGAACAGCGTGCCCCAGAATTTGACCGCGTCGCGCCAGACTTCGCGCCCCGTCATCACATAGACGCTCTCCATGATGGCGAGCAGCAAGGCGAGACCCAAAGTGAGCGGCACAAAGAGGAAGTGGTATAGAGCCGTCAGCGCGAATTGCAGACGGGAAAGTGTGACGACGTCGAAGTCCATTGCGACTGTCCTGCGTTGGCGCAAGCTGCCGGAAAGGGAGACGCGCCCCTCCGGTCAGAGCCTGCTCGGCGGCCTTGCGAGATGTCTCCTGGCTCGCGGGAAGCGAGAGACACCGCAATATTCGAATCAGCGCGGTTGCGGCTTCTCCAGGAGCGCCGCAGCCATGTCGGCCGGCGTCACATGGATGCGATGCGCCGGGCTGAAGAACAGAAAATAAAGCAAGAAGATTGCCGCAACTTTGACAATGATCGCGACGGTCAGTTCGCGGCGGAGGGTGCTGCGCGGCATTTGGCGTTGATTCCTCGGTCGTCTGGCGGCCCGGCGCGGCCGATGGTCGCGCCGGGCCGGCTGTATCAGAGAACGCGACGCAAGCGCTCGATTCCGATCAGCTTCATGATGTAGCGTTCGTAAACCGGCTCGCTCTGTCCGTTGCGCACCTTACGCAAGAAGTATTTCTCATATGCGACTTTCGCCCAGTGCACCCAGCGGCCCTGGCTCGACCAGTTGACGTTGCGCGGCGGAATTTGCGGCTGGGCGACGAAGGCGACGCCGCGATCGCCGAAATCCGCGAGGCAAACGGCGTTCCAGGTGCCTTCTTCCTTCGGCTCCTTACCGTTGATGACCGCCGCGATGTTGTGGGCGGTCGCCGTCACCATCGATTCGATCATATAGCCCGTTTTGGGCATGCCCGTCGCGACAGGAGTCGGCTCGGCCGGCGGGATGGCGACGCAGACGCCGACGCCGAAGACGTTTTTGAAGGTCGGATTGCGCTGGTTCTTGTCGATGATGACGAAGCCGCGCGGGTTAACCAATCCTTCAATTCCCATCAAGGCGTCGATGCCCGTGAAGGCCGGCATCATCATCGCGAATTTGAAGGGGAGCTCATGCTCCTTCTTCACCGAGCCGTCGTCGTTCAGCTCCTGGCATTTCAGGACGCCCGGCTCCACCGAGGTGGTTTTGGCGTTGGTGATCCATTTGACGTCGCGATCACGAAAAGCCGATTCGAGCAGGCCCTTGGTGTCGCCGACGCCGCCGAGACCCAGATGGCCGATGTAGGGTTCGGAAGTGACAAAGGTCATCGGCACCTTGTGGCGGATGCCGCGCTTGCGCAGATCCGACACGATGATCATCGCATATTCGTAGGCGGGGCCGAAGCACGAGACAGCCGGCGACGCGCCGATAACGATCGGGCCGGGATTTTCGCAGAATTCTTCCCAGGCCTTCGAGGCGATTTCGGCGTGCTGCAGCGTGCAGATCGAATGCGTATGGCCGCCATGCGGGCCCAGCCCTGGGATTTCGCCGAAAGCGAGCTTGGGCCCCGTCGCAATGACGAGATAGTCATAGGAAATGCTCTCGCCGTCATTGAGCTCGATGCGGTTTTCCGCCGGATGCACGCGCTTGGCGCCGACATCCGTGAAGTCGATGTTCTTCTTCTTGAAGACCGGCGCGAGCGGCACCTTCAATTCATCGGGCTTGCGCCAATTGACCGCAAGCCAGGGATTTGACGGCGTGAACTGAAAGTTCGGCAGATCGGAAATAACGGTGACCTTGTGCTCCTTCTTCAAGGATTCGCGCACTTCGATCGCCGCCGCGACGCCGCCGATGCCGGCGCCGAGAACCACCACGTGAGCCATCTGACATCCTCCCACAGTCGCGGCAGACTGCCGCGCGCTCGTTATATTCGAACTAGCTAAATTAGGAGATGCTCACAGCGACTTAGTCACGCTCAGCGTCGCAAAGCGCGCGCAAAGCCCCTGCGTCGGTGATTTCTGTTCCTCCGCGCGATAGTTTGACCCAGCCCGAACGCTCGAACGTCTTGAGCGTGCGCCCGACAACTTCCCGCGCCGTTCCAAGATCGGCCGCGAGCGCCTGCTGAGTGACGCAAATGCGATTGTCGGCGCCGCGCAAGGCGAGCAGCCGCTCGGCGAGCCGCACATTGATGCGCGTGCAGACGATCTCTTCGATGCGGCACATCAGCGTGGCGATGCGCCGGCTGTAGCCGTCGAAAACGAGCGCGCGAAAGCCTTCCGAAGCGTTCATCAATGCGGCGAAGCGCTCGGCAGGCACGATATAAGCGACGACATCCGTCTCGGCGACGCCCTCCGCCGCATAGGCGTCGTCGGAGAGCAGCGAAGCGGTCGTGAGAATGCAGGTCTCATTGGTCGAGACGCGGTAGAGCACGATCTCGCGCCCCGATTCCGTCACGCGCTGGACGCGGACGGTTCCCGACACGATCAAGGGAAACTGTACACACTGGTCGCCGGGACGGAAAAGCACAGCGCCGCGCGGGATTTGCTTGCGGATGGCCGCGTCGCGCAGCATCGCCTTGGTCGGCCCGTCGAGCGCGCGCAGGAGGGGGACATCCTCGATCCAGTCAGACGCCATTTTTGGTCCTCACGTCGAACCCGCCCAAAGGCGACGGCGCCGCGACGCCGTGAGCCCTGGCAAGTCAGAAGGCCGATCCCGGTCTTACGCCGATGCGCTTGAGTATCAAGGCCAAAGGGCAAAAGCCGGTAAAGGAGGCCTGCAACATATTCGCCCCGACAAAAGCAGCGAGAGCCATCCACCAGGGCGAAAACAGATAAGCCAGCGTTACGCTCGCGAGCACCATCGCGCCGGCGACAGCCATGACCATGCGATCGACGTTCATGGAACGCTCCATCAGTTGCGCGCCCGCGGGCGCTTCTTGGGCCGGCTGCGCGCATTGCATTCGTCCGCGCAGAACAATTCGTAAAGCAAGCCGATAAAACGCGAGACGTTGTCATCGGCGAGCGAATAGAAGATCGACTGCGACTCGCGCCGCGTTTTGACGAGCTTGTCGTCACGCAGCCGGGCGAGATGCTGCGAGAGGGAAGACTGGCTGAGGCCAATCGTCTCCTGGAGCTTGTTCACCGACAGCTCGCCCTTGTGCAATTCGCACAGGACCATGAGCCGGTGTCGATTGGCGAGGGCCTTCAAGAAGCTTTCAGCCTCTTCGGCCTTTGGCGCAAGATCGGCTGGGTCTATATTCATGATCTCTAAATTAAGTTTGACGCATATATGTGTCAAGCATCAAATTGACCGCGGAGGACTGTCAATTCAGGTTGATGAGCAGACGCGTTCCCGCGTCATGGCCGCGCTTGTCGCGGCCATCCACGCCGCGCCGACGCAGAAAGCTGCGAACATGAGCGGGAGCAACGCCGCTTCTTCTCCCCGCGTGTCGTAATGTTCCGGCGTGGATGCCCGCGACAAGCGCGGGCATGACGCGGCTGCATAGGGTTTGTTAGCTCGGCCCCGATCGACCGCGCCCACTCATGCTACATTCGGCGGACCGGATCAGATCGTTCCGAATGCAAGCGCCAACAGCAGCAGCTTTTAAATTCGTTCTTGCTAATTTACGTGTATCGAATATATCTGAGCAGCGACAGCGTGGGAGACTTCATGAATCGCTTCCGACTCGCTTTTCTTTTGATCACCCTCGCGGCGCCGTCCGCCGTCTGCGCCGGCGAAACCGCCGTTCACATCGCGCCGATCGACGATATGAAGGCGGTCGTCGCTTCCGTCGAACCCGCGCATCAGCTTATCGCCCGCGCCCGCATCGGCGGCACAGTGACGACGCTCAAGATCAAGGAAGGCGACAATGTCGCCGCCGGAGCCGAGATCGCGCTTGTTGCGGACCAGAAGCTTTTCTTGCAGATGCAGTCCCTCGATCAGCGCATTCGCGCCCAGCAGGCGCAGCGCGACAAGGCCCAAAGCGACTTCGATCGCGCGCAGGAGCTTCTACGCCGCGGCACCTCGACAAAAGTGATGGCCGATCAGGCGAAGACCGCGCTCGACGTCGCCGAGCGCACTCTCGCCGCGCTGCAATCCGACCGCGGCGTCATCGAGCAGCAGACGGCGGAAGGCTCGGTGAAGGCGCCGGGCGCCGGCCGCATCCTGACGATCCCCGTCTCCATCGGCCGCGTGGTGATGCCGGGTGAAACCATCGCGACGCTCGCCGAGGACAGATACATCCTGCGCCTGCAACTGCCGGAGCGCCACGCCCGCTTCATGCGCGCGGGCGATCGCGTCGAGATCGGCGAACGCGGCGTCAACACGGGCGCCGGCGCCCGCAAGGAAGGGCGCGTGCGCATCGTCTATCCCGAAATCCAGGGCGGCCGCGTGATTGCCGACGTCGATGTGAAAGGGCTGGATAATTATTTCGTCGGCGAGCGCGCCCGCGTCTATGTGACGACCGGCAAGCGCGACACGATCCTTGCGCCGAAATCCGCGATCTACCGGCGGGCGGGCGTCGATTTCGTGCGCCTCGCGGACGGCGCCGAAGTGGTCGTGCAGACCGGCGACGCGCATGGCGACGCGATCGAGATTCTCTCGGGCCTGCATGACGGCGATGTGGTGCACACGCCATGAGCCAGGAAAAGGAAAACGCCGAGGAATTCCACCCCGGCATCAGCGGCACGCTGACGCGGACCTTCATCAATTCGCCGCTGACGCCGCTTCTGCTCCTTGCCTCGATTCTCGTCGGCCTCATCGCGCTGCAGGCGCTGCCGCGCGAGGAGGAGCCGCAAATCTCCGTGCCCATGGTCGACATCATGGTGCAGGCGAACGGCTACAAGGCGGAAGACGCGATCGAGCTCATCACCCGTCCGCTCGAAGACATCATCAAGGGCGTCAATGGCGTCGAACATGTCTATTCGCAGACGCGCGACGATCAGGTGATGGTGACGGCGCGCTTCTTCGTCGGCACGCCGCAGGACAACGCCGTGCTGCGCGTGCACGATAAGATTCGCGCCAACATACTCGACTTGCCCAAAGGGATTCCCGAGCCGGTCATCATCGGCCGCGGCATCGACGACGTCGCCATTGTGGTTCTCACACTCTCCGCCAAGCCCGAGCGCGCCACTCAATGGACGGATAACGGCCTCTATCAGGTTGCAGCGGAACTGCAGCACGACCTCACCAAGGTCGAGAATGTAGGCTTGAGCTATATCGTCGGCGGCAGCCCCAATCAGATTCGCGTCGAGGCCGATCCGGAGCGCCTGTCGCAATATGGCGTGACGCTCAACCAGCTCATCGACAAGCTCACCAACGCCAACCGTTCCTTCATGGTCGGCGCCTTCCGCGAGGACAACCACTCCATCCCCGTCGTCGCCGGTCAGACGCTGCAGGGCGTGCCGGACATCGGCCTGCTGCTGCTGACGACGCGCGACGGGCGCCCGGTCTATGTGAAAGACGTGGCGAATGTCATCGTCGGCGCCGCCGAGCCCGACAAGCGCAGTTGGACGATGACCAAGGAGAAAGACGGCGCGCTCTTGAAGCGCCCGGCCGTCAGCATCGCCATCGCGAAGCGCAAGGGCGCCAATGCGGTGATCGTCGCCGAGGACGTGTTGCATCGGCTGGAGTCGGTCAAAGGCCGCATCGTCCCCGAAGATTTGGAGATCGCCGTCACCCGCAACTATGGCGAGACCGCCACGGAGAAGGCGAACGAGCTTCTCTTCCATCTGGCGCTCGCGACCGTCTCCATCGTTCTGCTCATCGTCGTGATGGTGGGCTGGCGCGAAGGCGTCGTCGTCTTCGTCATCATCCCGACGACGATCCTGCTGACCCTCTTCGCCTCCTGGCTGATGGGCTACACGATCAACCGCGTCAGCCTGTTCGCGCTTATTTTCTCCATCGGCATTCTCGTCGACGACGCCATCGTCGTCGTGGAGAACATTGTTCGCCACTGGCAAATGCGTGGCGATCGCAGCCTGATCGACACCGCCGTTGAGGCCGTCGCGGAAGTCGGCAATCCGACCATCGTCGCGACCCTGACGATCATCGCCGCGCTTCTGCCGATGATGTTCGTCTCGGGTCTGATGGGGCCCTATATGAGCCCCATTCCGGCCAACGCCTCGCTGGCCATGGTCTTCTCCTTCTTCGTCGCCATGACGATCACGCCCTGGCTTCTGTTGAAGATCGCCGGCAAGCGTTTCGAACAGGAGGGCGGCGCGGGCCATGACCACTCCCACGAACGCGGCGCCATGGGCAATTTCTACGCCCGCATCGCCACGCCCTTGCTGCAGGGCCGCAAGCGCTCGCAACGCTTTCTCACCGCTGTCGGCGTGGCGACGCTGCTCTCGCTCGGCCTCTTCGCCACGAAGAGCGTGCGCGTGAAGCTGCTGCCGTTCGACAATAAGTCGGAAGTCGCGGTGGTCGTCGATCTGCCGCGCGGGGCTTCGCTCGAGGAGGCGGATCGCGTGCTGACAGCCGCGGCCGAGCGCCTCAAGGACATTCCCGAGCTCACCTCCATCCAGTCCTATGCCGGCGCGGCGGCGCCCTTCAACTTCAACGGCCTTGTGCGCCATTATTACGTGCGCTCGGCGCCGGAGATGGGCGATCTCGCGATCAACCTCCTGCCCAAGGACGAGCGCAAGCGCGCCAGCCACCCGATCGCTCTGGAGATTCGCGAGAAGCTCAAGGGCCTCCCCATGCCCGAGCATACAGCGATCAAGGTCGTCGAAGTGCCGCCCGGCCCACCCGTGCTCTCGACGCTTCTCGCTGAAGTCTATGGGCCGGACGCGCAGACGCGGCGCGACCTCGCGACCAAGCTGCGCAAGGCCTTCGACGCGGTCGATTTCGTGGTGGACACGGATGACAGCTTCGGCCAGCGCGCGGAGCGGCTGCGCTTTGCGATCGACCAGGAGGCGCTCGAATATCACGGCGTCGAGGAGCGCGCGGTCTATGACACGATCGGCGCTCTCGTGGGCGGCGTGAAGATCGGCTTCTCGCAACGCGGCGGCGGGGCCAAGCCCATCGACATCACCGTCGCTTTGCCACGCTCACAGATGACGCCCGGCGAGCGCATTCTCTCGACGCCGCTTCCCGCCGGCGGCACGGTGCGACAGGGCGCCAATGTCGAACTCGGCGATGTGGTGAAGGCGACGCGCGAGCTCGGTTCCTATCCCATCTTCCGCCACAACGGCCGCTTCGCCGAAATGGTAAGCGCCGAGGTCGCCGGCCGTTTCGAGGCGCCGATCTACGGCATGTTCGCGGTCGAGGACGAGATCAACAAGATCGACTGGGGCCCCTCGGGCGCGCCGACGATCAAATATCACGGCCAGCCGCTCGACGACGCGAAGCCGACCTTCCTTTGGGACGGCGAGTGGGAGGTGACCTATGTGACCTTCCGCGACATGGGCGCGGCCTTCATGGTCGCTCTGCTCGGCATCTATCTGCTCGTCGTCGCGCAATTCGGCTCGTTCAAGCTGCCGCTGGTCATTCTGGCGCCAGTGCCGCTCACGCTCGTCGGCATTGTGCTGGGCCATTGGCTCTTCAACGCCGCCTTCACGGCGACGTCGATGATCGGCTTCATCGCGCTCGCCGGCATCGTCGTGCGCAATTCGATCCTGCTCGTCGACTTCATCCGCCATCTGCGCGAGCGCGGCATGTCGCTACGCGAAGCATTGGTCGAGGCGGGCGCGGTGCGCTTCAAGCCGATCTTCCTCACCGCCGCGGCGGCGATCATCGGCGCGGCCTTCATCCTCACCGACCCGATCTTCCAAGGTCTCGCCATCTCGCTCGTCTTCGGCCTGGCGTCCTCGACGGCGCTGACGCTGCTCGTGATCCCGGCCATCTATGTCGTCCTGCGCGACGACCAACGCCCACCGGCGCCAGGCGCGCCGCAAGGAGGGAAGCTCGCATGACCAATGATTGGCCCGAACTCGCCAAGACGCTCTCGGCAGACCTTCGCAATCTGCGCGTCGGCGCGCCCGATGTGATGAAGACCTTCTCCGCCATGGCGACGACCGCCGGCGCCCCCGGCGCGCTCGACGCCAAGACGAAGGAGCTGATCGCCGTCGCTGTGAGCGTCGCGGTGCGCTGCGACGATTGCATCGCCTTCCACACAAAGGCCGCCTGCCAGCGCGGCGCGACGCGCGAGGAGATTTTGGAGACGCTCGGCATGGCGATCTACATGGGGGCCGGCCCCTCGGTGATGTACGCGAGCCATGCGCTTTCGGCTTTCAATCAATTTGCCGGCGGCGAAGCCGGCGGCGCGCAAACCCCTCAAGCGAAAACCGCTTGAGCAAGAAGAAAGGAAGAAGAAAATGCTGTCAGGCCTGATGTCCAAGCTCACCGGAGGCGGCGGCGAATTGCCGACGATCGAGCATGAGGATTTCGCCCGCCTCGTGAAAGAAGGCTCCTGCGCCATCGTCGATGTGCGCGAGCCGCATGAATATGCCGCCGGCCATGTGCCGGGCGCGCGCAATCTGCCGCTCTCGCAATTCGATCCGTCGAAGCTGCCGGCAGGCGATTGCGTGATCATCTGCCAGGCGGGCGGTCGCTCGGCCAAGGCGCTGGGGCAGGCGATCCAGGCCGGCCGCAAGAATGTGCGCCATTATGCGCCGGGCACCGGCGGCTGGCGCGCGCGCGGCGGCGCGGTGCAGGCGTAACGCGGCTTCCCCTCCCCAACCCTCCCCCGCTGCGCGGGAGAGGGAGCAGATCGTCGCCTTCATCAGCAATGCCGATCATGAGCGTCCCCTCTCCCGCGTCAGCGGGGGAGGGACAGGGAGGGGGCCCGCTTAATTGCTTTCCGTTCGCTTCTAGAAATCAGGCAGCACGCCCGATCTCCGACGCCCCCGGCACTTCGTTCAGCTTGCCGGTCTTCACATCATAGATATAGCCGTAGATCGGTATGTTCTTCGGGACCAGCGGATGCGAGCGGATGCGCGCGACGTCCTGCGCGACGCTCTCTTCCTGATTCTTGATCGTGTGCCATTTGATGAAATGACCCGCCGAGCAGCCGCCGCCATGCTGCGGGTTCGACCATTTCAACGTCGCCATGTCGAGCGAGGCGGTCGCGAGGTTGTCGTCGAGCAGCTCGCTCATCACCTCGTCACAGAAAAGCTCCATGCCGCAATTGGTGTGATGGATCACGAACCACTCATTCGTGCCGAGCAGCTTGTGGGAAATAACCAACGAGCGGATCGCGTCGTCGGACGCACGGCCGCCGGCGTTGCGGATCACATGGGCGTCGCCTTCCGAAAGGCCGGCGTATTTCGCCGGGTCGAGACGCGCATCCATGCAGGTCAGAATCGCGAAACCGCGCGCCGGCGGCAAAGCGAGATCGCCCTTCGAGCCGAAGCCCGACACGTAAGCGGCGTTGGCGGACAAAACTTCGTCGACGATCCTGCTCATCATTTTCTCCCACAAGGCCAAACAAGCTTGTTCTGATTTTTCACGTCGCCCGAGCCTGTAAGCACGGCGCTCCGGCGTTTCATTCAAGCAAATAAGGAATATTGTTTCCGTGACAAAGTCCCCGGTCGGCGCATAGAGAAGAAAAAACGTGGCAGTTCGAGGGTTGTTACAATATAACATCCACCCCAAGGGCTGCTGCGGCCCCGCTGAACATGGTTGACCAAATGTCTGAACTTGCCGATCTCTTCCCCGGTTTCGCCTCGCATTGGATCGATACGCAGGCCGGCAAAATCTTCGCGCGGTCTCACGGCGCCGGACCGGCGCTCGTCCTGCTCCACGGCTTCGGCGAAACGCATGTGGCCTGGCGCAGCATTGCGCCGAAGCTCGCCGAGCGCTTCAGCGTCGTCGCCATGGATCTGCGCGGCTATGGCTGGTCGGCGGCGCCCGAGAGCGAGAAGGGCGAGGCCTATACGAAGCGCGAGATGGCCGACGACGTCGTCAAGGTCATGGAGGCGCTCGGCCATGTGCAATTCGCGCTTGTCGGCCACGACCGCGGCGCGCGCGTCGGCCTGCGCCTGGCGCTCGATCATCCAGGACGGCTGACGAAGCTCGCGCTGATCAATATCGCGCCCATCGACGACAATTTCGGCGCCGGCGACCTCTGGCGTCTGGGCCGGGCGCGCTTCCTCGCGACCGAGGCTCCGCGCCCCGAGGAGCTGATCGCCCTCGACCCGAACGACTTCCTCGAGGATGCGCTGAAAAGCTCGACCAAGGAGAAGTCGCTCGACGTCTTCGGCGCGGCGGCGCTTGCGCATTATCGCGCCGCCTTCAACGACCCCGCGCGCATTCACGCCTTTTGCGAGGACTTCCGCGCCGGCGCGACCATCGACAAGGAGGCGCTGCTCGCCGACAAGGCTGCAGGCAAGAAGCTCCTGACGCCGACGCTCATCCTCTATGGCGAAACGACCTTCCCCTCTGAGGGCCCCTCGCTTGTCGACGCCTGGAAGGAATGGGGCGACGACGTGACCGGCGCCGCCGTCGACGCCGGTCTCTACGCCATGGAGGAGGCGCCCGAGGCGACGCTGCAAGCCCTGGAACGCTTCCTTTGACGAAGCGCCGCGGCGTTCTCGGCGGCAAAACAGTCGCCGTGGCGCTCGGCGGCGGAGGCGCGCGCGGCCTCGCCCATATCAGCGTGCTGCAGGCGCTCGACGACATGGGCGTGCGGCCGGTCGCCATGGCGGGAACCTCGATCGGCGCCATTATCGGCGCCGCTTATGCCGCGGGCTTCTCGGGCGCGGAGCTACGCGCCCATACCGAGGCGATCCTGAGCAACCGGCTCGGCCTCGCGCGCAAGCTGCTTTACGCACGGGCGCGCCGCCGCCAGCCGCTTCTGACGCGTCTCGCGCATCCACTGCTCTTCGACGGCGTGCGTTTTCTGGACGCCTTCTGGCCCGAGGGCATGCCGGAACGCTTCGAAGACCTCGACATACCCATGACCGTGGTAGCGACAGACTTTCGTCGCCGCTGCGAGGCGGTGTTTTCCAAAGGGTCGCTGCGCACGGCCATCGCCGGCTCCATGGCGATTCCGGGCGTGGTGCGCCCGCCCAAAAGCGAGCTCGGCTATCTGGTCGACGGCGGCCTCGTCAATCCGCTGCCTTACGACCATCTGCAGGGGAAGGCCGACATCATCGTCGCGGTGAATGTCTCCGGCAATTCGGGCATGGAAAGCGAGACCCGTGCGCCCTCGCCCTTCCAGACGATGATCGTCGCGACCCAGATCCTCATGAACTCCATCAGCTCGCGCATGATCGAGGAGAACCCGCCCGACGTGCTGCTTGCGCCGGGCGTGCATCAATATCTGGCGCTCGACCTCTTCAAGGCCTCGCGCATTTTTACAGCGGGCGACGCCTGCCGCGACAAGTTGCGCGAGGGGCTGTTGAAGGCCGCCGAGCGGCTCGAACCTCAGCGCCGCGACTGAAAGAAATCGCGCAGCAATGTCGCCGCCTCGCTCTCGCGGATGCCGCCATAGACGTCCGGCGCGTGATGGCAGGTCGGCTGAGAAAAGAAGCGCGGCCCGTGCTCCACGCCGCCGCCCTTCGGATCGTCGGCTGAGAAATAAAGCCTCCGGATGCGCGCGAAGGAGATCGCGGCGGCGCACATGGCGCAGGGCTCCAGCGTGACATAGAGATCGCAGTCGATCAGCCGCTCGCTGCCAATCGCCTCGCAGGCGGCGCGAATCGCCAGCATTTCGGCATGCGCCGTGGGGTCTTTGTCGCGCAGCGTGCGATTGCCGGCGGTTGCGACGATCCGCCCGGCGCGCAAGATGGCGGCTCCGACAGGCACTTCCTCGGCTTGCGCCGCCGCACGAGCGGCGTCGAAGGCGGCTGCGAAGGGGTCAGGCGCCATCATTGGCCAACGCGGCGGCGCCAAATACCTCCCCTTTACGGGGAGGTCGGCGGTCGCAGACCGCCGGGTGGGGTTCGCGCAGCAATGACGACGGTTGGAGCAAACCCCACGCGACCCCGCTTCGCGGGGCCACCCTCCCCATAAAGGGGAGGGATTGGCGGACGTAGAGAGTCGCGCCAATCTCGCCACTAGGTTGGCGTCTCATCTCTCCATACATTTCGTTTATCTCCGTCGATCGCGCTTCAAAGCCATCTCGGCGCCTGCTATCAAAGATCATGGCCGACAAAAAACCAACCAAGCGCTCCGGCGCGCCCGGCGGCGACCGCCCCATGCGCCGCCGCGACTCCAAGACCGCTGCGCGCGACGGCGCGCCCAAGAAATTCGATTCGGACAAACCGAAATTCAATAAGCCGCGCGGCGAAAAAGCCGCCAAGCCGCAATTCGATAAGCCGCGGCCCGCAGCCAAGCGGACGAAGCCGATCCCCGCGCCGGTCGAAAAAACCAGCGCTTTCGAAGGCGAGCGGATCGCCAAGGCGATGGCGCGCGCCGGCGTCTGCTCGCGCCGGGACGCCGAAGAATGGATTGCGGAAGGCCGCATCGCCGTCAATGGCGAGACGCTCACGAGCCCGGCCGTCAATGTCACCGAAGCCGACAAGATCACCATCGACGGCGAGCCGATGCAGGCGCGCGAGCGCACGCGGCTCTTTTTGTTTCATAAGCCGCAGGGACTCGTCACCACGGCGAGCGATCCGGAAGGACGCCCGACCGTCTTCGCCTATCTCGATGAAAAGCACCCCGATCTTCCCCGCCTCGTCAGCGTCGGTCGGCTCGACATCAACACCGAAGGCCTGCTGCTTCTCACCAACGACGGCGGCCTCGCGCGCACGCTGGAATTGCCGGCGACCGGCTGGACGCGGCGCTATCGCGTGCGCGTGCATGGCGAAATCGATCAGGCGCAGCTCGACGAGCTGAAGAAAGGCGTCACCGTCGAGGACGTCACTTACGCTCCGATCGAGGCGCGGCTCGAGCGCGTGCAGGGCGGCAACGCCTGGATCGCCTTGAGCCTCACCGAGGGCAAGAACCGCGAAGTCAAGCGCGTGATGGAGCATCTCGGCCTCGACGTCACGCGCCTGATCCGCGTCTCCTATGGGCCTTTCCAGCTCGGTGAGCTGGGCGAGGGCGTTGTCGAGGAAGTGAAGCTCAAAACGCTGCGCGAGCAATTGGGCAAGAGTCTCGCGGAGCTTGCGGGCGCTGATTTTGCCTCGCCCTTGCGCGAGGCGACCCCGACCGAACAGCAGGAGCAGCGCGAACGCACTGAAAAGCGGTCCCGCAAACATGTTTCCGTGCTGCGCAAGCAGCGCGACGAGAATGCCGAAAAAGGTCCACGCGCGCGCATCGAGCGCACCGCCACGGCCGACCGCAAGGGCCGCGCCGTCGCCGTTGAGCGCGTGACGCTGACGCGCCGCAAACCTGCGGCCGAGGACGAAGCGCCGTCGCGCAACGCCAAGCGTTTCGACGCGATGCGCACGGGCCGCCGCCCCAGACGTGACGAGGCGGAGGCCGAGCGGCCCGCGCGCGGCGCCGCAAGGGGCGCGCGCGGCGAGGGCTTTGGGCGAGACGATCGGCGCGGCGCCGAAAACCGCCACCCGCGTTTCGAAGGAGAGCGCGAGTCTGGGCGCGGCGCCGCAAGGGGCGCTCGCGGCGAAGGTTTCGCGCGGGATGATCGACACGGCGCTGAAAATCGCCGCCCGCGTTTCGAGGGTGAGCGCGAGTCTTCACGTGGCCCCGCGAGAGGCGGGCGCGGCGAAGGTTTCGCGCGGGACGATCGCCGCAGCGGCGAAAATCGCCGTCCGCGTTTCGAGGGTGAGCGCGGCGAACGCGCCGCCCGGCCGCCGCGAGAGCGTGACACGCAAGCGCGGCGCGACCATGGCGACGCAACGGCTGCGCGCGGTCATGCGCGCACGCGCACGCATGAAGGCGACCAGCCTCGCGCCGAACGCCGCCCGCCTCGTCGTGATGGGGAAGCTCCCCGTCGCGCGCGCGGGGCAGACGAACGGGAGGCGCGGCCGCGCAAGTTCGAGGGCCCGCGCGCCGAGCGCGGCTTTGCGCGCGGCGGGGACGAGCGCAAATCGCAGCGTCCGCGCAGCGGCGAAGGCCGGACCTCAGGCGAAGGCGCGCCTCGCGGCGCCCGCAGCGGCGGGCCGCGCAAGGGCCCGCCGAAAGGCCCGCCAAAGGGCCGCGGCCCCGGCAAAGGCCCGAGCAAAGGTCCGTCGAGAGGACCGCGCAAGCCGCGCGGAGAATAAGCCATGCGCATCGTCGGCGGCGCGCTACGCGGCCGCGCGCTCGCGAGCCCGCGCTCGCAAGCGATCCGCCCGACAACGGACCGCTTGCGCGAATCTGTCTTCGACATTCTCGCCCATGGTTTCGACGATCCGATCACCGGCGCCGCGGTGATCGACCTTTTCGCCGGCACCGGCGCGCTGGGCTTGGAAGCGCTCTCGCGCGGCGCCGCGGGCGCGCTTTTCGTCGACGACGGAACGGAAGCGCGCGCGCTTCTGCGCGCCAATATCGAGACGCTGGGCCTGGGCGGCGTCACCCGTATCTTTCGCCGTGACGCGACAAAGCTCGGCCTCGCGCCGCCGGGCGAAATCTTCTCGCTCGCCTTTCTCGACCCGCCCTATGGCAAGGGGCTCGCTGAGCCGGCGTTGCGCACGTTGATCGAAGGCCGCTGGCTTACTGATGATGCGCTTGTCGTCATCGAAGAGGCCGCCAACGCGGCGATCGAATTGCCGTCTTCTCTCGAGCTGGAAGACGCGCGCCGATATGGCGACACGCAATTCGTGTTTGCGCGCGTTGCGCGTTGAGTGGCGCGTTGGCGAAGTTGATCAAGCGAATCGCGCTGCATCTTTTTCAAGCCTGATGGGACTCGTGCGAGCGCAAGGCGACAGTTGCTGGATACATCGAAACGAGCGTTCATCATCCGCGTGAAGAGGCCAGATGGCGAAGAAGCGCCGGACTCGGACACATCTTATCTGCGTCGTCTTGTGTTAGCTGACGCCAAACGCAACATCGCTGTTCCTGCCGCGGCGCCTGTGTTGGAAGAAGCGTCTGTCGATGCCGAGACGGCAGAAGCAGTAGGAAGCGGCGGCCGACGAGGCGACAGAGGCCGTCTCAGAGGACGCGCCAGACGATGCCGCGACGGCGGAGGCAGCATCGGAGGACGCGCCGGACGATGCCGAAGTGACCGAGGCTGAATCGGACGACGCCGAGGTCGACGCTGTTGAGGCCAAGAAAGCGCCGAAAAAAGCATCGGCCAAAGCCTGACGCGCAAAGGGCGGCGTATAACGCCGCCCACATCTCTACTCGCTGTCGTTACCGGCCTACGGAAGGGTCGTGGTATGAAAAGCATCGTTCCGTCATTGCGAGCGAAGCGAAGCAATCCAGGGCCGCTGTGGCTGCCCTGGATTGCTTCGTCGCTTAAGCTCCTCGCAATGACGAGAGGCGCTATGATTTTCTCTTCAATTCATATAACGCCGCCAGCGCATCGCGCGGACTCATCTCGTCAGGATCGATCTTCGCAAGCGCCTCTCTGAGCGCGTCCTTGGGCTGCATCGTCTCCGCCACATGTTTGAACAGCGGCAGATCGTCGATCAGCGCCTCGACCGGCGCGCGTCGGTCGGCCGCCTCCAACTCGGCGAGAATGGCGTGCGCGCGCGTCACAACGCTCGCGGGCAGCCCGGCAAGCTGCGCGACATGCACGCCATAGGAACGATCGGCCGCGCCTTTCACGACCTCGTGCAGAAACACTATTTCGCCTGCGTGATCGGTCACCTTCATGGTGAGATTGACCAGCCGCGCCATGCGTTTTGTCAGTTGCGTCAGCTCGTGGAAATGCGTGGCGAAAATTGCGCGGGAGCAATTGATCTCATGCAAATGCTCCATCGTCGCCCAGGCGATGGAGAGGCCGTCGAAGGTCGCCGTGCCGCGGCCGATCTCGTCGAGAATGACGAGCGAGCGCGACGTCGCGCAATTGAGGATCGCGGCGGTCTCCACCATCTCGACCATGAAGGTCGAACGCCCGCGCGCGAGATCATCCGAAGCGCCGACGCGCGAGAAGAGACGATCGACGACGCCGAGACGCGCCTCTTGCGCCGGCACGTAAGAGCCCGCCTGCGCAAGAAGCGCGATCAGCGCATTCTGGCGCAGGAACGTCGATTTGCCCGCCATGTTCGGGCCCGTCACAATGGCGATGCGGCCGGCTTTGTCGCCGGAGAGTTCGCAGTCATTGGCGGCGAAGGCCTTGCCTTGCGCTTGCAACGACGCCTCCACGACCGGATGACGGCCGCCGATAATGACGAACTCGAGCGAATGATCGACATGCGGTCGGGTCCAGCCGCGTTTCTCGGCGACCTCGGCGAGCGCGCTGGCGACATCGAGCCGCGCGAAGGATTGCGCCAGCGCCTGTAGATTGTCCGAGCCGGCGAGAATCTCTCCGGCGAGCGCGTCGAAGATGGCGAGCTCACGCGCCAGTGCGCGATCGGCGGCGGATGCGATCTTGCTCTGTAGCTCGACGAGTTCCTGCGTCGAAAAGCGCATCGCGTCGGCCATGGTCTGGCGATGCGTGAAGGTCGAATCGAAGGGCGGGCGCAACAGCTTCTCGCCCTGCGCCGCAGGCGCTTCGAGGAAGAAGCCGAGAAAATTATTGTGCTTGATTTTGAGCTTCGCGCCGGTCTGCTCCGAGTAGCGCGCTTGCAGCGAGGCGATCACCACGCGGCTCTCGTCGCGCAGCGAACGCGCTTCGTCGAGTTCGGCGTCGCGACCCTCGCGGATAAAGTCGCCGTTGCGTTTGTCGAGCGGCGGGCTGTCCTTCAGGCTTGTCGCAATTTCGTGAGCGAGCGCAGCGTCGGCGGTTGCCAGCGTCGCCGCTTCGCGGGCGATCTCCGCCGGCGCCTCGGCGCCTGAGAAGATCGCCGCAATGTCGCGGGCAGCCGAAAGCGCCGCCCCGACGCTCGCGACGTCGCGCGGCCCGCCGCGCTGCAATGCGAGACGCGAAACGGCGCGCGCAAGATCCGGCGCACGTGCGAGCTTGGCGCGCAAGGACGCGCGGATCTCCGGCTTCTCGAGAAAGAAAGCGACCGCGTCGAGCCGCGCGTCGATCAAAAAAGGATCGGTGGAGGGCGCGGCCAGCCGCTCGGCGAGAAGCCGCGCGCCAGCGGATGTCACGGTCAGATCGACAACCGAAAGCAGCGATCCCTCGCGTGCGCCGGACAGCGTGCGGGACAGCTCCAGATTGGCCCGCGTCGCCGCGTCGATATCGAGCGTAGCGCTTTCGCGCAGGCTCATCGGCCGCGACAGCGCCGGGCGGCCGCCTTTTTGCGTGCGCTCGACGTAAAGGATCGCCGTCGCCGCCGCGGCAAGCTCCGCCTCGCTCAGCGCGCCAAAACCTTCGAGCGTCGAAACGCCATAGAAATCCATGAGCCGCCGCGCCGCGTCGCCGGCGTCTCGCCCCAGCGGAGCGACGGGCGCGCCGAGCCCTGAGAAGATCGTTGCGAGCGCCTCTTCCCGGCACAGCGTTTCGGCGGCGACGATCTCGCGCGGCTCCAACCGCGCCAGCGTGGAGGACAATTCGCTTTGCGCGCAATCGGCTACCGTAAACACGCCCGTCGAAATATCGACGCTTGCGACGCCATATCGCCACGCCCCATCGCCGCGCGCGCGGGCGACGGCGGCGAATGCATTGGCGCGCGCAGGGTCGAGCAGCGCGTCTTCGGTGATCGTGCCTGGCGTTACGAGGCGCACCACGTCGCGCTTCACGACGGACTTCGCGCCGCGCTTCTTGGCTTCGGCCGGGTCTTCGATCTGCTCGCAGACGGCGACGCGGAAGCCGAGGGCGATGAGCTTTTGCAGATAATCATTGGCGCGCTCGACCGGCACGCCGCACATTGGAATATCTTCGCCGAGATGCTTGCCGCGTTTGGTGAGCATGATGCCCAGCGCGCGCGAGGCGATTTCGGCGTCCTCAAAAAACAGCTCGTAGAAATCGCCCATGCGGTAGAAGAGCAGGCAATCGGCGTTTACCGATTTGATCTCGATAAATTGTGCGATCATCGGCGTCGCGCGCGCCGCGCCGGTCTGATCCTGCCCTTGCTCCGCTACTTTTTCCATGGCCGCACTTTAGCGGCGGCCCGGCGGCGGCGCCATTCGAGGCGCCGCTTTCATTGTGGAGCGCGCAGAAAAACCCCGGATCGAAGACCCGGGGCTGCGCCTACCTCCAGAGCGCCAGGAGGATGATGATCGGGATCGGCACCCCGAGGAGCCAGAGCAGAACGGAACGGCCTACGCCCATTTTCGCCTCCTACCAACGCATGGCGGATGAGAAGCCCAGATTCTCGTCGCGGTGACGCCCGCCAAGAGTGGCGCCGCCCCAGGCGGAGGCCGCCGCGAGCAGCATCGCCGCTGCGGCGACGAAGCTCGCGATGATCCCGGCCTTGCGGGCCTTGTCGGCAAGTTCCTTGGCGCGCGCGTGATCGTCCTTCACCTGCTGCGCGACGGCGTCGACCCGGGCGCCGGCGTCGGCGGGAGAGACGCCGCTGGTGGACGCCAGCACGTTCTGGAGATAGCTGCGATCCTCGCCGCTGATCTCGCCTGTCGCCTGGCCGCGCGCGACGATGCGCGAGACGATCTGCCGCGTCTCGGCCTCATTGGTCCCTGACGGAGCCGCCCCGGCCCGCGCGCCGCCGTCGCCGCGCATCAGCGTATCGACGCGATAATCGACCGGGTTGGTCATCCCGCTCTGCTGCGCCTGCTGGGTCGCCTTTTCCACGCCGGCTTTGCCGAGGTTGTAGAGAGACGAACCAGCCGCGAAGGCGACGATGAGAATAGCTGTCGCCCAGACCACGAGCCCATGCGCGCCATCGCGCACTTCCGCCTCGTCGCGCGGCGCATCGATATTGCGCCGGCGCAGCCGCCCGCAGACATAGCCGCCGGCCGCATAGCTCGCGACCGTCACCCAAAGCACCCAGAGCGCCAGCGCGAGGGCGTGGGTAAAGGGCGAGGAGCCCTCATAGGGCGACGCAAGCGACAACCCGATTCCGGAGCCGAAGGCCGCCATGACGAAGGAGATGGCCGTCGTTACGGCGACGCCCGCGAGAATGGCGCCCCAATCGACGGCGGTGAAACGCGAGAGCGCGAGGCGCTCGGCGGTGGGCTCCAGGCCCCGCCCGATGACGTCTGCCATGGCGACCTCCTACCGCAGACCGAGGAGCGACAGGATCGCCATGACGATCACGACCAGACCGATAAGATAGATGATGTTGTGCATCACGGCCTCCCTTCGGCGCGCAGTTGCGCCGGGAGCTGAAAAGAGATGCGACAACGCGGGAGAGGGGTGAATGTTCCGGCGCGCGGGCGGGGGCGAGGAGGCCAGGGTGCGCGCCGCTTGCGTTGGATTACGATGAGATCCCGCGCGCCTGTCGGCGCAAACCTTGAGGCGGAACGCCAAAGGTTTGGACAAATGCGCGACGCATCCTTTCAGGGTCGCCGAAGCCCACTCTGTCGGCGATGATCTCGATGGGTTCGACTCCCGCCTCCACCCGTTCGCGCGCAACTTCGAGCCGCAGCCGCTCGATGGCTTTGGCGGGGCTCAAGCCCGTTGCCGCCGCAAAGGCGCGGCTGAAGTGGCGCGGGCTCATGCACGCTTCTTCCGCGAGCTTTTCGACCGTCCAACGTCGATCGAGCCGGCCGCGCACTTTCTCGAGCAGAGATGCGAAGCGATGGTCGGGACTATCGAGTTCGAGCAGCGTCGAAAATTGCGACTGACCGCCGGGCCGTCGATAATAAACGACCATCTCCTGCGCCACGCGCTTGGCGATCTCCTCGCCCAAATCCTCGGCCGCCAAAGCAAGGGCCAGATCGACGCCGGCGCTGACGCCCGCCGACGTCCAGACCCGCCCCTGGCGGATGTAAATTCGATCGGCCCGGGTCTGAACTTGCGGAAACTGCCGCGCGAAAGCCGGCGCGGCGCGCCAATGGGTCGTCACGGAGAGTCCGTCGAGCAGCCCGGCGGCGGCGAGGATGAAGGCGCCGGAGCAGACGCTGCAGAGCCGGCGCGCGCGTCGGTCGGCGTCGCGAACGGCGTCTAGGGTTTCATTGCACGCCATGGCGGTTCGTGCGCCCTCGCCGCCGACGACGATCAATGTGTCGATCGTCTCGATCTCGCAAAGCGCTTCGACCGGCAATTCGACGCCCGAGGAGGCGCGCACGCGCCCCTTTTCCTTCGCGGCCAAAACGATGCGATAGGCGCCGCCAGCGACAAAACGCGACGCGATCTCGAAGACCGCAATGGGGCCGGCCGCGTCGAGGAGCTGAAAGTCCTCGTAAAGGAAAAAGGCCACGGTCCGGATCATGGCCTAAAATGAGGGAAAAAGGTCGTTTCGACAATGACGCGCCGAAGGTGAAATAGGAGCGCCCGAAAATGGAGGCGCCCCATGAGCACACGCCCTTTCACCATCGTCTTCGCGCTCTATGACGGAATGACCCAGCTCGATTTCACCGGCCCGCATGAATTTCTGAGCCGGACGCCCGGGGCAGTGACCCTTGTCGCCAGCCGCGACGGCGGCTCGGTGAAATCCGACCGGCTCGAATTCGGCGGGACAGTTCCGCTGACGACCGTTTCAGACTGCGACCTGCTTTGCGTCCCAGGCGGCCTCTCGGCCACCGCAGTCGCGCTCGACCGGGTCTTCATTGCGGAGATTCGTCGCCTAGGGCTCGGCGCACGCTATGTGACGTCGGTCTGCACCGGCTCGCTGATCCTCGGCGCGGCGGGGCTTCTGAAAGGGAAGCGCGCAGCCTGTCACTGGGCCTGGCGCGATCTCCTGCCGCTCTTCGGCGCTATCCCACAAGCCGACCGGGTGGTGCGCGACGGCGACATCATCACCGGCGGCGGCGTGACGGCGGGGATGGATTTCGCCTTGACCGTCCTCGCCGAAATCGCCGGCGCCGATGTAGCGCAGGCGATCCAGCTCGGCCTCGAATATGATCCCCAACCGCCCTTTCATGCGGGCTCGCCCCAATCGGCGCCGCCGCAAGTCCTCGCCCGCTTTCAGGCGACCGCCGCCCCGCTTATCGAAAAACGGCGCGCCCAGGCCGAGGAGGCCGCGCGGCTATTGGTTGGGGATGAGTCCACGATTGGTGCCATTTCCGTTTGAACGGCTCGCTTTGGGGCGTGTCATTCCCGGCGGGCTGAAAGCCCGACCGGGAATCCAGAGCCGCAATAGCGCTGGTTCGGCTCTGGATTCCCGATCGCTCGCTTTGCGAGCGTCGGGAATGACACCGAACCAAGCGAGCGGATCTCGTATGAGACGGAAGTCACACTTTAGTCCGTCGTTAGACTCCCGTCATTGCGAGCGAAGCGAAGCAATGAGGGGTCGCGCTTCCCAAAATGCCGAGGCCGTCCCTTAGGTCATCACCACATTCACCGCGCTCTCCGGCAGCTCCTTGCCGAAGCAGCGCTGGTAGAATTCCGCGACCAGCGGGCGCTCCAGCTCGTCGCATTTATTCAGGAAGGTCAGGCGGAAGGCGAAGCCGACGTCGTTGAAGATTTCGGCGTTCTCGGCCCAGGTGATGACCGTGCGCGGGCTCATGACGGTCGAGAGGTCGCCGGCCATGAAGGCGTTGCGGGTCAGGTCGGCCACACGCACCATTTTATTGGCGACGTCGCGCGTCTCCTTGGAGACGCCATAGGATTTGACCTTCGAGATCACGATATTGGTCTCGGCGTCATGCGACAGATAATTCAGCGTGGTGACGATCGACCAGCGGTCCATCTGCGCCTGATTGATCTGCTGCACGCCGTGATACAGGCCCGAGGTGTCGCCAAGACCCACCGTATTGGCGGTGGCGAAGAGGCGGAAGCCCGGGTGGGGGCGAATGACGCGGTTTTGGTCGAGGAGCGTCAGGCGGCCGGAGACCTCCAGCACGCGCTGGATAACGAACATCACATCGGGACGGCCCGCGTCATATTCGTCGAAGCAGAGCGCGACATTGTGCTGGACCGCCCAGGGCAGAATGCCGTCGCGGAACTCCGTGACCTGCTTGCCGTCCTTGAGCACGATCGCATCCTTGCCGACGAGATCGATACGCGAAATATGGCTGTCGAGATTGACCCGCACGAAGGGCCAGTTGAGCCGCGCCGCCACCTGCTCGATATGGGTGGATTTGCCGGTGCCATGATAGCCCGTGACCATCACGCGGCGATTGCGCGCAAAACCCGCGAGAATGGCGAGAGTCGTCTGCCGGTCGAAGAGATAGTCCGGATCGATGTCCGGCACATGCTCGTTGCGCTCGGAAAAGGCCGGAACCACGAGATCCGTGTCGATCCCAAAAACCTCGCGCGCCGAAACCTTGATGTCGGGCACGCTTTCGAGACCCGAGCCGGATTTAACTTCTTCGACCAAAACCGTCCTCCGTCTGGCGGGCCGGCACTCGCGCTCAGGCGAGCCGCGCGGCCCTCAGCGTCTTATAGGCATGAATGATTTCCCGCAATTTCTCCTCGCGGGAGCGATCGCCGCCATTGGCGTCGGGATGATGACGCTTGACGAGCTCCTTATAGCGCGCCCGCACCGCCTCGGGTCCAGCGGTCTCGTCGAGATCGAGCGCCGCGAAAGCCCGCATCGTCACCGGCGAATAACGCGGCTCGCGCTTCTCGGGGGCGCGCCGATGGAATTTGGCGCGGTTCATCCCCAGCGGGTCCGCCGTCGGGCCGCCCTCCTCGCGAAAGCCCGTCGCGCCGCGGCGCGTGCCCATCGCCCAGGTCGGGCGGTGGCCAATGGTCGCGTCCTTCATGTAGCGGGCGACGTCGGCGTCATTCATCCCGTTGAAATAATTGTAGGTGGCGTTGTATTCGCGAACATGGTCCAGGCAGAAGCAGAAATACTGCCCCTCGCGCAGCCGGCCCATGGGGGCGCGATAGGCGCCGTCGGCCTCGCAGCCCGGCGAATCGCATTTCATCGTCGATTCGCGCTTCTCCTCGCGCGGCCGACGCTGCGTTCTGATACGGTCGAAGAGGGGCGAATTCAGATCCATCGGGTTTCATTATGATGGCGCGGGGCGGCGCCGCAAGCGCGAACCGCGCCAATTTTGTTGTGCGCCCGATCTTGCAAGAGAGGCGCCCGGAGCTTGGCGCTTCTTCCGATTGCGTCTAGAGCGAGCAACGGAATCGGCGCCGGGTGGAAAGACCGGAGCGGGCTCCCGCGAGGAACCCGCTCTCGAGCTCTAGACATGGAGAAGGAATATGGCGGATCAGGGTAAAGGCGCCGTGAAAGGGCCGGTCGCAGCGAGCATCGAGTCGAAGCTCACCGAGGCGCTCGCGCCGATCGCTTTGAATGTCATCGACGAATCGCATCACCACGCCGGCCATCATCACGGCGGCGACAAGCGCCACGGCAATGAGAGCCATTTCCGGGTGGAAGTGGTGAGCGCCGCCTTCGAGGGCAAGAGC
The DNA here is from genome assembly GCF_016745395.1 of Methylocystis sp. Sn-Cys. Classification (GTDB taxonomy): domain Bacteria; phylum Pseudomonadota; class Alphaproteobacteria; order Rhizobiales; family Beijerinckiaceae; genus Methylocystis; species Methylocystis iwaonis. The sequence continues at coordinate 250,640 of NZ_JAERVJ010000001.1, forward strand.
CGGGTGGAGCGCCACCGGATGGTGAACGCCCTGCTGGCCCAGGAGCTTAAAGAGGGGCTGCATGCGCTGGCGGTGACGGCCAAGGCGCCGGGGGATTAGCAAGATCGTGATTTAGAAAAAATTGTCACCTTGAGCAAGGCCAATCTCTCCTTTAACAAGAGCAGAAATAGTTCCTTGAAAGGATAATTGGCTTCATGCGCTCGATCCATCCCTTTCCCGCCCGCATGGCGCCCGACACAGTAGCAGATTATCTGAAAAAGCTCCCACATGGTTCCCGAATTATGGATCCGATGTGCGGTTCAGGTGTTGTCCTTCGGCAGTCCGCATTATTGGGTCACTCGGTCAAAGGCTTTGATATCGATCCGCTCGCGGTCTTGATGAGCAGGGTTTGGACCCGAAAAGGAAGGCATGCATCCGTTTGCGACATCGCTCGGAAACTTGTCATCCGCGCAGAAAAATTGCAAAATTTCAAACATACTGATTTGAACTGGGTAGCACACTGTAACGAGACAACGCAATTTATCGAATATTGGTTCGCGGAGCCCCAGCGCTCGCAACTAGCGCGCTTGACTAAGCTAATTTCAAATTTAAGTAAAACCGAGGAAAATTGGATTTGCGACGTCCTTAAACTCGCCTTGAGCAGAATCATCGTTACCAAACAGGCTGGGGCTTCGTTAGCCTGGGATGTTTCCCACAGCCGCCCTCATCGGGTTAGGGATGAGAACGACTTTGATGTATATGCTGGCTTTCTCAAAGCTGCAAATCAGATAGTTAATCATCTCGATTCCGAGACACTCCCCAGAGGAGGCCACGTAGAATCTGGCGACTGCAGACAGCTTGATTCCGTCAAGAGTAATTCTGTCGATTTTATCATAACGTCACCCCCATATTTAAACGCCATAGATTATTTGCGAGGGCATAAACTTTCTCTTGTTTGGATTGGTTATACGATCCCGCAACTCCGTGCTTTACGCTCGAATTCTGTTGGAACAGAGAACACTCGTGGCTCACGAAAATCCATCGACCTCGAAAATCTTGAGCGCTCGGTTCGCTCGATTGCTAATCTGCCTCCGCGCCAACGCGCGATTGTTCACAAATATGCGGAAGACGCCGAGCTAATTCTTTGCGAGATGAGCCGAATTCTTTGCAAACACGGCGAAATTCTCTTGGTTCTTGGGGACTCTAACGTTCGTGGAATTCCGGTGTATAACTCCAAAATTTTCAGACATGTTGCTGAGGGGATCGGCTTTACTTTAACAAACGAACGGAAACGTCCTTTACAAAGCAACCGCCGTTACCTTCCTATTACCGACTCCAGCGGTGCGCTTGCAAGACGAATGAGAACGGAGGTCCTGCAGACTTATCGCTTTTCAGAAAGCGCCTGAATGATTTTTTTGACACCTGAAGGGCGCTTCCCGATCAATTCAGCTGCACCTCCAGTAACGCTGTACCACTCATTTCTTCGTCTATCCACCCTGATCCAAGCCTGCTCCGATTCTCCACCGGCCAAAATTCCAGTTGCCTCGTCGAGAGACAGAGTTACTATCCCGTCAGTGTGACAAACTAAAACGACAAACACACACTTATAGGCTTGTTGTAGGGCAAGCAAATCGACAAGATTTGCCTTGGTAAATGTAAATTGCCACGGATGCAATCTGTTTGCACAGTGTTTTATTTGCAAACCGATCTCCCCGTCTAGCACATACGAAGAAAACCTTCCGTCCTCACTTATCACATCGATTGCTATCGCTCCCGCCTTCAGATTGACTAACTCGGCTAAGACGACCCCATGGTAAAATCTATAATCGGCTATCATGATAGGTATTCTTGATAAACTGGATTGATCCCACAAACTTGTAGAACAGCCGTGCTTTTTTCCCCCCATTATGGAAAATCACAAGATGATGAAGAGCGTTGGGATGCCGGTCAATCTGAGATTTGCCGATAAACCCACGCTTACGAATTATGTTCCGTTTATCAAGGCCATCTGCATCTTTGTAGCCAGATATGTCAGTGGGCGGATGAACAACAATCGCGCTAGATGAGCCAGCCATTCTCTGGATATAGCGCCTCAGATATTCCGGAAACGCAGTCTCGTCTAGAATCTTGGCCAGCTGCTCCATCTTATCAAAGGCAGAGCCGCCACGGAGAAGGGCTTCAATCTCGGTCTTATAATCGAAGAGACTGAACGACATCTCCCCGCGATCCAGGTCCACCGTGGACCGATCGATACTCGACGTTGCGATCGCAGAAATCCTGTGATCTCCCAACCATACGAGGGAACCGTACCCCTCTCGAATCGCAGAAAGCGCAAGACGATGAAAGACAAAACAACGATGCCAGTCTAAATACAATGCGCCCGGAATAGTTAATTCGAAAAATCGAAGGTAATCACCTCGACTACCGAACATTCTAGCCCTCTGTATATACGTATCCTGTTGAATTTTATGCTGAACATCTCTTGTAAAAAACATGGAAATAAGGTTATCGAGTGTAACGCCGCGCGACACGATGTTCCCCCCAATGATTATTGTGAATAAACTAGTAGGATTTGTCGCGGCAGACGAATTGTCTTTCCAATCCCGTTCGCTATTTAGAATAATAATTGCATACCTAGCGATATTCTCTAGAATGTAACTAGTGACCTGATCTGGATCAGCGTCTGGATATCTTTTTTTGCAGAGATCCCACACATATCTTGTATATTTTTCGAAAGTGCTGTCATCCTGAGTGGCCAACGCTACGAGTGCATTGTGCATCGTGCTCCAGTCGCTTTTATGATCCACCTTCTTTCCGCTCGTATGCACAAGCATAGAGTAGTTTTTTTCCTTGTTATTTACATACAAATTGAGATAGGCAGCATTAACTAGAAATCCAAAGAGAGCCTGCCTTGCATATTTTTGATCAGAACCACTGTCAGGTAAAAGAGTTAAGTGATAATTCACTTCCCCATCAAGAGGAAAAAATGTGTCTTGACCAGTGTATTTCGAATGGGGAGGGAAATTTACCCACAATCTGCTATCATTTTCAAACGTGTTGTTCAGATCAAGGCGAGCTGGAGTAGCCGTGACGCCTATATAAATACCATCACTCCCCAAAATCTGCGTGATGAACTGGTTTATCGCTGACTTTGAGCCAGAGTTTATCTTTGCATTCGGCGACGCGTAATCGGCCTCGTCGTCAATCACTACAATTTTCTTTATCCCCTTGATTTTGTCGATTAATTTACGAAGATCGTTCCCGTTCTTTTTGCAAAATACAACATGGCGCTGGCCATTTAGCTTAACTGCCGGGTCAAGAATTTCACTAAAGTTCCGAGCTGCCGGCGCAAGGCCAGAGGATTTGAAGCGCCCAAGATTTTGACCCAGAAGGTCCACGCTGTCGTTAAGAAGATGGAGTATGAAATCAAAACCTTCATCAAGTAGTTTAGCCGAAAGACAGATCATCATCTCAGTCTTTCCGCTTTGTGGCTCGCCGTAAATAACAAATGATCGCCCATCGAGTTTAGATATGTTTCGGACAGCCTCGCCGACAGCGGCCTCGATGCTGCTCACTTCTTTATTGCTATCGCGCAGCCGCTTAAGCTGTCTCTCATACTGGTCAGTTGGAGAATCGCTTTTTCTAAAACGCTTTATGTCAAATTGAGTCGTCATAGCGTAGGATTTCCCGTGCTTTTGCCTTAGTTATCCAAGTGATTCGTGTACGAACATGCTATAGGCGACAGGCATCTTGCGGAAGGTGATTTAGTGAGAGAGCCTTCGAAACATGCCCCCTCTACCCCCCGCCATTCCGCGTATAAGCCTTTGGCGGCTATAAACCGGCTTCGACGCTCGCGGGGAAATGACGCCGCCGATGAAAGTTTATTTCTGCATCAATGAAAGCGGCCTCGTTCATTATATCGATCACTTGCGCGCGGCCGTGCGCTCGGCGCGCCAGATCGGCCGGCTGGAGCCGCATATTCTCTTCGACGGCGACCCGGCGATCCTGAAAGAGGCGCTGGCTGGCTGCGAGGCGGCCATACACAGGCAAAAATCCAGCATCGCCAACGAGATCGCGCAGACCGAGGAGACCGCCGAATGGCGCAGAGGCGTTGCCGAAGGCGCGCTGCTGCGGCTGGAAATTCCGGTCGTCGAAACCGACGATGATTATGTCCTCTACTGCGACTGCGACACGCTCTTCACCCGGGCGGTGGATCTATATGGCGTAAAACCACGTTTTTTCGCCGCCGCCCCGGGCCATAACCCCAACGAATGGGACATGATTTGCTCCGGCGTTCTGCTGCTCAACGTCAAAAACATGCGGGCGGAATATCCTGCCTATATGAAATATGCGGCGGCAAATCTTGGCCGGCCTGCCTATTACGATCAGGAAGTTCTCAACGAATATTTCGTCGGCCGCATCGACCGCCTGCCCATCGAATATCATTGGAAAACCTATTGGGGCGCAAACCCGCTCGCCTACATTGTGCATTTCCACGGGCTGAAGAGAACGCATCTTGCCTGGATGCGTGACCCCATTCGAAGAGCCGAGCTGAAAAAGCTCTATTTTCTCATCATGTTCGAAAATGACGGCTTTGAATATTACGGGAAAGTCTTCGACAGCATCGCCGCCAATGAGGCGACGTCCTTTGCGCGGCTGATTTTGGGGCGCGTGAAAGACGTTCTGAGATTTGTCTTTCGGCGCGCCAGGAAATTTTCCTATCGGCTCCTCATGGAGAACGTCCCATCGACTTTCGACGAGACGTCTTACCTCTACAACAACCCGGACATCGCCATCGGCGTCTACAACGGCGCCATTCGCTCCGGGTGGAGCCACTACCGCGTCCATGGAAAGCTGGAGGGCCGCCCGGGCGGCGCGGTCGAGAGCAAGGCCATCTAACCCAGCCTCACGCCCGCAGGGGCGCTCCGTTCTCGTCGCAATCGACCTCCGTCACCTCGTCTCCCAGCTCGACGCGCGCGCGCAGGAGCGAGCCGTCGTCGCGATAGGCATATTGGTGGGAAAGCTCCACCTCGCCATAGACCAGCTTCTCGCAGGTCGCGATGCGGCCGGAGGCGTCATAGCTGACCCGAAAATAAGTATTGCGATTTCCCAGCTCGCTTTCGGCCAATGGCTCGACCAGCTTGAGCGGCATGCGCACGCCGCTATAGGTGAGAAAATAGCGATATTCTTTGGCCTGCGACATTGTCGATCCTCCCGTTTTCTTATGCGTTATGTGCCTAGAAAGAATCGCGCCAACATCGATCCGGCACGACGCTTGCGGAAAGCGCTCCGAGCAGCCCCTCGACGGGCCTGCATTGTCGCAACTGCGACAGAATACATGAAGAGGAGTGCGAGAAATGAGACTAGCCGAAGCCTACGCCAGCGCAACTATCGAACAAATCGAAGCCGCCCTTGCCGGCGGCAAGCTTGTGGTTTTTTCCGTCGGCCGTCCGCCGTCGCCGGACCATAAGGTCACCCGCAGCGCCGCCCTTGCCGAATATGTCTTCGCGAGCCCGGCCGTCGATGACGCCAAGACCCCCGTCTTCGCCGAGAACCCCGTTACGGTGGCGTTGGTCGGAACCCCGGGCTGGGCCCGTGCGTTTTCCGCCGACGGCGCGGTCGTGGCCGATTTCTCCGCCGGAGCAGGCGCTGCCGAGATCAAATTCGACAGCATCTCCGCAACCCCGGGCTTTCCCCTCAAGGTTCTGTCGCTGAAGATCTCTCTGCCGGCCGAGACGGTCACCTATGAGAAGACGGAATATGGCCATATCTATCTCACCGGCCTGGAAAACGCCCATCGCAAGCTCTCCGTGCGCGGCTGATCCGCGCCTCTGGGAGTCTTGACGATTTCGTGACGAAAGCGTAGCGCGGGGCGGACTTTTCTCGTCCCGCCTTTCTCAGGACATCCCATGGCTACGTCCAAACCCGGCCAAAAGCCGGCGAACCCGCGTTTTTCCTCCGGCCCCTGCGCCAAGCGTCCCGGCTGGTCGTTCGAGAACCTCAAAGGCGCGGCGCTCGGCCGCTCGCATCGCTCCAAGGCCGGCAAGGACAAGCTCGCGCAGGCCATCGCGCTGACCCGCGAGGTTTTGCAGGTTCCCGCCGATTACCGCATCGGCATCGTCCCGGCCTCCGACACCGGCGCTGTCGAGATGGCGCTGTGGTCGCTCCTGGGCCCGCGCGGCGTCGACGTCGCCGCCTGGGAGAGCTTTTCGGCCGATTGGGTGACGGACGTCATCACGCAACTGCGGCTCCCCAACGCCCGGACCTTCACCGCCGCCTTCGGCGAGCTGCCCGATCTCTCGCAGATCAATTTCGACAATGACTTCGTCTTCGCCTGGAACGGCACCACGGCGGGCGTGCGCGTGCCCAACGCCGATTTCATCCCGGCCGACCGCAAGGGACTGACGATCTGCGACGCGACCTCGGCCGCCTTTGCGCAGAACCTCGATTTCGCCAAGCTCGACGTCACCACCTATAGCTGGCAAAAGGTGATGGGCGGCGAGGCGGCGCATGGCATGCTGATCCTCTCGCCGCGCGCCGTGGAGCGGCTGGAAAGCTACACGCCGGCCTGGCCAATGCCCAAGATTTTCCGCCTGACGCACAACGGCAAGCTCGTCGAGGGCATTTTCGAGGGCGACACGATCAACACGCCCTCGCTCCTTGCGACCGAGGACTATATCGACACGCTGAGCTGGGCGAAGTCGATCGGCGGCCTGCCGGCGCTGCGCGCCCGCTGCGACGCCAGCGCCAAGGCCGTCGCGGATTGGGTCGCAAAGACGCCCTGGATCGAGCATCTCGCCGAGAATCCGGCGACGCGCTCCAACACCGGCGTCTGCCTCGTCTTCTCGGGCAAGAGCGCGGCGCAGAGCGAGGCCGAGAAGGCGGCGCTCGCCAAGAAAATGGTCGCCATGATCGAGGCGGAGGGCGCGGGCTTCGATTTCGGGGCCTATCGCGACGCGCCCCCCGGCTTCCGCATCTGGTGCGGCGCGACGGTGGAGGCGTCCGACGTCGCGATCCTGACGCAATGGCTCGACTGGGCCTATGCGGAGGCGACGGCGACGGTCGAGGCGGTTGGCTGACCTTGATGCTCCCTGCGCGTTGATATATCTTTTTCGGATATATCCGCGCTGGAGGCTCATATGGACAAAGCGAAGCTATTCTGGTCCGGCCGTTCACAGGCGGTGCGGCTGCCGAAAGACTATCGGATCGAAGCGGATGAGGTGCGAATCCGCCGGCGCGGCGACGCGATCATTCTCGAGCCAATCCCGAAAGACTGGACTTGGCTCGACACGCTCGCGGGAACGCTCTCCGAGGACTTTCTGGAAGAGGGCCGCGAGCAGCCGCCCATCCAAGAGCGTCCTGACCTCGACAGCGTATTTTGATCCTTGCGCTACCTTCTGGACACCAACGCCGTCATCCACCTCCTGAAGACGGCGGACTCCGCGCTCGCGCGAAGGCTGCGCCAGCACCGGCCGGAAGACGTTTGCATCTCGGCGATCGTCACCCACGAACTCTATTTCGGCGCCTTCAAAAGCGCTCGGGTCGAGGCCAATCTCGCCCGGCTGCAAGCCTTGCAGTTCGAGGTGCTACCCTTCGATCTGGAAGACTCTATCGCCTCGGGGGAGATTCGCGCGAAGTTGCGCGCGGAAGGGACGCCCATCGGCCCATATGATCTCCTCATCGCCGGGCAGGCGCTGGCGCGGGGTCTCACGCTCGTTTCCGCGAATGTAAAAGAGTTCCGCCGCGTTGAAGGGCTGACGGTCGAAGACTGGGCCCACTCGGGCTAATCCGCGCTTCCCGCCCGCGTTCCGCCCTCCCCGGCGTCAGGCGGGAGCTATGCTCCCGTTCTAGCTCTTACACTGTTGCACGAGAGTCACTCCCCACACGGAAACGCGCGCCTGTCGCCTAGGCGGGGCGCTTCGCGCTTGCGATGGCCGAGCGTCTGCGAGACTAATCAAGGTGATCGCTTTCCCGCGCCTAGCTTGGCGGTGCGGGGCTTTTTGTCTTCTGCCGCAATCGAACAAGGGATACTCATGCGACGGCTCGTCCTAGCATCGCTCTGCATTTTTGCCGCTTCCGGCGCCTTCCTCTCGCAAAGCCAGGCGCGAAGCGCCGCTCCCCAGGCCGAAACCGATCCGCTGACCGAACTCTTTGGCGGCGCGCCCGCCGCCGCCCCCGCGCCGACCGGGCCCGATGGTCGTCCGCAGGCCATCGCCATTCCGCGCGAGATCGTCGCGCTCGACGCCAAATATCCCGCCGGCACGGTTATCATCAACACGAGCGAGCGCCGTCTCTATTACGTGCTCGGCAATGGCCAGGCGATCCGTTACGGCGTGGGCGTCGGCCGTCCTGGCTTCGAATGGTCGGGCGTGCGCTACGTTTCCAGCAAGCGCGAATGGCCTGATTGGACGCCGCCGGCCCAGATGCTGCGCCGCCGCCCCGATCTGCCGCGCCACATGGAGGGCGGCCTCAACAATCCGCTCGGCGCGCGCGCCATGTATCTGTCGGGCACGCTCTATCGCATCCACGGCTCCAACGAGCCGGAGACGATCGGTCAGGCCGTGTCCTCGGGCTGTATTCGCATGACCAATGACGACGTCACCGACCTTTATGACCGCGTGAAGGTCGGCACCCGCGTGGTGGTGACGCGATAAGCGACGCGCTTGGGACAATTCTAAAAGCGGCCGGCCTCGGTGCCGGCCGTCAGTTTGTTGGCGAACTCCCAAGGCGGCCTCGTCCTTCGAGACGCGAGCTTCGCTCGCTCCTCGGGATGAGGCCTAAGTGTTTGGTAAGAGACGCAGAAGCCCCTCATGCTGAGGAGGCTGCACGGCAGGCGTCTCGAAGCACGAGGGGCGTCAACACAACATTGTTTGCGGTCTCGCGGCCGGTCTCGACGCCGGCCGTTTGGCGGTACGCCGCCGCGGGTCAAGCGTCGCTACGAGACCGCGCCAGCTCCACATTATGCTGCATGCGCTTCATCATCAGCTTCATGAGATAGAAGCCGAATTGCGGATTTTGCGCCGCAAGCTCCAACAATTCGTCATAGCGCACGCTCAGGAGCGCGACCTCGCTGACGGCGACGGCCGTCGCCGTGCGGCGGTTCTCATCGGTGAAGAGCCCCATCTCCCCGAAAAACGCCCCCGGCTCGAGCGTGACGCCGAGTTCACGCAGCGATATCCGGCCGCGCACGAGGATATATGCCTCCTCGGAGAGATCGCCCTTGCGATACAGCGTGAGGCCATCGGGGAGCGCGAGATGCTTCATGTAGGGGCGCAGCCATTCGTAATCGAATTCGCCCCCGCTCGCGGCGCTCGTCGCCGACCGCATGTCGCGGATGAGCCTTTGCATCTGCCGCAGGCGGAAGATGTTGATCGGCGCCATGAAGGCGTTGAGCGCGAAGAGCGGGTAATAGCCCTTGAGAAAAAAATAGGCGGCGAAAAGCGCATTGGCGAGGATCGCCGCAATGCGCAGCGGGATCATCGTATTCGATACGAAGACGAAGACATTCGCCGCCGCAGCGAGATAGCCGATTGCCTCGACGAGCCAATTTCCTGGAATCATCGCCTGCCCGAAATCGCGCCGTTTTGCAGATCATATCAGAAAGGCCGGCGCGCCTGCGAGCCTCCGCGCCCGCTTCTCGAACTGAAACTGGCGGGAAGCCTTCCACCGCTTTGCGCTTGTGCGGGCAATTTGCTAAAGGGCGCGTCAACTCTTAAACGCGCCAGGCAGGACATGGAAAAGTTCACTACGCTCACCGGGGTCGCCGCGCCGCTGCCGATCATGAACGTCGACACGGATATGATCATCCCCAAGCAGTATCTCAAAACCATCGCGCGGACGGGCCTCGGCAAGGGTCTCTTTTCCGAGATGCGCTATGGCGAGGACGGGTCCGAGAACCCCGATTTCGTGCTGAACCAGCCCGCCTATCGCCAGGCGACGATCCTGATCGCGGGCGATAATTTCGGTTGCGGCTCTTCGCGCGAGCACGCGCCCTGGGCGCTGCTCGACTTCGGCCTGCGTTGCATCATCTCGACGAGCTTCGCCGATATTTTCTACAATAACTGTTTCAAGAACGGCATTCTGCCGATCAAGGTCTCGCAGGCCGAACTCGACAAGCTGTTCGACGACGCGGCGCGCGGCGCCAACGCCACGCTGACCGTCGACCTCGAAGCCCAGGAGATTCGCGGTCCCGACGGCGGCGTCGTGAAATTCGACATCGACCCTTTCCGCAAGCATTGCCTGCTGAACGGCCTCGACGACATCGGGCTGACGCTTCAAAAGGCCGATAAGATCGACGCTTTCGAGAAGGCGGCCGGGCAGTCTCGCCCCTGGGCTTAGATTGGCCCGCAACGGAAGCGCGGCGCAGAACCATCTAGCGGCGCAGCCGCGCCTGAGTTAGGAACGCGGGGGACGACGCCTGACCGGAAGAGCAGGCGCCGCCGGGGGCCGCAATTGCCTCTTCCCAGTTCTCGACGGACGCCCTTGACTAGATTCGCCGGCCTTGCGACGCGCCTGCGCGCCGCCGCCCAGTCTCTGACCGGGCCAATCGGCGCGCTCCAGGCGCGTCTCGGCAAGACGACTCCTTCCCATAAGAAGGACGATCTGGCCGAGGCCGACTGGCGCGGCGAAGACGCTGCTGAAAATTTAGGCGCCTTTCCGGAGGACGCCCGCGTCTGGGCGCAGCCCAAATCCGCCGATCCGAGTGGCGACCCAAGCGCCTTCGCCGCCGGGTCTTATCTCGAAGATCCCGGCTATGACGGACAGGGGCTTCTCTCTGTCCATAATCTCGCCAAGGCCTATAAATCCCGCCGCGTGGTCGAGGATGTGAGCCTTCACGTCGCGCGCGGCGAGGCCGTTGGCCTGCTCGGCCCCAATGGCGCAGGCAAGACGACCGTCTTCTATATGATCACCGGGCTGGTGAAGCCCGATAAGGGCGTGGTGTCGCTCGACGGATATGACGTGACGCCCTTGCCCATGTATCGGCGCGCGCGCCTCGGGATCGGCTATCTACCGCAGGAAACGTCTGTTTTTCGTGGGCTTTCTGTCGAGGACAACATCCTCGCCGTCCTCGAGATCACCCAGCCGGACGAGAAGAAGCGCAAGGACGAGCTCGAAGGCCTGCTCGACGAATTCCGCCTCACCCGCATGCGGCATACGCCGGCGGTTGCGCTCTCCGGCGGCGAACGCCGGCGCTGCGAGATCGCCCGCGCGCTTGCCGGGCATCCGTCATTCATGCTGCTCGACGAGCCCTTTGCCGGCATCGACCCGATCGCCGTCGGCGGCATTCAGGACCTTGTGCGGCACCTCAAGGCGCGCGGCATCGGGGTGCTCATCACCGACCATAGCGTGCGCGAAACGCTGGGCCTGACCGATCGCGCCTACATCATCTACAACGGCCATGTGCTGACCGAAGGGCGACCTGAAGAGATCGTGGCTAATCCCGATGTGCGCCGAATATATCTCGGCGAGGATTTTAGGATGTAGTTTAACCTGCCAAGCTTTCAAAATTTGAGGAGAATTGATTTAATCCTTGCGGTTGCGCAAATAGATTTGGAGGCGCCAGTGGGTAGTCTCGCTTCGGACTTTTCCGGCAGAAATGCCGAGCTTATGGCTCATCTTCATGAAAAGGATCAGGAATTACAGCAGTTAAAAGAGAAATATAACGCGCTTTGCCGGCGCTTTAGAGATAATCTCGCGACGATTTCCATGCTTTTTGCCGCTCAGGCGCGACGAACCGTCCAGCCGGAACTTTGCCGCAAATGCGTTTCCTGTCTGGTCGGTGTCTATGATCTGGAAGATATTGGCGACGAACGGATTTCCATGGCGGCATATCTTCCGACGCTTTCCAAGGTGCTGGTCACGAGCTTCGACAACCGAATCAGGCTGGCAACCTCCGTCGACCCGACCATCACGCTCGATTTCCGGCGCGCCCACTGCATCGGCCTTATCTACGCAGAAGCCGCCTCGAACGCGCTCAAACACGCCTTCCCCGGCCTCAGCTCAGGCGCTGTCTATGCGACGCTGCGCATCGATAGCGCAAAGCTCGCGCTGACGGTCGTCGACAGCGGTTTTGGCTTCGACGTCGAGATCGCGACGCGGCAGAGGTCGGAAGGTTTGAATTTCATGCAGGAGCTGGCGCGCCAGATCGACGGCGACCTCGGCATCAGGTCGTCGCAAGCCGGCACGACCGTCTCGCTCACCTGCCCACTCTAAAGGATTCGAGGGTTAGTGATTAACCTTTAGGCGTTTCGGCTCTGACGGCGCCGTCTATTTGGCCCTGCCGAGCTTTCTGCCCCGTGCTATAAGCAAAAAACAGGCCGCGAAAGTGGCCCGGAGACAAGCGTGCGAGTGGGCGCAGATGGCGATTTCGACCAAGCTGATGATGCGTCAGGGCCAGGCCCTGGTGATGACCCCGCAGCTCTTGCAAGCGATCAAGCTGCTGCAATTTTCCAATCTGGAGCTTTCCGCCTTTTTGCACGACGAGCTCGAGCGCAACCCGCTGCTCGAGGCGCAGGAAGGCGACTACGCCGACGGTCCAGCCGCGGAGCGCGAGGCGAGCCATTCCGACGATTTCCGCGTGGAATCGCAGGGCGAAGCGGATCATTTCGGCGCGGAGCCTCACGAGGGCGATTGGGCCCGCGATTCGCTCGCGGTCGATTCCGCGACGCTTTCCTCCGATCTCGGCGCCGATTTGAGCAACACCTTCGACCCCGAGGGCCCGGCGGTGACAGCCCAGGCGCCGCGTGAGGCGCTGGAGGGCGCGGGCCTGTCCGCGACTTCCTGGAGCGGCTCCGCCGGCGGCGGGGGCGACGATGGCGAGGCGCCCAATCTCGAGGCTTATGTCGCGTCCCGCCCCAGCCTGCACGAGCATCTTGCCGAACAGCTCGCGCTTGTTTGCCCGGAGCCCGGCCGGCGGATGATCGGTCAGGCGATCATCGACGGCATCGACGAGACCGGCTATCTGCGCGAGGCCATCGAGGAGATTGCAGACAGGCTCGGCGCGGGCCTCGCCGAAACCGAGGCGGTGCTCGCGGCGATCCAGAGTTTCGAGCCATCCGGGGTGGGCGCCCGCGATCTCGCCGAATGCCTGGCGATTCAGCTCAAGGAGCGCGATCGCTACGATCCGGCGATGCAGATTTTCGTGGCTAATCTGGCGCTTGTCGCCAAGCGCGATTTCGCTCAGCTCGCCAAGCTCTGCGGCGTCGACGGCGAGGACATCGCCGACATGGCCGCCGAGCTGCGCAGCCTCGACCCCAAGCCCGGTCGCGCCTTTGGCGATTCGCCGATCCAGCCGCTCGTCGCCGACGTCATCGTGCGCGCCGCCCCTGACGGCTCATGGCATGTGGAGCTGAATTCCGACGCGCTGCCGAGAGTGCTCGTCAATCACAGCTATGCGGCGAAGGTCAGCGCCGGGGCGCGCGACGGCGACAAGACCTTCATCTCCACCTGCCTGCAGAACGCCAATTGGCTGACGAAAAGCCTGGAGCAGCGCAGCCGGACCATTTTGAAGGTCGCCTCGGAGATCGTTCGGCTGCAGGACGCTTTTCTCGCCAAAGGCGTGGAACATTTGCGGCCGCTCAATCTGCGCACTATCGCCGATGCGATCGGCATGCACGAGTCGACCGTCTCCCGCGTCACCTCGAACAAATATATGATGACGCCGCGCGGCATCTTCGAGCTCAAATATTTCTTCTCGGCCTCCATCGCGACAACGAGCGGCGCGGAGGCCCATTCAGCCGAATCCGTGCGATTCCGCATCAAGCAGATGATCGACAGGGAGACCGCCGACGACGTGCTCTCCGACGACGCCATCGTCGCCAAGCTGAAGGCGATCGACATCGACATCGCCCGGCGCACCGTCGCCAAATATCGCGATAGCCTGCGCATTCCTTCTTCGGTCGACCGCCGCCGGGCGAAAATGGCGATGGCGCGCGAGCAAGTTCATTGAATTGTGAATAGGGCGGGCGCCGCCGCCTCATTTTGCGGCGCCCATTGACTTCGCAGCCCCAGGCTTCTAACGCTGCCCGAAATTCCGCAGCGTTCCGCGGGAAAACCGTCTGAACCGCGAGCCCGTCGGGGCGCGTTCGGGTCTCGGAAGCGTATAGAAGAAAATCCGTAATTGGCGGTTAGCGACGGCGAGGCGTCTCGGCCTCGATCACGATTGGCCGCGTTTCGGAAAGGCAAAACGGCATGTCCCTGAGAGTTTCAGGCAAGAACATCAACATCGGCGAATCGTTGCGCGTCCATATCACGCAGCGCCTCGAGCAGACCACGTCGAAATATTTCGACGGCGGCGTCAGCGGCCATGTCACGATCGCGCCTGAAGGCTCCGGCTATCGCGCCGACTGCGCGCTGCATTTGACCTCGGGCATCGTGCTCCAGACCGACGGGCGCGGGCACGAGCCCTACGCCACATTCGATCAGGCGGCCGACCGGCTGGAAAAGCGCTTGCGCCGCTACAAGGAGCGGCTGAAGGGTCATGGCCAGGTCCATGAGTCGCCGGAGGTTGTGCCTTATCACGTGCTCGAGGCGCCCGATCAGGAAGCCGAGGCGCCCGTCGAATTCAGCGCCGCCGTGGTTGCCGAGAGCACAACCAAATTGCGTCGCCTGTCGGTGTCGGCCGCGGTTCTCGACCTCGACCTGTCGGGCGCGCCAGTCATGGTCTTCCGCCATGCAAATACTGGCCGCGTGAATATTGTCTATCGGCGCGCCGACAACAATATCGGATGGATCGATACCCCCGGCGGCGCATAGTCGAGCATAGAAAGCGCGTTCCGAGGTAAAGAGAAACGCCGCCGCGAGGACAGAGAAGACATAATCGTGGCTTTCCCGGCATGTATCTTGCGATTCCTTCCCGGCGCTGTCGCCAGGTGAAGGCGGTTCTCCAACGCTTGAACGGATAGGGCGTCGCATGCGGCTCACGGATCTTGTCACGCCGGAAGCAGTCATCGCCAATCTGAGGGCGACGACGAAAAAGCAACTGCTTCAGGAACTGAGCGAGCGGGCGGCGAAGCTCTCCGGACTGTCGGCGCGTGAAATCTTCGACGCGCTGCTGCATCGCGAGCGTCTCGGCTCAACGGGCATCGGCGAGGGCATTGCCATACCGCATGGCAAGCTCGCGAAGGTAAAGTCGATTTTTGGGATTTTCGCCAGGTTGGAGCGACCGGTGGAGTTCGAGGCGCTCGATGGCTCCCCGGTCGATCTGGTGTTTCTCCTGATCGCGCCAGAAACCTCCGGGGCCGATCACCTCAAAGCCCTTGCCTGCGCGGCGCGGATGCTTCGCGACCCTGGCCTAGTCGCAACCATCCGCGCCACGCGAGACCATGACGCGCTTTACTCTTTAATCTCGCAGCGTTCCAAGCCCTACGCTGCGTAACGCTTTTGCTGCGGGCGTCTTAGATAGACGCCCCCCGCTGCTGCTTCGGCTGTCCGCCGCCGTGCGAGGCGTGACCGCCCTTACGGCCAGCTTCCGACGCGAGCGTATGATCGCGCGAGAAACTGCGCTTCGACGGATTGACGCTCTGCCCGCCCTTGCGGCCAGCGCGCGCCGCCAGTTCCGGATTCTGAGAGAAGCTGCGCTTGTCGTCCGGGACGCTCTGGCCGCCCTTACGCGCAATCGCCCGCTGCTTCTCAGGATCCATCGACGCAAAACCTCGATTGGATTTTTTCACTTGCACTTCCTGCATGGTCGCCTCTCTTGCCCCCAGCGCCACGCGTATAACTTGCCTAATCGGCCAAGGTTTCTGCAATCGTGGAATATACGTAGCTAAGCTTGCGACGTAGCGAAAAAGCCCTTGGTAATTGTACTTAAATCCATTTTTACAGCGATTTTGACCTATCGATCAGCCAGATTTCCGTTGCGACCTACGGTTGAAGAAGAGAGCCTGACTTATCACCGCCTTAAGGCTCTCGACGCTGAACGGCTTGGCGACCAAAAAGGCAGGCTCCGGCGGCGCGCCGGTCAGAAATCGCTCCGGATAGGCAGTCACGAAGATCACCGGAGTCGAAAGCGACCCCAAAATTTCGTTCACCGCATCCAGGCCGGAGCTGCCGTCGGCAAGTTGAATGTCGGCGAGGATCAAGCCGGGCTTGCCGATCTCGGTGGTTGCGATCGCCTCCCGGTGGGTGCGCGCGATTCCAACGACGTTATGCCCCAGTTCCTCCACAATGCTGCGCAGATCATGCGCGATCAGCGGCTCATCCTCGATGATGAGGACGTCCGTTGCGATCTGGTCGGCAATTTCGGCGTTCGCCGCGTTGATAAGCTCCGCGGCCTCCCGTTCGGGGACGTCAAGCGTTTCGCCGACCTGTTCGAGATCGAAGCCTTCCAGGGCGTTCAACAGGAAGGCGATGCGCGGTCTGAGCGAAATCGCGTCGAGGTTGTGGCGCGCGCCCGCGTCGTCGAGGGCATCGCCCGCCCCGGAATGAACAGCGACCGGCGCGGCGGACCAGATGTCGAGGAAAAGCTTGTAGAGGGAGACCCTCAGATCCTGGCTGTCATGAAGGCGTCGCGGCTCCGCGACAACAGCCTCGAGCGTTGCGAGAACATAAGCGTCGCCGCCTTCTCGATCCCCCACCAGGGCCCGGGCAAAGCGGCGCATATAGGGAAGGTGAGCGGAAATCTCTTGTGAAACAGACATGTTACGCCACTCCGGAGGCGGCTGCTGAACGGAAAGGAAGCGAAAGCATGAGACCTGCGTCAAAACAATCCGCACAATTTAAGGAACCAATCCGTGAGCGCGGCGTTTTGCTCTCCGTGCAACGCACTATACCGCGCGACGAAATCGGTCCGCCACAGAAAATCATGACTTTGCCGATCGGGGGCTCCATGGCGAAAAACAATCCGGAGAATGTTGTTGCGCGTGTGCAATATGGGCAGGACCAGCCGCGCGCCGAGACGCGACATTCACCGGGAGCGCTTCAGCCAGGCATGGCGGTTTTTGCAGGGGGCCTCCAGGCGGACGACGGCCCCCGGCGCGGGAGCGAGACCAGCGTAAGGAAAAACGGCGTAACTCTTTGTTCCGCCAAAATAACAAGAAGCCCACATCATGTCGATTTTGGGGACGCCCTCGGCAAAGAGCTTCGAAATCTCTATGACGATCTGGTCGCCCAGCCTGTTCCGGAACGATTTCTGAATCTCCTGAACCAGCTAGAAAAGAATGTGGTATCGTCGGGCCTGTCGAGCAGCGCGCCCGGGGAGAGAGAGTGAGCGCCGAAGGACAAGGATCCAGCGACGGACAAAGTCTCAAGAATGACCTGATCGCAGCGATCCCCAGCCTGCGCGCCTTTGCTATTTCGATTTCGGGCAGCTCCGACCGAGCCGACGATCTCGTGCAGGAGACCCTCGTCAAAGCATGGGGGAGCCTCGACTCCTTCGCCGAGGGCACGAATCTCACTGCCTGGCTTTTCACGATTCTGCGCAACATCTACTACAGCGAGCATCGTCGGCGCCGCCGCGAGACGTCAGACCCCGACGGGGAGATGGCCGCGCGCTTGGTCACGCCGGAATCGCAAAATGCGCATATGGACTTCCTGGATTTTCGCGAGGCGCTGCAGAAGCTGCCGCTCGATCAACGCGAGGCGCTGATCCTCGTCGCGGCCCAGGGCATGTCCTATGAGGAAGCCGCCGAAATCTGCGGCTGCGCCCCTGGCACCATGAAAAGCCGGGTCAATCGCGCCCGCAACCGCTTAGCCGATCTTATGTCGCTCCCCAATTCCGGGCGCGAGGTCGCCGAACCGCGCGCCGCCGCGCTGACGCCAGCCGGCCGAGATTGAACCGCCGCGCGAAATGCCGCATAGGGAGCGTTCTACCGCGCCCCGCGCGCGGTCACGACCAGCTTCTCGAGCGAGACCGATGACTGAAGACAACCGCATTGAACGCGATTCCTTTGGCGATATCGCCGTGCCGTCCTGGGCCCTGTGGGGCGCGCAGACGCAGCGTTCGCGGGAGAATTTTCCCATCGGCGGCCAGCGCATGCCGATCGAGGTCGTCCATGCGCTCGCGCGCGTGAAGCTCGCCGCTGCGCAGGTCAACGCCGCCAAGGGGCTCATCAAGCCGGAAATCGCCAAGGCGATCACCGAGGCCGCGCAGGAGGTCATCGACGGCAAATTCGACGACCACTTCCCGCTGGTCGTCTGGCAGACGGGCTCCGGCACGCAATCGAATATGAACGTCAATGAGGTGATCGCGAACCGGGCGAATGAGCAGCTCGGCGCGCCGCGCGGCTCCAAGGCGCCCGTGCATCCCAACGATCACGTCAATTGCGGCCAGTCCTCGAACGACAGCTTCCCGACTGCCATTCACGTCGCCGCCGCGCTTGCGATCAGCGGCAAGCTGCTGCCCGCGGTCGAGCGCCTTCATGCGGCGCTTGAGCGCAAATCTTCGCAATTCGCTCATCTCGTGAAAATCGGCCGCACCCATCTGCAGGACGCGACGCCCGTCACGCTCGGCCAGGAATTTTCGGGCTACGCCGCCCAGGCGAAATATGGCGCAGCGCGCATCCGCGCCACGCTCCCCGATCTTCTCGCCCTCGCTCAGGGCGGCACGGCGGTCGGCACTGGCGTCAATACGGCCAAGGGCTTCGCCGAGGAAGTGGCGGCGCATATCGCGAGCCAAACCGGCCTGCCCTTCGTGACCGCGCCCAATAAATTCGAGGCGCTCGCCGCGCATGACGCCGAGGCTTTCGCCCATGGCGCGATCAATGCGCTGGCCACGGGCCTCTACAAGATCGCCTGCGACATCCGCCTGATGGGCGCGGGCCCGCGCGCCGGTCTCGCGGAGCTGAAGCTCCCTGAGAACGAGCCGGGCTCGTCGATCATGCCGGGCAAGGTCAATCCGACGCAGGTCGAGGCCATCACCATGGTCTGCGCCCGCGTGTTCGGCAACCATCAGACGATCACCTTCGCCGCCTCGCAGGGCCATCTCGAACTCAATGTGATGAAGCCCGTCATCGCCTTCGCGCTGCTCGAATCCGTCGACCTGATGGCCTCCGGCATCGACAGCTTCATCACCCGCTGCCTCGAGGGCGTCGAGGCGGACGAAGCCAATATCAAACGCTTCGTCGATCACTCGCTGATGCTGGTCACCGCGCTTGCGCCGAAGATCGGCTATGACGCGGCCTCCAAGATCGCCCGCGCCGCCCATAAGAACGGCACGAGCCTGAAGGAAGAGGCGCTGGCCTCCGGCAAGGTGACCGAGGCCGAGTTCGACGAGATCGTGCGGCCGGAAAAGATGCTGGCGCCCAACGACTGATCCGGATTCAGCCCAACTTCCCGGGCGATAACCCTCATTGCGCGCGAAGCGAAGCAATCCAGAACCGCGACGTGGCTCTGGATTGCTTCGTCGCTTCGCTCCTCGCAATGACGGGAGCGCTGTTCGAGCGGGTGTTCGGCGGGAGGAAGCGCTGGGGACAATTTCCTCCCGCCGATTCGGAAGCCCCCTGGCGTCAGCCCCTGCTTCCGACGCCCGTTTTTTTAAGAACGGACGATGCATTCTTGAACGAATCCCGCCCGGGACGACGTGCGTTGACGCACCAGTCAAATTGCCGCCATAAATCTCGGACGCTTTTGCTTCGGCCTCCCGTGGGATCGTTCCTCTTTCGTCGGCGCTTTCAAATGCGATTTTCCATAAGGTTCATGCGCGCTCCGGCCGCTCTTCTGGCGCTCGGCCTCGCCGCCTGCGCGGGACGGCAGGAAGGCGTTCTTCTGCCCACCCACCAGCGCGCGCCGGGCACGAGCGTCGTAAATATGCTGGTGGCGACGACCCGCGCGCCCGACCTTAAAGACCCTGGCGAGATGTTCTCCGGCGAGCGCGGCGCCGGGCTTTCTTTTGCGGCGATGACCGTCTCGATCCCGCCCGACGCCTATCGGACGGTCGGCGAGGTGCAATGGCCCGAGAGCGCGCCGCCCGATCCGATGCGCGCCTTCACGACCGTCGACGCCGAAACCCTCAGCCTACCGGGGGCGATCACGGAACTGAACAAGCGGCTCGCCGAGACGCCAAAGCGGCAGGTCCTGCTCTTCGTCCATGGCTACAACACGCGCTTCGCCGACGCGGTCTATCGCTTCGCCCAGATCGTGCACGATTCCGATGCGCCGGTCGCGCCGGTGCTCTTCACCTGGCCGTCGCGCGGCAAGCTGCTGCAATATGGCTATGATCATGAGAGCGCTAACTATTCCCGCGACGCGCTCGAAAACGTCCTGCAGGCGCTCGCGCGCGACCCCAATGTCGGGGAAATTTCGATCCTCGCTCATTCCATGGGCAATTGGGTGACGCTCGAAGCGCTGCGTCAGATGGCGATCCGCAATCGCGGCCTGCCGGACAAGATCAAAAATGTCATGCTCGCCTCGCCGGACGTCGATTTCGACGTCTTCAAGCGCCAGATTGCGACGATGGACGCCAGGCCGTCGATCTTCACGATTTTCGTCTCGCGTGACGACGAGGCGCTGGCGGTGTCGCGTCGCGTGTGGGGCGACAAGCCGCGAGTCGGCGCCGTCAATCCCAACGCCGAACCCTATCGCGACGTCTTCGCGCACGACCGCCTGCTGGTGGTCGATTTGACCGATGTCGCCTCGGGCGGCGAGGACAAGCTCGGCCATTCGAAATTCGCCGAGGCGCCCGGCGTGGTCCGCGCCATCGGCGCGCGGCTCGCCACCGGCCAGTCGCTGAGCGAAGGAGGCGCCGGGGTCGGCGACAAGCTCGGCATGGTCGCCGCCGGCGCGGCCTCGACGGTGGGCGTCGCGGCCGGGGCCGCCGTGGCGGCGCCCTTCGCCATCGTCGATCCGCGCACGCGAGAGAATTTCGCCGACCGGCTGCAGGCCGTGGGCGAACAGGCCGGCGAAACGCTGCAGAGCGGCGCGAACGTGGCGCAGCCTTAGGGCGCGCTGTCCATGCATTCATCGGCTTGAATGGCGCGCGTCGGGGTTCGTCATTCCCGGCGGGCTGAAAGCCCGACCAGGAATCCAGAGCCACAAAAGCGCTGGTTTTGCTCTGGATTCCCGATCGCCCGCTTTGCGGGCGTCGGGAATGACAGCGGGCTTTGCTGAAAGATGGACGCGCGCCCAATCCCTAAAAAGGCGCGGTCCTCGCGGCCGCGACATAAGCGTCGGCGTCCTCCTTCAGAAGCAGCCGCTCCTTGACGAGCTTGTCGGCGACAATCCGCATGGTCGCGACGAAATAGGCGCGCGAGCCATAGCGCTCGACAAGCGAGGGACGGGGATCGCCGGTTTTTTCGCGGTCCGTCTTCGTCGAGGGAAAAGGCAAAGCTACGCCCGCCGCACAGCCGGGGCCGGCTTTATCTTTTTGCGCGCCAAATCCGGTGAAAGTCGCGATCGGCAGCGCCTGATCGGGCAGGCGCAGCCCCGCTGACTCATTCCCGTCGGCGTCGATTTTGGGAACGAGTCGCTCTCCTGAGGGCGGCGCCGGCAGCGCGGGGATTTTCGGCCAGACGAGCTTGCGGGCGTCGACGAGATCGGCCACAGCCGGGGCGCGCGAGGCTGGCGGCTTCACGCCCTTGGTCCAATCGTCCAGCACGACGAGCAGCGCCCGCAGCGCTGGGGCTTGCGAGCGCGTATTGAGGGGGCCGATGCAATTGGCACCCGCGCCTGTCGTCGTTCCGGCGATAAAGAAGCGACGGCGATTGGCGTCGTCCGGCCCTGCCGGCGCGGGCGGCGGGGAGGCGCGCCAATAGGCGTCGCTCCCCCAAATCTCGATGCTGCGCAAGCCGTTTGCCGCGCGGGCGTCCTGCAGCAAAAGCCCGTCGAACAGCGCCCCCGCCTCGGCGAGCGACGCGCCCGTTTCGCCGGCCCCGCGCGCGAGAACCCTCTTGGCGCGGGTCGTCCCACGCAGACGCGGCAGCAGATCGCGTAGCGCCTGAGCGCGCGCCGGCGCCGGCAGCTTGGCGAGATCCAGCGCAAAGACATTCATCCCGCGCCCCAGCGCCGTCGCCGCGAGATCCTCATTTTGCGCGGCGTCGATCAGCAAGACGCCGGGCGGCGCCGCCGCTTTTGTGCGCAGCATTTTCGCGTCGAGGCGGTATTCCTTGCCCTCAATTTTCAGCGTCGCATGGACGTCGGAGCCCGACTCTTCGAATGCGAGAAGCTCTGCGTGGGCGGGCGTTGAAAGAAGGAGGACTGCGCAGAAAAGCCTGAAGCGTCTATCCATTCGAAACCAATCCATCACCCGCCCGCGTCCATTCCGCGGCGATCTCCAGATCGCCGAGAAAGCGCGTCCACTCCCTGCGCTTATCTTCTTCTTCCTGAAGCCGCAGCAGAAAAGAGGGGTGGATGGTAGCGAGGAATTTGGCCTTTTCATCGAGGTCGATCAGGCGCCCGCGCAACCGCGAGACGGATTCGGAGCGGCCAAGCACGCCTCTTATCGCCGTGACGCCCATCGCCACGATGAGCCCAGGCTGGACGAGCCCCCGCTCTTGCTCCAGCCACCAGCGGCAGGCGTCGATTTCGCCGGCGTCCGGCTTTTTGTGCAGGCGGCGTTTGCCGCGCGGCTCGAATTTGAAATGTTTCACCGCATTGGTGATGAAGCATTCCTCGCGGGGCAGATGGACCTTGGCGAGCGCCTTGTCGAGGAGACGCCCGGCCGGGCCGACGAAGGGGCGGCCCGAGAGGTCTTCCACGTCGCCCGGCTGCTCGCCGACCAGCATGACCCGCGCGCCGCGCGGCCCCTCGCCGGGGACGGCTTGCGTCGCATTGCGATAGAGCGGGCAGCGCGTGCAGATTTCTTCCTCGCCGGCGAGCGCCGCGAGGGTGACGAACTCGGACATAAGGGGCTAACGCCGGGAGCCGCTTAGAGTTCTCGGCTTCCTCGTGGACCGCGCGCCTTCAGGCGCGCATTTAAGCCTGGGCGAGCCTGAAGGCTCGCGGTCCAAGGGCGCCCTACAGCTTCGCCACAAAATGCGCGAAGGCCAGCGAGCCCTCCGGCCAGGGGCCGTGGCCGCTGTCTACATTGATATGCCCGGCGGCGCCGGCGTCGATGAAACGCGCGCCGATGTCCTGCGCCAGATTCTGCGCAAAAGAAGCGTCGGAATAAGGATCGTCGTTGCTGCCGACCACGATCGCCGGGAAAGGCAGGCGCGCGCGCGGGATGGGCAAAAAGGCGGAGTCGATCGTCGGCATCTCGCGCAGGACCGCCTCGGACGGCGGCGCAACCAGGAAAGCCCCTGCAATCTTCTCCCCCAATTGCTGCGCAGCATGAAGCGCAGCAATAACCCCCAGGGAATGGGCGACGAGCACTGCCGGCCGCTTGGCCGAGCGAATGTCCCGGGAGATCGCCTCGACCCATTCCGCCCGGTTAGGGCTCGCCCAGTCGCGCTGCTGCACCCGGCGGGCGGTCGACAGCTTCTGCTCCCAGCGGCTCTGCCAATGGTCCGGTTCCGAGCCGAGATAACCCGGAATGACGAGTATATCCGCGTCGGCGGCGCGCATCAGGCGGCCGATTTCACAAAGGCGCCGGCAAGCGCGTCGTCGATCAGCTTGCG
Organism: Methylocystis sp. Sn-Cys; assembly: GCF_016745395.1. Classification (GTDB taxonomy): domain Bacteria; phylum Pseudomonadota; class Alphaproteobacteria; order Rhizobiales; family Beijerinckiaceae; genus Methylocystis; species Methylocystis iwaonis. The sequence continues at coordinate 274,111 of NZ_JAERVJ010000001.1, forward strand.
CGTGTTCGCGACGCCATAGAGCGCGGTGAAGGAGCCGAAACGCGGGCCTTTCTTCTCTCCGAGCAGCACCTCATAGAGCATGTTGAAGAAATCGTTGGAGACGCCCGGCCGCTCCGGCGTCGCATTCTTGGCGGCGAAATCCTGGTAGCGCGGCACGGCGCGGCCGACGTCGTAGAGGGCGGTCTGAATGTCTTCCGCCGTCGCGCTGTGCGGCAGCGCGCCGAGCACCGCGTCGATCTTCTGCAAGACCTCGCGCTCGACCTCGTCGGCCGCGCGATATTGCTTCGCCGGCTTCACGAAGTCGCGGAAGTAAGCGACCGCATAGCCGACAAGCTTGTCGAGATGCGGATGGTTCTCCGGCGAGGCGGAGGGCGCGTATCGGCGCAGGAAGCCCCATAGAACCGCCGGGTCTTCGGCGTTGGCGACGGCCGCGAGATTGAGCAGCATGGAGAAGGAGACGCTCGTCCCCTTTGCCTCGCCCTCATGGGCCAGCGTCTCGGGCGGCGGCGGATTGCCGGCGTGAATGTGCCAGACCGGATTGCCGAGCCGGTTCTTCCAGTCCTGGCGCTGATAGGCGTCGAGGAAGTTCAGATAATCGTCCACGGCGCGCGGAATGACGTCGAAAGAGAGACGCTTTGCCGCCGTCGGCTTTTGGAACATGAATTGAGCGAGGCTCTCGGGGCTGGCGTAGGTCAGCCATTCCTCGATCGTCAAGCCATTGCCCTTGGATTTCGAAATCTTCTGGCCCTTCTCGTCGAGGAAGAGCTCGTAATTGAAGCCCTCCGGCGGCCGGCCGCCAAGGGCCCGCACGATCTGGCCCGAGAGCTTGACCGAGTCGATGAGATCCTTGCCGGCCATCTCATAATCGACGCCGAGCGCATACCAGCGCATCGCCCAGTCGGGTTTCCATTGCAGCTTGCAATGGCCGCCGGTGACGGGGCTCGTGAACTTTTCGCCCGTTTCCGGATCGGCCCAGTCGATCGTGCCCGCCTCGGCGTCCATGCCGGTGAGCGCGACCTGCATGACGACGCCGGTCTTGGGGTGAATCGGCAGGAAGGGCGAATAGGTCGCCGCGCGCTCCTCGCGGAAGCTCGGCAGCATGATCTTCATGACCGCATCATAGCGGGCGAGCATATGCTTCAACGCTGCATCGAAGCGCCCGCCTTTGTAATAATCGGTCGAGGAGGCGAATTCATAGTCGAAGCCGAAGGCGTCGAGAAAGGCGCGCAGTCGCGCATTATTGTGCGCGCCGAAACTGTCATGCGTGCCGAAGGGGTCCGGCACCTGCGTCAGCGGCTTGCCGAGATGGGCCGCGACCAGCTCCTTGTTCGGGATGTTGTCGGGAACCTTGCGCAGCCCGTCCATGTCGTCGGAGAAGGCGATGAGGCGCGTGGCGATCTTGCCTTCGGTCAGCACCTCGAAAGCGCGGCGCACCATGCTGGTGCGGGCTACTTCGCCGAAAGTGCCGATATGCGGCAGACCCGAGGGGCCGTAGCCGGTCTCGAACAGGACGGAGGTCTGGCCGCTGTCCTTCACCCTTTTGACGAGCTTCTTCGCCTCCTCGAAAGGCCAGGCGGGAGAAACGCGCGCGGCGTCGAGAAGTTCGGGCGAAAAGGTCAACGAAGCGGGCATGTGCGAGGCGCAACCATCGAGCGTGTGTGGGAAGCGGGGCACAGTAGGGAGCGGCGCGAAGGGCGTCAACGCTGAGTGTGCCTATGATTGGGCTTAACAGCGTTGCGGCTTATTCGAGCGGTGTATAAATTGTCATCAACACGTCTACACATATTGAGGCGCACCATGCCCCTTCATATCAAGGACGAGGAGGCGACGGCCGCCGTCCGAGCGCTCGCCAAGGTCAGAAAGCTCACGCTGACCGAGGCCGTCAAAGTCGCCTGTCAGGAAGCCTTGGAGCGCGACCAGCGCGCGCGCCCGGTCGCCTTGCGCCTTGCCGCCGTTCACGCCCGCGTGCGCGCCGCCGGCCGCACCGGAGAGAAGGCTGATAAGGCATTTTTCGATCGCGAATGGGGCGAGACGGAATGAGCCGCCTCGTCATGGTTGAGACAAGCGCGCTGTCAAAGAATTTTGAAAAAATAAGAGTTTAAAAAACAGAAGGCGAGGCGCTCGTTGCGAGCCGCCGTCGCCTTCCAGTCGGCCTTCGACCGCGCGAGTTGGAACGCCCTGCGCTCAGTTGGCGCAGGTCACGCTGCGCATGTAGCGGACGCGACCCTTCTCGTCTGTGCTTGGTTTCAGAACGAGCGTGCAGTCTTCGTCCTCGGCGCCATAGGCGCGTCCCACCCTGATCGCCGGTCCACGCGCGAGCGGGCGCAGGCCATCGTCATTGAGGCTCACCGCCGCCTTCACGGCTGCGGGGGATTGTCCCTTCAGGGTCGGCGCGGTGGGGGCCGCGGCGACGGCGGCGCAGAGCCCAAAGGCGACCGTGAAACCAAGGACAATCCGCGACGAGCGGCTTGCAAACGGGCTTTCGCGCGTGACGGCCATAACAGCCTCCCCCCGAACAGGTTTGCGGCAGGACTTGTCCCAGAGCCGAATGCCCTTGGGTGTTCCTTTTTTTGTCGGGGGGAAACGCCGAGCCGTAGAAATGGTTGCATTCAAGCCACAGAAAAATTCATTCTTAGCCACGACTGGCCATATTTGCGCCTTAATGCTCAACCTTGGCCGCAGTCATTCCAGGAATTGCCGGATGGCATAACGGCAAGGGTGATCCGTCATTGCGAGGAGCAAAGCGACGAAGCAATCCAGAGCCGCGTTACGGCTCTGGATTGCTTCGCTGCGCTCGCAATGACGGGCGGCCTGCGCGATGACTGATTTACTTCTCCAGCCGCGCGAACAGGCTCGACGTGTCCCAGCGCTTGCCGCCCATCGTCTCGACCTCGGCGTAGAACTGGTCGACCAGCGCCGCGACTGGGAGCTTCGCGCCATTGCGGCGCGCTTCCGCAAGGCAGATGGCGAGGTCTTTGCGCATCCACTCCACGGCGAAGCCATGGTCGAATTCGCCGGCGAGCATGGTCTTGGTGCGGTTTTCCATCTGCCAGGATTGCGCTGCGCCGTTCTTCAGAAGATCCATCACAGCGGCGGCGTCGAGGCCCGACGCTTTGGCGAAATGCAGCGCCTCGGAGAGGCTTTGGATCAGCCCCGCGATGGTGATCTGGTTCACCATTTTGGTGAGCTGGCCGGCGCCTGGCGGGCCCATCAGCCGGCAGGCGCGGGCGTATGAGGCGATCACCGGCTCAGCGCGGGCGAAAATCTCCGGCTCCGCCCCGCACATGACCGTCAGCGCGCCATTCTCCGCCCCCGCCTGTCCGCCCGAGATCGGCGCGTCGATGGCGCCGAGGCTGCGGCTCTTCGCCTCCGCATAGAGCTCGCGGGCGATTTGCGCCGAGGCAGTCGTATGGTCGACGAAAATGGCGCCTTCCGTCATGCCGGCAAAAGCGCCGTCCGGTCCGAGCGTGACCGAGCGCAAGTCGTCGTCATTGCCGACGCAGGTAAAGACGAAATCAGCCCCCTCGGCAGCCTCGCGAGGGGTCGGGGCCCATTTTGCTGCGCCTTGCTGCAGCGCAGCAAATTTCTCGGCCTTCGCCGTCGTGCGATTATAGACTGTGACCTTGTGGCCGCCCCGGGCGAGATGCCCCGCCATGGGGAAACCCATGACGCCGAGGCCGAGAAAAGCGACATTCTTCGAAACGGACATTCTCTCAACCGCCTGTCGTGCTCATATGGCGGGAGACCGCCGGGATCTGGGTCGCCCGATCGATGACGAAGTCATGACCCTTGGGCTTACGCAAAATCGCGGCCTCGATGGCGGCGTGAAGCAGCGCGTCGTCGCCGCTGTCGCGCAGCGGCGCGCGCAGATCGGCGGCGTCTTCCTGGCCGAGGCACATGTAGAGCGTGCCGGTACAAGTGACGCGGACGCGGTTGCAGCTCTCGCAGAAATTATGGGTAAGGGGGGTAATGAAACCCACGCGCCCGCCGGTCTCCTCGGCGCGCATGTAGCGCGCCGGGCCGCCGGTGCGATAGTCGATCTCGGTGAGGGTGAGCGCTTCCGAGAGCCTGTCCCGCACCTGCGTCATCGGCAGATATTGATCGACCCGCGCCGGCCCGTCGATTTCGCCGAGCGGCATGACCTCGATGAAGGTCATGTCCATACCGCGCTCATGCGCGAAGCGCACGAGAGGGATGAATTCATCCTCATTCACGCCCTTGAGCGCCACGGCGTTGAGCTTGACCTTCAACCCCGCCTTCAGCGCCGCGTCGATCCCCGCCAGCACCCGCGCATGATCGCCCGTGCGGGTCAGCGCCCGGAAACGATCCGCGTCCAGCGTGTCGAGCGAGACATTGATGCGCTCAACCCCGCAATCGACAAGCTGCGAAGCGAAGCGCGCGAGCTGCGAGCCATTGGTGGTGAGCGTCAGCTCCTCGAGCTTGCCGGAGACGAGGTGGCGCGACAGCGCGCGGAAGAGCTTCATCAGATCATGGCGCACCAGCGGCTCGCCGCCGGTGATGCGCAGCTTCTTCGTGCCGCGCGCAATGAAGGCCGTGCAGAGGCGGTCCAGCTCTTCGAGCGTGAGCAGGTCTTTGCGCGGCAGGAAGGTCATGTGCTCCGCCATGCAATAGACGCAGCGGAAGTCGCAGCGATCGGTCACAGAGACGCGCACATAGGAAACCGCGCGCCCGAATGGATCTATAAGCGGCGCGGGCGCCGCGATCGCGGGCCGATGGGCATGGGCGTTCATCTGGTTAGGCTTCCTCGGGGACGGTCGCGCGCCGTCTTGATCCTTTCATATATTGCTGTCCGTCAAAGCCGTGAAGCCAGCAATTTCCGTGCAGCCATCGGGATTTCCAATAAGACCGGCGGGCTGGCGGCCGATTTCGCGCCGTAATAGGCTTTCCCCCAACCGCGCCGCGGGGCGCATCATTGGAGCCCTCACTTGACCGCCGAACCCTGGCCCACCGAAATCCGCCTGCTCGACAACGGCCATAATCTGCGCATTTCCTTCGACGATGGGGCGAGCTTCACGACGAGCGCGGAGCTTTTACGGGTGCGCAGCCCCAGCGCCGAGGTGCAGGGCCATTCGCCGGCGGACCAGAAGACCGTGGGCGGCAAGCGCAATGTCGCGATCATCGCCGTCGCGCCGGTCGGCAATTACGCGATCAGGCTCGACTTCGACGACCTCCACAAGACAGGCATCTACACCTGGCGCTACCTTCGCGAGCTGGGGGAGACGGCGGAAGCGAGCTTTGCGGCCTATCTACAAGAGCTGGCGGCAAAAGGGCTCGATCGCGACCGGCCGGGCGAGGCGTAAGGGAGAAGCGGGCCTGAAGGCGCGCGGTCCAGAGGCGCCGCGGACCGCGCGCCTTCAGGCGCGCAAAGAGGACAAGCCCTGCCGGGGCTGTTACCATCGACAGACAAGACGCCCGCCTCACGGGACGAGAAACAAGGGAAAGAAATGTCCGAGAAGATCTACCCCGTTCCGGAGGACTGGAAGAACGCCCGCGTCGATGAAGCGACGTACCACGCCCTCTACGAGCGCTCGATGAAGGACCCCGACGGCTTCTGGGCGGAGCAGGCGCAGCGGATCGAGTGGATTTCGCCCTTCACCACGGTGAAGCGCTCGAGCTTCGACACGCATAACGTCTCGATCAAATGGTTCGAGGACGGGACCACCAATGTCGCGATGAATTGCATCGACCGGCATCTGCCCGAGCGCGCGAACCAGACGGCGATCATCTGGGAGGGCGACGATCCGTCCGTCTCGAAGCACATCACCTATGGCGAATTGCACGATCATGTCTGCCGCTTCGCCAATGTGCTGAAAAAACACGGCGTCAAGAAGGGCGACCGCGTCACCATCTATCTGCCCATGATCCCCGAGGCCGCCTACGCCATGCTGGCCTGCGCGCGCATCGGCGCCATTCACTCGGTCGTCTTCGGCGGCTTTTCGCCCGAGGCGCTCGCCGGGCGCATCGAGGATGCGCTATCGGACGTTATCGTCACCGCGGATGAAGGTCTGCGCGGCGGCCGCAGAGTGGCGCTGAAAGCCAATGTCGACGCCGCGCTGGAAAAGGTGGAGGCGAAAAGCGTCATCGTCGTCACGCGCACGGGCGCGGAGATCGACTGGGTTCCGGGCCGCGACTTCCGCTATGAGGAAGAGGCGGCGAGCGTTCACGCCGACTGCCCCTATGCGGAAATGGGCGCCGAGGACCCGCTCTTCATCCTCTATACGTCGGGCTCGACCGGCAAGCCCAAGGGCGTGCTGCACACGACGGGTGGCTATCTCGTCTATACGTCGCTCACCCATGAGCTCGTCTTCGACTATCGCCCCGGCGAAGTTTATTGGTGCACGGCGGATGTCGGCTGGGTGACGGGCCACAGCTACATCCTCTACGGCCCTCTCGCCAATGGCGCGACGACGCTGATGTTCGAAGGCGTGCCCAATTACCCCAGCGTCTCCCGCTTCTGGGACGTCATCGACAAGCACAGCGTCAACATCTTCTACACCGCGCCGACCGCGATCCGCGCGCTGATGGCGGCGGGCGAGGAGCCGGTGAAAAAATCCAGCCGCAAATCGCTGCGGCTGCTCGGCTCGGTGGGCGAGCCGATCAATCCGGAAGCCTGGGAGTGGTATCACCGCGTCGTGGGCGAAGATCGCTGCCCGATCGTCGACACCTGGTGGCAGACCGAGACGGGCGGCATTCTGATCGCGCCTTTGCCCGGCGCGACCGCGCTGAAGCCGGGCTCCGCAACGCGGCCGCTTTTCGGCGTCTTCCCCGAGATCGTCGACAGCGCCGGCGAAGTGCTGGAGGGCGCCTGCGAGGGCAATCTCGTCATCGCCGATTCATGGCCCGGCCAGGTCCGCACGGTTTTCGGCGACCATGAGCGCTTCGTGCAGACCTATTTCTCGACCTATTCCGGCAAATATTTCACCGGCGACGGCGCCCGGCGCGACGCGGACGGCTATTACTGGATCACGGGCCGCGTCGACGACGTCATCAACGTCTCCGGCCACCGCCTCGGCACGGCGGAAATCGAAAGCGCCCTCGTCGCCCATGAGAAGGTCTCGGAAGCCGCCGTCGTCGGCTATCCGCATGATCTCAAGGGCCAGGGCATCTACGCCTATGTGACGCTGATGGAAGGCGCCCACCCCACCGAGCATTTGCGCAAAGAGCTGGTGAAATGGGTGCGCGAGGAAATCGGTCCCATCGCGACCCCCGACGTAATCCAATTCGCGCCGGGCCTGCCAAAGACGCGCTCGGGTAAGATCATGCGGCGGATTTTGCGGAAGATCGCGGAGGGGGAGTTCGGGTCGCTGGGGGATGTGTCGACGTTGGCGGAGCCGGGGGTGGTGGAGGAGCTGGTGCGGGGGCGGCCGGCGACGTGAGTCGCCGGCTTGGATTTGCCTCGGAATTTCGCGCCTATGTTTTGCACGAAAATAACGCTTTAGAATCAAAGCGTCGGATCTGGTGCGCAAATCTTAATTTATGCTCGGTTTGCCGAGGTCGCCGGGGTCTTAGTCGTGAAGACGCCGCAAGCGTACGTAATGAACCTCCACCTCGGTGTAGATATTGAAAAGTTCTTCCGCGAACCGGCGCGCCTCATCATCCGTTAGGCTTCGGGCGGTGGCTGCAAGGGTTCCTTCATCCCCATGCGCCTGCTTCGCTGTGAGCGCTCTCCACCATTCGATGAACCGCCTCTTGAGTTCATCAGTCGGGAAACCCTCTTCCGAATGGGGAGGGCCGGAAATTGTGTGAGCGCAGAGCGCGGCAAACTCCAAGCGCTTTTGCAGAGACTCCGTGCTGGTGGCGAGCACGAGGACGGCGTTCGTAAGCTTTTCGCTGATGTAATCGAGACTCAAGGGTGCCTCCCTGCCTTGACTGAGGGCGCGACTCTACACGCCTTTTCGTCGATCTCTCAAAAGGCCCCGATTTATGGCCCGAAATCGGTGTTCCAGAATTTTTGATTTATGCGCCAAGAACGGAGCATCCGAAACGAAACCAGTTCCACAGACCGAGGGTTAATATCTCATTTTGAGAAAGCGCGTTACGTCAAACCTCGGCATATGCGGCTCAGATCGAACCGCGTTCATGAGGCTCCAATACATGGCCTGAGCAATTGGCCTGTTACAATCCTGCGGGTAGATATATCTGTAAGCAATCGAAGTAGGATTGTCCTTTGTGAATGACTTTGCAAATTCTGGCCCGAGGTAGTCGTATATGCCCCACCGGATATTGTTCAGGAATTCTGCAATCGCGCTGGCGTGATAGGCAAAAACGTGTTTGTGGAACCAATCGTAAAATTCCGGCAGAACGAGATACCCTTTCCCTTCATCGATCATGTGATGATTTTTGGCAAGGATGCCACATATTTTCTTCACATTTCCCTCAAGCCGCGCAAAATTATGTTTGCCTATGTCACCACAGATTTTGAGGAAAGTGATGCGAGGCACCCGAATATCCAGCTCGGTATCGATCGATGGAAGCCAAACCTGTTCGATCAGGCATTCTGCATCGAGCCAATCTGCGAAAGCATCGATGGGGGCGCGGAGGTGACAGACGTCGTGGCTCAGTTTTGGGTCATCGCATATGCTCCGAATGTAAAATAAGTATGTGTAATCACTGGGGCGAGCACTTGAATGTGGCTTCGGTAGATCGAACGGAATCGGTTTTTGTCCTTTGATCTGAGGTTGCGAAAGGAAGTCTACAAGAATGATATTGAATAGGCGCTGATGCGTACTGGTATTGAACCTTAACTCTGCATCGCTTGTGCGCCTGAGCTTAACGAACATTTCGTAATTCACCATCTCATCAATCAGTTCTAAGACTGCATTTAGAATGATCACCTCTCGTTCTATCTGGTTGAAGGGCATCTCCATTGTCGTTCCTCGGTTTGGGTGCGCCGGGTTCAGCGCGTGGGGCAACAAGCGGAGGCCCCTTGCGCCAGTCGCATAACCCGCCATTAAGGAACCCGAAGGCCCGGCGGGCGAGTTCTTCACTTGAACAGCGCCAATGCCTCCCCCGCCAGCACGCCGCCGGTGATCTCGATCGTCTCGAAAGGCGCCGCCTCGGCAACCGCCTCGCTTCTCATCATGATCTGTCCGATGCGCGTGGCGAGCTGTTCGATCGACGCGGCGTAGACCATGCGCCCGAAACCGCTCCAGAGAATCGCGCTCATGCACATGGGGCAGGGCTCGCCCGTCGTATAGATCGTCGCGCCTTTCAACTCGGACGCCGGGCGCGTGGCGCAGAAATTGCGAATCGCGACCATCTCGCCATGGGCCGTCGGGTCGTTGGTTCTGATCCCCATATTGCGCCCGCTCGCCGCGACCCCTCCCTCCCGCACGATGACGGCGCCGAAGGGAAAGTCGCCCTTCTTCGCCTCCTCCACCGCAAGCCGCATGAGTCGTTCGTCCTCCGCCCGCGAGGACGCCAGGACAGCCCTCGCGCGCGCAGGCGCCGCGCCGAGAGCGGCGGCGCAGGTCGCGCCGATCACGAAGGCGCGGCGGCTAACGCCGCAACCGCAATTGCAAAGTTTCTCGCGCATCGCCGTTCCCCCCGAGCTTTGCGAAAACTTGACACGCCGCGCCCGCCAATGCCACTCGCGCCCGAGACAAGACGAAAGGGCGCAACGCGCATGGCGAAGGCATTTATTTTTCCCGGTCAAGGTTCGCAGTCGGTCGGCATGGGCAAGGCGCTCGCCGAGAGCTTCGCGCCCGCGCGCGCAGTTTTCGAAGAGGTCGATTCGGCCCTGTCGCAGTCGCTCTCCAGGCTGATGTTCGAAGGCCCGGAAACCGAACTCACGCTGACCGCCAATGCGCAGCCGGCGCTGATGGCCGTCTCCCTCGCCGCGATTCGCGTGCTGGAGGCCGAGTGCGGCCTCGATCTCGCCCGCGACGCCGCCTTCGTCGCCGGCCATTCGCTCGGCGAATATTCAGCGCTTGCCGCCGCCGGGGCGCTCTCGATCGCCGATACGGCGAAGCTGCTGCGCATTCGCGGCGACGCCATGCAGAAGGCCGTCCCGGTCGGCGAAGGCGCCATGGCGGCGCTGCTCGGCGCCGAGCTCGATCAGGCGAAGGAAATCTCGGCCGAAGCGGCCGCCGCCCTTTCGGCCTGCTGCCAGGTCGCCAATGACAATGGCGGCGGGCAGGTCGTCATTTCCGGCGCGAAAGGCGCGGTCGAAAAGGCGATGGAGATCGCCAAGGAAAAGGGAATCAAGCGCGCCGTGCTGCTGCCGGTCTCCGCGCCCTTCCATTGCGCCCTGATGCAGCCCGCCGCAGACGCCATGGCCGCGGCGCTCGCCGGCGCCGCCATCTCTACGCCGCGCGTTCCCGTGGTGGCCAATGTCACCGCGGCGCCGGTCACGGAGCCTGAAACGATTCGCCGTCTGCTAGTCGAGCAGGTGACCGGCGCGGTGCGCTGGCGCGAATGCGTCTCTTACATTGCGGCGCAGGGGGTGGATAAGTTCGTCGAAGTCGGCTCGGGCAAGGTGCTCGCCGGCCTTCTGAAGCGAATCGCGCCCGGCGTCACGGGCATTTCTGTCGGCGCGCCGGCCGATCTCGACGCCTATCGGGCTTTCTAAGCCCGCTAAAAAAGAAAAGCCCGGCCGAGCGGCCGGGCTTCCCATCTTCGGCTGAAAGCCGAATCAGTACTTCGCGAGCACCGGAGCCGGAGCGCCGCCGAAGTTGAAGTGATAGTTCACGCCCGCGCGGACCGTGTGGAAGCGGGTGTGATTGTTGACGTTGTTCAGACCCCAGCCGGGGTTGAAGAACGCGTTCTGGTTGCTGCCGCTGATATCCGTGTAGAGATATTCAGCCTTGGCCGACCAGTTCGGCAGGAACTGCCACTCGACGCCGCCGCCAGCGGTCCAGCCGGTCTGCACGGTGCTGTACTGGTTCCACCAGGAGTTACGCTGCACCTCGCCATAGGCGAAGCCGCCCGTGCCATAGACCAGGAACTGCGAGTAGCCCGGGAAGTTGAAGCCGACGCGGCCACGAACGGTGCCGAACCAGTTGATGCGAGCGCGGTCAGCGCCGCCCCACCAGCCGTTGCCGCCGCCCGAGCCGATGCTCGTGCCCTGGAAGTCGGTCTCGAGACCGACGACGAACAGCGGGGAGAGCTGGTAGTTGTAGCCGATCTGGCCGCCGCCGACGACGCCGCCGGAGCCGCCGTTGCCCGAGTTCCAGCCCCAATTCGCGACGTTGGAGGACGAGGAGTCCTGCCAGCCGCCGCCGATGTTCAGACCGGCGTAGAAGCCCGTCCAGGTGAGGACCGGCGGCGGGGGAACGAAAACCGGCGGCGGAGCCTTGCGGGAAGGCAGATCCGCAGCCTGCGCAGCGCCGGCCGCCAAGGCGGCCGCGACGGCGATAGCGGAGAGAGTCGTCTTCATTTCATAACCCTTTGCTCAAGTCAGAAACCAAAAATGGCCGCATCCGCCCTGACTTGGCGGCTCTAAGGTGATGCGGACCCCAAGCACAGCGATTGTGTCCGAAAACGAGATTCGAATTCAACCAAGGATGCGCAGAATCTGGCCGCGCCAGAGCTGAAACCTTGCCGGTGTGGTATTTGTGTCACAAGAGAACCTGGCCAGTTTACAGAATGTTAGCCATAATTTTTTCCTGTTTCTTTAAGGACGTATGGTTGGGGCGACAAATTCCCGCCGCCTTGGCGCCGCATTTGCCCCCAGCCCCCGAAAGGGCCTCGCAATTTTCCGATTTGCCGTTAAACGGAAACGAGAAAAGAACCGGCGCGGCGCGTCGCGCCCGGTCAGGGAGGGCCGTTGATGTTCGACTTATCAGGCAAAACCGCGTTGGTGACCGGCGCGAGCGGCGGCATCGGCAAGGACATCGCCCGCGGCCTCGTCGCGGCTGGGGCGACGGTGGCGCTTTCCGGCACGCGCCGCGAAGCGCTCGAGGCGCTGGCCGCCGAGATCGGCGGGACCACGCATGTCGTCCCCTGCAATCTCGCCGATAAGGAAGACGCCGAGAAGCTCGTTCCGGCGGCGGAAGCGGCGATGGGCGGGGTCGATATTCTCGTCAACAACGCCGGCGTCACGCGCGACATGCTCTTCATGCGCCTGAAGGACGAGGACTGGAACACAGTGCTCGACATCAATCTCACCGCGGCCTTCCGCCTCTCGCGCGCCGTGTTGCGCGGCATGATGAAGAAGCGCTTCGGCCGAATCATCGGCATCACCTCGGTCGTCGGCGTCACCGGCAATCCGGGCCAGGGCAATTACGCCGCGGCGAAGGCGGGCATGATCGGCATGTCGAAATCGCTCGCGGGCGAGGTCGCCTCGCGCGGCGTCACCGTCAACTGCGTCGCGCCCGGCTTCATCGAGAGCCCGATGACCGACGGCCTCACCGACGCCCAGAAGGAAAGGATCCTGTCCGCCGTGCCGGCCGGCCGCCTCGGAACCGGCGCCGACGTCGCCGCCGCGGTCGTTTATCTCGCGAGCGCAGAGGCGGGCTACGTGACCGGCCAGACGCTGCACGTCAATGGCGGCATGGCCATGATATAAAACGCGAAAACTGGTGGCGGCGGCGCTGGTTTTTTGCCGCCGCAACGCCGCTTCGCGGCCGATTTTCTCGAAAACGCGCGAAAGCCTGGGCCCTCTCGCCAACCCAATGGAAGTGTGTTACCAGACCTCGCCGCGAGTGGGGCGGCGCCGCCGTATTTCCCAGAGACTAGAGGGCATGAGCGCAGCTTTGCCGCGCCGCCCTCGGGACGCGGCCGGCGCACATGAAATCTTTGGAGAACACGGCGAGCGGATAATGTTCCGCATCGCCGAATCGGTGCGGCTGCACCACAGCAACAGGGACTAAATCAGATGAGCGATGTCGCCGAGCGCGTGAAGAAGATCGTTGTCGAACACCTCGGCGTCGAGCCCGAAAAGGTTGTCGACAAGGCCAATTTCATCGACGATCTGGGCGCCGACTCGCTCGACACCGTCGAGCTGGTCATGGCTTTCGAAGAAGAATTCGGCGTCGAGATCCCCGACGACGCAGCGGAGACCATTCTCACGGTCGGCGACGCCGTGAAGTTCCTCGAGAAGGCCAAGGCCGCCTGATCAGGCGCTGACGAGAAAGGCGCGCCGGCGGCAGGCCGCGCGCTTTTTCCATCGCGCGCCGCCCGACGACTCCGACGGGCGGCGAATATAAACAATCAAGAAAAATCTGAGAGTAAGCCATGCGCAGGGTGGTCGTCACCGGCCTTGGCGTCGTATCGCCCCTGGGCTGCGGCGTCGAAACGAATTGGCGGCGTCTCGTCGCCGGCGAACACGGCTTCCGCCGCATCGACACTTTTGAGGTCAACGACCTCGCTTGCCAGATCGCGGCCGTCGTGCCGCGCGGCGACGGCTCCAACGGCTCCTTCAATCCGGACGACTGGTTCGACCCCAAGGAGCAACGCAAGGTCGACGATTTCATCATCTACGGTACCGCAGCCGCGACCCAGGCGCTCGCCGACGCCGGCTGGAAGGCCGACACTGCGGAGAAGCAGGAGACGACCGGCGTCCTCATCGGCTCCGGCATCGGCGGTCTGGGCGGCATTTACGAGACCTCGATCACCCTGAAGGAAAAGGGCCCGCGTCGCGTATCGCCCTTCTTCGTCTCGGGCCGAATCATCAATCTCGTCGCGGGCTATGTCTCGATCATGCACGGGCTCAAGGGCCCGAATCATGCGGTCGTGACGGCCTGCGCCACCGGCACCCACGCCATCGGCGACGCCGCGCGCATCATCGCCATGGGCGACGCCGACGTCATGGTGGCGGGCGGCGCCGAATCGCCGGTCAACCGCATCGGCGTTGCGGGCTTCGCCGCCTGTCGCGCGCTGTCGACCGGTTTCAACGACCGCCCGGCCGAGGCCTCGCGCCCCTATGACAAGGATCGCGACGGCTTCGTCCTCGGCGAGGGCGCCGGCTGCGTCGTGCTCGAAGAATATGAGCACGCCAAAGCCCGCGGCGCACGTATCTACGGCGAGCTCATCGGCTATGGCATGTCGGGCGACGCCCACCACATCACAGCGCCGTCGCCCGACGGCGACGGCGCCTATCGCTGCATGAAGATGGCGCTGCGGCGCTCGAATCTTCCGGTCAGCGAGATCGACTATGTCAACGCGCATGGCACGTCGACGCCGCTCGGCGATGAAATCGAGCTCAAGGCGGTCGAGCGGCTGGTCGGCAATCTCGAGGCGAAGCTCTCGATGTCTTCGACCAAATCGGCGATCGGCCATCTCCTCGGCGGCGCCGGCGCGGTCGAGGCGATCTATACGATCCTCGCCATGACCCATGGCGTCGCGCCGCCGACCCGCAATCTCGACAACCCTTCCGTCGAGACGGCGATCGACCTCGTGCCCAAGGTCGCGCGCGAGCGTGAGATCAATGTGGCGCTGTCCAACTCCTTCGGGTTCGGCGGCACCAACGCCTCTCTGCTCTTCCGCCGCGTGTCGTAAGGTATCGAATACACGAGTGTTTTCAGCGTGCGGCCCGGGCGAAGGCGTTTCGCCCGGGCCGCACGTCTGTTAACCATGGCCGTTCGTTCCTGAATTCGCCACAATAACCGATAGTGTAAGTCGGTTCTTGACAGGCGACTGCGGGCGCTTGCGGCAGGGTCATCTGGATTGGCGTGGTGACGATTATGAGCGACCAGACGGGCGAGAAGACGGCGACGCCGAAAGACGAGGCAAAGACCGCTCCGGAAGCGACGGCGCAATCGACACAAACTCAGCCGCAGTCGCCGGGCCCCGAGCCCGCGGCGCCCCCGGACGGCGCCGAGGCGAAATTCGCAGCGCCGGCGGAGGAGCCGGCGGCTTCCTCCTTCTTCCGCCGCCGCGCCGCCATACAAAGCGCCAAACCGGCCGAGGCGCCGCCAGCCCCCCCGCCGAAGAAGAAGCGGCGCCGGGAAGGCACGCTTTCGGCGATGAGCGGCTTCCTGAGCTTCCTTCTTGTCGCACTGGTCGCCGGGGTTTTCGGCGTGATCGCGGTGATGCACAAGCTCAAGGAGCCGGGCCCGCTCGGCGCCGACAAGATCGTCTATATGCCCCCGCGCAGCGACGTGCCGGAGATGCTCTCGCAGCTCGAACGCGACGGCGTGATCGACAGTCCCGGCCTGATGAATTTCGCGCTCTTGATCGAAGGCGCACGCAGCAAGCTGAAGCCCGGCGAATATCTCTTCAAGAAAAGCGCCAGCCTACGCGAGGTGATCGACGAGCTCGTCGCCGGCAAGCAGCTCATGCATAGCCTGACCATCCCCGAAGGCCTGACGAGCGAGCAGATCGCCCAGCGCCTGCGCGAATCGGACATGCTTCTCGGCGATATTCTGGAAACGCCGAAGGAAGGCGCGCTGCTGCCCGAGACCTATAAATTCCCGCGCGGTTTCCCGCGGGCCAAGCTCATCGCCAAGATGCAGGAGGACCAGCGCAAGCTCCTCGAGCAGATCTGGGCGAAGCGCGCCAAGGATCTGCCGCTGCGCTCGCCCTATGAGCTGGTGACGCTGGCCTCCATCGTCGAGAAGGAGACCGGCAAGACGGAGGAGCGCCCGCGCGTCGCCGCCGTCTTCGCTAACCGCCTGCGCAAGGGCATGCGCCTGCAGTCCGACCCCACGATCGTTTACGGCCTCGTCGGCGGCAAGGGCACGCTGGGCCATAGCATTATGCGTTCCGAAATCGAGAAGTGGACGCCCTACAACACTTACGCCGTCGATGGTTTGCCGCCGGGGCCCATCGCCAATCCCGGCAAGGCGGCGTTGGAAGCGACCGCCAATCCCGCCAATACGCGCGATCTCTATTTCGTCGCCGACGGGACGGGCGGACATGTCTTCGCCGAATCGCTCGACCAGCACGCTCGCAACGTCCAGAACTGGCGCAAGCTCGAGCAGGATCAGAAAGCCAAGCTGACCCCCGGCGCGGACCAATCCGTCCCGGCGGCGGTTCCGCCCGCCACGCCCAAGACCGACAAGCGCACCCAGGCGCCGATCGGCCGGCTGATGGCGCTCGACGCCGGCAACCCGGATTTTCCGCCGGGCCGCGCCATGTCGCCCCGCGAAGGAGCCCCGCATCGGCTGGGCAAGTTCAGCCCGGCGGGAGCGGCCTTTTTTCTCGGCGGACATGACGATCCCACCGCCGACGCCGCCCCACACCTCGCGCGCCTGCGGGTCGCCCGGCCCTATTTCACGCAGGAATCCGCCCAGCCGACGGCGCGCCATAATGGCTTCGACCCGACGCTCCTCGCCGCCGGGGCGCCGGCCTCCGACAATGAAGGCGAAGACGGCGCGATTGGCCCCGACATGATGGCGCGCGAGGGCGCCGACGGAAAGGCGCTCCCGGAAGAGGTCGCCTCCTATCCGGTCTCTCCAGCGCGCCGGGCGGAGCAGAAGGCCCGCGCGGCCCGGTTGGGCCTCGCGACGGGCTCTGACGAATTGCCCGCCGATACCCTTGCCGTGAAGGCCTCGATGGAAGAAACAGCGGCGGCCTCTCCGGCGGGAGGGCCGATCGCTCTCGCCGCGGCGCCACAACACGCCCGCCCGCGGGCTTTCGACGCCTCGGAAGGCACGACGCTCGACCCGCTGCGCGACAAGAGCTGGGATCTGACGTCGGCGAAGACCGTTCCCTCGAGCGCCGAAATTCGCTAAATCCGGCGAGCTGTCATTCCCGACGCTCGCGAAGCGGGCGAGCGGGAATCCAGAGCAGAACCAGCGCTCTTGCGGCTCTGGATTCCCGGTCGGGCCTTCAGCCCGCCGAGAATGACAAAACCCCGCCGCCAAGCCGTTCAAGCGAAAACGGTATGCGTCAGACCCCGGAGAGTCCGTGACCGCTTCTTTTGTCGCCAGCATGACCGGCTTCGCCCGCGCGCGCGGAAGCCACGGCCCCTGGAGCTATGCCTGGGAGCTGAAAACCGTCAATGCAAAGGGGCTGGACCTGCGGCTACGCGTCCCGCCGAATTTCGACGCCGTCGAAATCAAGGCCCGCGCCGCGATTTCCGCCCGCCTGGCGCGCGGCTCGGTCTTCGCCAATCTGACCGCCAAACGCGCCGAGGAAGAAGGCGCGGCGCGGATCAATCGCGCGGCGCTCGACCGGCTGCTCGCCGCGCTCGACGACCTCCCGCAGCTTGCGAGCCTGCGACCCGCTTCGCTCGACGGCCTGCTGGCGATTCGGGGCGTTGTCGAGATCGTCGAGCCGGAAGACGACGAGGCGCAGCGCGCGGGCCTGGAAAAGAATGTCCTCGCCGCTTTGGACGAGACGCTCGACGCGCTCCTTGCCTCGCGCCGCGCGGAAGGCGCCGCACTGACGGCCGTGCTGCGTGAGCGCCTGACCCGGATCGGCGCGCTCACCGCCCAGGCCGACGCTTTGCCGGCGCGCCAGCCCGAAGCCGTGCGCCAGCGGCTCGCCCAGCAAGTGGCGCGGCTCCTCGAAAGCGCCGAGGGCCTGGACCCCGCGCGTCTCCATCAGGAGGCGGTGCTGCTCGCGGTCAAGGCAGATATTCGCGAGGAGCTCGATCGTCTCGCGGCGCATGTGGCGAGCGCGCAGAAGCTCCTCGCCGAGGGCGGCCCTGTCGGGCGGCGGCTCGATTTTCTGGCGCAGGAATTTTCGCGCGAGACCAATACGCTTTGCGCCAAGTCCAACGATCCGGCGCTCACCGAGATCGGGCTGGAATTGAAGATCGAGGTCGAGCAGTTGCGCGAGCAGGTGCAAAATATCGAATAGGCCATCCCAGCGGTTGAAAGAGCGGCCCCAATTGCCTATTGCCGATCGCCAACACTCGTGACAATCGTCGCCATGGACCATTCCCTTCCGCTGCGCCGCGGCGTCGTGCTCATCCTTTCCTCTCCCTCCGGCGCCGGCAAGACCACGCTGACGCGGATGCTGCTGCAGGACCGCGATCTCGACCTCACGCTTTCCATATCGGTGACGACCCGCGCGCGCCGGTCGAGCGAGGTCGACGGCATTCACTACCGCTTCATCACCGAGCGCCAGTTCGTCGCCATGCGCGACGCCGGCGACTTGCTGGAATGGGCGGAGGTGCACGGCAATTTCTACGGCACGCCGCGTGGGCCGGTCGAGGCGATCCTGGCGCAGGGGCGCGATTCGCTTTTCGACATCGACTACCAAGGGACGCGCCAGGTGCGCGAAAAGATGGGCGCCGACGCGGTGACCGTCTTCATCCTCCCGCCGTCGATGAAGGAGCTGCGCGCCCGGTTGGAGCGCCGCGCCGAGGACGCGCCCGAGGTGATCGAACGGCGGCTCGAGAACGCCCGCAAGGAGATCGCGCGCTGGAAGGACTATGACTATGTCATCGTCAACGACGATCTGCAGCGCTCCTTCGACGATCTGATCGCCATATTGCGCGCCGAGCGCCAGCGCCGCTCGCGGCGCGAGCGCGAGATCGAAAGCTTCGTCGCCAAGCTTCTCGACGAATAGGCTTCCGCGCGGGGTGCGCTATCTCGCCCCCATGCCCGCCTTCGCCCTCAAGCGTGTCTATGAGCCGCCAGAGCCGGAAGACGGCGCGCGCGTGCTTGTCGACCGGCTCTGGCCGCGCGGCCTGACGAAGGAAAAGGCGGCGGTCGATCTTTGGGCCAAGGACGTCGCGCCGAGCCATGAATTGCGCCGCTGGTTCGGCCACGCGCTCGGGCGCTGGGGGGAGTTTCAGGCGCGCTATCGCGAGGAGCTCGAAAGCCCGGAAGCGCAAGAGCAGATCGCGACGCTGCGCGCCATGGCGCACAAGGGACGCGTGACGCTGCTCTACGCCGCCCACGACGAGGAAATGAACAACGCGGTCGTGCTGCGAGGCGTCCTGCGCCATAAAGCAAGCTAATGGACCGCGGGCCTTCAGGCCCGCATTTTTCAAGCGAGCCTGAAGGCTCGCGGTCCGCTATTGCCGAAGCATATCGAACGCGCGCGCCAGCGCCACGAAACCCGCGACATCCACCTCTTCGGCGCGCTTGGTCTCCTCTATGCCGGCCTGCGCGAGTAGCGCCCCCGCGTCGACGCCGAGGCCTTTGAGGCTCTGGCGCAGCATCTTGCGCCGCTGGCCGAAGGCGGCCTGCGTCACGCGCGAGAGCGCGCGCGGATCACAGGGCAGCGGTGCCGGGTTTGGGACCAGCTCCACCACGGAAGACGTCACTTTCGGCGGCGGGGTGAAGGCGGCGGGAGACACGTCGAAGAGAATGCGCGCCCGCGCGCGCCAGCCGCAGAGCACGGCGAGGCGACCGTAATCGGCGCGGTTCGCCGTCGTCGCCACGATTCGAAGCGCCACTTCCTTCTGGAACATGAGCACATAGCGGTCGAAGACCGACGGCCAGGGCTCGGCCTCGATCCAGCGGGTGAGCAAGGCTGTCGCGACGTTATAGGGAAGATTGGCGCAGATGCGGGCCCTTGGCTGTTCGCCTTCGGCTCGCAATGAGGGCTGATGCTGGCGCGCAAGCTCCCCAACGTCGATTTCCAGCGCGTCGCCTTCGACGACCGTCAGACGGCCGGGGTAATGCGCGGCGATCTCGCTCAAGGCGGGGAGGCAGCGCTGGTCGCGCTCGATTGCGACGACATGCGCCCCCTGCGCCAGAAGCGCGCGCGTCAGGCCGCCCGGGCCGGGGCCAATCTCGATGACGACCGTATCCTCGAATGGCCCGGCGGCGCGGGCGATGCGGCTCGTGAGATTGAGATCGAAGAGGAAATTCTGGCCGAGCGTCTTTTTGGCGTCGAGGCCATGACGCGCGACGACCTCGCGCAGCGGGGGCAGATCGTCGATCACGCGGTCATCCGTCCTGCGAGCTTGATCGCCTCGATCAGGCTCGTAGCGTTGGCGACGCCTTTCCCGGCGATGTCGAAGGCCGTGCCATGGTCGGGCGACGTGCGGACGAAAGGCAGGCCGAGCGTGACGTTCACGCCGCGGTCGAAGGCCAGCGTCTTGATGGGGATCAGCGCCTGATCGTGTGTCGGGCAGAGCGCGACGTCATATTTTGCGCGGGCGGCGGCGTGGAACATCGTGTCGGCCGGGTGCGGGCCGCTGACGCGGATGCCTTTGGCGCGCAGGACGTCGAGCGCGGGCGCGATCGTCTCGATCTCCTCGCGCCCGAGCGCGCCGTCTTCGCCGGCGTGCGGATTGAGCCCGGCGAAGGCGAGCCTCGGTTCCGTGAGGCCGAAGCGGGTTTTCAGATCGCGAGCGACGATCTCGCCGGTCTCGATGATGAGCGCTTTCGTCAATTGCTTCGGCGC
This sequence comes from Methylocystis sp. Sn-Cys, assembly GCF_016745395.1. Classification (GTDB taxonomy): domain Bacteria; phylum Pseudomonadota; class Alphaproteobacteria; order Rhizobiales; family Beijerinckiaceae; genus Methylocystis; species Methylocystis iwaonis. The sequence continues at coordinate 294,325 of NZ_JAERVJ010000001.1, forward strand.
CGCGGCGAGCGGAATGTGAATGGTGATGGGCACGACGGCGAGTTCTTGCGACCAAAGCATCATCACCGCGCGGGCGTCAGCCTTGAAGCGACGCCGCGCCAATTCGCCGAGAAACTCCGTATGTCCGGGATGCGGGAAGCCTGCTGCGTAAAGCACGGATTTTGCGATCGGGTTTGTCACGACGGCGCGCGCTTCCCCAGCGACGACATGTTCGACGGCCTGTTCGATCGAGGCGATGGTCGCCTTGGCGTCCTCTGGATCGGGACGGCCGAATGGACCCCGCACGTCGTAACCATGGGAAACGACGGGTAGCGCGCGGTCGAAAATCTCGGCCGCATGTGCTGGCGTCGTCTCCTCGAGCGGGACGTTCATCCCGAGCGACCTTGCGACGCGCATAAGGTGAGCTGCGTCGGTGATGATGAAGAAGGGCGGAAGGCCGGCGGCGTCCCTCGCGGCATAGGCTTGGAGGGCCAGCTCCGGCCCGATGCCTGAAGGATCGCCCTGGGTCAGCGCGAGCGGGAGGGTCATCGAGCGCCCAATTTGGTGGATCGGCGCAGGCGGCGCGTCAGTCGTGAACTCATGGGGAAACAGTTGCGCAGGACGTCGCGGAAATCAAATGGGGGCGCCAATGCGTGAAGCGCCTCGGTCCACAATGGATGTTCGAGACCTTTACGCCGACGAGGATTCGGCCTCGTCGATCAACCCGTTCTCCAACCGACGAGCGGTGAAAAAATGCCCCGGCGATCACGCCGGGGCCTTTGCGGGTTCTCGTGAATCGCCGGTTCAGCGAGCGCCCTCGAGAGTGATGTTGCCCGTTGGGTCGTGCGGGCGCCCTCGGAAGACATAAGGCGACTGATGACGCGTCGCGTCGCGGGGCGTGACGCTCAGCACCTCGTCGCGTCGGTGCTTTTGCATCGATTGATCCCAGACCTCATCGAAATCGAAGAATCTGTCGGAAGCGCAGGCCGGGGCGGCAGAGAGCACAACGCCCAGCGCCGCGGCCGCAAAGAGCAATTTGACGGACATTGGTTTCCTCCATCTCCAGAGCGCCTCCCGGTTTCGGCGACCGCCGACCCGACATTGCGTCTGTAAAAAGGAGTGTTGTTCATCTCACTGTCACAATAAAGTGGACATTGGATTCCCCCCTCGCGGACATATTCGCCCAATATGTTCGGACGCTCAAAAAAATGCGCGCCGCTCGGGACGAGCGGCGCGCACGACGATGCGATCGGGAAGCGGTCTTATACGCGATCCGCTTATTGGGCCGGCGTCATTCCCGACGCTCGCTCGAGCGAGCAATCAGGAATTCAAAGCAAAACCAGCGTTTTTTGGCTCTGGATTCCCGGTCGGGCGTTCAGCCCGCCGGGAATGACATTCCCCGATGCGAGCTGTTCAAACGAAAATAGTGTTACGCCTTGCCGGCCTGGGCGTGCGGCACGCCTTCCTTGTCGAAGAGCGCAACGAGTTCGCCCGACTGGAACATTTCTCGGGTGATGTCGCAGCCGCCGATGAACTCGTTCTTGATGTAGAGCTGCGGGATCGTCGGCCAGTTGGAATAGGTCTTGATGCCTTCACGGATTTCGCCGTCGGCAAGCACGTTGATCGCCTTGTAAGGCACGCCGATATGGTTGAGGATCTGCACCACTTGCATGGAGAATCCGCACTGCGGGGCCTGCGGGGTGCCCTTCATGAAGAGGACGACGTCGGAAGATTCGATCTCGCTCTTGATGCGGCTGTTGGCGTCGGACATCTGCTTTTCCTTTCCTGCGGCGTTCAAGGCGCCGCTTCTGGCCTCGTCATTTTACGGCGCGCGGGTCGTCAACGCCAGCGCGTGAAGCTCGCCGCCCAGCCGCGAGCCGAAGGCCGCATTCACGAGCTGATGCTGCTTCACCCGCGACAGCCCGCGAAACTGCTCGGAAACAACCGTCGCAGCCCAGTGGTCGTTGTCGTCGGCGAGCGCAGTCAGCTCGATGGTCGCGTCGGGGAGGGCGGCCTTGATGATGCTTTCGATCTCGGCGGCGGGCATAGGCATTGGGTTCGTCCTCTTTGCGTCATGAATTGTCGGGAAAGACACTGTCGTCCCCGGCCATGAAGGCCGGAAGCGGCGTTTCATGCGCTTTGCGCAGTTCGGAGAGCAATATCGGCGCCTCGCCTGGCAGCTTCAAGGAATCGCCGCCCGTGACGCCCAGCGCGAAGACGCTGACGCCATGCGCCGCAGCTTCATCGGAAACGACGTTGGCGTCCCCCGCCGTAACGAGATAACGCGCCTGATCCTCACCGAAGAGAACGGCGTTTTCCGGGCCTTTGGGAAGCGCCGAAATTGCGGCGCCGATCCCGCCTGCAAGCGCCATTTCCGACAGGGCGACCGCGAGACCGCCGTCGGAGAGGTCATGCGCGGCGGAGACCTTTCCAGAGAGGATCAGCTCACGGACGAGATCGCCGTTCTTGCGTTCGGCGGTCAGATCGACGGGCGGCGGCGCGCCTTCCTTGCGGCCGCAAAGCTCGGCGAGATAAGCGGACTGGCCAAGCCAGCCCCTGGTTTCGCCGATGAGAAGGATCGTCTCGCCTTCGCGCGCCAAGCCCGCAGAGGCGGACGTTGCGACATCCGCGATCACGCCCACGCCTCCGATCGCCGGCGTCGGCAAAATGCCGGCGCCCTGCGTCTCGTTGTAGAGGGACACATTGCCGGAGACGATCGGGAAGTCGAGCGCCGCCGCCGCCTCGCCGATCCCCTGCAGGCAGCCGACGAACTGGCCCAAATATTCAGGCCGTTCGGGATTGCCGAAGTTGAGATTGTCGGTCAGCGCCAGCGGTTTGGCGCCGGTCGCCGTGATGTTGCGCCAAGCCTCCGCCACCGCCTGCTTGCCGCCCTCGACCGGGTCGGCGGCGCAGTAGCGGGCGGTGACGTCGGCCGTCACAGCCAGACCCTTCGGCCCCTCCTTGACGCGAATCACCGCTGCATCGCCGCCGGGACGGCGCACGCTGTTGCCGAGAATGAGATGATCATATTGCTCCCAGACCCAGCGCTTGGAGCAAAGATTGGGCGTCGAGAGCAGCTTCAAGAGCGCGTCGCGGTTCGAGAGCGGCGGCGTCACGGACGCAGGGTCGATCACGGGCTGCTTGGGTGAGGGAACCCACGGCCGGTCATAGACCGGCGCCTCGTCGCCGAGCTCCTTGATCGGCAGGTCGGCCTTTACCTCGCCCTTGTGCTTCACGACGAAACGCAAATCGTCGGTCGTTTTGCCGACAATGGCGAAATCGAGCCCCCATTTGCGGAAAATGCCCTCGGCCTGCTGCTCGAGCTCCGGCTTCAGCACCATGAGCATGCGTTCCTGGCTCTCCGAGAGCATCATCTCATAGGCCGTCATGCCTTCCTCGCGGCAGGGCACGGCGTCGAGATCGAGCTCGATGCCGAGATTGCCCTTGGCGCCCATTTCAACCGCCGAGGAGGTGAGCCCCGCCGCGCCCATGTCCTGAATGGCGATGACCGCGCCCGAGGCCATGAGCTCGAGGCAGGCTTCGAGCAGCAACTTCTCGGAGAAGGGGTCGCCCACCTGCACAGTCGGCCGTTTCTCCTCGGCGTCCGCCTCGAAAGAGGCCGAGGCCATGGTCGCGCCATGAATGCCGTCGCGGCCAGTCTTGGAGCCGAGATACACGATCGGATTGCCGACGCCCGCGGCAGCCGAATAGAAAATCGAATCCGCGCGCGCGAGGCCCACCGCCATGGCGTTGACGAGGATGTTCCCGTCATAGCTCGCGTCGAACTCGGTCGAGCCGCCAACCGTCGGCACGCCGAAGCTGTTGCCGTAACCGCCAACGCCCGCAACGACCCCCGAGACAAGATGCCGCGTCTTGGGATGGGCCGGCCGGCCGAAGCGTAAGAGGTTGAGACAGGCGATCGGCCGCGCGCCCATGGTGAAGACGTCGCGCAAAATGCCGCCCACGCCCGTCGCTGCGCCCTGATAGGGCTCGATGAAGGACGGGTGGTTATGGCTCTCCATCTTGAAGACGCAGGCGTCGCCGTCGCCGATGTCGATGACGCCGGCGTTCTCGCCGGGGCCCCGGATGACCCAGGGCGCCTTTGTGGGCAGCTTGCGCAGATGGATGCGCGAGGATTTATACGAGCAGTGCTCGTTCCACATGGCCGAGAAAATGCCGAGCTCGGTGAAGCTCGGCGTACGGCCGATCAGCTTCAGGATGCGGTCATATTCGTCGGCTTTGAGCCCATGCGCGGCGGCGAGTTCGGCGTCGACCTTGGGTTCAGCGGGGGAGGCGTTGGCGGTCAAATGAGCAGGCCCTGCGCAAAGGCGGCGCTTTTTTGGGCGCCGCGGGGGCGCTGAAAGCGCCGGAACTGCCTGAGAGTCTCAGGCGTTTTTTCGTAAACCTCGATTAGCGCCGGGCGTCCCGCAAGGCAACAGCACAAAAATGTTGCGCTACGGACACAATGCCAAAGAATGAACAGTCCACAGCGTTTTTATTGATGTTTATCAAGTTATGGAGACCAAAAACGTAGCAACTTCTTTGCCGACTCGGCGCGGACGGCGTCGACCGTCCACCGAAGCGATTTCGAGGGGGTTCCGATGAGGAATATTGTTCGCGGCGCTGTCGCCGCCATTGCGTTGGGGACGGCCGCCGTCTCTGCTCACGCGGCCGATCTGCCGAGCATCAAGGCTCCGCCGCCGGCGCCGGTGTTCGTCGACACCTATCAGCCCTTCCAGATCCGCCTCAAGGTCGGCAGCCTGATCCCGCTCGACGGCACCGCCAAGATCTATGACGCTGGCGCGGTGCATCCCACGCTCGCCGCCCTCGGCGTTCCCGGCGGCAGCGTCGGCGTCGCCACTGGCCTGAGCGCCGGCTATGGCAGCCTGGTGCCGGGCGCCAGCACGAGCATCTCCACCTCCGTCATCCCGATGCTCGACGTCGCCTATTATCTGACCAAGAACTGGGCGATCGAGGCCATCTGCTGCGTTTCGCCGCATCATATCCAGGGCACGGGCGTTCTGGCCGGCTCCAGCCTGGCGCACACCTGGGCGTTCCCGCCGTCCGTGATGCTGCAGTATCACTTCACGAACTTCGGCGCCTTCCAGCCTTACCTGGGCGTCGGCGTGAACTTCACGACCTTCTGGGGCACCCGCGCCGGCAACAACAATTGGGCGCTCAATTTCGCTCCTAATTCTATCGCCGCCGGGCTCGGGGCTTTTGGCGCCAACGCCAGCTTCTATTCGGCCAGCATCACCCCGTCCTGGGGCGTCGTCGGCCAGGCTGGCGCGGACTACATGTTCAACGAACATTGGGGCGTCAACGTCGATGTGAAATACATCATGGTGGAGCCCAACGCGCACGCCAATATCGTGGCCTTCATCCCGGGCCCGGTTGGCGCGGCGCTCAATCCGGTCTTTGTCCCGGTCAACGCTGCGGTGAAGATCAACCCGCTGGTCGTCTCCGCCGGTCTGACCTACCGTTTCGGCGGCGATTGGGGCCTTCCGAAGCTCCTGCCGTTCTAATTTGAACGTCACCCGCTCAAAAGAAAACCGGCCCTAGCGGCCGGTTTTTTTATTGGCGAGTAGACCAGTTTGCTAGCCGTGGTCTTATACCGTTTCCGTTTGAATAGCTCGGATTGGGGCTTGTCATTCCCGACGGGCCGAAGGCCCGATCGGGAATCCAGAGCCACAAACGCGCTGGTTTGGCTCTGGATTCCTGATCGCTCGCTGCACGAGCGTCGAATGACACCGAACCAATCAAGTGGATCTCGTATTACGCGTTTTCGCTAAAGGATCTCGGCCGTCATTGCGAGCGGAGCGAAGCAATCCAGGGCAGTGATGGGGCTCTGGATTGCTTCGTCGCTTACGCTCCTCGCAATGACGGCAGCGCTGCTCTAACCGAATTTTTCAGCCCGCTGGGAATAACGCAGTTCACCGCGGCTTCGCCGAGCCGCTCAAATCACCCATTCAACAGCCGACAAATCGCGTCGAGCTGGTCCAGCGATTGGTAGCGGATGCGAATCTCGCCCCGCTCGCCCTGATTTTTGATGTCCACCGCCATGCCGAGCGAATCGCCGAGCGATTTTTCCAAGGCGCGGGTATTGGCGTCCTTTTCCGGGCGCGGCCTTTTACTGCCATCAGGGTCGTTAGCCGGAGATTGGGCGTTCGTCTGAGCCTGGCTCATGGCCTCGACATCGCGCACGGTCAGCCCCTGTTCGACGATCTGCCGCGCGACCGCCTCCGGGTTCTCGACCGCCAGCAGCGCACGGGCGTGACCGGCTGAAATCTTGCCGTCCTGCACCAGCGCTTTGGCGCCTTCCGGGAGGTTCAGCAGCCGCATCGTATTGGCGACATGAGAGCGGCTTTTGCCGATAATCTTGGCGATGTCGCTCTGGGAATAGCTGAACTCGGCGCCCAGACGCTCATAGCCCTTCGCTTCTTCTATGGCGTTGAGGTCAGCGCGCTGGACATTTTCGATGATCGCGAGCTCCAGCGCTTCCTTGTCGTCGGCCTCGTGAATGACGACCGGAACATCCGCAAGACCGGCGGCCTGGGCGGCGCGCCAGCGTCGCTCGCCGGCGATGATCTCATAGGCGTCGGCGACGCCCGGAATCGCGCGCACGACGATCGGCTGGATAATGCCTTTTTCGCGAATGGAATTCGAGAGGTCTGCGAGGTCCTCCTCGCGAAACATGGTGCGCGGATTGCGCGGATTGGGGCGCAAAAATTCGATCGGAACCTTGCGCTGTCCACGCGGACGCTCAGTGGGCGCCTCATCTCCGGCGTCGCCCAAAAGCGCCGCCAGGCCGCGACCAAGCCGTCGGCGCGGTTCTTCTGCCATATCGAAAACGCTCCCTAATGGTCGTAAACTGTATTGCCGAAGCTACGCCGCCCTGAGGCGCTTCTCGCGCTGGATCACTTCGGAGGCGAGCTTGAGATAGGCCTGGCTGCCGGAGCATTTCAGATCATAGAGCAGCACCGGCTTTCCATGAGACGGCGCCTCGGAAACGCGCACATTGCGCGGGATCATCGTCTCATAGACCTTGTCGCCCATGAAGCGGCGCACATCGGCGGCGACCTGGGTCGCGAGATTATTGCGCGGGTCGTACATGGTCAGCACGACGCCATGGATCGACAGTTTCGGATTGAGCGTCCGCGTCACCTGCTCGACGGTCGAGAGAAGCTGCGACAGGCCTTCGAGCGCGAAGAATTCGCATTGCAAGGGCACGACAACCGCATCGGCGCTCGCCAGCGCATTGATGGTCAGCAGATTGAGCGACGGCGGGCAATCCACGAGAATATAGTCGTAGCGCTTGCCGTCGAGATGATGCTCCGCTGCGGCGAGCTCGGCCAGCGCGCGCTTCAGCCGAAAGGCGCGGTCCTTGTCGCCGGCGATCTCCAATTCGACGCCCAGCAGATCGAGGGTCGAGGGCGCGATCGACAGACGCGGCACCACGGTCTGGACAATGGCGTCGGCAAGGCTCGATTCGCCAAGCAGGACGTCATAGGTCGAAATCTTGCGGCTCTTACGATCGACGCCGAGGCCGGTCGAGGCATTGCCCTGCGGATCGAGATCGATGACCAGCACTTCCTCGCCCACGGCGGCAAGCGCCGTGCCGAGATTGATCGCTGTGGTGGTTTTGCCGACGCCGCCCTTTTGATTGGCGAGGACGAGCACGCGCTGGCCGTTATTTTCTCCGGACAAAATCTGCCTCTGAAGGTGAATGGACGACGATCAATCTGGCGCGCTTATGCGTGCGGCTCTGAACAGTCTCGTAAGTAAAATTACCGACAGGCTGAGCGGCGGTCAATTCGTCACGCCATTCCTCGCCCTTTAAAAACACCGCTTTTGCGCCGTTTTCCAAAGGTTCGCGCGCCATTTCCACAAGCCGGGCGAGCGGCGCCAAAGCGCGGGCGCTGACGGCCTCGATTTTCCCGGCAAGCGGTGGCAAGGCTTTCTCGATGCGCTCGGCATGGACTTCGACGGGCGCGCCTGTTTCACGTGAAACAGCCCGCAGGAACGCCGCCTTGCGCTGATCGCTCTCGATCAAATGAACTAAAGCGCCGTCGACACCTTTCAACAAGAGGGATGTCACCAAACCAGGAAACCCAGCGCCGGAACCAAGGTCACCCCAAATCCGCGCCTCAGGCGCGCACTCCCAGACCTGCGCCGAATCTGCAAAGTGGCGCAACCAGACGTCGCCCAGCGTGTTGGGGGCGACGAGATTGATCTTCGCCTGCCAGCGCTGAAGCAATTGCTCATAGACCGAAAGCTCTTCTTCGATCTTCCGCAGGGCTGGGACAAGTTCGAGCGCCGCAGCGCGAGAGGCTCCACTCACGCGCGACGCGCCCGCGCTGCGAGGAGCGTCAGAGCTGAGGGCGTCATGCCGTCGATCCGCTGCGCCTGGCCGAGCGTCCGCGGCTTCAGGAAGGCGAGCTTCCCACGCAGCTCAGCGGATAGACCAGCAATGGCGTGATAATCCAACGTATCCGGCAGAGCGAGTTCCTCGTCTCTTCTGAAAGCGTCGATGTCTGCCTGTTGCCGGTCGAGATAGACCGCATAGCGCGCATCCGTCTCGATCCGCTCGGCTGTCGCTGGATCAATCTCGCCAAGTTGAGGCCAAATCTCCCTCAAAGACCCAAGCGTGACAGAAGGCAAAGCGAGGAGAGCAAAACCGCTGCGGCGCTGGCCGTCCTGATTGACAGCAAGTCCGTGTTTCAACGCCGCCGCTGATGTCAAAGAGATGCTTTCCAGCAAAGCACGCGCGCGGGCCAGTTTCTCCGCCCTTGCGCGGTAAACCGCCTGGCGCTCGCCTCCGATGCAACCGATGTCTAACCCCTTCGGCGTCAATCGCTCGTCCGCATTATCCGCCCGCAGAGAGAGCCGATATTCGGCGCGAGAGGTGAACATCCGATAGGGTTCCGTTACCCCGCGCGTGACGAGATCGTCGATCATGACCCCGAGATAAGCCTCGGCGCGATCGAAAATCACCGCGCTCTTTCCTTGCGCCAAACGCGCGGCGTTGAGCCCCGCGACGAGGCCCTGGGCGGCAGCTTCCTCATAACCGGTCGTGCCATTGATCTGCCCGGCCAGGAAAAGGCGCTTCAGCCGCTTCGTTTCGAGACTGGGCAGAAGTTCGCGCGGATCGACATAGTCGTATTCGATGGCGTAGCCGGGCCGAAGAATACGCGCCTGTTCGAGGCCCGGTATTGACTGAATGAAGGCGTGCTGAGTCGCGACCGGCAGAGAGGTCGATATGCCGTTCGGATAGACCGTGTCGTCGTCGAGCCCTTCCGGCTCCAGGAAGATTTGATGCCCGTCACGATCGCCAAAGCGCGTGACCTTATCCTCGATCGAAGGGCAATAGCGCGGACCGGGCCCGGAGATGGCGCCGGTCTTGAGCGGAGAACGGTGGAGATCGGCACGGATAATTTCATGCGAGCGCGCCGTCGTCCGCGTGATCGCGCAGGCAACCTGGGGGTTTCCGATCCGCTCCGTGAGCGTCGAGAAAGGCTCGGGCGTCTCGTCGCCATATTGCTTTTCGAGGCCTTCCCAGTCGATCGTCTTGCCGTCGAGGCGGGCCGGGGTGCCGGTCTTGAGGCGACCAACCGCAAAATCCGCCGACCGCAGGCGTTGCGAAAGTCCGAGAGCCGGCGGATCGCCCATCCGGCCAGCCGGCGTGCGTTCGTCTCCAATGTGGATCATCCCGCCGAGAAAAGTGCCGGTGGTGATGATGACAGCGTCTGCGTGGACTGCCTCTCCCGCGGCCGTCAAAACGCCTCGAACGTGATCCCCTTCGACCAGAAGGCCCTCGACAGAGGCCTCGACGATCGATAAATTTGGGACCGCTTCGATGGCTGCAAGCATGGCGGCTCGATAGAGCTTGCGATCCGCTTGGGCGCGGGGCCCACGCACGGCCGGGCCCTTTGAGCGATTGAGCATTCGAAATTGGATGCCGCCCAGATCGGCGACGCGACCCATGAGTCCGTCGAGCGCATCGATCTCGCGCACCAGTTGGCCCTTGCCGAGCCCGCCGATCGCGGGATTGCACGACATCACGCCGATCGTCGCGCGGGAATGCGTGACGAGCGCCGTCTTCGCGCCCATCCGCGCAGCCGCAGCCGCGGCTTCGCAGCCGGCGTGCCCGCCGCCGATCACGATGACATCGAAATGTTTCATATCCCCCTGCAAGCTTCTTCTCCGAAGCCCTCGCACTGTTTCACGTGAAACAGTCTGTTTACTTACCGATGCAAAAGCGGGCGAACACAGCTTCGAGAACGTCTTCGACATCCATCGCGCCGACGATACGCCCAAGCGCTCTTCCGGCGGAACGTAAATCTTCCGCGACGAATTCCAAGTCCTTTTCGCTTGTCAGAACCGAGACGAGGCAGGCCGCGGCGGCCGAAATGGCCGTGCGGTGACGCTCGCGGATGAGCAGCGCAGAAGCCCCGTCACCCAAGCGCTGTTTTGCGAACGCGCCCACTTCCTTCAAGAGGGCGTCCACGCCCGCGCTCGTTTTTGCGGAAATCCCAAGCCAGCCAGCGGGGGCTGGCGCTAAATCCGTCTTGGTCGCAATCTTCAACACATCGACTTGCGCCGCCATCTCCGGCGTTGGCTCCTGAGCGTCCGGGGACAGCCAGAGGACGAGATCAGCCGTTCCGATCCGCTCAAGCACCCGATCGACGCCAATCCGCTCAATTTCGTCCGCCGCGTCGCGCAGGCCCGCGGTGTCGACGAAGGTCACCGGCAATCCCTCGACGTCGAGATGCGCCTCGATCATGTCCCGCGTCGTGCCCGGGGTGGGCGATACGATTGCGAGGTCGCGGCGCGCCAGCGCGTTGAGGAGCGTCGATTTCCCGGCATTAGGCGCGCCGAGGATCATTACGAGGAAGCCCTCGCGCATTCGCTCGGAGGCGGGGGCCGCTTTCAGCGCGGCGTGCATCTCCACAAGCAAGGGCTCCAGCAATTGGCGTAGCCGCGCTTGATCGAAATTCCCGACGTCGCTTTCGTCGCTGAAATCCAGTTCAGCCTCGACGAGCGCCAGAGCCTCGATCAGCGCGGCGCGCCAACGCTCGACCTCGCGCCGCAATGCGCCGCCGGCAATGCGCAACGCCTGCCGCCGCTGCGCCTCCGTCTGGGCGTCGATGAGATCGGCAAGCGCCTCCGCCTGGGAGAGGTCGAGCTTGCCATTTGCGAAGCCGCGCCGCGCGAATTCGCCGGGCTCAGCCATTCGCAAACCGGGTCGCCGGGAAAGCGCTGATAATACGCCGTCGACAACGGCGCGGCCGCCATGGAGATGAAGCTCGGCGTAATCTTCCCCCGTTGCCGAATGGGGGGCAGGGAAAAAGAATGTCAGACCCCGGTCAAGCTCTTCGCCATTGGCCGGGTCACGCAGCGTCGCAAGACGCAAGACGCGGGGATCGGGAACGCCGCCCGTGACGTCAGTGAGAACCTGCTGCACGGCCTGCCCGGATAGACGGATCACCGCAATAGCGGCGCGACCGGGGCCAGTGCCAAGCGCGAAGATCGTGTCCATAGGTCAGGCCGCGCGCCACGGTTGAAGGACGGTCAGAATGACATTGCCGACGTTCGGGAACAAGCGAGGCTCGGAACTGGGCAAGTCCTCCGGCCGGTCTTTGGCGTAAGCGTCGTCCCGCTCTGGACCGGCCGCGTTCGTCGGCGTGGATGGCCGGGACGAGCCCGGCCATGACGGTTCCCAAGGTCTGTGAACGCGAACCAAAAAGACAAAGTGGGCGCATCACTATGCGCCCACGCCTTACGTGTTCATCGAATCGAAGAAGGCCTGATTGCCCTTCGTCTCGCGCAGCTTCCCGAGCAGGAACTCGATGGCGTCGACCGTGCCCATCGGATTGAGGATGCGGCGCAGAACATACATCTTCTTGAGGATGTCCGTGGCGACCAGCAAATCCTCTTTGCGCGTGCCCGAGCGCGTGATGTCGATCGCTGGGAAGACGCGCTTATCGGAGACCTTGCGATCGAGAATGATCTCGCTGTTGCCGGTGCCCTTGAACTCTTCGAAGATGACTTCGTCCATGCGCGAGCCGGTGTCGATCAGCGCCGTCGCAATGATCGTCAGCGAGCCGCCTTCCTCGATGTTGCGCGCCGCGCCGAAGAAGCGCTTCGGCCGTTGCAGGGCATTGGCGTCGACGCCGCCCGTCAGCACCTTGCCGGAGGAGGGCACCACCGTATTATAGGCGCGGCCCAGGCGGGTGATCGAGTCGAGCAGGATCACCACGTCGCGACGGTGTTCGACAAGACGCTTGGCCTTTTCGATCACCATCTCCGCAACTTGCACGTGGCGCACCGCCGGTTCGTCGAAGGTCGAAGAGACCACTTCGCCGCGCACGGAGCGCTGCATGTCGGTCACTTCCTCGGGACGCTCGTCGATGAGCAGCACGATCAGATAGCACTCGGGATGGTTGGTCGTGATCGACTGCGCGATATTTTGCAGCAACACGGTCTTACCGGTGCGCGGCGGCGCGACGACGAGGGCGCGCTGGCCTTTGCCGATCGGCGCCACGAGATCGATGACGCGCGCCGAGAGGTCCTTCTTCGTCGGATCCTCGATTTCGAGCTTCAGGCGCTCATCGGGATAGAGCGGCGTCAGATTGTCGAAGGGCACCTTGTGGCGCACCTTCTCCGGGTCCTCGAAATTGATCGTATTGACCTTGAGAAGCGCGAAGTAACGTTCGCCTTCCTTCGGGCTGCGAATCATGCCCTCGACGGTGTCGCCGGTGCGCAAGCCGAATTTGCGAATCTGCGACGGCGACACATAGATGTCGTCTGGACCGGCCAGATAATTGGCGTCGGGCGACCGCAGGAAGCCGAAGCCGTCCTGCAATACCTCGACAACGCCCTCGCCGACGATTTCGACGTCGCGGCTGGCAAATTGTTTGAGGATCGCGAAAAGCAATTCCTGCTTGCGAAGCAGGGAAGCATTTTCAACTTCATGCTCCTCAGCGAAAGCAAGAAGCTCGGCAGCGGATTTAGCTTTTAAATCCGAAAGTTTGATTTCCCGCATGTGGGCCTTCGAAGGAGACAAGCGTTCAGGAGAGCGGGCAAGATGCGGGAAGACTTTTCCCGAGCGCCGGAGGGAATCGGCGGTCGTCGATACGACTATCTGCCAGAGGTAAGGTCACCTACATAAATCTTTTTCGAATCGGACGCAAGAGCGTTCAAAACGGCTTCACGATCACCATGACGACGATCCCGAACATGAGCAGCGTCGGGAGCTCGTTGATTATCCTGAAATAGCGAGCGGGATGGGTGTTTGCGTCTCCCGCGAACCGACCCAATAAAACGCCGTCGTGGATATGCATTGCCGTCAGCAAGACGACGAGCGTTGCTTTCACATGAAACCAGGGATGCTGAAACGCGCCGCTATCCACGGCCATGAACAGCCCCGTCAGCCAAGCGACGACCATCGCCGGGGTCATGATGACGCGGTAAAGCCTACGCTCCATAATCTTGAAGGTTTCCGACTGCCGGCCGGGCGCCGCCTCGGCGTGATAGACGAAAAGCCGCGGCAGATAGAGCAGGCCGGCCATCCAGGCGATGATGGCGATGACGTGCAAGGCCTTGATCCAAAGATACATAAACCCGCTCCAGCCCCGGTGAAATCAGCCGCGTCGCACCCGCGCCACGAGCCTCTCGACATTCTCGATCGGCGTCTGCGGCAAAATCCCATGGCCGAGATTGAAAATATGCGGTCGGCCTTTGAAGGCGTCGAGAACCGAATCGACCTCCCGATCGAGCGCCGCACCGCCGGCCAGCAGCGCCAGCGGATCGAGATTGCCCTGGAGGCACACGTTGGCGGCGGTTTCGGCCACGGCCCATTTGGGATCGAGCGCCGTATCGAGCCCATAGCCATCGGCATGGAGCTTTCTGGTGAGCGCAGGTAGCTGCGCATCGGCGCCGCGCACGAAAGCGATGACCGGCGTTTGCGGGCTCTTCTCCTTCAGCCGCGCGACCATGCGCGCAATCGGGCGCGCGCACCAGGCTTCGAATTCATTGGCGGGCAGAACCCCCGCCCAGGAGTCGAAAATCTGAATCGCTTCGACCCCGGCCGCGATCTGAGCGAGCAGATAATCGACCGAGGCGTCGACGAGCCGGTCGATGAGCTGCTGGAAAGCCTCAGGGTGGCGAAAGGCGAAAAGCCGCGCCGGCGCCTGATCCGGCGTGCCCTTGCCGGCGATCATATAGCTTGCGACCGTCCAGGGTGCGCCGCAAAAGCCGATGAAGGCGACGTCGGCGGGAAGCTCGGATTTCACACGGTCGATGGTTTCGAAAACCGGAGAAAGCTTCTCGATCTCGAATGCGCCAAGCTTAGTCACGCCCTCCGGCGTCTCGATTGGATCGAGCCTTGGGCCCTCGCCGCTCTCGAAGGAGACCGTCTGGCCCATGGCGTCGGGCACGACGAGAATATCGGAAAACAGGATCGCCGCGTCGAAATGGAAGCGGCGGATCGGCTGCAGCGTCACCTCCGCCGCCATGGCCGGCGTGTAGCAGAAGTCGAGGAAGCTTTTCGCCTTGGCGCGCAGCTCGCGATATTCGGGCAGATAGCGTCCCGCCTGACGCATCAGCCAGAGTGGCGGAACCTCATGCGCATTGCCGCGAAGGGCGGATATCAGGCGTTTTTCCTCTGACAATTGGTATTCCCCGCTTCGCTCGGCTCCGGTGAACCCAGACCTAGCCCGAACGCGATAAAATTAAAAACCCTTTAAAAAAGGGATGATTTACTTTTTATTAACCAATGCGCCGCAGAGGTTAATTTTCGTTAACACTTTGCCCACAGCCTCAGCTGAATCTGGATAAGTTGGGGCAGCCAGAGCCGGACAGCGGGAATAGGGCGTATAACACGTTTTTACAGTTATTTACGTCTATCCTTCCTTGTGGAAAACAGGCGCATTGGCTGTTTATGAGTCATGAGTCGCGGATTCACGGCGAATCCAGCGACAGGGAGAACCCTGTTGATGGATTGGGGCGGATATGCCCAGCAGTCGACAGGGTGGTCCTTGCGGCCGCATAATTGTCCCCGCTTTCCCTCCTTCCAGCCGAGCCTGTGGATCGAGCCCTTACCGTGAGCGACGTCGCTTCCTTCCCCTTCTGGCGCGCCTCCGCGCCGCTGATTCTCGCCTCCAAAAGCGCGGGCCGGCGGCAGGTGCTCGCGCAGGCGGGAATTCCCTTCGATTGCCGTCCCGTCGATCTCGATGAACGCGCGATCGAATCATCGCTCGGCCCGGTTGGCGCCGATGCGATCGCTCAGGCTTTGGCGAGAGCGAAGGCCTCCGCCGCATCAGTGGCTGAACGCGGGCGCCTCGTCTTGGGCGCGGATCAGGTCGCGAGCTGTGAGGGCCGGATTTTCGGCAAGCCGGAGAATAGGGAGAAAGCGGCCGAGCTATTGAGTTTCCTGTCCGGCCGCCGACACCGTTTGCATTCGGCGATCGCTCTGTGCCGGGACGGCGCAGTTTGCTTCGAGACCGTCGTCCACGCCGATCTCGCCATGCGGGAGCTGAGCGCGGCGTTCATCGATGATTATCTCGACGCGATGGGCGCGGCGGCCTTCACGAGCGCCGGGGCCTATCAGGTCGAAGGGCTCGGCGCGCATCTCTTCTCCGAGGTCTGCGGCGATCATTGGACCATCATGGGCATGCCGATCCTGCCGCTTCTCGACGCCTTGCGCCGTCTTGGCGCGCTCGCCGCGTGAGCCGGGCGATGTTGCGCGTCGGCCTGACCGGCTCCATCGGCATGGGGAAATCGACGACCGCGCAAATGTTCCGCGAGGCGGGCGTCCCCGTGCTCGATTCCGACCAGATCGTCCATGACCTCTATCGCGGCCCCGCCGTCGCGCCGATCGAGGCGGCCTTTCCGGGCGTGAGCGTCGATGGCGTCGTCGATCGCGGAAGGCTGGCGGCGCAGGTGCTTGCCGACCCACAAGCATTGAAACGTCTCGAGGCGATCGTTCATCCGCTGGTCTGGGCGGCGCGGGATGATTTTTTGAACGAGCAGGAGAAAAAGGGCGCGTCGATTGTCGTCTATGACGTGCCGCTCCTTTTCGAGACGGGGGCGGAAAAGAGCGTCGACGCGATTGTCGTCGTCTCTGCGCCGGAAGATGTGCAAAAGGCCCGTGTCCTGGCGCGGCCGGGCATGACGGAAGAGAAATTCGCGGCCATTCTCGCTAAACAGGTTCCGGACGCCGAAAAACGCGCCCGCGCGGACTTTATCGTGCACACCGAGAAGGGGATCGAAGCGGCGCGGCGGGAAGTGCAGGCCATTCTCGATGAGCTCGAAAGAAGAAGATGACCCGCCGCCGGGTAAAAGCGGGTGGCGAAAGGCGGTAGACTTTCTCGCCGATCTTCTCGACGGTCTGGAGTTCGTCGGATGGTTTTTGAAGCTTGCGTTCACCCTCATCCGCTGGGTGTTCGGCCTTCTGTGGCGCCTTGTCGAATGAGAGATTGAAGTCCGATGCGCGAGATTGTTTTCGATACGGAAACCACCGGCCTCGATCCTTTTAAGGGCGATCGTGTCGTCGAAATCGGCGCCGTCGAGATTTTGAATCTCATTCCCACCGGCCGCGTTTTTCACGTCTATATCGATCCTGAGCGTGACATGCCGGAAGAGGCTTTCCGCGTTCACGGGCTGTCACGGGAATTCCTCGCCCAGCATAAAAAATTCGCCGAGATCACGCGCGAGTTCATCGATTTTCTCGAAGACTCGCCGATGGTCGCCCATAACGCCGAATTCGACGTGCGCTTCATCAACGCCGAATTCGCGTTGCAGAAGCTGCCGCCGCTCGCGCCTGCGCGCATCGTCGATACGCTCGCCATGGCGCGCCGGCTGCATCCGGGAAGCCCGGCCTCGCTCGACGCGCTTTGCCAGCGCTACGGGGTCGACCTGTCGCGCCGCGACAAGCACGGGGCGCTCCTTGACGCCGGGCTGTTGGCGGAAGTCTATGCGGAGCTGCGCGGCGGACGCCAGGCGGCGCTCTCGCTCGCGACGGTCGGCCGCACGCGCCGCGCGCAGACTGGCGATCTGCTGCGCGCCCGTCCCGAACCCTTGCCGAGCCGTCTGACGGCGCAAGAAGAAGAGGCGCATCTCGCTTTTGTCGGGGGCCTCAAATCGGCGATCTGGGAAAAATATCTGCCCAAAAAACAAGAAGGCGGAGAGCAATCGCCCTCCGCCGCGTGAATCGTTTTATCCCGCTTGATGGGTTCAGCGTCACCAGACGCTCGCAAAGCGAGCGATCGGGAATCCAGAATAGAACTGGCGCTCTTGCGGCTCTGGATTCCCGGTCGGGCTTTCAGCCCGCCGGGAATGACAAATTCGAATGCGAGCTGCTCAACCGTTAACGGTGTGAATTAGAACAACCTCAGGCGTTCGCGACCGGCGGCTGAGCGGCGGCTTCGGCGGCCTTCTGCTGGTAAAGCGCGACGAAATCGATCGGGTCGACGTAGAGCGGCGGGAAGCCGCCGTCGCGCGTGGCGTCAGCTACGATCTGGCGGACGAAGGGGAACAGCAGGCGCGGGCATTCGATCATCACGATGGGATGAATCTGCTCCTGCGGAATGTTGATGAGGCGGAAGACGCCGCCATATTCCAGGTCGAGCTTGAACAGCAGGCCCGCGCCCTCGCCGGCCTTGGCGTCGAGGGTGAGCGTCACCTCGAAGTCGGCCGGGGCCAACTGCTTGGCGTTGACATTGACCTGAATGGAAATGTTCGGCGCCTGCTCTTGCGGTCCAAGAGAATTCGGGGCGTTGGGGTTTTCGAAGGAAAAGTCCTTCAGATATTGCACAAGCGCATTGAGGGCCGGAGCGCCGCCCTGCGCGCCGCCGCCGTTTCCATTCGTATCGGTCATTCGAGAATCTCCAGCCGTGCCGCCGGATGGCGGAAAGTGGGGCCCGCCTAACACGTCTCCCCATGCGGAACAAGGCAGGGAGGCGCCTCTTCGGAGGGCGGTGAGACGTCAGCGCGTCGGCGTCGGCGTGCCGCTGCGATAATCGTAGAAACCGCGCTGCGTCTTTTTGCCGAGCCAGCCCGCCTCGACATATTTCACGAGCAGCGGGCAGGGGCGGTATTTGGTGTCCGCCAGACCTTCGTGGAGCACCTGCATCACCGAAAGGCAGGTATCCAAGCCGATGAAATCAGCGAGTTGTAGCGGTCCCATGGGATGATTGGCGCCGAGCCGCATGGCCGTGTCGATCGCCTCGACCGATCCCACGCCCTCATAGAGCGTGTAGATGGCCTCGTTGATCATCGGCAGCAGAATGCGATTGACGATGAAGGCCGGGAAATCCTCGGCGACCGTCACCGTCTTGCCGAGCTTGGCGCAGAAACCTTTGGCCGCTTCGAAGGTGACGTCGTCGGTCGCAATGCCACGGATCAGCTCCACAAGCTGCATGCGCGGCACGGGATTCATGAAATGAATGCCGATGAAGCGTTCCGGCCGGCCGGTGATGGACGCAAGGCGCGTTATGGAAATCGACGAAGTGTTGGACGCGATGATGCCGTCCGGCTTCACGACCGTCGCGACGTCGGAGAGAATCTTGCGCTTGACCTCTTCATTCTCGGTCGCGGCCTCGATCACGATGTCGCAGTCGCCGAAATCTTGCAGCGTCGGCGCGGCCGAGACATGCGGCAGCGCCCTGTCGACGGCCTCGGGGGTGAGGAAGCCGCGTTCGACAGACTTCGTCATCTGCACGCCGACATCCTTGATCCCGGCCTCGACGCGTTCCGGCGTGATGTCGTTGAGCGCGACGTCCAATCCGGCAAGCGCGCAGACATGCGCGATGCCTTTGCCCATTTGCCCCGCGCCGATGACGCCGACTTTGCGAATTTCGAAGCTCATAGTTCGAACACCATTCCGAGAGGACCGCCGTCATAGGGCGGGACGGCTGCGATGCAAATGCGGCCAACATTGCAGTGCAATATAACGCGCGAATGGATCGAAAGAAAACCGGCAAGCTTCAAAATGTCAGGATCTCGCTCCCCGCCGCCACAAGGGGCGGGGAGCGTTATTCTTACTTGCCGAGCTTGGCGAGTTCCGCGTCGAACTCGGGGATCGCCTGGAAGAGATCGGCGACGAGGCCATAGTCCGCGACCTGGAAGATCGGCGCCTCTTCGTCCTTGTTGATGGCGACGATGATCTTCGAGTCCTTCATCCCGGCGAGATGCTGGATCGCGCCGGAAATGCCGACGGCGACATAGAGCTCGGGCGCGACGGCCTTGCCGGTCTGGCCAACCTGCAAATCGTTCGGCGCATAGCCGGCGTCGACCGCGGCGCGCGAGGCGCCAATCGCGGCGTTGAGCTTGGTCGCGACCGGGTCCAGCACCTTCTGGAAATTCTCCGCGGAGCCGAGCGCGCGCCCGCCGGAGATGATGATGCGGGCCGAGGTCAGCTCAGGACGCTCGGACTTGGCCAGTTCCTCGCTCTTGAAGGAAGAGACGCCCGGATTGGCGCCGCCGCCGATGGTCTCGACCGGAGCAGAGCCGCCTTCCGGCGCGGCGGCGAAGGCCGTCGTGCGGACGGTGATGACCTTCTTGGCGTCCTTGGCGCGGACCGTCTGCACGGCGTTGCCGGCGTAGATCGGGCGCTCGAAAGTGTCGGCCGAGACGACCTTGATGATGTCCGAAACCTGGGCGACGTCGAGCAGCGCCGCGACACGCGGCAGGACGTTCTTGGTCGCGCTGGTCGAGGGCGCGATGATCACGTCATAGCTCGGGGCGAGCGACAGAATGAGGGACGCGACCGGCTCCGCGAGCACATGGTCGAGCGCGGCGTCTTCCGCATAAAGAACTTTCTCGACGCCGGCGAGCTTGGCGGCTTGGTCGGCGGCGCCTTGCAGGCCCGGGCCGACGACGAGGATGTGAATCGGGCCGCCGATCTCTTTCGCGGCGGTGAGCGCCTTGGCGGTTGCGGGCGCAAGCGCGCCATTGGCGGTTTCAGCAAGAAGCAGAATGGCCATATCAGAGAACTCCCGCTTCTTTCAGCTTGGAGACGAGTTCGGCGACCGAGCCGACCTTGATGCCGGCGGCGCGGGTCGCAGGCGCGGCGGTCTTCAGCACCTCGAGGCGCGGCGCAATGTCGACGCCATAGTCGGACGGCGCCTTCACGGCGACCTCCTTCTTCTTCGCCTTGATGATGTTGGGGAGCGAGGCGTAGCGCGGCTCGTTGAGGCGCAGGTCGGTCGTGACGACCGCCGGAAGCTTCAGGCTCACCGTCTGCAGGCCGCCGTCGATTTCGCGCGTCACGTCGACCGAGCCGTCGGTCAGATCGACCTTGGAGGCGAAAGTGCCCTGGCCCCAGCCGAGCAAAGCGGCGAGCATCTGGCCGGTCTGGTTGCTATCGTCGTCGATCGCCTGCTTGCCGAGGATGATCAGGCCCGGCTGCTCCTCGGCCGCGATCTTGGCAAGGATCTTGGCGACGGCGAGCGGCTCGACCGTCTCGTCGGTCTTGACCAGAATGCCGCGGTCGGCGCCCATGGCGAGGCCGGTGCGCAGCGTCTCGTCCGCCTTGGCCGGGCCGATGGAGACGACGACGACCTCCGTCGCCTTGCCGGCTTCCTTCAGGCGCAGCGCCTCTTCGACGGCGATTTCGTCGAAGGGGTTCATCGACATTTTCACATTGGCGAGATCGACGCCTGAACCGTCTGGCTTGACCCGGATTTTAACATTGTAGTCGACGACCCGTTTGACGGGCACGAGAATTTTCATCGCGCGACCTCTGGAGATGAAGAGCGGACGCGGCGCGTCCCGCTAAAAACTGTGGCGGTCTGGTAACGGGGGCGCGCGCGCAAGTCAAACGGGGAGGTCAAGCCTCTTTTTCAAGCCCCTTCAGTTTTCGGAAGGGGTCTCTTCCGGCGGCAGGGCCGGAGGCGCAGACGACGTCGTGGTCGGGCGAGGCAATCCCCGATCGAAAAGTCTATGGCTGCGCCGCTTGAAAAATGGCGTCAGCACGAGCCCCGCCGCGATGCCGCCGACATGCGCCATCCAGGCGACATGGCTTTCGCCGCCGCCCCAACTGGCGTTCAACAGTTGGAGCAGAATCCAGGCGCCGATGAAGATAAAGCCGGACGCGTGGAACGAGAACAGCGGCGGCTTCAATCCGAAAAGCGGCCGCAGCGGCGAGCGGGATTTCTCCGCAAGCGTGATGAGCCAGAAGGGAAACATCACGAATGTGAGCGGCGGGAAAAAGCCTGTGACCGTAGTGCGCGGATAGAGCAGCAGAAAGGCTGCGCACACGCCCGATATGGCGCCTGAGGCGCCGACGAGCGGCACGATGGACTGGGGCGTCGCATAGACATAGAAGGCGCCCGCCACCACGCCGCAGCAGAGATAAAACAGCAGATAATGCAGCGAGCCCATGGCGTCTTCGACATTGTCGCCGAAGACATAGAGGAAGAGCATGTTGCTCGCGATATGAAGCAGCGAGGAGTGGAAGAACAGCGAGGTGACGAGCGTCGCCGGCGCCGGCGGGCCGACGATCCAATCGGCAAGATCGGCCTCGCCGAACAGCACGCGCGGGATGATGGCGAAACCGCGCATGATGGTTAAGGGATCGCCGAAGAACTCGCTGTAGACGACTGCGAAAACCAGAATATTGAGGACGATCAGCGCGTGATTGACGATCGGCCGCTTGAGATGGCGCAGGGGCGCGTCGTCGTAGAGCGGCATGACCATCGCAAAAACCTCACCGGCTGGAGCACGATAGGCCTAACATAAGCGCGCCAGCGCTTCTGTCACGCCCGCTGGAGGCGGGGCCGCAGCCAGGCGATCGCCTGCGTGCGCAGGCCGGCGATGTCGAAGGCCGCAACCATCACGCCATAGATGGCGCCGCCCGAGAAAATCTGCAGCAGCAGCGTCGCAAATCCCGGCGCCATGCTGCGCAGCGGGAGTAGCGCGATGAACATGACGCCCGTGGCGACGATCGCCGCGAGAAGATCCCAGAACGACGGCCAGACGGGTTGCGCCCGCAGCGCGAAGAAAATCGTCGTGGCCAGCGCCGCCAAATAGCCGCCGGCTTGCGCGACGGCGAGGTTGGAGGCGTCTTTCCCCCAGGGTAGAGCGAAAAGCAAGGTCAGCGAGACCACGGCTGCGGCGAGCGCCGCCGCGATCAGCGGCCCGGTGCGCTTGCTGATCTGGAAAACGGGGTTCAAGCCGAAGTTGATGATGCCCATGGCGAAAAGCCCCGGCATCAGCAGCCCGAGATAATGGCCGAAGGGGCCGCGGAACTGCGCGGGCACGATCAGCGCCTCGACCGAGGGCAGAACGAGCCACAGCCCGGCGCAGGCCGGCAGCAGGAAGGCGAAGACGACGCTCATATTGTGCGCGACCTGAACGCGGGCGCGATCTTCGCCATGCTCCTCATGGGCGGCTACGGCGATCTGAAACAAGAGCACGTCGAACGCCGAGCCGAAGGCCGTGATGGCGCGCATGCCGAGGTCATAGGCAAGGGAGAACTGGCCGGTCTCGGCGAAGTCGTAGACGCTGGCCACGATCGAGCGCGCGGCGAGGGGCATCGATGTATACAGAAGGTGGGCCGCGACGATGGGCGCGCTATAGGCGATGAGCAGCTTCGCGGTCTTCGGTTGGGCGCCCAAGCAGTGTGCGTCTGGATCGTGCAGCGAGGCGCGCGTGAGAAACACCGAGCCCAGGAGGCTCGCAACGCCGCCTGCGAGCGCCACGCCGGCCGAGTGGAAAATGAAGGCGCCGCCGCCGAGCAGGATAAAGGCGAGGATATTCTTGACGAAGACGAGCCTTCCATAGGCGCCGTCCTCGAAACGCGCGCGGGCGAGGGCGGTCGAATAGTCGAACAGGCCGTTGGCGGTCGCGGTGAGGAGCGCAAGCAGGATCAGCTCGCTGTCGAAGTCGAGCTCAGGGCCGACGAGCGAATAGAGCAAGGTGCTCAGCGCCAGAAAGACGCTGACGACGACGAAGGAGGTCCCGAGGGTCGAACGGATGACGGGCTCGTTCTCGCGCGTGCGCTGGGAATAGAAGCGCGTCGCCGAGAGCCGCAGCCAGTCGTAGAGCGCCGTCTGCACCACGACCGCGATGGAGAAAGCGAGCGCGAAGCGGCCATATTCCTCCGGGCCGAGGAATTTCGCGACTATCAGGCCGATGATGAAATTGGTGGCGGTGTTGGCGAGAAAGGCGAGGAGGACTTTCAAAGGCCCCCTCCCCAGCCCTCCCCCGCTAACGCGGGAGAGGGAGTCAGAGCGCCGTCTGCATCAAGGGACCCACTCACGCGGATCGTGAGCGTCCCCTCTCCCGCGGAGCGGGGGAGGGACAGGGAGGGGGCGTGAAAAATTCCCAACCCGTCCATTTCCTGCCTACGCGCTCCAGCGCCCAAGCGCCTTCAGCTCTTTGAGCGCCTGTGCGTCGCGGGGCGTGACGTCGGGATAGTCCGGGTCCGCGGTAGCGGGGTCGAAATATTTCCACGAGCGGGCGCATTTGACGCCGTTTGCGCGGCTCGGAACGACGGCGACGCCCTTGACCTCAGGGAGGCGGAAGGCGTCGGCAGGGCCCTCGCCCGTCTCGATCACGATGTCGGAGACAATGCACACTTCCGCGAAATCGACTCCGTCCAGCGCAGCGCGCAAATGGCCGTCCGCGACATAGACGATCGGCGCCGCCTCCAAGGAGGAGCCGATGCGCTTTTGCGCGCGTTCGATTTCAAGCGCGCCGGTCACCACCGCGCGGATGGCGCGCACGCCCTCCCATTTCTTCGCCAGCGCGTCGTCGCGCCAGTGCGAGGGAATATCCGGGAAGCTCTCGACATGCACCGAGAGGGCGTCCGCATAGCGCGCGAGCCAGGCTTCCTCCGCCGTGAAGACGAGGATCGGCGCGAGCCATGTCGTCACGCAGCGGAAGATACGCTCGATGACGGCGAGCGACGCTTTGCGTTTCACGCTCGACGGCGGCTCGCAATAAAGCGCATCCTTGCGGATGTCGAAATAGAAGGCCGAGAGATCGCTCGTCATGAAGGGCGTGAGCAGCGCCACGACCCGCTTATAGTCATAGGCCGCATAGGCGACGCGGATTTGCGCATCCATCTCGACGAGACGATGCAGCATCAGCCGTTCGAGCTCGCTCGCATGTTCCAGCGCTGCGTCATCGTCCGCGCCATAATGCGCGAGCGCGCCGATCATCCAGCGCAGCGTGTTGCGCAATTTGCGATAGAGATCGACGAAGGTCTTGAGAATCTCGGGGCCGACGCGCAGATCGTCGGCGTAATCGGAGGCCGCGACCCACAGGCGCAGAATATCGGCGCCCGAATCCGAGATCACCTTCTGCGGCGCGACGACATTGCCGAGCGACTTCGACATTTTGCGCCCCTTCTCGTCGAGCACGAAGCCATGCGTCAGCACGGCGTCATAGGGCGCGCGGCCGCGCGTGCCGCAGCTTTCGAGAAGAGACGAGTGGAACCAGCCGCGATGCTGGTCCGAGCCTTCAAGATACATCACCTCGTCGTCGCCGCCGTCGCGCTTTCTGTGGAGGCCAGCAAGCGCGGGGAAGCTCTTCGGATCGTCGAGCACGAAGGCGTGCGTCGAGCCCGAATCGAACCAGACGTCGAGAACGTCGGCGATCTTTTCATAGTCGTTCGGATCATAGTCGGGCGCGAGGAAGCGCTCGGCGGCGCGCGTCTCGTACCAGGCGTCGGCGCCTTCCTTCTCGAACGCTTCGACGATGCGGGCGTTCACGCGCGGATCGACGAGGATCTCATGCGTGCCCTTCTTGACGAAGACGGCGATCGGCACGCCCCAGGCGCGCTGTCGAGACACGACCCAGTCGGGGCGATTGGCGATCATGCCGCGGATGCGGTTCTCGCCCGCCGCGGGGGTCCATTGCGTGCGGGAGATTTCTTCCAGAGCGATCTCGCGCAGCGTCGGCGCATTGGACCGCGGGCCTTCAGGCCCGCCCCCATGCGCGCCTGAAGGCGCGCGGTCAATGGGCTTGTCCATCGCGATGAACCACTGCGGCGTATTACGGAAGATGACCGGCTTCTTCGAGCGCCACGAATGGGGATACTGGTGTTTGAGGCGCCCGCGTGCGATGAGATTGCCGGCTTTCACCAGCTCCGCCATCACGGCCTCATTGGCGTCGCCCTTCTCGCCCTTTTCGGTAAGCACGCGCTTGCCGGCAAAGCCCGGCGCTTCCTTCGTATAGAAGCCGTCTTCGTCGACCGTATAGGGGATGCGGTTGTCGATGCCGGACTCGGCCAGACGCCGGCCGTTCGCCATCCAAATGTCGAAGTCCTCGCGGCCGTGGCCCGGCGCCGTATGCACGAAGCCGGTGCCCGTGTCGTCGGTAACGTGATCGCCGTCGAAGAGCGGCACGTCGAAGGCATAGCCCAGATGCGCGAGCGGGTGGGCGCAGATGAGCTCCGCGAGCGTTGACGCCGGCACATCGCGCAACCGCTCGAAGCCGTCGACCTTGGCGGCTTTGAAAACATCTCCCGCCAGCTTGTCGGCAAGGATGAATTTGGCGCCTGGGAAGGCCCAATTGTTCTCAGGCGCCTCGGTCACGCGATAGAGGCCATAGGCGATTTTGGAAGAGAAGGAGATCGCGCGATTGCCCGGCAGCGTCCAGGGCGTCGTGGTCCAGATCACCACGCGCGCGTCAGCAAGGTCCTCATCCGCGCCACGTGGGATAGGAAACGCCACCCACACCGTATCGCTAGTGTGGTCCTCATATTCGACTTCCGCTTCCGCCAGCGCCGTCTTCTCGACGACCGACCACATCACGGGCTTGGAGCCGCGATAGAGCAAGCCGTTCTCGGCGAATTTCATGATCTCGCGGGCGATGATCGCCTCGGCCGGATAGGCCATGGTGGCGTAGGGGTTGTCCCATTCGCCGGCGACGCCGAGCCGTTTGAACTCCTCGCGCTGGACCCTGAGCCAGTTTTCGGCATAGGCCCGGCACTCGCGCCGAAACGCGATCATCTCGTCGGGCTGCGCGAAATCGGGCTTCTTCTTGCCCTTGGCGCGGTAGTTTTCTTCCTCGATCTTCCATTCGATCGGCAGGCCGTGGCAGTCCCAGCCCGGAACATAGACGCAGTCCTTGCCGGTCATGCGCTGGCTGCGCGTGACGATGTCCTTGAGGATCTTGTTCAGCGCATGGCCGATATGGATGTTGCCATTGGCGTAGGGCGGGCCGTCGTGCAGCGTGAATTTCGGCCGACCCTTGGCGGCCTCGCGCATTTTGGCGTTGAGGCCGATCTCCTCCCAGCGCTTCAGGAACTCGGGCTCCCGCTGTGGCAGGCCGGCGCGCATCGGAAAATCCGTGACCGGCAGATAGAGGCTCTTGGAATAGTCGGGCCCTTTGGGCGTGTCGTCGTTCATGGGGTCTCGAAACCGGGGTCGGGCGGCGCCGGGACGGCCGGCAAGGTCCGCGTCACATAATGGATTTGGAAAGGAAGCGCCAATCGCGCCAAATACCCGGAACCCGCGCGAGCGCAGCTCAAGCGCGGACCGGGCCGGTAATTCGTATGCGCCGCAAAATCGCCATGCCTCTCTTTAGCAAGGGGCGCGGGGGTCGGAAAGCCTCAAAAAAATCTAGCGCAGCCGGCGGAAGGGTCCAAGGCCCAAAGCGTTCGCCACCCAGGCGCCCGCGCCGAGCAAGGCCACGGCCGGGACGAGGATGAGCAGGAGCCCGGAGAGGAAAAACAGGCAGAGGCCGACGAAGAGCAGCAGGCCGGCGCCGACCAGCATGCTCTGGAACGGGCCGAGCTTGACGAACTTAACCTCGCTTTGGCCCGAGGAAATCCAGACGCGTGAGGTCGGGAAGCCGTCGTCCTCCGCCTCGGCGCGCGATTTCTGACCCGGCGGGATGATTTCTATGTCGCCTCTGCGTTCGTCGCTCATCTTCATTACCCCTCGGATGCGAAGATAGGGATTGGCGAACCCCGCTGCAATGCGGCGCGTCTCAACGCAGGGGTCCGAATTCGGGTTGACGAGCAGACGTGTTCCCGCGTCAGGCCGCGCTTGTCGCGGCTATCCACGCCGCCGACGCGGAAAGCTGAGAGCGTGAGCCGGAATAACGCCACTTATTCTCCCCGCGTGTCGCAATGTTCTGGCGTGGATGCCCGCGACAAGCGCGGGCATGACGCGGCTGCGTAGGTTCGTTAACCTGGATTCGGAACCCTGTTTCTCGACGCCGCCGCCCGCCGGCCGTCATTGCGCGCGAAGCGAAGCAATCCAGGGCGTCATTGTGGCTCTGGGTTGCTTCGTCGCTTTCGTTCCTTGCAATGACGGCCCTCTACCGGTCGTCACCGCCAAGCGTGGTAGCGCCGGCGCTCGGGCGCCCGCAGCGTCCGCTCGACCATGGGCGCCATGCGCGCCGCGATGTAATCCGAGCCCAGCACATTAGGATGCTTGTTGTCGTCCTGGATAAGCGCGGGGTTGTTGTAGACGCCGTCGAGGAAGAAGGGATAGAGCGCCACTTTGTGCTGGGCGGCGAGCGTCGGATAGACCCAATCGAAGCGCAGCTTATAGGCGAGGTCGCGGCGGCGGGGGTACGACAGCATGCCGGCGAGGATGACCCGCGAGCCGCGCGCCTTGCTGTAGCGGACGATGGCGTCGAGATTCCGATAGACGACGGCAGGGTCTTCCTGCTGCAGCATGTCATTACCGCCGAGCTCGACGATGACGGCGTCGGCGCCATAGGCGAAGGCTTTGGGCAGCCGCTCGAGCGCGTCGCCGGTGGTGTCGCCCATCTCGGAAGCGTCGAGAACTGCGACATTTCGATCGCGCATGTGGAGCCGCCGGTTGAGCGCCCAGGGGAAAGCGGTCCCCTCCGGCAGATTATAGCCGGCGCTCAAACTGTCGCCGATGATGAGCACCCGCTTGGGCTGCGCCTGCGCGCTCGGAGGGAGGCCGGCAAGCGCGGCGAGAGAAAGGAAAGCCGCAAAAAGACGCGCGCCGCTCATGTCTGATCCTCCTGGCGTTAGGACTAGGAGGCTAGGGCCCCTGGCCCTCGGGCCAAGCGGGGCAGGCGCAGGTTTCAGCGGCGCGAGAGAATTTCCCGCGCCTTGACGCAGTCGTCCTCCATCTGGGCGATCAGCGCTTCGATGCTGTCGAATTTCGCCTCGCCGCGGATAAAGCCGAAAAAGGCGACCTCGACCTCTTTGCCGTAGAGATCGCCCGAGAAGTCGAAGAGGAAGACCTCGAGCAGCGGCGGGCCGTTATCGAAGGTCGGCCGGCGTCCGAAATTGGCTGCGCCGTCGCGCAGGACGCCGTCCATTTCCATCGTGACGGCATAGATGCCGTGTCGCAGCCGGTTCGAGGCATCGAGCGCGATATTGGCGGTCGGGAAGCCGAGCAGCCTTCCGCGCTTGTCGCCGTGGCGGACGACGCCGCGCACAAAGTAAGGGTGGCCCAGGAGACGACGCGCCAGTTCGACGTCGCCTTTTTCCAGCGCCTCGCGCGTGGCGGTGGAGGAGACGGCTTCCAGGCTTCCCTCCTCGTCCCGAGTGATGCGGTCGACGATCTCGACCGCAAAGCCCAGCCGCGCGCCTTCCGATTTGAGGAAGGCCGCATCGCCCTTGCGGCCGGCCCCGAAACGGAAGTCATAGCCCGCGACGACAGCCGAGAGACCCAGCCGCTTGGCGAGAATGTCCCGGGTGAAATCCTCGGCAGGCCGGGCGGCGAATTCCTTGTTGAAGGACAGAACGATCATCCCGTCGAGCCCGAGCCGCGCGGCCTGCGCCGCTTTGGCCTCAGGGGGCGTCAGACGGAAGATCACCGGCTTGCCAGCGAAAATATCGGCCGGATGCGGCTCGAAGGTGAGCAGGACGCAGGGCTTGCCGAGCTTCCTGGCCAGCGCCTGGGCGTGCGCGACAACGCCGCGATGGCCGCGATGCAGCCCGTCGAAATTGCCAATGGCCGCGACGGCGCCTTCGAGCCCGGCGGGGGGGCTCATAGGGTCTCGGGCGAGGATGAACGATGATTGCGCCACGGCGGCCGCGCAGCTTACGCCGTCGCCGGCTTCTCCGCCGCCGGCCGCATCGCCTGCTCGCGGGACGGCACCATTACCGCCGCCTCGCCGTCCAGCACCACCTTACCGTCGACAAGGCATTCGCATTTGAGCTTGGCGCGACGGCCCTTTTCGACGAGCTCCACCACCTCGACCACGACCGTGATCACGTCGCCGATCTTCACCGGCGCGCGGAAGTTCAGGGTTTGCGAGAGATAGACCGCGCCCGGCCCGGGCAGATACATGCCGATGACGGTCGAAATCAGCGAGGCCGTATAGAGCCCGTGCACGATGCGCTCGCCGAAACGCGTCTTTGACGCGAAATGGTCGGAGAGATGGATCGGATTGCGGTCGCCCGACAGATCGGCGAAGGCGATCACGTCGTCGTCCATCACCGCCTTCATCAGCGTCTCGCGCATGCCGACGCTCAGGTCTTCGAAATAATAGATTTTGAACGGCGTCGACATGTAGTCACCAGATCGTTTGACGGGGCGGGCCAGGGGCCCATTTTCCCCCTTTTACCAGAAAACTTCGCTAGCCAAAGCCACAGGACGCGCGCCCGCAAGCTCTGTCAAGCGCGCGAGCGCGTCACGATCCACGGCTCCGCCATTCGGGCGCAGCTCCTCGGCGTGCACCCCGTCGGTGACGAAGACGCAATCGAGCCCCGCCATCCCGGCGCCGGCGAGATCGGTCAGCGCGCCGTCGCCCATGGCGAAGACCCGGCTCTTATCGACCGCGCCGCCCCGCAGAGCGGCCAGGCGTTCGAGGGCGGCGGCGTAGATCGGCGGATGCGGCTTGCCGAACATCAGCACCTTGCCGCCCATCGCCGCATAGCGATCGGCGAGCGCGCCCGCGCAATAGACGATGTCGCCGCCGATGGCGACCACAATGTCCGGATTGGCGCAGAGCATGGTGAGATCGCGGGCTTTCAGCGCCGCGAGCCTTTCGTCGTAATCCTGTGGAATCTCCTCGCGCTCGGCGAAGAGGCCGGTGCAGACGACGTAGTCCGCCTCCTCGGGGGAAACCTTCACGACCGGAGCGCCGAGGCGGCGGCCTGCTTCCTCGAAGAGGCCGTTGTCGCGCGGCGGACCAAGATGATAGCAGGCCTGCCCCTTGCGCGAGACGATCTCGCGCAGCGTCAATTCGCCGGCGGAAACGAGATCGTCGAACGTGTCTTCCGGCAGGCCCAGCCCCAAAAGCTGCCGACGCACTTCGGCGTCCGGCCGCGAGGCGTTGGTGATGAGCACCACCCGCCCGCCCTGCGCGCGGAAACGCCGCAAGGCGTCGGCGGCGCGCGGAAAATGCTTCTTGCCATCGATGAGCACGCCCCAGACGTCGCACAGCAGCGCGTCATAGCGCCCGGCAAGCTCATGCAGACCGGCGATCATGGGAACGTCCGTCAAAAGCGCGCCTCCAAAAATGCGTCGGCGTGGGCTTTTTCCGCGATGGGAAGGAAGTCGCCCGATTGCTCGTCGAGCGCCAGCAGCTTTCCATCCGAGACGCTGAAAAAGGCGCCGTGGAGCGTGAGATAGCCGCGATGCTCCAAAACCTGCACCATGGGGAAACTGCGCAAATTGATGAGGGTCTGCTTGACCGACTCGAATTCGAGCCGATGCAGATAATCCTTATCTTCGGGATCGGGCTCCCGGCCGAGCCGTTCGGCGGCTGGCGCAAGCATTTTGATCCAGTCGCCGACGAAATCGCTGTGGCTCAGCCGCGGCGTCTCGGGATCGGCGGCGATCATCGCATAGGCCTTCACGCCGCCGCATTGCCCGTGGCCCAGCACGACGACGTGCTGAACTTCCAGCGCCATGAGCGCATATTCGAGCGCGGCCGACGCGCCGTGGAAGTGATCGTCGGGCTCGTAAGGCGGCACCAGCGCCGCGACATTGCGCAGGACGAAAAGTTCGCCTGGCCCTGCGTCGAAAATCGACTCGGGGTCGACACGCGAATCACAGCAGCAGATCACCATGGTCGTCGGTTTTTGACCCTCTTCGGCGAGCGCGCGAAAACGCGCCTGCGCCGAGCGGAAGCGGCCGGAAAGAAAAACCTCGTATCCTTCTATAAGGCGCGGCGGGAGGCCGCCCTTTTTCGCGGGGCCGGGTGCGGCTGCCATCGATTGTTTCCGAGATGTGAATGGCGGAGACGCCTCTTATTGTGTAGACCAGCCGGCACGGCAAGAAAAAGATGAACCTACCACCCGAGCGAGCTCAAAGATGATTTCGAAACTGAAACGCAGCGTCCTGGCCATGCCCGGCTCCAACGCCCGCGCGCTGGAAAAAGGCAAAAGCCTTCCCGCCGACGTTTTGATGTTCGAGCTCGAAGACGGCGTCGCCGAGGGCGCCAAGGCCATGGCGCGCGAGCAGGTCGCCTCGGCGGTGACGGGCGGCGGCTACGGCCAGCGGCAGGTGGTGGTGCGCGTCAACGCGCGCGGATCGGAATGGTACAAGCCCGACATTTCCGCGATCGCGCCGACGGGGCCGGACGCCATCGTCATCCCCAAGGTCAATTCCCGCGACGACATTCTGAAAGCCGCCGCCGATCTTGTCGCGGCCGGCGCGCCCTTCAAAACGAAACTCTGGGCGATGATCGAGACGCCCCGCGCCATCTTCGACATCGAGAAGATCGCCAGCGCGTCGGACGATCCGGCTTCGCGCCTCGAAGTGCTGGTGCTCGGGCCCAATGACATCGCCAAATCGACCCGCGCGCGCCTGACGCCCGGCCGGCCGGCGCTCCTGTCGTGGCTCTCCGCCGGCGTGCTGGCGGCGCGCGTGCACAATATCGAGATCATCGACGGCATCTACAACGATTTCAACGATGAGGCGGGTCTGCGGCGCGAGGCCGAGCAGGGCCGCGATATGGGCTTCGACGGCAAGATGCTGATCCACCCGAACCAGATCGGGCCGGTCAATGAGATTTTCGCGCCGAGCGCCGAGGAAGTCGATTTCGCCCGCAAGATCATCGCCGTCTTCGACGAGCCGGAAAACGCCGAGAAGGGCGTGGTGCAGATCGACGGCAAGATGGTCGAGCGGCTCCATCTCGATATCGCCCGCCGCACCCTGGCGCTGATGGAGGCCGCCGGCTGACAAGCGGATGCCGGCGCATTAGCCTGTTTCGCGCGCAATCTGCGTACTTTATACCTGCTTCACCCATGGGGTGAAACGCAGCGAGGACGATCAGCATGGCGGCGCCTGAATCAGAGGTGACGAAGGATCAAGCTTCCGAGGTCGAGGCCCCTGTGGCGACGGAGGCGCAAGTCCCGCCGGCCCGTCCGCCGGGCAAACGGCGCTCGGGAGGCGTTGCTTCCAAGCTTGTCGTTTCGACCCTGGCCTTGCTGGTCGCGCTGGGCGCCGCCGGCTATGGCGCGCTGACCTTCCGGAACGTGGATCCGCGCGTCGGCGAGGTCGCGACTCAAATCGACGCGGGTCTCGTCGCGGCGCAGGGAGCTGTCGATAAAGCGCGGGGATTTCTCGACGATCTGACTGGATCGGCCAAGCCCGCGCCCAAGGCGCCCTCGCGCCACGCCTTGCTCGACAAGGCGCCGCTTGCGCCCGCTCCTGCCCCGGCTCCGGCTGAAACCGCGCCGCCGCCTCCAGCCGAACCCGTGAAGGAGCCCGAAAAGCCGGTCGAGGCTCCCGCGGCGGAGACCAAGCCCCAGGACATACCGGAGCCTTCTCAAAAGCCTGTCGAAACCGTCGAGGAGGCGCCGGCGCCTTTGCCGCCGCCTGCCCCTGCCGCTGCGCCCGTCGAGACGACGAAGCCCGCGCCCGTCGCCAAGGGCGAGGCCCGCGACGCCGACGGCTTCACCGACCGCGACCTCATCTCCGCGCTCGAAGGCCGCATCGAGGCCATGAGCGACGAAATCCAGGCTCTGCGGCAGAAGCTCGAGGCGCCCAAGAGCGAAGCGCGCGCCGCTCCCGAGACAGAGGTTTCCAAGACCGAAGTATCCAAGGTCGAGGAGGCGCCGAAGCCCGCGCCGGCGCCGGTCGTCGTCCCTGTCGTCGACACGGCGAGCGCGAAAGTTGTGGTCGCTTTCGCGCTTCAGCGCGATCTCGAGGCCGGCAAGCCCTTCACTGAGGAAATCGCGGCGCTTTCCCGCCTCGACGCAGAGCCCGCGCCGGCTTTGGTCGAGTTCTCGGAAAAAGGGGCGCCGACCGGCGCACAGCTTCGCGAGTCGCTGCGTGGGGTCGCCAAGAAGCTCGAAGCGCATGAGGCCCATTCCGGGGCGGCGCATGAAGGCGGCAATCTGACCGGACAACTGCTTGAGAGCGCAAGCAAGCTCGTGAAGGTCCGGCCAGCGGGAGAAGCTCATCCGGAAAGCGTCGCCGGCAAGGTTCAGCGTATCGAAACCGCGCTCGGGCGCAATGATTTCGCCGACGCGGAAAGCCTTTACGACAGCCTGCCGGACGAGGCCAAAGCAGACGCCAAGGGATTCGGCGAAACGCTTCACCAACGCAGCGAGGCGGCCAAGGCGGCCGATGATCTGCTGCGCGGCGCCATAGCGGCGATCGGCAAGAAATAAGCGGGAGCGAAGGTCATGCTATTCGTTTTCTTCTTCATCCTCGCCCTCGCCGCCGCCGCCTACGGGCTCGAATGGCTGATTCAGCAGCCCGGCTCGTTGACGCTGGAATTCGCCGGAAATCATATCGAGACCTCGATCCCCGTCGCGATCGGCGGCCTGCTGGCGCTCACCGCCGCCGTCATCCTGGTTTGGGCGATCGTTATCGCGCTGGTGCGGCTTCCCGGCCGCGTGGCCGGCGGCTCGCGTGAGCGTCGCAAGGCGAAGGGGCTCGACGTGATCTCGCAAGGGTTGATCGCCGTCGGCTCCGGCGACGCCGCGCGCGCCCGCAAGGCGGCCCAGCTCGCCGAGAAGCTCCTGCCCGAGGAGCCGCTGACCCAAATGCTCGTCGCCCAGGCGGCGCAGCTCTCTGGCGACCGCGCGACGTCGGCCAAGGCTTTTCATAAAATGACGCTGAAGCCGGAGACCAAGCTGCTCGGCCTGCGCGGGCTGCATATCGAGGCCAAGCGCCGCGAGGACGCCGAGGCGGCGGCGCATTTCGCCAACGCCGCCCATGAGATCGCGCCCCTGCCCTGGGCCGGCTCCGCCGTGCTGGAGCATCTCGCCGCGTCCGGCGATTGGGAGAAGGCGCGCGAGGCGCTGGAGAAAAGCGTCAACGCCAAGGCGATCGACCTTGCTTCGGCGCAGAAGCTGCGGGCGGTCATCGAGACGGCCATGGCGGTGTCGCGCGAGCGCGAGCATCCCCATGATGCGCTGCATCTCGCCCGCCAGGCTCTGAAGCGCCGGCCGGGCTTCGTTCCCGCCGCCGTGACCGCCGCCCAGGTGCTCATCCGCCACGGCGATTACAAGCAGGCGGCCAAGCTCATCGAGGGCGTCTGGACCGCTTCGCCGCATCCAGAGCTTGCGGCCCTCTATCTCGAAGCGCTGCCGGGAGAATCGAATAGCCAGCGGGTGGCGCGGGTCGAAAAGCTCGCCAAGCTTGCGTCCCAGGCGCCCGCAAGCCGCCACATCGTCGCCGAGGCGGCGCTCGCGGCCCGCGATTTCGCCAAGGCCCGCGAGGCGCTCGCGCCGCTCGTCGCCGAGGGGCAGCATCCGAGCGCTCATACCTGCCTGCTCATGGCGGAAATCGAAGACGCCGAGAACGGCCAGAGTGGACAGGTGCGCGAATGGCTGGCGCGCGGCAGCCGCGCCCCGCGCGACCCTGCCTGGATTGCCGATGGGGTGGTCTCCAAGCACTGGCTGCCGATGTCGCCCGCCACCGGCCGGCTGGACGCGTTCGAATGGAAGACGCCGCCGCATTCGGCGCCGCAGCTCGCAGAGGAGGGGCGTCGCAATATTCCGGCCGCTTTCTTGGCCGCGCCGGTGGAGAAGCCGGCGCTGACGGCGGCTCCCGCCGAAACTAACGCGTGATACTTTTTCCGTTTGAATAGCTCGCATGGGGACTTGTCATTCCCGGCGGGCTGAACGTCCGACCGGGAATCCAGAGCCGCAAAAGCGCCGGTTTTGCTCTGGATTCCCGATCGCTCGCTTCACGAGCGTCGGGAATGACAGCTTGGGCGACCGCGGAAATCAGCCGACGCGGTGGCGATCCGCGCGGCGGATCTGCACGTAAAGCGCGCCTTCGCCCCCGTGATGGCGCGCCGCTTCGCCGAAGCCGACAACGACGTCGCGCAGGTTCGGCGCCTGAAGCCACATTGGCACGACGCGGCGCAGCACGCCGCCCTCCTCGCGCGAGAGGCCCTTGCCGGTGACGATGATCGCGACCTTGGCGCCCTCCGCCTGCGCGCGGCGCAGGAAGGCGTTGAGCGCGCGCTGGGCCTCGTCCTGCCGCATTCCGTGAAGATCGAGCTTGGCGCCGACCTCCAGCCGCCCCCGCTTGATCTTCACCCGCGTGCGATGGTCGATCTCGACGAGAGGCGTCGCCGGCTTGGGCGCCGGCGGCCGGTCGCGATGGGCGACTGGCGCGGGGGCCTTCTCACGCACCGGCTCGGGCGCGCTTGCCGGCGCGGGCGGCTCGGCGACAGGAGCAGGCCGCGCCCGGAAAGGGCGCACGCTGGCGGTGACAATCGACCAAAGCTCGGACTCGGCGCGAGTCAGCCGGCGGGAATAGCGTCGCCTGTCGTCGCTCACGGCAATGGGTCCTTTTTGGGTAGGAAAACGTGGAAATCCGCTTCATGCCTGACGCGGCCCGCCAGCGCGCCCGCGCGTGCGCCTGAGCCAAAAAACAGATCGGCGCGCGCCGCCCCTAAAATCGCCGATCCGGTATCCTGCGCAATCATCAGCCGCGCGAAACGGGTCGGCGCCTCGCCCTCCCAGGGAACGCGCGCCGCGATCCAGAAGGGGAGGCCGTAACACCAGATCGACCGATCGACGGCGATGGAGCGCAGCGGCGTGAGCGCCGTGCCTTCGCCCCCGATCGGCCCGAGCGCCCGGTCTTTCGATTCGTCGATGCGGAAGAAAACATAAGAACTGTTTTCCTGCATCAGCCTTCGTCCAGGCTGGCCGGGGCCGACGCCCATAGCGCGCAGAGCCGCTTTCAGCCCCTCCAGCGACATGGCGCCTTCGGGCATGAGCCCGCGCTCGATCATCAATCGGCCGATCGAGGTGTAAGGCCAACCGTTGCGGCCGTCATAGGTGAGCGCGCGCGCGGTTCCGTCCGGAAACCGTAATCGGGCGGAGCCTTGCACCTGAATGAGGAAGAGCTCGACCGGGTCTGCGACATAAGCGAGCGGGACCGACCCCGTCGCCGCCCCCTCTTCCTCGATCTCGCGTCGAGGCGGATAGGGAATGAGGCTCCCATCCCTCAGACGCCGTGCGCTCGTGAGCGCCTCCCCGGACGCTAGGGAAAGCGGCGCGTCGTTCAATGTGACGAGATCGGACGGGCGTGAGAGCGCCGGGGTCTCGAAACCGGGCTCGGGGGCGCGGCGGGCTTCGACCTCCGGCTCGTAATAGGCGGTGACAAAGCCCTTTTTGACGAGGCGAAACGGCTCGAACCAGCGCCGAAAGAAGGCGGCGCAGGACTCTGGCCCTTCGAGCGCCGTGCGCGCCGCGGCGATCAGCTCCGGCGGCGGCGGACAGGCTGGCCGCTGTTCCTGCGCGGCTTCGAGAATGCGCTCGGCGGAGCGCCGGAAGACGGGAAAAGCGGCGTCGAGATCGTCCTCGCCAAAGCCCGCAATCGCATCGAAGGCGACCGGTTCGAGATCCGACGGCGGACGCACGGAATCACACGGCGCGGGTGGCGACGAGCTTCCAATTCGGGTCCGAGGCGCGCGGGTCGCGTGCGAAGGTCCACAGCTCTTCGACCGGCATGGTGGCGCCGCCTTCGATGACTTCGCCCGCCTTGTCCTTGCGGATATTCATCAGCCGCACGGCGAAACGGACGGTGATCTCATTGAGGCGCGGCGCGGCGCTGGCGGAATCGACCAGCGCCGAATCGATGGCGACGATCGCCGTCTCCACCGTCTCCCCGACCGCCTCGCGGCGGGCGATCTCGCCGGCGAATCCGTCGAAGACGTCCTTGGCGAGGAGTGGGCGCAGCGCGTCGCGGTCGCCCTTGGCGAAAGCGCCGACGATCATCTCATAGGCGCGGCGCGCGCCGTCGACGAACGCTCTGCCGTCGAAGCGCGGATCGGCGGCGGCGATGGCGTCGAGGCCCGTGATCGCCTCGGCGCGATTCTCGGCGACGCCCTTCCAGCGATCCTCCGGCCGCACCGCCGGCAGATCATCGGCGGGCGCGGCGCCCGGCAGCGGGGCTGGCCCCACCGGCGCGCGGCGCGGCTCGAATTGCGTGGGCGGGGGCGCGTCGCGGTCAACGCGCATGCCGAGCACGGAGCGCAGCTTCCACACTACGAAAATGGCGAGCGCCGCAAAGACGATCAGCGACGGGTCGAAAGGTTCGCCGCTCGGCGACATTGGTCACTCCCGGATTCTTCTCTTGTCGGCTAACATGTCGCCGCTCACATGTCACGAATCAAGGCCGGCTCCGCGCCCAATCGGGCGTGCGCGGCCAAGCGTTTGCGCGCGCGGGAGTGTTTCACGAGTGACCGACAGGACGAAGCTCATCGGCTTGGCGCTCGGCCTTTGGCTCGCGCTGGAAATTCTGGCCTTCGCCTTCGTCCTGCGCGCGGTCGGGCTCCTCGCCGCGATTCTTCTCGGGCTCGGCACGACTGCGCTCGGCCTTTCGGACGTCAAGGGGCTCCTCGCCGTCTGGCGGGAGCGCGGAAAATGGCGCGCGGAGGGCGCCATGCTCGATGGGGCGATTCAGGCGTTTGCCTCTTTCTTATTGATTTTGCCGGGCTTCGCCTCCGATGTCGCGGGGCTCGCGCTGAAATCGCCGTCCGTGCGCTCTGCGGTGCTGAGCCGCATCCGGAACCGTGGGAGGAGCCCCCACAAGCCGGCCGGCCCGCAGACCATCGACCTCGCGCCGCACGAGTGGAAACATCTCACCAAAAGCGGCCGCCCCAAGCGCAAGCGCAAGAAGCCGGATGAGGGCGGCAAGAGCGGCGATTGGCGGCGAGAGTGACTGTCTAGCCGTCATTGCGAGCGAAGCGAAGCAACCCGGGAGCCGTAATGGCTGCCCTGGGTTGCTTCGTCGCTTCGCTCCTCGCAATGACGGCGGGCAGCGTCGCAATGACGGCTGGTCGCGCGCTCAGGCTTGGAGCCCGTGATCTCTCCGGCCTTTTCTCCGCCCTAACTTCGCACTAGCTTCGCTCCAACTGCGAAGGACTTGATTCCCATGGCCACGATCGACGCCGTCCTGAACACCATCGACGCGAATCTCCCCGCGTCGACACAGCGCCTATTCGACCTTTTGAGCATCCCCTCGGTCTCGACCGACCCCGCCTATACCCAGCATTGCCAGCGCGCCGCCAATTGGCTGGCGGACCAGCTCAAGGGTCTGGGATACACGGCCGATGTACGCGAGACGCCCGGCCATCCGATCGTCGTCGGCCACGCCAAGGCGAAGCGCAAGGATGCGCCGCATGTGCTGTTTTACGGCCATTACGACGTGCAGCCGGCCGACCCGCTGGGCCTATGGGAGACAGACCCCTTCGCGCCGCGTCTTGCGGCCGGCAAGGACGGCGACGAGATCGTCGCGCGCGGCGCTTCCGACGACAAGGGCCAGCTCATGACCTTCGTCGAGGCCTGCCGCGCCTTCGAAGCGAACGGCGGCCTGCCCTGCAACGTCACTTTCCTCTTCGAGGGCGAGGAGGAGACGGGCTCGCCGTCCCTCCCCGGCTTCCTCGCCGCCAATAAGGATGAGCTCTCGCGGCCCGACATCGCGCTCGTCTGCGACACCAGCATGTGGAACGCTACGACGCCGGCGATCACGGTCATGTTGCGCGGCCTGGCGCAGGAAGAAGTCTTCATCCGCATTGCGAGCCATGATCTGCATTCGGGCATGTTCGGCGGGCCGGTGAACAATCCCGTGCATGTGCTCGCGAAAATCATCGCCGATCTGCACGACGAAGAAGGCAAAGTCACGCTCCCCGGCTTCTACGCCGGCGTGCCCGAGATCCCCGAAGACATCGCCGAGCAGTGGCGCGCGCTCGATTTCGACGAGGCGAAGTGGCTCGGCGAGATCGGACTGACGCGGATCGGCGGCGAAACGGGCCGCGGCATATTGGAGCAGATTTGGGCGCGGCCGACCTGCGACGTGAATGGCGTTGTCGGCGGCTATACCGGCAAGGGCTCGAAGACGGTGCTGCCGGCGGAAGCGTCCGCCAAATTCTCCTTCCGGCTTGTCGGCAAGCAGGACGCCAAAGCGGTGCTGGAGAGCTTCCGCGCCTTTGTGAAGGAGCGGCTGCCGGCCGACGCCAAGGTCGAATTCATCAACCACGGCGCCTCCAACGCGCTGCAGCTTCCCTTTGGCTCCGAGGCTCTGAACCGGGCGCGGCGGGCGCTCAGCGAGGAGTGGGGGAAGGAGGCGGCGCTGGCGGGCTGCGGCGGCTCGATCCCGATCGTCGGCGCCTTCAAGCGCGACCTCAACATGGACGCCCTGATGATCGGCTTCGCGCTCGACGACGACCGCATCCATTCGCCCAATGAGAAATACAGCTACACGTCGTTCCACAAGGGCGCGCGTAGCTGGGCGCGTGTGCTGGACGCATTGGCCTCATGAGGCTCAGCCGAAAGGCAGGCGCTCCCCGCGCGTCCCGATTTGCCGGCAATCATAGAAGCGGTTCTTCTCGAAGAGCGGCTCGCGCTTGCCGGGCCGCTCGTCTTTCACGAATGCGCAATTCTCGAAAACGCATTCCACCAGCCGGCAGTCGCTAAACAGGCAAGCGCCGCCGAGATTGTCGAGCTCGAATCGGCAGCGCGTGAAGGCGCAGTCGAGGAAATCGACGCCCCGGAAAGAGCAACCGCGGAATATGCAGTCCTCGAAAGTCGTGCGCGAGATGAGGGCTGTGTTGAACAGCTCCCAGTACCAGCTCATCCGCGTGAAACTGCAGCCCAGAATGGCGCCCCCGACGCTCGGCCGGGAGATTTCGAAACCCTCGAAGCTGCAATAGGCGAAGACGGTCTCCGTCGGCAGGGACGCGAAGCGCCCGCAGCTCTCCGTGAACTCTTCTTGCTGGACCAGCGCCATCTCACCCATCGCTTCCTTCCTGGCGAGGGGATGATCGGCGATGGCGAGCCTCCGCGCCTTGCGCCGCCACACATGAAAAACCCCGGCCGGGCTCGCGCGCCGACCGGGGGCCTTGATAGCTTGCGATGCCTTAGCGGGCGATCATCACCGCCGTCGAGAGGCTGCGAACCGCCGCGTCGCGCGTGGAGAGCGACGGGAGGCCGAAGCGTTCCTCGATCAGCTTCAGCACCGAGGTCGTGTCATGCGCCTGGCTGTCGACGCCGGAGCGGCGGAAGCGGGCGGAGATGACCAGCGCAGGGATGCGGGTGCCGGGGCCCCACTGATCGGACGGCGCGGATTTGTCGGCGTTGTGGGGCGGCGGCGGCACATGGTCCCAGGCGCCGCCGAACTCGTCATAGGTGACGATGATCAGCGTCTTCTGGGCGTCCGGGCCCTTGATGATCGCGTCAACCAGCTCAACGAGATGGTTGCTGCCGTTGGATTCGCTCGCATAGCCGGGGTGTTCATTGTCCGCGCCCAGCGGCTTCACGAAGCTCACAGCCTTGAGCTTTCCGTTCTTGGCGGCGTCGATGAACTCGGCCTCGTCGAGCAGATGCGCCTTGCGCGCGTCCGTGCCCGGCGCGTAGGCGGCGAAATAATTGAACGCCTGATGGTGATACTGGAAGTTCTTATCCGGACAGCGGAGCGCGCCGCCGATTATCTGCTGGTTGGCGTTGGGATCGGAGCAGGCGCCGGCGGCGCCATTCGTCCAGCCCTTGCCGCTCGTGTTGCCCTCGGCGTTGTCCCAGCCGCCGGAATACCAGGCCCAGTCGATGATTTTATCGGTCAGCAGATCGCCGATCGTCTTATCGGCGAGCGGCGGCAGGCGCTTCGCGTCGACGGTTCCGGGCGCGTAGGGCCACGCCCTGGGCTGCGTGGTGTTGACCACATAATCGCCGCAGGCGACGCCGGCGGGCGCAGGCGGCAGCTTCGCGGCATTGCGGGCGTCTCCGGCGCAATAAGCGGTCAGCGACCTGTCGCGAAGCTTCGCCGCCGTCGCGGCGTCCGTCGAGGAATAGAGCGGCGTCTTGGTCGGCATGCCATTGGCGTCGACGACCGAGTGTAGGTCGTTGCCGGAGCCGTCGGTCGCCGGACTGGCGAAGACCGGCGTCCTCGCGGCGATCAGCCATTGATGGTTGAGGAAGGAGCCGCCGAAGGCCGCCTGGAAGAAATTGTCCTCGACGACATATTTCGGCGCGCCCGGCTGGTGTAGATATTCATAGATCGGCAGCTTGCGGGTGTCGTAGTAGCCCATGACGAGGCCCATCGCGTCGCTGCCCGTCGTAAAGCGATTCTGCTGGCCGCCATTGATCTGATACTGCTCCGAATAGAAGCGATGCACGATGTCCCGCGTGCAGCCCCCAGCCAGACCCTGGCCTTTCGCCACGCCGTTCGACGCGGTGACGCCGGGAGCCGGGCAAGTCGTGTCGGTCGCTGCGATATAGTCGTCGATCTTGAACGGGCGATTGTAAAAGGCGCTGTTGATCGGCGAACCGGCGCCCGCTGTATTATCCGTGCAGCCTGTGGCGAGCGGCGCGGGCGACGTGAGATTGGCGTCGTTCTGCGGCAGGCAGAGATAGGGCTTGGAGCCCTCGGCGGAGGACCGGATCTGCGCCCACCAGGGCGCCGGCTGGCCGGAATGCTCGACATCTTCGAGCGCGCGCAGGCCGTTGACCTCCCGCTCGCCGACCTCGCCCCAGAGCCCATAGAGATTATCGAAGCTGTGGTTCTCCTGGTAGATGACCACGATCTTGTCGAAATCGCCGAGCCCCCCGTGGTCTTCTTCCTGGGCGGCGGCGGGCGCCGTCGCAAGCGCGGCAAGGCCCAGCGCGACCTTAAAGAATTTCATAATGCTGACCTTTTAACTAAGCCCGGCCGAGTTTTAGGCAGCCTCCATATCGGGTCTGCGAACCGGCGCCCAGAGCGTCAAGCTTGACGCCTCTGCCGCGACGTTCCGCCACTCGCTTTCCGGCTTAGGATGGGCTATGTAAGAAAACGTCCAAACAAGGCGCTGGGCAGGACGGGGCCGGCAGTCTGGGTTTGATGGGCGTCAAAGATCGAGGGTTGGGTCACATGGTCTATCGGCGATATTTCGAGGCGGCCGTCTCCCGTCTGAAGGACGAACGCCGTTATCGCATCTTTGCGCATCTCGAGCGCGACGTGGAGAGCTTCCCCCTCGCCCGATGGATTCGAGACGACGGCTCTATCGAAAACGTCACCGTATGGTGTTCGAATGATTACCTCGGCATGGGCCAGCACCCCGAGGTCATCGACGCCATGGTGGAGACCGCCAGCAAAGTCGGCGCCGGCGCGGGCGGCACCCGCAATATTTCCGGCACGAGCCACGCGATTGTCGAGCTGGAGCGGGAGCTCGCCGACCTCCATGGCAAGGAAGCGGCGCTCGTCTTCACCTCGGGCTGGATTTCCAATCTCGCGGCGATCTCGACCATCGCCGATCTTTTGCCCAATTGCGTGATCCTCTCCGACGCGTCGAATCACAATTCCATGATCGAGGGCGTGAAGCGCTCGCGGGCGGAGCGGAAAATCTTCCGCCACAACGACCTTGCCCATCTCGAAGAGCTGCTGATCGAAGCCGGCGACAGGCCGAAGCTCGTCATCTTCGAGAGCCTCTATTCCATGAACGGCAATGTCGCGCCTGTCGCCGAGATTGCCGCCCTCGCCGAGCGCTACGGCGCCATGACCTATGTGGATGAAGTCCACGCGGTCGGCATGTATGGCCCGCGCGGCGCCGGCATCTGCGAGCGCGAAGGCGTCATGGGCCGCATCGATGTCATCGAGGGCACGCTGGCCAAGGGCTTCGGCGCCATGGGCGGCTATGTCGCCGGCGACGCAGCGGTGATCGACGCCATTCGGTCTTATGCGCCGGCGTTCATCTTCTCGACCGCTTTGCCGCCGCCGGTGGCCGCCGCCGCCTGCGCCGCCGTCCGGCTCTTGAAGCGCCGCTCCGATCTGCGCGCCGCGCATCAGCGCGCGGCGCATATCACCAAACATGCGCTGGCCGCCGCCGGTCTTCCGGTGCTGGAAAACGGCTCGCATATCGTGCCGGTGATGGTGCGCGAGGCCGAGCTGTGCAAGGCGGCGAGCGATCTGCTGCTCACGCGGCACAATATCTACATCCAGCCCATCAACTATCCGACCGTCGCCAAGGGCTCCGAGCGCCTGCGCATCACGCCGACGCCGCGCCATACGCATGACCATATCGCTCATCTAGTCGAAGCGATGGTCGATGTCTGGCAGACGCTCGGGATCGCCTTCGCCGAGCCGCCGTCGCATCTCCATGTCGACGAGAAGAGCGCCGAGCGCTGCACCTATCCCGAGATCAAGCTCGCGGCGCAGTAATACGGTCACGCGTCTAAGATTGTCGTGAAATCGGAGCCCCAGGCTGCATGCAGCTTGGGGCTTTTTCGTTGTGGCGGATGGTTCGTTGTCATTCCCGACGCCCCCGTCGTCGGGCACACAGGGACTCACCGCCGTCATTGCGGGGAGGCGGAGCCGACGAAGCAATCCAGGGCCGCATCGCTGCCCTGGATTGCTTCGCTTTGCTCGCAATGACGGGCTCTGGGCAAAACCAGCGCTCTTGTGGCTCTGGATTCCCGGTCGGGCTTTCAGCCCGCCGGGAATGATACGCGCCAGTGCGGGGCCGCGCGTTAGCCGCCCAGGCCGAAAGCGGCGAGCGCCGCCATGTTGACGATCTCCGTGTCCGTCGAGCCGAGCTGGACGATCTGAATGGGCTTGTCGAGGCCGACGATCAGCGGGCCGAGGACGGTCGCGTCCCCCAACTCCTGCAGCATCTTGGTCGAGATCGCCGCCGAGTGGAAGGCCGGCATGATGAGGACATTCGCCGTATCCTTCAGCCGGGAGAAGGGATAGGCGCTCATCAAGTCTTTGTTGAGCGCGATATCCGCGCCCATCTCGCCCTCATATTCGAAATCGACGCGGCGCTGGTCGAGCACGCGCACCGCCTCGTGCACGCGCGCCGTGCGTTCGCCCGGCGGATAGCCGAAGGTCGAGAAAGCCAGCATGGCGACGCGCGGCACGAGGCCGATGCGCCGCGCGACGCCCGCCGCCTCGATCGCGATTTCGGCAAGCTCCGTGGCTTCCGGCAATTCGGTGATCGCCGTATCGGCGACGACCACAACGCGGCCTTTGGCGAGAATGAGCGACACGCCGATGACGCGATGTCCGGGCTTCTGATCGACGACGCGGCGCACTTCTTCCAGCGCATTGGAGAAATTGCGGGTGACGCCCGTCACCATGGCGTCGGCGTCGCCGCGCGCCACCATGGCGGCGGCGAAATGGTTGCGGTCCTGATTGATGAGGCGCTGGCAGTCGCGGAACAGGAAGCCTTTGCGCTGCAGTCGCTCGAACAGGAATTGCGCATAGACGCCGTTGCGCTGCGACAGCTTCGCATTGTGAATCTCGATGCCGGGGACGAGCTCCACGCCGGCGTTGGCGGCGTTGGCCCGCACCCGATCCTCGCGCCCGACGAGCACCGCCTCGCCCAATTCCTGATTCACATAAGCGACCGCCGCGCGGATC
Source organism: Methylocystis sp. Sn-Cys (assembly GCF_016745395.1). Classification (GTDB taxonomy): domain Bacteria; phylum Pseudomonadota; class Alphaproteobacteria; order Rhizobiales; family Beijerinckiaceae; genus Methylocystis; species Methylocystis iwaonis. Next base: position 339,003 of record NZ_JAERVJ010000001.1, read on the forward strand.
ACCTGCTGCTCCTCGCCCTCGGCGAAGACGACGCGCTTGGGCTCGCGCCGCACGCGCTCATAGATGGTCTGCATGAGGCCCGCGACCGGATCGCGCCGCGCCGAGAGTTCGGCGCGATAGGTTTTCATGTCGATGATCGGACGGCGCGCGACGCCCGACTCCATCGCCGCCCGCGCCACCGCCGGGGGAATCACCGAGATGAGGCGCGGATCGAAAGGCGCGGGGATGAGATAGTCGCGGCCAAAGCGCGGGCGCGCGCCGCGATAGGCGTTGGCGACTTCGTCCGGCACGTCCTCGCGCGCGAGATCGGCGAGCGCTTGCGCGGCCGCGATCTTCATCTCCATGTTGATCGTCTTGGCGCGCACGTCGAGCGCGCCGCGGAAGATGTAGGGAAAGCCCAGGACATTGTTGACCTGGTTCGGGTAGTCCGAGCGTCCCGTGGCGATGATCGCGTCCGGCCGCGCCGCGCGCGCTTCTTCCGGCGTGATTTCCGGATCGGGATTGGCCATGGCGAAAATGATCGGGTCCGGCGCCATGGATTTCAGCATGTCGGGCGTCAGCGCGCCTTTCACGGACAGGCCGAAGAAGACGTCGGCGCCCTCGAGAGCCTCGGCGAGCGTGCGCGCGCTCGTCTCGACGGCGTGCGCGCTCTTCCATTGGTTCATGCCCGCCTCGCGGCCGCGATAGACCACGCCCTTGGTGTCGCAGAGCGTGACGTTGCGGTGATCGAAGCCGAGCGCCTTGGCGAGATCGAGACAGGCGATGCCCGCCGCGCCGGCGCCATTGCAGACGAGCTTCGTATTTTTGATGTCGCGGCCCGTCAGCAGCAGCGCGTTGATGAGGCCGGCGGAGGAAATGATCGCCGTACCATGCTGGTCGTCATGAAAGACGGGAATATCCATGAGCGCGCGCAGGCGCTCTTCGATCACGAAACACTCGGGCGCCTTGATGTCCTCGAGGTTGATGCCGCCGAACGAAGGCCCGAGATAGCGCACGGCGGCGACGAATTCGTCGATCTCCTTGGTGTCGATTTCGAGATCGATCGAATCGATGTCGGCGAAGCGCTTGAAGAGCGCCGCCTTGCCTTCCATCACCGGCTTCGCCGCGAGGGGCCCCAGGTCGCCGAGGCCGAGGATCGCCGTGCCATTGGTGATGACCGCGACCATATTGCCGCGCGTCGTATAATCGAAGGCGAGGGTCGGGTCTTTGGCGATGGCGTGCACCGGCGCGGCGACGCCCGGCGAATAGGCGAGCGACAAATCGCGCTGCGTCGCCATGGGCTTGGTCGACACGACGGCGAGCTTTCCCGGCCGCCCGCGCGAGTGGAAGAGCAGCGCCTCCTTGTCGGTGACGACGGGACGATCGCTCATGCTCTCATTCATGTTCCGCAAGCCTTTCCGATTGCAGCGCCTTCGGCGGCGCAGCATAGCGGGGCGGGGGTGGGGATCACAAGCGTCTGAAACGCGAAGGAGGGGCGCCTCGTCGAAAAGAACGAAGCAATCTGTTGCGAATGTGCAACATTGCAAGATTAGATGAGACGGCCTTTGTTGGCCTACCTTGCGCCAGCTTGGCTGTGGGTAGTACTGCCTAAAGCCATGCGGCGGAAAGTAAAACGATCGGCTCTAGCAGCGCGCCTGGTGCATGCGCTGCTGATCGTTTGCCTTATTTTCAGCGTCGCGCCGCGCGTTTTCGGCAATCTGCTTTGGGCTGCTGGCGCGACGCGTGTGGGCGTCGAGCGTTCTGTCGGGCCGCAAAACGCCATTTGCGAGCGGCGAGAGCATGCCGGCGATCAAACGGATCATCATGCGGATGGTCTAGACTGCTGCGTTTTTTGCCGCTTCGACAGCGATAAGGATTTCCTGCGCCTTGGCCTCGTCCCGGCGATTGTCTTCCTTGTAGAGTTTCCTGACGCGCCGACGGCGCTCGAATTCCCAGCGAGAGATATTCCGCCCGCGCCGATACAGGGCGCGCTGACCGCTTGGTCGGCCACGGCGCCGCCGACGATTTAGTTCTTTTCCTGCGTCGATCGATCGCGCCTCCGAGGAGACGCCGCCCGATACGACAGCAAGCCGCGCCCCGAAGCGTTCTCAATCATCTGTGGCCCGAGCGATCGCGTGATCGCATGGCGTAGCGCTTCTGGAGCGTTCTTTCCTGTTTCGAGATACGAAAGCTTCTTCCCATGTGCCGGAAGTCTCTAAGCGCGGGCGCGTCGCTGCTCGCTATCGCCATTGTCGCGAACTCTCACGCCTACGCGCAACAAAATCTGCCGACAATCGACATCGGTGGGCAACGTCAAAAACACACAGGCGGAAGGCCTGCGGGGGCCGTCCCAAATCATCAAGCGCCGAACGGGCGGGCGAGCGCCGCGCCCGCCTCTTCGCCGCTCGTCAGCGCGCAGGCCGCGCCGGGCTTCAGCCCCGAAAAATTGAAGCTCCCCATTTACCGCGAGCCAACCGGTCAGACCGTCACAGAAATCAACGCCAAAACCTTCGCCGAACAACCCTTGGGCACGGTCGGCGACATGCTTCGCTACAGCCCCGGCGTGTCGTTCAAACAGGGCAATGGTCCAAGGGACATGACCATTTCGATCCGCGGCTCGGGGGCCCGGGTCGGCGGTGCGATCCAGAGGATCATTCTTTTGGACGACGGCTTCAGAATGGCGATGCCGGATGGCTTCTCCCGCGCCGACTGGGTCGATCCTCACGCCTATGCCGGCTTCGACGTGTATCGCGGGCCGTCTTCGGCTTTGTTCGGCAATTTCGCGGTTGGCGGCGCGATCAATTTCCGCACGCGCAGCGGCGCGGAGATCGACGGCGTCGAAGCGGGGAGCGAAGGGGGCAGCTTCGGCTACGTCAATAATTATGTGACCATCGGCAAGAAAATCGGCAAGCTCGACTTTGCCGTCTTCGCAAGCGACATGCGGCTCGAAGGGTTTACGCTCAACAACAACAGCAACACGCAAACCGTGAATCTGCGCGCGACCTATGAGGTGACGCCGCAGGATAAAGTGACCTTCAAATTCATCCATAATCAGCTCTATGGCGAGCTGCCGGCGCGCTTGTCGCTCAACCAGTATTATGCGAACCCGTTCCAAAGGGGGTGCAACGCCATTGCCCCGGCGCTGGGCGTCGCGAACCAATCTTGCGGCGGCACGAGCCTGTTCATCAATGGCGTGAATGGCGCGTCGCTTCCCATCACCGCAACGCAAAGTGGCTGGTTACGCAACGATCGTTTCGACGCGCTCGGCTTGCGTTGGGAGCATGAAGTCGACGCCAGCACCGTCATCCGCACGACCGGAATCTATTACGACAAGGATTTCTGGCAGCCGATCGACACGCCGGTCACCTACGCCAACGTCCCTGGGGTGGACATCCGGACGGATGTGACGACGCTCGGCCAATTCCTCGGGCGCGATCTGCGCAACAATGCGGAAGTCTATTACAACAGCAGCCGATTCATGACCAACACCAAGCCCCTGGCCATGTTCGGCCCGGGCAATGTGATGCCGCAGCCGGTCAACAAGCTGGACGCGCTTGTCTCCAATTTCGGCTCTCGCTTCCGTTCGGAATATGCGCTGGCGCCGACTCTCACCGCCGTCGTCGGCATGGACGTCGAGGCGAGCCGGAACAATTCGCAGTCCGACAACCTCGGCTACGCCAACGTCAACAACCCGTTTCTTCCGACGAGCTTCAGCACCGTGAAGTTCAGTGATCTTTGGGTGAACTGGGCGCATGAGGCGTCGCTCACCTGGCGGCCGAACAGCGAGTGGCAGGTGCGGGCGCGCACGTCGCGCGGCTTCGGCACGCCGAATTATTTGGCGTTTTTTGTCGACCAGCAGGGCAATATCGGACCGAACACCGGCTTGAAGCCGCAAACAAATACGGGCGTCGACGGCGGGATTGTCTGGACCCCGAACGACAAGCTGACCGTCTCTTTGACCGGCTTCTATGAGTGGTGGACCGACGAGATTCTGGCCCAGCGGCCCGGCGCCGGCAAATTGACCTACCAGTTCAACGCCCCCGGCTCCGTCCATCGCGGCGCCGAATTCGCGGCCGATTACGAGCTGCGGGAGGGATTGAAGGGGCTCGTGAACTACACCTACAACAATCAGGTCTTCACGAATTACATCGAGCAGAGAAATAGCGGCGGCGGCGCGCCCTACAGCGCCAACACCTACTATTTGAACAGAGCCGGCTATAAGGTTCCCAACGTGCCCGCCCATCAGTTGACGACGCGGCTGACCTACGATCAGCCCAATGGGGACTTCAAAGGGCTCGGGGCGTTCATCGAGTATATCTACCAATATTCCTATTATATCGACAATGGAAACCAGCTCACCATCCCGAGCTATGGGCTGTTGAACCTCAACGCTCACTATAAGCGGGAGCTATCGGACAGTTTCCTCAAGGAGTTCACCGCCTTTGTTCAGGTCAATAATGTGCTGAACCAGAATTGGGTCGCGGGGGCGACGAACGTCACCAACACCCTGATGTATGGCTTCCAGGCCCCCGGTTCTTATTTGGCGCAGAACGCCACCGGTTCGATCTACGCGGGCGCCCCGATCAGCGTCCAAGGCGGCGTCAAAGTGAAATTCTGAACGCGTGCAACGGCGGGCTTTGCCGAGTCCGTCATTGCGAGCGAAGCGAAGCAATCCAAGGCGGCGATGCGGCCCTGGATTGCTTCGTCGGCTCCGCCTCCTCGCAATGACGGCGGTGAGTCCTGTGTGTTCAAACGGCGCGAGCGTCGGGAATGACGCCGACCCAATCAAGCGGATCTCGTACGAGACTGCTGACAAAGTGGCGCTGACGCCCCTCGTGCTTCGAGACGCCTGCTGCGCAGGCTCCTCAGCATGAGGGGCTTCTGCAAATTACGCCAAACACTTAGGCCTCATCCTGAGGAGCGAGCGAAGCTCGCGCCTCGAAGGACGAGGCCGCCTCGGAGGTTTGCCAACAAGCTGACGGCGGGCTTTGCCCGAACTTTGCGGCGAAAACGAATTCCGGCGCTCCTCACGCTACCTCCTCCTCTTGCCACGCGCCGAACAGCTTTCGCGCCGCTTCCGCCGGCAGCGGCTTGGCGAAGAGATAGCCCTGCATCTGCGTGCAGCCTTCCTTGCGCAGATGCGCGAGCTGCTCTTCCGTCTCCACCCCTTCCGCCACTGTCGCCACATTCAGACACTGGCCGATTCCCGTCACCGCGCGAACGATGGCGACGCATTGAAGGTTGGTCGGCAGCTCCTGCACGAAGGAGCGATCGATCTTGATTTTGTCGAAGGGGAATGCACGCAAATAGAAGAGCGAGGAATTGCCCGTTCCAAAATCGTCGAGCGAAATATGCACGCCCAGGGCGCGCAACTGGTGCAAGATCGCGAGATTGTCGCGGCTCTCCACCAGCAGGACGGACTCGGTGATCTCGAGCTCCAGGCGGCTCGCCGGCAGACCGCTGGCTTCCAGCGCCCGGACGACCGACTGGACGAGGGTCTCGGACTTGAATTGCGCCGGCGAAAGATTGACGCTCAGGCGCGTCGTCGGCGGCCAGTGCATGGCTTCGAGGCAAGCGCGGCTCAGCGCCATCTCGCCGATCGGGATGATGAGTCCGCTGGCCTCGGCGATGGGAATGAACTCCGCGGGAGAAATGGACCCGCGCGTCGGATGGGTCCAGCGCAGCAAAGCCTCCATCGCGACGATCCGGCGGCTCTCGATCTCGGCGATCGGCTGATAATGCACGTCGAAAGCGTTGTGCATCAGCGCGTCCCTGAGATCCGCCTCCAAGACGCGGCGACGTATCAGCGCCGCCGCCATCCCCGCGTCGAACAGCCGATAGGCGCCGCCGCCGGCCTGCTTGACCTGATAAAGCGCAATATCGGCGTATTGCAGCAGCGTGTCGGGGTCGCTGGCGTGCGCCGGGGCGATGGCCACGCCGACGCTCGCGTTCACCAGCACGTTCTGGCCGTTGATTTTGAGCGGATGGCCGAGCGCGCCGACGATTTTTTCGGCAAACTCGCCGGCCTCGTCCGGCGAGGTGAGACCGGCTTGGACAAAAGCGAACTCGTCACCTCCGAGACGGGCGACCATGTCCCCCGGCCGCAGGATGTCGGAGAGCCGCTCCGCCACGGCGACCAGCAATTGGTCGCCCGCGGGATGCCCCAGCGTGTCGTTGATGTCCTTGAAATCATCGAGATCGATGTAATGTGCGGCGAGGGCCTCGTCAGGTTGCAGGGCCTCCAGGCTGGCCGCGAGGCGCATGCGAAACTGGTTGCGGTTCGCAAGACCGGTGAGCGAATCGTGAAGCGCCATATGGGCGATGCGCGCCGAAGCCGCGAGCTGCTCGGTCACGTCGACCACCGAGACGAGGACGGCGCGGCGGCCGTCGAAGTCGAGCTCCCGAGCGTGAATTTCCAAATCCCGACGCCGCCCGTCGGCGGAGCGCCCCTGCCAGATTCGATCTGCGCTTGCGTCGCCCGGGATTCCTTGGATGCCCGGAAGGTGCGGGTGTTCTTTCTCCTCGAAAAGAGCTTCGAGAGTGGCGTCCAGGAGGCGGTCGCGTGAATGGCCGAAATGCCGGACCGCCGCGTCATTGGCTGCGAGAATGCGCCTGCTTTGTGGATCGTGCACCCACATGGGCATGGGGTTTTCCTCGAACAGCAGCCGGAAATATTCCTCTCGGGCTTTGAGCCGGGTGACGTCGGTCAAGGTGATGGCGATGAGATCCGCGCCCATCGGGGCGGCGCTGAGGCGCAAATGCCGGGGAGACTCCGGGAGCGGCCCGGCGATCTCGAATTCGTCGCCGCGCCTGTTCTTCGACAATTCGATCAGACGGGCGAGCGTGCCGTCGCGCGCAAAAGTGGGGGCCGCCTCGGACAGGCGCCGCCAGCGAAGCGCCGTCTCCGAATCGCCAAACAGTCGTGCGGCCCCGTTATTGAGGCTCAGAATGCGGAAATCCGAGATCGCGTCGGCGGCGTCGTCGAAGACGGCCGCGAGCGTGACGAGACCGTCGTCGGTCGCGCGGTAAATGGCGTCGACGACATTGTGCGCCTCCGCTCGTTCGCGCGAGAAGACGAGGAAAACCGTCGCGCCTTTTCTGGTCGACAAGGGGAAGATGACGACCTCGCGGCTCGTCGCGAGACCGTCCCGCAGCCAATGCAGCACCTGCATGGCTGGCGCGCGACGCTGCGTCGCGAGGGCCGTAGCGTCACGTAAGCACGCGGCGCAATATTGATCGATCGCCTCCAGGGCCGTGCAGCGCAGCTCCTGACCGAGCCAGCTTTCGATCGACCTGCCCGCATAATAGATTTCGAGGCCGCCGCCGCGCCCCTCCCCCATGAGGCCGAGATCGTCGGCGAGCGTTCCGAGACTCCCCAGAGCAAGTTCCTCGAAGCGCGGGAATTCAGACGGCTTATCTGTCTGGCAGCCCCAGCTCACGCACAGCTCGCGGACTTCCTCGAAGTCGCTCAGCACTCCATAAGCGGCGGATATGTCGTCCGCCGAATCCATAGACATCATGACGCCGCACCAGAAATCGATCGGAATTTAGCCTGAAGGTGTCGGCGGGAGTTGAAAAAAACGTAAATATTCCAGCGCGTTGTTGAACATACTGCGTCGCAATAGTGTCACAAAGCTTGGCGGTAACGGGCGGGGCCGACGAAAATGTGCGCGGCGCCCTTCCCAAGCGCAAAGGAGGCGTTTAATTGAGACGTCTGAAGCCGGAGCTGAGCGCGCTTTCTCTTCCCGGCGCCGGGGCGTTCCCGAACCCCCGAAACCATTGCGCCCGGTTGCGCCGGACATCACTGCGGAGGCTCGGCGCGGCTCAAGACGATTTCCCGATAGCCCGAGCTCATGACCGCCGACCGCCTGAAAGAACCCCTTCACGCCGGCATTCCCGGCTGTCTCTGGATCATCCGCTTCGACGCGCAGGGCCGGGCGGAGCCGGGCGCGGCGGCCGATCTCGACGCGCTCGGCAAGGCGCGCGAGGGCTTCATCTGGCTGCATCTCGATTTGACCGACGTGCGCGCGCGGCCGCTCATCGGCCGGATCGAGGCGCTCTCGGACAGCGCGCGCGAGGCGCTCCGCGATCCGATCGATCACCAATATCTCGAATATTCGGAAAACCTGCTGAGCGGCGCCCTGCTCGATCACGAGCGCACCCTCGCCGGCCCGGCCTCGCGCACGGATTTCCTGCGCTTTGCGATCGACGAAAGCTTCCTGGTGACCGCCCGGCGGCGGCCGATGAGCTGCGTCGACGCCATCCGCAGCGCCGTTGGCCGCGGGACAATCGTCGAGTCGCCCTTCGCGCTCTTCGAGATGATGACGACCCATATCGTCGATGAGCTGAGCCGGATGGCGAATGACATCGGCCTCGCCTTCGATCGCGCCGAGGATCTGATCATCGACGCGCGCGGGCGCGATGCGCGGCCTTTGCTCGGCGCCGGGCGCCGCGACGCCGTGCGGCTCTCGCGGCAGATCGGCGGCCTTGTTTCGACGCTGGCGCGCCTCGAAGACATCGAGGACGATCCCAACAGCGCCGCCGACAATGCGCTGCGCGAGACGGCGTCGCGGCTCGTGCAGCATACCGAGTCGCTCGCCCGCGATATGCAAACCCTGCAGGATCGCGCCCGCCTGCTGCAGGACGAGCTGAACGCCATTCTCAATCTCGAGACCAACGACCGGCTCTATGTGCTGACCGTAGTCACGACGCTGTTGCTGCCGGCGACCTTCGTCACCGGCTTTTTCGGGATGAATCTCAAGAATTTGCCCTTTTCGGAAAGCGAGGAGGGCGTCGTCTACGCCACCATTGTTTGCATCTTTGCGGCGGGGCTCGTGCTGCTGTTGATGCGGCGTTGGGGCCTTACCGACTCCGAGGGCGCCGAGGAGAGCCGGCCGCGCGGCTCAAAGCCGCCGGCGCCGCCGGCCGACACCAGCAGTTACTGAAGCGGGCGCGATCGGCGCTTTACATGGCGCCCCACCCCGCATAATTTCCGCACCACTCTGAAACGGGGAGCGCCGCTCCCCAAGCTTTCCGAAAGACAAAAACCCATGCGCGCCGAGCCGCTTGCGCTCAAAGAACAGATCGAGCAGTCCATGGGACTGCTGAGGAGGCATCTTTGACGTCGAGACTGCAACCCGCCGTCTCGCCGAACTGAACGTCAAAGCCGAAGACCCCAATTTTTGGAACAACGCCGACGAAGCGCAGAAGCTCATGCGCGAACGCACCCAGCTCGAGGAGCAGATGGGCGCGATCGACAAGCTTGCGCGCGATCTCGAAGACGCGCTGACGCTCGTCGAGCTTGGCGAAGAAGCCGACGACGAGGCGACCGAGAAAGAGGGCGTCGAGGCGCTCAAAGCCCTGCTCAAAGAGGCCCAGCGCCGTCAGATCGAGGCGCTGTTCTCGGGCGAAGCCGACGGCAACGACACCTTCATCGAAATCCACTCCGGCGCCGGCGGCACCGAGAGCCAGGACTGGGCGCGCATGCTGTTCCGCATGTACGCCCGTTGGGGCGAGCGCAAGAAGTTCAAAGTCGAGGTGATCGAGGAGACCGCCGGCGAAGAGGCCGGCATCAAATCGGGCACGCTTCTGGTCAAGGGCCACAACGCCCATGGCTGGGCCAAGACCGAATCGGGCGTGCATCGCCTGGTGCGCATCTCGCCCTTCGACTCGAATGCGCGCCGGCATACGAGCTTCGCCTCGGTTTGGGTCTATCCGGTGGTGGACGACCGGATCGAGGTCAATATCAACGAGTCGGACTGCCGTATTGACACGTATAGATCGTCGGGCGCGGGCGGCCAGCACGTGAACACGACCGATTCGGCGATCCGCATCACCCATATGCCGACCGGCATCGTCGTCGCCTGTCAGGCTGAGCGCTCGCAGCACAAGAACCGCGCGACCGCCTGGAACATGCTGCGCGCCCGTCTCTATGAGCGCGAGCTGGAAATGCGCGAGGCCGAGGCGAACAAGGCAGCCGCCAGCAAGACCGACATCGGCTGGGGGCACCAGATTCGTTCTTATGTTCTGCAGCCCTATCAGCTCGTGAAGGACCTGCGCACCGGCGTCACGTCGGGCACGCCGTCCGAAGTGCTCGACGGCGAGCTCGACGACTTCATGCAGGCCTCTCTCGCCCAGCGCATCTATGGCGGCGGGCCCGAGAAGGTGGAGGACGTGGAGTAGCGCGCGACGGGGCGGCCCCCACCCGGCGCCGCCGAAGCCCGTCTGAAAGACGGGCGCCTAAACGACGCCCTGGCGCCGCCATCCTCCGTAAAGGGGGCCGCGAAGCGGGGGAGGATTGGGGAGGGGGCAACCTCACCCCGCCATCCTTTTCGCATCCGCAGAAGCTCCCGCTTCATTTGATCAATCTTTCGCGGCGCGATAAGAAGCAAGCCACCAAGCGCCTTTGCTTTTTATTCGCGTCAATTCGGCGCCGTCCCGCGCCGCGAAAGGTCGAGAGATGGACGCCGCTGTTGCGCCGCAACCAAGTTTCCTGAGCCGCGAGCGCTCCATCGCCTCGCCGACATTCAACCGCTGGCTCGTTCCGCCGGCCGCGCTTGCCGTGCATCTTTGCATCGGCATGGCCTATGGCTTCTCAGTGTTCTGGCTGCCGCTGTCGCGCATCGTCGGCGGCGCGGCGCCCAAGGAATGCCCGGCCGACATGGGCTTCTTCCAGACCATCGTCGCAACCAATTGCGACTGGAAGATCAGCATGCTGGGCTGGACCTTCACGCTGTTCTTCGTCCTGCTCGGCTCCTCGGCGGCGATCTTCGGCCATTGGCTGGAGACGGCCGGCCCCCGCAAAGCCGGCCTCGCCGCCGCCTTCTGCTGGTGCGGCGGCCTGCTCATTTCGGCGCTGGGCGTCTATCTTCACCAGATCTGGATGCTCTGGCTCGGCTCCGGCGTCATCGGCGGCGTCGGTCTCGGGCTCGGCTATATCTCGCCCGTCTCGACGCTCATCAAATGGTTCCCTGACCGGCGCGGCCTGGCGACCGGCCTCGCCATCATGGGCTTTGGCGGCGGCGCCATGATCGGCGCGCCGCTCGCCGATCGGCTGATGGGCTATTTCGCCACGCCGACCTCGCCCGGCGTCTGGCAGACCTTCGTGGCGCTCGCCGGCATTTATTTCATCTTCATGGTCAGCGGCTCGCTGGGCTATCGCGTGCCGGCCGACGGCTGGGCGCCCAAGGGCTGGACGCCGCCGGCGCCGGCCGCCAACGCCATGGTCACCCACCGCCACGTCCATCTCGACGTCGCCTGGAAGACCCCGCAATTCTGGCTGCTCTGGGGCGTGCTCTGCCTCAATGTCTCGGCCGGCATCGGCGTGCTCGGCATGGCCTCGCCCATGCTGCAAGAGGTCTTCGGCGGCAAGCTTATCGGCCTCGACCTCGGCTTCGACGCCCTCAACGCCGACCAGAAGAAGCAGATCGCCGCCATCGCCGCGGGCTTCACCGGCCTCCTGAGCCTGTGCAACATCGGCGGGCGCATCGGCTGGGCCTCGGCCTCCGACGCCTTCGGCCGCAAGGTCACTTATGCGATCTTCTTCGTGCTCGGCCTCGCGCTCTACGCCGCGGCGCCTTTCGCGGCAAAGGGCGGGCTCGTCTTCCTGTTCGTGCTGCTCTTCGCCGTCATCATCACAATGTATGGCGGCGGCTTCGCGACTATTCCGGCGTATCTCGCGGATATTTTCGGCACGCATTACGTCGGCGCCATTCATGGCCGGCTGCTGACCGCCTGGTCGACGGCCGGCGTGCTCGGCCCGGTGCTGGTCAACTACATTCGCGAATATCAGCTTTCGATCGGCGTGCCGCGCGAGGCTGCCTATAACCAGACAATGTATGTGCTCGCCAGCCTGCTGCTGGCGGGGCTTGTCTGCAATCTCCTCGTTCGGCCGGTCGCCGAGAAATATTATATGACCGATGAAGAGGTCGCGGCCGAGAAGAAGACCAGCATCGCCGCGGTGAAGCAGGAAGAGGAAGAGACCCACGCCGATTTCGAGGATTTTCTGGAGGAGGGGCTGGAGCCGCATGACCCTGTGCCCTCGGTCGCCCTTCGCGCGGCGCCGCGCCTCTCGCCGGTCTTGATCCTCTCCTGGCTCGCGGTCGGCATTCCGCTCGCCTGGGGCGTGTCGATCACGCTGTTGAAGGCGATGGCGCTGTTCAAATGAGCTGGATCGAGCGGCGCACGCGGGGGCCCTTTTGCTTGCCCCCATGGCGCCTCGTTTTCTTTCCATTAACCACAACCGCGCATGGTCGATATTCCGTAGCGCCCCGCGCGGAGCCCCCGCGCCCCATTCCGGCGGAGAGAAAATGGCGACGGCTTGCACCAATGGTCTCGACACAGGTTTTGTCGACCTCGGTTATATGAAGGTGGCGGCGCTCGGCGTCGTTCAGGGCATTTCCGAGCTTCTGCCGATCTCCTCGACGGCGCATATGCGCATCGTGCCGGCGCTGCTCGGCTGGAAGGATCCGGGCTCGGCTTTCTCCGCGGCGATGCAGCTTGCCGCGCTCGCCGCGGTGGTCAGCTATTTCTGGGGCGACATCCGCGCGCTGGCTGTGGGCTCCATTGGCGCAATTCGGCGGCGCGACTTCAACGACTGGACCTTCCGCTTCGTCCTTTGGATCGGCTTCGCGACCGTGCCGATCGGGCTCGCCGGCATTCTTCTGTCGCATACGCTCAACACCTGCGGCTCACCGCTGCGTTCGCTTCCGGTCATCGGCATTTCCTGCATCGTCATGGCCGCATTGCTCGCGCTCGCCGAGCTTTACTGCAATCACAAGCGCACGCTCGACCATGTGAGCCTGAAAGACGCCTTGATCGTCGGCTTCGCCCAGGTCGGCGCGCTTGTTCCCGGCGTGTCGCGCTCGGGTTCGACGCTGACGGCGGCGCTCTTTCTCGACCTCAAGCGCGAAGAAGCCGCGCGCTTCTCCTTCCTGCTTGGCCTGCCCGCGATCGCACTCGCCGGCCTCAAGGAATTATGGGAACTGCACAAGGCGCATCTCGATTTTCACGGCTGGTCGGTGCTGTCGCTTGGGCTTCTCGTCGCGTCGATTTCCGCCTTTGCGGCGATCTGGGGCCTGCTGCGCATCCTGGAGCGCTTTTCCGCCTGGCCCTTCGTCGCCTATCGCGCCTTCATCGGCGTCGTGCTGCTCGTGGGCTTTTACGGCGGCTTTCTGGCCTAGCGAACGGACCGCGCGCCTTCAGGCGCGCTTGGTTGTTTGCAAACCTCCGAGGCGGCCTCGTCCTTCGCGACGCGACCTTTGCTCGCTCCTCAGGATGAGGCCTAAGTGTCTGACGCAGATAACAGAAGTCCCTCATGCTGAGGAGCCTTGCATTAGCAAGGCGTCTCGAAGCGCGAGGGGCGTCATCGCCAATTTTCAAGCAAGTCTGCGCGGGCCTGAAGGCCCGCGGTCCGGGGGCTTTTACTCCGCGGCTTCGCGGAGCGCTTCGCGCGCCTGGGAGCGCAATTCATCGATCGGCGCCAGGCGGCCGTTTGTCTCGAAGTGCCAAAAGGTCCAGCCATTGCAGGCCGGGAGACCCTGCGCCAGCGCGCCGGTCTTGTGAATTGAGCCGACGAAACCCGAGAGCGAGACGGCGCCGTCGGCGCGCACGATCGCCGTATGGCGTTTTTTGACGTCCGTCAGCACGGCGCCGGGCGCGATCATGCCCGCTTCGACGAGGCTCCCAAAAGCAATGCGCGGTTCGGCGCGTTTGGATGGCGCGAGCGCAACCGCGTCTTCGGAAAGCGGCTCGACGGCGGCGATGCGCGCGGCCGCCGCCTGAGCATAGCCGTCCTCGCGCTCGAGTCCGATAAAATCTCGGCGCAATCGTTTCGCGACCGCGCCCGTTGTGCCGGTGCCAAAGAAGGGATCAAGCACAAGATCGCCGGGATTGGAGGCGGAGAGGAGCACGCGCGCGAGTAGTGTCTCCGGCTTTTGCGTCGGATGCGCCTTGCGGCCTTCGGAGTCCTTCAGCCGCTCGGAGCCGGTGCAGATCGGCAGGAGCCAATCCGAGCGCATCTGGCAATCCTCATTGCCGGCCTTCAACGCTTCATAGTTGAAGGTATAGCTCTTCACGGCCGGGTCGCGCGCCGCCCAGATCATCGTCTCATGGGCGTTGGTGAAGCGGCGCCCGCGGAAATTCGGCATCGGATTATTCTTGCGCCAGACGATGTCGTTCAGGATCCAGAATCCGAGATCCTGCATGATCGCGCCGACGCGGAAGATATTGTGATAGGAGCCAATGACGAAGATCGTCGCTGTCGGCTTCATGACGCGGCGGGCGGCGGCGAGCCATTCGCGCGTGAAGGCGTCATAGGTCGAGAAATCTGCGAATTTGTCCCAGTCGTCATCGACGGCGTCGACGAGGCTCTGGTCCGGGCGCGTCAACTTATTGGCGAGCTGGAGATTATAGGGCGGATCCGCGAAGACGAGATCGACGCTCTCTTCAGGGAGCGTCTGCATCAGCTTGACGCAATCGCCGCGCAATATCGTATTTCTGGCAGGCTGCGCGTGGAGCGGCCCGGCGATGGATAACCCGGTACGCGTGACCTTTATCCGGGATTTGAGGCGGGCCGCCCCGACGCGCGCGCTACTCATGAACTCGACACCACATACGCTACCAACACGTGTGAAGATGCCGGAACTAGGTAAAAAGCGCGTATAGAGCCGGCGCGGGAGGGCGTCTCTTTTTCGAACGAAAATCTTAATGAAGTAAGAAACTTAGCTTTAATGCCTCGTTTATACTTTCTCCCGCAGCGGCGAGAAGCTTAAGCGATGTGCCGGAGTTGGGCCGTTCTCGCGCAAGGCGTCGAGGTGGCGCCGCGCGGCGTAGCCGACATTGGTCTCGAATCCATAGCTTGGATAATGTGCGGCAAGTCGCCGCATCATTGCGTCGCGCGCGACTTTGGCGACGATCGACGCAGCGGCGATGGATAAGGTCGACGCGTCTCCCTTGACGATCGCGCGGCACGGGCAGGCGAGGCGCGGCGGATCGGAGCCATCGACGAGCACATAGGCCGGCGCGTGCGACAGGGTGGCGACCGCGCGGACCATGGCCGCGAGCGATGCTTGTCGGATGTTGATGGCGTCGATCTCAGCGGGCGTGACGAAGGCGATGCTGACGGCGATCGCCTTTTCCATAATCCGCTCGAATGCGGCTTCCCGCTCTTTCTGGTTCAGGACTTTCGAGTCGTCCAACCCGCGCGGGAGGCGCTTTGGATCGAGAATGACCGCGGCGGCGGCCACCGGCCCGGCGAGCGGGCCGCGCCCGACTTCGTCCACGCCGGCGACCGGCCAGATTCCCTGCCGATGCAACCGGCCTTCGATGCGGAAGTCGGGGCCGGCGCTCATGGCGCAACGCCAGAATGAAAGGGCCGGGTGAAATTTCGGTCGGTCATGTGCATGGCGATCTAAAAAGCGGCTGGCCGTCTTATTGGCAATGAAAAATTCGCGGCTCGCCCGCTCAAAAGAGGCTGAGCTGCTGAGGACCTCGGCGCGGCGGCTCGAAGAGGTCCGTGCGGAGTTTGAATGTCGAGCTCGAAAATCCGAGGCGCTTGGCGGCGAGCTCGAAGCGCCGGCCGAGCATCCAGGCGTAAGGCCCCTCGCCGGTAAAGCGTTTGCCGAAGGTCGGGTCGTATAACTTGCCGCCGCGCGTCGAACGCACAAGCGACAGGGCGCGGCGGGCCTTGTCCGGGAAATTGGCGACCAGCCATTCGCTGAAGAGATCGCGCACTTCCAGCGGTAGGCGCAGCATGATGTAGCCGGCCTCGCGCGCGCCGGCCGCGTGGGCGCGGGTGAGGATTGCTTCGATCTCGTCGTCGTTGATCGCGGGAATGATCGGCGCGGCCATCACGGCGACCGGCACGCCGGCGGCAGCGAGCTTCTCCATGGCGTCGAGCCGGCGCTCGGGCGTCGCGGCGCGCGGCTCCATGGTCCGGGCGAGTCGCGGATCGAGCGTCGTCACCGAAAAAGCGACCTTGGCGAGACCGTCTTGCGCCATCGGGGCGAGAAGATCGAGATCGCGCAGGACGAGCGCGGATTTCGTCACGATCGCGACCGGATGTTTGGCGCGCGCCAGCACTTCCAAAATAGAGCGCATGATGCGGTGGCGCTTTTCCGACGGTTGATACGGATCGGTGTTCGTGCCGATGGCGATGACTTTCGGCGCGTAGTTTTGCGCCGAGAGTTCACGCTCCAAAAGCTGCGCCGCGCCTTCTTTCACGAAAATCTCGGTCTCGAAATCGAGCCCGGGCGAAAAGCCCATATAGGCGTGGGTCGGCCGCGCGAAACAATAAACGCAGCCATGCTCGCAGCCGCGATAGGGGTTGATAGAACGATCGAATCCGATATCGGGGGAATCGTTCTTCGTGATGATCGAGCGCGGCTTTTCGACGTGAATGTTGGTCTTCAGCGCCTCAAGGGTCTCGAGCGAGCCCCAGCCGTCGTCCGCTTCCTCGCGGATTTCCTTTTCATAGCGGCCGCTGCGCTTCGACAGCGAACCGCGCCCGCGCCGCCGCTCGGGGTCGACCAGCGCGCCGATTTGCGCCTGCGCATCCGTCGAGATTTCAGCGAGCCGACCCATGATCCACTCCCGACAAAACGGCCCCTAAGGGGAGGCCGGCCGGAACCGGCCTCCCGTGATCGCGACTTTGGGGACTTCATGTCCCGACGCGGCTCGACCTGCCGAAGCGGAACATAGCGCGAATAAAGAACGAATAAAGAACATTCTCGGAGCATGCAAGAGGGTTTAAGATGACGTTAAGCGCTCGGGCGGAGAAAGCGCGTCCCGCTTGGGCGGCTCAATCGAGGCTTTCCTCCGGCGGCCCGGCAGGGATCAGAAGCAAACGAACGCCGTCATTGCGAGCGAAGCGAAGCAATCCAGGGCCGCGGTGGCTGCCCTGGATTGCTTCGTCGCTTCGCTCCTTGCAATGACGGCCTTGAGACTTTCGACATAAAAAAGAGGCGACGCTTGCGCGCCGCCTCCATGCGTTTCGTTGCGAGGTCCGCTCAGCGAACGAGGACGTTCTTGAACTGCCAGGGATCGCTCTCGTCGATGTCCTCGGGGAACAGGCCGGGGCGGCCCTCCAGCGGCGTCCAGTCGGTGTAATAGCCTTTCACCGGCCCGAGATAGGGCAGTTGCACTTCGAGGCAGCGCTTATAGTCGACTTCGTCCGCCTCGACGATGCCGGCTTCCGGGTTCTCCAGCGCCCACACCATGCCGGCGAGCACGGCGGAGGACACCTGCAGGCCGGTCGCGTTCTGATAGGGCGCGAGGTCGCGGGTCTCTTCGATCGAGAGCTGCGAGCCGTACCAATAGGCGTTCTTGGCGTGGCCGAAGATCAGCACGCCCAGCTCGTCGATGCCGTCGACGATCTCGTGCTCATCGAGAATCTTCCAGCTCGGCTGCATCTTGCCGGCGGCGCCGAAGATTTCATGCAGCGACAGCACCGCGTCATTGGCCGGATGATAGGCGTAGTGGCAGGTCGGCCGGTAGGCGACATTGCCCGCGCCGTCGCGCACCGTCAGGTAATCGGCGATCGAAATCGCCTCATTATGCGTGACGAGGAAGCCGAATTGCGCGCCGGGCGTCGGGCACCAGCTACGCACGCGGGTGTTGGCGCCGGGCGAAAGCAGGTAGATCGCCGCGCCGCAGCCGGCAGCATGCGTGCGGCCGATGTCCGGCAGCGATTTCTCATGCGTGCCCCAGCCGAGCTCGGCCGGCTGCATGCCCTCAGACACGAAGCCCTCGACCGACCAGGTGTTGACGAAGACATTCTGCGGCTTGGGGTCACGCGCCCGCTGCGTGTCGCGTTCGGCGATATGGATGCCCTTGACGCCGAGCTTCTGCGCCAGCGCGCCCCATTCGGCGCGGGTCGTCGGCTCCTTATCAAAGACGCCCGTGTCCTTGGCGATGTCGACGAGCGCCTGCTTGACGAACCAGGACACCATGCCGGGATTGGCGCCGACGCAGGAGACGGCGGTGGAGCCGCCCGGGTTCTTGCGGCGCTCTTCCAGAACGGTCTCGCGCAGCGCGTAATTCGTGCGCGCGTCATTGCCCATGTTCTTGTCGAAATAGAAGCCCGGCCAGGGCTCGATGACGGTGTCGACGTAAAGCGCCTTCAGCTCGCGCGCGAGCTTGATCATGTCGAGCGAGGAGACGTCGACGGAGAGATTGACGATGAAGGCCTGTCCGCCGCCCTTGGTGAGAAGCGGCGTGAGCACTTCGCGATAATTCTCAGGGGTGAGCTTTTCTTTGAGAAAAGCGATGCCGCGTTCATCGAGCAGCCGGCGGTGCGTATCGACCGGGTCGATGACCGTGAAGCGGCTCTTGTCGAAGTCGAAATGACGTTCGATCAGGGGCAAGATGCCGCGCCCGATGGAGCCGAAGCCGATCAGAACGATCGGGCCGGTGATTTTGCCATAGACGGGCCATACGGACATTTACTCTTGCCTCCTTGTGCGAATGGTGCGCCGCGATAAAGCAGGCGCGGGCGTCTTAATCAAGTACGGCGCCGGTTTATTGCATCGCCCGCGCTTGACCTGATGCGCGCGACACCCAAAATCTTGGGCAATTCCGAGTGGAGCAAGCATGGAACGGCCCGCGCCCCATGGCGTCTCTCCCGAGGCGATCGCCCCGGCGGCCGACGTGCGCCCTGAGCCTGCCAAGGTCGCCAAGCCGGCGGGGCCGCAGAAGGCCCGGCCGGTGAAGCTGCTTGCGACTGACACGGTCGAGGACGCCGCCGTCTGCGTCTTTTCCTCCGCGCTCGACCATTTCGAGGCCAATGCGCCGGTCTTTCTGGCTGATGAGCCGGCGGAAAGCGTGCATCAGATGCGCGTGGCGCTGCGGCGTTTGCGGGCGGCGATCGGGACGTTCCGCGACGCGCTGGCCGGCCCTGCCCTCGCCGCGGCGCGCGATCGGGCCAAAACGCTTGCCTCAACTCTCGGGCAGGCGCGCAATTGGGACGTTTTCCTCGACATGCTCGCGGAGGGCCCCGGCGAAACGCTCAAGGACGAAGCGAGCTACGAGGCGCTTCTCGCCGCGATCGAAACGCGCCGCGCCAAGGCCTATCGCGCCGCGCGCGCCGCGGTCGAGGGCCCGGAGGCGCGCGCTTTTCTTGCTGATTTTCGCGAGGCGATCGCCAAGCGCGATTGGACCGCGCAGCCCCGCGCGAGGGACGAGGGCTCCGCGAAGGACTTCGCACAAGCAGCCCTCACCAAGCTGCGCAAGCGCGTGATGAAGAAAGCCAAGGGTCTCGCCGATCTGGCGCCGGAGGAGCGGCATCAGGTGCGCATTGCTTTGAAAAAAGCGCGCTATGGCGCGGAGTTTTTCGAGAGCCTGTTTGCGCATGTCGAAGACGCCGAGGAATTCTCCGCCGCGCTCGCCAAGCTGCAGGACGGGCTTGGCGACTATAACGACATGGAGACGGCGAATACGCTGCTCGACGAGATCGACGCCGAGGGCGCCACGGTCCTGCGCGCCTCGGGCTTTGTGCGCGGCTGGTTCGCCCACGCGGCCCAGGCCGGCGCGGCGCATGCAAAGAAGAGCGAGAAGCGATTGAGGAAGCTGGAGCCGTTTTGGGAGTAGCGCTTGCCCCCTCCCTGTCCCTCCCCCGCTTCGCGGGAGAGGGGACGCTCACGATTAGCGTCGTTTATGAAGGCCACGCTCTGCTCCCTCTCCCGCGAAGCGGGGGAGGGTTGGGGTGGGGGCTCACCCCACAACCGCGACATTCCCATCGATCCGCCCGAGCACTCCATTGGGCAGGCGCGGTCCACCGCCGAGGTAGCGGTTGCGGTCGCGCACCATTTTGGTCACCGCCGCGAAATCGAGCTTGCCGGAGCCCAGCAGCGGCACATGCTCGACGAGCATGACTTCCGCCGGGATGGACAAATCCGACGCCCCCTTCGATTTGGCGTAGGCCGCGAAATCGGCGCGGGTCGCGTCCTTTTGCTGGGTGACGAGCACGATGCGCTCGCCCTTGCGCGGGTCGATCTCGGTCGCCGCCGCGGAGAGGGCCTTGGGCCAGAGCTCGGCGGCGAGCTGCTCGATTGCGGCGAGCGACACCATTTCGCCGCCGATCTTGGCGAAGCGCTTGGCGCGGCCCTTGATCGTCACGAAACCCTGCGCGTCGATCGTGACGATGTCGCCGGTGTCGTGCCAGCCGCCCTCCGGCGCCTGCAGCACGCCCGGCTTGTCGGCCATGAGATAGCCCATCATCACATTGGGGCCGCGCACGAGCAGGCGGCCGCCTTCCTCGACGCCGGGCACGGGTTCGAGCTTGACGTCGACGCCAGGCATGATGCGGCCCACGGTGCCGAATTTATTGAACATCGGCGTGTTGAGCGCCAGCACCGGCGCCGTCTCTGTGACGCCATAGCCCTCTAGAATGCGGATGCCGAAGTTCTCGCACCAGATGTCGCGGGTCGATTGCTTCACCGGCTCCGCGCCGGCGACGACATAGCGGATCGAGCGGAAGTCGTACGCGTGGGCGCTGCGCGCATAGCCGGCAAGGAAGGTGTCCGTGCCGAAGAAGATCGTGGCGTTAGTTCCGTAAATCAGCTCCGGCACAATGCGGTAATGCAGCGGCGAGGGGTAGAAATAGACCGGCACGCCGGAGATGAGCGGCAGCATGAAGCCGATCGTCAGCCCGAAGCAGTGGAACACCGGCAGCACGTTGAACACCTTGTCCTGGCGGCCGAAGTCGATGCGCGCCGCCGCCTGGGCGGCGTTGGCGAGCATATTGGCGTGCGACAGCGCGACGCCCTTGGGCGCGCCCTCCGAGCCGGAGGTGAAGAGCACAGCGGCCATATCGCCGGCCTTGCGCGCGACGACCGGCTTTTTGAAGCGCAGCAGGGCGTTCAGTTTGTCGAATGACGAGACGCCGGCGCGCATGTCTTCGAGATAGACGAGCGCGACTTTCTCTTCCAATGCGGCGGCGAGCTTGTCGAGCCTGGCCTTCTCGATGAAGGCGCGCGAGGTGAGGATGGTCTTGACGCCCGCCGCTTCGCAGCCGGAGAGAATATTTGCGGCGCCGGCGGTGAAGTTGATCATGGCGGGAACGCGCCCGGCAGACGTCACCGCAAGGAAAGTCACGCCCGCCGCATTGGCGTTCGGCAGCATGATCCCGACGCAATCGCCCGCCGTATCGATCTTCGCGATTTTTTCGCCCAGCACGCGGGCGCCGATGAGGATCCTTTTGTAGGTGAGCGCGCCCGTCAGCGGGTCTTCCAGCGCGACGCGCGAGAAACCATGCTTGTCGCCCGCCCGCACGACGGCCTCGAAAATCGTCTCGTCCTGCTTGGTCGTGCGGAAGATCATGTCCGACATGATCTGATAGAGCGCCGCGCCCGCCGCCATGCGCCGCGCCTTGCCCTTCAGCTCATCGTCGACGGTGAGGCGCACCGGCTCCTGCATGGTGAGGGTGAATTTCGGGAAGAAGCGGCGGCGCGCCTGGTCGCGCGTCAGCCGCGAAAAGATGGTCGCCTCCGGCCCGTCGATCTTCACCGGCACGATCATGGCCCCGGATTTCTCCGCGATCAGTCCGGCGCCGTCATAGACTTTCATCAGGCTGCCGGTGACGGTGAGGCGTCCTTCCGGAAAGATCACTAGAGACTCGCCCGCCTTCACCGCATTGATGAGCGTGCGCGTGCCGAGCGGCTTCGTGGGATCGAGCGGAATGGCGCGGGTGAACTTGAGAAAGGGCTTCACCCACCAGCGCTGCGAGATGCCATGGTCGATGGCGAAGACCGGGTCTTTCGGCAGCACAGAGAGGATCGCGGCCGCGTCGAGGAAGCTGACATGATTGAGGGCGATGATCGGGTTGGCGCCCGCTCTCTCCAGATTGTCGAGCCCCTTCACTTCGAGCCGGTAGAAGGACCGAAAAATAATCGACAATAAGTCGAGGATCGGGTTCTTCACCACGGCGTAGCGAATCCAGATTGCCGACAGCAGCGCGACCGCGCCCATGCCGAGGAAAAGCTGCGCCAGGGTCACGCCCTGCGCCTGCAGAAAAGCGACGCCGGCGCCGCCCGCGGCCATATAAGCGGCGTTATGGACATTGACCGCCGCGACGGTGCGGGCGCGCTGATCGGCCGGGCTCTGCGCCTGAATAGCGGCGAAGGACGGCACAATCATCAGGCCGCCCGCGAGGGCGAGCAGCGCGAGGTCGAGCGACGCATGCAGCGCGCCGGGCTGGTTGAAGTAATCGGCGATGCCGAGGGTGGGGCTTTCCGTCACGAGGCGGGAAATCTCGGCGACCCCAAGATCGAAGGACGCGATGGCGACGAGGGCGGCGCCGATTGCGGCGGGCAGCAGGACGATGCGGCCTTTGAGTAGAAAGGCGGCAAGCCCCGAGCCCGCGCCGATGGCGACGGCGAAAATCGTCAGATGCAGCGTGACGACGCTTTCGGCGCCATGCAGCGAATGCGTGACGAGCGGCGGCATCAGCGACATGGCGATGGAGCCATAGAGCCAGAAGAGGCTCGTGACGGTCGTGAGGCGGCGCAGCGACGGCGCGGCGCGCAGCGCCTTCATCAGCTTGAAGGTCGAGCGGAAGATATTGGCGTCGATCTTCAGATCGGCCGCCGCGCTTTGCGTCGAGGGGATGAACCAGGCCGCGGCGTAGCTCGCGAGCGCCACCGCGATGACGCCGCCGACAAAGGCGAGCGCGCCATAGGCTTCGTCATGCGCCTGCATCGCGAGGCCGCCGGCGATGGTGCCGGCGAGAATAGCGAGGAAGGTCGCGCTCTCGACGAGGGCGTTGCCGGCCGGCAGCTCTTCGCGGGTCAGATGATCCGGCAGAATGCCGTATTTGACCGGGCCGAACAGCGCGCCGGTGACGCCGAAGAGCGCGAGCGCCACGAAGAGCGTCGTCACGTCCGAGAAATAGAAACCCGCCGCGGAGAGGCCGGCGACGCCGATCTCGGCGAGGCTCAGGCGGCGCGCGATGGTCGCCTTGTCGAATTTATCCGCCATCTCGCCCGCGATCCCCGAAAGCAGGAAGAAGGGCGCGATGAAAATGGCGCCGGCGAGCGTGACGAGAGACGCGCCCTTTTCGCCGCCGATCTGCGCGAGGATCATCAGAACCAGCGCATTCTTGAGGAAGTTATCGTTGAAGGCGGCGAAGAACTGGCGCCAGAAGAGCGGCGCGAAGCGGCGGGTGGCCAGAAGCGATTGCGACATGGCGGTCAATCCAAAGGGCTGGGCCGGCGAAAATTGAACAGAGCCTGTTAAGGATCGGTCAAGACCGCCGGCCGGTTGCAAAAATCTACGCGGAGACGCCTTTGGAGACGTCCATCAGAAGGCGCTCGGTCTTGGCGTCCTCTATGCGGTTGAGCAGCTTTTCCGCCTCGACATTGTCGCGGATCGTCTTGGTGAGGATGATGCAGGATTGCACGAGCATCACCACGCCCATGATGAGAAAGCCTTTCATCCAATGGTCGATCGGCATGACGAAGACGCCGCCGCCCACCATCAGCGCGGCAATGCCGAAGGAAACATAGGAGAAGCCGACGAATGCGGCGGAATGTTTGATTGGTTGAGCGGACATTTTCATTTCCTTCTATCGGGACTGTAGTTGGGGCCTTGCTTTCAGGCGACGAGGCCGGCGGGCTGGCTCACGCCGCGCCGGCCTTTTCTTTCAGCCTTGCGAGAACATCCGCCGCGCGCGGCTTCACCGGCGGGCCGAAGCCGGCGTCGGCGAGGACCGCGTTGAGGTCCTGGGCTTTGTCGCGAGCGTCCAAATCATCGAGAGCGGCTTCAGCGGCGCAGGCTTCCGCCTGCCGTTCCCGCAGCCGCGCCAATGTGGCTTCCGCCTCCGAAAGGGTCGATTGACCGCAAGGCGCCTCTTCGAGCCTCCCGCGACGGGCGATCCGAACGGCCTCGGCCGCGCGGGCGATCCGCCTGCCGCGCTCCAATTCGGCGAGGCGGGCGGATTGGTCGCGCAGATGACGTTCGAGGCTCTTGATCTCGACTGAGAACAGCGCGCGCGCTTTCTCGGCCGCCGTGGCGTCGCTTTCGAGGTCTGCGATATTTTCAGCGGCTTTCCCGGCAAGGTCGTCGCGCCCGGCTTTCAAGGCCGCGACGGCGCGGGTTTCGATCTCGGCGATCTGCGCTCGCGTGGCGTCGAGCTTTCGCTCCTCCGCCTTGTCCTGCGCGCTCGCCAGGGCGAGCGTCTTTTTGGCGCGTTCCACCGCCAGGGCGGCGTCGCGCATTTGTTGATCGAGGATGGCGAGCGCATGGCGGTCTGCGAGCCGTTCCTCGGCTTCGTACGCCTTTCCCCGGAACAATGTGACGACAGTCTTTAGCATTCGGGTTCTCCCCTGAGCGTTACTGAACAATGTTCACAAGCCCTACTTAGCATCGCTGTGAACGAAGTTCAAGAAAACATTGAACGCGGCTCGGGGCTGTGCTCTAGGACATGCGCAAGTCTGGAACCGCTCAATAGGTTGCGCGGTTTTGAAACACCGGAAGAACGCCGCTCGCCTTGGCGCGGCCGCCTTCCCCGCCCATTCTTGCCGCCGCGGCGGCCTTACGGCCTCGAAAGGAATGATCGGTGAGCGAGACCAGAACCGAAGCCGGAACGCAGCGACGCCAGAAGCTCAGGGAGCGCCTTCTCGATGTCGCCCGGCAGTCCGTCGCGGCGCGCGGCCTCGGCGGGCTGAAGGCGCGCGACCTCGCGTCCGAGGCCGGTTGCGCGCTCGGCGCGATCTACACGGCTTTCGACGATCTCGACGAGCTGATCCTGCGCGTCAATCTCTCGACGCTGGAGCGGCTGGGCGATTCCCTCGACGCCGCCTTGAGCCAGGCGGACCCGTCGGCGGCGCTGCTCGCGCTCGCCCGCGCCTATCTCGATTTCGCCCGCAGAGAGGAGCCGAGCTGGCGCGCGCTTTTCGAACATCGCCTTTCGGGCGGCGCGCGGGTTCCCGATTGGTATTCGGACGAGCGCAACCAATTGTTCGGGCGCCTCGAGGCGCCCTTGGCGGCGCTTTTGCCCGGCTGGGACGAAAAATCCCGCGCGCGTCTCGCCCGCACGCTCTTCTCGGCGGTCCATGGCGTCGTGGCGCTCGGTCTCGAAGAGAAGCTCGAGGAAACGCCTCCCGAGGCGCTCGACGCGCAATTGGAGACCCTCGTGCGCCTCATCGCCGCTGGTCTGGCGCAAGAGGCGGCTCCAAAATCCTGAACCGCTTGCCATGCGGCATGGGAGCTGACATAGCCCCTTTATGGCCTACCTTCTGCTTTTCGCCGTCGCGATCTGGGCGGGCGCGCAAAATGCGCTCGCGGGCGGCGGCTCCTTCCTCATTCTGCCGACGCTGATGTTCACCGGCATGGACGCCCTCGCGGCGAACATCACCTCCTGCGTCGCGCTCTTTCCGGCGCAGGTCGCGACCGGCTGGACTGGGCGCAGCCACGCCAGAGGCGTTGGCGCGCTCACCTTGGCCTGGCTCTTCGTCATCTGCATTATCGGCGGCGCCATTGGCGCGGTGATCTTGCTGGAGACCCCGCGCGGCCTTTTCGCCCGGCTCGTGCCCTGGCTGGTGCTCTTCGCCACGGGGCTCTTCGCCTGGGGCAGCTTCTTTCGCAAGCCGGGAGAGGCGGAGGGCCATCTTTCTCCCGCCGGCGCCGGCTTCATTCAATTTCTCATCGCCACCTATGGCGGCTATTTCGGCGGCGGCGCCGGGTTCCTGATGGTTGCGGCGCTCACCATGGCCGGCCAGGCGGTGCGCATCGCCAGCGCGACCAAAAATGTGCTCGCCGGCGTGATGAACGCGTCGGCTGTCGTCATCTTCCTGTTTTCGCCGGATCTTCACTGGGAGCAGGCGCTCGTCACGGCGGCGGGCGCGACGATCGGCGGCGTCGGCGGCGCCCATCTCATTCACCGGATAGACGAGAAAATCCTGCGGATATTCATTGTGGTCATCGGGTCGCTGCTGACAGTGGGGCTCTTTCTGAAAGCGCCGTAAGCGAATCGCTAACGCGCTTTCCGAAATCCGCTCGATTGGTTCGCCGTCCCCGACGCTCGCGTCGTTTGAACACACAGGGACTCACCGCCGTCATTGCGAGGAGGCGGAGCCGACGAAGCAATCCAAAGCCGCATCGCCGCCCCGGATTGCTTTGCTCGCAATGACGGGCTCTGGGCAAAAGCAGCGCTCTTGTGGCTCTGGATTCCCGATCGGGCCTTCGGCCCGTCGGGAATGACAAGTCCCCATGCGAGCTACTCAACCGGAAATGGTATTAGGAGCTATTTAGCGGCTTCGTTGAGGAAAGCGTAAGCAGCTTTGGAATAGGCTTGCGGTCTTGTCGAACTGCTTGCCGCGCGAGATTCCATGGCCGCCACCTTCTCGGACAAATCCCGGCAGCAGACCGGCGCCTTAAGCGACAGGCGCGCGGCCCCGAGGCACAAGTCTTACACCGATGTCTGGGCCGATCCGGGCGGAATGGAGCCGGCGATACCGTGCCGGATCGTCGACATTTCGACGACCGGCGCCAAGATCGACGGCTTGGGCGCGACCTTGCCCGACAATTTCATCCTCCATGCCGGCCAAGCGAAACATGTCGCCCGGGTGGTCTGGCGCCGGCAGACGCTGGTCGGGGTGGAGTTCCAGAAGGGATCGAAGCCGCCGCGCGACGGCGCCCGGCTCCCGGAGCGGCGATAGGCTTATTTGCCCATCGCCTTTTCGATCTCCGGCAGGAGCGTCGTCGCCACGGCCGAGGGCGACAACGGCCCGACGAATTTATAGGCGATGGTTCCGTCGCCCTTGATCACGAAGGTTTCCGGCACGCCATAGACGCCGAAGTCGATCGCCGTGCGACCCGCCGGATCGACGCCGACGCGCTGGAACGGATTGCCGCCCGCCTGCAGGAAGCCCAGCGCATTGGCGGGCTCGTCCTTGTAGGAAAGGCCATAGATTTCGATGCCTTTTTCCTTCAGCGCCGCGTCGCGCGCCATGGCCATCAGCACGGGATGTTCCTGCCGGCAGGGGGCGCACCAGCTCGCAAAAATATTGACGACGCTGACATGGCCCTTGCGCAGGTCTTCGGTCGAAAGACCGGGCGTGTCCTTGAGGCCATCGAGAGCAGGAAGGTTGAATGTCGGCGCGGGCTTGCCGATCAGCGCCGACGGGATGCGCGACGCGTCGCCGGCAAAGAGCCGGATGAGGAACAGCCCTGCGAGCAGGGCGAAAAGAATGAGCGGCAGAAAACGCAGCGGCGAGCGCTGGGCGATGACGGGTTCGCTCACGCCGCGCCTCCCTCATCCCGTTGGCCTTTGGCGCCAAAGCGGGCAAGCTCGTCCTTCAGGCGCCGGTAGTCGAGGATGATGCGCGCGGCGGCGCCGCCGATCGTCAGAAAGGCGATCGCATAGGCGATCGCCACAAAGGTTTGATGTTCGCTCATTGCGCGGCCTCGAGCGTGGGCGCCTCGCCTTCGTCCCGGGCCGCCTCCTGCAGCGCCTGCATCGAGAGGCGCGCGAGGCGGCGGCGCAGGATTTCATTGCGGATCGCCATGAAATGCAGGGTCAGGAACAAAAGCGTCCCCGCGAGCGCCATGACCAGCAGCGGCCACAGCATGGAGCCCGAGATCGTCGGCCCGCCGATGCGGAAGACGGAAGCGGGCTGATGCAACGTGTTCCACCAATCGACCGAATATTTGATGATTGGAATGTCGATGGCGCCGACGAGCGTCATGATCGAGGCGACGCGCGCCCCGCGCGGGGTGTCGTCCATCGTCTGCCGCACGGCGATAAGGCCGAGATAGAGCAGGAACAGCACCAGCATCGAAGTGAGCCGGGCGTCCCACACCCAATATGTCCCCCACATCGGCTTGCCCCACAGCGAGCCGGTGACGAGGCAGACGAAAGTAAAGGCGGCGCCGAGCGAGGCGGCGGTCTTCTGCGCGGCGTCGGCGAGCGGATGCTTCCACACCAGAACGCCGAGCGACGCCGAGGTCATCACAATATAGGCGAAGATCGCCAGCCAGGCCGACGGCACATGGATATACATGATCCGCACCGTCTCGCCCTGCTGATAGTCGGGCGGCGCGGTGAAGGCGCCGTAGAGCCCGACGGCGAGCAGAATAAGCGTGAGGCCGGAGAGCCAGGGCAGGACGATGCGCGCGAAATTGAGGAAGCGCGTCGGATTGGCGTAGTCGAGGATATTCGGCATCGTGGAACGTCGGATCCTTCGATAATCGGCCTCTGCCATTCCCGACAGGCGAAGCCCGATCGGGAATCCAGCGCAGCGGCGCCCAACCGCCAGAAATAAGAAAGCGGACGCCGCTTTCCCGCGGCGCCCGCTTTTCTAGCCCTGTCCGCCCCGCTTAATTGGCCTTGGTCGGAGCTTTTGTCGAGTCCTTGGCGATTTCCTTGGTCTGCTCGGCGATGATCTGCGCCCGGGACTTGCCGTGCAGCAGGTCGATGGCCGCGGTCAGTTGCTTGTCCTTCTTCTCATCCGGCGGGACATAGGCCTGCGAGCCCGACTTCTCGTCCTCGCCGTTCTTGAGATGGCCCTTGAGCGAGGCTTCGCCCTTGGTGTCGTCCTTGCCCTTCAGCTCATCCGGCACTTCCTGCAGGATCTGCATGTCGGGATCGATGCCCTTGGCCTGGATCGAGCGGCCCGACGGCGTGTAGTAGCGCGCCGTGGTGAGGCGCAGCGCGCCGGCCGCGCCGCCGAGCGGGATGATGGTCTGCACCGAGCCCTTGCCGAAGGAGCGCGTGCCGATGAGCGTCGCGCGCTTGTGGTCCTGCAGCGCGCCAGCGACGATCTCCGAGGCCGAGGCCGAGCCGCCGTTGATCAGCACCACGACCGGCTTGCCCTTGGAAAGATCGCCGGGACGGGCGTTGTAGCGCTGGGTCTCGTCGGCGTTGCGGCCGCGCGTCGAGACGATCTCGCCCTTGTCGATGAAGGCGTTGACCACCTGGATCGACTGGTCGAGCAGGCCGCCCGGATTGTTCCGCAGGTCGATGATATAGCCCTTGAACTTGTCGGCCGGGATCTCCTGCTGCGCCTTGGCCATGGCGTTGCGCAGGCCGTCTGCCGTCTCCTCGTTGAACTGGGAGATGCGGACATAGGCGATGTCATTGTCCTGGGTCCGCGAGCGCACCGATTTGATGTGAATCTCCGCGCGGGTCATCTTGACCTCGATCTTGTCCTTGTCTTTGCCTCGGTAGACCGTCAGCTTGACCGGCGTGTTGATCTGGCCACGCATTTTATCGACGGCCTGGTTGAGCGTCATGCCCTGGACATTCTCGTCGTCGATGGCGCCGATGAGGTCGCCGGACATGATGCCCGCGCGCGAGGCCGGCGTGTCGTCGATCGGCGTAACAACCTTCACGAGGCCGTCTTCCTGGGTGACTTCGATGCCGAGACCGCCGAACTTGCCTTCCGTCTGCGTCCGCATGTCCTTGAAGCCCTTGGCGTCGAGGTAGCTCGAATGCGGATCGAGCGAGGTCAGCATGCCGTTGATCGCGTTTTCGACGAGCTTCTGCTCATCGGGCTTCTCGACATAATCGGCGCGGACCTTGTCGAACACATCGCCGAAGAGGCTCAGATTTTTATACGTATCGGCGGTGGTGGCGGCGGCGGCCGGCGCGCCGATCAGAGCGCGGGCCTGTTGGCCGAGCGTCGCGCTTCCGGCTCCGATGGCGATTCCGGTAGCGATTAGAGCAGTTTTGCGAATCATCCGCCGACCTTCCGACTGTCTGACTTGGCCCACCATGGGCTCGAGTCGATCGAGTTACCGTCCTTGCGGAACTCGACATATAAAATGGGTTGTTTCGCGCCGATCGCGACGGTTGCGGCCGTCTGCGCGGCTCCGTCTCCCATGCTGGCCACCGGCTCGCCCGCCAGGACGAATTGTCCGACGTTCACGTTAGAGCGATTCATGCCGGCCAGGACGACATAATAGCCGTCGCCTGCGTTAAGGATCAAGAGTTGTCCGTAGCTTCTGTATGGTCCCGAGAATAGAACCCAGCCATCGGAGGGCGCGACCACGACGCCATTGTCCCTTGCGCCGATGTAATAGGCTTTTTCCTTGCCGCCGAAACCGTCCGGCGCGCCGAAGCGCTTCAGCACCGGCCCCGCCACCGGGAAGTTGAGCTTGCCCTTGAGGTCGGCGAAGGAGACAGCGGGCGCGAGACGCGCCGCGTCCTTGAAAGGCGCCGCCAGCGCCTTGCGGCGTTGCTCCTCGCTGAGCTTTGCCTGCGCCGCCGCCCGTTCCTCATCGGCCTTGCGCGCCGCCTCCGCCGCCTTGCGGGCGGCTTCGCTTTCGGCCTCCATGCGCGTGATCAGATCTTTCAGGCTGGACGCCTGCCGCGCCAGCGCCGCAGAGCGCGCGGCCTCCTTCTGCATCGCCGATTGTGCGGTTTCGATCGCCTCCTGCCGCATGGCGATCAAGTCGCCGAGCCGCGCGCGTTGCTCGGCCAGCGCCTTCTTCTCCTCGCTCAGGCGGTCCTGCTCGTGGCGGGCCATGTCGCGAAGACGGACAAGCTCGGCGAGATCGTCCTGCAGCGCGCGCGCCTCGGCGCGCATTTGCGGCAGCATATCGCCCAGCGCCAGCGAGGCGCGCAGAGCGTCGAGAATATCTTGCGGGCGGGCCAGGAGCGCGGGCGGCGGGCGCCGGCCCATGCGCTGGAGAACCATCAGCACCTCGCCGATCGTCGCCCGGCGGCTATCTAGCGAGTCGACGATTTTTTTCTCGTCGCCGGCAAGCTTGGTCAGTCTTTCTTCGATCTGGGCTGCGTGCTCTTCCGTCTCCTGCAGACGGCCGGTCGCCTCGAGCAGAACTTTGTTGAGGTTTTCGCGTATGGCGGCGTGCGAGGCGATCTCTCCTTCGAGCTTCTTCGCCCGCTCTCTCGCCTCGTCTATCGTGCTCTCGACCCCGCGCAGCTCCAGGCGCTTGATCGATAGATCGCTTGAATCGCCCGCCTTTTCTTCAGCGTGCGCGGAAAGGGCGGCGGCCAGCGACAGCAGGACGAAGAGACCACGCCCCTCGCCTGTCCGCAGTTGCTCGCTCGCCCATGTCATGCGCGCCATATAGCCTGGTTCCATGAAGAGCCGCGACTATGCCGACTCAATCTAGACCGAAATGCGGCGAATCCCATCGATGATCGCGGCCGCGCGCGGGGTCGAGAAAAGCGCTTCTATCGAAGGGCCGAGCTTGCGCCGCCAGTTGGGCCGCTCCGCATCCGTGCCAGGGAGATTGACCGCGACGCTTTCGCCAGCCAGATCGTCGAGCTGCGCCATGGCGAGCAAAGACGGGGCGCGGGCGGCGAAGCGATGCAGCGCAGCCGCGAGCGCATCGTCGAACGCAATATCTTCCGCAGCGGCGTCGAACAGGCCCTCGTCGCGCAAGGCGTCGAGCATCGCGCGCTTGTCTTTTGTGCGCGTTTCGCGCTCGGCCGCCGCCGCTTCAGGCGTGAGAAGCGCAAGCCTTTCTTTTTCGTCTATATCCGCGCCGCGCCACCAGCCTTCCAATGTCGGCAGGTCATGGGTGGAGACGCAAGCCATGGCCTTTACCGGATAATCGCTCGGCCGGATGAAGCCCTCGCCGGCGCGCTCGAACCAAACGACGCGATAGCTCAGCACATTCGCCGCCTCCAACCGCTCGCGGAAGCCCCAGGGCAAGGTGCCGAGGTCTTCCCCGACCACCATGCAGCCGGCGCGCCGACTCTCGAGTGCAAGCTGCGCCAGCAAGGTCTCTAACGGGTAGGAGACATAGGCGCCGGCGCCGGCCTTCTCGCCCTCTGGCACGAGGAAAAGCCGCGCCAGTCCCATTGCGTGATCGATACGCAGCGCGCCGGCGTGGCGCATATTGGCGCGCAGCAGCTCGGCGAAATCCGCGCCGCCATCTTTCTCAACCGCCAGCGGGTTTAGCGCCGGCAGTCCCCAGCTTTGGCCCTTGCGGCTGAAGGGATCGGGCGGCGCGCCGATCGAGAAGCCGTCGAGGAGACGAGATGCCTTGCTCCAGCTCTCGGCGCCATCGGGCGCGGCGCCGACGGCAAGGTCACGGCAGAAGCCGAGCGCAAGGCCCGCGTCGCGCGCGTCTTGCGCCGCTTGTGCGAATTGGCGATCGGCGATCCACTGCAGGAAGCGTTGGAAGCGAATGCGCGTTGCGTGCTCCAAGGCAAAAGCGGCGAGCGCATGTGGCGCGCCGTCGCGCAGCTCCTGCGGCCATTGGCGCCAATCCGCGCCGCCGCGCGCTTCGCTGATCGTTTCGAACAGCGCAAAACGCGTGAGCGCCTCGCCGCCTTCCGTGAGGAATTTGGTGAAGTCGGCGACGACGAGCGTGTGGTCTTGCTGCTGATGCGCCAGCGCATCGAAACGCGCGAATGCTTTTTCGAGCGCCTGCTGTTTCAACGCATGAACGGCCGGATAATCGACCGTGTCGCGCGTCGAGAGCGCACGCGCAATTGTCTCATTGAAGCCGTCGCCAAGGAGGCTTTCGAGGTCGATGTAGAGCGAATCGAGAAAGCGCCTGTCCGACGGATAATAGGGGCTCGCGCGCGAGCGATCCTGGGAGGAGAGCGCATGCAGCGGATTGATGGCGACAAGCGCCGCGCCCGACTCGGCGCTGTTTCGCGCGAGCCGCGCGAGCGTCGTGAAGTCGCCGATCCCCTGATCGCCGTCGCGACGCAAGGAATAGAGCTGCGCGGATATGCCGAACTCACGCTGGCCCTGCGGCAAATTGCATTGCGCGGGCGAAACGATCAGGCGGCAGGCGATGTCTTCATGCTCCGCGCGCAAAATGTAGCGGCCTGAATCGAGGGGCGGCAATTGCGCAAGATACCCGTGCGTCACCCGACCATCCACGCCCCGCCACGCATAGGGGGAGAGTGTTGGAAGTTTTAGGGTGCGCGCGTCGCACCCGTTTTCATCCGATAAAATAAGGTTCGACGGCGCGCGGCAATCAGCGGCGGCGAGGCGCAAAGTAATTGCTTCTCCGTCACGCGCGACGGCGTGATGCGGAAGCGCGCGTCGATCCCGCGCGTCTGCGAGGCGGACGAGGCTGTCTGTGGCCTCAATGCGCGTCTGCGCCGGCAGGCCGAGGGCTGCCAGCAGGTTCAGGAGCGTCTCTCGGGGAACGTCATGCGCCGCGCCGTCGACGTCGCGCCAATTCGGGGCGATTCCAGCAGCTTCTGCAAGATGCGCGAGCATTGCGTCGGCGACGGGAGCAGGCGCGCGTCGCGCGGCGCTTTTTTCTTCCCTGAGAAGTAGCACGCTGCGCGCCGGCGTTGTCAGCCTGTCCGCAACGACCGAGACACCGGCGGTGTCAGAGGCGTCGAAAGCCACGCGCCAGTCATAACCGTCGCGCGCCGGCGGCGGCGTCACCTCGCGAGGCGCCCGGCCGCGATGGAGGATTACGAGCGCGCGGTCGCCATTCGCATAAAGTGACACAATCAGCGTCTCAGCGTCGCCACGCCGCCAGTCTTCCTCGCGCATCGGCGCGCCGTCGGCGCCGAGCCATTCGACGTCGGGAAGAAGTGTTTCATCCTGCGCGCCGCCATCGAGAAAGCGATCGTCACGTAGACAGACATGCGCCTTGCGCAGTTCGATCAGCCGCGCGACGGCCTCGATCAGCGAAGGATCGGCCGCCGCCCAATCGAGCCAGCTTGTTTCATTGTCCTGCGCATAGGAATTGTTGTTCCCTTTTTGCGTATGGCCCAGCTCCGCGCCCATGGAGAGCATGGGCGTCCCCCGTGAGAGCAGCAGCGTCGCCAAGAGATTGCGTTGGTCGCGCGCGCGCGCCGCGACGATTGCCGCATCGTCGGTCTCGCCTTCGGCGCCTTTGTTCCAGGAGAGGTTTTCGTTTGCGCCGTCACGCCCCTCTTCGCCATTCGCCTCATTGTGCTTGCGCTCATAGGAGACGAGGTCGCGCAGCGTGAAGCCGTCATGGGCGGTGATGAAGTTAATGCTGTGAGAGGGGCTGCGGCGCGGGAAGAAATCCTGCGAGCCGGCGAAGCGGGTCGCAAGCTCCGCCACGCCCGCAGCGTCGCCGCGCCAGAAGCGGCGAACGCAATCGCGATAGCGGTCGTTCCATTCGGCGAAGGCGGCCGGGAAATGCCCAAGCTGATAGCCACCCGGCCCCATGTCCCAGGGCTCGGCGATGAGCTTCAAGTCGCGCAAAACCGGGTCTTGCAGCAGCGCGGCGAGGAAAGGCGCGTTACGGTCGAAGCCAGATGGATGACGCGCCAGCGTCGTCGCGAGATCGAAGCGAAAACCATCGACGCCGCCATAGATCGCCCAGGCGCGCAGCGCATCCATGGCGAGACGCACGACGGGCGCGCGGTCGAAGGCGAGGATATTGCCGCAGCCGGCGTCGTTCACATAGCGCGCGCGGTCGTCGGCAAGGCGGTAATAGCTCGCATTGTCGAGGCCGCGCAGCGACAGCGTCGGCCCCCATTCGTCGCTCTCGCCCGTATGGTTGAAGACGACGTCGATGATGACGTCGAGCCCAACCGCATGCAGCGCATCAACCGCTTCGCGCACCTCGCGCCATCCGCCCGGCGCCAGACTCGGGTCGGGCGCCATCATGGCGATGGGGTTGTAGCCCCAGTAATTCGTGAGACCCAGCGGCGGCAGATGGCGCTCGTCAATCCAGGCGGCGCAGGGCAAGAGTTCAAGCGTGGTGACGCCGAGCTTTGTGAGATGCGCGATGGACGCTTCATGCGCAAGGCCTGCGAATGTGCCGCGCAACTGCGGCGGCACATCCGGATGCATCGCCGTGAAGCCTTTAACGTGCATCTCATAGATGATGGTGTCGCGCCACGAATGGCGCGGGCGCGAAGGCGCCGCCGCCTCCGGGCGCGTCATCACGCATTTGGCGACGAAAGGCGCGCTGTCTTCCCGAGCAGCCGCGCCGGATGCGAACATGCTGTCATGCAGCGTCAGCGCGCGATCGAGCATGAGCGCGTAAGGATCGATGAGAAGCTTCGCGCCGTTGAAGCGATGGCCCTCATGCGGCGCGTCGGGGCCGTAAGCGCGCAGGCCGTAGCGCTGGCCTTCTTTCAATCCTTCAATATGTCCGTGAAAGACGTCGCCCGTTTTTGCGGGGAGGCGAATGCGCTGCGTCTCTGCGTCGCTTTCTTCGAAAAGGCAGAGATGAATTTCTTCGGCATGGGCCGAGAAGACGGCGAGATTGGCGCCTGTGTCGTCGAGCGTGACGCCGAGTGGCTCCAGGGCGCCGGGGGAGATGCGCATCAGGCCCCCTCCCTAGCCCTCCCCCGCTCGCGCGGGAGAGGGGACAGATTGTCGCCTTTATCCACTATGCCGATCGTGAGCGTCCCCTCTCCCGCTTTAGCGGGGGAGGGACAGGGAGGGGGCAAGAAGCCCCTCAGCTCCGCGCCGCAATCGCCTCGCGATACAGCGTCGCATAGCGTTTCGCCGGATGGCGCCAGGAGACGTCCGTGCTCATGCCGTTCAATTGCAATTTGCGCCACGTGTCCTTGTCCCTGAAAATTTCCTGCGCCCGGCGAAGCGCAATGTCGAGCGCCTCCGCTGTCGGCGGTGAAAATTGGAAACCTGTGGCGACGCCCGCCTGGAGCGCCATTTCATTCGCGTCGACGATCGTATCCTTCAATCCGCCGACGCGCGAGACGATCGGCGCCGCGCCGTAGCGCAAGGCGTAAAGCTGCGTCAGCCCACATGGCTCGAAGCGCGAGGGGACAAGGAAAGCGTCGGCGCCCGCCTGTATGAGATGCGCCAGATCCTCGCTGTAACCCACCCATACCGCGACGCGGCCGGGATAGGCGTCCCGCGCGGCGAGGAAGCTTTCTTCGAGATGTCTCTCGCCCGTGCCGATCAAGGCGAGCTGCGCATGGCGCGCCATGAGCGACGGCAGAGTGGCGAGCAGCATGTCGTGCCCCTTCTGCCAGGACATGCGGCTGACGACGCCGAGGAGAAAAGCCTCGGGGTCAGCGTCGAGATGCATACGCTTTTGTAGCGCGACTTTGTTTTTTGCGCGCGCCGAGAGGGTCGCGGCGTCATAGGTCGCTTCTATGCGCTCGTCCGTGGCGGGGTTCCAGACGTCTTCATCGACGCCGTTGAGAATGCCGCTCACGACGTCGGCCCGCGCACGCAGCAGGCCGTCTAACCCCATGCCGAATTCGGGCGTCTCGATCTCCTGCGCATAGCTCGGCGAGACGGTGGTGATGCGGTCGCAAAGCTGCAGGCCGGCTTTTAGAAAGCCGATCGCGCCGTAATATTCCACGCCTTCCATCCGGAAGGATTCTGGCGGCAGGCGCAGCTCCGTGAGCAGTTCCTTCGCAAACTGCCCCTGGAAAGCGATGTTGTGAATGGTGACGATCGTCGCCGGTCGCGGCCTGCCGCTGTAATGCAGATAGGCGGGCGCAAGCGCCGCCTGCCAATCATGGGCGTGAAGCACATCCGGCGTAAAATCAGCGAGCGCGCCCTGCGCCATCTGCGCGCCGACCCAGGCGAGCGCCGCGAAGCGGAAGGCGTTGTCCGGATAATCGACGCCGTCCGCGGTAGTGTAAGGCCCGCCCTCGCGCGCATAAAGATGCGGCGCGACGAGCGTATAGACGATGCTTGCGCCGAGACGCCCGGCATGGACCCATGCGGGCCCGTCGAAGAGATCGTCGAAAGACAAAACCGTCTCGCCCGCGCCGAGCGCCGCAAGCGCTTCCGGATAGCCGGGGATGAGCGTGCGCGTTTCGACGCCTTCCGCCGCAAGGGCGCCCGGCAGCGCGCCGACGACATCGGCCAGCCCGCCGGTTTTGACGAGCGGACTCATCTCGGAGGCGACGGCGAGAACGCGTAGAGTCATGGCGCGAGCCTGTCGATCATCGGCTGCGTAATGAGGCAAATGCCCTGCTCGCTGCGACGGAAGCGCCGCGCGTCTTCCTCAGGGTCCTCGCCGACGACGAGGCCCTGCGGAATGCGCACGCCGCGATCGACGACGACATTGGTAAGCCGCGCCGAACGGCCGATATCGACGTAAGGAAGGATCACTGCATTCTCGACCGAGGCATAGGAATTCACGCGCACGCCGGTGAAGAGCAGCGAGCGGCGCAGCGTCGAGCCGGAGACGATGCAGCCGCCGGAAACGAGCGAAGAAAGCGCCTGCCCGCGCCGCCCCACCTGGTCGTGCACGAATTTGGCGGGCGGCGTGATTTCCGCATAGGTCCATATCGGCCAGTTGCGGTCATAGAGATCGAGTTGCGGCACGAAATCGGTGAGGTCGATATTGGCCGCCCAATAGGCGTCGACAGTGCCGACATCGCGCCAATAGGCGTGCGGCTCGCTCGCCGCGCGCACGCAGGAGCGCGAGAAATGATGCGCCACGGCTTTGCCGTGCTTCACGATGTAAGGGATGATGTCCTTGCCGAAATCATGCGTGGAGCCGAGGTCCTGCGCGTCGCGGCGCAGTTGGTCATACAGAAACTTCGCCTCGAACACATAAATGCCCATGCTGACGAGCGCGCGATCGGGATGGCCGGGCATGGCGGGTGGATCGGCGGGCTTTTCGATGAAGGAGATAATGCGGTCGTCATCGCCGACATGCATCACGCCGAAGCCGGACGCTTCGCTGCGTGGGATTTCGAGACAGCCGATGGTGACGTCCGCGCCTTGCTCCACATGCTGTTTGAGCATGTGTTCGTAATCCATCTTGTAGACGTGATCGCCGGCGAGCAGCACGATATATTTCGGATCGTAGCCTTCGATGATGTCGAGGTTCTGATACACTGCGTCCGCCGTGCCGAGATACCAGTGGTCTTCGGAGACGCGCTGGCTCGCCGGCAGAATGTCGAAGCTCTCGTTGCGCTCGACGCGAAAAAAGCTCCAGCCCCGCTGCAAATGGCGGATGAGGCTGTGCGCCTTATATTGCGTGGCGACGCAGATGCGGCGAATGCCGGAGTTGAGCGCATTGGACAATGCAAAGTCGATGATGCGCGATTTGCCGCCGAAATAGACCGCGGGCTTGGCGCGCCGGTCGGTCAGTTCCATGAGCCGCGAGCCGCGCCCGCCAGCGAGGACATAGGCCATGGCGTGGCGCGCGAAAGGCGGATTGTCATAGGCGGCCATCAGTCACACCCAGTCTGCGATTCGAGTTTCATTGTAGTCCGGCGTTGTCGAATTCGAAGAACAAAGTGGCGAGCGGCGGGATTTGAATCTCGGCCATCGCCGGGAAGCCGGCGAAGCCCTCTTCCTTCGCATCCACCCCGCCAAGATTGCCTTGCCCGGAGCCGCCGTATGGGCTGGCGTCCGAGTTGAGGATTTCGCGCCAGCGCCCGGCGTAGGGCAGGCCCAAGCGGTAATGGCGCCGCGGCACGGGCGTGAAGTTCGAGACGACAAGGATCGGCCGCGTGCGGTCGGAGCCATAGCGCAGAAAGGCGAAGACGGAACTTTCCGCGTCGTCGACGACGACCCATTCGAATCCCTCGCTTTCGCAGTCGCGCGCATGCAAAGCCTCGTGGCTGCGATAGAGATGGTTCAGGTCGCGAACAAAGTCGCGCAGCCCTTTGTGGAAGGCGTGCGCCAGCAACCCCCATTCGAGCTCGCGCGCATAATCCCATTCGCTTGTCTGGCCGAACTCCTGCCCCATGAAGAGGAGCTTCTTGCCGGGGTGGCCCCACATGAAGCCGTAATAGGCGCGCGCGCCGGCGAAGCGCCGCCACTCGTCGCCCGGCATTTTCGAGACGATCGCGCCTTTGCCATGGACGACCTCGTCATGAGAGAGCGGCAGCACGAAATTCTCGGCGAAGGCGTAGAGCAGGCCGAAAGTGATCTCATTGTGCCGCCATTTGCGATAGACGGGATCGGACGACATGTAGCGCAGCGTGTCGTTCATCCACCCCATGTTCCATTTGAAGCCAAAGCCGAGCCCGCCCATGTCGACGGGCCGCGTGACGCCGGCCCAGGACGTCGATTCCTCTGCAATGGTCACGACGCCAGGGTAGAGCCCGTAAACAAGCGTGTTGACGTTTTGAAGAAAGGCGACCGCGTCTTTGTTGTCGTTGGAGCCGTCGGGATTGGGCGCCCATTCGCCTGGCGCGCGCGAGTAATCGAGGTAGAGCATGGAGGCGACGGCGTCGACGCGCAGCGCGTCGATGTGGAAGCGATCCAGCCAATAGAGCGCATTGGCGATCAGGAAATTCGCGACCTCGCGCCGGCCGTAATCATAGATCGCCGTGTTCCAGTCCGGGTGAAAGCCGCGCCGAGGGTCCGGGTGCTCGTAGAGCGGCCCGCCGTCGAATTGCGCGAGGCCATGTTCGTCGGTCGGGAAATGCGCGGGAACCCAATCAAGGACGACGCCGAGCCCCGCCTGATGCGCGCGGTCGACAAAGCGCTTGAAGCCTTCCGCGTCGCCATGTCGCCGCGTCGGCGCGAACAGGCCAATCGGCTGATAGCCCCAGGAGGCGTCGAGTGGATGTTCGTTGATCGGCAGAAGCTCGATATGGGTGAAGCCCATATCAGCGGCGTAAGGGATGAGCTGATCGGCAAGCTCGTCATAGGTGAGGAAGCGCCATCCATCCGCCTTCCGCCAGGAGGGCAGGTGAACCTCGTAGATCGACATGGGGGCGCGGCGCGGGTCGCGCTCGGCGCGCGCGCGCAGGTGCTTTTCGTCCCCCCAGTCATAGGGCGCGTCGGAGGCGACCACTGAAGCCGTCGAAGGGCGCAGCTCCGCTTCGAAACCGAAAGGATCGGCCTTCAGCGGTAGGAGATTTCCGTCACGGCCGAGGATCTCATATTTATAGACCGCGCCGGAGCCGACGCCGGGAAGGAAGATCTCCCAAATCCCGCTATCGACGCGCTTGCGCATTTGTGCGCGCCGCCCGTCCCATTGGTTGAAGTCGCCGACGACGGAGACGCGCCTGGCGTTCGGCGCCCAGACGGCGAAATTGGTCCCCTCGACGCCCATATGCCTCACGACATGGGCGCCGAGACGCTCGTAGAGCTTCCGATGCGCGCCTTCGACGAAGAGATGATCGTCCATCGCGCCGAGGAAGGGCGGGAAGGCATAAGGATCAACGAGGCGCCACTGCGATTGGCCGTTCGAGGCCGCCAGAACATAGGGCGCGCCTGGGTCAATAGAGGCCAGCCCCTCGAAAAAGCCGTCCGGGTGGACCAGCTCCAGCTCAGTGACGGGCCGGCCCTGCGGCGTCTCGGCGGCCAGCGTCCGGGCGCCGGGGATGAAGGCCCGAATGACGCGGCCGTCGCCGGTCTCATGGGGGCCGAGGACGCCAAAAGGATCGCCATGGCGGGCCGCGACAATCGCCGCGATCTCGCTCGGGTCAGCTCGCCAACTGGGTCGTGTCATGAGGATTGGGTGATCCGGCGGGGTCCTATTGCGTATCATGGCCTCGCGCGCCCCATGCGGAAAGCCCCGGATGGTCGTTCCTCACGCGCTTTTCGCCGCGCCATTGCCAATCCGTCCCGTCTGCGCTAGCTCGACCCGGTCTTTTCCGCGTCCCTTCGGCCCTTCGGCCGCTCGTCCTAGAGGGAACGCGCGTGACGGAGCTTTCCCGCATGAAACTGCCTAATCAGTTCTACCGTCCGCTGGCCATTGGCGCGCCGGCTCCCTATCGCGAGCTGCCGGTCAAGGTCGAGCGCATGATCCATTTCGTGCCGCCGCATCTCGAAAAAATGCGCGCCAAGGTTCCGGAGATCGCCAAGCAGGTCGACGTCGTGCTCGGCAATCTCGAGGACGCGATCCCGGCCGACGCTAAGGAAGCCGCCCGCGCCGGCTTCATCGAGATGGCGAAGTCGACCGATTTCGGCTCGACGGGCCTCTGGACCCGCATGAACTCGCTGAACAGCCCCTGGGCGCTCGACGATATGATCCAGATCGTCGGCGCGGTGGGCAATAAGCTCGACGTCGTCATGCTGCCCAAGGTCGAAGGCCCCTGGGACATCGCCTATCTGGACCAGCTTCTCGCCCAGCTCGAGGGCAAGAACGGCGTGACCAAGCCGATCCTTATCCACGCCATTCTGGAGACCGCCGAGGGCGTCAAGAACGTCGACGCCATCGCCGCGGCCTCCCCGCGCATGCATGGCATTTCGCTGGGCCCGGCCGATCTTGCGGCCTCGCGCGCCATGAAGACCACGCGCGTCGGCGGCGGCCATCCGGAATATAAGGTCATCGCCGACGCCGATCCGGGCGCCGGCCTGCGCGCGACCTTCCAGCAGGATCTCTGGCACTACACCATCGCCAAAATGGTCGACGCCTGCGCCTCGGCCGGCATCAAGGCCTTCTACGGCCCGTTTGGCGATTTCTCGGACGGCCCGGCCTGCGAGTCCCAGTTCCGCAACGCCTTCCTGCTCGGCTGCGCCGGCGCCTGGTCGCTGCATCCGACCCAGATCGAGATCGCCAAGCGCGTTTTCTCGCCCGATCCCAAGGAAGTCGCCTTCGCCAAGCGCGTGCTGGAGGCGATGCCCGACGGCACCGGCGCGGTGATGATCGACGGCCGCATGCAGGACGACGCCACCTGGAAACAGTGCAAGGTCGTGGTCGACCTCGCCAAGCAGGTCGCCGCCAAGGACGCTGATTTCGCCAGGATCTACGGTCTTTGACCGGCACCCCTCCTACGGGAGGGGCGGAAAACCAGTGACCACCGTCATTGCGAGGAGCGCAGCGACGAAGCAATCCAGGGCGGCTACCGCGGCTCTGGATTGCTTCGCGTCGCTCGCAATGACGCGCTGGTTCATAAAAATCATTGCCGCGCGGAAGGCCCCGATAAACCAGGGGAATGCCGCGCGCCAATTGCTGAGCATTTTACATATTCCGCACACCGGCCCGTTTAGGATTTTGCGCCCACGCTCCTTTTGAATAAGGAGCAAAGCCGCCATGAGCCAGACGCGCGACCCGACGCCCGAGAATGTCATCGAACTCGCCCGCTATATCCGCGACGGCGCGGGCTCGGGCGGCATGGAGGAGGCCGCGCGTCTCGCCGAAGAGCAACTTGCGCGGCTCAAGGAGCTGGAGCTTCTCTACGTCGCCGACGAAGGACACGCGGCGATCAGCCCGGCGGCGCGGGAGATGTTCTTCGAAAATGTGGGTCTGCTGCGCCGCCTCGGCGGAACGCGCTGATCCGCCGCCATTGACAGACGCGCCCCGACGCTCCTAAAAAGCGCGCTGATCTCGAAAGAGAAAAAAGTTCGACCAGCCGAGCCGCCCCATGAGGCGGCAGGTCAACGCCCGGCAGCGCGATGCGCCCCCGGGCGCGTTTTGCTTTGGCGCGGCGGCTGACGCAGGCGCTGCAGGAGTGACAAAATGTTCGAGAGCCTTTCCGACAAGCTCTCCGCCGTATTCGACAAGCTCACGCGCCGCGGCGCGCTGAACGAAGCCGACGTCAACGAGGCGCTAC
Source organism: Methylocystis sp. Sn-Cys (assembly GCF_016745395.1). Lineage (GTDB taxonomy): Bacteria > Pseudomonadota > Alphaproteobacteria > Rhizobiales > Beijerinckiaceae > Methylocystis > Methylocystis iwaonis. The sequence continues at coordinate 381,298 of NZ_JAERVJ010000001.1, forward strand.
GCGAAATCCGCCGCGCGCTGCTCGAGGCCGACGTCGCGCTCGATGTCGTGCGCTCCTTCTCCGATAAGGTGCGCGACCGCGCGGTCGGCGCGGGCGTCATCAAATCGGTCTCCCCCGGCCAGATGGTCGTCAAGATCGTCAATGACGTGCTGATCGAGACGCTGGGCGAGACGGCGCAGCCGATCGACCTCGCCGCCCGCCCGCCCGTCGCCATCATGATGGTCGGCCTGCAGGGCGCCGGCAAAACCACCACGACGGCCAAGATCGCCAAGCGGCTGAAGGAGCGCCACGACAAGCGCGTGCTGATGGCGTCGCTCGACGTGAAGCGCCCCGCCGCGCAGGAGCAGCTCGCCGTGCTCGGCCGCCAGGTCGAGGTCGACACTCTGCCGATTGAGCCCAACCAGACGCCGCTGCAGATTGCGCGCCGCGCCATGGAGGCCGCGCGTTTGCAGGGCTACGACGTGGTGATGCTCGACACCGCCGGCCGCACCCATATCGACGAGCCGCTCATGCAGGAGATGGCGGACATCAAGTCCTACGCCAATCCGCACGAGACCCTGCTCGTCGCCGATTCGCTCACCGGCCAGGACGCGGTCAATCTCGCCAAGAACTTTGACGAGCGCGTGGGCCTCTCCGGCATCGTGCTGACCCGTATGGACGGCGACGGCCGCGGCGGCGCGGCGCTCTCCATGCGTTACGTCACCGGCAAGCCGATCAAGCTCATCGGCACCGGCGAGAAGATGGACGCGCTCGACGAATTCTCGCCGAGCCGCATCGCCAACCGCATTCTCGGCATGGGCGACATCGTCGCCCTCGTCGAAAAGGCGGCCGCCGCCATCGACGCGGAAGAAGCGCGCAAGACAGCCGCGCGCATGGCCAAGGGCAAGTTCGACCTTCAGGACCTTTGCGACCAGCTCGCCCAGGTCGAGAAGATCGGCGGCCTCGGCGGCATGATGGACCTCTTGCCGGGCGTCGGCAAAATGAAGGACCAGCTCGCCAAGGCCAATCTCGACGACAAGGTCATCAAGCGCCAGCGCGCCATCATCCTCTCCATGACGCCGCAGGAGCGGCGCAATCCCGACCTGCTCAAGGCCTCGCGCAAGAAGCGCATCGCGGCCGGCTCCGGCATGAAGGTCGAGGATATCAACAAGCTCCTCAAGCAACATCGCCAGATGGCGGATCTCATGAAGTCCTTCGGCGCCGGCAAGCGCGGCGGGCTCATGGGCAAGGCCGCGCAGATGATGGGGCTCGGCCCCGGCGGCATGCAAATGCCCTCGCAGGAGGAGCTGCAGAAACTGCAGGAGAAGCTCGGCGGCGCCCCTCCCGGCGCCCCCGGCATTCCGGCCGCTCCCCCGGCCGATCTCCTTGCGCAGAAGCCGAACCTTCCGGGGCTCGGCGGCGGACTGCTGAGCGGGCTCAACCCGTTCGGAAAGAAAAAGTAATCACAAGACTCACAAGGAAACTGACATGTCTCTCAAGATTCGTCTCGCTCGCGGCGGCGCCAAGAAGCGCCCCTTCTATCGCGTCGTCGTCGCCGACTCCCGCTCGCCGCGCGACGGCCGCTATATCGAGAAGCTCGGCACCTTCGACCCGCTGAAGGCCAAGGACGCCGCCGACCGCGTCATTCTCGATCTTGAGAAGGCCAAGGAGTGGATCGCCAAGGGCGCGCAGCCGACCGACCGCGTCGCTCGCCTGCTCGACGCCGCTGGCGTGGTGAAGCGCGAGGCCCGCAATAATCCCGAGAAGGCGCAGCCGAAGAAGAAGGCCCAGGAACGCGCCGCCGCCGCGGCCGAAGCCGCCGCCGCCGCTGCGGACGCGGCTGCGTAATCGATCGCTTTTTCCCCCTCCCCAACCCTCCCCCGCTTGCGCGGGAGAGGGAGCGGACCGTCGCCTTCATCTACGATGCTGATCGCGAGCGTCCCCTCTCCCGCTTGCGGGGGAGGGCCAGGGAGGGGGCCAAGCCGCCATGACCAAACCCAACCTCGTCCTTCTCGGCCGTTTCGGCGCGCCGCATGGCGTGCGCGGCGAGATTCGCCTGCAGAGCCACACGGCTGATCCGCTCGCGATCGGCTCCTACGGCCCGCTCACCGACAAAAGTGGCGCCAAGACCTTCAAGCTTCAATCCGTCCGCCCCCAGGGCAAGGACATGCTCGTCGCGCGCGTCGAAGGCGTCGCCGACCGCTCGGGCGCCGAGCGGCTGACGGGCGTCGAGCTTTACATCGCCCGCGAGAAGCTTCCAGCGCCGGAAGACGAAGACGAATTCTACCTCGCCGATCTCGTGGGACTGCGCGCCGAGGCGCGTGACGGCGAATTGATCGGTCACGTCGTCGGCCTCAGCAATTTCGGCGCGGGGGATATTCTCGAAATCCAACCGCCACAGGGCGAGACGATCCTGCTGCCGTTCACCAAGGCGGTGGTTCCGATCGTCGACGTTGCGGGCGGTCGGGTCGTCGTCGAGCCGCCGGCGGAAGTCGAAGGCCCGGCCGACTGACCTACGGAAAGGCGTCCGGGCGAGGATCGGAGAGCCTGACGACGCATTTTGCCGAGACCTCGTCGCCGACTCCGAGCCGCTCCTTGGCGCGCACGCTCGCTTTTATCGCGAGCAGATAGGGCCCCTCTTTTGATGGAAACAAGGTCGTCTCCCAGACGCTGGAGCCGAGCGTCACAGTGACCGGCACATAGCCGAAGCCGGTGCGATTGATTCTGCGCTCTCCTTTCAGCCTTTTGGACTCCTCGCCGTCGAGAGAGAGAAAATACCAGCCGCCGGGGCCTGGATATTTCCAAATCGGGCCTCTGACCTCGAGTCTCAAAAAATTCATTTCAGCAGATCTCCGCTACGAGACCAGCATATCCGATCGCCCTTTCTCCCGCAGCCGCAGGCGTGCCATAACCGGCCCATGTGGCGCGCGACGATCCTCACCCTTTTCCCCGAAATGTTCCCCGGCCCGCTCGGGCTGTCTCTGGCTGGCGACGCGCTCGCGCGGGGCGTTTGGGAGCTGGAGACCAAGCAGATCCGCGAGCACGGCATTGGCCGGCATCGCGCCGTGGACGACACTCCGGCCGGCGGCGGTCCCGGCATGGTGATGCGCGCCGATGTTCTCGCGGCGGCGATCGACGCGGCGGCGCCCGAGGGCGATCCCCGCCCCCGCCTGCTCATGAGCCCGCGCGGCCTCCCGCTTACACAGCAGCGGGTGCGCGCTCTGGCGGAGGGGCCTGGCGCGATCATCCTCTGCGCCCGCTTCGAGGGTGTCGACGAGCGGATCATTTCCGCGCGAAACCTCGAGGAAATCTCGATCGGGGATTACATTCTCTCGGGCGGCGAGATCGCTGCGCTGGCGCTCATGGACGCCTGCGTGCGGCTACTGCCCGGCGTGATGGGCGAGGAGCTTTCAGGGGAAGAAGAAAGCTTCGAGGGCGGCCTTCTGGAATATCCGCAATATACGCGGCCGCGCGACGTCGAGGGGCGCGCGATACCGGACATTCTGCTCTCCGGCGACCATGCGAAGATCGCCAGATGGCGCCATGAAGAGGCTTTGAAGCTCACTCGGGCGAGACGGCCGGACCTTCTCACCCGCAAGTAGGACGGGCGGTTAGCAGAGCCCTTCCCCGTCTCGATGCATCGTCCCTCCACTCCCATGTCGTCGCCGGGCTCGTCCCGGCCATCCACGCAGCGCAACGACTGCTCATGTGAGGCGGATGGGTCCAGTCGGGCCAAAATCTCCTAAGGGAAAGCTAGGATTTCATTCCGTCCCCCGGGGGAGGCCGCGCCCATCGGCATGGACGGCGCTCCAAATTGCCAATCCAAGCCATTGCGAACGTGTCGGCTATGTCCCCGAACACCCGTCGGTCATCTATCCGGACTGAACAACAAGCCCGGCCATGACGAACTCCCGCAGCCGTGAAGGGGAGCGTTCGTCGCACCCTATTTTTGCGACGCGATGCACTTTCCGGCGATTTCTCTCAGCCTCTTCCCCCGTTCGGCGTCATCCGTGACCCCGGCGAGCGCATGGCTGCGCGTCGCCTCCTCGGCCGTGCAAACGCAGGCGTTATGGCAAAAGCCCTCTTCGGCGCCTTCCGCGCGGCAGCTTCTGACGCATTCGGCGATGAAATCACTCGCGGCCTCCGGCGGCGGCGCGACCATCACGAGGCCGGTGAAAACCGCAAAGAGCACAGGCTGATGGACGAGATAGATGAGCAGGCTGTTGCGGCCCGCGAGGGATAGCCAGCCTTTCTCTCCGCGCGCGGGGAAAGGGATCGGCTGAGAAGCCTGCCGAGTCAGCCACGCCGGGGGCTGGCCCGGCTCGGCGGACGTCTGCTCCGGCTTCTGATCCTCCGCCTTCTCGCCATAAAGGCGGCGAACGATCACCCGTCCCGCCCCGACGCCGATAAGCATCGCCCCGGCCCAGGGGAAAAACGGCCGCCAATCCTGTGTGTAAGGCTCGGTCGTCGAAAGGCCCAGCCATTGCAGCCAGCTCGAATTGAAGACCGGCGACGCCAAAACATGCGGCGCGGCGAAAAATAGAGCGCCTGCAACCAGCGCCGCCGGCCAGGGCAGGAAGAGAAATCCGATCGCGAGCAGGCTCGCCGCCGCGATGCAGTGAAGAATGCCGAAAAAGACGAAGGCGCTCGGGAAGACGATATAGGTGCCGACGCTCACCAGCCCCGCCGCGCCGGCGACGATCGCAAAGCGCCGCCAGAAGGCCCGCCACTGCACGCCATTGCGATGCGCCAGCGCCAGCGACACGCCGGCGATGAAGAGAAAAGAGAAGGCGATCGCGTGGCCGAAGGCCTTCACCGGCGCCGACCAGGGGATAGACACGGCGATATAGCCGAAATGGCCCAAATCCCAGGTCAGGTGAAAGGCGACCATCGCCAGAACGGCGAGGCCGCGCGCGACGTCGAGCGCGCCCCAGCGCCCGGCGGTCATTTGCCCGTAGCGCCCTGGAATTTGCTGAACACCATATCGGGCGCCGAGAGATTATGGCGCGAGGGCAGATGCCGGCCAACCCAGACCTCCGTGGCGCTGGCGCCGGGGAAGTCGATGACGGGGGCTTCCTCCCAACCCTTGCCGCGCTTGCTACGCCAGGCGACGATCGCCGCGTCGCTCATCGTCTCCATCGCATACATCGAGCGCAGCGCCGCGAAGGGCCGCCCGCCGGGCATTGCGTCATCATAGGAGACATCGAGCGTCAGCCGCTCCTGATCGATGCTCTTCAAAGAAACCTTCGCCTCGCCGCCGCGCTTGAACTTCAGCGTGAAGCTGCGCGTCTTCGGATCGAAGACGATCTCCTCATAAGCGACGATCGGGCGTTCCTGCGTCTCGACGGGGCCGACGAGGAAAGAGGAGCCGTAGGCGGTCCAGCGCATATCCTCGAAGGGCAGCGGCCGGGCGCGCCAATACCCGTCTGGCGGATAGAAGACCATGATCTCCTCGGCGCGCTCGCGATACCACATCCAGACCTGGATGAGATGGAAGCCCGTCTCGACCTGGTCGCCGATGCGGATCGGCACGTCGTTGGGCCGCCAGAAGGAGGGGAAGGTATAGCCGGTCATCCAGAATTCCGGCGTCTCCCAGAAGGTGCGGCGGCGCGCCTGGGCGAAGAATTTCGGATCGTGGGAGAGATCGCAGCTCGACCAGTCCGGCGCCCAGCGGTCGGACACGATCGTGTTGATGTAGGACGGATGCACCGCCTGGATCTGCAGGCCGCGAATGCGCGGCGAGACGAAGTCGAGCTCGATATTGTCCTTCTCGGCGCAGAGCTCCTGCACCGATTTGTTCTCGACGCGCACTTGCAGCTCGTCGAGCTGCTCCTGCGCCGAGGGCTGGGCGAAAGCAGGCGTAGCGGCGAGCGCGCCGGCGCCCATGAGAAATCGGCGGCGATCGAAAGACGTCACGGGGCTTCCTCGAAGGTACAGGAGTGTTGCGCCGCTTATTTCACGGCTCTCAAGGCGAAAACAAGGAGAGGCGCGTCTTTCTGCGACTTGCGCTCCAACCATGCCGGAGATTCGCCCCGCGCCAGCATGGCGGCGAGCCCGTCCGGCGCGGCGGAAACGAGCGGCGAGAGCGCCTTGGCGCGGGCGCACCACACAACGAGCCCCACGCCCGCCTTGCGCAACATCGCCTCGGCCTCGTCGGGCGCGGCCATGAAGGCGCGAGCGGCGAAGAGGTTGCCGTGATTGTCGCGATGGTAGGGCGCCGCAAAAACGCTGTGCGGCGTATGGGCGAGAATATGGCTGCCGAGATCGAAGGAGCCGAGGACGCGCGTCGGCGCCATCTCGGCGAGCGGCGCCAGCGCCTGCGGCGTCAGGCAGGCGCGCTCGCCATCCGCCTCATTGTCATCGCCCGAGGGAAGCGCCAGCGCGAGGCCGATCGGCGAAACGAGGATCGCAAGGAAGCCGGCGAGGGGCGCGCGCAACGCCACGCCCACGCGCGGGCGTTCGACCAGCGCGACGATGGCGGCGGCGAGCGGCGCCATCGCCAGCGGCGTCACGGAGGAGAAAACCCGTAGCTGCCAGAGACCCGCCGCAAGGCCGGTGGCGACGACAGCGGCCGTGAGCAGCCAGCGCCGCCGCGCGAGACCCTGCACGCGCCAAGCGAAGACGGTTGCCGCCGCAAGTCCAAGCGCGACGGGCGCCGCGGTGGCGACGACAATGCCGGGCGCTTTAGGAAAGAGCGCGAGCAACGGCTTCGCTTCTGCCACATGGGAAAGCCAGAGATCCCGTATCAGCGGGTCGAGCCCCACGAGCGGATCGCCGATGCAATGGGGCGCAAGCAGGAGGACGCTCGAAAGCGTTGCGAGCCCGGCCCCGCCGGCTGCGAGGAGGCGGGCGGGGAATGTCGGGAGCCAAGGGGCGGCCAAAGCCAGCGCAACGAGCGACAAGGCGCCGATGCAAAGCGCTGCGATGTGCGCGAAAGAGAAAGCGTCGCACACGGAAGCGAAATAGCGGGCGCTCGGAACGGTGGCCGCGTAGAAGGAGGGAAAGGCGACGAGCGCGCCGCCGGCAAACCATAAAAGCCGCCCCCGCGCCGACGCGCCCTCGAAGACGAAGAACAAGGGCAGCGCCGCCATCATCACAGCGAAGAAGGGCAGGTTTTCGAGGCTGATCGCGAAAGACAGCGCCATGAGCGCCGCGCTGGCGGCGAGGCGGCTCGCCCGGTTTGCGTCGAGGCCTTGCAGAAAGAAGCAAAGCGACGCCGCCAAAGTGACGATCTGCGGCGCATGATGGTCGATGCGTCCGGGCGTGAATTGCAGAAACGTCGCCCCTGACAGCATGGCGAGCCAAACCGCGAGGCTTCGCGCGCGGGGGCCCGAAAGAATGGCGGCGAGCCAGCCGACGACCGCGAAAAGCGCGGCCAGCAAAAGAAAGGGAAAGACGAGCCGCGTCGCCCGCTCCGCATATTCCGGCGCGAGAAAGCGCGAAAACAGCAGATCGAGCCCCGCCAGCGAAACGTCGACGATCCGCGACCAATGCATCGGCAGCCCGCCCGGCGGATCAAGGCGATAGGCGGTCAGGTCGAACCAGGGCTGGCCCGCGAGGAAATCGCGCAACTGGACGGCCCGCATCGCGTCGTCGGAGTCGAAAAAGGCGCCCGTGCGCCAGACGGCTTCCGCGCGGGAGAAGGACAGCGCCGCCGCGCAGAGAAGCGCGAGAGCGAGCACAAGCCCCACGGGCAGGCGAGAGTCCGCCGCCTCCTGGCGGCCCGCGACGCTCGGCGCATCAGGCGTGGCGAAATCCGTCATCGTCCGTCCTTGGCTCAGCGGCCGTCGTCGAGCGCTACCGTTCGGTCTTGAACAGCAGGCCCCGGCGCGAGACGAAATTGAACATGAAGACGAAGCCCGCCGTCGCCGCCTTGGCGATCGACAGGGCGAAGCCGAACTCCCCGACGAAAAGACGCATGAGGGCTTCGGTCAGCAGGAGGCCGATGACGCCCGTCACCAGGAAGCCCAAGATCTCGACGCGCGGCGCGCGGGCCCGCCGTCCCTCGAACACGTAGCGGATGCTGAGGAGATAGATCAGGCAGAGACCAGAAAGGAAGCCGGCGGCGGCGGCCTGCAGATAGCCGACGCCAAAGCCTTTCGTCAGCGACATCAGAACCGCGTAATCCAGCGCCAGCGCAAAGACACTCGCCGCCGCATAGCGGATCATGTCGCGAATGAAGCGCAGGAGCCGTCCCGGCGCCAGACGCGCAGTCAGCGCGCCATGCGCATCCGTGAGAAGCGACATGGTCACGCCACCTTTTGCGGCACGAGCCGTTCGCTCGCCAGCGCCTCCTCGGCTCCCGCGACCCCCGCCTCGGAATATTCGGCGTCCTCATTGACCCGCCAGATGTCGAAGACTTCTTCGCCGCGAATGATGTTCAGCGCGGCGAGCATGCCGGTCATCATGGCGTGGTCCTGATTGTTATATTTGTGCATGCCGTTGCGGCCGATTGGATGCAGCGTCGGGAAGCGCGCGGCGATCTCGCGGCGGATCGTCTCAACATTCTCGGCGTAAGCGTCGTCGTAAACTGGATAGGCCTTGGCCTGCCGGACCACGCAGGCGTCCATCACGTCGTCAGGGTCCATCAACCCGATCTGGCCGATCTCACGTTTTGCCAGTGCGATAAGCTCCTCGTCGGGCGCGGCCCAGAGCCCGTCACCCTCGAAGCAGAAATATTCGAGCCCCAGACAGGTCGAGACGCCATCGGCGATCATCTCGGGCGACCAGCTCTTGAAGTTCTGCACCCGGCCGACCTTCACGGAAGGATCGTGGATATAGACCCAGTTGTCGGGCAGCTCCTCCTGCGGGCGCCCGATCAGCACCACCGTCAGAAAGTCGCGATATTTGAGATCGCGAGCGTTGAAGAGGCTCAAAGGCTTTGGCTCGATGGCGTTCATCAGATCGCGCATCGGCGCCGACGACATCACATGGCGCGCGTGGAAGGTTTCGATGGCGCCATTCTGCCTGGCGGCGCGCACGGTCCAGAGCCGGGACGCCGCGTCGTAGTGAATTTGGTCGACGCTTCGGCCCATGAGGAGACGTCCGCCCATCTCCTGCATCTTGCGGGCGCAGGCCTCCCACATCATGCCGGGACCGCGGCGCGGGTAACGAAAGCTCTCGATCAGCGTCTTGGCGCCGGCCTCCGCCTTGCGCAGGCCGAGCGAACGGCGCAGCCCGTCCATGATGGCGGCGCCCAGCGAAAGCCCCTTGATGCGCTGCGCCGCCCAATCGGCGGAAATATCATCGCAGCCCATGCCCCACACCTTTTCGGTGTAGGTCTTGAAGAAGATGCCGAAGAGCCGCTCGCCGAACTGATTGCGCACCCACTGATGGAAGGTCTTGGGCTCCTTCACCGGAAATGCCTTGGCCCAGGCGAAGGAGGCCATGCACAGAGCGCTCTCGAAGAGGCCGAGATTCTTAAGCGCCTCGAAGGCTCTCAACGGATAGGCGTAGAACTTCCCCCGGTAATAGATGCGCGACAGGCGCGGCCGCTCCAGGAAATCATCGGGCAGGATCTCATTCCAGAGGTCGACGATCTCCTTCGACTTGGAGAAGAAGCGATGGCCGCCGATGTCGAAGAGGAACCCCTTGTAGCTGGCCGTGCGCGAAATGCCGCCGACATAGATCGGGTCCTGCTCCAGCACCAATGCGTCGCGCCCGTGTTTGGCGAGCGTATATCCTGCCGTCAAACCGGCGGGGCCGGCCCCGATGATGATCGTCTCGACAATCTCGCCCATGCCAGCCCTGAAAAATCGGGCTCCTCGCCATGGCGGGAGCCCTTGCCTGAGCGGACCCCGGATCGGCCCGCCGCCCGGCAAGCATTGTGGTTTAGAGCCGTTAATGGGCAGTTACGTTAACATGATGCGTGGGCGCGCGCGTTCACCACATTGGCGCGAAGGGATAGGCCTGCCAGCTTCGAACCGTGCCATAATAATGATGACGGACAGGCGCATAGGCCATAGCGTGCGCGTGATGGCGCCGCAGGCTGGCGTAGCGGGTGGCGCGCGCCGGCGGGGCGCCCGTGATCGAAATGCTGCCGCCTTCCGTCTGCACAATCTCATAGAGACGCTTGGCGTTGCCGGGGGCGAGACGCACGCAGCCATGCGACGCGGGCCGGCCCAGGGCGCCGGTGGCGTAGGTGCCATGGATGGCGTAGCCGCCGCGAAAGAAGATCGAATAGGGCATGGGCGACATGTGATATTTGCGGGAATAATGCATGCGCTGCATGCCCGTCGGCGCATAGGAGCCGCGCGGCGTCGCATAGCCCGCCCGCGCCGTCGAGACAGGCCAGGTGTAGCTGCCCTCGTTCGAGTCGACATGCATGGTCTGCGTCGACAAATCGATGTGGATGCTCGCGGTAGCGTGGGCGAGGCCCAAGGACATGAAAAAGGCCGCCAGAGCCAGCAAGACGATTCGCAAACGCATGACGCTCACCCTTTAGAAAAACTATTGTCGAGATTGTGCCGCAAGAGTGTCGAAACAGCAATGTAAATGAAAGGGTAAGGTTGACAGGGGATGATTACCTGAAAGAGGGCGAGCCTGCGTCTGGAAGACAAGAACGGTGAAAGAAATGCGCGCATTTAGACTTGTGACGACGCTGCTGACGCTGGCCCTGACGGGCGCGGCCGGCGCTCAGGACAAGGGAACGCTCGATCCGAAGCCCCTGCCGCCGCTCGCCAACCCTTCCGACCCCGCAACGCCGGCGAAGGAGCTCTTCGGCCGCGCGACGGAGGGCGCGCCCTTCGAGCCGGACCCGATCGGCTTTTATTCGCGCGGCTGCCTCGCCGGCGGCGAACAGCTCCCCGTCAACGGCCCGCATTGGCAGGTCATGCGCCTCTCGCGCAACCGCAACTGGGGCCATCCGGCGCTTGTCCGTTTCCTCGAGAATTTCTCCGCCAAGGCGTCGCAGGCCTCGGGCTGGCCGGGGCTTCTCGTCGGCGACATGTCGCAGCCGCGCGGCGGGCCGATGCTGACCGGCCACGCCTCACACCAGATCGGCCTCGACGCCGATATATGGCTGACCCCGATGCCCAGGCGCGAGCTTACCCGCGCCGAGCGCGAGGAGATGTCGGCGACCGACGTCGTGCGCGAGGATCGCCTCGACGTGAAGCAGGACGTCTGGAGCGAGGGGCATATTGCGCTCATCCGCGCCGCCGCGATGGAGCCCAAGGTGCAGCGTATTTTCGTCAACCCGGCGATCAAGCGCGCCCTCTGCCGCGTCGCCGAGGGCGAGTCCTGGATGCGCAAGGTGCGGCCGATGTGGGGGCACAATTACCATTTCCACGTGCGGCTCTTCTGCCCCGACGGCTCGAGCTGCAAGGATCAGGACCCGACGCCCGCCGGCGATGGCTGCGACCAGTCGCTGGCCTGGTGGTTCACGGATGAGGCGCTGCACCCCAAGAAATCGACGAAGTCCTGGCCGCCGATGACCATGGCGGCCCTCCCCGGCGCCTGCCAGCAGGTGCTGCGGGCGGAGTGACGCGGAGCCCCGTCATTGCGAGGAGCAAAGCGACGAAGCAATCCAGGGCAGCCATAGCGGCCCTGGATTGCTTCGCTTCGCTCGCAATGACGGCGGGTGGCGTGGCGGTCAGCCCGCCCCGGTTCCGACAGGGCAGGAGACGCCCGTGCCCCCGAGCCCGCAATAGCCATCCGGGTTTTTGGCCAGATATTGCTGGTGGTATGTTTCCGCGTAATAGAAGGGCGGCGCGGGCATGATTTCCGTGGTGATGGGGCCGTAGCCCGCCCTCGTCAATACCTGTTGATACAAAGCCTTCGAAGCCTGCGCCGCCGCGAGTTGCGCGGGCGTCGACGTGTAGATGACCGAGCGATATTGGGTTCCGACGTCATTGCCCTGGCGCATGCCTTGGGTCGGATTGTGGCTCTCCCAGAAAATCCGCAAAAGGCTGTCGAAGGACATCCGGGCGGGGTCATAGACGACCAGAACAACCTCCGCATGGCCGGTCCTGCCGGTGCAGACGTCGTCGTAGGTGGCGTTCTTGGTCGTCCCGCCCGCATAGCCGACGGCGGTGACATAAACGCCCTCGCCCGCCTGCCAGAATTTGCGCTCGGCGCCCCAGAAGCAGCCCATGCCGAAAAGAACCCGCTCGGTCCCCGCCGGGAAAGGCGGATCGAGCGGCGCGCCAGTGACGAAATGGCGCGCGCCATGCGGAACGGGCGTTTCGCGGTCCGGGATAGGCCCCAGCCGCCGGGCGAGGTCATCGAAGATAGACATGCTTCGAAGAATAACGCGCCGATCAGCGGCGCCAATAGCGATTCGACGCCTCTCGCCTGTGGCTGAAGACAATCAAGAAGGCTCCAAGGCCGCCCAAAGCGACGCTCACCGGCAGCAGGAGCAGCGTCGTCGCCACGGGATCCCATAGAGAGGCCGATTTCGCCTGGACGCTCGATTCCAAAGACCGGTAAAGCGCCGGGAAAGTATCCGAGAGCCCGCTGCGTAGCGAGGTGACGAGAAGCGTCCCGCCGGCGATCGAGCGGGTGCCGTCGACGATGAGGGCGATGAACCCTCCCGCGAGCAGCAGCAATCCGAGAAAGCGGGTCACAAGGCGCAGCATATGCCCAACCATAAGTGCATGGCGCGCCTCTGTCCACGCGGCGACCGCCCGCTTTGCGGGGGTGATCCTGTTTGAGGCGCCGCGGCTTTAGGCGCTTTGGCGAAGCATTAACCTTAATGGGTTCTGATCGGCGCAGAGGCCAGAACGCCCTCGAGCAAACGCTCGCCGGCCAGCTCAACGGAGCGCCCGCCGCTCCGCCGGAACCAAAATGCGCAGTCGTAACCAGTTCTCCCCCTTTGTCGATGCGTCCGGCGATTACATCGTCGAGCTGTCGCGCGGCCAGTTCACCCGCAAGTTTCGCCTGCCGGTTTCGGCGCTCGTGGCTAGCGGCGCCGTCGCCGCCCTGCTCGTGGCCACGATCGTCGGCGCCGCCGCCTATCTCATCTTCCGCGACGAGCTGCTCGCCGGTCTGATCGATCGCCAGACCCAGATGCAATATGCCTATGAGGATCGCATCGCCGCTTTGCGGCTGCGCCTCGACCAGCTCGCGAGCCGGCAGTTCATCGACCAGGACAGCGTCGAGGGGAAGGTTCAAAATCTGGTTGTCCGTCAGGCCCAGCTCGAAACGCGCGCCGCCGTCGTCGCCCAGCTCCTCGAACGCACCGTCGCCCCCGACGCCGGGGTTACCTTGGTGACGCCGGCCGCGCGCGAGCCTTCGGCGCTGAACGCGGTAAAGGCGGTGAGGGCGGGCCTGCCGCTCGCAAAGGCGCCGCCCATTCCCGCCGCCGCCAACGGCCAGAAAGGCGCACTGGAGGCGGCCCCGCTCGGCTACGCCGCAAAGCCCGAACCCGAGGGGCTCGAGCTGCGGCTCGGCGACGATGACTCGAAGCCGCTGCCGCTCGCGCCCCCGAGCCCCGCGCCCAAGCGCGGCGAGGTCGACCCGATCGACACCTCGATGGCGCCGCGGACAGGTGCGCCGTCGCTCGCGCTCGCGCACGCCGCCGATCCCGGCGCGCCCATGCCGCTACGCCTCGAAAGCCTCGCGGTGTTGCTCGATCACGTCGAGCGCGATCAAGCGCGGCGTCTTTCCGGCATCGTGCGCCCCGCCATCGAGGCCGCGAGCCGTCTTCGGCAGGCGTTCGACATCGCGGGCGTTTCCGTCGATCGCTATATCAAGCGCCCGCGCAAGGACGCCGCGCTTGCGGTCGGCGGTCCCTTCGTCGGCGCTCCGGCGCGCGCCAGCGACAGCCTGTTCGAACGCGATCTCGCCGCCGCGCAAACGGCCGTCGCGACGCTCGACGGGCTGCGCCGCGCGCTGCCGACGACGCCGCTGCGCAAGCCGCTGGCCGGCGAGCTCCAGTTCACCTCGATCTTCGGCTATCGCACGGACCCCTTCTTCGGCCGGCCGGCGCTGCATAGCGGCGTCGATCTGCGCGAAGACTATGGCGCGCCTGTCAAGGCGACCGCCGCAGGAACCGTCAGCGTCGCCGGGCCGCAGGGCGGCTATGGCAATCTGGTCGAGATCGACCATGGCGGCGGCATGTCGACCCGCTATGGCCATCTCTCGGCGATCAACGTCTTCCCCGGCCAGCAGGTCGGGCCCGGCGCCGTCGTCGGCCGCGTCGGCTCCACGGGGCGCTCCACCGGCCCGCATCTTCATTACGAGGTGCGCATCGACGGCGAGGCGGTCGATCCGTCGCGCTTCCTCAAAGCCGCCTCCGCGCTGGGCGGCATCGTGCAATAACTGTAGAGACACGTATCGACGTTCATACAGGTGTTGACAGAATCGGCCTCGGCTGGAAGGTTCGCTCTATGGCGACGACGAAGGTTTTCAAATCCGGCAATAGTCTCGCAGTGCGCTTGCCGCGCGAGATCGCTTTTCCAGAAGGATCGGAAGTCGTCGTGACGCGACTGGGCGAAAGCCTCGTCGTGTCGCCCGCCCGTCTCGACATGAAGACGCTCGTGTCGCGTCTTGCCCTCGCCCCCGCGCCGCCGCCCTTGGAGCCGCCGGAGTTCAAGCCGCCGAGGCGCGAATGGAGCGAAGCCGAGTGACGCCCCGCTATCTCCTGGATGCGACTGTGGTTTTTGCCGCGGCGAGCGGCGAGATGGCGACGCTCGCCAAGCTCTCGCGGCTGTCGATTTCCGACGTGGCGATCCCGGCGCTGGTTTATTGCGAGCTCGTGGGGGGCGCAGCCACGGCGGGAAAAAGCCCGAGGCTCGCCGAGAATGTGGCTTTGCTCGCGCAAAACGTCGACATCCTCCCCTTCGACCGCGCCGCGGCCGAAGCCTATGCCGCCTTGCTGCGCAAAATCGAGCCCAAGCGGCGGCGCATGCTCGACCGCATGGTGGCGGCCCAGGCCATCGCGGAAGGGCGAATCCTCATTACGCTCGCGCCACGCGACTTCGAGGATTTGCCGGACCTCTCGCTGGAAAGCTGGGCGGTTTAGGTAGGGGAATCGGGCGAAGGACTTCAGGCAGCGACGAGGGTTGCGAGAAATTCGTCGTCCCAGTCGGCGGTCATTCGCTTGAGGCGCTGGGAGTCTTTGCTCGGGGCATTTTCGGGATCGTACGCTGCATTCGTCGTAGCGGAAGACCATGTCCATGCTACAAGCCGCCGGGCCCGGGGAGGGGGCGCTTACTCCGCCGCCGCGCCTTCCTTCTCGCCGCCATAGCGGCGCGCGACATAATCGTCGACGATGCGCGTGAATTCCTCCGCGATGCCCTCGCCGCGCAGCGTCATCGCCTTTTTGCCGTCGATGAACACCGGGGCGGCCGGCGTCTCGCCGGTGCCGGGGAGCGAAATGCCGATGTCGGCGTGCTTCGATTCGCCGGGGCCGTTCACGATGCAGCCCATCACCGCGACATTGAGCGTCTCCACGCCCGGATATTGCGCCCGCCAAATCTGCATGCGCTCGCGGATGTGCGATTGAATATCGCGCGCCAGCTCCTGGAACACGGTCGAGGTCGTGCGGCCGCAGCCCGGACAGGCGGCGACGAGCGGCACGAAGGTGCGAAAGCCCATGGTCTGCAGGATTTCCTGCGCCACGCGCACTTCGAGCGAGCGGTCGCCGCCGGGCTCTGGGGTGAGCGAGACGCGGATCGTGTCGCCGATCCCGTCCTGCAGCAGCACGCCGAGCGCCGAGGCCGAAGCGACGACGCCCTTGGTGCCCATGCCCGCCTCGGTGAGGCCGAGATGCAAGGCGTAATCGCTGCGCTGCGCCAGCATGCGGTAGACGGCGATCAAATCCTGCACCGCCGAGACTTTCGCCGAAATGACGATGCGGTCTTTGGCGAGGCCGATTTCCTCGGCGCGGGCGGCGGAGACCAGCGCCGAGCGCACGAGCGCCTCGCGGGTCACGGCGCGGGCGTCGATCGGCCGGTCGGAACCCGCGTTGATGTCCATCAGATGGGTGAGCAGCTCCTGGTCGAGCGAGCCCCAATTGGCGCCGATGCGCACGGCTTTGCCGTGTTTGGCTGCAAGCTCGACGATCGCGGCGAACTGCCGGTCCTTCTTGTCCTTGAAGCCGACATTGCCGGGGTTGATGCGATATTTGGCGAGCGCCTCGGCGCAGGCCGGGTGATCGGCGAGGAGCTTGTGGCCGATGTAATGGAAGTCGCCGACGAGGGGCACGTTGATCCCCTTTTTGTCGAGCTTCTCGCGAATATGCGGCACCGCCGCCGCCGCCTCGTCGCGATCGACCGTGATGCGCACCAGCTCCGAGCCGGTCTGGGCGAGGGCCGTGACCTGCGTCACGGTCGAATCGACGTCGGCGGTGTCGGTGTTGGTCATCGATTGCACGACAACGGGCGCGCCGCCGCCCACCGTGACGGCGCCGGGGCCCTCGCCGATGCGCACGGCGCAGGTGTTCTTGCGCGTCGCCGGCTCGGCGGCGATGGGGTCGGGCAGGCGGGTTTCGACGGCGTCGGTCATGGCTCTCGTCGCGGGCTCCGTTGGACTTTGGCCCTAGGTCGCGCGGAAATCGGCGCGGGTCAAGGTGAAGCGCAGGCGAACGGCGCTCATGTAATGACGTCTGCGTTACGTTGTGCTATGAAACCGGGATGTCGTCCAAGACGCAACCCGCAAAGCGTGAAACGCTCAATCTCCGCATCAAGCCGGATGATCGTTCGCTGATCGACCGGGCGGCGAAGCTCGTCTCCAAGAGTCGAACCGATTTCGTCCTGGACGCCGCGCGCAACGCCGCCGAGGAGGCGCTTCTCGACAAGAGGCTCTTTCGCGTGGATGCGGCGGCCTATGCGGATTTTGTCGCGCGGCTCGACGCCCCGCCTAATCCAAATGAAAGGCTGCGCCGGACCATGAAAACGCGCGCGCCTTGGGAGTGACGCTCGCCGCGCCGCGTCCTATCTCGGACGCTGACGATATTTCCGGTTTCGATTGCAGCGTTTTGGCGCTGGACGATTGGCTGAGGCGGCGCGCCCGCGCCAATCAGGCGAGCGGCGCCTCGCGCACCTATGTGGTCTGCGAGGGCAACCGAGTGGTCGCTTATTTCGCGCTGGCGTCCGGCGCCGTCGATCTCGACGAGGCGACAGGGCGCCTGCGCCGCAATATGCCCGATCCGGTTCCCGTCGCCGTCCTGGGGAGGCTGGCGATCGACCGCGCGTGGCAGAAAAAGGGGCTCGGCCGCGCTCTTGTGAAGGATGCGCTGTTGCGCGTCCTTTTGGCGGCTGAAGCCATCGGCATTCGGGGCATATTGGTTCACGCTTTGTCGCCGGAGGCCGCAGCTTTCTATGAAGCAGTCGGCTTCGAGCCCTCGCCGCTGGAGCCGATGACGCTCATGGCGACCCTCGCCGATTTACGCGCCGCGCTGGATTAACCCATCTTCCGGCGCGGATCGTAGCCATGCCGATCACGCAGCTCGCGCATCTTGGCGTCGAAGTCGGCGTCGGGCTCCTCGGGCAGCATGATTTTCAGCACGACATAAAGGTCGCCCGCCGGCTTGCCGTCGGTCGCGGGCAGGCCCTTGCCGCGCAGGCGCAGCACGCGGCCGCCGTTGGAGCCGGCCGGCACGCCGAGCTCCACCTTGCCGTCGAGGGTGGGCGTCTGCACCTTTGCGCCGAGCGCGGCCTCATAGACCGCCACGGGCAGTTCGACGCGCAGATCGCGCCCCTCCACCTTGAAATAGGGATGCGGGGCGAGCTTCACGGTCACCAGCGCGTCGCCCGGCTCGCCGCCGCGCAGGCCCGGCTGGCCCTGGCCGCGCAGTCTGATCTGCTGGCCGTCCTCGACGCCCGCCGGTATTTTCACCTCAAGCGTGCGGCCAGAGGGCAGGATCACGCGGGCCGAGCCGCCTTTGGCGATGGTTTCGAGCGGCACGGTCGCGGTCGCGACCACGTCGTCGCCGCGCGTGGGCGTCGCCTGCCGTCGCCTGCCGCCGAAGAGATCGGCGAACAGATCGCTGGGATCGAAGCCGCCAGCGCCGGCGCCGGCGCCCTGCTGTGCGCCAAAGTTGAAGTCGTAATGCTGATCGCCCCCCGGAGCGCCCCCGGCCGTCCGCCAGCCGCGCGTAAATCCGCCCGGTCCCGCGCCGAATCCTTCGAATCCGCGCGGCTTGCCGTCCGGCCCGATCTCGCCGCGATCGAATTGGGCCTTTTTCTTTTCGTCGCCGACGATTTCATAGGCCGTATTGATTTCGGCGAAGCGCTCCTTGGCCTTCGCGTCATCCTTGTTGCGGTCGGGATGGTATTTTTTCGCGAGCTGGCGGTAGGCCTTCTTGATGTCGGCCGCGCTCGCAGACTTGGTGACTCCGAGAACGTCGTAAGGGTCGCGCATTTTGTCCAATCAGCCCATGGCGGCGCCCGCCCGCAATCGGCGCGAGCGCATATGTCTGACAGACTATTTGGGAGAAGCGCGCTTCCAACGCAAGCGCCAGCGCGGGCGAAACTTCTTAGAGCTTCGTCGGCGCCTTGGCGAAATCAGCGAAGGCTTCGCCATCCGGGTCGAGCTCGCTCAGCGCGTCGTTGACGGCGTCGATCTGGCTCGTTTCACCGCCGCCCATATTTTCTTCCGTCGCGCGCAAGAGGGCGCGGGCGTCGAGCTCCCAGCGTTTCAGAATTTCGATCTTCAACAGCTTGGCGAGCGCCTTGCTCTCGACGACCTCGGAAGGGATGTCGAAGACGGAGGCAGGGGAGATGAGGGCTTTTTCAATTTCGGCCGAGCCCAGGTTCAAGACTTTCATTTAATGCCCCGGTTTGGATTCCTTTCAGGCTCGAACGCGCAAGCCAGCGCCCATGTTCCTATACTGGAGGATATCTTGACGGCGGCTGCGTCAGGTATTACCTGACAGTCAGGTCAATCCTGACGAGGGCGTCATGGCGAAGAAGCTTTACTGCTCTTTTTGTGGAAAATCCCAGGACCAGATCCAGAAGCTTGCCGCCGGACCGGGCGGCATCCACATCTGCGACGAATGCGTGGGCGTCTGTCAGGCGATCATGCATGGAGAAGGCGAGGGCGTGGACAGGACTTTCGATCCGAAAAGCTGGCCCAAGGAACGCCTTCTCGAGCTGCTCGCGCCGGTCAATGCGGCGGCGGAGGGTTACCGTGAGCAGCTCCAGACGATGGTAGAGACGCTGAGAGACCAGGACGTGACCTGGTCGGAGATCGCCAAAAACCTAGGCGTGTCCCGCCAGACGGCATGGGAGCGCTTTTCGTAAAATCGCTCAGGCGACCGCGTCCCAGACGAGCTTCGCGTTCAAGCCGATGATCAGGACCGCAATCGCACAGGCCAGCAAGGTCGTGCGTCGGGGAGCGACGAGCGCGCCCATGATCTTGCGCCTCGCCGTAAAGACGATGAGCGGAACCATCGCAAAGGGCAGCGTCAGGCTCAGCACAACCTGGCTCAGCACGAGGAGCCGCGCGGTCGCAGACTCGCCCGCTGAAAGGGTCACCGCGATGGCCGGCGCGATGGCGAGGGCGCGGGTGACGAGCCGCCGCGTCGTGGGCCTGAGGCGCAGACGGATGAAGCCCTCCATGACGATCTGCCCCGTGAGGGTGGCGGTCACGGTGGAGTTCAGCCCGCAGGCGATGAGCGCCACGGCGAAAAGCGTCGCGGCGACGGGTTCGCCCAGGAGAGGCGCGATGAGCCGATGCGCTTCGCCGAGCTCCGCCACCTCCGTCAGCCCGTGGGCATGGAAGGCCGCGGCCGCCAGAACCAGAATGGCGCCATTCACGAGAAGCGCGAAAAGCAGCGCGATCGCGCTGTCGATTACGGCGAAGCGCACCGCTTCCCGCTTCTTTTCGGTCGAGACGCCGACCGCGCGCGTCTGCACCACGAAGGAATGCAAAAAGAGATTATGCGGCATCACCGTCGCGCCGAGGATGCCGAGCCCGAGATAGAGCATCTCCGGGTCCGTGAAGAATTGGCGGCTCGGGATCAGCCCCTGCGCGACGGCCCGCATATCCGGGCGCGCCAAAGCGAGTTGCGCGGCGAAGGACAGGCCGATGAGCAGCAGCGTCGCGACGACAAAGAGCTCGAGCTTGCGAAAGCCCAGCCGTTCGAAAGCGAGCACGAGAAAGGCGTCGAGCGCCGTCACAAGGATTCCGATCGCCAGCGGCAGGCCGAAGAGAAGCTGAAGACCGATCGCCGTTCCGATCACCTCGGCAAGATCGGTCGCGAAAATCCCGGCTTCCGCCAGGAGCCAGAGTCCGATCGCGACCGGAAAGGGCATATGCGCCCGGCAGGCTTCCGCGAGATCGAGTCCGGCGCCGACCCCGAGCCGCGCGGAAAGCGACTGCAGCACGATCGCCATGAGGCTGGAGAGAACGGCGACAAAGAGGAGGGCCGCGCCGAATTTTGAGCCCGCCGCCAAAGCGGTCGCCCAATTGCCGGGGTCCATATAGCCGGTGGCGACGAGATAGCCCGGCCCGAGAAAGACGAAGAGTCGTCTCAGCAGCGCGCCGCCTTCGGGAACCGCGATCGAACGGCGCAGCTCGGCGCTGACTCTCGCGGGGGCGGTCGGCGTCACGCGTCTCCTCCAGCCTGGCCGGGCCCGCTGAAGGAGCGCGACGTTCAGGCGTTCAATTTACGAATTAGCGCCGCGAGGGCTTCCGGGAAGATCAGCTCGTCCGACGCCGCGATGGCGTCGGCGGACCACCAGCGCCAGCCGAGCGTGTGAATCTTTTCTTCCGGCGTCAGCAATTGCGGTCGCGGCTCGAAGCCTTCCGTCCTGACGAGGAAATATCGCTCGATCGCCTGCTGCCAGTCTTCGCCGATCTCGATCGGGAAGTCGCGAGTCGCGACAACCGGCCCCGGGTCGCCCGGCAGGATCAGCCCGGTTTCTTCGCGCAGCTCGCGGCGCAGCGCGGTTTCGAAGGTCTCGCCTTCCTTCAGCGCGCCGCCGGGCGTCGCCCAGAAATGATGATGGCCGAGCGCCAGAAAATGCGGCGAGAGCCCGCCGGCATATTGCATGAGCAGCGCTTCGCCCTTGGGGTTCAAAATCAATGCGCGGGCGGCTTCGCGCCGCGGCAGGACGAGCCCGTCCCAAGGCGCGGCGATCTCGGGCCGCCCTTCGGCACGCGCCCAATCGACGAGCGACCACTTCCCGTCCTCGAAGGCGATCCAATTGGGCGTGGCGTTGAGCACGGGATGCTCGCGCTTCTCCGAGAGGCTCTTGCCCGTCGCCAGGCGCCAGGCGATGTCGAGCACGCCGGCGTGGGCCACGACGAGAACCGTGAGCCCGGCGCTTTCGCGGGCGATGTCGGCCAGCACGGAGCGCACGCGGCGCGAGAATTCATTGAGCGTCTCGCCTTCGGCGGCGGCGAAATCGGGGTCGCGGGTCAGGTAGTGCTGGTAATCCTCGGCGTATTTGGCCTGCACTTCGGCATGGGTGTGGCCCTGCCAGACGCCGTCGTCCTTCTCACGCAGCCGCTGGGTCGCCAGCACGGTGAGACCTCGCGCCTCGGCGATGGGGGCGGCGGTGTTCATGGCGCGGCGCAAATCACTCGAATAGACGCGGTCGAAATGGGCGTTCGCCAATTCGCGGGCGAGAGCCTGGGCCTGGGCGCGGCCGCGGGCGTTGAGCGCAATATCGAACTGCCCCTGAAAGCGTCTTTCAATGTTCCAATTTGTCTCGCCGTGGCGGGCGAGACAGATAATCGTGCGGGTCATCGCTGGTCTGGGGCGGCCGAGCCGATAGGCGCGCGGGCCTTGCGCAAAAATCGCCCGCCGCGCCGAATACGCCGGGCTGTTTTGCCCCATTCCGGCGCAAAAGTCAGTCCGCTTTTACAGAAAGGGGGGAATGAGGCGCGTTCAGTGGCGCGCCGCGTAAGTGAATTCGCCGGCGCGAATCCTGCCCGGCAGGGCCTCGGCGAGCTTCACGACCGCCTCTTCGCCATAGGTCGCGACGAGCTCGCGCAGCGAGGCCATGAGCGCGGCCTGAGCGAAAGAGTCGCTTTCGATCCCCGCCAAAATGGCCTCGGCGAAGGCTTCCGTAACATAAGCGAGCGCCGCCTGGTGTTGCTCACCGCAGGTGTCGTCGAGAGATGCGAAGGGCGTCTGCGTCATGAGGGCTACATTAGACAAGCTGGCCGCGCCGCGCGACACGCCTCTTTCCAAAAGGTTAATTCGTGATTGAAAAGAATCCCTACGGATTGCCGAATCTATAGGTGAGATCCCGGGAAATCCTCCCGGCTTCATCGAGATAGCGGCTGGTGGCGGCCTTGGCGTTCGGCGTGCAGACGCGATAGGTCAGCTCATAGCCACGAAAACCGCGGTTGAAGGCCGAGACATATTTTTCCCGGCGGGGCCCGCTCGGCGCATCGGCGTCGAGCAGCGCCGACATCTTGTCCCGCCATTCCTCCCCGTCTTTCTCTCCGCAGAGGTCGCGCAAGAAAGCGAGGGCGCCGATGATTTCGGACAGGCGCATAAGCTGCCCCTCGTAAGGCGGGGGCGGGGCCTCGGCGCCTTGGGGCGCCGGCTTCGTTGCTTCCGGCTGGCCTTTGGCGGCCTCGCGCTTCTTCGGCTTGGCGTCGCGCTTTTTCTCGGCGTGCGGAATGTCGCGGGCGGGGCGTGGGGCCGCGCGCATCGGCCGGGCGGGGCCGAAGAAATCGAAAAGCCCCTGCGCGCCAGCGTCGAAGCTCAAAAGACACGCCCCCGCCATCGCGGCCGCGCGAGCGGCGCGCCTCATGGATAGAGCCTATCCTTGCGCCAGTCCTGGCCCGGCGCGTCGCGGACGAACCGCACCCGGTCGTGCAGGCGGAAGGGTTTGTCTTGCCAGAACTCCATGGCGATGGGCGCGATGCGGAAGCCGCGCCAATAAGGCGGACGCGGTATGTCGCCGATCGCATATTTTGCGGCGTAGGTCGCGACGGATTTCTCCAGCGCGAAGCGGCTTTCGAGCGGCCGCGACTGCTGGCTGGCCCAGGCCCCGATACGCGAATCGCGCGCGCGGCTCTGGTAATAGGCGTCCGATTCGGCCTCGCTCACTTGTTCGACAGGCCCGCGCAGCCGCACCTGCCGGCGCAGGGATTTCCAGTGGAAGAGCGCCGCCGCCTTCGGATTCTCGGCGAGCTGCCGGCCTTTGTCGCTTTCCGCGTTGGTGTAGAAGACGAAGCCCTCGGGACTCCATTCCTTCATCAGCACCATGCGCGCGTCCGGCATGCCGTCGGCGCCGGCGGTGGCGATCGCCATCGCCTCGGGATCGTTGAGCTCTTTGGCTTTCGCATCCTGGAACCATTTGCCAAACAAGGCGAAAGGCTCCTCGGCGTCGACGAAGTCACCCGACGTTAACGCGTTCAAGCGAAAATCCTTTCCAGAGGGCCCTCGGGGGGCGGGGGCGTTTGTAAGGTGGCGCTTTGCTGTTCTTGTGTAAGAGACATATCGCTGCTGAAGGCTTTGCTCAATTCCCGCTCCCAGGCGTCCTTGTCGCCTTGATCGCCGCCGGCGCGCTTTCCGGCTGCTCGATCGCCATTCCCATGGGCGACTCGTCTTCTTCGTCCATGTGGCAGGGCGCGCCCGAGGATGTCACGGGCTCCATCGCCAAGCCGCCGCCCAAGCTTTCCCGCCATCTGGACAGCGAGGACGCGCGCCGCGCCAATGCCGCGCTCGGCACGGCGCTCGATCCGCAGGGCAGCGGCGCGAGCGTTCATTGGGATAACCCGCAATCGGGCGCCAAGGGATCTTTCACGCCGGTCGGCCAAGCCTATCCGCTCGACGGCAAAATCTGCCGCTCTTTTTTGGCCGAAGTTGCGGCGAGCGACAATGTCGAAAAGCTGCAAGGCGTCGCCTGTCGGGAAAAGACGGCGGAATGGACGTTGACCGAGATCAAGCCTTTCAAGAAAGGATAGGCCGCCCGCCTGTTCTTTTCCGAAAGCAAATCTGCTTGAGTCCAGCGCCCGGTCGCGATGGTCAAGCTTGCGACGACTCGCGGCCAGTGAAATAATTGCCAAGTCTTTATTTGCTCGGGCTTGGCTATGACTTCGATTTATCTGATCAATCCGGCAGGCGATTTTCCAACTTATTTCGGCGGAGAAGTTCTTGCAGCCTCCGGCGCGCCGGGCGGCGTGATGATGGCGGACCTTTCGAGCGCCACCATCGCCGCGCTGGCGCCCGCCGATTTCAACATCTCACTTTGCGACGAATCGATTTCACCGGTCGATTTCGACCATCCGGCGGATTGGATTCTCATCACCGGCAAGGTGAGCCAACGCGGCCGCATGGTCGCCATCGCCGATGAATTCCGCCGCCGCGGCAAGCCGGTCGTCATCGGCGGACCCTACGCCAGCTTGAGCCCCGCCCGTTTGCGCGACCATTGCGACGTCCTGGTCTGCGGCGAGGCGGAGGCGATCGCAGGGGACATTTTCGCCGATCTGCGCGCCGGCAAGCCGAAGGACGGCTATTTTGGCGACAAGCCGTCGCTTGCTCTGTCGCCTCTGCCGCGCTGGGATCTTTACCGCAACGACCGCGCCATGCTCGGCGCGGTGCAGACCTCGCGCGGCTGCCCCTTCGAATGCGAATTCTGCGACGTCATCCAATATCTGGGGCGCAAGCAACGCCATAAGCCAATCGCCAATGTCATCGCCGAGCTCGACGCGCTCTGGGCGCATGGCTATCGCACGGCGTTTTTGGCCGACGACAATTTCACCGCCTATCGGTCCCATTGCAAGGAGCTGCTCGCGGCCATCGCCGATTGGCGGCGCGACCGGCCGATGGAGTTCGTCACGCAAATCTCGATCGACGCCACACGCGACGACGAGCTCATCGACATGTGCGTCGCCGCCGGCCTGACCCAGGTTTTCGTCGGCATCGAGACCCCGAATGTCGAGAGCCTGCGCGAGACCGGCAAGCGCCAAAATCTCAAGATCAGCCTCGTCGAGGAAGTGCAGAAGCTCGTCGACCGCGGAATCTCGGTGATGGGCGGCATGATCGTCGGCTTCGACCACGACGGGCCGAACGTCTTCGCGCAGCAATATGATTTCGCCATGGCGACGCCGATCCCGGTTTTTAGTCTGGGCGCGCTGATGGCGTCGGAGGCCACGCCGCTCTATGACCGCATCGCCAGAGAGGGGCGGCTTCTCACTGGCGGCGTCGAGACCCAGGCCGTGCCCTGGAGCTCCAATATCCAGTGTCGCACGATGAGCATGGAGGAGCTGCATTTCGGCATGCAGAATCTCTGCAACGCCCTTTACGCGCCCGCCGCCTTCCAGGAACGCATGCTGCGCCTCATCGAGACCTTTGGGCGTCATCGCAACGGCCCGGCGCCGAGGCCGATGGACGCGAATACGCTACGCACTATCGAGAAGCAGGCGATGCAGGCGGCGATGCAGCGCATCGTCAAATATGGGCAGGCGGAAGGGCGTATGTGGAACAAAGTCTGGGGCGCTGCGGTCCGCAAGCCCGAGACAATGACCATCGTGGCGCGCATTCTGTTCCAATATGCGCAGGCGCGGCACATGTTCGAGCGGGGCGACTATTGGGAGCCGCAGCTCTCGACGGCGCCGGCGCCCCTGCCCGCCGCGCGGGAGGCGGCGGCGGTTTAAGCCGGCTTGCGGTTGATCAGCCACAGACCCGCAACGAAAATGCCCTTCGAGATGGGCAGGAAGATGAGCGCCGAGACGATCGTCACAATGGCGAGAATTCCCGCCTCCTGCCAATAGGGCATGAGTTCCCCGCGCTCCAGGAAGATGAGCAGCGGCACCACAATATGGGCGACGATGCCGATGGTGAACCAGGCCGGCCCGTCGTCGGCGTCGAGGCCCTCGAAGCTCTCGTGGCAATGCGGGCAGCTATCTTCGCGCGTCAGATAGCCTTTGAAGATATGGCCCTCGCCACAGCTCGGGCATTTCATCCGCGCGCCTCGCAAAAGGATTTTCGTCGTCGTCGCCGCGTCGCTCATGCGGTCTCCTCGATTTTCGGGCATTAAGCCTTTCTTCACGAGCGCGACGCGCGAATCAAGGATTATGATTCGTGCCTGCTTTGTGCGCCTCTCGTCCCGCAAGTCCCCGATTGGCGCGGCGCCGGAGACGCCGCGGTTCATGGGTTGGTAAGGACGTTCCAGGGGGCGCGCGGCGCGATGCGAGCCGCTCCGGCGGCTACGCCTTTGGACCGCGAGCCTTCAGGCTCGCTCAGCGATGCGAGCCGGAAGGCTCGCGGTCCTGAGGCGGGAGGAAAACCCGTCGAGACGGGACTTCCTCCCCTTCGAGCCGCCGCCTGCGGCGGCGGCTCAGATGTCGCTCAGAACTTGAACTTGACGCCGCCGATGAAAGCGCGCGGCTGGCCGGCGATTACGGATGCGCCTGTATTCGTCGACAACAGGGCCGCGTCCTGCTGTATGCCTGTCCTGCCGATCAGCCCATCGGTCATCACGGCGGCGCCGGCGACATAAGTGCGGTCGGTGACATTCTTGACATCGAAGAAGATGTCGAAGCGCTTCAACCAGCTTTGGGCGATGTCTCTCGAATAATGCAGATTGAGGTTGACGAGGCCGTAGCCGGGCGCCCACGCCAGATTCGCATTATCGAGCGCATAGTCGCTCTTGTAGATATATTCGACATAGCCTCCGAGCCCGGCGAACTGGCCGTAGGGAATGTCATAGCCAGCGCGCGCCGTGAGCGAATGTGGCGCGACGTTCGGAATGGCTTTCCCGCTGCGGTTGTAATAGACCGTGGCCGACAGCGGATCCATGAAGTTTGTGAATTGCTGGTTGTTGTAGGTGTAGGCCAGAAGGAGCTGCGCGCCGTCGAAGGGCCGCCAGTCGGCGCTGACCTCGACTCCGCGGTGCACGGACTGCGGAATATTGACCCAATAGAAAACCAGCGAGGGCGCTGTTAGCTGCATGATCTCGTTGCGAAACCACTCATGGAACGCGGTGACGCCGACGGTCAGGTCGCGGGTCGGCGTCCAGTCGACGCCGAGATCGACGCCCATATTGGTCTGCGCTTTCATCGTGCCATTATTGCCGACGCCATTGACCGTCGCTGTCAGATAGCTGAAATTGGGCGTGCCATAACCAGCCGCGTAGCGCGCGCGGAGTTGCCACTCGGGGTTGTAGCGCCAGGTCAAGGACGCTTCCGGCGCCGTATTCCAATAGTCGTTGTCGATGCCGACCTGAGTCGGCGTCAGCACCGCGCCCCTCGCGGAGTAATTATAGACGCTGTTGACGCCCCAGACGCGGTTCCAGTTGGTGCTGAAGCCGATCACCGCCGTCAGATCGGGACGCAAAGCGATCTCCTCGCGCGCCCGCAAGCTGATGTTGGAATGGTAGGAGTCCATTTTGCTCGTCGGACCTCCCGGCATTCCGTAGCTCCAGACGTTGGGAACCCAGGCGTAGGTCGGATTGGTGAGCTTCAGATTATCGTAGAAGAAGCCGAGATAGCTCGTCGTCGGAAAGCCGAACAAAGCGGCGCGGCGGGTGATGTCGGTGCTCGCCGAAATGCCGACAGTGGGGCCGTTCATATAAACCGGCCCGCCAGTGCCGCCGATAATTTTGACCGGCATCCAGGTGGCGGATCTGTTCTCGAGATAATCATAGGTGAATTGGCTGCGCCATGTCGTGGCGTCGTCGAAATCATGCTCCCAGCGCAGCCCGGCGATCTCGCGCTGAATATTGTGATGGTAGCCCAGTTGACTGGAGCTTTGTCTGATCGTCGCGCCGTAAATGCCGTTGGCGTAGGTGTTCAAGTTATTGCAGAAGGGCACATTCCCGGCCGTCGGGATCGCGCAGCCATAGTTCTTTACATATGGGTTGTAGTAATACTGGTTGAGAGACTGTCGAACCTGCATCTGAGAAAAAGTATTATTATAGATCAGTTTCAGAATGAGGCGATCGGTGGGCGTCGGCGTCAGCTTGAGAAGGACGGTGGCGTTTTGGCGGTCGCCCGCCGTATGCGCGATATAACCATCGTTGCGCGTGTCCGAGGCGAAGACCGAGAGGTCCGCCTCGCCGAACGCCGGACCGGAAACCTTCTTCCCGCCGCGAAGGTAATTATTGAAATAGCCGAAGCTGCCGAATTCCGAACCGTATTCCACCCCGTCGATTTCAGCGCCCGAAAAGGAGCGGAAATTGACCGCGCCGCCATAGGCGTAGTTGCCGAAGAGCGCCGAGGAGGGCCCGCGATAGACGTCGACCCCGCTGAAGGAATGCGGATCGAGCATGTCGGTGCGGCCGAAGCCGTCGGCCGTCATGATCGGGAAGCCGTCCTCATACATTTGTATGTTTCGGGTATGTTGGTTCAAGCGGTTTCCCGAACCGCGAATATTGATGACGAAATCATAGGTGGGCGCGCCCGTTTCCTGGAATGTCACGCCGGGGCTGTAGCGCAGGAATTCCTGCACCGTGCTCATGGGCGTCGTTTCCAGGAAGTTGTGCTTGAGCGACGTGAAGGTCTGACCCGGCGGATCGCGATAGATCGGCAATTTGGCGCGCGAGGGCTCGAAGCCAGGGGCGGTGATCGGCGCGCCGTCCGGAGCCTGCGCGGAACTGGCGTGTGGCGCCGATTGTCGAGGCGCGGGGCCGCCCACTGCGCGCTGGCGGTTCCCGACGTCGATGCGGGGCAAGTTCTGCTGAGCCGATACGCTCGACGAGCCCAGAACGAGGATGAGAGCGCCGACGGAGACGCCGCGCATCATAGGGATTTTGCTAATCACGGATCAAATTCCTTCAGGTTAGGTCAGGTCTCGAGGCGCGCTGAAATGCTCGTGTGACAATCGCCGTCAGCGCACATATGCGCTGCGCCTTCGTCTGCGACGTGGAGGGGACGGGATAGAATGGCCGCGCTTATATACGCGGGCGTTTCGCGCGAAATATCAGGAGAAGTAAGCCGGGGGCCCGCGCGTCAGCGTCATTCGCGATCGAAGCGACGGTCGCGAGGCAGAGTCCTGCGTAGTTATCGGGCGCGCCAACTCGTCGTCGCCCGGGGAGAGCACAACGGCGACAACCGCGAATAAAGCGATCGCGGCGCTCCAGTGGTCGCGGCTGCTGGTCGAGCAAAGGACGCATTCGTGCTGATGGTCGGAATGCGTTCGATCGCCGCCGTCTGTGTCGTTCGCGCAAATCACTTGCGTCGCGGCCAGCGAAACGCCCGGCGCATCGCTCTGGACGTGGCTTGCGCCGAAAGGCGATAAGAGAAAGGCGATCACTTGCAGCATGGCCAGACAAATGATCGCGTGCGCGCGATAGGCGCGCAGGCAGTCCATCATCTGGTCGTAAAAATGCCGCATAATTTACTGTCTACGGCCCGCCGCCAGACTGTCAATTCGCTAAACGAAAGCGTAACCAAATAAGCCACCGCCGTTGCGCGTCTGCAACATTCTTATGCACGAGCGCGAAGCCTGGGCCATCTGGATTGTAGCCGTTTCAGCAGTAGCGCTATCATAAGAGGAGCGCCGTCTTCCGCGGCGCAGGAGAAAGCGCGCCATGTCATCTCCCTTCGGCAAGCGCCTGATTGTTACGAGCATTTTGGCGATCCTCGTCATCCCGGTCTTCTTCCTGTCCGCGAGGGTGTTCTCGGCCTGGCAGGCAGGCTACGGCTGGGCGGAGATGGATTGGGACGGCAAGGGGCGCACGACGCCGCTCGATTTTCTCAAGGCGGCGGAGATCGGCAAGCGGCCGGTTCTGGTCAACGACCGTTCCTGCGTCGAATATTTCCTCTATCGCGACGGCGTGACCGTGAAGACCCGTTGCCCGTGAGGCTGATCTAGGGCTTTTTCCGGCGCCGAACCGAATCGCGCATCAGCGTCAGGCACTCGGCTGTCGAGGCCATGTCGAGCGCCGTCAACCCGAGACTCGTCTCGAACGCTGGATCGGCGCCCGCCGCCAGGAGCTGCGCCACGGCCCTGGCTCGGCCCGACGAGGCGGAGAACATCAGCGGCGTCGCGCCCGTGCAGTTGACGTGCTGAATGTCGGCTCCGGCTTCGATGAGAAGACCGATGTTTTCTGCATTCTCGCCGACGCAGGCGAGCCACAGGGCCTGATTGCCGTCAGCGTTCTCGGCGTGGATGTCGGCGCCGGCGGCAAGCAGCTCGCGCACCAGAGCCGGCGGCGCGAGCCGGACCGCGAGCATCAGCGGCGTCGCTTTGTCCTTGTTGAAGACATTGACGGCGTCGCGCCGAAATCCATGTTCCGCAAGGAATGTTTGCAGCGCGTCGCTGAGATCGAGGGTGGCGCTCATCCGTTCGGCTCACGAAAATAGGGACCGAACGACACGTATGCGAAGTTGGGGCCAACGGCGCCATCCCCGACGCGCGCGCCGATTGGACACACGGGGAATCACCGCCGTCATTGCGAGGAGGCGGAGCCGACGAAGCAATCCAGAGCCCGTCATTGCTTCGCTTCGCTCGCAATGACGGGCTCTGAGTAAACCCAGCGCTCTTGCGGCTCTGGATTCCCGGTCGGGCTTTCAGCCCGCCGGGAATGACAATGCCCCATGCGAGCTGTTCAAACGGAAATAGTAGGAACGCTTACTTCACGCCGAGCAGTTCGACGTCGAAAATCAGCCAGGAATTGGCCGGAATGGCGTTGCCCATGGCGCGCGCGCCATAGCCGAGCTCCGGTGGGATGATCAGCGTGCGCTTGCCGCCGACCTTCATGGTCTCGACGCCCTCGTCCCAGCCCTTGATGACCTGGCCCATGCCGAGCGGAAAATCGAAGGGCTCTCCCCGATCGCGCGAGCTGTCGAATTTCTTGCCCTTGGCGCCGTTCACATAAAGCCAGCCGGTGTAGTGAACGGTGACGTTCTGACCGATCTTCGGGGAAGCGCCCGTGCCCGGCTTCGTGTCGATATATTTCAGCCCGCTCGCCGTGAGCGTGGTCTCGGGCTCGGCGCGGACAGCAGTCGGCGCGACGGCCAGTCCCGCCGCTGCGGCGAGGATCGCGACCGAAAGAGTCTTCGAGAAAAAGCGCATTTTTTCCTCCGGGATGATTGTAGCGGCTTTACGCCATGATGCCGCTGTCGCGCGCGAGCTGCAGCAGGTTCTTCTGGGGGCGCGCGCCGACATGCGAGATAATCTCGGCGGCGGCCATTGCGCCGAGCGCGGCGCTGCGCTCATGCGGCAGGTCCCTGGCGTAGCCGGCGAGAAAGCCCGCCGCAAAGAGGTCGCCGGCGCCGGTCGTGTCGACGACTTCCTCGACCGAAAAGGCGGGCGCGGCGATCACTTTGCCCTCGCTCGTGACGACGCAGCCCTTTTCCGAGCGGGTGACGACGCCGAGCAGGCCCTTTTCGGCGCGTAGCGCCGCGAGCGCCGCGTCGAAATCCGCCGTTTCGTAAAGCGCGTGCAATTCGCTTTCATTGGCGAAGAGAATATCGACGACGCGGTCGCGAATCAGCGAGAGGAATTCGGCGCGATAGCGATCGACGCAGAAGGAATCGGAGAGGCTCAGCGCCACCTTGCGGCCATGGGCGCGGGAGACTTTCGCGGCGCGCAGAAACGCCTGCTTGGCGCCCGGCGGATCCCAAAGATAGCCTTCCATATAGAGGATTTTCGCGCCCGCGACGGCGGTTTCGTCGATATCCTCCGGCTGCAGCGCCTGGCAGGCCCCCAGAAAGGTGTTCATCGTGCGCTGGCCGTCGGGCGTCACGAAGATCAGGCAGCGCGCCGTCGCGGCGCCGTCGATCGCGTGCGGCGTGTCGAAGACGACGCCGGCCTTGCGAATGTCATGGGTGAATTCACGGCCCGCCGCGTCGTCCTTCACCTTGCCGACGAAGCCGGCCTTGGCGCCGAGGCTAGCGAGGCCCGCCATGGTGTTGGCGGCTGAGCCGCCGGATATGACCGTCGTCGGTCCCATCAGCTCGTAGAGCGCGTCGGCGCGCTGTTCATCGACGAGCGCCATGGAGCCCTTTATCAGCCCGGCGCCGACCAGCACGTCGTCGTCTGCGCGGGAAAGAGTGTCGACGATGGCGTTGCCAATGCCGAGAACATCGAGAGTGGTCATAGAGCGATCCGGGTGGGGCGCCAAAAGTAAAACCGGCCGACCCTTACGGGCGGCCGGCGCCTGTTTAACATCGTGCGACCGGCGCGCCTAGCTAGTCGATCACATAGCGGAAGCCCATGCGGACTTGCTGGCTGATCAAATTAGTGGAAACCACGTTGTTGTAGCGGTCGACGCCGGTGATTTTGCCCATATTCGCGTAACGGTAGCCGACGTCGATCTTCCAATGGTTGTCGATGTCGTAGGAAAATCCGCCCATGAAGGCATAGGCGAAGCGAACATAGGTGTCCTGGTATTTCGTGTCCCAATTGGCCATGTAAGTGGCGTTGGTGCGGGGGTCTGTGTAGGTCACGCCCGCATAAGGGACGCCATTATACATATACCAGTTGGACGATACTCTCTGGTAAAGCACGTTGAGGCCGACGCCGGCGCCGACGTAAGGCGTGAAACCCCACCAATTGCCCAAGTCGATATAGGCGTTGGCCAGGGTGAGCATCGACTCGGTTCTGTTTCTGACCCAGGGAAAACAGGCCGAGTAGATGGGATTAACCAGCCCGGGATCGCCGAGGGGATTGGGCTGATAGAGCCCGATCGTGCAAGGTAGCCCGATATCGTTGCGCACGCCGCTCTTCTGATAGAGGCTCTCGTAGTCGACCGTCACGTCGGCGCGCAGAAAATCATTGAATTTGTAGCCGCCGCCGAGACCAATGGTCCAATTGTTGGGGAAACTGTTCGACAAGGTGACGCCGTTGAGCTCGGTCGGCGTGGTGCGAGCGATGCCCAGATCGCCCCGCAAATACCAGTTCGAGCCCCATTCCACAGGGCCTTCCTCGACGAATTGCTGCGGTTGAATGGCTGGAAAGTCCGCGGCCTGCGTCGCTGGCGCGATAAGCGCGCCCAGCAGCGCGGTGGCGATCGTCGCGCGGGCGCGCAAAAACGGGCGAACCATTGCTATCTTCCTTGGTCGAGACCGAACGGGCGCGACGGCCACGCTCGGGAATGAAGGAAGAATGATCGATCATGCTTAATGGCGGCTTAATCCGCCAGCATGGTTTCCGTCTTCTTTATAAACAAAAAAGGCGTCCGCGACTGAGCGCGGGCGCCTGAGGCTCTCTTCTGTTCGGTCGTTCTTTAGAATTTCACGGACGACAGAACGATCTCGATGATCAGCACATAGACGGAGGCCGTCACAAAGGCCGGGATCGGTCGCAGCGCCACATGCCGGAACAGGAAGGCGTAAATGAAGACGAGCCAGATGATGATCGGGAAAAGCAGAAAACGTGTCAGGCGTTCGGTCGGCAGCGGCGGCGGCAGCGCGACGCCGACAATGAAATGCATGACGATATAGGCGCCCGCCCCGACGGCGCCCAGGATCGCCAAGGCGCTCACGGTCTTGATGAATCTGTCCTCCTGCTTGAGGTAGCGGAGCAGGAGCAGCGTCGCGCCGTAAAGCACGGCCGCGGTGGAGAGGCCGTAGAAAATGCTCACCGGCAGCGAATGGGAGAAATATTGCGCGCCGATCTGCAGCACGACATAGGCGGCAAGCGCGCCCTTCATCAGTTGCTCCGAGTCAGGGAGCGAGAGCTGCGACGCCTCGAGATTGAGCATTTTGAGGACCGTCCTCGGCGTCGGATCGTTGATGAACGGAATATTGAACGCCATGAGCGTTGGTCCCCTTGGTCGGCGGCGCCGAGCGGCGCGAAAAAGCCGCGCTTTGTCGTTGCGCGCGGCCCATTGTCGCCTCTCTAACATGCTTTTGCGCCTACCGAAACCAAGGGCGCGGTCAGGGCAGGCGCGTCAGCCAATCCTCGCGCGCGACGACCGCGACGATGCGCCGCGCTGCATCCGCCCAGGAGACGTTGAGCGTCCTTGCTGGATCGGCGGGGACCCGGCCCGCCAGGAAGGCGCGCATCGCCTCGGCAAGCGCGTCGGGGTCGTTGACCCTGAAATAGATCGCGCCGTCGCCTCCGACCTCCCGAAATACGGGGATGTCGCTGCAGATGGCGGGGCGGCCGTGCTGGGCCGCTTCGACGATCGGCAAACCGAACCCTTCGGCATAGGAGGGCAGGAGCAGCGCCCGGGCGTGGCGGTAAAGGTAGGAGAGCTCGCCGTCATCGACGTCGCTGAACCAGAAGAGACGTCGGCCGAACTCCGGATGACTTTCCATGCCGGCGGCGATCGCCTCCTCGAACCAGCCGCGCCGGCCGACGACAATCAATCGCAGATCGACGCCCGAGCGCCACAGGGCGTCGAAAGCCTGCAGCGCGATCCGGTGCCCCTTGCGCGGCTCGATCGTGCCGACCATCAGGAAAGCGGGCGCGTCTCCAGAGATGGCGGCGGCGATCTTCTCCCGCGGCGTGGCCGTCGGCGGCGCAGCGAGATCGGCGCCGCATTGGAACCAGCCGATCTTCAGGCCCGGCCGATGGGGTAGGCCCTCTGCAGCGATATAGTCCGCGAGTTCCTCGGCGACCGTGCGGGAGATGGCGAGAAAGGCGTCGCTTTCGAGAAGCGCCTTGCGCAACCAGGCGCGATAGCGCGGCACCGTCACCTCGTGACAGGCGTGTGGGTAAAGCTCGGGGATGAGGTCGAAAATGCAGGTGACGATCTCGCCGCCGTTCGCGCGGATGCGCCCGAAAACGGACCGCGCGCGTTCAGGCGCGCCTGTGGTCCCGCCTGTGGTCCGGGTCAGCTCCTCGAAAGCGTTCCAACTGTCGGAGAGCATCAAAAATCGATCACCGGGCGCGATGGCGACTTCGACGTCGTCGCCCGTCTCCGCGCCGCCGAGGGCGGCGGTAAAGGCGTTGGCCGTATAGAGCTTGCCGTTCTCGCAGCGCACGGCGAAAGCCGGGATGTCGAAGCGTGCGCAGGAATGGCAGGCGCGCGCGACTTCCTTGACCACGCGCTGTATGCCGGTGCCTGCGTCACGCTTGACCGTGCCGGTCACGTCGATGAGGAGCCGCCTTGCCGGCAAGCTCGGCGTCGAGGCCGTTATGGGAAGCGACGTCTCGGCCTGCGCAGGCGCTTTCTCGGCCTGTGGCCGGAAATAGGCGGCGATCGCCGCGCCGGCGTCGGCGAGCCGTTGCTCGACCGGCCGCAAAAAGCGATAGATGTGGCCGGAGGCCGAATAGGTCAGCCGATAGCGTTCATGGGTGAGGTGTAGAAGTTCCGCGCGGAGGTAATCGAGCTGAAATTCCAGGAGGCGGATGCGCTCTTTGTCCTTCGAGGCCTCCTCGCTCATACCTCGCCGCCAGCAAATTTCGCGCGCCATTCCGCGAGCAGCGCGCCCAGCATGTCATTCGCCGTGTAGCGCGGGGCCCACCCCGTCGCGGCGCGCAGCTTGGAGGCGTCGCAGGCGATCGTGGCGATATCCGTCGAGGAGGGGCGCAGCAAATTCGGGTCAACCTCGACGTCGAATGGGCGTCGCACCATGACGCGCAGTTCATCCAGAAGAGATGCGATCGTGCGCGCCTCGCCCGAGCCGATATTGAAGGTCGAGATGCGCTCGGGCAGGTCGTGCGCGCGGGCGATCAGCCGCATATAAGCGTCGACCACGTCGCGCACATCGAGGAAGTCCCGCTCCTTCGAGAGATCGCCGACCTTGATGCGCGGCTCCGACTTTCCCGCCTCGATCGACGCGATCTGTGACGCGAAAGAGGACAGGACGAAGTTGTGATTCCTCTGGCCGGGGCCGGAATGATTGACCGGGCGCACGACGATGAGCCGTCCTTCCTGACCGAGAATATCTGCGAGCGCGCCTTCGGCCGCCGCCTTGGAGCGGCTGTAAATATCTAGCGGCCGCAGTGGTGCGTCTTCATTGAGTACCCCGTCGCGGAAGCTCGCGCCATAAACAGCCGCCGTGGATGAAAAGAGCGTGACGGCCCGCGGCGCATGTTGCGCAATCGCCGCGGCGAGGCTGAATGAGCCGTGGAAATTCACGCGCCAGGTGTGCTCGGCCGCCCTCGCGGCGAGACCGATGGACGCCTGCCCCGCGAGATGGACAATGAGATCGGGACGCAGCTCCGCCACGAGCCGATCGATCGCGGCCTCGTCGAGGAGATCAGCCGTCGTGGACTCGAAGGCGGCGTTCGCGCCCGCCTCGCCCGGGCGCAGAAGCAGCATACGGGTGGCGCTGGGATAGGCTTCCACCAGGGCGTTGGTGAGATGGGCGCCGACGAAACCGGCGCCGCCCGTCACTAAAATCCGCTCATAGGCCGCCGCCATCGCCGCGCTCTTTCGTGTTTGGCTCAAGCTTCGCGCCGCAGGCGCTCCAGGTCGGCGTCGACCATTTCGCGAATCATCTGATCGAGGTTGATCTCGGGCTGCCAGCCCAGCGCCTTTCGCGCCTTGCTCGAATCGCCGAGCAGCACGTCGACTTCGGCCGGTCGGTAGAAGGCAGGGTCGATGACCAGATGCTTGCCCATGTCGAGCCCGGCATGATCGAAGGCGATCTTGCACATGTCGCGCACAGTGGTGGTGACGCCCGTCGCTACGACATAGTCGTCGGGCTTGTCTTGCTGCAGCATCAGCCACATCGCCCGCACATAATCCTTGGCGTGGCCCCAGTCGCGCTTGGCGTCGATGTTGCCGAGCCGCAACTCGCTCGCCTGGCCGAGCTTGATCTGAGCGACGCCCCGCGTGACCTTGCGGGTGACGAATTCGACGCCCCGCAGCGGGCTCTCGTGGTTGAACAGAATGCCGGAAGAGGCGTGCAGCCCGAAGCTCTCGCGATAATTGACCGTGATCCAATGGCCGTAGAGCTTGGCGACGGCGTAAGGCGAGCGCGGATAGAAGGGCGTCTTCTCGCTCTGCATGGGCTCCTGGATGAGCCCGTACATCTCGGAGGAGGAAGCCTGATAGAAGCGCGCGTTCGGCGCGCCGAGGCGCATGGCCTCGAGCACATTGGTTACGCCGACGGCGGTGACATTGGCGGTGAGCAGCGGCTGGCGCCAGGAGGAGGCGACATAGGATTGCGCGGCGAGATTATAGATCTCGTCGGGCTTGACCTCCTCGACCGTGCGCAGGAGGCTGGAGAGATCGATGAGATCGGCGTCGTGCAGATGCACTTTGCCGCTGATCCCGAGCCAGCGCAGGCGGTGGTCCTCGACGCCGCGATGCGAGGAGCGGCGGACGACGCCATGCACCTCGTAACCCTTTCCGAGCAGAAACTGCGAGAGATAGGCCCCGTCCTGCCCCGTAATGCCTGTCACAAGCGCGCGCGTGGTCATCAATCTTCCCTGTCCAATGGCTCGGCCGAAGGGCTTACTGAATCGCGCCCGGCGAGGCAAGTCGCGGCAGAAAGCGCGTTTTCGGGGCCGAGAAAGGAAAAGCCGCCGACGCGGGCCGGCGGCGAAGTTTCGGGAGCCCTGACGGCTAAATCAATCCGCCTTTTTGGCTTCGTCTGTCCCGGGCGCGGGCAGCTTGCCCTCCGGCGTCGCCTGATCGATCGCCACGGGGAGATATTGCGCGAGAAGGTCGCGCGCCTTGTTGATGTCGAGGCCGGCGCTCGCCGCCAATTTCTTCACGTTCTCGATGCCGATGGCCTGACCGACCTCGATGGCGTTGATCGCCTCGTTCTTGCCGGTGGAAACCCAGGAATCGACTTGGCGCTTGAAGCCGCCCTCCTGGAACTGCTTGACCACGGCGTCGAGGCCGCCCTGC
This sequence comes from Methylocystis sp. Sn-Cys, assembly GCF_016745395.1. Taxonomy (GTDB): domain Bacteria; phylum Pseudomonadota; class Alphaproteobacteria; order Rhizobiales; family Beijerinckiaceae; genus Methylocystis; species Methylocystis iwaonis. Next base: position 418,827 of record NZ_JAERVJ010000001.1, read on the forward strand.
TTCTCGACATAATCCTTAATGAGGCTGAGCGCTTCCGCGCCGATGGCGCCGCCGACAATTGCTTTGAGCCAGCTCATCTATCCATCTCCTTAACTCGGGCGGCGTGCGCCGCGCCGCCCGTCAGATAGGGACCGACCTGCGGCGATACAATGACGCGGAACGCCGCGCCCCGGGCTTCACGCGGCTAAATCAGTGGTTCGCCGGCCTTTTCCCACCAGCGCAAAATTCCGTCCCAAATCTCCTGCGCGGTCTCCGCATACCAGAACAAAGCGCGATCCTCAGGGGCGATAACCCCTTCCTCGACCAGGAAATCCGGATCGAACACACGCCGCCAATAGGCCTCGCCGACGAGAACGATCGGCAGCGGCTTCAAGACGCGGGTCTGCGACAGGGTGAGGGTCTCGAAGACTTCGTCGAGCGTCCCATAACCGCCCGGGAAGGCGACGAGCGCCCGGGCGCGCAAAACGAAATGCAGCTTGCGCATCGCGAAATAATGGAAGCGGAAGCAAAGCTCCGGCGTGATGTAGGGGTTGGGATATTGCTCGCGCGGCAGGGCGATATTGAGCCCGACGGTCTCGGCCCCGGCGTCGAATGCGCCGCGATTGGCCGCCTCCATGATTCCCGGCCCGCCGCCCGTGACGATGGCGAGGCGCCGTTCGCCGGGAAGGTTGCCGGCCGCGCCCACGATCCCGCCGAACGCCCGCGCGATGTCGTAAAAACGCGCCTTCTCAGCGATTCGCTGGGCGGTCCTGGCGCGACGGGCGGCTTCCGGGTCCTCCGGCCGCGCCGCCGCTTCCGCCTCGGCCTGCTCGAGCCGTTGCCGCGCCGCCCCGGGCTCGACAATGCGTGTCGAGCCCCAGACCACGATCGTGTCTGTGACGCCATGACGCTGCAGCAGCAGCTCGGCCTTCAGATAATCGAGCCCGAGTCTTGGGCCGCGCGCATCGCCGGTCGCGAGAAAATCAACGTCGGAGTCGGCCTCTCGATAAGCTGGGCTCGCGAGCAGGGCCGCCAGCCGCTGCGCTGCTTCGGGGTCGTCATCGAGAGGTTTGGGCCGCTCTTCCGGGAGCGGCTCGCGGCGTCGGAAGGGATCGGGCGGGGCGGGCTCTTCGCCGTCGGAGTGGTCGATCCCGCTCATGCCGCGCGCCTTTCTTTATTTCCGTTGCGCTGGGAGGTATAGACGGCCCGGACGCCGCTAGAGGCGAAGAAAGCTGGACGCAAGGGCGAAGGACGATGGCCGGGCATAGTCAGTTCAAGAATATTATGCACAAGAAGGGCAAGCAGGACGCGATCCGCTCCAAGCTCTTCTCCAAGCTCGCCCGCGAAATCACCGTCGCCGCCAAGATGGGGCTCCCCGACCCCAACATGAACGCCCGGCTGCGCGCCGCGGTTCTGGCGGCCAGGGCCGAGAATATGCCCAAGGACAATATCGACCGCGCGATCAAAAAGGCCTCGGGCGCCGATTCGGAGAACTACGACGAGGTGCGCTACGAGGGCTACGCCCCCGGCGGCGTCGCCGTCATCATCGAGGCGCTGACCGATAATCGCAACCGCACGGCGGGCGAGGTGCGCTCCTATTTCACCAAGGCGGGCGGGGCGCTGGCCGAAACCGGCGCCGTGTCCTTCATGTTCGACCGTGTCGGCCTGATCGAATTCGCCAAGAAGGTCGCGTCCGAGGACGCCATGATGGAGGCCGCGATCGAGGCTGGCGCCGACGACGTCTCCTCGACCGACGAAACCCACGAGATTGTCACCTCGGTCGAAAGCTTGCGCGACGTCGCCAAGGCGCTGGAGGACAAATTCGGCGAGCCGAAGAAGGCGGCGTTGGTCTGGCGGCCGCAGAACACGATCAAGGTCGACGATGAAGTGGGCGAGAAGATCCTGAAGCTCGTCGGCACGCTCGAAGACAATGACGACGTGCAGAACGTCTACGCCAATTTCGAGATTTCAGACGCGCTGATGGCCAAGCTCGCAGGCTGAGACTGTTGGTAGAATAGCGGTCCAACGTCGTTGATCCCCATACCTCCCCTTTACGGGGAGGTCGGCGGCCAAAGGCCGCCGGGTGGGGCCCATGCAGCGACGGCAGCGGCTGGGGGCTTACCCCACCCGTCGCGCTTCGCGCGCCACCCTCCCCGTAAAGGGGAGGGATAAGCTCACGCCCGGCTTTTGCCCGGTTGCCCGGGAGAGAAACGCGCTCCGAAAGCGAGCCCGACACGATGCATGTGAAACGCCGCTACCATCACGGTTCCCTCAAGCAGGCGCTGGTGGATGCGGCGATCGAGATATTGGCCGAGGGCGGGCCTTCCGCCCTCACTTTGACGGAAGCCGCCCGCCGCGCAGGCGTCACCCCCGCCGCCCCCTACCGGCATTTTTCCGGCCGCGACGCGTTGCTCGCCGAGCTCGCCCGCCAGGGTTTCGAGACCTTCGGCGCGCGGATAGAAGCGGCCTGGGACGAGGGCCGGCCGGACGCCCAATCGGCCATGCGCGCTATGTGCGCGGCCTATCTCAAATTCGCCCGCGAGGAGCCGGGCCTCTACGCCGCCATGTTCGGCCAGGCGGCGACGCTTGCAGATCCCCAGGCGGGCGGCGCGGCCGACCATGCGCTCGAAATCCTGTGGCGCGCCGCCGTGGCCTGGCTGCAGCAGGCCGGCGCTTCGGCGCAGGGCGCGCGTCATGTGGCGCTGCAAATCTGGGCCGCGGCGCATGGCGTCGCCATGCTGACCATCTCCGGCCATTTCGATCCGGCGAAAACGGCCGACCCCGCCACTGTCCTCGAAGGCGCGGTGCAGGGGGTGATGGCGGCGGCGGTCGCGAAGGCCAAGGGGTGATCCCGTTTCCGTTTGAACAGCTCGGATTGCCATTTGAATCCAGAGCCGCAAGAGCGCTAGTTTTGCCCAGCGCCCGTCATTGCGAGCGAAGCGAAGCAATCCAGGGCGGCGATGCGGCCCTAGATTGCTTCGTCGGCTCCGCCTCCTCGCAATGACGGCGGTGATACCCTGTGTATCCAAACGGCGCGAGCGTCGGCGATGGCGCCGAATCGAGCGGATCTCGTATGAGAACCCTACGACTGCCCAGCCGATCCGGCGCGATCGCCTTCCACTGAAAACAGGCCCATGCCGGCCGCGTGCATTGTCGCACAGAGGCCCGAGCCTCTTCCTCCTAATTTGGCGTCATCGGTTCGAGGGGAACCGCCGCCAAGGGGGATACAACAATGAAGAAATCTCTCAGTTGCGCGCTCATCGCTGGCGCTCTTTCGGTTTTTGCTATTGGTTCCGCGGCGAAGGCCGAAGTTGTTATCGACGTCGATCTGACGACGCAGAACATGCACGTCCAATCCGCCACGGGCTCTTATGACTGGCCGGTTTCGACGGCGCGCGCCGGCTTCACGACGCCGCTCGGGCGTTTCGCGCCGATCGGCATGGAGCGGATGCATTACTCGAAGAAATACCACAACTCGCCGATGCCCTATTCGATCTTCTTTCGCGGCGGCTACGCCATTCACGGCACTTACGCGCTGTCGGCGCTCGGCACGCCCGCCTCACACGGCTGCGTCCGTCTCTCTCCGGAACACGCCAAGATGCTTTATGAAATGGTCCAGAACGAAGGCGCGAGCATTTCCATCGTCAGCTCTCCCGCCCGTTACGCCAGCCGTTGATGGCGGGCCCGGAGCCTCGTGTGTCGGCCGGGAAGCGGGCCGCACTATTTGAACCGGGCGTCTCCTAAAGGAGCTCCGGCCATGTTCACGCTCTACTACCACCCCGGCGCCTGCTCGCTTGCCGCCCATATCGTGCTCGAATGGATCGGCGAGCCCTATGCGACGAAGGAAGTCGCGTTCGGCGACAAGGACTATCTCAAGATCAACCCCGCCGGCGCCGTGCCCGCGCTCGACGATGGCGAGGGCTGGATTTTGACCCAGGACGCGGCGATCCTGCGCTACCTCTCCTTGCGCTCTCCCAAAGCGGGCCTCGCCATCCATGGCTCGGCGCGGGAGGAGGCCGAGGCCGACCGCTGGAGTTTTTTCATCACGGGCGATCTGCACCCCGCCTTCTTCCCGCTCTTCGTGCCGAACCGCTACACGCGTGCGCGGGAGAAGGAGGCCTTCGACGATATTCGCGAGGCGGCGAAAGCGCTGGCGCACAAAAAATTCGCCATTGTCGACGCGCATCTGGCCGGCCGGCGCTTTTTCCTGAGCGAGCGGCGCAGCTATCTCGACGCCTATATCTTTCCCATGGAGCGCTGGGCGCAAAGCCTGCTGGATGACGGGCTGTCGGAATTTCCGTCCGTGCGCGCCCATCATGACATGATGGCCGCGGACCCGGCGGTGAAGAATGTGCTTGCCGCGGAGGGGGCGTGACGATCTGGCGCGAGCGGGCGCAACAACCCACTGCGGCTGGGCCTGCTCCTGGATTGCTTCGCTTCGCTCGTAATGACGGGCGCGGGTCACGCTTGATGACGAATGCGCCCGTTATCGCCGCTTGATTCTCCGCCCCGCCTCCCTTAACCTCTGCGCGCTAGATCAAGATAGGCGGGGCGCGATGCGCGGTCTTCTCGTAGTAGATGTGGCGCCGGAGACGGAGCGGGAGTAGGCCCGCATTCCGCCAATGGCGCTTGACCCCAAGGCCCCGGAGAGGGCCTTTTTTATTGCCCGCCGCTGAGTTGAAACGGAAAAATGACCATGTCGAAGGAAATGACCGGCGCAGAAATGGTGGTCGAGGCCCTGAAGGATCAGGGCGTCGAGATTATCTTCGGCTACCCCGGCGGCGCGGTCCTTCCGATCTATGACGTTCTTTTTCACCAGGAGCAGGTGAAGCACATTCTCGTGCGTCACGAGCAGGGCGCGGCCCATGCGGCCGAGGGGTATGCGCGCTCCTCCGGTAAGGTGGGCGTGCTGCTCGTCACCTCGGGCCCCGGCGCCACCAACACGATCACCGGCCTCACCGACGCGCTGATGGATTCGATCCCGCTCGTCTGCATCACCGGCCAGGTGCCGACCCATCTCATCGGCTCCGACGCCTTCCAGGAATGCGACACGGTCGGCATCACCCGCCACTGCACCAAGCATAATTATCTCGTGAAAAATATCGCGGACCTGCCGCGTATTCTGCACGAGGCCTTTTATGTCGCGACCTCGGGCCGTCCGGGCCCGGTGGTGATCGACATTCCCAAAGACGTGCAATTCGCGCGCGGCGAATATTCGGCGCCGCGCGTCGCGCAGCACAAGACCTATCAGCCCAAGCTCGACGCCGATATGGACGCGATCCGCGAGGCGGTGAAGATGATGGCGGCCGCCAAGCGGCCGATCTTCTACACCGGCGGCGGCGTCATCAATTCCGGCCCTTCGGCCTCGACCCTGCTGCGCGAATTGGTGAGCCTCACGGGCTTTCCCATCACCTCGACGCTGATGGGTCTTGGCGCCTATCCGGGCTCCGGCCAGAACTGGCTCGGCATGCTCGGCATGCATGGCACTTATGAAGCCAATAACGCCATGCATGATTGCGATCTGATGATCGCGGTCGGCTCGCGCTTCGATGATCGCATCACCGGGCGTCTCGACGCTTTCTCGCCGGGCTCGAAGAAAATCCACATCGACATCGACCGCTCGTCGATCAACAAGAACGTCAAGGTCGATCTCGCCATCGTCGGCGATTGCGGCCATGTGCTCGAAGCCATGGTGCGCATCTGGCGCGCCGAGGCGATGCACGCCGACAAGCAGCCGCTCGATCAGTGGTGGTCGCAGATCTCGGAATGGCGGGAGAAGAAATCGCTTGCCTTCCGCAACTCCGACACGACCATCAAGCCGCAATACGCCGTGCAGCGTCTCTATGCGCTGACCAAGGACCGCGACTCTTACGTCACGACCGAGGTCGGCCAGCATCAGATGTGGGCCGCGCAGCATTATCATTTCGAGGAGCCGAACCGCTGGATGACTTCCGGTGGGCTCGGCACCATGGGCTATGGCCTGCCCGCCGCCATCGGCGCGCAGCTCGCTCATCCCAGCGCGCTCGTCATCGACATTGCGGGCGAGGCCTCGATCCTGATGAACATTCAGGAACTCTCGACGGCGATCCAGTTCCGCCTGCCGGTGAAGGTCTTCATCCTCAACAACGAATATATGGGCATGGTGCGCCAGTGGCAGGAGCTGCTGCATGGCGGGCGCTATTCGCACAGCTATTCGGAAGCGCTGCCGGATTTCGTGAAGCTCGCCGAAGCCTTCGGGGCCAAGGGCATTCGCTGCTCGGACCCCAAGCTGCTCGACGCCGCCATTCAGGAGATGATCGACTATGACGGGCCGGTGCTCTTCGACTGCCTCGTCGACAAGGTCGAGAATTGCTTCCCGATGATCCCTTCGGGCAAGGCGCACAACGACATGCTGCTCGCCGATCTTTCGGATGACGCAGGCGTCGACATCGGCGCGATCATCGACGAAAAGGGCAAGATGCTCGTTTAAGTTTCGACGCGCTTCGCTGCCCAATAATTTGCGCTGTCATTGCGCGCAGCCTTCGGCTCGCAATGACGGCGGTTGCTGAACAGGCCGACACCCATGAACGCTCCAGCTTCCCCGCCGTCCCCCTATTCCGCGGCGACGCCCAACTCCAAGGTCGAGTCGCACACGCTTTCCGTGCTCGTCGACAATGAGCCGGGCGTGCTCGCGCGCGTCGTCGGCCTGTTTTCGGGGCGCGGCTATAATATCGAGAGCCTTACCGTCGCCGAGGTGGCCCATGCCGAGCACCGCTCGCGCATCACCATCGTCACCTCCGGCGCCCCCGAGACGATCGAGCAGATTCATCATCAACTGGAGCGCATCGTTCCCGTGCGGCAGGTGACGGATCTCACGCTCTCGAAGCGGGCGCTCGAGCGCGAGCTGGCCATGGTCAAGGTGCGCGGGCGCGGCGACAATCGCAATGACGCGCTGCAGCTTGCCGAGGCGTTCCGCGCCCGTGTGGTCGACGCGACGACCGAGAGCTTCATCTTCGAACTGACGGGAAGGCCCGAGAAGATCGACGAATTCGTCGATCTCATGCGGCCCATCGGCCTTGTCGAAGTCTCGCGCACCGGCGTCGCCGCCATTTCGCGCGGGCCGGAGCCAATCTGAGCGCCCGCCTCGAGCTCGGTCGAACGGGCTTCGTTGCCCAAATGACACAGCCGCGCGCAAAAGCGCCCGGCGGTAAAGCTTGCCGGGACGCCGCGCGTTGACGCTTTACCAGCCTTGATCATTCTGGGACGTACGACTGCCGCCAATGCAGGCCCGGCGTGGAGCGCCCGAATGTTCAAAAAGCTTTTATTCTCCAGCGTGGCGTTCTGGGCCTTGGCGCTTCCCGCGCAAGCTGCCGATCTTCCCTCCCGCAAGGGTCCGCCGCCGGCCCCGCCCGCGCCGATCTTCACCTGGACGGGTTTCCACATCGGCTATAATTCCGGCTATGGCGGCGCGGTATATTCGGCGAATGTCGCCATCGCCAATCCCTTCTTGGGAACGACGACGCGCACCTTCGACCAGGGCGGCGGCTGGTTCATCGGCGGGCAGGTCGGCTACGATTACCAATTTGCCAATGGCGTCGTGCTCGGCCTCGAGAGCGATATGCAATGGAGCGACCTCGGCTCCTCGCATCAGGCGACGACCACGGCCTCCGCGCCATTGCTCTTCACTTACGCCAATACGCGGCAGAATCTCGACTGGTTCGGCACGACGCGCGGCCGGCTCGGCTTCGCCTTTGGGCGCCTGCTTCCTTACGTGACGGGCGGCGTCGCCTATGGCGAGGTTTCCGCCAATGGCGTGCAGGCGCTCGCCGCAGGCCTCGTCACCTCCGGCTATAGGCGCTCCACCAATGTGGGCTGGACCGCGGGCGCCGGCCTCGATATCTCCCTTTCAAACCGCCTCTCGGCGCGGGCGGAGTATCTTTATCTCCAACTGCCGGGCGTCTCCGCCCCCGCAGCCGGCCTGACGGCGCCGCCGCTGCCGGCGCTGGTCGGCTCATTCTCCACCGGCCTGATGCAGGCGCATATGGTCCGCGCAGGGGTCAACTACCACTTTGGCGGCGCCGGCGACTTCCTGCCGGAAGGCGGGGTTTTGGCCATGCTGTTTCAAAAGCCGGAGGTCGATTGGACCGGCTTTTATGTCGGCGTGAACGGCGGCTATGGCGGCGGCAAGGTCGGGGGCGTCACGGCTTTCGGGCAACCCGGCCTCGCCTTCTCGACCTATGCCTCGAACCGCACGGGCGGAGCCATCGCGGGCGGACAGATCGGCTATAATTATCAGCTTGCCAACCAAATCGTCCTTGGCGTCGAAAGCGACGCGCAATGGAGCGGCGTGAAGGCCTGGCACCAGGCGACGACCGTGGGGGTTCCCGGCGGCTTCGTCTTCACCGACACGCCGAACGGCATGAGCTGGTTCGGCACGACGCGCGCGCGTCTGGGCTTTGCCTCGGGGCGCGCCCTGGCCTACGCCACGGGCGGCGTCGCCTATGGCGAAATCACCACGACGGGATTGCAGTTCGCCGGCGCGCTGTTTTCAGGGTCGGGCGCCCGCACGCATGTCGGCTGGACGGTTGGCGGCGGCTCCGAATATGCGCTGACGCAGAACCTTTCGCTGAAAGCCGAATATCTTTACGTCAGCCTCGACGGCGTCAGCGGTCCTGCCGTGGGCCTTGGCCTCACGCCCTTCGCCGGCGCTTTCACAACGAGCCGCTTCACGACCAACGTCACCCGTGTTGGCCTCAACTGGCGTTTCGGCGGCGCGGCGCCCGCGCCGGTCGCCGCCAGCTACTGACCTTTCTTGCCGCCGCTGCGCGTGAAAAAGGCCGCGAACGCTCGGCGGCCTTTGACCTTGGCGGCCGCCCCGCGTAGAAGGGGCGCGACATTCAATGACGTTACGGGCGGTCCCGTCATCCGCCAAAACAACAGACACCCAAGGGAACGACAGGAAATGCGCGTTTACTATGATCGGGACGCCGACATCAATCTGATCAAGGGCAAGAAGGTCGCCATCATCGGCTATGGCAGCCAGGGTTTTGCCCATGCGTTGAACCTGAAGGAAAGCGGCGTTCCGGAAGTCGCCGTCGGCCTGCGTCCGGGCTCCGCCTCCGCCGCCAAAGCGGAAGGCGCCGGCCTCAAGGTCATGAGCGTGCCGGAGGCCGCCAAATGGGCCGACGTCGTCATGATGCTCACGCCCGACGAACTGCAGGGCGAGATTTACGCCAATGAGCTGGCCCCGAACCTCAAGCAGGGCGCGGCGCTATTCTTCGCCCACGGCCTCAACATCCACTTCAACCTCATCGAGCCGCGCAAGGACCTCGACGTGCTGATGGTCGCCCCCAAGGGCCCCGGCCACACGGTGCGCGGCGAATATCTCAAGGGCGGCGGCGTGCCTTGCCTCGTCGCGGTCCATCAGGACGCCTCGGGCAACGCCAAGGACATTGCGCTCTCCTATGCCTCCGCGATCGGCGGCGGCAAGGCCGGCATCATCGAGACGACCTTCCGCGAGGAATGCGAGACTGATCTCTTCGGCGAGCAGGTCGTGCTCTGCGGCGGCCTCGTGGAGCTGATTCGCAATGGCTTCGAGACGCTGGTCGAGGCGGGCTACGCCCCCGAGATGGCCTATTTCGAGTGCCTGCACGAGGTGAAGCTCATCGTCGACCTCATCTATGAGGGCGGCATCGCCAATATGAATTACTCGGTCTCCAACACGGCCGAATATGGCGAATATGTCACCGGCCCGCGCATCGTCACCAAGGACACCAAGGCCGAGATGAAGCGCGTTCTCGAGGATATTCAGTCGGGTAAGTTCACCCGCGACTGGATGCTCGAAAACAAGGTCAGCCAGACGTCGTTCAAGGCGACGCGCGCGCGCAACGCCGCGCATCCGATCGAGGAAGTTGGCGCGCGTCTTCGCGCCATGATGCCCTGGATCGGCAAGAACAAGCTGGTCGACAAAGAGCGAAACTAAGGCAAAATAAGGCCGGCGCGGGAAGGGGCTCCCGCGCCGGTTTCTCGCGACGGGGGCAGGAGGCATGCAGAGTGGGGGCAACCGCACGGTTGGGCTGACCGCCGCGGAAATGCGTCGCCTCATCTCCGAAATGCTCGAGCTGCGCATGCGCCGCGATTACGCGCGCTTTGCCGCCTATCTCGACCCTCGGGTCGTTGTCTATTGCAACGCATGGCGAGAGGGAATTGTCGGGCCCGACGTTTGGAACGGGGCCCCGGCGCTGCGCCAGCTTTTCCGCCGCACGGACGAGGATTATTTCCCGCTCGAGCACGAGATCCTCGACATTATGGTCGACGGCGATCGCGCCGCGGTCCGCTGGCGGGGCGATTGGCGGCGCCACGCCACCAGCAAGATCTACACAATAGACGCCGCCCATTTCCTGCGCTGGGGCCCTGGCGGCCGCGTCGTCGAGATGCATGAGTTCTTCGACGCCCATAGCCCCGCGCTGTCCGCGACGCCGATTCAGCCGAATTTCGAAAGCCTGTTGACGCCTTTGCCCTCCGGTTTGAGCCGCGAGGATATGGAACAGCGGGCGCGCCGCCTCGTCAGTTTCGAAGCTGACGGGCCCGATCTCGACCTTCTGCGCGAATGGTGCTCCCCGGACATCGTCTGCGAATTCATGGGGGATCGACTACGCATTCCCTATGCGGGCCGTCATAAAGGGATCGAGACGATGCTCGGCATTATCCAGGCGATCCGCGTCGATTTCGAACAATGGCCGCTTGTCGTGCCGGAAATGATTGCGGATGAGGCCAGAGTGGCGGGACGCCGGCAGGTGGCTTGGCGTCACCGTGGCACCGGTCGGGCCGGATGTTCGGAGCTGGCCGATTTTGTCAGATTCGAGGATGGGTTAGTCGTCGAATTTATCGAGTTTAGAGACACCGGCACGCTCATACGCATGCAGGACTGACTGCTATTTGGGCTTCGCTGGCGCCGCTTACGGGCGTAAGCGTGTCGACAAAGCAGCCTCGCCTGCATAATTAATCAGAAGCAAACCAAGCCGCCTGAGGGGCAGACGGCTTGGCGCGGGGCGAATGGAGCCCTCGAGGCGCAGGCTCAAATGCACGGGTGGGACTGGCGTTCGAACCAGGACGCCGACAATGAGACGCGCAGGCGCGTCCACGATCTCTTGAAACGGCGCATGGCGGGCGACGCGCCGGCCGTCCTCGACTATTTCGCCGACGATGTGGAAATCAGCCACAACGGCGCAACTGTCGGCTATTTTCCAACCGGCCAGTGGCGCGGCCGCGACGCCTTGCGCGAGAATTTAAGACGCACCGACATCGAATATGAGCCACTCGACGCAGAGGTTCGGTCGGTGCTCGTTGAGGGCGCCGCCGCTGCGCTCCATTGCGTCGCCAATTGGCGACGCCGTGCGACCGGCCGAGTCTACGCCATGGACATGGCTTATTTCCTGCGCTGGCGGAAGGACAAGATCGTGCGGATGCACGAGTTCATCGATCATCACGCGGCCTCGCGCGCGGTCGATCCGCCGGGAAGTCTGGAAAAGCTGATGCGCGCGCCGGAGCCCGGTCTCGCCCGGGACGAGATGGTCCAGCGGATGACGGACGTCGGAAGCTTTTCCCGCCAGGGCCCGGACGTCGCGCTCTTCCGGCAATATTGCTCGCCGGATGTCGTCTGCGAATTTGTCGGCGATCGCTCGAAGATATTCTATGCGGGCCGCCACCGCGGGATCGACGCTCTCACCAATATCATCCGGACTGTGGGCATGGAATTCGAGCAGGTAGGCGGCGCGGCGCCGGAGATGATCGTCGATGGCGGGGCGCTCGCCGTTCGCCGCTCCGTGGAGTGGCGCCACCGCGGCACGGGCCGGCGCGGCGTCGTCGACCTCGCAAATTTCGTACGCTTCGAAGACGGGATGATCGTCGAGCTCCTGGAGTTCCGCGACAATGTCGCGCTCCTGCAGATGCAGGGCTAGTTCGAGAGAGACGTGACGAGAAGCCTCTCCTATCACCTCCTTGACGTATTCACCGACCGCCGCTTCGCGGGCAATCCGCTTGCGGTCGTGGAGCTCGACGCGCCGTTGCGGGACGCCGAGATGCAGGACGTCGCCCGCGAGTTCAATCTCAGCGAGACGGTGTTCCTCTCGGAGCCGCGAGACCCGACGAACAGCGCCCGCATCCGCATTTTTACGCCCAAGCGCGAACTGCCCTTCGCCGGCCACCCGACCATTGGCGCCGCAGCTCTTCTTGCGGAGCAGCGGGCAGGAGAGCTTCTCTCCCGGCATGGGATCGTGGTGGCGCTGGAAGCCGCGATCGGCGTGCTACGCTGCGAGGCGTTGCGGGGCTTCGGCAAAGCCACCTATGTCGAAGTCACGCCGCCCTTCACGCCGCAGCGCCTCGACGGCGCCCCTTCGGCCGCAGCACTTGCTTCCGCACTCTCGCTTTCAGTCGAGGACATCGGCTTCGGGTCGCATGTCCCGGTCGTTTACGCGGCTGGTCCGGCCTTCGTCTTTGTGCCGGTGCGCTCGCGCGAGGTTCTCGATCGGGCTCGCCGCTCGCCGGATGCGTTTTCCGCGGCGATGGGCGCGGCCGTCGGCGCCTATCTTTACACAAGAGAGACAGTCGATACGGCCTGCGCCATCAACGCCCGAATGTTCGCTAATGGGGTCGGCATAGACGAAGATCCTGCGACCGGCGCCGCCGCCGCGGCCTTCGCCGGAGTGGCGCTGGAGTTCGAACGTCCCGCTGACGGCGAGCATCAGCTCTTCATCGAGCAAGGGCACGCAATGGGCCGCCCGTCGCGCATCACCTTGCGGATGGCGGTCGAGAACCGGGAGCTGACGCGAATCGCCATTGGCGGCCAGGTGGTGCGCGTCGGGCAGGGGAGGCTGTTCATTTGAGCGACGCGCCGCAAATTGTCGAGGTCGACAGGCTCGATTGCCGTCTCGTCGCGCATCGCTGGGCTTACGCCGAGGAAGCGGCCGAGGAGATGGGCCGGCATTGGGACGAGCGGGTCGCACGCAATCCGGCCCTCTATGACGGGCCTGTGCTGCTCGCTTGCCGCGCCGAGGTCGTCGAGGACGCCGGCCAGCGGACGCTCAGGCTCGACGCCTTCGAGACCCGCTTTTCGCATTTCCTTGGCTGGCGGGAGTTGGGCTGGCGGGATACGAGTGTTTTCAACTGCTTCGCCATGCCGGCCGTGCGCTCTAGCGACGGGTGCTATCTCCTGGGCGAGATGGGCCCCGGCCATTCCGTCGCCGGCTACCGCTATTTTCCCGGCGGCACACCCGACCCCTCCGATGTCATCGAGGGCGGCGTGGTCGATCTGGAGGGAAGTCTCGTGCGCGAGCTTCTCGAAGAGACGGGGCTTCACGCTGCCGACGGCGCCGCGGCGCCGGGCTGGAGCGTGATTTTCGATGGCCAGCGCATCGCCTGCCTCAAACGGATAGACTGGCCGGCGCCGGCCTCGGCGATAAGAGAACAAGTGCGCGCGCATATCGCGGGGGAGGCCAAGCCAGAGCTCAGCGACGCGCATATGCTGGCGCCGGGGCGTCACGTCGATCCGCGCCTTCCGACCTTCATGACCGCCTTTCTGGCCCACGCGGCTGCTTGGGCCTGAAATTCCCCGGCTGAATTTCCCCTTTGCTCGGTATAGATTGCCGGCCATGACACGAACGGAAACATTCGGCTGCACCGGAGACGAGCACATTGCCGCCATCCGGGCCGGGCTTGCCGGCCGGGCCCTCGTCTTCGTCGGCATGATGGGCTCGGGCAAAAGCGCTATCGGCCAGCGCCTCGCGATGCGCCTGGGATTGCCCTTCGTGGACGCCGACGCGGAGATCGTCACGGCAGCCGCCGGCATGACTATCCCCGAGATCTTCGCCAAATATGGCGAGCGCTACTTTCGTGACGGCGAGCGCCGGGTGATCATGCGGCTCCTCAATGCGGGGCCGATGGTGCTGGCCACCGGAGGCGGCGCTTTCATGGACCCGCGCACGCGCGAGCGGATCGGCGAGCGGGCGATTTCCGTCTGGCTGGACGCCGATCTGAAGACGCTGATGAAGCGCGTGCGCCGCAAGAACGACCGCCCGCTGCTCCACACTGACGACCCAGAAGAAACGCTGCGCCAGCTCCTCGAAAAGCGCCGGCCGGTCTATGAGCTCGCCGACATTCGCGTTCAATCGCGCGACGAGCCGCAGGACGTTATGGTGGAGGAGACGCTCGACGCCCTTTTCGCCAGCCTGCCGCGCGTTGCCGCCGCCCGCGCCGCGCAGAAGAAGGATTTTACCAAGGCCATGACCCATCTGCATTTGGACCGTCCGCAGACCGAGCAGGGCGCAGCGCATCGAGAGACCGTGCATGTCGCGCTGGGCGGGCGCTCCTATGACATTTTCATCGGCTCTAATCTCCTCGAAGAGGCGGGAGAGCATATCAAGCGCGTCGCGCCCGGCGCGGCCTGCGCGATCGTGACCGACGAGAATGTCGCCCGGCTGCATCTGGCCACGCTCGAAGAAAGCCTGAAAAAGGCGGGCATCCGCTATTCGACGATCGTCGTGAAGCCTGGCGAAGGCTCTAAGTCGCTCACGACCTTCGGGCGCGTCTGCGACGAGGTGCTCGAGGCCAAGATCGAGCGCCGCGACCTGATCGTCGCCTTCGGCGGCGGCGTCGTGGGCGATCTCGCGGGTTATGTCGCGGCGAGCGTGCGCCGCGGCTCGCTCTTCGTGCAAATCCCGACGACGCTCCTCTCGCAGGTCGATTCCTCGGTTGGCGGCAAGACCGGGATCAACTCCTCCTTCGGCAAGAATCTCCTCGGCGCCTTCCACCAGCCCTTGCTGGTGCTCGCCGACGTCGACGTGCTGCGCACCCTCTCGCTGCGCGAGTTCCGCGCCGGCTACGCCGAGGTGGTGAAATATGGCCTCATCGGCGACAAGCGCTTCTTCGAATGGCTGGAGGCCGACGTCGAGGCCGTGTTCCACAGCCGCGCCGAACAGATTTGCGCCGTGGCGGTGAGCTGCGAGACCAAGGCGATGATCGTCGCGCGGGACGAAACGGAGCAAGGCGACCGCGCCTTGCTCAATCTCGGCCACACCTTCGGCCACGCCTTCGAGCTGCTCACCGGCTACGACAGCGAGCGGCTCGTCCATGGCGAGGGCGTCGCCATCGGCATGGCCTGCGCCGCGCGCTTCTCGACTCGGCTCGGCCTCTGCTCGAAGGAAGACGCCGACCGCATCGCGCGGCATCTCGCGAGCGTCGGCCTGCCGACCGAAATCCGGCAGATCCCCGGCTGGAACGCCGACGTTCACGCCATCGTCAGCGCCATGTATCAAGACAAGAAGGTTGAAGCCGGGGCTCTCACCTTCATTCTCCTGCGCGCGATCGGCGAAGCTTTCATCGCGAAGTCGGTCGAGCCGACCGAGGTCCTTGGCTTTCTCAACGACGAATTGGCGCGGTAACGGTCATGCACGGGCTCGACACCGGCGGCGGCGGGTCTTTCGCGTGGACGGACGTGCTCGTCGTCATCGCCTGCGTTTTGCTGTCGGCCTTTTTCTCCGGCTCCGAGACGGCGCTGACTGCGGCCTCGCACGCCCGCATGCATACGCTCGAAAAAGAGGGCGACAAGCGCGCCGGAGCCGTCAACCGGCTGCTGCGTCAGCGCAACCGCATGATCGCGGCGCTGCTGCTCGGCAGCACTTTGGTCAATATCGGCGGCTCGGCCTTCACCACGAGCGTGCTGACAGCGGTCGCCGGGGAAAACGGCGCGGTCTACGCCACGATCCTCATGACGGCGTTGCTTCTGGTCTTCGCGGAGGTTCTGCCGAAAACGCTCGCGATCAACCACCCCGACGCCATGTCGCTGCGCGTGGCGCGTTTCATCATGCCGTTTGTTTCGATCTTCGGGCCGGTGCTGGCGGCGGTGGAGTGGTTCGTGCGGACCGTGCTGGGCCTCGTGGGCGTGGAGCTCAGCCATGGCCGCACCTTGATCTCGCCCTATGAGGAGCTCAAGGGCGCGGTCGATATTCTGCATGAAGAGGGCGAGGTCGAGCGCTCGGCGCGCGACATGTTCGGCGGCGTGCTCGATTTGCAGGTACTGCATGTCGCCGATGTGATGATCCACCGCACCAAAATGCGCACGATCGACGCCGATCTTCCTCCCGTCCAGATCGTGCGCGAGGTGCTGTCGTCGCCGTTCACACGCCTGCCGCTGTGGCGGGAGCGACCGGATAATTTCGTCGGCGTGCTGCATTCGAAGGATCTGCTGCGGGCGCTGGACGCCGCCGGCGGCGACGCCGCGAAGATTGACGTCGACGAGGTGATGTTCGCCCCCTGGTTCGTGCCGGAGGCGACGACGCTCGAAGATCAGCTCGAGGCCTTCCTCAAGCGCAAGACGCATTTCGCGCTGGTCGTGGACGAATATGGCGAGGTGATGGGCCTCGTCACCCTCGAAGACATTCTGGAGGAGATCGTCGGCGATATTCGCGACGAGCACGATCTCGCCGTGCAGGGCGTTCGGCCGCAGCCGGACGGTTCGGTGCTGGTCGACGGCGCGGTGCCGGTGCGCGACCTCAACCGCGTCATGGCCTGGAGCCTGCCGGACGAGGAGGCGACGACCATCGCTGGCCTCGTGATCCATGAGGCGGGCGCGATTCCCGAGGCGGGCCAGGTGTTCACCTTCCACGGCTTCCGCTTCGAAGTGATGCGCCGGATCCGAAACCGCGTAACTGCGCTGCGGGTGACGCCGCAGGAGGCCGAGGCGGGGGTCTGAGCTAACGCCGTCATTGCGAGGAGCGTAGCGACGAAGCAATCCAGGCCGGCCACCGAGGCTCGCGGATTGCGTCGCTGCGCTCGCAATGACGGGGACGCCCACCCCGCTGTCATCTCGCTGTGACCTGAATCTGTTGAATGACGCAAGACTAATCCGATGGCGGGGAGGCGAACACGCTCATGCCCGAACAGAATCTTGCGAATTTCCGCGCCAATCTGGCGGTCGAGCCCGAGCCCAAGCGCTACCGCACCCTCTTCCTTTCCGACCTGCATCTCGGCGCCAAGGCCTCACAGGCGCATCTGCTGCTGGATTTCCTCAAGCACAATGACGCCGAGACGATCTATCTCGTCGGCGACATTGTGGACGGCTGGAAGCTGCGCAAAGGCTGGCATTGGCCGCAGGCGCACAATGACGTGGTGCAAAAGCTGCTGCGCAGGGTGCGCAAGGGCGCGCGGGTCATCTATGTCCCCGGCAATCACGACGAATTCGCGCGCGACTATACCGGGCTGACCTTCGGCGGCGTCGAGGTCGTGCATCATGCGATCCACGAGACCGCCACTGGCAAGAAAATGCTCATTATACACGGCGACGAATTCGATATCGTCGTCCGCAACGCCCGCTGGCTCGCTTTGCTCGGCGATTGGGCCTATGACGCCGCCATCGCGGCCAATACGGTCCTCAACCGCGCCCGCCGCTTGTTCGGCGTCGGCTATTGGTCCTTCTCCGCCTGGGCGAAATTGAAGGTCAAAGAAGCAGTCAACTTCATCGGCGATTTCGAGGAGACCCTCGCCGCCGAGGCCGAGCGCCGCGGCGTCGATGGCGTCGTTTGCGGCCATATCCATCATGCGACGATCAAGACGATCAACAGCATGCTTTACGTGAACACCGGCGATTTCGTCGAGAGCTGCACGGCCATCGCCGAGCATGAGGACGGCAGTTTCGAAATTTTGCGCTGGCGCACGACGGCGGCCGAGCGCGCGGCCGCGTCGGCCAATCAGCCTGTGAAGGCGCTGCCTGCGCCGAAGGCGGCGGCTGCGTAAGATGCGGATACTTGTTGCGACGGATGCGTGGCGCCCGCAAGTCAACGGCGTCGTGCGGTCTCTGGAATCAATCGCGCAGGCGGCGGGGCCTCTCGGCGCCGAGATCGACTTTCTGACGCCGCGCGATTTCAATTCCTTTCCCATGCCGACCTATCGCGAGATCTCGCTCGCGCTGGCGACGCCTCGCGCCGTGCGCCGCCGGTTGGCCCAAGGCTACGACCATATCCATATCGCCACCGAAGGCCCCATTGGCCTTGCGGCGCGCGCGGTCTGCCTGCGGGACAAGCGCGTCTTCACGACGAGCTTCCACACGCGCTTTCCGGAATATATCCATGCGCGCACCGGCCTGCCGGTGGGCCTGGCCTATGCGGCGCTGCGGCGCTTCCATAACGCCGGCGCCGGCGTGATGGTCGCGACGCCCAGCCTTGCGCGCGAGCTCGACGCGCGCGGGTTTCGCCGCCTGCTGCGCTGGTCCCGCGGCGTCGACCATTCGATTTTCAACCCGAAAGCCAAAATCCCGCTCGATTTCCCTAGGCCGATTTTTCTCTATGCCGGGCGTCTGGCTGTTGAGAAGAATGTCGAGGCCTTCCTCGCGCTCGACCTGCCCGGAACGAAGCTCATCGCCGGCGACGGCCCCGACCGCGCGGCGTTGGAGGCCCGATTCCCTGACGCGCGTTTCCTCGGCTTCAAGACGCCTTCCGAGCTTGCGGCGCTTTACGCCTCCTCCGACGTCTTCGTCTTCCCGAGCCGCACCGACACGTTCGGCATCGTGCTGCTGGAGGCGCTCGCCTGCGGCCTGCCAGTGGCGGCCTATCCGGTGATGGGGCCGCTCGACGTCTTGGGCGGCAGCAATGTCGGCGTATTGGACGAAGATCTGCGCACGGCGGCGCTGGCGGCGCTCGACATCCCGCGCGAGGCGGCTCACGCCTATGCGCGCGCCTTCACTTGGGAAAATTGCGCCCGCGAATTTCTCGACAATATCGCCTATGCGCGTGGCGCAGCGTCGTTGGGGCCGGTTGGCCTCGCAGCCCTGAAGAATTCAGGAGAACAGCGCAAGGCGGTCGACAAGGGGCAGACCGTCCAGCCGTGACAGCGCCGCGAGGCGCGGGTCGTCGACGGGCGAGCTCGGTTCCGGCCGAGGCGCCGCGATAACCGCGGTTTCCGCGTCAGGGGCGTCGCCCGAGGCGCCGTCTGCGGCCTCTTCGACCAAACCCGCAATCGCGCCGGCTTGCGCGTCGAGCCGCGCCTCCAGCCGTTCGATCGCCGCCAGCAGACTGGCGTTGTCCGACCCGCGCGCCCGGCGCGCATATTCAGCGAGGAATGCGCGGCCGCGCGCCGTCGCCATGAGCGTCGATTCGATCGCCTCGTAATCCGCCAGTTGGAGGGCGGGCGCCGAAGAGGTTATGGTCATGAAAAGGACCGTCTGCTGTGCCGAGCGAATCGGCGACGAACGCAGCATCGCCGAGCTGGCGCGTTATGCAAGCGCCGTTACAGGAAGACAGAATGAGCCTCTCGCCGGAGGAGATCGAACGCTACGCCCGCCATCTTGTTCTGCGCGAAATCGGCGGGCCGGGCCAGCAGAAGCTCAAGGCGGCGCGGGTGCTCGTTGTCGGCGCGGGCGGGCTCGGCGCGCCCTTGCTGCAATATCTCGCCGCCGCCGGCGTGGGGACGATCGGCATCGTGGATAATGACGCCGTGTCCCTCTCCAATCTGCAGCGCCAGATCATTCACGAGACTTACGGCGTCGGCCGCCTGAAGGTCGAAAGCGCCCGGGAGGCCATCGCCCGCCTCAATCCGCATGTTCGCGTGGAGCAGTATGCGATGCGACTCACCGAAGACAATGCGCGGGCCCTGATTGCGCGCTACGACGTGGTGGCGGACGGCTCGGACAATTTCGCCACCCGCTATCTGGTTTCAGACGCCTGCTTTTTCGAGAAAAAGCCGCTGGTCACGGCCGCTGTCGGCGGGTTCGACGCCTCGCTCACGACGCTGCGCCCCTTCGAGGCGGGGGCGGACGGCGCCCCCAACCCCACCTATCGCTGCCTCTTCCCCGAGCCGCCGCCGCCCGGGACCGTGCCGAGCTGCGAGGAGGCCGGCATTCTCGGCGCTTTGACGGGCGTCGCCGGCTCCATGATGGCGCTCGAAGTGATTCGCGAGATTGTCGGTTTCGGAGAGGGGCTCGTCGGCCGCCTGCTCCTGATCGACACGCTCGCGATGCGCTTCGAGACTTTGCGCTACGCCTGGGACCCCGAGAATCTGCTGTCGGGGACTATTTCGCCGCGATAACGGCGATCTCGACCTTATATTCCGGCGCCACGAGCTTCGCCTCGACCGTCGCGCGGGCGGGCGGGTTCTGCTTGTCGACCCAGACGTCCCAGACGCTGTTCATCTCGGGAAAGGTCGAAATGTCGGAAAGATAGATGGTGACGGAGAGGATCTTGGCCTTCTCGCTGCCGGCCTCGGCGAGCAGCTCGTCGATCAGGCCGAGAATTTCCCGCGTCTGGTCGGCGACGGAGCCGCCCTTGGTCTTTTCGGCCACCTGGCCCGCCGTATAGACGGCGTTGCCGCGCACGACCGCCTTGCTCATGCGCGGGCCCGCGCCAATTCGCCTGATATCGCTCATAATGCCTCCCGGAGTTTGCGCCGAGGGTTTAGGCGAAGCTCGGCCGGCCGGCAAGAAGCGAGAAAAGTTTCGCTCGACCGCTGGACAAGAGGCAAAGCCCTTTCTATAAGCCCCTCCACGCGCTGCGCGCGCGCCCAGGTAGCTCAGTTGGTAGAGCATGCGACTGAAAATCGCAGTGTCGGTGGTTCGATTCCGCCCCTGGGCACCACTCCCATCCTCCGAAATCCTACTCATAATTTAAGGGAACCTCGCGGGCGCCCCTCTCTTCGCAATCGTACGCTCCGATATTCGGCGACTTACCTCCGCGCCCTTGCTGGCCCCTTGCTAGAAAGGCGTCCGCCTCTACTTTCGCGACATTCGAAATGGCCATTGTCAATCCTTGAGCGTCACCGTGCGCGACAGGCCACCGGGTGCGCAACGCGTCCGAGCGCCGCTGGTTCGTTGCTATCTGCCGATGCGATCTCAACGCCAAAGGAGCGGCGGTTGTCCGTGCTTCGAATGGAATCGAGAATTTACTATTAATGGTAGCCTCCACTTTATTCGTGAGCGCCTTCGTAACCTCTGCGTGGGCGCCACGCGAATTGGCTTCTGAAATTCGCTGTAATTCGCAAGCTCAATTCTGGAGGACCGCATGAGCTCAGTTGCGGGAAATTTCGCAGATAACGGGCCAATTGCGCCTGAGCTCGAAATCGGCCCGAATCAAAGCATTCGGGCGGCGATCTTCCTCAGGCGTTCCAAACTGGCGGAAGACGCGCGGGTGGATTGGGTCGATTACGCCAAAGGCTTTTGCATTGTGCTCGTCGTTATGATGCATTCGACGCTGGGAGTTGAAAATGCGCTATCGTCGGAGGGTTTCGTTCACCCGTTTGTCGAGTTTGCAAAGCCGTTCAGGATGCCTGATTTCTTTCTGATCTCGGGCCTGTTCCTTGCCAGGACGATCGAACGGGACTGGCGGTTATATCTCGACCGCAAAGTCCTGCATTTTGCCTATTTCTACGTTCTTTGGCTGACGATACAATTCGCCTTCAAAGCCCCCGCCATCATCGCCCATTCAGACGGCTGGACGGCCCTTCGAGATTATCTGACAGCTTTTGTCGAGCCCTTCGGGACGCTCTGGTTCGTCTATATCCTGTCTGTCTTTTTCGTGACCACGAAGCTGCTGAAGGGCGTGCCGCCGCTCTTGCTCTACGTCCTCGCCGGCGCCTTAGAGGTCGCTCATTTCCACACCGGTGTGCTACTCGTCGACGAATTTGCGGCGCGATACGTTTTTTTCCTCACGGGATATATCTTCTCGTCAGAAATCTTTGCTTTTGCGGCGGCGGTTCGGTCTCGCCCGGCGCAGGGATTCTTCGGCCTCCTGGTTTGGGGCGTCCTGAACGGGCTCCTCGTGTCTGTCGGTTATGCGCAATTCCCGTTAGTATCGTTCTTTCTAGGTCTCTTCGGCGCGCTCGCCGTAATTTCAGTCGCTGCGCTCCTGGCGGAGGCGAAGGTCTTCGGCGTGTTCCGCTACTTCGGCCGGCGCTCTATTGCAATCTATCTCGCATTCTTCCTGCCGATGGCGCTGTCGCGCGCTGTTCTGGTGAAAACCGGCGTCATCAGCGACGTAGGCCTCGTCTCGATGGTCGTCACCTGTTCAAGCCTAATGGGCGCGCTATCGATCTATCATGCCGCCGAGCGATTGGGTTGGCGTTGCCTTTTCGAGCGGCCGAGAATGTTTCGCATTGCGCCAATCAAGATCGAGCAGTCTTTGGAGACTTGAACAATTGCAAAGGCAATCGGCGGACCGAGCGTCGCAGGTCGGCCCGCCGCTTCGTACTACGGATTACAGAAAGTCAATAACGAAAATACAGTCGAACGCGATCTTGTTCGCGCTTGCAAGCTGGCTCAAATCGACCGCGCCGGAGAGACGGACTGTCGCGGCCTTTCCACGAAACCTGCCGTCGCCGGAAAGAACTTCATTGCTTCCCGGTACGGGGATCGAACCTGTGATGTGCGTCGCGGGAGACGGAGCGGCGGTAGGGCTTACAGGTTGAACCGTCGTGCGGCCGCGCGACACCAGAGTACCCTCGCGGAAATGGAAAATGGTCGTGGCGGTCAGCGATGTCCCATTGCCCTCCGGCGTGAAATCCGACAGGCAGTCGGTCGCGGTTCCAATGATTTCGCCCTTCCGCACGTCGACCAGTTGAAGATCGAAGCAGTTGGCTTGCGTCGAGCCTTGTGGCGTCCTTGGCACAGGCCTTACCTGCCCTATTGCGGCGCCGCGCAAGGCGACGACGAGATTTTTTGTGTCGTCTGCCTGGGCGGGCAGAGCGAGCATAATGCCGGCGGCGGCGAAAAGCCGCGCGAAAAATTGCATATTCATAGGTCCAGTTTCCTTTAGTGGAAGCGGCGACGCAACGAAGATGATTTCGGGAAAGTCGCCGGATGGTTACTGTTGCAATTGCGGAAAGACGAAAGAGATTGCGTCTCGGGAGCGCTACTGGCGTCTCATGCGTAACCTCGGGTGAGATTGCGCGAACCAAAAGTCTGATCGGCGCCGCCCCTCCAAACCTAGCGTCGATCACCGCGAGGATCGCGCTGTCCTTGCGCCTTTACGTTCGCGCAGGTCTTTGAGATGAACGAACGAGATGTCACCTCACGATGAGCGCGTATAGGCATGAATCGGCGTCCGAAGCTTGAAAAGACTATTGCTGACGCGGCGCGCGATGTGTCGCAACCATGATGTCTTGCGGGGCAGGCGCGCCTTGCGGCCGATCTCGGAATGTCCATGACCCCGTCATCCATTATCGCGGGGGGCGGTTTCCTCGGTTGGCCGGGAAGAAAAGCTGTCGACAGACTTATTTCCAAACGCGAAGCACTGCGACAATCCGGTCTGTCCCCCGAAGCCGTAAGTTCATTGCTCTGTAAAATATGTCAGGAACGACATGGCTTCCGGCGACGTCCAATCGACTTCGCCCGTGATGTAACCGACGACCGAACCATTTTTATCTATCACATAAGTGATCGGCATCCCGTAGAGGGTGAACGGCGCATTTGCTTCTGCATCTGCGCGGGCGGCGATCTTTTGCCGGTTATCCAGATAAATGGGGAGTTCGTTCACGTCCATGCGCTGCAGAAACCCTGCGACGGCATTTTTTCCCTGCGTGTCGACGGAGATCGGGACGATTTCGAGCTTGCGAGGATTCGCCTGCGCCCTCAAACGCTGCAGCGAGCGTAATTCTCTTCGACAGGGCGGGCACCATGTCGCCCAGAAGGCCATGAGAATCACTTTTCCTCGGAAAGCGTCCAGTCGCATCGACTTTCCGTCGAGTCTCTCCAATGAAAGCTGGGGCGCGTCGGACCTGGGCCTCAGTTCGACGAATTGCGAACTATTGGTTTGCAGCGCCGGCATGTCGGCCTGAGCTTGCGCCGGCGACAAGGACAACGCCCCCTCGAGAGCGAAGGCGGCGAGCGCGAAAAGCGCCAGCCAAACCGCATTTGTCATGGATGACCCTCTTGTACATCCACGGCGCCAGCGCATTCGAACTCTCAGGCAGGGAGGCGACGTCGAGAGCGAGCGCTCTCCTGCCGCCACCGCCTGAGAGTCGACGCACGGCCGACGTTTTTGGGGCACGATACCGACCGCGGCGTCGTAATCGGTTTCGTGAGAACGCGTGGAAAGGTTACGGAAGATCAGGCGCGCCGTTCCCGAAAAAGCAAAAAATCGAGGGAGATTTTTCCGGGACCGCGCGCAACGAGAATGAGCAGCAGCGTTGCCCAGTAGACATGCGCGGTCCACCAAGCGTCGGGATATACGAAAAACTGGATGACCAGCGTCATGATAAGCAAACCCAACGCCGAGATTCTCGTTGCAAGGCCAAGAAACACCAGCAGAGGCAGAATGAATTCGAGCCCCGCTGTCAGCAGAGCGGCTTTCTCGGGCGGAAGAAACGGCAATTTATAATCATTCTCGAACAACGCGACCGTCGCGTCTCGCAGGCTGGTCGGAATCTGGATCGTCATATCATAGCTGAAATATTCTCCGCCAATCGTTGGTCCTTCAATTTTTGTCTGCCCCGAGATGAAGAAAGGCCGGGCGGCGACAAAGCGCAGAACAAGCGCGAGCACCGAGTAGGGAATCGCGTCCAGATAGTGTGCGATCGAGTGAAACAGTCTCATGGGGGTCTCCGGCTCAACTGTCGGCGGCGGGGAGAAGAGGCTTCAAGGCCAGGATCGCGCCAGACGAGATCAGCAGCCCGGCGCAAGCGGCGAGGTCGAAGCGCGGCTCCCGCGCTTGCGCAACGGGGGCCGCGGAAGCAAGCGTGTGGCCCTCGGCGAGGGCGCGCATGAAATGAAATCCCCCGGCGGGGAGCCGGTGAACCTCGACGTTCCGATATGGACGAACAATCAGCGCATCTTCCGCCACGGAAGCGTCCAAAGTTTCGACCTCGGCGTCGAAGCTGTTCGTGAGCCAGATCGATACGATCGGATAGCTGGATGACCGCAGAAACAAGGAGGGATGCAACCGCAGCCGGGATCGGGCGATCTGCTCTCCCGACAGGGCGAGAAGATCCTCATTTGAAATCGGCGTTGCATCCTCTGCATCGCCAGAACGCGCAATGTCGAACTCCAGCCGGGCGACATCCGGAAGGTAAGGCAACTCGAGAGCTGGATCGAATGCCGCGACGAAGTCGGGGAAGGAGACGCCATATTCCGAGAGCACCGGAGACGCCGGAGGCGAACGCCTTATATATTCCTGCGCCATGCCTCTAAAAAAATCGTCGCCTACGAGTCTGCGGCAGACGGGGAACTGGGCTTCCAGCGCATGTATGAGGCTGGAAAACACGTTGTTGCGATAAACCGCGAAACGGCGCGCGACATCGGGCGCCTCGAGGGGCTGCGGAGGCCGGGCGTCGGGATCGAGCAACGCTGCCGCGAATGGCCCGGCATGGTCGAAAGAACGCATGGTCAGGCGCGTCCTCTCGATGGCGCAGTAAGAGTTCGAGCGTTTTGCAGGATGGTCCTGGCGCTTTGGGCTTCGTTCAAGAGCGTCGCCCATTCAGGGACGTCGTTGTCCCATTCGATCACAGTCCGAACGGGTCCGCGCTTCGCCAGCACGCGCTCGTAAAGCCGCCATACGGGGTCCGGGACCGCCGAGTTGTGCGCATCGATCAGGAGCAGGTCGCCGTCTTCATTTGGCGACTCCGCATATCCGGCGAGATGAATTTCCTCCACCGCAGACATCGGAAAGGCGTCGATATAGGCGTCCGGGTCGAAGCAATGATTGCACGCGCAGACAACGACATTGGTTACATCGAGCAATAGGCCGCAACCGGTAAGACCCGTAATTCGCCTGAGGAACTCCGTTTCGGCGAACGGTGAGTCTTCGAAGCGGCAGTAGGTCGCTGGATTTTCGAGGAGTATGCGCCGCTTCAACGCGTCTTGAACCATCTCGATGTTGGACGCGACGCGGTGAAGCGTTTGGCTCGTATAGGGCAGGGGAAGCAAATCGGCGAAATACCGCCCCGCATGTGACGACCACGCGAGATGCTCGGAAAACAAATGCGGCTGAAATCGATCGACGATGCGGCTCACGCGTGCAAGATGCGCGCGGTCGACGGGATCGAGCCCGCCAAGCGACAATCCCACACCATGCAGGGAGAGGGGATAGTCGCGCCGAATGCGTTCGAGCTGAGCAATTCGTGCGCCGCCGGCGCTCATATAATTTTCCGCGTGAACCTCGAACATGTCGACGCAGCCTGGCGCATCAGCGATATCGTCGGCGTGCTGCGGTTTGAAGCCGACGCCGACGCTGCACGCGCCGGATTCCACCGAGTCCATCGTTTTCCCCGTTCCACGACGTCGGAATCGTCAATTGGCGATGGGGTCGAGGCTGCCCTTTCCCTTGGGCGTGACAATCGAGGTGCAGGTTCCCTTGGGAACATATTTCCAGGCGTCGCCCTGATAATTTTTGGTCGCTGATCCCGCGCAACTGGAGCCAGGACCAGCCGCGCAATCGTTCTTTCCTTTCAACGACACGCCGTAGCATTTTTCCTGCTCGATCTTGGCGCTGGCCGAGTCGATCGACGACAGCGCCGTCGCGAGCGCGCCCGCAACGATCAACATTGTGCAGGTGCGATTATCGTTCATTATTTCCTCCTCTACGGGCCTCAGCGACCCGTTCGCATCAGATTGTCTCACTCCTGTTCTTCGCGCCTCGATGCGTGAAAGTTACCAAACGAGCGGCGCCGCACCGAGCGAGATCGTCACGTCACGGCTCGACGCTGATATTTGTAATCAGCCCGTTTTCGACCCAGGCGGAGAGGAAGCCGGCAATCAGTTGGCTGACGTCTTCGCCGTTGAATTTGAACGACAGGAGCGAACAGACGTCGGAAAATTTCTTTCCTAGCATCGCCTCATTGAGGGCGAGGCGTTCGTCGGGGCCCAGGACGCAATGGAAAACCTCATATTCGCGCCGCCAAACTGCGACCACATCTTTTTCGGCCCGATCGGCCGTCCCGAGCGCCTCCAATTGGTCTCGCAATGATTCATATAGCGAGACGGTTCCGTGTTCGAGGTCGAGCAGGGTCAGGCTGGGATGGAACGAGAAAACGACATTCGGCCAGAGGTCCACGTCGATCTGATGAAGCGCCTCAAAGTTCGAGGCCGCCGCATCGGCCGCATCGAAAGCATCCGCGAGCGCGCGCTCAAATCGCGCGAGATCGCAAGAACGTGGATCAGCGCTCCAAGATTGCGAGCTGAGCATGAATTCTGGCAGACCGCTCGCATACCATCGCGCATTGCGATGTGACGACGGCTTCGACAAAACGTATTCTTCGACAAGGCGACCAAAGCGGTCATCGCCGAGATGGCGACGCAAGACGGAAAAATCTGTTGCGATGAATTCCGCCAGGCGCAGGCGGTAGGCGGTGTGGTAGACGCCGAAAGCTGCCGCGCGGTCTATCCGCCGCGGCGGCGCTATGAATCCAAGCTCGCTCGCATCCGGTTCTTCAGGCTGGAGAATCGCTGCCTGAAAGGCTCTCTGGAAAGAAAGGAGACTCACGCGAGGACCTTTTCCGAGTCGACCGACGCCGCGATCCCTCGCATTTTTTCCACCTCTCGCATCAACTCCTCGAACGGAGGGAATTGATCGTCCCGCTCGATCATCGACGAAACGTCGCCAAATCTATTCCGGGCGTGCGCGTACAGCTCCCAGACGTCTCCGCAGACGGGGTGATCGTGCGTATCGACCTTGTGGGTGACGTAATCGCTGTGACCAGCGAGGTGTATTTGCTGGACGCGATCCGCCGGAAGCGTGTCGATATATCGGACCGGATCGAAGCCATGATTGAAGGAGGAGACAAATACATTGTTGACGTCGAGCAGCAGGAGGCAATCCGCGCTTTCGGCGAGTTCGGTTAAAAATTCATGCTCGCTCATCTCGGACCCGTCGACCGAAACGTAAGTGGAAGCATTCTCGACGAGGATCCTTCGGCCCAAAAAATCCTGCACGCGCATGATGCGCTCAGCGACGTGACGGAGCGCTTCGGACGTAAATGGAATTGGCAGCAGGTCGTGCAGATTCGCGCCGTCAACGCCTGTCCAGGCGAGGTGATCCGAAATCCAGGCGGGCTCTATCCGCGCAGCGAGCGCCTTCAATGCGGTCAAATAATCGAAATCGAGCTGATCGACGGAAGCCAGAGACATGGAGACGCCATGCATCACGATCGGGTACGAGGCTCGAATACGATCGAGAATCACGAGCGGACGCCCGCCCGGAACCATGTAATTCTCCGAGATGATCTCGAACCAGTCGACCGCCGGATTGCGCTCCAGAATGTCGGGATAGTAGATCGGCCGCAAACCGAGCCCGAAGCCGAGCGAGCGAGGCGTCGTCACGTCGTTGACCATTCCGAGATTGTGGGGCGGGACGCGCGCGATTTCTCGCCGGTCCCGCCAGGACCATTACATCGTCTGAACCGTGCCGCCCTTGGCTTCACACGCCTTCGCGGATTTCGCCGGCAGCCAGCCCTGGCCCTTGCATGAATTCATGCCTTTGCACGAGCTGCTTGCCGTCTTGCAGGCGCCCATGCTCTTGCAGTTGTTGATGCCGGCGCAATGAACGGGCTCGGCGGGCGCCTTCTTGGCGAGCGCGCTGGACGTGGCGACGCCGCTGGCGGCGAGCGCAATGGCGGCGGCGGCGAGGGTCGCGCCCGAAATGATGTTGGTCTTCATTCGTCTTCCTCTGTCGTAGATATTGTACGCGCGTGCAAGCGCTTCGCTGCTACTCAGCTACGCAATCCAATTCGAAACGGATTGGGCGGAAGTTACATGAGCCGTCACGCATGGCGTCGAACTCTCGCATTGGTTGAAATACAACCGTTGGTGGCTTGAAGGTCTTTCGATTTCGGAAATAATCCTTGTGGGGCGTCCCCTTAGGGGGAAAAGGCGGGGGCACAACTCACCAAAAAATATTTTTCGAGAGAGTGCATTCGCGTCGCGCATGGCGGCGGGATGTGCGCGGACGCATGTCTCCGAATTTCCGAAGCTGACATTTTTCCTTCGTGCGTTCATCGCGCACGGGGCTTGATAACTCGGCCGCACACGGTGTGTGCCGGGCGTGGTTCCTTTTGTCTGAAATGTAGTAGCGGACGCGAAGACGCAACGTCTTTCGTCCGAATGCATAGTATTGTCTCTGCTTACAGGCGGATAATATCTGACAAATACTGATCGTGGTGGAATATTGATGATATTTAAGCTTGACTTAGTAGTAATCGTCATTCTCTTTACAGCGCGGCGGCAATGGAGGGGCTGAATATGGTAAACCGACGCAATGCATTGAAATTGGGGCTGAGCGCCGCAGGCGCAGGAATCGTCGCAAAAGAAGCGAATGCGGTTCCGCAAAGCGGGCTGCTGTTTCCCGACGGCTATATCCCGGGCTTTCAGGCGCATCCGAGCCCGCCGGCGACGCCGTTTGTCGCGCCTTTATATGTCATGCCGACCGCGCAACCGGTTCCCGTCGGCGCTCTCGGAACGCCGCCCGATCCGGCGCGGCATCAGCGCTACAACGAGTTTCTGCCGAAGAAATTTTACAAGCAGGTTCTGTCGGAATTCAGGTGGGTCTACCATCCGGAAGGCCCTTACGCGAACGGCTCGTGGGCATACGGTTTCAACGGCGCGACGCCGGGCGAAACATTCATGGCGCGCTATGGCGAACCGATCTTCGTCCGCCGCATCAACAATCTGCCGCCCGTGGGGACGGGAAACGTCTCCTTTGCGCTGCCGTCGAGCACGATCCACACCCATAACGGCCATCAGGCGTCCGAGAGCGACGGCAACCCCGCGGACTTCACGTTCCCGGGCGAATTCTGGGATCACCACTATCCCAACATCTATGCAGGCAATGATCCTCGCGAGGCGCTGAGCACGCTGTGGTATCACGACCACCGTCTCGATTTCACCGCGCCGAACGTGTACGCCGGATTGTCGGGCTTTTATCTGATGTTCGACGAGGCCGACTCGGGCAACGAACGGGATCCGAGCCCCAAGGCCTATCGTCTCCCGAGCGGCAGATACGACGTTCCACTCATTCTGCACGATGTCCTATTCGACCAGAACGGCCAACCGGTTTGGGACTTCACTGGCGCACATCCGATCACAAATTCGCACGAATTGGGCGGCTACGTCGGCAATGAGGTCTATACTAACCATGGCATGCTCGGCGACCGCTTCACGGTCAACCGTCGCATTCAGCCTTATTTCCGGGTCGAGCGGCGCAAATACCGCTTCCGCCTCCTGAATGGCGGCCCCTCGCGTCTTTATAAGCTCTATCTCACTAAGCAAGGCAACGACGCGATTCCGTTCGTGGCGATCTCGAATGACGGCAATCTGCTGCCGCAGCCGATACTGACGGACAATGTCGATCTCTGGGTCGCAAATCGTTGCGACATCATCGTCGACTTCTCGAAGTTCAACGCTGGCGACAAGATCTATCTGACGAACCGCCTCGGCATGCGAACAGACGGTGCTGGTCTTTCGGGTCATCTGCTGGATCAAGGCGACCTGATCATGCGCTTCGACGTCGTCGGCCCCATGGCCTTCGATCCGAGCCGCATTCCCGACGAGTTCCGTGAGCTGCCGCCGATCAACCTCAAGGACGTCAAGCGCGAGCGCCTGTTCGTCTTCGACTACGACAATGGTCTCTGGACGGTGAACGGCAAGCTCATGGTTCCGAGCCGCATCGACGCCGCGATCGAGCAGGGCACGGCCGAAATCTGGACAATCCGAAACGGCGGCAACAACTGGTCGCACCCGATCCACACACACTTCGAAGAATTCCAGATCATCGAAAGGAATGGAAAGCCGATCGCGCCAGGCTCCATGCTGAACGCCCGAAAGGACGTTGTCGAGCTCGGACCGGGCGACGAAGTCAAGTTCTATGGCCACTGGCGAGACTTCCTCGGCAAATATGTCATGCACTGCCACAACGTCGTGCATGAGGACCATTCCATGATGATCCGCTGGGACATCGTGAAGCCCGGCCAGGGCTTCTGATCCGCCAGCAACAATTCCAAGGAGAGTTAGATGAACGAGAGGCGTAAATTCCTCGCGGGGCTGTCGCTCGCGGGTTTGCTGCCTGCCGTCAACGCCGCGCAGGCCATGACGACCGGGCAGGAGAACGAGCATGTCCATAGCGGCGTTCAGCTCTATGGCCGCAGCCAATTGCCGGAAACGGCCGTCGAGACGCACGACGGCCGCAACCTGCAGCTCTACGGCGATCTCATCCGTAACAAGGTCGTCATGATCAATTTCATGTCGATCGCGAACGAGGAGAGTTTCCCCATCACAGCGAGCCTCGCGAAAGTCGCGAAGCTGCTCGGCGACCGGATGGAAGAAGAGGTTCGGATCATCTCCATAACCGGCGATCCTGAAAACGATACGGTGGAGCGTCTCGCGGCCTTCGCCGAAAAATTCGGCGCGCCAAAGGGCTGGACCTTCGTCCGCGCGCCGAACGGCGGCAATGCGGCTTACGCGTCGCGCCTCTATAAGCATGGCCGGGATCCCTCTCGTCCCGCCTCCGTCGATCTCGTTCACTACGGCAATGACGCTGTTGGCTTGTGGGCCAGCTTCCCGGCCTTGATCGGGCCGGACGACGCGCTGTGGCGGGTCAAGTCGGTCATGAATGGAAAGCCGGTGACGGGCGAACTCGTCCAGGCTGGTCCGCGTCGCCTCGACGAGGACGGACCTTCCTTCAACAATCGGGCCATTTGAAGCGATCGGAGCAACGTCATGAAGTGGAATTATTCACCCAAGGTGACGATCGCCTCGACGGTGATCGCCCTTTTCCTCGGCGGTTCGAGTTTTGCGCAAGTGCCGCCCCCGCCGGATAGCCGCGTTCCTAATCCTTTCCCGATGCCTTCGAGCTACACGCGCATCGACTCGGCAGATGGAAAGACGACGACTTTCATTACGCCGGAAGGGCCTTTCCCGAAGTCGGATCCGTGGGTCAATCCGACGAATCTTCTTCCCACGCGCTATGAAAATGTGAAAGGCGCCGATGGGAACGAAATTCCAAACACACTGTCGTCTACGCCACAGCATCCCTACAACCTTCACCCCGATCCGGTGATCACGC
Organism: Methylocystis sp. Sn-Cys; assembly: GCF_016745395.1. Classification (GTDB taxonomy): domain Bacteria; phylum Pseudomonadota; class Alphaproteobacteria; order Rhizobiales; family Beijerinckiaceae; genus Methylocystis; species Methylocystis iwaonis. The sequence continues at coordinate 450,809 of NZ_JAERVJ010000001.1, forward strand.
CGATAAACAAGACATCGCCTACGGACGACCTCGCGGCGATTTTCAATGCCTGGCGCCGGAAGGACAATCCTGGACGGGGCGACGACCGCGGCCACGGCGACGACAAACACCCTTATTCGCCTTCAGGCTTCAAGCAGGCGGACGTCCAGCGCGCGCTCGACATTCTCGAGGGAAACCCGATCTCGGATCGGGCCTATAGCGGCATCCCCATGATGCACTATGATGGCCCGAACAAGGTGAAGAAGGTTATCCCCGTCAAGGACGCGAATGGCAAGGTCATTGGCGGCAACGTCCATGTCCATCAGGTCTGGTTCGATACGCATATCGAGTCGGACACCGCGTTCATCGACCCGTCGGACGTCCTGGATGTTCCCTTCACCGTCACTTACACGCTCGATACGCTGAATCGAGGCCGCGAGGATTTCGCGCCGATGCAGATGTATGTCGATCCGTCGGGCGGCAATGGCGCGATCCCGCTCGTCACCATGGATTTGACCTTCTTCCCGATGGAAGACGGCACACGCACTGTGATTCCACTGTCCATGGCGCCGGGCAAGAACTTCAACCTTACCTACCATTGGGGTTGGCGCCGGCATCCCCCGCGCGTCGAGGTGCAGGAAAACGCCCTCAAGGTTGCGATGGGCCGCACGCTCGTGCAGTGGGAAACCGACACTTTCGGCGAAAACCCGCGCGCGAGCCAGGCGGCAAAGGAAGCGGCGATCGGCATGATCGGCGACCTCGCCCCGTCGAAGCGCATGTGGAAGGCTTTCCGCAAGCTTCAGCAGGGTGGATTCAATCCCTCGGTCATCGCAGAAGCCGAGCGCGCCTTCTTCCAGTGGCAGGATCGTAACGCGCTGCCGGATGGCGTGACTGAGGATCCGAACGCGGACATGACGTTGTTCTATGCGGACAACACGATCTACGGCCACCAAAAGGGGATCGTCGTCAACAATCAAGCCCAGCCGATTCTGGAGAAGTGGCATCTGCGCGGCGCAGAGGTGAAGGTCAAGCTGATCAATGGCGACTACTTCCCCCATGGCTATGTCGCGGTCGACTTCGGCGGCATGCGCGGTTGGGAAAACACGTTCCAAAATACGTTGCCGGTGAACGGCGCGGGCGCTTTCTTCACCTTCGGCCGCGCCTGGTGGGAGATGAACACGCCGACTCCGGTGCTTGTCCCCGCCGCTACGCCGGGCCCAGCTTCGCCGGGACCGCGCTACAGGACGTCGGAGGAGGAAACGAAGGAGCTCGACGAGATCAAGCCGGAGATCTTCGCGCACCGGAATCTCTGGCAGCGTGAAATGGATCCCGAGGGCAAGACGGTTCACCGGGGTCGTTTGACGCCGAGCTACCCGGTGTCCAACGGGGACGTGCTGGGCGAGCATACAGTGATCCTGAAGCTCAATTACGAGCCGTCGCTTCGCTTGCGTCTTTACCAGTTCGATCCACTCCATCACGAGCAGGCAATCTGGTCGATCCATTAATGAAAATGCAGGCGCCGGAACTACCGGCGCCTGCCCGGCAAGAGGCGACGATGGCAAATTTCGGTATCGCCCCCCGCCTTCCTATATGGGTGGCGCTTTCTGTTTCGCTCTCTCTCGTAACATTGGCTGGGTCGCGCGCCGCCCAGCTCGATACAGCGATCGTTCGTAGTGAATTGCGTTTCGTCGCGCCCGAAATCACCCTGACGGACGACGCCCGGCGCCCCGTGCGTTTGGATCAGCTTCTGGCTGAGCGCCGACCGGTCATCGTTCAGTTCATTTTTACGAGCTGTACGACCATTTGCGGCGTCCTCACCTCGACTCTGGCGGCGGCTAGGAACGAGTTATCGGCGATAGGCGGCGACTACCAAGCTATTTCGATCACGATTGACCCCGATTACGATACGCCCGAGCGCCTGCATGAGTTTGCGGGGAACTTCCCGCTCGACGACCACTGGAGGCTGCTGACGGGACGCAGCGACGACATTGCGCGGGTGCTTGCGACCTTTGACGCACGCTTTGCAAATGATGCAAAAGCAAACCATCGCGCTTACACTTATCTCCGCGGGGCTCCCGATCAGCCTTGGGTCCGCATTGAAGGGCTCATCAACTGCAAGCAGCTCGTAAGCGAGTACCGATCCGTTGTCGAAAACGCCCACCACCTACATTGAGCGCGCCGCGCGCGCGATTTCGGTAATCCTGTCGTTCGGCGCACTCCCGCCTTTGGCGACCGCCGGGGAGCCGGCCCCAGACGCCGCTCTCGGCGAACGCCTGTATTTCGAAGGGCGGAAAGTCGACGGCTCGCCGCTCTTGGCAAAAACGCAGAGCGATGTGCCTTTGCCTGGTTCGCGCGCGGCTTGCGTCACCTGCCATAGACCGAGCGGATTCGGAACCAGCGAGGGGGGCTATTTCGTCCCTCCCATCAACGGCGCGACGCTGTTCAGCGAACGGAAACTCGACCGCGGACGTTTCCTTCTCAATCGCTTCGAGCAGGCGCAACCGCAGCGCTATCGCGCGCGCCTCAGCCAGCCGCATATGCGGCCTGCCTATGATTTCGATACGCTCGGACGCGCTTTGCGAAATGGCGTCGACGCGGCGGGGCAAGAGCTCGACCCCATTATGCCGCGCTACGAGCTTTCGGACGCCGATGTAGCGAATCTTCAGGCCTTCCTGAAAAACCTCTCGGCGAAAATCGATCCTGGCGTCACTGACGAGGAGCTTCATTTTGCGACGGTCGTCAGTAAAGATGCGGCGCCACAAGACCGCGCCGCCATGCTTTCTGTCATCGAGGCGTATTTCGATTGGGCGAACAAGAATTCCGGCGGAGAACGCAGCCGAGAAGGATTTTCTCCCTACCATCAATCCGAGCTCATCTCCGCAACACGCAAATGGCGTCTGCATGTTTGGGAGCTCGACGGAGCGCCGGAGAGCTGGCCGGAGCAGCTTGAACAAAAATATCGAGCTCAGCCCGTCTTCGCGCTCGTTTCCGGACTGGCGCCCGTCTGGGGCCCGATCGCCGAATTTTCCGACAGCCAGAAAATTCCCGCTCTTTTTCCCAATACGGAACTGCTGGGAAACCGCAAGGATAGTCGGACCTTCTACTTCACTCACGGCCTCGAGTTGGAAGCGAAGGGTCTCGTAACTTTTTTCTCGCGCCGCACAGGGGAAAAGAAGCGGATTCGGCAAATTGTCGGCGAGGGGCCTCTCGCGGCCGAGCCGGCCAAGGTTTTCGAGCAAGGGGCGCGCGCAGCGGGCGTCGACGTGGAGACGATCTCCGCAGCGGACAACATTGCTGGCCGTCGACCAGCGTCGAATGGCGCGACCGACGGCGTCGTCCTGTGGCCCGGACAAATGGACGATGAAAAGATCGCGTCCTTGTTGTCTGTTTCGCCTGCCGCGGCTCCTCTTTATCTACCTTCACACAAACTGGATTTCGCGAGAAGCAAATGGGCGCAGCCTTTCGCAGACCGTCTCTTTTTCGTTGACCCTTACGAGGTCGACGTCGGGTCTCATCCTCTATCCTTCCGCGTACGCGCATGGATCAATACGCGTGGCGTTCAAATCACCAATCAAACGCTTCAGTTCCAGACATATTACGCCCTGTCGCTCCTCGACGCCGCGGTTGGGCGTCTCAAGACGGACTTCTTCCGCGACTATCTTGTCGAGAATGTCGAGCACGAAGCGGAGGGAGATCTGAACCCGGGCATATTCCCGCGTCTTTCTCTCGGTCCCGGACAGCGGGTCGCTTCTCACGGCGTTTTCGTCGTGCGGACCTCGCCGGACAGAAATGATGCGGTCGAGCCTGTCGGAGACTGGATGATTCCATGACAAGCGGCGGCGAAGCTGCGCTCCCGGCGCGCTTCGCATCGCTTCCAAAGGCGCTGCGACTATACGGTCAACAGCACGCCCCCGATGATGCGCTCTTGCCGGCGCTATCCGGGCCGAACGGGGTATTAGCGCCGCAACCCGGAAAGATGCCGAAATGGCGTGAGAAATCCCCGATAAAGTCGAAATGGTTTGCGAAGCGGCTTTCGGCGAGCATCCGCCAGCTATTGCCGCAGACCGGAAAAATGCGTCCCTTTTCGAATTTGTGATGTTCGTCGAGCTCGAACACATGCGGCGCATCTGGAACGCCGCCCTTGTAGATCACGGCCTGCCCGTAATCTTCACAGGCAGGTTCGAGACCCTCGATTTTGAACAGACGATAAGTCGCGGAATAAAAGCGCGCATTGCCGATCTTTTGCTCGATCTGGGGATCGGCGATTTCCAGCGGTCGACTTGTCACGAGTCGGGGATCGCCGAAGCCGGCGGCCTTTGCGAGGGAAAGAAAATCTCCCCAATAAAGCGCGCCGCCGAGACATTCTCCATAGATCACGGGGTCGGCGCGGAGGGCCTCGTCGAGACGGCGATCGGCGTAGACGTCTGCGAAATAAAACTCGCCGCCCGGCTTGAGCAGCTTGAATGCGCCTCTCAGCACGGCAAGTTTGTCGACGGACAGATTGACGACGCAGTTGGAGACGACAACGTCGAAAGTTCCGGCCTCCAGGCCCAGAGCATCGAGCGTCTCGATATATCCGCGCATAAATCGCACATTGCTGCGAGGAAAGTCGAACTTCGTCCTGTGCCATTCGACATGAGCTTCGGCGACGGCGAGTTGCTCGGGGGTCATGTCGACGCCGACGACTTCGCCATCTGGGCCGACGAGCTGCGCAAGCGCATAGACGTCACGACCGGAGCCACAACCGAGATCGAGAACGCGGCGCCCGCCCAATAGCTCGGGAACGACGAGCCCGCAGCCATAATATTTCGCGAGCACTTCCTCGTGAATATTGGCCAAAAGCCCCTTGACCCGCTCGGGCATGTTGTCAGATGTGCAACAAGCCTTTGTCCTCAGATCTTCCGAGCCTTTCAGGGTTTTCCCGTAGTAATCCTTGACTGCTTGAATCTTCATTTGCTCGCCTCAGCAATGAGAGATCGTGTCGTTCTCAAGCGCAGTCAATTCTGCGGTTCGCCAGTAGAGAAGCCGACGACCGAACAGCGCAGCGAAGGCAGATAACGCAATGACCGAGCCGAACTGCCAGACGAGAACCATTATGGCGGACTCCTGCCTGTGGACCAAAAGCATCGCGGCGGCGCTCAGCGACGTGGCGGCGAGCGCCGAGAGACCGGTCGTCAGGTGAGGCGCAATCGGCGCGCCGCGTCTGACCATGACGAAGATCAGCACAGCCGGCGCCGCGCTTGCCGCCGCGATTTTCCACACGCAACTGATATCCAGGTTGAGATGCAGCGCCCGGATTCCGGACAGGGCGATCTCGCGCTGGCATCCTTCGCCGATAAAGGCAAGCCACAGAGCGAGGAAGGGGAAAGGCGCGAGACGCTCCCACAATGGCCGGCCGGGGCAGGTCGAACAGAAAGCAGCCGCTCCGGCCATCATGCCGGTCAAGACAGCGGCCGCCAATTCGATCATAAACCGCGGTTCTCTAATTCGAACGGATAAATCTTGTCGTAGCCCCACGACAAAAACCATGGCCCCCATGAAGGTGAGGGACAGAAGAAACCAGACAGCCGTCCGGACGAAGGGGTGTGGTAAACGGCGCACGGGCAAAGCGCCGCGGGCTAGCCGACGAATGAGCTCTTCGGTATTCATCGCTTCGAGCTCTCTTTTTTCAGGTAGTCGCGCATTGTCTTTATCGCCCGGTGGACGCTGACTTTCAGCGAGGCCACGCTCCTGCCGGTCGCGACCGAAGCCTCCTGGAGCGATAGACCTCTTATTTTCATAAGCTCGATCGCCTCACGTTGTCCGTCGGGCAATTGCGCCAGCGCGCGCCGCAAGAATTCCTGGTCATCTGAGACCTCCTGTTCGCTCTTCGCGTCATCCCCCGAAAAGGTTTCTGGCAAGACATCCACCGTGGTCTCATGCGCGCTTCGTGCCGATTGCCGCCTCAGAGCGTCGATCGCTCGGCGTGCGACGATCGTCATGAGCCAAGGCATAAAAGGACGTCCCGGATCGTAGGTGTGCCGGACGGTGTGGATCGAAATCAAAATTTCCTGAACAATATCTTCGACGTCCGATGCGCCGGGTCGCTTGTAGGCGACCGATCGTCGAAGCAAGGGAAGCATCTCGGTCAAAAGCGTCGCATAGGCGGTGTTGTCCCCCTCCTGTGCGGCGCTCATCAGCGTCCGCCACCGCGCCTCGCGCGCCGTATTCGCGCGGTCGTATCTCTCAGTCGGCATGCGATTGTCACCCTCGGAATAGAGCTTCGGCGTCGTCAGGCGCACGCTCTCCAGCCCGGTATCCACGCCCTCATAGCAGCTTTCGGCGTCCGATTGGGTGGCGAAGTCAGCTAATTATCGGATTGGCCCCGATCGCAGAGCCCCCGTCTCATCGACGGCTCCTGGGGACGACAGCGAATGCTCCGTCTCCCGGAGGGGCTCTGCAAGTGACCATGCCGCCCGTATCCATTGCAGTTGGGGGCGGCGTCCGGTTCGATCAGGCGGGAATCAAACCTCGCGGCCTGTGGCCGAAGGATCGCGTTCGATCGGAATCTTGCAGAAGCCTTGAGCCGGAACATCGAGCGCCGCATTGAATTTCGAAGAGAGATTTTGGAAGGCGATCAAGCCCGTCAGCTCGACGATCGTGTCGTCGGGCCATTGTTGTTTCAGCTTCGCACGCAGCCCGTCACTGACCCCGGGGGTCGTGATCGTCATGGCTTCCGCATATTCGAGCGCGAGTTTTTCCTCCTGCGAGAACAGGTCGCTATCGCGCCACTTCGAAAGGGCGTCGATCTTGTCCATCGCAACCCCGCGCTTTGCGAGCGTCGCCGAGTTGATGTCCACGCAGAATGCACAGTGATTGATTTGGGAAACCCTGACCGTGACCAAAGAACGCAGGGTGGGAGAACAGGGGGACCGCCGCCGATCGAGGGCGCCGTAAAGTAGCGCCACGGCCGCAAAGACCCAGGGAGACCGCCCCCACAACAGGCCGGGATCGAGAACGCGGCCATATGTTCGCTTTTGCTTCCAGAAAAAAAGCCGGATGAACCACGGATAATCGGACAAATCCTTTGCCGGGATGACGGACATTCTCTGCTCCGAAAGTTGATGATCAAGGTTGCGACGCCCGGTCGCGACGCAGAGCGACCGGCAGAAGCGCGAGCAGGCCGAGGCCGACAAGGGCGCCGATCATGGACGGGTTCAAAAGTTCTTCCAGCCGCACTTCGCCGCTTGCATCGAATATTTTAGCCAGGCCGGCGCCAAAGGCCGCGTAGATGATCGCTGATGGGATGACGCCGATCGAGGTCGCCGCCACATAGGATTTCAGGCGCATCCCCAGCGCCGCCGCGGCCAGATTCACCGCCCAGAATGGAAACGCTGGCACGAGGCGGAGGAAAAGCAGATAGCTGAAGGCGTCCTTGCGGAAACCTTTCGCCGTCCGGGAGAGCGTGGGGCCGGCGCGCTCGAACAGCATGTCGCCAAGAGCCGAGCGCGCGATGACGAAAAGCAGGGTCGCTCCCAATGTCGCGCCCACGACGGACAGCATTACCCCAAAGGGGACGCCAAACAAAAATCCCCCGGTGAGCGTCATAATCGTCGAGCCTGGCAGGGAGAGAGCGACAACCGCGGCATAGACGGCGACGAAGACGACGCCAGAGAGAGGACCGTGAGATTGGACGAAAGCAATGAGCAATGCGCGATTGTCTCTTACCGCATCGAGCGTCAGGTGACGATCCAGGCGAAACGCGAAGGCTGCCGCGATAACGACGGTGAGAGCAAGAATAGGCGCGTATCGCGCGAATCTCATCCGAAAATCCTCAGGAAACGCACCAGCCTTCGTGTGCGTGGCGAGAACAGCGCCGGCGTATAGTAACTTCCCGCAGCGCGCTTCGAAATCTCGCTCAAGGTCGGATAGGGAGTGATGAGATTTGCAAGGGCGCTGATCTCGAGCCTCTGAGAGATCGCCAGCGTCCAGGGCGTTATCAGCTCACCCGCATCGTGGCCGACAATTGTCGCGCCGAGAATGTGCCCGCGCTTTGTGGCGACGACTTTCAGAAAGCCGCGCGTGAGCCCTTCGGTTTGCGCCCGATCATTGTCCTTGAAATCCGCGCGCAGGATACGAACGGCGTCGCCATAGCGTTCTCTCCCCTCGCTTTCGCTCAGGCCCACCTGTGCGAGTTCGGGGCCGGTGTAGATAACCCTTGGGAACGCCGCTGGCCTGTTTCTCGCCGGCCATCTGAACAACGCGTTACGAATGACGATCCCAGCGTGATAGCTCGCCATATGGGTGAATTGAGGCCCACCGGCGGCGTCGCCGGCGACATAGATGCGCTTGTTCGTCGTGCGTAACCTGGCGTCGATGTCGACGCCTTTCGCGCAATAGCGGACCTCGGCCGCTTCGAGGCCGAGCGTCTCGACGTTCGGCCTTCGGCCCGTGGCGACCAACAGATGTGAGCCAGCGATCCGCGTCTCTTCCCGATCTTGCAGAAAGACGGCGACGCCGTCCCGATCCTTTTCGATCCGCGAAAGACGGACGCCTTCCAGAATAACGACGCCGTCCGCGAGGAGCGACTGCCGCACGACATCAACGGCGTCTTTGTCTTCTCTCGGCAGTATGCGCGCCATCTCCACCAGCGTCGTCTTCGCGCCCAGACGGCGATAGGCCTGCGCGAGTTCGCATCCGATCGGTCCGCCGCCGATGACGATCAGATGTTCCGGCAAAACCGCATTGTCGAAGATCGTGTCGCTCGTCAGAAAGGGGACGTCATCGAGGCCCGGAATATCGGGAATGGCGACGCGGCTGCCGGTGGCGATCACGAAGCGTCGGGCGCGGATGAGTTTCCCGTCGGCTTCGACCGTCCGATCGTCGATAAACCGGGCTCGCCCCTTTATCACCGTGCAACCGAGGTCGGTAAAACGCTCGACTGAATCGTGCGGGGCGATAGAAGCGATCACGCCGCGGACATATGCATGGACAGCAGCAAAGTCGGCGCGTGGCGCGCCGCCATCGACGCCGAACCGGGTAGCGTCGCCACAATTTTTCGCCGCCTTCGCGGCTGCCAGCAGCGATTTCGACGGGACGCAGCCCGAATTCAGGCAATCGCCGCCCATGCGGTTGGCTTCGATCAGCACCGTGCTCGCGCCCATCTGCGCCGCCCCGGCGGCGACGGAGAGGCCAGCCGAGCCCGCGCCGATGACGCACAAGTCGCAATTGATCGTCTCAGACATCGGCGCTCGGCTGCGCACGACAGGAGGCGCCGCCGAGGACGCAAAAGCGGGCGCAGAAGACATGGTTGAGGCTGATGGGCCGAAGGGATTCGGCCAGGGTCGATCCCAGCTCGAAGTCTTCCGAATGAGGCAAAAGCGTGCAGGAGACGACCGTCGCGCGCTCCGAGCCTTTGCGCCTGACCACCATGCGAGAGGTCGCGCACATCATATCGTCGGGCTTTCTCCCCAATATGCTCCAGCAGCCTTCGCTGATCTCGGGAACATCTTCGGCTGCGTCCATCTCCGGGAAAAGAACCAGCCGTTCTTCGGTCGCTCCAAACCCCACTCCAAGACGGTCGAAAAGCGACTGGAACCCTTTGCGCGCTTCGACTTCCGTCTCGCCCCACGCCAGGCGCGAGGCGATCGTCACGCTGAATTGGTTGGAAACGAGCCAGCGGATGCCCTCGATCGCCGGCTCCCAGCTATTCGGTCCCCGAATCCTTTCGTGACCGTTCGGCTCGTAGTGGTCGAGCGACACTCTGATCGTGAAGCTGGCGGGATATTTTTCTCGCAGGCGAAGCAGCGCCTCCTTCACGCGCTGCATGGGTTTCATGGCGTTGGTGAGCGCGATGACGCGATGGCCGGCGGCCAGGCTGTCCTCGATCATCTCCATTATGTCAGGATTCATGAACGGTTCGCCGCCCGTAAATCCGATCTCGATCCGCGCGCCCGGGAGGGCGAGGTCCTCGACTTCACGAAGGAAGGAAGCCGCGTCGGCGCGCGTCAGATAAACGAGGGCGTCATTTCGCGGAGAGGACTCGATATAGCATCCGCTGCAGGCGAGATTGCAGAGGGTGCCGGTATTGAACCACAATGTCTGCAGGCGCTGGAAAGAGACGGCGGCCCGCCGCTCGCCTTTGGCGGTGACCTGGGGATCGGCAAATTTGGCGATGGGCCGCGGGAAGCCTTCCCGGGCGGGTTGTTGGTCTCCTGGCATTGATCGCCCCGCCTCCCCATTCGCTGATTTCGCGCGTCTGATATGAAAGGTTTCACTCGACGGCGCCGAATCGTCGCGTCGACGGATTATAGAGCCCGATCGTCCCGGGCTCTCGGGGGAGCGTCGCCGACAATGAAATTGTCGATCATCATTCCTGTGCTGAACGCATCCCGAACCCTGGGACAAACCGTTGCGGCTCTGGCGCGGGGCCACGACGAAATTGTGGTGGTAGACGGCGGCTCTACCGACGGCAGCGTGGCGTTGGCCGAGGCGCTCGGCGCCCGCGTCATCGCGGCCCCGAGGGGACGCGGCGCGCAGCTTCGCGCCGGAGCCGATGCGGCGCAGGGCGACTGGCTGTTGTTCGTTCACGCAGACACGATTCTGGAGGAGGGCTGGCGGGAAGCCGTCTCGGGCTTTTGCGCTGTGCCGGAAAACCGGGCGAAGGCGGCGGCGTTCCGCTTCGCGCTCGACGATCCGTCGCTGCAAGCGCGCCGGCTTGAAAGGATGGTCGCGTGGCGCGTTCGGAAGCTCGGCCTGCCCTATGGCGACCAGGGATTGCTCATCCACCGTGATTTCTATCGAGCGCTGGGGGGATTCGAGGCGCTGCCGCTGATGGAGGATGTCGATCTCGTCCGCCGGATCGGTCGTGATCGACTTGCGGTCCTTCCTGTCTCCGCCCGCACGTCGGCGGCGCGCTGGCGCCGGGAGGGCTGGTTCAGACGCAGCGCGCGCAATCTGCTCTGTCTCTCGCTGTATTTTGCGGGCGTTCCGCCGCATATGATCAAACGCATCTACGGCTGACCATGGGCGTGCGCGCGCATCTCATCATCTTTACGCGCTGGCCGCAGTTCGGGGCGGGCAAGCGACGCCTCGCGGCGGACATTGGCCCCGTTGGCGCGTTGAGGGTCCAGAGGGTGCTGCTCGCAAACACCCTTCGCCGATTAGGGACCGACACACGCTGGCGGACCTGGCTTGCAGTGACGCCCGATCGTTCGGGCCCCTGGCCGATGCGCTTGCCGCTTTTGCCGCAAGGCGACGGCGATCTGGGGCGCCGCATGATGCGCGTCGCCAAAGCGCCTCCTCCAGGACCTGTAGTCATCATCGGCTCCGATATTCCAGGCGTCACACGGGAGGAAATCGCGCACGCGTTCCGTCTCTTGGGAGATCGGGATGCGGTGTTTGGACCCGCAGCGGACGGAGGCTTCTGGGCGGTGGGGTTCCGACGCCGACCGCGTTTGGTCGATCCGTTTTCCGCCGTCAGATGGTCGACGCCCCATGCGCTTTCGGACAGCCTCGCGAAGCTGACAAAGGCGTCGGTGGGGATCATCGGCGTTCACGAGGACATCGATGACGCTGCTTCTCTCGCGCGTCAGAGCGACTATGGAAATTTTTTCACGAAAAGGTAGCGGTTATCCACGCGACTTGCCGCGGACAAGGGTTCTCACGTACCCTGAGCTGTGAGGCTGGACTTCGTATGCTTTGACACGCTTTATTTTCAGTCCTCCGGCGAACATGAGCAGCGCCGTCTGACCGAGCGTCTCCTCTCTCCAGGCGGAAAGGGCGTCCTCTTCAATCATATCGTCGCGCCCGCCCAAAACAACGATATCGAGAGAGAGTTTTTCGCGCTTCTTGAAGGAAAAGCTCGAACAAACGGCAAAATCGGCGGCGAGCGTATCCAACGCGAGTCGAAGCAGTAAAGAGTTCGGGGGGCGTGCCGTTCAGACGCACAAGCTCTCCGATAAGGTCTGCATCGGTTTTAAGGCGCGCTAAGCGCTCGTCGCGGCGCCGAGAGGGCGCAGCGCTGCAAGCAGCGATGAGCGCCATCGGCTCACCTTTTCCCCGGGTGCGTAGGGCGTGCACGCATCTATAGGCTATCAGCGCGCCCAGGCTATGCCCGAAAAATACGCAGCGATCGGAAGACTCACGCACCAGTTCTTGCGTCAGATTCTCGACAACCGCATCAAAATCGCGAAGCAGCGGCTCACGAATTTTGACGCCCCGACCCGGTAGCTCGACCGGACGAATTCTGATCCATGGCGGAAGACTCGGGCGCCATCGCAGGAACGAGTTTGCGCTCCCGCCGGCGCATGGAAAACAGTATAGCGACAGGGGCCTTCGATCGCGCTCAAACATCGGCTGGTTTCAGTGCCGCCCTTCAAAGGCGCTATTGATTGTAGCGAGCGCCCGCCGGCGTCAACAGGATCGTGGAAACGACTTCTTGAGAGCGCAGAGACGTAGAGCGGCCGGAAACCCAGTCCTGCTGCCGATCAGCGTAGTGCGCCGAGCCGAACTGACCGGATTGGCCTCCAGCGAATTGGATCACGCTTTTTTGTTCCTCCCCGGGAACGATGACGGTCCGGGCGTTGGCGCCGACTCCCTCGCCGTCGGCAACCTCATATAGTCGCACGCATTGCGGGCAGCCCGCAACGGGCGAACGCGGCAAATCAAGAAGTGCTGACAGAAATGGAGCCACCCTCGAAAATGGATGAGTGATCGCGACTTGGTTCACGTCGCCCCAACTGATTTCCGATATTGGACGACCGTGTTTCGCCTCAAGGCGCTTCGCGCTTTCGGCCAGCGCAGCCTGCAGAAAATTGGTCCAATCGCTCGAATTTTCTGACTTTGGCAGGAATGACGGATCGCCGCTGCGAATGATAGCTTGCAACGGGACGTCGGAGTTGGACCATCTGTAGGTGAAACCCGGATCCAACCGCCGGCAATCTTCGAAAATTGGAGACAATATTTCTTGGAGCAGAGTTTGCCTGAACTCCGTGATCAACGCCAACCCCTTACTTCGGGGTTCTGCGCGACCGTCCCAAGATTCCAAGGCCGCGAGAAGCCGCGCGGCTTCGGGCTGGCCTTGTGAAGCAGGGCCCTTTAGCGCTCTGAGGGCAATGTCTTGATAGAAGCGATAGAAGTCGGTCTTTGTATCGAGCTGCAAGGCGACCATGTCCGCGACGCCGAGCTTCGATGAACCCCTGAGAGCGTCGTCAACGCGCCAAGCGCGAAATCCGCCGGGATAATCTCGACTCAAGCGCGTCGAAAAGACTGAGGTTGGCAACATGCGCTGATTTGTGCTGACGATATGGCCCTCTGGAGGATCAACAATCGTTGGAAGCGCCGAAGGCGATAGAAAACCGTCCCAACCAACTTCGCTGGCGTCCCAATGTTCCGAATAAATTCCTCGAAGCCCGCGCCGCGCTGGGATTTTGCCCATGAGCGTCCAGGCAATCGACCCCCGATCGTCAGCTACCAAACCATTTAGCGGCGGGGTTCCCGCGGATTGCAGGATCGGCAGAGCTTCACGAACTGTCCGCGCCTCATCCAATTGCAACAGGTTGAGATTTGTCGCCGAGGCGTCCAACATCGACCATGCGACCGCGACTTCTTCCTCGAGAAGCGGTTGAGGTAGAACGGGTCCCCATATCGTATCCCGAACGTCGACGGAGACGCTCTTCTTGCCTCTTACAGCGATGCTCTCCGACCGGGAAGAAAATGCTCGAACGCCTTTCGGCGTCGCATAGAGATTGTTGTCGCCGGGGTCTTTACGCAGCCGGACGAGATCCGAAAAATCGCCGTCCACGCTGGTGAGCCCCCAAGCGATATGACCATTCGATCCCCCGATCATCATCGGCAAGCCTGGCAGAAAAAGCCCTTCCATGCGATACGGGCCGTAGCGGAGATCGGCTTGGTACCAGATGTTTGGCAATCCAAGAGTGAGATGCATGTCGTTTGCGACCATTGCGCGCCCATCACGTGTCTTGCCGCCGCCAATGACCCAGGCGTTTGAACCGCGCGCAGCGCTCGTTTCTCGGATCGCACCAGATTTAATGGCTCTCTTGGTCGATTGATGAAGGAGCGTGCGCAGTTCATCGGGAGGGCGCGAAGTATCGGCGCAAATGTTCGCGCCGCTTGGAGCGACCTTTTCATTGTAGCAGTCGCTATCCGGCGTCAAAAACGAAACGACAGCCGCCGGGAGCGCTTCACGCATGACGCTCGCCATGCGTTCCTCCTCGACGGCGTAAGATAGCGTTGAAAGATTGAGCGCCACGAGAATGCTGTCCTTGGGCGACCATCGTTCCGGTTTGTAATTGAGCGCCCAGAATTCGAACGGCAACGTCAACAAATCGTCCATCGCCTGATTGACGCCCGCCGCGTAAGCGGCGAGCACCGTCCGTTGTGACTCTGGCAGCCGCGCAAGGATCTGTTCCGCCAGACGCGAAAAGCCGAAGGTGCGGTTCAAGCGATCGTCTTCAACGAGCGGCTCGCCGAGAATCTCCGCGAGCCGGCCGACGGTCTTGCGGCGCATGATGTCGATTTGAAAAAGACGATCCCGGCCCGTCATGTAGCCAAGAGCTGTAAAGGCGTCCTCGCGTGTTCGCGCTTCGATATGCGGGACGCCGTAATGATCCAGATTGATCGAAACAGCCGCGCTAAGCCCGGGCGTGTTCCGTGGTCCAGAAGGAAATTGGATAGATGGAAGAGAAGACACTGCGGCGTAGCAGGCGATAACCAAGGAGGCGGCGCCGCCAAGCACGACAAGCGCGCTTCTCCGAAGCATGGTTCTACTAGCGGCGCTTATCACGATTGCAACTCGGTCGTTCGAGGTTGTTCGGCAAAAGATACGATTTTGCCGGCGTGCATTCGCAATACCTGATCAGCAATATGGAAATAGCGATCGTCATGGGTGATGACGATCACGGTCTTGCCACGCGCCTTGAGCTCCGGCAGCAGTTGGTGGTAAAAAACGTCTCGGAACTGCGGGTCCTGCTCGGCTGCCCATTCATCGAACAAATAAAACGGTCGATCTTCGACATACGCGGTTAGCAACGCAAGTCTCTTCCGCTGCCCCCGCAATAACTCCGTCGTTGAGAATCGGCCGTCCTTGATCTGAAGTTTGTTTTCGAGCTTCAACGCTACAAGCATTTCCTGCGCCCGCGCCTGCGACTCGATGCCGGAATAGCCAAGAAGGGAATCGAATACGTAGGCGTCCGCAAACACCGCCGAGAAATTCTGGCGATAGGATTCGCGATTTTCGTACGTAACCCGGCGGCCGCCCAATTTGATCTCGCCGTCGTCGGGGGGAAACAAGCCAAGTAAAATCAGCGCCAGCGTAGTTTTTCCACTCCCATTGCCGCCCGTCACGAACAGAAGCGCGCCAGGGTCAATGCGAAGGTTGATCGGGCCGAGTTGATGACGCACCTCAGATTCTTCACTCCGATAGAGATGCGTAATTTTGCTGAGTTCCAGGGCGGCAGGCCGAGCGAGCGCAAAGTCGGGCGTTGTCCGAGAGTTAACATCGGTCTCCTTGGAGAGGCTCAGACCCAGTCTCTCAATGTTACATTCAACCCAATACGAAAAAGATAACTACGTGGGTCGGCTATGGTCTCGCGCCGTTCCATTTCGAGTAAGCGGAGGAACGCCTCTTGCGCAACGTCTTCCGAGTCCTGGTGGTTCATTTTCCGCCGAGTTACTCTACACAGAGATTTATGTTCATCTCGATACAGGGTTTCAATCGCCGCATTAGAGAGCCGCATTCAAGCCTCCCATAAATTTGGAGCGCTAAAAACAGTTAAAAAGCCGATCTGCTGCACCAAGTTCAGTTCCGACTCAATCCATCGTCGCCGAGGACCGCTTCAGAACCGTGGGCGCAGAACTACATTCGCCAGCACGATCGTGCGGGACAAGCGAATGAAGAACACCACCGCAAGACGATGCGCATCAAAGTCGCGAGTGATCCAAATCAATCGCTTTTTTCACGGCGCTGATGGTGCAGATATGAAAAAATGCAATGTTAGGATTGGACAGGCGGCGCGCGGGGTTGGTGAGGCGATGAACTCGAACAATAGCGCCCAATAGGGAGTGACGCATTTAGCGTATGCGTGCGCGCTTCAAGCTGCGTGCGCGTCGTGAACCCGCGCGAGATGGGACCTTGGAAAAGTGATGAGCATGAACAAGAGGTAAGGCAACAAACGCCATCAAATCGGCATGCGCTGTCGGAAGCCAACAGCGGCTCTTTTAGATTGCTGGTAGAGCATATTACGTCCTGAATACCCTGCTCGTTATGAGCTACGAACGGATTGGCAGACCCCAGCCCCAAAAAAGCAGACTGGGCCAATACCAGAAACACAATGAAAATCGTACGAAACATGAGAGAATGCCGCCGCGCAGTCCTCAACCAAATCTTTCCTATCTCCAAATAGGCTAGAACGCAACCGCGGGTCCATTTCACACCACGTCACGCGCCCCTTGCCGCCTTTACCGATCTCGACGTCGATCAACATCCGCGTGCTGTCGATCGAGGCGACCTTCAGAAGCGTAACTTCTCTGACCCGTAAACCTACCGCATAAGCGGTCGCCAGCGCGACGCGGTTGCGTAGTCCGTCAACCGCTTCCAGGAACGACTTCCTCGGCGCTCATGACCGCGGCAAGCCTCTCAGGCTCGCGACCGAAAACAATCCTTTCGATCGCCTCCTTCGTCCCACGGCGCCGTGTGAAGCACCGCTGGGCGCATGTGACTTGGTTGACGTGCCTCAGGAATGCTTCTGGGCGACGAGATGAAGGATGAGGCCGATAGGCGCGGATTTACTCCATCGGGATCGAGAACCCGCGCGGTCGTTTCCGCAGGCGCCGATCCGCTCCACAATGCCTGCCAGTTTGGCTTCCTGGCAGCTCGGCGTCTGATACAAGCCTGTCGAGGGTGCGGCGGTGACGACGAGAGACTACGGCCAGGGTCCCTTTTCGGCTTCGTAGACTGAGTTCGCCTGCGCGATCTCGATGTCGCGGGTTGTTGGCGACCAACCGCCGCCCAGCGCCTGATAGAGGCTGGTCGCAGCTCGGAAGCGCGCCAGACGTGCCTGCGCAAGGCGATCCTGGCTCTGGAAGAGCGAGGTCTGCGTTATGGCGAGCGTGACGGTGTCGATGGTCCCCTCGCGCAGCCGCGCCAACGCTGTTGCATAGGCGCGGCGCCAGGCCGTGACTGATTCGACCTGCAGCATTACCTGACGCTCCGTCTCGCGCGCGGCTACGAGCGCGTTCTCGACATCCGTCAAGGCGGAGAGAATCTGCTTGCGGTAAAGGGTCGCGAGCTCCTGATATCTGCCTTTCTGCAACTCATATTGTCCCTGCAAGGCGTAGCCGTCGAATAGAGGTTGCGCCACTTCGGACCCGAATTGCCAGGCGACGGCCTCGGGCCGCAGCAGGTTTTTCAGAAGCGCGCTTTGCAAGCCATAGAGTCCGGTGAGAGTGATCGAAGGAAAAAACGCGGCGCGCGCGCGAAGCACGGAAAATTCCTGCGAGGCGAGTCTTGCTTCCGCCCGCGCAATATCCGGACGGCGCAGCAACACTTCCGACGGCAAGCCGGGCGCGACAGCCGGAACAGCGAGCTTCGCCAGCGATCCGCCCTCGAGCAGCAAGTCCTCGGGCGCGCGGCCGAGCAGCACCGCGAGGAGGTTTTCCGTCTGCTGCAAATTTTGCTCAAGCGGCGGAATCGAGGCGCGTTGATCCGCGAGGATCGCTTGCTGCTGCGCGACGTCCATCCCCGTCGCCGTGCCGACGCCGAACCGCAGCTTGATCGTCTCGAACACCTCGGTTGCGATCCGGACATTGTCGCGGGCGATGCGGAGACGGTCGCGCGCCGCCAGAGTCTGAAAATAGGCGTTCAGCACCGCGGCGATTGTCGTGATTTCCACGACGTCGCGGTCGAAGCGGCTGGCGTTGGCGAGAAGCCGCGCAGCGCTGGAAGCGTCCTGAATCTTGCCCCAAAAATCGATCTCATAGCTTGCGGTCAGACCAAGCTGAAAGAAGCCGAAGCTGACAGCCTGGAAGTCAGAAGTGGCGAGGGCGTCGGAACTCGCGGGCGTCAGTCCACCCGCGCCGGATGTGGGGACCAGGACCGTTCCCGGGGTGCGGTTCGTCTGGGCGATGTTATTCACCGATAGAGACGGCCACAGCGCCGCGCTCGACACCCTCGCCTGCGCGTCGGCCTGCTCTATCCGGGCGACCGCCGCGCCGATGTCGAGATTTTGATCGAGCGCCTGGTCAACGAATCCGGTCAGTTCCCTTGATCGGAAGAGCGGCACGAAGTCGCGCGCAGCGGCGGCGCGGAACGTGGTCTCGCTGCGCGAAATCGTTCGGGCGGCGGCGCGCCAAGATCCGGCTTCTCCCAGTCGAGATTGCAGCCGCTTCCGGCGAACGCCGGCAGCATCGCGACCAGCAGCGTGGGAAGCCGCAATCTCATAGTCTACTCCCACCTCAGCGCGTCGATCGGATTCAATCCCGCCGCCCGACGCGCCGGGAGATAGCCGAAGAGCACGCCGACGCCGACGGAGACCAACAGAGCCGCCGCGACGCTCACCGGAGGGACAATGAGCGGCCAGTCCACCAGGAGCGCGACGAGCGCGCTTCCCGCGAGGCCGATACCAAGACCGATGATCCCTGCGACGACGCATAGCGTGACGGCCTCGACGAGAAACTGCAGGAGGATATCGCGCTTGCGCGCGCCGATCGCCATGCGCAGCCCGATTTCCTGCGTGCGCTCGGTGACGGAGACGAGCATGATGTTCATGATCCCGACGCCACCGACGAAGAGCGAGATCGCGGCGGCCGCCGAGAGAAGCCAGGTTAGAGAGGTTTGCGTCGTGTTCAGCAGCTCGACAAATCGGGTCGAGTCGAAGACGTTGAGCTTGTCCTCCTGAGCGCCGACGAGATGTTTGCGCTCGCGTAATAGCGCAAGAACCTCCTCTTTGACCTTCTCGCGGTCGGCGCCGGGCCTGACTTTCATGTCGATGGAGCTGATTTGCCGGGGGCTCGACAATGCGGAATTCGGCAGATGCGCGCGCGCCGTCGTGATCGGAAGATAGATGTAATTGTCCATATTCTCGCCGCCCATCGAACCGAGCCTCGTCCGCACGCCGATGATGCGAACCGGAGCGGCGCCGAGGCGCACGGTCTGATCCAGCGGCGACTCGTTTCCGAATAATTTTTCTTTGACGGTCGCTCCAAGAACGACCACTTTCGCGCCGGCGCGAACCTCTTCCTCGTCGAAGAATTGGCCCTCGAGGAGCTTGACGCCGAAAACCGTCTGATAGGTCGCCTCGACGGCATAATATTTGGTGTTCCAGCTCTTATCGCCGGCGACCACGGTGACGCCGCCGTTTATTTCTCGCGACAGATATTGCAGGTTGGGGATGACCTCACGAACCGCATTCGCGTCCTGGTCGGTTAGGACGACCGCCACGCCGCGCCGGAGCGCATTCTCCACCTTGGTCGTGAATACGAAAAGCACATCCGTGCCCGCGCTGGCGATCTGCCGCTCGACGAGTTTATTCGCGCCCGCATTGGCCGCGCTCATGACGACGAGGCCGCTGACGCCGATGATGACCCCGATCGCCGTCAGGGCGCTGCGCAGCAGATTCGAGCGAAGCGCCGTGGCCGCCTCCTGCAGGAGCGTGCGCGGAGTCATGCCGTCGACTCCTTTGCGAGCGCGCCGCGCCGTCGCTGCTTGCCGCCGCTGGAAAATCGCAAGGCGTTACTTCCTCCTCAAAGCGTCGATTGGATTCAATCCCGCCCCGCGGCGCGCGGGTAGGTAGCCGAATATGATCCCGACGCTGACAGAAACCAGAGTGGCCGCCGCTGCGCCCAATGGCGGGATAATGAGCGGCCAGTCCACGAGGCGCGCCACGAGAACGCTTCCCGCGAGGCCGATCATGAGACCGATCAGTCCCGCAACAACGGACAGCGTGACGGCTTCGGCCAGAAACTGCAGGAGTATGTCGCGCCGGCGCGCGCCGATCGCCATGCGAAGTCCGATTTCCCGCGTGCGCTCGGTGACCGACACGAGCATGATATTCATGATCCCGACCCCGCCGACGAGAAGCAGGATCGCCGCCGTCGCGAGGAGAAGCCGGTTCAGCGTGGATTGTGTCGTGTTCAGCAACTGAACCATCTGCGTGAGGTCGATCACATCGAGCTTGTCCTCCTGCGCGCCGCGCAAATGCTTGCGCTCGCGCAGAAGCGCGAGAACGTCCTGTTTGACCTTCTCGCGGTTGGCGCCTGGAGAAACTTTCATATCGATCAGGCTGAGTTGTCGAGCGGTCGACATTTCCGAGTTTGGGATATGCGCGCGCGCCGTCTTGATCGGAAGAATGATGAAATTATCCTCATCGACGCCACCGAAGGAGCCGCGCTTCCTGCGCACGCCGATGATACGGACGGGTATAGTGCCCAGGCGGACTGTCTGATCCAGCGGAGACGCAGTTCCGAACAGCTTTCTTGCAACTGTCGCGCCGATGACGATGACCTTTGCGCCGGAACGCGCCTCGGCCTCGTCGAAAAACCGCCCCTCGGAAAGCTTGACGCCCCAAACCTGCTCGTATGACGCGTCGACTCCCCAATATTCGGTGATCCAGCTAGAGTTTCCCGCGACAAGCGGGACTTTACTGTAAACCTCGCGCGACAGATATTGTATGTTCGAGACCAGTTCACGGACCGCATTCGCGTCCTGGTCGGTTAGGACGACCACCGCGCCGCGCCGGAGCGCATTCTCCACCTTGGCCGCGCGAACGACGAGCGCATCCGTGCCCTGATCGGAGATCTGGCGCTCGACGAGCTTGTTCGCGCCCGAATTCGCCGCGCTCATCAAGACGAGACTGCCGACGCCGATGATGACGCCGAACGCCGTCAACGCGCTGCGTAGTAGATTCAGTCGAAGCGCGTTGATCGCCTCTCGAAAAAGCGTCTGAAGCGTCACGCCATTGGCTCCTTCGCACGCGCGCCGCTGCGACGCTGACACACGTCTTCGACAATCTCGCCGTCGCAAAAGCGCAGTAGCCGATCGGCATAGGCCGCGATATCAGGCTCGTGCGTGATGACGACCAGCGTCAGCCCTTCTTCGTTGAGTGACGAAAGAAGCGACATGATCTCATGCGAATTATGCGTGTCGAGCGCCCCCGTCGGTTCGTCGGCGATGACGATTTTGGGATCATTCACCAGCGCGCGGGCGATCGCGACGCGCTGTTGCTGTCCACCGGAAAGCTGATTGGGCCGATGGCTGAGTCTGTCGCCGAGCCCGACCTGCTGCAATCGCGCGCGCGCACACTCGAAGGCGTCGACGCCCGGTCGTGACGAATAGGCGAGCGGCAGCATGACGTTTTCGAGCGCCGACATCCGCGCCATCACATTGAACTGCTGAAATACAAAGCCGATGCTAAGATTGCGCAAATGCGCAAGATCATCGCCCGTCATCGACGCCACGGCCTGGCCGTGGATCTTCAAGACGCCGGACGTCGGCGTATCGAGCGCCCCGATCAGATTCGCCATCGTCGATTTGCCGGATCCGGACGCGCCCATGATCGCGACAAACTCGCCGCGCGCGACGGAAAAGCTCACCCCGCGCAAAGCGTGCACTTTCTCGTTCCCCAGATTGTAAGTCTTGGTCAGCCCCACGCATTCGATGGCGGGATCTGGCGACGCGGAGGACACTGTCATTTCTCCGGCGTCGCGGCGACTGTCGCCCGCAGGATCGCCGCGTCGCCCGGCTTCAGATCGCCGTCGAGAATCTCGGTCGCCGCGTCACCCTTGACGCCCAGGCGAACGGATCGCGACTTCAGCGAATTTGTCGCGTCGAGAACCCAGAGGCGTGTCTGCCCCGCGCGCGGCGCGGCGTCGTCCGAAACGGCGGCGGAGGGATGAAACCGTAACGCTTCGTTTGGCGTGTTCAGCACATTCTCGCGTCGGGCCGTCACGATCCGAACCGTCGCCGTCATATCCGGAAAAAGCCGCATGTCCGGGTTTTGCGCGCGAACGACGACCGTGTAGGTCACGACGCCGCTCGTTTTCGTCGCCGCCAGCCGTATCTGCTCGACGACGCCGTAAAAGGTTTCGACGGGAAAGGTCTCGACGGTGAACTTCACTTCGTCGCCAACGCGGATGGCGCCGACATCCGCCTCGTCGACCTGCGCCAGAATCTGTATTTGCGACAGGTCCTGTGCGATCTGAAACAATACGGGCGTCTGATACTCCGCCGTCACGGTCTGCCCGCGCTGCATCCTTCGGTCGATCACCACGCCGTTGATTGGCGATTTGATCAAAGTGCGATCGAAATTGATCTGGGCTTGATCGCATTCGGCCTGCCGCAGCGCGACAGTCGCTTTCGCCGACTCGAGGTCAGCTTGCGCCGCGCTGAGTTCATGGCGCGTGGCGCCGCTCTCCGTTTGCGCCTGATCGAGCTGCTGGCGGGAGACGCCCGCGGCCGACGCCAGCGCGCTGTAGCGCCCGACATTGCGATCGAGCAGACCAAGCTGCTTTTGCAGCTTCGCCATCGCCGCCTCGCGCCGCGAGACATCCGCCCTGGCGATCGCGAGATTAGCCGAGGCGGCCTGCACTTTCGCGTCGAACGGCGCGCGATCGATCACGGCGATGAGATCGCCCTGTTTCACTTTGCTGTTGAAATCGACCTTCATCTCCGTGATCGGCCCGGAAACTTGCGAACCCACGTCGACCGTCACCAGCGCTTTGACCGCGCCAGACGCCGTAACGCTCCGCTCGACGACGCCGCGGCCAAGGAGTTGCGTTTGGTAGAGGCGCGTCGCGTCGGCGTTTCCGCTACCGAAAGACCACCAGAGAGTCAGGCACAAAACCACCGCAGAAAATACGAGCGCGCCGACGATCGAAATTTTCTTTCCCTTTGCGTCGATCCTCATTGGAAAGAAACTCCAGTAAACGCCAGTATACGACAAATCACGCGCGTGATCCTTGCCGCCGTACCCCGGCCGCGCGCTCCGATCGTTGTCGGTAATCTATTCGAGACTCACGCGAGAGCGCATTTGGAAACTGGATGTCCCGGCCTAAAGAGAGCTGGCTCAGCGGCACGACGAAGGAGCGTCCTTGCCCGTCCCCCTCGATCGTGAAACGGCACATGAGTTCATGATCCGGTCCGCCGTCGATGACGCCGCGAAAGCATCAATCGCGGCGGCGTCGAAAGGGAAACGAGCCGGTCGCGCAGAAACGCGACAAGCGGCGCGCGCGCATAAGCCAAAACGCGCCGGGCGCGAAATTCTGCGGCGGAGCAGTTGCATATCGATATTGCGAGAGCGCATAAATTCCTCCTTAGCGTAAAAGCCTGAAATACTCAGCGGGACTCCTGCTCGCCGGCACACCCGCAAGCGAAGCTCCAGTTACGTGGCGCTTCCGCGCGCGCCGCTTCCGCCACCAGATGTAAACGCCCGTGCCGGACAGCGTCGTTATGACGAGGCCGAGGGCGCAGACGAAAATCTTGTAAGGCATGCCGAACAGATTTGCGGTGTGAAGCTGTACGAGCCACGTCGTCACCGTCGTCCCGCTCTGCTCTCCCGTAGGGATTTTGACGCCGAGCAACCTTCCGTCGAAGGCGTCGAAATAAACCGACGTCGATCCGTATTTGTCGCCGATGTCTCTTGACGAGCGCACGCGATACTCCCAGCCGCCGAGCTGCTTGGAATGGTATAGCGCGAGAACGCGTTCGATCGTTAAGCCGCGCTTGGTGGCCTCGGTCGCCATCAGGCGCTCTCCGGTCGCCAGCGCCTCTTCCCATGACATCGGCTCCCGGCCCGACGGCGCCGGCGGCTTGACGTCACTACGCGCCCACATCGGCTGCTCATAATCGAGCACGAATTGCGTCACGCGCGTGTAAACGAAATTGAGATCCAAATAGACACTGGACCAGGCGAATATCAGCAGCATGACCCAGAGCCAAAGTCCGAAGGCGCGGTGGAGATCGAAATTGACGCGGTAGGCTGAGGAGCCGCGCCACTTAATGAGCCAAGCCGGCTTCCAGCGCGCGAGAAACCCTTTGCGCGAATGGCCGGTCGGCGTCGGCAGCGTCAGGTAGAACCCGACGAAGCAGTCGATCGTCCATAAGAACGCGACAACGCCAAGTATCCAGTCGCCGATCCCGCTCATCGCGAGATACATGTGTAGGGCGTAGACGAAGGGCATGATGTCGGTCTTCGTCTTCGGCAGTCCATGCCATGCCGCGCGCCCGCGTTCATGTCCGTCGATCGGATCGAGATGGATGTAGTCAAAATCGAGCGGCGCGGCGCCCTCACGCGCCTCCATGCCGATCATCACCGAGCCGGGATAGCCGAGATATACGGTCTTCGTTTGCGCCTGCGGAACGATCGCCTCGGCGCGGCGCGCCAACGTCGCGGCATCGAGCGTGATCCCGGGCCGATCGCCCGGATACATCTCCGGCGTCAGCCAATGATTAATTTCGAGCCAAAACACCAGCAGGCTTCCCGTCAGCCCGACGACGATGAGAAAGCCAGCCATCACGAGGCCCGCCCAGCGGTGAAGCCAGACCCAGAACGCGCGCGTCAACATCAAAAGGCTCCTCGATACGAGAAGGGCTAAGAGGCCGCCCCGTTTCGGGACGGCCTGAGGTCGCGAAGGTTCGCGCTCACCATTTGAAGCTCAGCGCTCCCACTGCCGTGAACGGACGAGCGGGAATCCTGAATTTGGGCGCCGCGTTGTAGTTGAACGTATCGTCGACGGCGTCGAAGTAACGCACATTGTTGATGTTTTGCAGGTTGAGCTGCGCCGTTATCCTGTGTCCGTAGAGTTCCGCCGTGTAGCTGGCGAATCCGTCGAGCCGCGCAAAACCGGGCATAACGAATGTATTCTCGAGATCGCCCCACCAATTGGAGGAGGCGGTCACGCCGCCGCCGGCGCGAAAGCCAAGACCGTTGTCCCCGAAGTCGTAAGTGAGAAACAGCTTGCCGCTGTGACGAGGCGCGAATTCGAGATGGTTGCCGAGAAAGCCGCCCTGTGCGCCGAACACCGCACTATCAAGAAGACCGAATGGATTCAGCCGGTTCGGCGCATTGTCGTCTATCACCTTCGCGTTGATATAGGCGTAGTTGGCGATGACCGTCATGCGATCCGTCAGCGCGCCGATCAAATCGAACTCGACGCCGCGGCTGCGCTGCAGACCTGCAAGCTGCGACACTCCAACTGTTCCGAATAGCGCAGTCGCGACGTTGGATTTCGTGATCTGGTAGAATGCAAGCGTGGCGAGCAGGCCGGGAAGCGGCTGCGCCTTGAATCCGACTTCCCATTGCAGGGCACGCTCCGGCGGGAGGGCGACGCTTTTGGCGTCGAAAGCAGCCTGTGGGCCGAAAGATCTGGAATAGCTGGCGTAGGCGCTGAGTTCGGGCAGAATGTCGAAGACGACGCCGACGCGCGGGCTCCAGCCGGTAGAGATGGTGGTTGGCTGACGAAGGCGAGCCGCGATCGCCAGTTCCTTGTCGGACGCCAGAACCGGGAACAGGCCGAAATTGGATCGCGACTTGCCTCTCGTTAGGTCGGCGATGTCGTAGCGCGCGCCGATCATCAGATGCAGCCGGTCGAAGGTAATATAATCCTGAACGTACATTCCTTT
The DNA here is from genome assembly GCF_016745395.1 of Methylocystis sp. Sn-Cys. Lineage (GTDB taxonomy): Bacteria > Pseudomonadota > Alphaproteobacteria > Rhizobiales > Beijerinckiaceae > Methylocystis > Methylocystis iwaonis. The sequence continues at coordinate 476,403 of NZ_JAERVJ010000001.1, forward strand.
CTGACGCGCCACCACCGAGGAGCTGGACTTGTAGCCGCGCCCGATCACGGAGTCATAGAACGCCGAGTTCGGCACGGTTCCGTAAACGGGGGCGTAGATGTTGATCGGATAATTATCGAACCCAAAATTATAGACATAGTCGTAACCTAGATTCGCGTAATCCAGCCCGAACAGAAAATTGTGCTTGGCGCCGAGCGCCTCGAACTTGCCGCTGAGGTCGATATTTGTCGAAAGATTGTACCTTTTAAAGTCCTGAAACTGCGTTTGCCTGTTCATCTGAAAAAACTGCTCGGGGTTGAAGCTCGTGTCGTAAGCAAACTGGCCAAAGCCTGCGTTCGACAACATGTTCGAGGCAGAGCGACTGTCCTGATAGAGAAAACGATTGGTCACCTTCCAGTCATCGTTGAGATTCTGGCGGAAGTTATAGCTGACGAGATATCGATCGAAAGTGTCCTTCGGGTCGTTCGCCTCCTGGAACGAACGCGTGTGCGGGAGTGGCGCGATCAGGGGGCCAAAAAGCGAGCCGCTCGGAAGTCCGAGATCCTGCTGTATCCTGGAGGTCAGGAGTTCGGCCTCGGCCGTGAACTCTGTCCAGGCCGACGGGCTATAACGCACGACCGGGGCGAGAAACGCCCTGCGTCCACCCTGAAACTGGCGAAACGAACCATTATTCTGATAAGCGCCCGACACCCGGTAGGCGAGGCCGGGAACCTCGGCGATGGGCGCCGAGACATCCCACTGAGTTCTGTAGTGATCATAGGAGCCGATCTGCTGGTCGACGCGATAGAGCGGCTCATCAAGCGGCTGCTTGGTGACGATATTGATGACGCCGCCAGGATCCGCTCTGCCGAAAAGTATCGACGAGGGGCCCTTGAGCACCTCGACGCGCTCGACATTGGCGGTGTCCACAAGCATTGGCATACTGGTAAATTGCGACAAGGACAGCGCATTTCTGAATATGAAGTTCTGCCTGAATCCACGTATATGGAACTGCGCGCCGAGGCCCTCGAGATTGTTCGAGAGCACGCCGCTGGCATTGCTGACCGCGTCCTTGAGGTTTGTCACCTGTTGATCGACCAGCACCTGCCTGGGGATCACTTCGATCGATTGAGGAATCTCCTTGATCGGAACGTCCATCTTGGTCGCCGAATCGGCATTGCGAACGATATAGGCCTCGGTCGGCGTTTTCGGCTCGAGCCGCAGGCCGGACGTATTAAGCGGAACTGCCGTCGAAGGCTGCCCGACCGAACCGACCGAAGCAGCTTGGCCGCGGTGCGTTGGCGTGCGCGCAGCCGCCGCACGTCGCTGGCCGCCCACGTCGATCGTGGGCAGGGACTGCTGGGCGACGGCCCAGGTGGAGAACGCAAGAGTGAGCGCGCCGGCGGAAACGCCGCGCGTGAAGACACTGAGAAGCATAGCCATATTCCTGATGCGGCGTTTGAGCCGCTAATATCTCAATGGGAGCGAGGCGCACGGCCTCGAACGGCGATGAGAGTCAGGAGGTACGAGGAGGGGCCAGCGCGGACCAGGAACTCAGCCAGCCAGTACGCTCAACGTCAGCGATACGAGTATCGTCAAAGATTCTGGGAACGGCAGGCTGATTATTTGAATAGGCTTGGTCGTCAATCCGTTTCGAGCGGGTGGGAGCCAAAAATTGGTCATCGCCGCCATGATGAAAAACACAGCATAGCGCAATTTGGCCACCTGCTGGAGGCGTCGATTTATCTGCAATGTCAATCGCCGAGCAGTTTGACAAGGGCTGTGACAACGACGAGTCAATCTGAGCGTGCGCCGAGCCTGCAGGAAGATGCGAGAAGCAAAATCCGGCAAGCACCTGCAGAACGAACAGCCAAGCAGCCGCGGCGACGGCGAGCCGACTGGTCCAGTTCCCAGCCAGCCCACGGGCCCGAATCGTCTTGGATGCCACCTTTCCTACCCCTGTGGTCGAATCTGGGAAGCGAGATTCACCGCGGCTCCGACGATGAAATCGTCGTCGAAACTACGGTAAAGTTCAAGAATTGAATCGAGCATTGCCGAACCGAACTGCCACACTGTTGCAAAATTGTTACTCAGCCGCGTATCAAATCATTCCAGCATTGCTTCATGTTTCGCCGATGAGGCGTCGGCCGCGTGGCCACGCCAGATGGCGGTCAATGCATCTCGAATTTGCGCATGCAAGATCGGGTCCGACACGATCGAGGTATGGTCGCCGGCTACGATCTGAAATTTCAGACCGCTTTGCGTAATCTGAGACCACTCGGATTTTGTCGCTTCGTCGGCCTTAAGCGACTGCTGTGCTGCCCAATAATGGATGGGCGCCTGAATTTTTTTTAGATCGTGTTCGCAAATCATTCTGATGGCGTTCACGGTATCCGTGTAAATGAAGTCAATTAACTCGCTGGATACCCCTTGCCAGTAGCCTCGCTCTTGACCCCAGACCGCGATGTATCGGACTTGTTCCTTGGCCGATAACCGATCAGACATAGCCAAGAGATGCTTGCGATCGTCGTCCGTCAAGAGTTCATCCGGATTCTTACCTTCCAATATAGCAAATTCTCTAAAACCGTCCAGAACGGCGGTCGGACCGTTTGCAATATCGACACCATCGCCAAAGCTAGGGAAATCAAGAAACGAATCGATTACCCCAACGAAAGCAACTTTTTTGCCGAGCGCTTCCAACTTCTCCGCGATTGCAACTGCTGTAACGCCAGCGCTGCTCCAGCCCAGTAGAAAATAGGGCCCTTGAGGCTGATGGTCACGAATCTGGCGAACATAGCATTCAGCCATTTTCTCAAGCGATTCGTCGATATGTCGATCATCAAATATGCGACGCGATTGAATGCCGTTAACCGGTGCGAGCCCCTGCAGCGAATCCGCGAACGCCTGATAACGAATTGGCGACCCTCCCGCAGGGTGAATGCAATAGATCGGCGGATTTCCTCCCCCCTTACACAGCGGAACGACGAGAGATCGATTATCGTTTTGATGACCGGAGATCATCTCCGCAAGCTTTCTCGCCGTTGGCGCTTGAAAGATCGCCATAGTGGGCAAGTCTCCACTGATCTTGCGCCGAATTCCATCGATCAGCTTTATTGCTGTCAGCGAATGCCCGCCGAGTTCGAAGAAGTTGTCATCGACTCCAATCGATTCCAGACCGAGAACATTCTTGAATTCCTTTAGGAGCAGCCATTCCGCGGTGGTTCGTGGCGCGACATAGACGCGCGTCTCCTGGGCATCGAGATCCGGCGCGGGCAGCGCCTTGCGGTCGACCTTGCCATTGGGCGTCAGCGGCAACGCTTCGAGAAACATAAAAGCCGACGGGATCATATAGTCGGGCAGATCGCTCATCAGCGACCCGCGTAGCTGCTCACTGTTCGGTTCTGCCCCATCTCTGCCGACAATATAAGCCACAATCCGCTTGTCGCCCGGCGCGTCTTCCCGCGCCAGCGCCACCGCTTCACGCACCGCTTCCAGGCGCCCCAGCGCCGCCTCGATCTCGCCAAGCTCAATCCGGAAGCCCCGGATCTTAACCTGATGATCGGCGCGGCCAAGGTATTCGATGTTCCCGTCCTGACGGTAGCGCGCCAGATCGCCCGTGCGATAAAGTCGCTGCCCGGGAGAACCAAACGGATTGGGGACAAATCGTTCCGCCGTGAGATCGGGCCGGTCAAGATAGCCACGCGCGAGACCAGCCCCGCCAATGTAGAGCTCTCCAGAAACGCCAACCGGAACAGGCTCAAGAGACCCGTCAAGAAGATATATTTGCGTGTTCGATATCGGGCGGCCAATCGGAACGGAAACCGCCTTTACCTCTCGGCTCTCACATTGGTGTACCGTACTCCAAACGGAGCACTCAGTCGGTCCATATTCATTGTAAAGCCTGACATGCGCGAGCTCACTAAAATGCCGGAACACCAGATCGCTTTTGCACTCCTCTCCAGCAACGATGCAGACTTGCAAACTAGAACCGCTATGAGGCCCGAGAGATTCCAAAAATGCGAAGAATAACGAAGGAAGACATAGCAAATGCGTTATCTGTCGCTCGGCAACCAATTGCGCAAGCGCGCGCGGATCGCGGCGTCTCTCTTCCGAGGTGATATGCAGCGCTCCGCCTTGACAAAGCGTTCCGAATAGTCCCGCGACGGAGCTGTCGAAGGCGAATGACGACATCAGCAGAAAGTTTTGAACAGAAGCGCCGTAATAATGAGCACGGGAAGACGTGGACGCAACAACACTGCTATGTGAAATCGGCACCCCCTTAGCGCGCCCAGTGGAACCTGACGTATAAATCACGTAGGCCGTATTTTGTCCGCTTGCCCGCCGCGGCGGCGCCGATCTTGGAAGTGACTCAAGCTGAAGTGAATCGATTCCTATGGCGACATTTGGATCTGGCAAATGGGCGAGGCTGCCGGCAACCTCTTCCGAGGCCAGAATCAACTTTAGGTTGGCGTCCTTCAATATGTATCTGGTACGCTCTAAAGGGTACGATGGGTCGATTGGAACGTATCCGCCATCGGCCTTGAGGATACCAAGAATTGCGATAACGAAGTCGTCTGATGGCGTCATGGACACGCCAACCAGCGTCTCGGGGCCAACCCCAAGTCGACGTAAATGATGCGCCAGCTGATTGGCTCGGGCGTTCAATTCGCCATAGGTCAGACTTTGCTCCTCGAACACGACCGCGACAGCTTCAGGTGTTTTCGCCGCCTGCGCCTCGAACAGTTCGTGAATGCAACCATCCTTCGGATAATCTGCCGCCGTATCATTCCATTCGACGAGAAGTTTATGGCGCTCCGCTTCGCTCAGCACATCGATTGTCAGCGCCGGCGTCTCGGGCGCCGTTTCAAGAGCCGTGACAAGGCCTGTAAGCGCAGCCTGTATATAGGAGCAGACGGCATTGGGATCGACCGAGCATCGAGTCTGGACATTCAAACCGAAACCGTCGCCAAAATCGTCGACCGAAACATCAAACGGATAGTTGGTTCGCTCGTCCCAATAAAGTTCGGTAGCACCTTCCAACCCCTGCGAGGCGAGCACAGACGCTCCCTCATGCGCGCTGTGGCGATAGTTTAGCAAGGCCGAGAACAAGGGAGCCGGCGCTTCGATGCCGCTGCAACGCTGCGCCAACGCCAAAGACGCGTGCTCGTGCCGCAGCAAAGCTGTCAGGCGATCATGCATGCCGCGTGCGCTTTCCTCGACGCTCTCCTGTCCGACCCGCACGCGGATCGGCAGCGTGTTGAGGAACATCCCAATCGCCCGGTCCGCGCCTGCGCCGCCGTGCATGTGGCCGAACAGAACCGTGCCGAACACCACGTCGTTGCGCCCCGAAACGCGCGCCAGCACTTGCGCAAAGGCCAGATGCCACAGGCTCGCAACGCTCACCCCAAGCAGACGCGCTGCCCCGCGAAGGCGTCTCGAGAGACGCGGATCGAGGTCGAGCTCGGCCTCCGCGACGCCAGAGCCGTCGCCCCGCACGTCCAATAACCCGAACGGCGTGGTCGGTTCCGTCACGTCGCCAAGCATCGCATCGAAAAACGCTTCATGCTCCGCCTGACTCACCCCCAGCCGGGCCTGCGCAACAAAATTGCGGAAGGGAATCGGAGGCGCCAGTTCGTCGGCGCGGCCCACTACATAGGCTGCGATCTCGCCAAGCAGGAATTCCTGAGCCGCATGATCCAGGACCAAGTGGTGGACAAGCAATTGCAATACGACTCGGTCGTTTGCCGCATCTTTTGCCCAGAAGACACGAATCATTGGCGCCTGACGAACATCGGCTCTAAATTGGCGAGGACTGAAGCGCTCAAGCAGTTGTTGCGCAGCATCGCCCGCCGCCCGATCGAGGCTAACTTCCTCCACGGCAAGCGAAGCCTCCCGCCACACAACCTGCATCGGCTCCCGCAAGCCGTCCCACATCACCGCCGTACGCAATATGTCGTGGCGCGCGATGACTGCCCGCAGTGCGTTGCAAAACGCATCAAGACGTTCGCGGCTATTAAAGGCGAGGATAGTGGGGTATAGATATGGATCCCCCTTTGTCGCCATGAGATGATGGAAGAGTATACCTCCCTGCAGCGGGGTCAGCGGATAGATGTCCTGCACGTTTGTGGCGCCGCCCGGAACCGCCGCGACAATGCGGTCGATCTCCTCTTGAGTAAGATCCGCCAGCGTTAGCATCTCGGGCGTGATCGCGTCGCAGCCAGCAGGAATGAGATTGGGCGGAACGACGATCGCGCTTTCCCGTCCGACGACGACGGCCAGTCCAGCCGGCGTCGGCTGGACGAAGAGCGAGCGCACATCGCTGCGCAGTCCTTCACGCCGCATCTTCTCGATCAGGGTCATCGCCAACAGCGAATGTCCGCCGAGTTCGAAGAAATTGTCGTAGACGCCGACCCGTTCGAGCCGAAGAACGTCTGCCCAGATGCGGCACAGCGCCGCCTCGGTGGGCGTGCGCGGCGCGATATAGGCGCGCGCCGCCAGCGCGTCGAGGTCGGGTTCGGGCAACGCCTTGCGGTCGATCTTGCCGTTGGGCGTCAGCGGCAGGGCGTCGAGGAAGACGAAAGCCGACGGGATCATATAGTCGGGAAGCGTTTGCTGCAGATGGCGCCGCAGTTCGTCGATCTCAATGGCGTCGGCCTGTGCGACAACATAAGCGACGAGTTGATAAACGCCCGGCGTGGCCGCGCGCGCAATGACAGTTGCGGTCCCAACTCCGGGATGGGTCAGAAGAGAGGCGGCGACTTCGTCGGGTTCGATGCGATGGCCGCGGATCTTCACCTGATGATCGACGCGGCCAAGGAAGTCGATCACGCCGTCATCTCGCCAACGTCCGAGGTCGCCGCTGCGGTAGAGCCGGCTCCCAGGTGGCCCAAAAGGATTGGGCGTAAACGCCGCCGCCGTGAGATCGGGCCGATGCAAATAGCCGCGACCAACCTGGACGCCGCCAATGCAAATCTCGCTCGCGACGCCGGCCGGCGCCGGCTCCAGCCAGCGGTCGAGCAGATAGATCTGCGTATTGTCGACCGGCCGTCCGATCGGCACGCTCAGATCATCGCCCGCGGGCGGCGTTTCGATCGGAAAGTAGGAGACATCGTCCGAGCATTCGGCCGGGCCGTAGGCGTTCAGCAGACGCACCCGCGGATAGCGCGCCATGAAGCGCCGGCACAGTTCCGGCGCGAAGGCTTCGCCGCAAGGCAGCAGCCAGCGCAACCCCGCAAGCGGCGTCTCATCGTCAAAGGTGAGATCCAGCAGCGCGCGGATCATCGAGGGCACCGCTTCGAGGATGGTGACGCCGCGAGCGGCGATCTCAGCGCCGAGGCGTCGCGGATCGCGCGAGATCGTATCGGGGAATATCTCGACGCGCGCGCCGATCGCGAGCGCGGTGAGGAACTGCCACACCGAAATGTCGAAGCATTGCGACGCCGTCTGGGCGATGACGTCGTTCGTCGTCAAACCCAGCACAGGAACCTTTGTGATCAAATTATTGAACATTCCGCGATGCTCGACCATCGCGCCCTTCGGTTTGCCCGTCGAACCAGAGGTGTAGATGATGAAAGCAAGATTATCGGGGCTGTGACAACGGGGCGGGTTGCTCGTCGCGCCGTGCTTATTTTGAAGCGCTTCGAGAGCCAGAAGCTGTGGCTGTTGCTGCTGCGCGGCGTCCGACAGCCCCGACACAATCGTCTGTCCGCGCGCCAGCATGTCGCGCCCGACAATCAGAAACGTAGCTCTGCTCTCCTCCAGCGCCTGTGCGATGCGGCCGTCCGGATGCGCCGGATCGAGCGGCAGATAGGCCCCGCCCGCCTTGAAGATCGCCAGCAGCATCATCAGGAAATCGAGCCCGCGCGCGTCGAGAAGCGCCACAATCACATCCGGCCCCACCCCTTCTCGGATCAGAACATGCGCAAGCTCGTTCGCGCGCTTGTTCAGTTCTCCATAGTTCAGCGACGCGCCGTCACAACGCGCCGCAACAGTCTCAGGCTCACGAAGCGCCTGCGCCTCAAAACGGTCGACCAAGTCGAGAGGAGAACCGTAGTCAAAATCGCGTCCACCGGATATCTCCAATAGAGTGGAATGTTCCTCCCGACTCAGCAGAGAAACTTCGCCGAGCGGGCCGTCGAATTTGGCTGCAAGTTCCTCGACGGCGCGTTTGAAGCGTTCGGCGACGGTTTCGATGAAGGCGGGGTCGAAGCGCTCGCGATCGTAAGTCAGCCGTAATGTGAGATCGCCGTCCGGAATCGCGACGAAAGTGAGCGGATAGTTCGTATGAACCCGCAGCTGCAGAAGATCGATATCCAGAACGTCCTTCTCACTACGAAGCGATGGGTCGATTGGCGCATTCTCGAAAGTCAGCAGATGTTGAAACAGCAGGCCATCCGCGCGCGAGATCGCGCTGCAGCGCTGGATGGCCGGTTGAGACAGAAACTCATGCTGGCGCATTTCGAGATTGTCAGAGAGGATCTCTCTCAGCCAATCGACCACCTTCGTGTCTCGCCGCAACTTGACGCGCAGCGGCAGTCCGTTGATGAAGAGCCCCAGCGTCGACTCGACACCAGGCAGGTCGATGGGGCGTCCGGAAACGGTCACGCCGAAGACGACCTCCTCGCGCCCCGAAAGGACGCTCAGTAGCAGAGCGAGCGCTCCCTGGACGAAGGTGTTGACCGTAAGCTGGCTCTGCTGTGCGAGAGTCTTCAGATTTTCGTAGCTCTCAGGAGAAATGCGCACGATCGCGTCGGCGACATTCTCGGCGGCGTCCTGCGAAAGGGCGGTCGCGCCGATAAGGGGCGTCGGCTCTGAGAACCCCTGGAGATAGCTACGCCAGAATTTCTCCGCCGCCGCGACGTCGCGGATGCGTAGCCACGCGATGTAATCATGGAAGCGCCCCGCGGGAGCAGTATGCGGCGCCTCGCCGCGCAAGGCCGCTGCATAATGCTGACGCATGTCGAGAAGCAGCGGCGACGTGCACCAGTCATCCATGATGATGTGATGGAAGCTGCGCACGCAGATGTGGCGGTCAGCCGACAATCTGATGATTCGAATACGCACGAGAGGCGCTTGCGACAGGTCGAAACCCTCGGCGCGTTCAGCCTTCAACTGGTCGTCGACATAGGCATCCTGTTCGTCTGCAGACAGGTGATCAATCGCGTCGACCGTGACGTCAAGGCGCGCTCTGCCGAGCACGATCTGATGAACGCGACCATTGGCGGCGGCTCTAAACGACGTGCGTAAATTCGGATGCCGATCGACGACGCACTGCCAAGCTTCGGCGAATTTCGGGATATCGAGAGCGCCTTTGATCTCGTAGCGCTCCTGCATATGGTAGAGGCCGGTGCCGCTATGAGACAGAGCGTGGAAATACATGCCTTCCTGCATAGGCGTCAGCGGATAGGCATCCTCGACGTCGCCAAATTCGAGGCGGAGGCCGGCGGTCTCCTCGGGATTGAGTTCGGCCAGCGCGAAATTTGGCGCGAGCGCCTGCAAAGCGCGCCGGTCATTCTCGACTTGCGCGTCAGCGTCGCCCAACCGTCGCAGCGCCGGCGCGAGCGCCACGGCAGTCTGCCGTTCGAACAATTGACGGGGAGTAAGCTCGTAGCCGGCTTGCCGCAATCTCGCGGCGACCTGAATGGCCCTGATCGAATCGCCCCCGAGGCGGAAAAAGCCGTCATGCGCGCCGACGCGCTCGAGACCCAGCGCATCGGCGAAGGCTTCGACGACTGCCTCTTCTTCCCTGCTGGCCGGGGCGACATACTCGCCGGCGGACGAGGCGACAGCGCTATGCGCAGGCAAGGCGCTCCGATCTATCTTGCCATTCCGCGAAAGCGGCATCTCATCGAGAGCGACGATGAAATGAGGAATCATGTATTCGGGGAGGCAGCGTTGCAGACCCATCCTGATCTGGTCGACGTCGACGCCGGCGCCAGTGACGTAAGCGACGATGACCCTGCCGCCATCATGCGCAGGCGGCACGACCGCCACAGCTTGCGCGACGTTGTCCAGAGCCGAAAGCGCCGCTTCGATTTCGCCCAGCTCGATCCGGAATCCTCGGACTTTGACCTGATGATCGCTTCGCCCGAGATATTCGATTTCCCCATCCGCTCGATAGCGCGCGACGTCGCCGGTGCGATAGAGTCTTCCGCCCGGCTCATCGAAGGGACTGGGGACGAAGCGGTCCGCCGTAAGATCTGGACGCCTCAGATATCCCCGGGCGAGACACACCCCGCCAATATAGAGGTCCCCTGCGACGCCGATCGTCGTAGGCTCGAGATTCGAATCGAGGACATAGAGCGAGACGTTGGAGACCGGCCGCCCAATCGGGATGCGGTGGCCTTCGCATGGCGAACATTGGTGGGCGCTAACGTCGATGGCGGCTTCGGTCGGTCCGTAAAGATTGTGCAGTTCGCAATTCGACGCGGTCTGGAAGCTCTTCACGAGAGTCGCAGAGAGCTCCTCTCCGCTGCAGAAGACTCGCTGGAGAGAGGGCGCGTCGCGAAGATCGACCGCACTCAGGAAGGCCTGCAACATGGACGGCACGAAATGGAGCGTTGTCACGCCGTAGCGATTGATCGCCTGCAGGATTTGATATGGATCACGATGCGCGTCCGGAGAGAGGAGTATAAGGCGCGCGCCCGTAGATAAGGCCCAGAAGAACTCCCACACCGAGACGTCGAAACCGAAGGGCGTTTTTTGCAGTATGGCGTCTGTCTCACAGAGGCCATAGCGCTTCTGCATCCAGTCGAGCCTGTTCACAATCGCCTCATGCGCCATGCCGACGCCCTTCGGCTTCCCAGTGGAGCCGGAGGTGTAGATGACATAAGCGAGATTGAGTGGGCGCGCGATCGCTTCGAGGTTGTAACCACCTTCGCTCGCGAAGGTCGCCCAGTCGCCGTCGAGCGCTAGAGCGCACACCTCGCCCGGCAAGCGAGGCTTTAGCGCGGTCGACGTCAGGACGAGCGCGGGAGCTGCGTCCTCGATCATGAACGCAAGGCGTTCGTCGGGATTGTCTGGATCGAGAGGCAGATAGGCGGCCCCCGCCTTCAGGACGCCGAGCATCCCGACGACCATTTCGACCGATCGATGGAGGCATAATCCGATGGTCGCTTCCGCTCCGACGCCGAGACGTCGCAGGCCATGCGCAAGCTGGTTCGCCTTCGCGTTCAATTCGCCATAGGTGAGCGTTTGGTCTTCGAACGCCAGCGCGAGAGCGTGCGGCGCGCGCGCCGCCTGCGCCTCGAAAAGCTGATGCAGTGCGAGATTACGTGGAAAGTCGTCAGCGGTCGCATTCCAGTCGACAAGGATCTGCTGCCTCTCGGCGTCGTCGAGCAGACGATAGCGTGCGATTGCGCCATCCGGATCTCGGCAGATTTCGTCCGTCAACGCTTTGAAATAGCGGGCGAAGCGTTCGACTATCGCAGCGTCGAAGACTTGCGTTCGATATTGGAAGGAGAGAAGGAGCTCGTCGCCGAGCCGGGCGCCCATAACTTTCAGATCGAAAAGTTCAACGCGGTCGAGCAATTTTACGGTTCTGGCCTCGCCCGCTCCAAGCGAGATGGAGGCCCCTGCTTCTCCGAGCGCCAGCGCCGCGTACTCGGCCGGAAGATCGGCGTTCGCTTCCTGAAGGACGAACCAGGTCTGGTAGATTGGCAAATATCCGCCGTCGCGCTCGGGCTGCAGGCGCTCGACGATGACGGGGAATGGCATGAGCTGATGCTCAAGTACCTCCCTCATTTCCATACGGGCGCGCCGCAGCACGTCCGTGAAGCGATCGCTGCGGTCGAGCGCGAGGCGAATTGGAACAGGGTTGACGCAGTTGCCGATCAGCCGCGCGGAACGGCGGTCGAGTCTGCCGCTTGTCGGCGTCCCGACGATCAGATCCGTCTGACCGGTCAAGCGATGCAGCAGTACGAAATAGATCGAAGCGAGCAGCGTATGCAGGCTCGCGCCGTTCTTTCTCGCAAGCGCTTCGAGGCGCCGAGTCGTCCCGGCATCGAGACGAAGCGGAACCGATCCGCCGCTATAGTCCGGCGCGCCTTGCGAGGCTTTGCGCTCCGGCAACGCAAGAACCGGCAACGGTCCCTCGAGGCGCTTCGACCAGAAGGCCCAGTCCGCCTCCGCGGCTCGTGAGGAGAGAAATTCCTGTTCGCGGGCTACGAAATCGCTGTAATCCTCGGCGGTCGTCAGGTCAGAGCCTGCATCTGACCGCAGCGCGACGTCGAGCTGTTTCAACAGCAGGAGCAGCGACCAAAGATCGATCGCGATATGATGCGCGACAAACAGCGCCATCGTCGGCCTGCCCCGCCGATTATAGACAGTGACGCGCAGCGGCGGGCTTCTCTCCAGATCGAACGGCTTGCGCGCCTGTGCGGCCATCGCGCGCTGGAGGTCGGCGTCGGACGCGTCGTCTGCATTTTCTTGCGTCAGCCATGCATTCGACGCGTCAGAGGGAAGAGCCTTTTGAACGGCGCCCAGAGGCGCTGGCGCGTAAACCGACCTCAGCTGGGCATGACGCTGCACGACATCGCGGAGGGCGGAAATGATCTGCGCGCCGGAAAGCTCCCCCTTCAGTTCGAGCGCGAGGTGCAAATTATAAGCATTGCTCTCGGGATCGAGATGATGGATGGTCCACATCGCGGACTGGGCGCGCGACAAAGACGCCTTCTGCGAGAACGGGGACGGACTTGCTTCGGTTTCCGTCGCGACCGAACGCAGACAATCCGCGAGGGCGGACGCGACAGAGGAAATCGGAGAGTCTGATAGAAGCAGACCGATCGGACTTTCGATTCTCAACGTCGCGTCGAGGCGATGCTTGAGTTCGATCGATCGGATGGATGACAAGCCCGCCTCCGGCAGCGTCGCCGATGGAACGATCATGCTTTCGGGCATCTTCAGAAGCGCAGCGGCGTTCGTTATCAGCAAGCGCGTCAGCGCTTCGACTTGCTGATCGCGGGGCAGATGTGGCAACGCCTTCGCGATGAATGCCTCGGGCGACCATGCCGGCGGCTCCACGCCGGCCCCCGCGGCCGGCGCCAGTCTGTCCGAACGCGCCAGAAGCTTCAATTCGCCCGCAAGAAATCTTCTCCGGCATTCCGACCGTCGGACTTTTCCGCTCGACGTCTTTGGCAGGGAGCCGGTCAGGATAAGCGCGATGACGCTCGGCTCTATGTCGACCGCTTCGACCACGCAGCTTCGAATCCTGGCGAAAAAGTCCTGCGCGCCGCCTTTTTCCAAAGCGCCCGCAACGCTTCGATCAGGTTCGAGAATGACCGCGAGAGCTTCCTGGTCGTCTTGCGTAAAAGAAAAAGCGACCGAACAGCCGGGCCGAACGCCGGGAGTCCGCTCCTCGATAACGCTTTCGATGTCTTGGGGATAGAAGTTGCGTCCGGCGACGATGATGAGATCCTTCAGTCTTCCCGAGATGAAACAGTCGCCGCCGCTGAAAAAGCCGAGATCGCCAGTGCGCAGATATTCACGGCCGTCGTCCCCGTGGATCGTCGCTTCAAATGTCCGCGCGGTTTCCTCCGGTCGCTGCCAGTAGCCTTTCGCTACGCCGGGGCCTTTGATCCAAATTTCACCAATTTTGTTTTCCGAACAGCGGACAAAAGTTTCTGGATGAACAACCTCGACATGGGTTCCCGACCAGACGTGTCCACATCCGACGATATCGACACAGATTTAAGGCTGTCACTCGGCGCAACATTAAGCGACTCGAGGGCTTGGCGGTCTACTTTCAATACGGGAGCCAGCTCGCCGCGGCGCGGCGCGGTGACAACGAGCGTCGCCTCGGCCAAACCGTAACACGGAAAGAAGCTCGTCCTTGAAAAGCCGACATCCGCAAAAGCGGCCGAGAAACGATCAAGCGTCGACGCGCGAACCGGTTCGGCGCCGCTGAAAGCGATCCGCCAGCAACTGAGATCGAGTTCTTTTTTTCCTTCTTCCTTTACTTTACGAACGCAAAGATCATACGCGAAGTTGGGTCCGCCGCTTGTGTGGGCTCGGTATTTAGAAATTGCCTTCAGCCAGCGCACCGGTTTTTCGAGAAACGCCATCGGCGACATCAGATAGGCAGTGGCGCCGACATAGAGCGGCTGCAATACGTTACCGATCAAGCCCATGTCGTGATAGAGCGGCAGCCATCCGACAAGATCGCAAAGATCGTCATGCGCGAAGCTTTTCTTGATGAGCTCTTCGTTGCTCAGCAAGTTGGCGTGGGTGATCATCACGCCGCGCGGATCGCCCGTCGATCCGGACGTATATTGCAAAAATGCAATTTGATTGGGATCTGGCGTATATCCGTCCCAGGACTCCGCTTCGTCGACTGCTATCTCGTCTGTCGTCGTCCAACCGCAGGCAATAGCGGAAAGCTGAGACTGCGCTTCTGTTTCGAACCGATCGCGCAACGCCGCCGTCGTAAGGATCATCGATGGCGTCGCATCGCGGAAGATCGATTGTAGCCGCTGGATATGGCGCCCGGACGGCGGATAGGCCGGAACCGCGACGACTCCGGCATAAAGGCAGCCGAAAAAGGCTTCGATATAGGGGAGGCCCTGAGGATAAAGGAGTAGGACTCTCTCGCCTCGAAGGCCAAGAGAGGTCAATCGCGCGGCGATCGCGCGCGCGCGGCGATCAAGATCCGCGTAGCTGAGACGATCCCCTTCCCTTTCGCCATCTTCCAAAAAGACGTAGGCTAGCTTCGAAGCCTGCTCGACGGCCCGCGCTTTGAGCAGATCGACGAGATTGTCGGCTGCGTATGGCGACAGTTGCTTCGAAGATGCTTCAAAGGAAAATGTCATGCTGAAAGCCCCTGCTGCTTTCGTGAATGTCGCGCGCTGCGCGCCATCACGAGACGTAATTGAGATAGGACCGGTAATACGGGAAAATCCGGTCCCGACCCGCGCCGGTCCAAAGCCCGAATGCGATGAGCGCGTTGTAGTAGACGTTCTTCAGCGGCATTCCTTGGGTTAAGGCGAGAACGCCTCTGGCTGCGCTACTCTTCGTGTGCCAGTCGACATTCAATGACATGGCTGCGTCGAGACTGCGCACATGGTGCAGCATTCCGGATGGCATGAAGAAGACGTCACCCGGCTCGACGATGACCTGCTGCGGCCTCGCGTGACGAAAAAGTGGATGCATATCGAAATCAGGGGACTCGGGATTGACGGCGGACCACCGCCAATCATGGACGTAACAATAGTTCCGCTGATCGTAATCCAACACGGTGAAACACTTTCTTCCGCGCAGTTGGAAGAAGAGGTTGTGCGTCAGCAGACAATCGAAGTGCAGCGGCGTATAGCTCCAGGATGGGCCCAAAAAGAACTGTGCGAAGTCCGTCCAACTCGCGCCGTACCAGCTCGGAAAGAAATTCTGTGGAAACGCCGCAAGGCCCGCGGCGGCGTCCGGAAAGACGCTCGTCAGCGGCATATCATGCAGATAAGCGGGTCTTCTTGCGCGATCGTCGCCAGCCGCCCGTCTCACTTCATATTGTTCGATCTCGTCGAGATATGCGGCGATCTTCGATTGTCGCGTCAATATCTCGCCACCTGGGCGCCAATCCTTTAGCAAAACGGTGTTACTGCCGGATTGTTGCCGGAGACGATCGAATGTCCAGCTTTTGAACGCCACACTGTCCGCAAGGGCGCGTTTAATGAGCACCGGCCGGTTCTTCGCCACATAGCGTTCGGCGAATTCCACGCTAGTCAGATGCGGCACCGTATCGACGCCGTGCCCGTCAATTTCGTCCTGCGCGGCGATGTGACTGTGCGACTGCGTTGTCTCGGTCGTAATGCTCATTGCGCGGAGCCTCGCGCGTCGGCATCCATCTGCTTGCGCAGGCTCAAGGGGCGCATATCGGTCCACACTTCCTTGATGTGAGCGAGGCACTCGGCCTTCGGTCCGGACTTGCCGACTGTGCGCCAACCAGCCGGTAACTGCTTGTATTCCGGCCAGATTGAATATTGCTCTTCGTCGTTGACAACGATCGCGTAAATTGTTTGATCTTCTTCGTCCCACGCCATATCGCCCTCCTGCTCATTATTCCCAGCAGCAATTGCCGCAACCCTCGCCGCAATTTGCTATTGACGATGCGCTGCGACGACAGCTGCGCCGAACCGCTCGAGAATTGCATCGACCTCATCCTGTGCGATGATCAGTGGCGGCAAGAATCGGACGACGGCTCCAAAGCGGCCGCCGAGCTCCAGAATCAGGCCGCGACGCAAGCATTCGTGTTGGATTGTTTTAGCGAGCGTTGGCGCGGGATCAGGCGCCGGCGCGTTCGTCGCGTCTCCATTAACAATCTCGACCCCCACCATCAGGCCGCGTCCGCGCACGTCGCCGATGCATGGATGCTCCTCGGCAATAACCCTGAGACCCGCCATGAGACGCTCGCCCATCTTCGCGGCGTGCGAATCGAGAGAATTCTGTCTGACGTAGGAAATGGTCGCCGCGCCGGTCGCGAATGCGAGCTGATTGCCCCGGAATGTTCCTGCATGCGCGCCGGATTTCCATTGATCGAGGTCGCGATGATAGACCACCACTGAAAGTGGGAGACCGCCGCCGATCGCCTTCGAGAGCACGACGACATCTGGCTCGATCCCGGCATGCTCAAAGGCATAAAGGCGGCCCGTTCGGCCAAGCCCGGTCTGAACCTCGTCAACGATGAGTGGGATTCCACGCGCCTTAGTGATGTCCCTTAATTGACGAAGCCATCCGTCCGGCGCCGCAATCACCCCGCCTTCGCCCTGAATCACTTCGATTATCATTCCCGCGGGCGTCAGAACGCCGCTATTCGGATCGTCGAATAGGGTCTCGATGTATCTGGCGCTGATCGCCGCGCTCGCCTCGCCGCCGATTCCGAAAGGACAACGATATTCTGAAGGGAATGGGAGAAACTGCACCTCTCCCCCTAGGCCCCCAACGGCGCGCCTTGGCGTCGGCTCCCCTGTTAGGCCTAGGGTCGCGTGCGTCATGCCATGATACGCGCCGCTAAACGAAACGAGCCCTCTCCGGCCAGTCGCTGTTTTCACCAATTTTAGCGCGGCTTCGACTGCGTCAGCGCCCGAGGGGCCGCAGAACTGGATCTTGTAATTTTCCTGGAATGCCGCCGGCAGACTGTCAAAGAGTTCACGGGTGAACCGATCTTTTAAGGGAGTTGGCAAGTCCAGAGTTTGAAGCGGCGGTTCTTCCGCCAGAGCGGACTGAATCGCCTCAATGACGACCGGGTGGCTGTGACCGAGTGCGAGCGCGCCGGCGCCGGCAAGGCAATCGATAAAGGTTCGCCCTTCTGTGTCTTCGACGTAAATTCCCCTGCCCCGTTTTAGCGCAAGGGGAATTTTGCGCGGATACGTCCTCGCATTGGATTCGATATCCGCCTGACGCGTCAGAAGGTCGTTTCCGAAGGATGAATATATGGGAAATTGCGCCTTGTCGGCGCCGATCTGGAAGTCTCGATCGAGTTCATCGATCGATCCCGCCTGCACGCCCTGGGGCTTGAACGTCGACTTCAAATCGCCTGAACGCGGCGCATTACCGCCTGCCAGCGTTTGCGCTCCTTCCGCCATGGCGCACCTTCTTTCACGCTTACCGGCTGACGCAAGATGACGCCCCCTATTGGGTGAGACGATTTTCGACGACATTCACGCCAAAAAAAATCAGGATGGGCTTTCCGCGCTGACGACGTAGCTTGCGGGCGGGGCGCGCTGGTTGACGCTCTGAATTAATTTGGCCGGATTCGGCCGCTCGAATCGTCTCTCTTAGCGAGAAGAGAAGCGGCGCTACGCGTTTGTGCCGCGAAAGTGCTGGGAGAGGCGCTTGTTCGAGGAAGCAGCGGCAACGAGCCCGGCCTCCGTGCTTGGCCTTATGCGCGTTTTCGCAGCGTCCAAGCTCCTATTCTTATCTTCTGTCGCGACCGGGTTGATCGGCGGCTCCGCCAGCGCATGGCTGTTGGCCCTTGTCACTCAAACGATTGAGTCGCCTCAAAAAGAGACAGTGGATCTTGCGTTGTCGTTCTTTGCGCTCTGCTTGCTCTCTCTTGCTTCCAGCGCCGCTTCGCAGATTCTCTTGTGTCAAATCGCTCAAGAAAATCTGTTCAAGATCCGGCTCTGGCTCAGCCACAGCGTTCTCGCCGCGCCGCTTCGCAACATTCAGATACTCGGGCCCCACAAATTGATGGCTGCGCTGACGACCGACGTTGATAATGTCGTGACCGCTCAAGAAGTCCTTCCGACGCTTTTCATCGAGGGTTCAAAAGTTCTAGCCGTCTTTGTCTATCTTTGGTCCGTCTCGCCGCCGTTCTTCCTCTTTGTCTTCGGCTCTGTCGCGTTGAGCGTGTTTATTCTATATGTCCCACAGAAATGGGCATGGTCGTTCCTGGATCGCGCACGTCTAACGGAAAACGCCATATTTGGGCTCTTTCGCGCCGCCACGGAAGGCGGCAAGGAGCTCAAAATGAATGCGGAGCGTCGGCGCGCTTTTCTCGACGATGAATTGCGCCGCTCCGCTCATGCGTTGAAGATGCAACGCATGAAGGCCTTCGTCATTTTTGTGTCGGTTGATCGCTCGGCGGAAATGTTATTTTTTATTCTTCTCGGCGTGATGCTCTTGATTGCGCCACGTTACGCTTCCGTTTCGCAAGGCACTTTGACGAGCTTCGTGCTCGCCATCATTTTCTTAGGCGGTCCGCTTACCGCGGTCGGCGGCGCGCTTCCTACAATAGGGAAAGGCGTCGTTGCTTTATATCGCTATTGACTGGTTGCGCAAGGCGCGAACACGCGCCGCTTTTCTGGTGGAAGCCGATGGGGTTGACGAATGCTCTACAATTAACATGACGAGCGACACACCCTTCGACGATTGGCTCACGTTTAACGCCGTTCTCACGGAATTGTCCCGACTTTCTGGTCGTTGTCGCGATATTTTTCTTCTCAGTCGGGTTTACGAACTAGACAATGCCGAAATCGCAGCAAAACTGGGAATTTCCGTCAGGACGGTGAACAGGGACATTGGTTTGGCGACTAAACATCTCTGTTCGGTCCTTGACGGGCCCGCGACGCAGAAGAAAAACTCAAATCTCACTCCAATCCTACAACAGAAGTTCGTATTCGTAGTGGAGGCTATTGGAAACTGGGATCGAAATATCGAACGGCGCAATCGGTGTGGCGCATTGCGGTATGCGAGATCACAACGACGAAATGATCAAGCTTGGATAACGTCAAATTGTTTGGATCAGCGAGAAAGGGCAGCGGACGCCTTGTGATTTTTTTTCGTAGGTGAAGACAGCGAAAAGGATGCGGTCCAAGCTGGTCTTGTCCTGGAAGGCGCCCATCACGTGGCGGGCTCTTCGGCGCGCTTCGCTAAACCGCCCGTTCGATGGCATTCTTGGTTCGCAACCGCTTTCTCGCTTTTTTCGATCTTGAGGCGGAAACAGGTCAAAAACTCGTCGTGGTCGTCTCTCCAGTGGGCGGCGGCCCTGGGATTGGCGTCCTCCTTCTACTCGGCGACCCGTGCACCTTGTTGAGGACTTGCGGATTTTGCGCCCAGCGCTGGAAGGCGGCGCGCGGGTGGACGTCGTGCAGCGCCGCCAGCCGTCGACCTTGTAACGGTCCTTGAGTGGCCGGCGGTGAAAGACCCCCACCACTGCGGAAGGCTCTTGGCGACCTGGTTCTCGCTTGAGGCGGCGCCGAGCCGTAACGCGACAGCATTAAAATAATCCGCGAGTTTCGACGAGGCGGAAAGTCGCTCCAGAACTCGCAGATCGACGTGCGGCCGCCACTCGATGCCGCCGCGTTGGAGTTGCGCTCCAAAAGCGCCCCGCTTGGCTATCGTCCTTTACTCCTGGGGCAATGATCAAGCGCCGCACATCATCGAAACCCGCTGCTTCGAGCAAATTAAAGTCGGCGCGGCGCATGATCGACTCCACAATCTGATCCGCCAGTTAGGATACAGGCGACAAAGCCATCTGTGTGAATTGGAGAAGAGCCGGAGACATCGAGTTCAGGCCCCCCGGGCGGCGCCCGCCAATCGTAGGTTCGGTCAAGAGCCCACCGCTTCAGGATCAAGCGGTTGATCGCGCCACGGCGTAGAATTCTGGAATAGGCCGTCGAGGAGAGAGCTTTCTTGCAACAACGGCGAGAGCGACCATTTTCGGTTCTCAATGGAGACGCGCACTCGAAAAACTTTGAGCGCCGAATCGCAGTGCGCAGCGACCATCGCTTTTAGGCCGGCTGCGGCCCTCACAGCCCCGCACGTCCGTCTTTGATGCAGCGCTTACCCGGCTATTGACCAGACTGGCGCGCCCGCGCGAGGGCGATTCGCGGCGGTCCAGCGCTCCCAGCGGAGATACGCAGGTTCGCCGCGCGACGCCAAGTTTCTAGCGCTTTCGACTCTATCCGACTTGACCACGATGCCGCAGAAATTGATCGGCAAGCACGATCGCCATCATTGCTTCGCCGACGGGCACCGCGCGAATGCCGACGCAGGGATCGTGCCGGCCTTTCGTGACGATTTCCGTGTCTCCGCCGAGGTTGTCTATTGTCAGCCGCGGCGTGAGGATTGATGATGTCGGTTTGACAGCGAAACGCGCTATGATCGTCTGTCCCGTCGAAATACCTCCGAGCACGCCGCCGGCGTGATTGGAAAGAAAGACCGGTCTGCCGTCCTTGCCCGAGCGCATTTCATCGGCGTTGGCTTCACCCGAGAGTTCCGCGGCCAAGAAGCCCGCCCCGATTTCAACTCCCTTGACGGCATTGATCGACATGAGGGCGCTCGCGAGTTCGGCGTCGAGCTTACCGTAGATCGGTGCGCCCCAGCCTGCGGGGACGCCTTCCGCGATCACTTCAATCACAGCGCCAATGGATGAACCCGCTCTCCGCGCCTCGTCGAGAGCATCCTCCCAACGCCGCGCCGCTTGTGGATCCGGGCAAAATAGCGAATTTCTGCCCACTTCGCTCCAATCGAAGCGCTCACGATCGATTCTGTCCGAGCCGATCTGCACGAGCGCCCCGCGAATCGACACGCACGCGACGACTTTACGAGCGACTGCGCCCGCCGCAACGCGTGCGGCCGTTTCCCGCGCGGATGCGCGTCCGCCACCGCGATAGTCGCGAATTCCATATTTCGCATCATAGGCGTAGTCTGCATGACCGGGACGAAATTTGTTCGCGATCTCGCTGTAGTCTTTCGAGCGCTGATCGGTGTTATCTATCATCAAAGCGATCGGCGTACCCGTCGTGATCTGCCGGCCATCTCCGTCCGTGAAGATTCCGGAGAGAATTTTCACGTCATCGGGCTCCCGCCGTTGCGTGGTGAAGCGCGACTGGCCGGGTCGACGTCTGTCGAGCGCATGTCGAATCTCTGCTGCCGTCAGCTCAATGCCGGGCGGACAACCGTCGACCACTACCCCAAGCGCCGGCCCATGGCTCTCGCCGAATGTCGTGACGCGGAAGAGGCGGCCGAAACTATTATGAGACATGCAGACTCCCGCATTCTTCCGCAGACCTGATTTCGTGGCCGTTTCCGCCACGCGGCCGAAGGATGAAGAGACGCTCGGCCGTGTAGCTCCGCGCTCGGACTGTCACCATTTAGTTTCGCACGGGAGAACGCTTTCTCAAATGCAGGTGAAGAATACGAACGCCTTCCAGTAGGTAGCCATCGTCCTCTGCGATGTTCCGGAGGTCGCGGTCGAGAGCTTCGATCTCTGGACTGGTCGCGAGCCCGAGTTCTCGCAGCCGATCTCGGATCTGATCGAACGAACGCCAGATTAGGCTCTTTTGACGCGGGCTCCTGAGCGCCGGTTGCGTGAACTGCGCCGCTTCGATATCGACGTCGATGTTCTGCACATATGTCCAGAGCGGCTCCGCGCAATTGAATTTGACGTTGATTATCTCGCCCAGCCTTTCGAGCAGCTCGACCGAACGGGGGATGGAGGGATGATGCGGAATGGAAAAGCGCCGTGTCGTCGGCTCCTCGATGATAATCGAGCCGTTGTCCTTGCATAGAGATAGGACGTTCTCGAAAAATGTCGTCCAGTTAGTGATATGCGCGAGAACGAAGCGACAGTAGACGACGTCGAACGCTTGTCCGATGTCCAGCGTGGATGTCATGTCGTGGCGAATGAAGCGAATATTGTCGATCCCGCGCTCGTCTCGTCTATGGAGACAGACGTCGATTTGAGCTTGCGACTCGTCTATCCCCACTACAACGCCGTTGCGTGACCTGACCTGATCTGTGAACCAGAACGCCATTTGGCCATGCCCGCATCCAATTTCCAACACAGAACGAGCGTCGTTAGGAAGCTGGCTCGAGACGAAGTCTCTACTCGCAGGGTCGTATAGCTCGGTCAATATCTCCAATCGCTCCCGATCGGCGTAGCCGACATCATGGATATAGGCTTCACTTTCGTTCTTCAAATTGCTGTCATGGTTCTGCATGGCGTTCTCCGAGAACGTCTCAGATGATAATGCTGATGCGCCGTTGCTTCGAAATGGACTCGTGGTCCAAATGCACAAATCTCTCGCGAATTCGAAATTCGGCTTCATGCGTGACGAGCCGATATCTCGCGCTGCCGATGAACTCCCAGGATTCGTGATTTCGAAATTGATAGACAACGAAGTTCACTCTCACAACGATCTCTTCGGTCGGAGGGGCCAAAAGTCGCAAGTTGGACATCAGGCGACGCGTACGCGAGCGCGGCTGTTCCATCCAGGTCGACGCGCCCGCGAAATGCCGAACGCGCGCCCGCAATCGGTCATAGTCGTCCAAGATCAGGCAGAGGGCTTGCTCAGGCGCGCTTTCGGCGTGGCGCTGCAATGGAGCGACAATGTAGCGTCCACCCGGTTCAAAAAGCTCAAACCAGTCTTCGAGGCGCCAATCGTCGAGCAGGTCCGCTTCCAAGGCGAGAAAGGAGGTGATGCGGCTTACGATATCCGAAACGATGGGGACGGCGCCTATATAGGAAACGACGGATGTTGCTGTCATTACGGCTGCTCCACATAATTGGCCCATTCACGCCAGAAGGCTCTGTTCTGCTCTTCATCCGTATGATTTGTCGTCCCGACGCTCATGCCGCGCGAGAAGTCGCTGTAGCCGATGCCCGCGTGTGCGTATGACCGCTGGCAGGATTCCAGAATTTCGACGTCGTCGGGCGTTCCGAATCCACCCGGCCCGATGAAGGAGATAAGCGCGCTGACGCGCATGGCCCTTTCTTCCGTCGTCTCATCCGAAAATCCCGCGCCCCAGACGGTCACTTCGACCTCGTCGGGGGACGTTGGGAAAAAAGTCCGGATGTTCAAGCCGAGTATGTCGTTGATGACCAGATTTGGAAAAATAAAAAGGCTGCGGTTGGTATGAGCCATGTCCTCCGCGCGTCGGCGCCCGACACGGGCAACGAGATCGTCGAACTTCTTATCGATCTCCGCTTTCATTTCGGCTGGGAAAAGCGGACTCCAATAGGCAATTGGCCGTCCAGTCGAAGGCGGCCCGCTCTTTATGACGGCGTGGCCGCCACCGAGTGCATAGCCGATGCCGCTGCGCTTGTGCGAGTTCGGATCTGTGCCAAGCGAATCGAGAAGGTCGAGGAATCGCTTGTGCGCAATTGGCAGATGATAAGCATCGACGCCGTTTTCAGCGAGTAGTTTCCAATTGGCTCGTATGGAATGATGAAGGTGTTCGGGCAGCACTTCGACGGAGCCTTCGGACTGATCGCAGACCAGGTCTATGTATTCCTTCGCACCTCCGAGATAGGAGGCGAGGCTCGCCGACGGTTCGCCGAAGCTGATGAATAGAAAACCGCGATAATCGTCGAGCTTGATTTGCGGCAAGGAGCGCTCGGGCAGTCCCTCGCCGATGCGTCCATACGCGGACCTTCCCGGCACGCCGGTGAGCGCGCCGGACGTATCGTACATCCATCCGTGATAGGGACATGCAAATCGCTTCGTGGTTCCTTTCGCGTCCGAGCAGACGACGGCGCCGCGGTGCGCGCAGGCGTTCAAGAACGCGAGCGGCGTTTCGGAAGCTACGTCTCTGACCAAGATGACGGGCCGACCGCCAATCTTGCGCGTGAGAAAGTCGCCGGGCTTTCCGAACTCGCTTGCATGACCGGCATACAGCCAGCATTTGTCGAATATTTGCGTCAGCTCCCGGCGCCATGTGTCTTCACATACATAGACTTGCCGATGCACCCTGAAAAAATTCTTGTTATCTGTTTCGACGAATTGTCGGGGCGTCATTCGGGCCTCCCGAGAACAAATCCAGAGCGAGTCTGAGCATCCGTAAATACCGCACATAAAACAAGCAAATATTGTAGCAGATATGCTGGCGTATATATAATATTGCGTCGTTTGAAAATAGCAACATTATTATTAATTATAGGCAGTATAAAAATTTATTTTGGTTATTTATTGTGCTGCACGCGATGCCGATCGCGAACTACATCGACTGGCGCGCGCTAGGGTATTTTCTTTTCGGTCGGCGTGCGGCGCTTGACGAGCGTCGGTTGCGTGAGAGCGACGGTTGCGAGCGCGGCAATGACGAGGCAGCACGCGGTAGCGAGCAACGAGACCACCAGGGCGAACGAGATATTGTCAGCGACGGGTTCACGACCGGCGATCGCAAAAAACAGTCCGCCAACAGTGGCAATGCTCAATGCGGAGCTTACCTGCAAGGTGGTGTTGATAATGCCGGATATGAGACCCGACCATGCCGGCTCTACTTTGCCGATAATGGCGCGAAGGAGGCTCGGTAACGCCGTCCCTTGCCCAAAGCCGATCGCGAACAATGAAAGGCCGCGAAGCGCGTGATCGAGCGGCTGGTCGGTTCGCCAATTCCAAACGACCAAAGCTAGGCTCAGAATGCCGATCGTCTCGAGAGCGATTCCTGCGGGAGCTGTTCGCTGGCCGAGCATCCGGCCGGCATAGGGGCTGAGAAGTGGAGCGAGAAATGAGCCGACGCCGAATGGCAGAAAGACGAGCGCCGCCTCTCTAGGAGATTCGCCGAGCGCACTTTGCAGATAAATGGAGAAAATAAGAAAAAACGCGCCGATAGCGTAAAAGAAGAGGGCCGCCAGCAACCCCAGGGAGAAGCCTGGCAGTTCCATGACGCGCGGGTCGAAAAGCGGAGCTCCGCCCTCCCGCAGAAGTTTGTCCTCATTCCGCAGGAACAGCGATCCAGCGATCGGCGCCGCCATCAGTAATAGTAGGGACCAGAGCGGCCAGCCTTGTTCACGTCCTTCGATCAGCGGCGTGACGACGAGCGCGAGCGTGAGGGCCGAAAGCATTACGCCGAAAATGTCGAGCCGCGGCGGACGTGGATTAGAGGCGCCGGATAAGAGAAGACCTAAAATGAGAACGACCGCTGCGATCGGCAGATTGACGAGAAAGACGATCCGCCAGCCGAGACCGAAGACATCAGCCGAGACCAGGAATCCGCCCAGGATTTGTCCGCTCCCCGCGGCAAGTCCGAGCGTTGCGCCATAAAGACCCAGCGCGAGCGATTTTTCTCTCGGCGCGAAAATCATATTGATGGACGCGAGCCCCTGGGGAACCATCAGCGCTGCGCCAAGTCCTTGGAAAATTCGGCCCGCCACGAGAACGCTGGAACAGGGGGCCCAACCGCATATCGCCGATGCTCCGGCAAAACCGGCGAGTCCGGCCAAAAAGATCGCCCGATGTCCGAAAATGTCTCCGAGCCTACCCCCCGTGATAAGGAAAACGGCATAGGTCGTCATGTAGCCGGAAACAACGAGCTGCAGATCGGAGGGCGTCGCGCCGAACTCCTCTTTGATCGCCGGCAGCGCGATATTGACGATGAAAAAATCGAGCGGCGATAGAAAAACGCCCGTGAGCAACACCGCGAAGCGGACCCAACGCCACCGATCGTGAGCGGCGATAACTCCATTGCTGCGGCTCTGTTGCTCGAGCGACATTTCGCGGGATAACTCGACAGGGATGGGCACAAGCACGTTTCCTTGCTATGCTGATTTCGGTCGCATTTAGCAATGCTCGTTTCGATTATGTGTGTGATCGCTCCGGCTAATGCGCCTCTCGACCGGAGGGAGGCCCCCGGCCTGCGACCACGTCATTCGCGAACATGCGATCGCCGTGTCATGCCGAACGCGCTGCACATTTGCCCAGCGTCGGTCGTCAGAGTCGCGTAGGCGCTCGCCGACTCCGCGCAGCTCGACGAGGCCCAGAGCAATCGCGAACATTGCTTGGGGACGACGGGTCCGACTTTGGACTCGCATTCAGAATTTCGCCTTCAGCGTGAACCCCGCCATAATCGGATCAGCGGGGGTGCCGATCACTCCTCCGGCAGTGAAATTCGGCGACACGGTCGTGAAATAATGCTTATTCGTCACATTATGCACCCATCCAGACAGATCGACACGCTCGTCAGTGAGGCGCAGTCCCGCATGCAGATTGAGCAGGCCGTACGCATCGATGATGCTGTAGATCGAATCATCTGGAACCGAAAAAAACTTCGTTTGATATGAAAAATCGGCTCCGAAATAGGCAACCACCGATTTTTCGATCGGCTCGAACACTCGTCCGATGTCATGTGCATATTCGCCGCCGACGGCGAGAGCCCATCGCGGCGTCAGGGAGATCGGTCGGCCGGTCAGGCTGCAAGACCTCGAGAACCCGAGCTCGAAGGGGCAAGGCGCGTTCTCGAATGAACCGTAATAAGTGTGATTGTAGGTGACAGAACCATATGTCGTCAGCCCCTCTACCGGACTCGCTCGCAGGTCAAACTCGACTCCTCGCGAGATCGCCCTCTTGGCGTTGGAAAGATAGGTGATCGGTCGAGCGCCCGATATATCGGTGATATTGGTGATGTAATTTCGATCGACCATGATGAATGCGGCGACGTTCGCGAGAAATCGACGCTCGAAGAAGGTGGTCTTCAGTCCGATTTCGTAATCGTCCAATTCCTCCGGCCGCACTGTCGTGGAGGCCGTCGTCGGCAGATTCGCTATCGGATTTGGACCTCCAGCGCGTCCTCCGCGCGCGTAGGTCGCGTATGCGAGCGTGTCGGATGAGATTTTATAGGAGGCGGAGGCCAGAGCGGAAATCAGTCCCTGGCGCGTTGTTGCGTTGAATTCGCGATCTGCCCCGATCAAGCCAATTCGCATGCTGCGCGCCGCTGCCTGTTGCGCCCCCGCCAGTCCGTCGAGGCTGTTGGCGGCAAACTGATACTGGCGAAAGAGCGTGCTCTTCGCCGCATAGGAGTAGCGAAGACCGAAGGTGAAATCGAGATCCGGCGTCGCATGCCAGACCGCCCTCGCATAAGGCGCGATGATATGGCTGCGGGGATTGTCGTAGGATTTCGAGGCGAGATTATTGAGTGCGATATCGTTAAAGGCTATCGAATTCGCAGGCGAACCGTACCAGCCGCCGGCCGCTGGGCCATAGCTCGAGTATCCCCAGTCATAGAGCTGCTCGAATAGATAGAAGAGGCCTGCTGTTCCCTCGATGGGGCCATTGGCGGGCGTCGATACTTTGAATTCTTGCTGCAGCGACCGCTCGGCGATTTGATTGTTCGAGTTGGTTGTCCGCACCGGGGCGAGCGCGCTGCTCGTTTGGTTCAGCGGATCGAAGTTCCATCCACGAAAGGAGGTGAGAGAGGAGAACTCATAGCCGCCGGCGTTGTAGCCGACTATGGCCGCCACACCATAGCTCTGCTGCGTGTTCTGAAGGTAGCCGGAGATGTCGCCCTTGTAGCTGTCGATATTGTAGAATGACGTCGGCACATAGTTCAGCCTCGCCAAGCGAGCGTAGAGATTGTTCGGAACCACTGCGCCATTTGCATAATTTGCAACGACGCCATTCAGTACATTCGGGCAGCACGCCTGATGGACATGCGAGTAATCGGCGATCAGACGCACGCTGAGGTCGTTGGTCGGCAGGAACACGAACTGCGCGCGAACGCTCTTGTTGTGCCAGTCATTGTATTTTTGGCCGCTGTAATAGCTGGAGACATATCCGTCACGATCGACGCTGGCGAATGAAAGGCGGAACGCCAGCTTGTCGCTGTCGGCGATCGGGCCCGTCGCCGATCCGCGAACCTGGACATTGCTATAGTTGCCGGCAGAGACTTCGACTTTCTGTTGCCTCTCGAAGCTCGGAGCGGCTGTGTTGAGATAGACGGCGCCGCCCGTTCCATCCATACCGCCTTTGGTTCCTTGCGGCCCTTTCAAGACGTCGACGCCGACGAGGTCGGGAATATCGAAGATGGCTTGACCTGGCCGAGGCTGATATATGCCGTCGACATAGATGGGCACGCCGCCGAAAATTCCATCGGTTGCGACAGACGTCGATGACCCGAACCCTCGGACATTGACGGTCAGCGAACGAACGTCGGCGAAGCGGATCTGCAGACTCGGTTCGAGCTTTTGCGCTTGCAGAAGATTGCTGATCTGCAACGCGTCGATCTGCTGCTTCGTGATGACGGTTGCTGCCTGCGGCGTCGTCTGGAATGCGGTTGCTTGACGCTCGGACAAATCGGCGGTTGTTTTCGGCGCGGAGATCACGACTTCTGGAACTCGCGCCTCCTCGGCAGGAAGCGTTTGCGCGACGCTGGTGATAGTGTGGGCGAAGCAAAGCGGAATAGCGGCTATAAGCGACCGTCTCATCATTCAAACTTTCTGACGCAACGACATAGTCCAGAAAGCTAAAGATTTTTGAAAAGCTCAGGCAACGCTCATTCTTCTTATGAGTCGAATATCGAGGAACGATGGAGTCCCTCATCCGCGCGTAAGGACGCGTTCCGCGAAGCCGAGCAACTGCGTGTTGAACGCCAGCGCGTCCTCGTAGAACGGCGAATGGCCGACATTGGGCAGCTCGAGAAAACTTGCGCCGCGAATATGCTCGGCGGAGGCGCGCGAGGCGCGAGGATCGCAATGGAGATCCTTTTCGCCGACGACGAAAGCAAGTGGCAGAGAGATCGAGGCGATGAACTCCTGCGGCTGCGGCGGACGTCCAACGATCATCCTGCGCACTGCGGGCGGCTGCGTCATATTATAGGCAAGCATCTGCGCGAACTCCTCCGGCGCCGGCGGCGTCGCAAAGCAGCTCGAAAGAAAGGCAATCGTTCCGACGATATTGGTAGGGAGATCATCTTCGAGCATCAAGGGCAGACTCGCGGCCGAAGCCTCGCTCGCCCATTCGGGGCTTCGGCGCCACGACGATCCGACGAGCTGAGCGCCGGCGAGGCTCTCGCCGCCATATTCCTTGAGATAGTCCCATACGACGCGGCCGCCGAATGACCAGGCGACAAGAACCGGCCGCTCGGCGTCGACGGAAGCGGCCACAGCGCGCAGATCATGCGCCCAGAGCCTGTTGTCTTGGTAGGCGTCGGGATCGAGCGGTTTGTCCGACGCCCCATGGCCGCGAAGATCGTAGGTAATCAGGTGATATTTCTCTGCCAGTCGCACGTCCCGTAATTGCCGGATGAAGGCGAGGCCACTCTGCGCGAAGCCATGAATGAAGATGATTGGCCGCCCTCGGCGGTTGCCCCATCGTCTCACGGCGATGTTCACGCCGTCCGAGCTCAGGACATTCGATTTATCATATTCAAACGGTCGAGGACAAAGGCTCGGATACACGTTGATCATGGCCACGAAATATAATGGATTCCCGCAATCGCCGCCTCCTCGGCGACGCGCTCACGACCGACGAATTTGCTTCGACCATGCAGATTTGGAAACACGAAATCCCGTTATTCGTCGAATAACCGGCGCAGCATGTTCAGTTCTCGCGTGGTCATCATTCTGAGTGAGAAGGATCGCCGAGCCGCTCGATGAGATAGTCTCGTAACCGCATGGTCGGCGAGGACGGAGACGAGCGAATCGAATAGAGCGCTACGTCCACATCGGGAAGTCGCGGGAAGCCGTCACCCTCATCGAGACGCTGCAGTCGATCATCGATCGTGCTCGCTTTGAACACGCCTACACCCAAGCCTTGTCGCACGGCAGCTTCGATGCCGCAAACATTCGAATTTACATGGGCGAGGCGCCATGGAACGCCACGTTGTTGAAGGGCGGTGATCGCCCAGTGACGAAACATGCTTCCGGGCGGAGCGACAGCCAGCGGCAAGGGCAATCGCTCATGTTGATTGTGCTCGGACGATGTCGTCCATACGACCGGCTCGCGACGAAGCACCTGTCCCTGGCTTGTGCCCGCCGGCTCCATGGCGATCACAATATCGAAATGCGTGCCAATGCGCGTGAGCATGGAACTCGGCATGCCGCCGTAGAGCTCGACATTGACGCGTGGATACAAACGGCAGAATGCGCCGACAAGCGGTGGCAGAGTGTTCGCGACGTAATTATCGATCGAGCCGAGGCGAACCGTGCAATCGGTTTCTTCCGCGCGGAGCGTGCGAAGCGCCTCGGCATTGAGCGCCAACATACGCCGCGCGTAATCGAGCATGAGCTCCCCTTCGGGAGTGAGGCGGAAACCCCTCTGCGGACGCATGATTAAGCTGACGCCGATAACTTCTTCGAGACGCTTGATCTGGAGGCTGACGGCCGCTTGGGTTCTGTGCAGCGTGCGGGCGGCGGCAGTGAACCCGCCTTGATCGACGACAGTCACGAACACGTGGAGAAGGTCATTCTCGAGAATCTGATTGCGAATGACGCTGACGCCGGACGGCCGGTCGGCTCGCGTCGGCGCGAGCGCCGTATTTGCATTTCGCCGCGGCTGAAAGTTCAAAGACATGCGTCAGGAACTCCCCGATATAAGTCTATTATAGCTATAGAAATAATGTAATTCAAGCCGCTTTTTTCTTAAGTCGAAGCCGGGGCTAGGAGACGGCCAAAGCGCTCACGCGAGTTCCACCAACCCGAGATTGGCGGCCAGACGTCTACGCAGGCGCCCAATCGGCACGTGGTCGAACCGGCCGCCGGTCAGATCGAAAGCGTGGGCGGCCGCGGCCCCCATTGCGATACATGGCCCCATCACGCGAATAGAGGACAGAGCGAGCGCGTCGCCATCCACGCATCGGCCGACTGCGAGCAGGTTTTCTACCTCGTCGTGAACCATGCAGCGAAACGGAATCGTATGGATGTGCTTCTCGTCGAATGCTTCGAAATAAATTTGCTCCAGATTGTTGTGGAGCTCGATCGGCCAGGCGCAGCGGGCGATCGCATCATCGAAGACCGTTCCGGCGCGCACATCGTCCGCGCTTAGCTGATAGCGGCTCTTGAACCACCGCGTCTGGCGCGCGCCGAGCGCGCCATATATGCTTACAACGGCGCGAGAAAAAGCTTCGGGAAATTCAGCGCGGAGAAAATCGACGGCGAGATCCATCTTGTCATGGCCCACGGCCACCATCTTACTTGCCTCGATGGGATCGAGAGGCGTCTCTACATGCGTCATATTGATGAGCGTCTCGCCCGATCCGGGCGCTGTGAATACGAAGGCGTCGCTTCGGTCCAAGCCATAGGCGCGGCCTTTGTCGGCGAGGCGTGACCGTAGGGTAGCGCGATCGATCGCCGCGAGCGCCTGCTCATCGACATTGCGAAGAATGCCGTTCTGTGACCCGTAGATCGGTCCGGTGGCCGGCTCTCGCGTGGCGAGCCCACTCGTCCAGGCGATAGCGGCGTCTCCCGTCGCGTCCACGAAGGACTCGGCTTCGATGTGCACAATTCCCGAACGCGCGGCCACCGAAATGGAGACCAGACGCTCGTCTTCGACGCGAGCATCGAACAGCGCCGCACCGAGGAGTGGAGTAATGCCCTCGCGGCCCGTCGTGCGCTCGATCCAGCGCTGCAGAGCGACGCTATCGTAGTGCACGACGAACGAGTTATGACGGCTCCGAAGCAGCATGATGTCACCGCTCTTCCCGAGGTCGGTGAGTATTTCGTCCGCTATGCCGAAAACAATTTGTCTTGGGATGGGTCCATTCGCATAGAACCCGCAAAAGGTGTTGATCTGCGCTGCGACGGACTGACCGCCAAGAGATCCGCCCGCCTCGACTAAAACGACCCGATGCCCCAGCCTTGCCGCTTCGATAGCGGCGGATACGCCGGCAATTCCCGACCCCACCACACAGAGATCAGTCGTCAAGACGCGCGGCGGGTCATCTCGGAGATTGCGGCGAATGATCGTGCCTGCATCGACGGCGCGCGTCGTCGCGGTCGGTCGGTTTCCCTTGTTATCACTAAGCACGGCGCTTATCTGCCGACGAACTCTGGTGGACGTCCTTCGGCCATCGCGCGTTTGCCTTCTGCTGCATCTTGACTCGCGCGGACCCCCGTAAGATCGCGCGTCGTCCGGCCGAGTATCTCCGATGGGCTCTGCACGAGCACATGATCTGTCACGAAATGCTTCATCGACTGCATGACGAGGGGAGCGCGCGTCGCGACGACATGGGCGATTCCGAGCGCTGTTTCCAGATGCTTTCCTCGTGGCGCGACGCGGTTGACGAGCCCGGCTTCATAGGCGCGACGCGCCGAGATAGGCTGCGATAACAGCAGAATTTCCATCGCGATCTTGTGCGGAACGCGCGCCGCAAGACCTGCTGCGAGACCGCCCCAGGCCCCGTGCGTTCCTTCTGGATAACAAAAGTTCGCGCTTTCATCTGCGACACAGAGATCCGCGAACATATTGAGAGTAAAGGCGCTACCTCGGCATTCGCCAGCGACGGCGGTGACGATGGGCTTTTTCGTGACGGTTCCGATCGTCGGCATGCAGCGCCAGAGCTCTGTTACCGGGACATGGGGATCGGATCCAACGGAAAAATCATCGCCGGCCCCGGTCAGTACCGCGACGCGGCCATCGGATGCGTCGAATTGGGCGAACGCGTGTTGCAGTCCGTGGACGACGTCGATGTCGATGGCGTTTCGTCGCTCTCGGCGATCGATCGAAATTACGACAACATTTCCATGGGGGGCGATCGAGACGGCGGTCATGAACTTCTCTTTCGAGTAACCGGTGAGAGAATGATTTTCGAGGCCTGACGAGTGCGCGCCAACTCCAATGCCTCTACGCCTTGATCGAGTGGCATGCGATGAGTGATCATGTGGCGAATCCTTTCGCCTTCGGTCACGAGGCTGTCGAGCACACGTGGCCAGACATGACGCGGCGCGCGTTGTGACCCCCGGATTTGATGTCTTTCGCGCACGAGGCGGGTGAGATCGAGCGCTGCCGGGCGCGGGTGTATCCCAGCAACGAGTAGAACGCCCTCCTTCCGCAAGAATGTGAGAGCTCCTTGAACCACCTCCGGAACGCCGGTCGCCTCGAAAATAATATCGAATTTCCGGCCTGCGAAGCGGGACGCCAGCGCGGTTTCGAGGTCGCCGTCGCGCGTGTCGATAAGGTCCAAAAAACCCAGAGCGCGTAGCGTTTCGAAACGATGAGGATCATTCTTCCCCACGACGACGACCTCCGCGGCTTCGGCCATGCGGGCGTAAAGGGCGATCGCCTGTCCGATCGTGCCCGGGCCGACGACGAGCACCCGATCGCCGCGCATCACTCCGCCTTTCAGGACGGCTTCTTGCGCGACAGTTAATGGTTCAACGAGCGCAGCGAGTTCGTCGTCCACGCCGTTCGGCGCCTTGAGGCAATTGACGACAGGCACTGTGATCCAAGGCGCGAAACCGCCGTCAGCGCTGGTGCCTTTGGCTGATCGATGTTCGCAGTGTTCCGCTGCACCTCTCAGGCAATGTGCGCAACTTCCGCATGGGGCGGAAGGGATTACGGCGACGAGCTCGCCGGGCGCCAGGCCCTCTGCTTCACCGGCGACCTCGACCACGCGTCCGGCGAACTCGTGCCCGAGCGTCAGCGGAAGCAATCGCGCCATGAAATCATAGCCGCCGCTCCATTCAAAGATATGCACGTCCGTCCCACAAACGCCGGCGGCAGTGATTTCGATAAGCGCCTCGCCGGGGCGAGGAACTGGACGGGGAACCTCGCGAAACTCGACTCCGAAGGTCGGCGCAGTTTTTTGGAGAGCTTTCATGAATGACGATCCGATGAGCGAGCAGATCAACGCCAGCGCAAGAGCGTGCGTTCGAGCGTCGCGATCACGGCCCCGGCACATGTTCCGAGTAGAGAGAGTACGAAAACGCCCGCGAGAAGCTTCTCGGAGTCCATGATGTTACCGGCGGCGAGAATATAGGCGCCGATCCCATATTGTGCGCCGATCATTTCGGCGGCGACGAGAAGCACGAGACCGGTGGAAATGGTTATACGCGCGCAGGCCAACATGGCCGGGAGGGCCGACGGCAGTACGACTTTGATGATGATCGACAGGCGAGCGAGTCCAAAGCTCTGGGCCATGCGTATGAAAGGACGTGGCGCGGCGTCCACGGCGGCGCATACGGAAACCGCCATAGGAAAGAAAACGCCGAGAGCAATCGTGGTTATTTTGCTGGACTCCCCGATTCCGAGCCAGAGTATGAAGAGGGGCAGAAGGGCTATCTTGGGGATGGGGTACAGGGAGGAGATCGCGGCGTCGCCGATCGCTCGGCACCAGGACCAGAGGCCCATTGCGAGGCCGACGCTCAGGCCGGTGAGGCTTCCGATCGACCAGCCCAACAGCAGTCGCGTGAGCGACTGGCCGATATGGATCGCCAAGTCCCCTCGCGCTAGCTCGTGGTAGAGTGTCTCCAGGACATCGACCGGCCCCGGTAGCAGCAGCGGATCAATCCGCCCTGAAGTCGATCCGACCTGCCAGGCTCCGACGAGCACAGCGGCAAATGCCGGAGCGAACCACCGCTTCGGGGTGATCTCGAATCCACCGCCCCGGAATCTTACCGTGCTCGCTCCGATCGCAGATGACGCATGGACTTCAGACATCGGCTTGTTCCAGGGACAGAAGCTCTCGGTCAGCGTTGCGCGCTTCCGATCGAAGCAGGTTCCAGATGTCGTTCTGCATCGCCGACAACTCGCTCGCGACATCGGGGCGGCCGCGCTCGGCTTGCGGAATTCCGACGTCGACGATTTCGCGAATCCGGCCGGGCCGTCTGGAGAGCACGACGATCCGGTCGGAAAGTCGTACCGCCTCGTCGAGATTATGTGTGACATAGAGGATCGAAACGCGGTCTCGCAGCCACAGGGTAAGGAACTCCTCCATCAGAAGTTCGCGCGTCTGCGCGTCTACGGCGGACAATGGTTCATCCATGAGAAGGAAGGCTGGACGAGCGGCCAGCGCCCTGGCGATGCCGACGCGCTGTTTCATGCCCCCGGACAATTGCTTCGGATACGCTTGTGCGAACTCGCGCAGACCGGTTCGCTCCAACACTTCTTCGATAATCTCAGCCCGCGCTTTTCTCGATGGTAGTCGATCCTCCAGCGCCAGCCCGACGTTGCCTGCCACGGTTCGCCACGGCAGCAGCCCGGCGTCCTGAAAAACGAAGGTGAAAGGGTTGAGGCTCGCCGCCGGCGGAACACCGACCGTGACAGCCGATCCTCGGCACGGCGCGATGAGGCCGCCGGCGATCGACAGCAGAGTCGACTTTCCGCAACCGGAGGGACCGATGACAGAGACGATCTCGGATTCGCGCACCGCGAACGAGACGTCGTCGAGGACGGTCAACGGCCCGAAGTCGTGCCCCAATCCTCGAAGCTCCAGTTCCATGCCGTCCTCCCCGAGGGTTCGAGGTCGACTTCAAGTCGCGAAAGAGAGGTCGACGACGTGTTCGGCGTCGACTTCTCGCTTCACGAGCCCTAGGTCTTGCCAAAATCTGAGCACCTTGCGAACGTCCTCGACATTCAAGCTGGCGGCGGGATCGTAATAGCCAAAAGTCGAACTGATTTGCTGCCTGGTCTGGCCGGTGCGGCGAGCGACGATCTCGAGAAGCTCCTCTCGTTCGTCGCTAGTGACCGGTCGGCCTTGCTCGTCGATCCGATTGACAGCTCTGTTGCTAAAGGCCATCGCACGCCGATGCGCACGGATGAAGCGCTCTATCCCCGCGCGATTGGCGGCGATGACATCGGGGCGGGTAAACACGCCGCTTCCTTGCGTCATATCGACTTCGGCCGTATTTCCGATGAAGACGCCAGAGCCTGCTCTAATCAAGGGGTCTGCGACCGTCGAGGGAAGGATGGCGCCATCCAGTTTTCCCGCTACAACCGCCGAACCGACGTTCGGTAAAGTTTGCAGAGGGAGGAGTTCGACTTGTGACAGTGGGAAGGCGAACTTCATAGCAATCACGCCGAATTGATAATGGAACGACGATCCAATGGTCGTTATGCCCAGGCGTCGTCCTCGAATGTCGGCGAAAGAGCGCAATCCGGCGTCGTAGCCATTGCGGCTAGCCACCAATTGGTTATTGGGAAAGGCCGGGTGCGGTCGACTATCGCCGCAGATGAGTTTCAGCCCGCCTTTTGCGGCGAGGTTGAAATAAGCGGCGGTGAAGGCGGTCATGCCGACGTCGATCGAATTTGCGACGGCGGCGACGGGCAATTGAGCGGCGGCGTCGAAATATTCGATTTGAACCTTCAAACCTTCGTCCTCGAAGAAGCCTTTGTCGGACGCGACAAAAAACGGCGCGGCGCTATTCAGACGCATAGTTCCGAGGCGCAGCACGGAAGATTCCGACCGTGCGACGCCGGGTAGGGCGAGAGCGGACGCGACGACCGCTCGATTGAAATATCGACGACAAATCATCACGCGCTCCCTCGCGAGTTGGAACGAACTATCGCGAAGAAAATCCTCATCGCAATCTCTGTTTTATTTATGTGTTGCATAGTCGCGACTTATGGAATTTCATTCTCTGTTTCGGTGGCTGCAAGGTCGTGTGGACCGCGCGATGCAAAGCTCGCGGCTTGCGCCTTAGCCGCGAAAGGTTTCTCGCGTATTGGACAAAACATAGACGGCAAATGCCTTCGAAAATGGTCCAGGCTCGCCGCAACGCCAAAGTCAGGCATGATCGCGTAACCTCGCGACGCTTTCTTGCCGCCTCTCATCGATTACCGCGTCGGCGCCGTCCTGCGAGACGGTCCTGCTGCTCATGGCGAAAGGCGCGAGCTGCGTCGGCAAGGCCATGCTGACGCCCTAAAAGGAGAGAAGCCTCATGGAAGACGTATTCGCGTCGGCGTTGCGGGCACATCCGGCCATGCCGGCGGTCTGAGGAGGGCGCGAAGCGTCCGTCTCGACGAGGCCGCCTCGGAAGTTTGTCAACGAACTGAGAGCCGGTCAGGCGGGCTTTTGCGCCTCGAACATGATCGCTTGCATCGGCATGCTGCGCCCGACAGCGCGGGTGAGGGCCTCCGCATAGGCCTGCATGACGGTTTCCGGCTCGACGCCGCCGCGCTCGCGGATTTCGTCGAAAACCGGACTGCCGAAGACGATGCCGTGCGCGAATGCGAGGGCGTCGATGTCACGCGCCCGTTTCAGCACAGAGACAGAGATGTTTTCGAAGCCGCTGGCGAGGAGATTTTCCTTGATGGGGTCGATCGCCGCGCAGGAAACCGGCTCGCGCATCCATTGCGGCGGGTTCTCGGGGAAAAACCCTTTCAAGACCTCGAGGCAGAGGCTCGCCCAGGGATTATATTGCTCGGCGTCCCATACGCTGAGCGCATAATGGCCGTTCGGCCTGAGCGCGCGACAGGCTTCTCGCATCGCCTTTTGCTTTTCCGGAAAGAACATATAGCCGAACTGGCCGACAATGGCGTCGAAGCTCGCGTCCGGATAGGGAAGCGCGCAGGCGTCGACGGTCTCGAACCTCACCTGCTCGCCGTCGCCGATTTTGGAGCGGGCGATTGTGAGCATGTCCGCGCCAATGTCGGTCGCGGTCAGTTTCGCCGTCGAGGGAAGCCGGTCGCGCAGCGCGCGGGTCGCGACGCCGGAGCCCGCGGCGACCTCCAGAACGTCCTGCGGCTCCAACGCAGCGATGCGCCGCGCCGCTTCTTCGGCGTAAGGCAGAAAGAGGACAGAGCCGAGCCCGCGATCGTAGTTCTGCGGAATGTCCCCGTCGTAACCCTTTGCGCTCATGCTTGGACTCCTCCGCCGGGCCGCGTTCGTCTCTCGAACGCTTGACCGTAACGGTGGGATAGGCTGAGCGCTCCCCCTGCGCAAGATCACTGTTTTTCAGCGGCTTTCGGCGCGCGGGTTTGTCCGACAGGGCGCGAGGCCGGTCAGCGCGTTGGCGAAGAGCAAAAGAGCCCTTCTTAGAGTTTCCCGCGCTCGGCTTTGCTGAAATTCGAAAGATCGCCCTCGGCCGCCGCGCGGCGGCGCCACGAGCGGGCGATGGCCGGATATTTGATTTCATTGCAGATGCGCGACACCTGCTGCGTCAATTTGGCGGACCCACAGGCGGGACATTGCGGGGTGTCGGAAGCGCGCACCAGAAGCTCGAACTC
The DNA here is from genome assembly GCF_016745395.1 of Methylocystis sp. Sn-Cys. Classification (GTDB taxonomy): domain Bacteria; phylum Pseudomonadota; class Alphaproteobacteria; order Rhizobiales; family Beijerinckiaceae; genus Methylocystis; species Methylocystis iwaonis. Next base: position 514,685 of record NZ_JAERVJ010000001.1, read on the forward strand.
GGCCTCGCAGTCGTTGCAGGCATAGGCGTAAAGGGGCATGTCGGTCCTCGCAGGGAATACATACGGGCGCAAGGCAAGCAAAACCTGTTCCTGACGCGAAAAGAGTAGAAAGCCCAATGGGCTCTGGGATGGACGACGCGCCAATGTCGCTTTTCCGACAAACCATCGGGCGCACGGCTCCAATGGTCTGCCCCGATCTTAGAATCCGGCTTGACTCTTCCTCAGGTGAGAACAAATATCGAACACGCGCCGAGGGCGCTCTCTCCAGATCAGGGCTTTTGGACCGATGTCGCAGAGCGGCGTTTCGGAACGCATCCTCTTTTTGCGCCGCCGCATCGCCGCCATCGAGGCGCGGGATACAACGGCGGCGCGCGACTCCCCCCGTCATTGCGAGGAGCGTCAGCGACGAAGCAATCCAGAGCCCCATCGCGGCCCTGGATTGCTTCGCTGCGCTCCCAATGACGGCGATGATTTTCTGGAGCCGCTTTTCGCCGCCCGTCGCGGCGCCCTGAGCGAGATTTTCTCCGCCCGCCCGCCGGACGCGCCCGCTGCGGCGGCCTTCGCCCTCGCCATGGCGCTGCGGGCGCAGGCGGCGCGCGGCGGCGGCGCGCTCGTCTTCATTATCGAGGATATGAGCGCGCGCGAATTCGGCCTGCCTTACGGGCGGGGCCTCATGGCGGCGGGCGTCGATCTTTCCCGCGTCGCGCTCGTCAGGGTCCGCCGGCCGCGCGAGGCGCTCTGGGCCATGGAGGAGGCGTTGAAAAGCCCGGGCTGCGCGGCGGTCGTCACCGAGGCTTTTCTCGACGCCCGCCTCTATGACCTCGCCGCTTCGCGCCGCCTGCTGCTCGCCGCAAGGCGCGGCGGCGCGTTGGGCGTTCTTGCGCCGCAGGGGACGCCGGCCGGACGCGTCTCCAGCGCCGCCGAATTGCGCGTCGAGATCGCCGCCAAATCTGCGCCGGTCCCTTCGTCCGCGCTCCCCGCGGCGCGCCCGCCGCTCTCTCCGCTGGCGCCCTTCCTGTGGCGGCTGCGGGTCCTCAAAGCTCGCGCCGGCCTTCTGGGCGCGCCGGGCGAGATCGACCCGGCGCAATGGCGCCACATCGCCTTCGATCCTGAAAGAGTAGCGTTTCGTCATGCGTTTCCTGAGCGTTTTCCTGCCGAGGCTCGCGACCGACCGCCTGTTGCGGCGCCGTCGCGGCGCCGCGCCTGAGGCCTTCGCCCTCTACGCCCGCCTGAAGGGGGCGGAGCGCCTGACCGCCGTCGACGCGCGGGCGCAAAAGCGCGGCCTTGCGCCCGGCATGGCGGTCGCCGACGCCCGCGCGCGTTGCCCGGCGCTGGCGCTGGCCGAGGCCAATCCGAAAGCAGAGGCCGCGCTCGTTACGGGGCTCGCCGACTGGGGCCGCCGCTTCACCCCGCTCGCCGCGCCCGACCCGCCAGACGGCCTGCTGCTCGACGTGACCGGCGCCGCGCATATTTTCGGCGGCGAGGCGGCGCTTCTGGGCGACATCGAAAGCCGCCTGCGCGCTTTGGGCTTTACCGCCCGCGCCGCCATCGCGCCGGGCCCGGCCCTCGCCCGGGCGCTGGCGCGTTTTTCCGACACCCGCCTCGTCGCCGCGCAGGCGCGGCAGGAAGAGCTCGACCGCCTCGCTGCTTCTTTCCCGATCGACGCGCTGGGACTCGAAGCGGAGACCCTCGCCGGCATGCGCCGCGCCGGTCTGCGCGACATTGGCGATCTCCTCGAGCGGCCCCGCGCCCCGCTCGCCGCGCGCTTCGGCGCCCAGGCGCTGACGCGGCTCGACGCGCTCACCTGCCGCATCCGCGATCCCATCACGCCGCGCTTCGAGGCGCCGGCCTTCATCGCCGAGCGGCGCTTTCCCGACGGGCTGACCCGGCAGGAGGATCTCGCGGCGACGCTGACGCGCCTCGCCGGCGATCTCTGCCCCATGCTCGAACGCGCCGGCGTCGGCGCGCGGCGGCTGGAGGCGGTTTTCTATCGCGTCGACGGCGCGGTGAAACGCATCGCGGCCGGAACCAGCCGGCCGCTGCGCGACCCCGCCCGCCTCGCCGCCCTTCTTGCCGAGCGCCTGTCGGCGGTCGCGGAGGAGGGGCTCGACACCGGCTATGGCTTCGACGTGCTGCAACTTGCGGCGACCGAGGTCGAGAGCGCGGCGGCCCCGCAGACGGCCTTCGTCGCCCCGCCGCGCGGCGGGGGAAGCGACGAAGACCTCGGCGATCTTCTCGACCGGCTCGGCGCGCGGCTCGGCCTGCGCCGCGTGCTGCGGCTTCACCCGGAGGCCGCGCATCTGCCGGAATTCGCCGTGGCCGCCGTTCCGGCCGCCTTCGGGGCGCCTCCGCCCCACACTGAAAAATCCGCGGAAAGCGCGATGCGGCCGCTGCGGCTTTTCGAGCGCCCGGAACCGATCGAGGCCATCGCGCTGTTTCCCGACGGCCCGCCGCTCAAATTCCGCTGGCGGCGGGTTCTGCGGGAAATCGTCGCCTTCGAGGGGCCGGAGCGCATCGCCGCGCCCTGGTGGGGCGATGCGCCGCAGCAATTTACCCGGGATTATTTCCACGCACAGGATAAAAACGGCCAATTGTTCTGGCTCTTCCGCGAGGGGCTTTACGGGCGGGAAACCGACGATCCCCGCTGGTTCGTGCATGGCCTGTCTTGACTCGACCGGCGCGGGCGCCAAGCTAAAAGGCGGTTGTCCGTCATTCTGACGTCATCTTTTCAGGACGAAGTCTTTGGCCGGCGCTCGCCTGCGAAACCGGCCCCACGTCCAACGAGCGGTAGATGCAACAAGACGAGGACCTCGCCATATCGTCTCACTCCGGCCTGCCGGCCGTCATCCGGCGCAAGAGCTTTTTCGAGTCGCTGCAGGAGCGCCTTCCCCATGGGGCGAGCCATCTTTTCGGCGTCCTCGCCAGCCTCGCGCTCTTCGGGATCGCCGCTTATATCCTCGCCAACACCCTGTCGCATGTCCGCTTCGCGGACGTCGCCGAGGCGCTGACGGCGACGAGCGGCGGTCAGATTTTCGCCGCGCTTTTCTTCACAATCCTCTCTTATGTCGCGCTCACCGGCTATGACGTCTCGGCGCTTCGCCAGATCCGCCATTATTCGCCCTATCGGGTGACGGCGCTCGCCTCCTTTGCGAGCTACGCCATCTCCTTCAATCTCGGCTTTCCGATCGTCACCGGAGCGGCCGTGCGCTATTGGATCTACTCGCGCATCGGAATGAGCGCACTGCAGGTCGCCAATCTCACGGTCATCACCGGCGTCACCTTCTGGCTCGGCATGACGGCGGTCGTCGGCTTCACGCTGGTGAAGGCGGCCGGCTCCCTCGCGGCGCTCGATGGCCTGCCCACCCCGCTGCACACCGCAATCGGCGTCGTCATCCTGGCGATGGTCGCCGGCTATGGCGCCTGGGTGGCGCTCGAGCCGCGGCGCATCCGCCTGCGCGGCCATGTGCTTGAAATGCCGGGCGTGGGATCGACCGTCGAGCAGCTCGCCGTCGGCGTCGCCGATCTGTGCGCCGCCTCGGCCGTGCTGTACATGCTGCTGCCGGCAGGCGTCGACCTCGATTATACGGCTTTCCTCGCCGTCTATGTCCTCGCCTGCATTCTCGGCGTCGTCAGCCATGCGCCGGGCGGCATCGGCGTCTTCGAGGCCACGATGTTGCATGCGCTGCCGGGCGCATCGCAGGAGAGCGTTCTCGCCTCGCTGCTGCTTTTCCGCGTCGTCTATTATTTCCTGCCCTTCATCGTCGCGCTCGCCACGCTCGGCGCCGACGAGGGCGCGCGCCGCTGGGGCGCATTGCGCGACGCCGTTGCGCGCATCATCGAAGAACGGACCTGACGTTCAGCCGGAAGCGATTTTCACATGGCGCACCTCAAATGGCCCGCCGAGGATATGCTCGGCCCCGTGATCGACGCGCTGGCGGAGCCCGTCTTCGTCATCGACGCGGAGACTCACGCGCTCGCTTTCAATGCGGCGGCCCGCGTCCTTGCGCCGACATTGCGCATCGGCGAACCTTTGTCGCGCAGCCTGCGCTCGCCGGACATGCTCGACGCCGCCATGCGCGTGCTCGCCGGCGGAAACGCCGAGAAGGCCTCATGGGTGGAGCGTCTTCCTCTCGAGCGCTGGTTCGAGGCGCATATCGCGCCCATTCGCTTCCCCGGCTACGCGACCGCCGCCATGATCAGCATGCGCGACTTGACGGAAGCGCATCGCGTCGAACGCATGCGCGTCGATTTCGTCGCCAACGCCAGCCATGAATTGCGCACGCCGCTCGCCTCGCTTCTCGGTTTTGTCGAGACGCTTCAGGGTCCGGCGAAAAACGATCCGGCGGCGCGCGACAAATTCCTGAGCATCATGCGCGAGCAGGCGCAACGCATGGCGCGCCTCGTCGACGATCTGCTGTCGCTCTCGCGCATCGAGCAGCATATGCATGTGCGGCCGGCCGAAGCGGTCGATCTCACTATGCTCGTCGCGCATATCGTCGACACGCTGACGCCGATGGCGGAAGAAAACAACATTCCGCTGGCGCTCGACCTCGAGCCTAATGTCATCGTCCCCGGCGACCGCGACGAGCTCGCGCGGATCGCCGAGAACCTCATCGAGAACGCGCTGAAATACGGCCAAAGCGAAAACGGGCCGGAGCCGGTCGAAATTTCGCTGGCCCGCAAAGGCGCGACCGCCGTCTTCTCGGTGCGCGATCATGGCCCCGGCGTGGCGCAGGAGCATATTCCGCGCTTGACCGAACGCTTCTACCGGGTCGACGCCGGCAAGAGCCGCGCGAAAGGCGGCACCGGGCTTGGCCTCGCGATCGTCAAACATATTGTGCTGCGCCATCGCGGACGGCTCGGCATAGAGTCCGCTTTGGGCGAGGGGTCGCTCTTCCGTGTGACGCTTCCGGCAATCGACCAAGCTCAAGGAAAGTGACTAAAATGCTGTTTTTATATGAAATTCTTATGTCATCGTACTGTAATAAAACTATCACAAAACTCTCTTGCCTGGCCGCTAAAGGACTAGGGCGTGACAGGCGCTCCGCGCCTCTCGTGTAATATTCTCGAGCTGAAAGCGATCATCGAATGATCTCCAACTTCTTCAAGCGCGCGGCCGTCGCGACGATGGCGTTCGCGACCATGGCCGGCGCGGCGTTCGCGCTGGATATCTCCGGCGCAGGCGCGACCTTCCCTTATCCGATCTACGCCAAATGGGCGGAGACCTATAAGAAAGAGACCGGCAACGGCCTCAACTATCAGTCGATCGGCTCCGGCGGCGGCATCAAGCAGATCAAGGCCCGCACCGTGACCTTCGGCGCCTCCGACCAGCCGCTGAAGCCGGAAGACCTCGACGCGGCCAATCTCATCCAGTGGCCCCAGGTCATCGGCGGCATCGTGCCGGTCGTCAATCTCGACGGCGTCGTCCCGGGCGAGCTCGTCCTCGACGGCGCGACCATCGCGAAAATCTATCTCGGCCAGATCACGAGCTGGGATGACGCCGCGATCAAGAAGCTCAATCCGAAGGCCAAGCTCGCCTCGGCCCCGATCGTCGTCGTCCATCGTTCGGACGGATCGGGCACGACCTTCAACTTCACCAACTATCTCTCCAAGGTCTCAGAGGACTGGAAGTCCAAGGTCGGCGAGAATTCAGCGGTCGAGTGGCCCACGGGCATCGGCGCCAAGGGCAATGAAGGCGTGGCCAACAACGTCGCCAACACCAAGGGCGCGATCGGCTATGTGGAATATGCCTACGCCAAGCAGAACAAGCTGACCCACACCAAATTGATCAACGCCGCCGGCAAGGTCGTCGCGCCTGGCGTCGAGAGCTTCCAGGCCGCCGCCGCCAGCGCGGATTGGGCGAAATCCCCGGGCTTCTTCCAGATCATCACCAATGAGCCGGGCGCCAAGTCCTGGCCGATCTCGGCTGCGACCTTCATCCTCCTCCCGAAGGACTCCAAGGACGAGGCTGCGGCTTCGGAAGCCCTGAAATTCTTCGGCTGGGCCTTCGCCAATGGCGCCAGGGCCGCCGAGGAGCTGGACTATATCCCGATGCCGAAGCCGGTCGTCGAGTTGATCAAGAAGAGCTGGGCGAATGTGAAGGGCGCGGACGGCAAGCCGCTCGCGCACTGAGCCGCGCATCAACGGCGGCTCAATGAGGAGCCGCCAGCGACCATGGACGCCGGTTCGAGAGAACCGGCGTCAGGAGTAACCGATGACGACGAGCGAACCCACCCAACGTGGATCGAATGGAGCGGGCAATATGTCGGAGCTAGCAATGGAGAGCGCTGCGCCGCGTCCAGCGGTCGTCGACCGCACAAAGGCGCTTTCGAGCATTGCGTTGCTCGACTGGATTTTTTTCCAGGTGACGCGCGCCGCCGCGGTTATCGTGCTCATCATCCTCGGCGGGGTCATCGTCTCGCTCGTTCACGGCTCTCTGCCGGCGATCAGGGCCTTCGGCCCGGGTTTCCTGCTCTCGCAGGCGTGGAACCCCGTCACCGATAATTTCGGCGCCTTGCCGGCGATCTTCGGCACGATCGTAACCTCGGTCATCGCCATGCTCATCGCCGTGCCCGTCGGCATCGGCATCGCAACCTTCCTCACCGAGCTCTGCCCCCATGCGCTGCGCCGTCCGATCGGCGTCGCCATCGAGCTTCTGGCCGGCATCCCCTCGATCATCTACGGCATCTGGGGCCTCTTCGTCTTCGCGCCTTTCGTGCAGACCCATGTGCAGCCCGGCCTGATCTCGCTCTTTGGCGACGTGCCCGTGCTGTCCTCGATCTTCGCCGGCCCGCCCTATGGCATCGGCATGCTGACCGCCGGCTTCATTCTTGCCATCATGGTGCTGCCCTTCATCGCCTCCATCTCTCGCGACGTCTTCGAAACCGTGCCGCCGGTCCTCAAGGAAGCGGCGATCGGCGTCGGCTGCACGACATGGGAATTGATGCGCTATGTGGTTCTGCCCTACACGCGCGTCGGCGTCATCGGCGGCGTCATGCTGGGCCTCGGCCGCGCGCTCGGCGAAACGATGGCGGTCACCTTCGTCATCGGCAACGCCCATAAAATCTCGCCGTCGCTGCTTGCGCCGGGAACCACCATCTCCGCGACCATCGCCAATGAATTCACCGAGGCCGTCGGCGACATTTACACGTCCGCGCTCATCGAACTCGGCCTGATCCTCTTCGTCATCACCTTCATCGTTCTGGCGATCGCGCGTTACATGCTGATGCGCATCGAGCGGAAGTCGGCTTAAGGAGCCCCGCGCCCATGTCGCTCTACGCCACGCGCCGCCGGCGCAATTCGATGGCGACCAGCCTCGCCTGGGGGGCCGCGATCTTCGGCCTTACCTGGCTGCTGCTGATCCTCGCCGCGCTTCTCTACGAAGGGCTTCGCGGACTTTCTCCCGCCGTCTTCACCCAGATGACGCCGCCCCCCGGCAGCCAGGGCGGCCTCCTGAACGCCATCGCCGGCTCGCTTGTCATGACCATCATCGGCGTCGCCATCGGCGCGCCGCTCGGCATGCTCGCCGGCACCTATATGGCGGAATACGGCCGCTACTCGAAGCTGACCATCGTCGTGCGCTTCATCAACGACATCCTGCTCAGCGCGCCGTCGATCGTCATCGGCCTCTTCGTCTACACGCTGCTCGTCGGGCCGATGGGGCACTTCTCCGGCATCTCCGGCGCGGTCGCCCTCGCGCTGCTCGTCATCCCGGTCGTTCTGCGCACGACCGAGGACATGCTGCTGCTGGTGCCGGGCTCGATGCGCGAAGCCGCGAGCGCGCTCGGCGCGCCGCGCGCCCTCGTCATCGGCAAGGTGGCCTATCGCGCCGCCAAGGCGGGTCTCGTCACGGGCATTCTGCTCGCGGTGGCGCGCGTCTCGGGCGAAACCGCGCCGCTGCTCTTCACCGCGCTCAACAACCAGTTCTGGAGCGCCGACCTCAACGCGCCGATGGCGAGCCTGCCGGTCGTCATCTTCCAGTTCGCCCTGTCCCCTTACAAAGATTGGCAGCAGCTTGCCTGGACGGGCGCCCTGTTGATCACCTTCGCCGTTCTCGCCCTGTCGATCACAGCCCGCGCGCTGAGCGCCGGCCGGAGAAAATCGAAATGAACGCCCTCGCTCAGGTGAACCAGTCCGCGACCAAGATCTCGGTTCGCAGCCTCGATTTCTACTACGGCGCCACCCGCGCCCTGAAATCCGTGTCCTTGTCGCTGCACACCCATAAGGTGACCGCCTTCATCGGCCCATCGGGCTGCGGCAAATCCACCTTGCTGCGCGTGCTGAACCGGATGTACGACCTTTATCCGGGCCAGCGCGCGGAGGGCGAGGTGCTGCTCGACGGCGAGAACATCCTCGATCCGGCGATCGACCTCAACGCCCTGCGCGCCCGCGTCGGCATGATCTTCCAGAAGCCGACGCCCTTCCCGATGTCGATCTATGAGAACGTCGCCTTCGGCATCCGCCTCTACGAGAAATTGTCGCGCGCCGATATGGACGTTCGCGTCGAGGAGGCGCTGCGCGGCGCGGCGCTCTGGGACGAAGTCAAGGACAAGCTACAGGCGAGCGGGCTCGGCCTTTCCGGCGGCCAGCAGCAGCGCCTGTGCATCGCCCGCAGCGTCGCCGTCCAACCCGAGGTCATGCTCTTCGACGAGCCCTGCTCCGCGCTGGACCCGATCTCGACGGCGAAGGTCGAAGAGCTGATCGAGGAGCTCTCGACGAGATACACGATCGCGATCGTGACCCATAATATGCAACAGGCGGTGCGCGTCTCCGACTACACCGCATTCATGTATCTGGGCGAGCTCATCGAATTCGGCGACACGGACGACGTCTTCAACCGGCCGAGAGAAAAGCGCACGCAGGATTACATCACCGGCCGCTTCGGCTGAAGCTCATTTAAGGAACGAGCGATGACTGACCACACCGTCAAGTCCTATGACCGCGACCTCGAGTCGCTGGGACGTCGCATCTCCGAGATGGGCGGCGTTGCCGAAAAAATGCTGGCCGAGGCCATGGACGCGCTGTCCAACCTCGACGTCGAGCTCGCAAAGCAAGTCGTCGCAAGCGACGCGCGGCTCGACACGCTTCAGCGTGAGATCGAAGAGAGCGCGGTCATGACGATCGCGCGGCGGCAACCGCTTGCCATAGATCTGCGCGAGTGCATCGCCGCGATCCGCATCTCCGGCGACATCGAACGGATCGGCGACCTCGCCAAGAACATCGCCAAGCGCACGCTCAAAATCGCCTCCGAGGCGCGTTTGCCGCGCGCCATCGTCGGCCTGAAGTCGATGCACGAAATCGCCGCCACGCAGCTCAAGGACGCGCTCGACGCCTATGCGCTGCGCGACGAGGAGCGCGCCCGCACCGTGTGGATGAACGACGCCGATCTCGACGCGCTGGAAGACTCGGTGTTTCGCGATCTTCTCACCTTCATGATGGAAGATCCCCGCAACATCTCCTTCTGCACGCATCTTCTGTTCTGCTCGAAGAATCTCGAGCGCATCGGCGATCACACGACCAACATCGCCGAGACGATCGTCTATCTCGTGACCGGCGAATCCATGCCGCTCGAGCGCCCAAAGGCGCGGCCAGGCGTTCTGGGCGCAGGGGGCGACGCATCGCATGAGTGACGCGACCACCGCGCCGACCGGCGCCCGCGACGGCAAGAGCGACCGCGCCCCGAGGATTCTCGTCGTCGAGGACGAGGTCCCGCTCGCGACTCTGCTGGTTTATAATCTGGAGGCCGAAGGCTATCAGGTCGAGCATGTCGATAATGGCGACGAAGCCGAGCTGCGCATCGCGGAATCGCCGCCCGACCTGATGCTGCTCGACTGGATGCTGCCCGGCGTCTCGGGCCTCGAAATCTGCCGGCGCCTGCGCGCGCGCGACACAGCGCGCGACATGCCGATCATCATGCTGACGGCGCGCGGCGAAGAGGCCGAGCGCGTGCGCGGGCTCTCGGTCGGCGCCGACGACTATGTGGTGAAGCCGTTCTCGACGCCGGAGCTGATGGCGCGCGTGCGCGCTTTGCTGCGCCGCGCCCGGCCGGAGCGCGTCGCCTCCAAGCTGACGCTGGGCGACATCGACCTCGACCGCGAGACGCGCCGCGTCCGCCGCTCGGGGCGCGAAATCCATCTGGGCCCGACCGAATTCCGGCTGCTCGAATATTTCATGGAGAAGCCCGGCCGCGTCTTCACCCGCGCCCAGCTCCTCGACAGCGTCTGGGGCATGTCGGCGGAGATCGACGAGCGCACGGTCGACGTGCATGTCGGACGGCTTCGCAAGGCGCTCATCCGCGGCCGCGAAAAAGACCCGATCCGCACGGTGCGCGGCTCCGGCTATTCCTTCGACGAGACCTTCGGCCGGGAGTGACGTCGGCCGCAGCCGATCGCGCGCCCGCGCTTTATCAGGCGTAACGCGGCGCCCTGAGCTGATCGCGCGCGCGCCGGCGATCCTGCGCCGGCTGATAGGCGATGCGGGCGTGATGCGCGCAATAGGGCCCGCCGCCGATCGGGGATTTGCCGCCGCAGAAGCGGAACTCGGGCGACGTCGGATCGCCCATCGGCCAGCGGCACATCGACTCGCGCAGCTCCATGATCGTCACGCGCTCGGACATCGGGACGACGACTTCCGTATCCGGCGTCACGCGCGCCACCACGACCGTCTCGGGCGCGAAGGCGAGGGCGACATTGCCGTGCACGGCGTGCCCGCCGACGCGCGGCGCCGCCGCCACGGGGGCGGAAACCGCCGCCTGGCGCGACGCCGGCTTTGCGGCGCGGGGTCGCGGCGCGCTGGCCGTCTTGGCGCGCTCGGCGAGGCCAAGACGGTGAATCTTGCCGATCACCGCATTGCGCGTGATGCCGGGACCAAGCTCCGCTGCGACCTGACTCGCGCTGAGACCGTCGCTCCAAAGCTTACGCAGCAGCTCGACGCGTTCATCGGTCCAAGACATTTTGACCTCCAAGCGGCCGGTTCGAGCGCGCAACCGGGCAGAATCCACCAACCCTCGCTGCGCCGGAGCGAACCAGCGGCGACGTCGCGCGCATCGAAACTCGAGGGACGCCAGGCGGAAACAACGCTACCGCGCCGGCGGGAAAAACTTAACAAAACCTTTGAATCACGGGCAAGAGTCGCTGGCAAGCCAAAGGGCGCGTTCTGCACAGGCTTTCTGAGCGCATTATGCGCGGAGTGTTGCCGCAACGACTCACTCCGCGCCGAAGTCGAAACAAAAGCGCGTCTCGGCGCGTCAGCCAAGTTGGCTGCGACGTTAGGATTTGACCGAAACAGCCTGCCCGCATAAAATCGCCTTCTCAAACTGCCGCCCCGAAAAGGGCGGCGCTTTGTTTTTTGGCCCGACCGCCGAAATGGCGGATCTGTTGGCTTGGAGCATAATTTTGACTTCTGCGCTCTATCCGACTTATGCGCGCGCCGACGTCGCCTTTACGCGGGGCGAAGGCGCATGGCTGTTCGCGGAGAACGGCGACCGCTACCTGGATTTCGCTTCAGGCGTCGCTGTGCTGTCGCTTGGCCATGACCACCCGCATCTCGTCGCGACGCTCAAGGCCGCCGCTGAAAAGCCCTGGCACGTCTCCAATCTCTTCCGCATCCCTGAGGCCGAACGTCTCGCGGCGCGCCTTGTCGCCGTTACCTTCGCCGAAACGGTCTTCTTCGTGAATTCCGGCGCCGAAGCCGTGGAATGCGCCATCAAAACCGCCCGCAAATATCATGCGGCGAATGGCCAGCCGGAGCGCTACCGCCTCATTACCTTCGAGGGCGCCTTTCACGGGCGCACGCTCGCGACCATCGCCGCCGGCGGCAATCCGAAATATCTCGATGGCTTCGGCCCGCCGCTCGACGGCTTCGACCAGGTCCCCTTCGATGATCTCGCCGCCGTCGAAGCCGCCATCACCGAGGAAACCGCGGGCGTGCTGCTCGAACCCGTGCAGGGCGAGGGCGGTCTGCGCGTCTTCCCGCATGAATTCCTGCGAAAGCTTCGCGCTTTGTGTGACGCGCGCGGCCTGCTGCTCGTGCTGGACGAAGTTCAGTGCGGCGTCGGCCGCACCGGAAAATTCCTGGCCTGCGAGCACTCCGGCGTCACGCCCGATATTGTCGCGCTCGCCAAGGGGCTCGGCGGCGGCTTCCCGCTCGGCGCTTGCCTCGCCACGCGAGAGGCGGCCAAAGGCATGACGCTCGGCACGCATGGCTCGACCTTCGGCGGCAATCCGCTCGCGACCACAGTGGGCGCCGCCGTGCTGGACGTCGTTCTCGCCGAGGGCTTCCTCGCGCGCGTCGCCGCCTTGGGCGGCCTTCTGCGCCAGCGCCTCGCGGAGCTGCACGACCGCCATCCGCGCGTGATCGAGGCCATTCGCGGCGAAGGGCTCATGTTCGGCGTCAAGACGCGCGTTCCCAATGGGGAATTCGCCGCCGCCGCGCGCGCGGAGGGGCTGCTCCTTCCGATCGCCGGAGACAATGTCGTTCGCCTGCTCCCGCCGCTCATTATCGACGAGAGCCATATATCGGAGGCATTTGACCGCCTCGATCGGGCCTGCGCGCGTTTCGCCGCGACAGCCGAGCAATTGGGGGCGGCATGATGACCGCGCACACCATGACGCGGCCGCGTCATTTTCTGGATATCTGCGATCTTCCCGGCCCAGAGCTGCGCCAGATCCTCGAGCTTGCCAAAACCCTGAAAGCCAAGCGCGTGAAGGGCGTGCCGCCCCTAGAGCGCCCGCTCGCCGGCAAATATCTGGCGATGGTTTTCGACAAGCCGTCGACCCGCACGCGCGTCTCCTTCGATATCGCCATGCGCGATCTCGGCGGCGAGACGATCATGCTCACCGGCGGCGAGATGCAGCTCGGCCGCGGCGAAACCATCGCCGATACGGCGCGCGTGCTGTCGCGCTTCGTCGATGCGGTGATGATCCGCATTTTGTCGCATGAAGATTTGACCGAGCTTGCCCGCCACGCGAGCGTGCCAGTCATCAACGGGCTGACCAAGCTGTCGCATCCCTGCCAGATCATGGCCGATCTGCTGACCTTCGAGGAGCGCCTCGGCCGCATCGACGGCAACACGGTCGCCTGGGTCGGCGACTCGAACAATGTGCTGGCGAGCTGGGTGCACGCCGCCGCGCGTTTCGGCTTTACGATCAATGTCGCGACCCCGCCGGAGCTCGCGCCGCCGCAAGCCCTCCTCGATTGGGCCAAGGCCAATGGCTGCGCGATGAACGTCACGGCCGACGCTTACGCTGCGGTCGCCGGCGCGCAGGCCGTCATCACGGATTGCTGGGTCTCCATGGGCGATGAAGACGAGGACTTCCGTCGCAGGGTTCTTGCGCCATATCAGGTCGACGCCAAACTCATGCGCGCCGCCGCCAAGGACGCCGTCTTCATGCATTGTCTGCCGGCCCATCGCGGCGAGGAAGTGACAGACGAGGTCATGGACGGACCGCAATCGGTTGTTTTCGACGAGGCCGAGAACCGCCTCCACGCCCAGAAGGGCGTGCTCGCCTGGTGCCTCGCGCCGGGAATTTATTGATGCAGGAGGCGCCGAGCCGGCCGGTATCGAAAGAGGCGCGCGACGATCGCGTGACGCCTTTCGCCGTCGAGGCGCTCGATCTGCGCGGGCGTCTCGTGCGTCTCGGGCCGACGGTCGACGCGATCCTCGATCACTATGACTATCCGCCGCAGGTGGCGCGCCTGCTCGGCGAAGCCATCGCGCTTGCGGCCTTGCTCGGCTCGATCCTGGAGTCGCATGGCCGTTTCCAGTTGCAGACGCGCAGCGACGGCCCGGTCGATATGCTGGTCGTCGACTATGACGCGCCGGGCAAGCTGCGCGGCTTCGCCCGCTTCGACGCCGCGCGCCTCAGCGAGATCACCGACCCCGCGCCGGCGGCGCTGCTGGGGCGTGGGCATCTCGCCTTGACGATCGAACGAGAGGAAGACGCCGCGCGCTATCAGGGCGTTGTGCCGCTTGAAGGCGAGAGCCTGGCCGAGGCGGCGCACACCTATTTCCGCCAGTCCGAGCAAATTCCCTCTTTCGTGCGCCTCGCCGTCGCGGAAGTGGTGACGCCGCAGGGCCGAAGCTGGCGGGCGGGCGGATTATTGCTGCAATATCTGCCTGTGGCCGGCGCGCGCGTGCGCGATCTGGCGCCGGGCGACGCGCCCGACGATGGCGAGATTGCTTTAGAAGAGCAGGACGACGCCTGGATGGAGGGTCAGGCGCTCGCCGGGACGCTCGAAGACCACGAACTCGTCGACCCCTCGCTCTCCGGCGAGCGGCTGCTCTATCGGCTGTTTCATGAGCGTGGCGTGAAAGTGTTCAACGAGCGCGCGCTCGAAGAATTCTGCCGCTGCTCGACCGAGCGCATCGAGCGGCTGCTGAAAAGCTTCACGCCGCAGGAGCGCGCCGACATGGTCGGCGACGACGGGCGCATCGGCGTCACCTGCGAATTCTGCGCGACCTTCAGAAGCTTCGATCCGGCGGATTTCGATTAGTTTTTCGGCGCCGAATGCGCCTCGCAAGGGCAGGCGCCGGAGTTCGTGCAAGACGAGCGCCTCAGATCATCGACTTTTCTCTCGCCCCGCGCCGTCTCCTTTAGCTCGCAACAGCCGCAGGGACATTGCTCGATCGCCGCGAGAGCAGTGGCGACGCCCGCCCGCACCACGACCTGCCCGCGCTCGTCGCGCACCCGGATGAGGGCGCCGGGGCACTCTGGAAAGCGCAAAGCCAGCGTCTCGACATGGCGCCAGATGGCCGCGCGGTCCGAAATCTCGATTTTCTCGGCGAGAAGCGGCGTCTCGCCTCCTCGAGAATATTCGAACGTAAATGCGGACATCAAAGCGCTCCTGATGAAAAAAAATGCAGTGACGCCTCCTTAAAAGCACATAACGACAAAAATGTAATTGCGCAGCGCAGCATCGCTCTTCAAAGCGAATTCTAACGAAAAATTCATTCCAGCATTTTGATTTCGAGAGAAACTTGGCCGCCGGGGCTTTCGATTA
Organism: Methylocystis sp. Sn-Cys; assembly: GCF_016745395.1. GTDB lineage: Bacteria > Pseudomonadota > Alphaproteobacteria > Rhizobiales > Beijerinckiaceae > Methylocystis > Methylocystis iwaonis. The sequence continues at coordinate 529,685 of NZ_JAERVJ010000001.1, forward strand.
AGAGGAAGCCCTCAGACAAATCGGAAGGCGGCCACGCCAATTTTTCCTAACCGCCATGGTAACGCAACGCCTCCACCACCAAGGCGAAAGCCGGCGTGGGCTGGCGCCGGCTAGGGTAATAGAGATGATAGCCCGGAAAGGGCGGGAGCCAATCGGCGAGCACCCGGATCAGCTCGCCGCGCGCAAGCGGCGCCTCGACCATATCTTCGGGGAGATAGCCCAGTCCGTAGCCCGCGCGCGCCGCGTCGAGGATCAGCCGCAGGCTGTTGAAGGCGAGCTGGCCGTCGACGCGCGCCTTCACCTCGCGCCCGCCCTTCTCGAACTCCCAGGCGTAGAAACCGCCATAGGTCGGCAGTCGCAGATTGATGCAGATGTGCTCGGTCAGCTCCTGCGGGCTTTTTGGCCGTTTGCGCCGCACGAAATAGGACGGCGCGCCGACGACCGCCATGCGCGCGTCCGGCCCGATGCGCACCGCGATCATGTCCTTGGCCACCTGCTCGCCGAAGCGCACGCCCGCGTCGAAACGCTCCGCGACGATATCGGTCAGCGCCTGCTCGACGGCGATCTCGATCTTGATGTCGGGATAGCCGGCCACGAGCTTGGCGAGCGCCGGCCACAGGATGGTTTCGGCGGCGTGCTCGCTGGCCGTGATGCGGATCGCGCCCGCGGGCTTGTCGCGCAAGTCGCTCAAGCCCGCGAGTTCCAGATTGATCTCGTCGAAACGCGGCCCCAGGGCTTCGAGCAGGCGCTCGCCGGCCGCCGTCAGCGCCACGCTGCGCGTCGTGCGCGAGAGCAATCTCACGCCGAGACGCTCCTCCAGCCCGCGCACGCCATGGCTCAGGGCCGATTGCGAGACGCCGAGCTTCGCCGCCGCTTTCGTAAAGCTGCGCTCCGAGGCGACGGCGACGAAGCCGAAAAGATCATGGGCGTTCTGCCGGAACATTCATGAACCCTATTCATAAGCGCATGCGGATATAGCGCTCTAATGAGGCGACAGTCCAGGTGTTATCTCCGGCGCAGAGGCGTCCCCGCCCGCGCCGTTGGAGAAGACCCGCAGATGACGATCAAAGCTTTCGGCTATGCCGCGCATTCGGCGACCACGCCGCTGGTTCCGTTCCACTTCGAGCGGCGCGACCCGCTCGCCGACGACGTGGCAATCGAAATTCTGTATTGCGGCGTCTGCCACTCCGATCTGCATCAGGCGCGCAACGACTGGAACAATTCGATTTATCCGATGGTGCCCGGTCACGAGATCATTGGGCGCGTGGTGGCGGTCGGGCCGCAGGTCACGCGCTTCAAGATCGGCGACCATGCGGGCGTCGGCTGCATGGTCGACTCGTGCCTCACCTGCGAGCCTTGCGAGCAGGGACAGGAGCAATTCTGCAACTGCTCCCCGACCTTCACCTACAATGCGCTCGACAAGAACGGGCAGCCGACGCAGGGCGGCTACTCCGACCGCATCGTCGTCAAAGAGCGCTTCGTGGTGAAGATCCCCGACGGAATCGACCTCGCGGGCGCTGCGCCGCTGCTCTGCGCAGGAATCACGACCTATTCGCCGCTGCGCCATTGGAAGGTCGGTCCGGGAAGCAAGGTCGCGGTCATCGGTCTTGGCGGGCTCGGGCATATGGCGATCAAGCTCGCCAAGGCGCTCGGCGCGCAGGTCGCTTTGTTCACCCGTTCGCCGGGCAAGGCCGAGGACGCCAAGCGGCTCGGCGCGGACGAGATCATTGTCTCGACCGACGAAGCGCAAATGGCGGGCGCCGCGGGCAAGTTCGATCTCATCATCGACACCGTGCCCTCCATTCACGATCTCAATCCCTATCTGCCGACGCTCGCCATCGACGGGACGCTGGTGCTCGTCGGCTATCTCGGCGGGCTCGAACCCGCGCTCGGCACGGTTCCCTTGATCATGGGCCGCAGGTCCGTCGCAGGCTCGCTCATCGGCGGCATGGCGGAGACGCAGGAACTGTTCGACTTTTGCGCGACGCATGGCGTCGTCTCGGACGTCGAGGTGATCGCGATGCAGGACATCAACGGGGCTTACGAACGTATGCTCAAGAGCGACGTGAAATATCGCTTCGTCATCGACATGGCGTCGTTGAAGGCGTAAGGCGCGAATTCGAGGAGCGCAGACATGCAAAAGCGCAAATTAGGCGCGAGCGGCCTGGAGGTCTCGGCCATCGGTCTCGGCTGCATGGGGATGACCGGCGCCTATGGCGCGCCCAAAGATAAGCGCGAGATGATCGCGCTGCTCCGCACGGCGGTCGAGCGCGGCGTGAACTTCTTCGACACCGCCGAGATCTATGGCCCTTTTGCAAATGAGGAGCTTGTCGGGGAGGCGTTGTCGGAGCTGCGCGCGGATTTAGTAATCGCGACGAAATTCGGCTTCGCCGTCGACCCCAATGGCAAATGGCCGTGGACCGGTCTCGACAGCCGCCCCGAACACATCAGGGACGTCGTCGAGGCGTCGCTCAAAAGGCTGAAGATCGAGACGATCGATCTTCTCTACCAGCATCGCGTCGATCCCAATGTGCCGATCGAGGATGTGGCGGGCGCGGTGAAGGACCTCATCGCACAGGGCAAGGTCCGGCATTTCGGTATGTCGGAAGCGAGCGTCCAGACGATCCGCCGCGCGCATGCCGTGCAGCCGGTGACGGCGCTGCAGAACGAATATTCGCTGTGGTGGCGGCAACCGGAGGCGGAAATCCTCCCAACACTGGAGGAGCTGGACATCAGCCTCGTCGCCTACAGCCCGCTCGGGCGCGGCTTCCTCACGGGGCAGATGGACGCAAGCACGACCTTCGACGCGAAGGATATGCGCAGCGGACTGCCGCGTTTCGAGGCCGAGGCGCTGCAGGCGAACCAGGCGCTCATCGCGCTGATCCGCGCGGTCGCCGAGCGCAAACAGGCCACGCCAGCGCAAATCGCCCTCGCCTGGCTCCTCGCGCAAAAGCCATGGATCGTCCCGATCCCCGGCACGACGAAACGCGCGCGCCTGGAGGAGAACCTCGCGGCGGCGGGGCTGGAGCTGACGGGTGATGACCTCGCTGAGATCGACGCGGCGGCGGCGCAGATTCCCGTGCAGGGAGACCGTTATCCGGAGCATCTGGAGCGGATGACGGGCGGCTGAGGCTACACTCTATATGATCGGCGTGGCTTCGTTCAGGCTGCCCATGCAGCCTCGACGCGCCTGACCAATCAGCGATAATGGGTATAGAATAAAATGGTTAGACCCAGACGTCTCCTACGAGGTCCGCTTGATTGGGCCGGTGTCATTCCCGACGCTCGCTCGAGCGAGCGATCGGGAATCCAGAGCCAAACCAGCGCTTTTGTGGCTCTGGATTCCCGGGCGGGCTTTCAGCCCGCCGGGAACGACAAGTTCCCATGCGGGCTATTCAACCGGAAATCAGCCGCCGGACCAGGCGCCGCTGCGTCCTCGCCTGAAGCCTCGAACTCGACTTAGCCAGTGACTACGTCAATTTGACGCAGGGCGCCGCTTATCCGCACACCCTGCGCAATGACCAGACTTTAACCAATAACAACGCATGTTCTTCGGGCGGTTCGCTTTTCTCGTTCGCTTTCGAGATTTGAGGCATGACGCCGACGACCCCGGCCGGTTCCACTCCGGCATTACCCCTCTCGTCGCAGCCTTGAGGCCGCCGTGCACGCCAGCATGAGGGCTCGGGCTGGCCCCCGCGTTTTCGCAGCGTTCGATCGTGCAGGCCCATGAAGAGAATCACGCCAACTCACAGGGAAGTCTTCTTTCCGGCGGACGAGATTATCGTCTCCAAAACCGACACCAAGGGGCGTATCACCTACGCCAATGAAACATTTTGCAAGATCGCGGGCTATAGCGAAGCCGAGCTCATGGGGCAGCCCCACAGCATCGTCCGCCACCCCGAGATGCCACGCGCGGTCTTCAAGCTCTTGTGGGACACGCTTTTCGACGGTCGCGAGATATTCGCCTACGTCAAGAACATGACCAAGGACGGCGATTACTATTGGGTATTCGCGCACGCCACGCCTTCCTATGACAAAAATCGAAACCTTGTCGGATTCCACTCGACCCGTCGGGTTCCCAATCGCAACGTCGTCGAGAACGTCATAGCCCCGCTCTACGCCGCGATCCTGAGCGAAGAGCAGCAGCACCAAAACGGGCAGAAACAGCTCGCCGCCGGCTTCGACTTCGTCGTCAACTTCCTCCAATCGAAGCACACGACCTATGACGCGCTCATTTTCTCGCTTTGAATCTTCCGCCCTAGGAAAGACCGCCATTATCGCTGCGGCGAGCGCATCGGCGTGTGCGGCGCTGGCCGGCTTTTTCGGCGCATATACGCTCGAGCATGCTGGGGCCGTCGCATCGGCGGCGCTTGGCGTCCTCTCGCTCATCGCGCTTGTGAAGAACGACAGGGCGCACGCGCGCGTGATAAACAAGATTGCGACAGTCTGCGGAGAGGCCGCCAAAGGGAACTTCGAAGCGCGAATTACGGACATTCAAGAGATCGGCGGCGAAGCGGACGTGCAGCACAAAGTGAACGACATGATCGACCGCTCCGACGCTTTCGTGCGCGAAGCGACGGCAAGTCTCGCAGCCGTATGTCGCAATGTTTATTACCGGCGCATCTTTCTGGAGGGTCTGGACGGCGCGTTCCGCAACGCCGCCGAGGTCATCAACGATTCAGTGAAAGCGCAATCGGCCGTCGAGGCGGCGCGGGCCAAGGCCGCAGCGGAGCAGACGCAAATCGTCGATGAGCTGGGACAGGGATTGAAGAGCTTGGCCGAGGGGGATCTCACAGCCCGACTTCAAAATTTCCCCGGAACATATCGCAGTCTCGAGCAGGATTTCAACGCAGCGGCTGGCCAGCTCGAAGGCGCTTTGACGGGTATCATCGGCGGCGCCGATATGCTCTGCTCGACGACGCGCGAAATCACGAGCGCGGCGAATGATCTGGCGCGACGCACCGAGCAGGCCGCCGCTGGGCTCGAAGAAACCGCCGCGGCGATCCACGAGATCTCTAACACCGTCGTCAAAACCACAGAGGGCGCACGCCAGGCCCGGGAGACCGTGTCGCACGCCAAATCCGAGGCCGAAAAGAGCAACGAGATTGTCCGCGGCGCGATCGATACGATGAGCCGCATCGAGAAGTCGTCACAAGACATCGCCCAAATCATCGGGGTGATCGACGAGATCGCCTTCCAGACCAATCTTCTGGCGCTCAATGCGGGAGTGGAAGCGGCGCGCGCGGGCGACGCCGGCAGAGGGTTCGCCGTCGTCGCCGCCGAGGTTCGCGCGCTTGCGCAGAGGTCGGCGGAAGCGGCGAAGGAGATAAGGGGACTTATTTCGGTCTCGTCGGACGACGTCCGCGTGGGCGTCGAAAGGGTGACGCAAACCGGGAAGGCGCTCGAGCGCATCGTCGCCGAAGTGGTGCGAGTCAATCAGATCATCGCCGAAATGGCGTCAGGCGCCTCCGAGCAGTCCGCAGCAATACAGCAGATCAACATTGCAATCGGACAGATGGATCAGGACACCCAGAAGAACGCCGCGATGGTGGAGGAAACCACTGCGGCGACCCACAATCTTCTGCAGGAGACCGAAGGTCTTGTTCGTTCCGTGCAAGACTTCAAGGTTGCGCAAAATCTCGCTGCGCGGGCGTCGATCCCTTCCGCTGGGAGGAAATCAGCCGCCGTCGCGTTGAAGCACGTTGCATCGGCTGGCGGCGCCGCGGTTCGAAAGCTCGCCGCCGACGCGAAGGAGAGCGGCTGGGAGGAGTTCTGAGGGCGCAGTCAGCTCAACGCAGTGAGGCCGGAAGAGATGTTAGGAGCTGTGGCCACGCGAGCTTGTGCGGTTTGATGTCGGCAGAAGTGGTTACACCCCGAAAATTTGGAGCCTCAGCCGCGCCCCCTCGCCCGGCGCGCTCTCGACCTCCAGCGTCGCGCCCGCGAGGCTCGCGCGCTCGCGCATGCCCAGCACCCCGAAATGGCCGGGCGTCGGCGCCGTTGGGTCGAAACCTGCGCCGTCATCCTCGATGACGAGCTCTGCGTGCGCGTCGTTCACCTGCAGGGCGACGCGCACGTTTTTCGCGCCCGAATGCAGCTCGATATTGCGCAACGCCTCGCGCAGGATCGCCGCGAAAAGCATTTCGGTCTGCGCCGCGAGCGGCCGCTCGGCGGCAAAATCCAGCGTGACGGCGACATCGGGCCAGCGCGCCTGGAACGCCAAAGCGATGGCGCGCAGATCGGCGTCCTCGCGTCGCGTCTCGCGCATCTGGGCGATGGCCTCGCGCGCCTCCCATAAGCCCTGCCGCGCATGCGCGTCGACCTCGGCCAAGGCTTTCTTCGCCTCGGGGTCGGCGGTCTTCTTCGCGATCAGCCGCGCCTCGGCGATCATGGTGACGATGGAGCGCACCAGCGTGTCGTGGAGATCATGGGCGATCCGCAAACGCTCATGGGCGACTGCCGCCGCGCGCGCCTCTTCCTGCGCCTTCTCCCGCTCGACGCGCAGACGCCGCTCGGCGGTGACGTCGCGCGCCACGGCCTGAAACTCGCCGCCGGCCTCGGGCCCCAGAAAACGAATGTCCCAGGAAAGCCAGAAGGCGCGACCCCTCGCGTCGCGGGCCGACATCTCGAAGGACCGCCCCTCGGCGCCGCGGCCGAGCCGCCAGGGAGCGCCCTGAGAGGGAAAGAGTTTGTCGAGGGCTTCGCCGATCAGCGCATCCTGCGGCTTGCCGAGGAAGGACGCCGCCGCCCGGTTGGCGAAGACCAGCCGGAAGTCGGGCGTGAACCGCAAGACCAGATTGCCGGAGGATTCTACAATGTCGCGATAGAGCGCGTCGGCGACCTTGAGTCGCGCGGCGGCGGCGTCGGCCTGCTGCTGCAAAAGCTGTTTCTCGCGCCGGTCCGAGGCCAGCAGGCGGTCGATCTGCTCCGACCCGTGATCCGGCGTGGTGACGATGAGGTAGCCTTGGGCGCGCGCGCTCCAGCCGATCGAGATCGTGACGCGCCGGCCCTCCAAGGCGGCGCGCATCGAGGGGAGAACAATCTCGCCCCCTTCTTCGCGCAGGCGTGCGAAAGCCGCCTCCATATGGATGAGGAGCGGCGAGTCGCAGACGGGCGTCCCCACGCGGGGCAGCCAGGCGCTGAGCGGCCCGAAGCGCTGGCGAACAAAGAGACGCTCATCCGCCACCGCGAGCCCGATTTGCCCGCGCGCGAGCGCCTCGTCGGCGATTATGCTCCCAGTCAAGCTCATGTCCAAAACAATAGCCGCGTCAGGCGAAGTCACTCTATAAGCGGACGACGCAACGTAGAGGAATCGCTATGTCCCACGTCTTTCCTCCGCCGCCCACCCCTTCCGTCGCGGTCGCCGGCGATGCGCGGCGCTTTCCGGTGCGGCGTATTTTCTGTGTGGCCCTGAATTACGCCGACCATGCGCGCGAAATGGGGAAAGGCGCCGAGCCGCCCTTCTTCTTCACCAAGCCCGCCGACGCCGTGGTCGCCGACGGCGAGACCATTCCCTTTCCGGGGCTGACGCAGGATCTGCACCACGAGATCGAGCTTGTCGCCGCGCTGCAGTCTGGCGGGGCTGACATCGCGGCGGATCGCGCCCTCGATTGCGTCTATGGCTACGCCGCCGGGATCGACCTCACCCGCCGCGATATGCAGACGGCCGCGCGCAACGCCGGGCGGCCCTGGGATATGTCCAAAGGCTTCGACAACTCCGCGCCGATCGGGGCGATCCGCAAGGCGTCCGACATCGGCCATCCGGCGCGGGGGCGCATCGCGCTCTCGGTAAACGGCGTGGTGCGCCAGCAGGGCGACCTCTGCGACATGATCTGGAGCCTGCCGCAGATCATTGCGGCGATCTCCACCTATGTCGCGCTGGCTCCGGGCGACCTCATCTTCACCGGCACGCCCTCGGGCGTCGGCGCGCTGCAGCCGGGCGACACGGCCGAGGGCGAGATCGCGGGCGTGGGGACCGTCCGCGTCACTTTCGCCAGGTGACTCTGTTTCCGCTTGAACAGCGCGCGTGGGTCGTCATCCCCGGCGGGCCGCAGGCCCGACCGGGGATCCAGAGCCCCAAGTACGCTGATTCTGCTCTGGATTCCCGATCGCTCGCTTTGCGAGCGTCGGGAAACCCATGAGCAGATTTCCTATGATCGACGCAGCGCACAAGGCCGGGTTGCGCAAGGCGGGCAAAGGCGGCTATTTGGCTTTGCCGTTGAAACGCCGGGAGACGCGCGGCGCATGCCCCATATGACCGCCTTTGCGCCGCCCTGGCGCGGGAGCGCCGCGACATGACCAAGCCGGTCGATCTCGACCCCGAAGATTGGGACGCGTTCCGCGCCGAGAGCCATCGCGCGCTCGATTCCATGATCGACTATCTGCGCGACCTGCGCACGCGGCCCGTCTGGACGCCGCCGAGCGAGGAGGCCAAGGCGCGTTTCGATCGCGACCTCCCGGCGCAGGGCCGCGAGCTTGCCGCCGTGCTCGAAGATTTCGAGCGCTACATCAAGCCCTTCGCCACCGGCAACATCCATCCGATGTTCATGGGCTGGGTGCAGGGCGCGGGCACGCCGGTCGGCATGATCGCGGAGATGCTCGCCGCCGGCATGAATTCCAACTGCGGCGGGCGCAACCACATCGCCATCGACGTCGAGCGACAGATCGCCAAATGGATGGCGCAGGCTTTCGGCCTGCCGGAAGACGCCTCGGGAATTTTCGTCACCGGCACGTCAATGGCGAATTTCCTGTCGCTGCTCGTCGCGCGCGACCAGGCCTATGGCGACAAGGACGTTCGCCTCAACGGGCTCTGCGCGCAGCGCGGCCAGCTCATCGCCTATGCCTCGCGCGAGGCGCACAACTGCGTGCGGCAGGCCATGGAGCTTGCCGGCCTCGGCGCGCGGCATCTGCGGCTCATTCCTTCGGACGACAACCGCCGCCTGAAGATCAGCGCGCTGCGCCACGCCATCTCGGCCGACCGCGCGGCGGGCTTCCGGCCCTTCCTCATCGTGGGCACGGCGGGGACGGTGGATACGGGCGCGATCGATCCGCTCGATCGCCTCGCCGACGTCGCCCATTCGGAGGATTTGTGGTTCCATGTCGATGGCGCCTTCGGGGCTCTGGCGGCGCTCTCGCCGCGCCTAAAGCCGCTGGTGAAGGGGCTGGAGCGCGCCGACAGCATCGCCTTCGACTTCCACAAATGGCTGCATGTGCCTTACGACGCCGGCTTCTTCCTGGTGCGCGATCCCAAGGCGCATAAACGCGCCTTCGCCGCCAACGCCGCCTATCTCTCGCGGGCGCCGCGCGGGCTCGCCGCCGGGGACACCTGGCCCTGCGATCTCGGCCCCGATCTCTCGCGCGGTTTTCGCGCGCTGAAAACCTGGATGACCATCGAGACCTTTGGCGCCGACAAGCTCGCCCAATGCATCGAGCAATGCTGCCGCATGGCGAAGCGGCTCGAAGCCTGGATCGAGACGTCCGACAGTTTCGTGATGCGCGCGCCAGTGGCGCTCAATATCGTGTGCTTTGGGGTGAAGGGCGACGACGACGGCTCGCTCGCCCGCGAGATCGTGATGGAGCTGCACGAACGCGGCGAGGCGGCGCCCTCGCTGACGATCCTCGACGGCGCGCCGGCGATCCGCGCGGCGATCATCAATCACCGCACCCATGAGGAAGACATCGACGCCGTCACGCGCTTCCTGGAAGCGGCGCTACGCCGCGCCCGCAAGGAGCCGCATGATTTCGGCGCCGTAGTGGAGCCACATGGGCCGGGGAAGACGCGACTGTCGGAGGATTAGAGGGGATAACACGCCTTCCTGGGCGGCGGCGCGCATCCTGCCCCCAAGGGCTATGGCATGCACACATTGTGAACTTTGCAGCCTCTCATGGCCGAGCTCGTCCGGCCCGACCTGACGTTCGCGGAATCTGTGCCCCCCGTAGCCCAACGAGTGGGGCGGAGGCGGCGCGCGTCCGGTTTCTCGATGTTACCTCGATGCGCGTCCCCGCTGGAGCGCCTGCCGACTTGCTCCTTTCCCCGCACCCGCGCATATAGTGGCGCCATGCCGCCCGCGCCCACCAACCGTCGCCCCGCCGCTCCCAAGGAAGCCCCGCAGGAACCCTTCAAAAGGGCCGTCGCCGGAGCCATGCGCGCCATGGCGAAAACCGCCAAGCTCGAAGTGGCCTTCGCGCCCGAGCGCCCGTCGCTTCTCGCCTCGCCCGAGGGCGCCAAGGCGCGGCTGACGGACCCGCCGCGCAAGCTCTCCCCCAAGGACGCGGCGATTTTGCGCGGCCAGGCCGATTCGATCGCCCTGCGCCTCGCCTGCCACGACGATACGCTGCATCGGCGCTACGCCCCCGAGACGATGGAGGCGCGCGCCGCCTTCGACGCTTTGGAGCAGGCCCGGGTCGAATCGGTCGGCGCAAGGCGCATGGCCGGCGTCGCCGCCAATATCGGCGCGATGCTGGAAGACCGTTATGCGCGCAGCCATTCCGAGAAGATAACCAGCCGCGACGACGCGCCGCTCGAAGACGCTTTGGCGCTGATGGCCCGCGAGCGCCTCACCGGCCTCGAACCGCCGCCGCATGGCGCGAAGATCGTGGATTTCTGGCGGGAGGTGATCGAGCAGCGCGCCGGCGGCGATCTCGACCGGCTCGTCGGCGCGGTCGAGGACCAGAAGCATTTTGCGCAGATCGTGCGCGAGCTTCTCTCGCATCTCGACATGGCCGGCGCCGAGGCGCCGGAAGAGACCGAGGCGGACGAGGACAGCAGCGAAGCGCCGCAGAACCCCGAGGAAAGCGAAGAGCCTCAGCAGGAAGAAGATCAGGCCAAGAGCGCCGCCGAGATGGAGACCGCGCTCGCCGCCGAGGACTCCGAGCAGGAGGGAGAGAGCGAATCCGCCGAGGCGCCTTATGGCGAATCGGCGGAAGAGTCCGATACGGGCGATATGGAGGAGGCCGCCGACGCGCGCCGCCCCTCGACAACGGCCGCCGACCGCTCCGGCGCGGATTACCACGCCTTCACCACCCGTTTCGACGAGACCGTGCGGGCCGAGGAGCTGTGCGATTCGGAGGAGCTCGACCGGCTGCGCGCCTATCTCGACAAGCAGCTTCTGCATCTGTCGTCTGTCGTCGGGCGCCTCGCCAACCGCCTGCAGCGCCGGCTGATGGCGCAGCAGAGCCGGTCCTGGGAATTCGACATCGAAGAGGGCATGCTCGATCCCGCGCGCCTGCCGCGCGTCATCATCGATCCGCAGCAGCCGCTCTCCTTCAAGCGCGAGAAGGACACGGATTTCCGCGATACGGTGGTGACGCTGCTGCTCGACAATTCCGGCTCCATGCGCGGCCGCCCGATCACAGTCGCCGCGACCTGCGCCGATATTCTCGCCCGCACGCTGGAGCGCTGCGGCGTGAAGGTCGAGATCCTGGGCTTCACCACCCGCGCCTGGAAGGGCGGCCAGTCGCGCGAGCTCTGGATCAATGAAGGCAAGAAGCCCAATCCGGGCCGCCTCAACGACATCCGCCATATCATCTACAAGGCCGCCGACGCGCCCTGGCGGCGGGCGCGGCGCAATCTCGGCCTGATGATGCGCGAGGGGCTCCTGAAGGAGAATATCGACGGCGAGGCGCTCGATTGGGCGCATCGGCGTCTGCTGGCGCGCACGGAGCAGCGCCGCATCCTGATGATGATCTCCGACGGCGCGCCGGTCGACGATTCGACGCTCTCCGTCAATCCGGGGAATTATCTGGAGCGCCACCTACGCCAAGTGATCTTCGACATCGAGACCAAGTCGCCGGTGGAGCTGATCGCTATCGGCATCGGCCACGACGTCACGCGCTATTACCGCCGCGCCGTGACCATCGTCGACGCCGAGGAGCTCGGCGGCGCCATGACCGAAAAGCTAGCGGAGCTCTTCAGCGAAAATTCGCCGCCAAATGGCCGCGCCGGCGCCCGCGCTTAACCCAGGCGTAACCACGTTTCGGGTATGAGATCGGCAACATTGGAAATGCCGCTACGACGTTATAATTGCAACGAATCTACGTCGATGCGCGTTAACATCGGCGCGCCAACGTCAACGAGCGCGCGATAAGCGTTGCTTGGGAGCGGGTAAGATGGCGTTGGTGAGAAGAATGCGCGACGAGGCGCCCGAATTCGAGAAACTGGCCTGCGTGACGGCGCTTTGCGCTTTGGCGACGCTGCCGCTCGCCTTCTGCGCGGCCGTAACGATTTTCGGCTGAGGTTGGGCCGGAGACGGAGCGCTCCCTCAGTCTGTTGGCAAACCTCCGAGGCGGCCTCGTCCTTCGAGACGCGAGCTTCGCTCGCTCCTCAGGATGAGGCCTAAGTGTTTAACCAAGTAGCAGAAGCTCCTCATGCTGAGGAGCCTGCGCAGCAGGCGTCTCGAAGCACGAGGGGCGTTATCGGCAGTCTAAGGGAGCGGCAAGCGCTCCCTGTCCCTCACGAGGCGTCGGCGATCGGCCATTCGCCCTTGAACTCTCCGCCCATATTGTCATGCGCGATCACGCGCAGCGTCCTGGCGCCGTTGGGCGCATAGGTGAAGCGGAAGTTCGGGTCTTCCGAAAGCGAAATCCCGCCCTCCATCTTGAAGATCAGATCGTCGCCCTGCCAGACCTCGACGGCGTCGATGTAATGCGCCGGCGTATAGGCGCGCGTGATCGGGTCCATCTGCAGGCCGGAGTTATTCGGGTGACGGATCATGATTTGCGCGTCACGCTTGCCCGCCGCCGCGCTCTTCAATTCGCGATATTTCATCTTGCCCATATTGGCGAGCGCCTCGTCCGGGTCCTTTCCGGCAGGGGCCGAACATCCGCCCGAGGCCTTCACGAATTTCACTTCCGAATGAAGCTTGCCGTCGCGCGTCTCCGCCACGGCGTGGACATTGGTGTAGCTGTTCACCCGCACGCGCGTCTCGATCGCATCCACGCCGGCCTTCTCGCCGAAGGTAAAGCTTGCGGCCATCGGCATGGGGTTCTGATCGATGACGAGCGTCGCCGTCTTCACTTTGGCGGGCTCGGGGAAACGCAAGGTCATCGGCACGATCGCCGCATCCTCCGCGCGCTTGGGCGCGTCGAGCGAAACGGCGCCGTCGGCCGTGGCGATCTCGCGGCCGTGGAAAATGTCCGTGACGAGGCCCGGCCACGGGTCGGGCGCGTTGGATTCCGCCAACGCCGAAGAGGCGAGGGCGGCGGCAAGCATTGCGGCGGCGAGCGCCGTGCGGGCGGTTGACATGGGAATCCTCCAAAACTCTCGCGAGAGCTTAGCGCAGCTTGGAGCCTGAGCGTGAGACAAAGTCACGGCCCCTCCCACTCCAGCTCCGCAAAGCCGGCCGTGGCATTTCGGGCGTTATAATCGTCGAAAAGGCGCCATTTGCCGCGTTCCTCGCTTCCGGCATCCTTCGCGGCGTCCTTGACGCTTTCGCCCTTCTTGATCGCGGCGCGCAGATCGGCGGTCAGCCGCGAGAGATAAGCGCGTTCGTCGTCGAGCGCCTTGGGCCAGGGCGCGACCTCGAGGCCATGCCCCGGCACGACGCGCTCGGCTTTGATTCCCGCCAGACGGTCGGCGACGTCCAGAAAGCCCAGCAGGCTGCCGTCGACCACCGGCACATGCTGCAGGAACAGCAGATCGCCGGCGAAGAGCGTGCCGCTCTTCGTGTCGAGCGCGGTCAAATCCGCCTCGCTATGCGCCGTTTTCCACGCCTGTAGAACGATCTCCCGGCCGCCGAGATCGAGCGTCGTCGTCTCCGAGACGAGCATCGTCGGCGCAACGATCGTCACCCCGTCGAGCGCGTCGCCCATGATCTGGCGGAAGGAGGCGAGATAGTGCTCGCCGCGGGCGGCGAGGGCGCGCGGCAGATTCTTGTGGCCCACGAATGTCACGCCCGGCAGGACGAAGGCCCCATTGCCGAAGACATGGTCCGGATGCGCATGCGTATTGATGACATAGCGGATCGGCTTTTGCGTCTTCTCGCGTAGCGCGGCAAGGAAAGCCTTGCCCTGAACGAGGCTCCCGCCCGTGTCGATCACGGCGACAGAGTCATCCCCGACGATAGCGCCGAGATTGGCGATGCCGCCGAAATTTTCCCGGGTCATCAGGGACGTTTCGCCCTGATGGGCATAGACGCCGGGCGCGATCTCATCGAGCGTGAAAGGCGCCGCGTCGCGCGCGAGAGCGGGGGCGCAAAAAACCCCGAGACACATGGCGAGAAGAGCGAGAAGAGATGGCAACATATTGATTTATTACGGAGCTTCAGCGCCACAAGGCGCCACGCTCACGCCTCCGTTTTTTGCGATTGCGATTCAGCCGCACGCGACATATTATCCCGCCGTTTCCGAGTTAGAAGATGCCTTCCGGACGGGAACCGGAAGCATCCCGGCGCTGCAGGCAATTTTTTGCCCAAGCGGCCCGGGAGCAAGACGGAAAACGCCTTCCCAATGTCGAGGCGCCCAAAGAGGCGTGACGTCGGCGGCGGCGCAACGGTAAGGCGCGCCTCGGCGTCTCAGGAGGAAATGCTCATGCATAAGCTGTTGTTGTCGACTTCAGTTGGTGTTCTTGCGCTGTTTTCAGTCGGCGCTGCGAAAGCCGACGACGAATTGCTGACCTTGTCGAAAGACCCCAAGCAGTGGGTCTCTCCGACCGGCGACTACGCCAATCTCCGCCATTCGGGCCTCAAGCAGATCACCGCTGACAACGTCGGCAAGCTTGCGCCGGCTTGGCAGTTTTCGACGGGCGTGCTGCGCGGCCACGAGGGCGCGCCGCTCGTTCTCAACAATGTGTCGGTCACCGACAGCTCCGGCAAGACCATCACGACCGACGTGATGTATCTGCATACGCCGTTCCCCAATATCGTCTATGCGCTCGACGCCAAGGATCCGGCGCATCAGATCCTCTGGAAATATGAGCCCAAGCAGGATCCGGCGGTCGTTCCGGTCATGTGCTGCGACACGGTCAACCGCGGCCTCGCTTACGGCGACGGCAAAATCTTCCTCGCTCAGGCCGACACCACGCTGATCGCGCTCGACGCCAAGACCGGCAAGCTCGTCTGGTCGGTGAAGAACGGCGATCCGTCGAAGGGCCAGACCTCGACCGCCGCGCCGCATGTCTTCAAGGACAAGGTGTTCGTCGGCATCGCCGGCGGCGAGTTCGGCGTGCGCGGCCATATCACCGCTTACGACGTCAAGACCGGCAAGCAGGCGTGGCGCGGCTACTCCATGGGCCCGGACGCCGATACGCTGATCGACGCCGAGAAGACCACCCATCTCGGCCAGCCGGTCGGCAAGGACTCCGGCATCAGCACCTGGCAGGGCGACCAGTGGCAGACCGGCGGCGGCACCACCTGGGGCTGGTATAGCTACGACCCCGAGCTGAACCTCGTCTACTACGGCTCCGGCAACCCCTCGACCTGGAACCCGAACCAGCGTCCGGGCGACAACCGCTGGTCGATGACCATCTGGGCGCGCGACCTCGACACCGGCAAGGTGAAGTGGCTCTACCAGATGACCCCCCACGACGAGTGGGACTATGACGGCATCAACGAGATGATCCTCGCCGACCAGGACATCGGCGGCAAGAAGGTCAAGACGCTCGTCCACTTCGACCGTAACGGCTTCGCCTATACGCTCGATCGCACCAACGGCGACCTGCTCGTCGCCGAGAAGTATGATCCGGCGGTGAACTGGGCGACGAAGGTCGACATGGACAAGTCGTCCAAGACCTATGGCCGTCCGCTGGTCGTCGACAAATACTCGACGCAGCACAATGGCGAGGACACGAACACCCAGAACGTCTGCCCGGCCGCTCTCGGCTCGAAGGACGAACAGCCGGCTTCTTTCGATCCGGCGACGGGCCTGTTCATGGTGCCGACCAACCACGTCTGCATGGACTATGAGCCGTTCCGCGTGTCCTACACGGCGGGCCAGCCCTATGTCGGCGCGACGCTGGAAATGTTCCCGGCGGGCAAGGTGCTGGGCGACGGCACGAACCACACCGGCAACTTCATCGCCTGGGACGCGCGGACGGGTAAGATCGTCTGGTCGAACAAGGAGCAGTTCTCGGCCTGGTCGGGCGCTGTGTCGACGGACGGCGGCGTGACCTTCTACGGCACGCTGGAGGGCTATCTGAAGGCGGTCGACACGAAGACCGGCAAGGAGCTCTACAAGTATAAGACCCCGTCGGGCATCATCGGCAACGTGATCACCTATGAATCGGCCGGCAAGCAGTATGTGGCGGTTCTGTCGGGCGTCGGCGGCTGGGCGGGCATCGGCCTCGCGGCCGGTCTGTCGAAGTCGAACGAAGGTCTCGGCGCGGTGGGCAACTACGCCTCGCTCGCCAATTACACCGCCCTCGGCGGCGTGCTGACCGTCTTCGCCCTGCCCAACTAAGCAGAGCGTAAGATAGAAAACCGGCGCTCGGCGAACCCTGACAATAAGGGCCTCGCCGAGCGCTGTCGTTTACGAGTGAATGAAGAACCGACCAGGAGAGTGTGTGATGAGATCGTCGATTGCCGGGGCTGTCGCCCTGGGCGTCATGATGTTTGTGGGAACCTCCGCCATGGCCGAGGCCCCCGGAGATCCCAAAGCCGTCAAATCCGAGAACGGCAAATATTTCGACGCGAAAGGCGATCCCACCTATAACGTCGGCGCCGACGGCGCGGTCGATTGGTACACCTTCTCCGGTTATCGCCGCTATCACGCCGAATGCCACGTCTGCCATGGCCCGAACGGCGGCGGCTCGACCTACGCCCCGGCGTTGAAGGAGTCGGTGAAGCGCTTCAACTACGCCGAATTCGCGGGCATCGTCATCGGCGGCCGTCAGAACGGCAACAGCGTCATGCCGGCCTTCGCCGACAATAAGAACGCCGTCTGCTACATCGACGACCTTTACGTCTATCTCCGCGCGCTGTCGACGGGCGCCGTCCAGCCTGGCCGCCCGGAGAAGAAAGAGCCGGCGCCGGAGGCCTTCAAAAAGGCCGAAGCCGACTGCATGGCCGCCAAGTAAGGCCCGTTACAAAGAGGTCGATCACATGATCGTCTCCCGGACATATCAGCGCGGCCTCGCCGCGCTCCTGTCCTCAGCCGGCGCCGCCGCGATTTTGTTCGCGGCGGCGTCTGGCTTTGCGCAGCATATGGGCCCGGATGCGGGCGCCAAGGGCTCCGACAACGCCGGCGGGATCGAGCTCATCGATCCCAAAACGCTTCGCGTCTGCGCCGACCCGAATAATCTGCCGTTCTCCAACGAGAAGGGCGGAGGTTTCGAGAACAAGATCGCGGAGTTCCTGGCCGCAAAGCTCCACAAGGAACTCGCCTACGCCTTCTATCCCGGCGCGACGGGTTTCGTGCGCAATACGCTCAACGCGCATCTGTGCGACGTCATTCTCGGCATGCCGCAGGGCAATGATCTCGTGCAGCCGACGAATCCTTATTACCGCACGACCTACGCCATGGTGACGCGCGCCGGTTCTGATCTCGACGGGATACAGAACCTCGACGATCCGCGTCTGAAGGAAAAGAAAGGCCGCATCGGCCTCGTCGCCAATACGCCGCCGGGCAATGTCCTCGCCAAGAACGGCATGATCGGCCTCGTGAAGCCCTATCCGCTGATGGTCGACACGCGTGTCGAATCGTCGAGCGCGACGATGATCCACGATCTCGAGACGGGCGACATCGACGTGGCGTTGCTCTGGGGGCCGATCGCCGGCTATTATGCGAAGCAATCGAGCGCAAAGCTCGATGTGACGCTGCTCCCGGAAACCCCGGGCGTACGCATGGCTTTTCGCATTGGATTCGGCGTGCGCAACTCAGACCAGAACTGGAAGCGCGAGCTCAATAATCTCATTGGCCAGAACAAGGCCGAGATCGAAAAGATCCTGGCCGATTATGGCGTGCCCATGCTCGACGAAGCCGGTCAGCCGCTGAGGAAAGCGCAATGAGGCGGCTCGCCGTCGCCGCGCTCATTGCCGCCTTTTCATCGACTGCGTGGGCCGAAACAGTCGCGCCGACGCCAGAGCCTGAAGGTTACCGCCTCGACGCCTACCGCGCGCCCGTGCCTGCGACGCTGAAAGGCGCTGTTGTCGTCGACACTGCGAAGGCTTTCGACGTGTGGCGCGCCAAGGCGGCGGTCTTCGTCGATGCGCTGCCGCATGCGCCAAAGCCCGAGGGCTTGCCGAAGAAGGCTGTTTGGCGCGAGCAGCCGCGTCTCGATATTCCCGGCAGTATTTGGCTGCCCGACACCGGTTTTGGCGCGCTCTCGGAGGCGACGCAGGCCTATTTCGAAAAGGGCCTCGCCAAGGCGACGGGGCAGGACAAAAAGAAGGCGCTGGTCTTCTATTGCCTGACCAATTGCTGGATGTCCTGGAACGCCGCCAAGCGCGCCATGTCGCTCGGCTACTCCAACATCTCCTGGTATCCGGAAGGCACGGATGGCTGGGCCGCGGAAAAGCATCCGCTCGAAGAACGCAAGCCTGAGCCGCGCGAGTAGCTTTTACCGCGTCCGGGCTACGCCATCTCCGCCAAGATTTTGCGCGCCAGCTCGCCGAAACGCTGTTCGATTAGCGCCGGACTTTCGCAAACAAAGCTCGCCATCTTGCGCTGCTCCTCGAAGAGCCGCACGCGCCACTGCAGCGTCTCGGCCGCCTTCCGCATCGACTCGGCGTCGAGCGGCGGCTTTTTGTTCTGCAAATCATAAAAGGCCTGGGTCTCCTCGCGGGTTTTCTCGGCCATCTCCTTGAGGCGACGGCCGAAGCGGTCGAGACCGTTTACGACGTCGCGGCGCTCGTCGTTCATGCGCTCATAGAGACCGGCAAAGAGCATCGTCAGACGTTCCTTGCGATGATCGCCGGCGCTCTTCGAGAATTCGCCAATGAGCTTTTCAGCTTCCTCGATCGGCGTGCGGCGTGCGGCGATGCGCGCCACGAGGTCGGCGATGGCGCCGTCATCGCGCCAGCTCTTTCGCTCTGTCTCGATGGACGGGCCGGTCCAAACGCCGCCCAGCGCGATCTCGGGAACGCGCACCTGCTTACAGGGCCAGTCGCTCTGCGCGGATTGCGCGACTGCCGACGTGGCGAGGAGGAGTTGGGCCGTCAAGGCAAGCGCGAGGTGTCTTCTCATCAGCATGCGCCTATAATGCCTCATGCAGGTCATCCCCGTCATCGATATTCGCAATGGCGTCACCGTGCGCGCCGTCGCGGGTCGACGTTCCGAATATCAGCCGTTGCAGACGCCGCTCGCACAAACGAGCGCGCCACTCGATGTCGCGCGCGGTCTCGCCTCGCTCCATCCGTTTCGCACATTCTATATCGCCGATCTCGATGCGATCGAAGGCCGGAACGATAATTATGCGCTCATCACGCGCATCGGCGGCGCCTTTCCCGACGCGTGTTTCTGGGTGGATGCGGGGATCGCGCGGCGCGCTGACGCCGAGCGTTGGCTCGCCCAGCACAATGTCAATATCGTCATCGGCAGCGAAAGCCTAAAAGACGCGGGCGAATTGCGCGCCGTTAGAAACAATGCGCGTTTCGCGCTCTCATTGGATTTTTCTGCACAAGGCTTCCTCGGCGACGCTGAAATCCAGCGTGACGCCAACTTGTGGCCTGAGAAGGTGATCGTTATGACGCTTGCGCGCGTCGGCGCGGGTCAGGGGCCGGACCTCGGCCGCCTCAATGAAATTCTGTCGCGGGCCAAAGGAAAAAACATCTACGCTGCGGGTGGCGCGCGCGGGATCGACGATCTCGTCGCCCTGAAAGAGGCCGGCGCCGCCGGCGCGCTTGTCGCCACCGCTCTGCATGACGGCCGCCTGAGCCGGGCGGACCTCTCCCGGATTTCCGCAAAATAAAAAAGGGGGGCCGCAACGGGCTCCCCTGATTGCAAAAACTTTCGCGCTTAGTTGGCGGCGAAAGGATGCTTGGCGGTGACGCGCTCCTGGACGACGCGCGAGGCCTTCGGGTCGCCCTTCATCGCGCGAGCGATGGCTTCCTTCGTGGCCTGATAGTTGAAGTCCTGGATCTTCTGGTCGTCGTTGGCTTCCCAGTGGATGAAGACGCCGACGCAGATGAACAGGTCTTCAGCCTTGTCGAGCGGAATGACGCCTTCGGCGACCGAATCCGCAACAGCCTTGGCGACGCCATGCTGGGCCGGGCCGAACATCTGCACGGCCTGCTTGGCGTTCTTGATCGTCACCTTGTTGAACATCATGGTGTAGGGCTTGACGAGCAGGTTCGGGGCGATGACCGCGAGCAGCGTCGTGAAGCCGTCCTTGTTGTTCACGAGGCCGTTGGCGAACGCCTTCTCCGCCGCCGAGCCGCGCGGACCCATGATCAGGTCGATATGGGCGACCTCATTGCCCTCGCCGACGAGCGATTCGCCGACGCCCATCTTGGCGCTGCTGGAGCCCGCGAAGCCCGTCGCCGGCTTCGGAAACAGCGCGCCCAGAATCTTTTCAAAGAAAGAAGCCATGTTCATCCCTCCCGGCGCCATTCGCGTCCAGCGGCTTGTTTATTGCGCGCCCGCGCGGAGCCCGATTGTCCGTTGAACGCCGGATTTGACCGCGGCGCGTATCGTGTTCGGCAGAAAGGGGAGCCGGCTCCGGCTCCCCTGATTATCTCGCTGGCTCGAGCGTTTTCGGATCGAAAACGCTCAGGCGTTCCGAACTCAGTTCGGAGCGAAGGGGTGCTTGGCGTCGTTGCGCTTGGCGACGACTTCGGCGGCCTTCGGCTCGCCGGCGACGGCGCGGGCGATGGCTTCCTTGGTGGCCTGATAGTTGTAGTCCTGGATCTTCTTGTCGTCGTTGGCGTCCCAGTGGATGAACACGCCGACGGAGATGAAGAGGTCGTCAGCTTCCTCGACCGGGATGATGCCTTCGGCGACCGCATCGGCGACGGCCTTGGCGACACCGTGCTGAGCCGGGCCGAACATCTGGACGGCCTGCTTGGCGCCCTTGATGGTGACCTTGTTGAAGAGGATCGTGTTGGGCTTGCAGAGCAGGTTCGGCGCGACAACCGCGAGAAGGGTCGTGAAGCCGTCCTTGTTGTTGACGAGAGCGTTCGCGAAAGCGAGCTCGGCGGCCGAGCCGCGCGGGCCCATGATCAGGTCGATGTGAGCGACTTCGTTGCCTTCGCCGACGAGCGACTCGCCCACCAGCATCTTGTTGATCTTCGCCATTTGTGCGTTCCCTTTCAGCTTCCCCCAAGCGTTCGCGCGCTGCGCGCCGCGACCGCCTCTATCCTTCGTTTTCGACGTCGGCCTAATCGCCCGACCGGTTAGCCGGATAGCCGCGAGACCACCCCGCGCGGCGCGGACTCAACCATTTTTGTGGGCTTTTGCCAAGATGGCGGGAAGCGAATCGGCGAAAAGAACGCCTACCGTCAGGTCTGCGCTCGTGCCCGGATTGATTTTGTTTTTCTTAAGGTTCTGGTCGAAATCGAGCGCCAATGCGAAGGCTTCGTCGCGCCGCGGGGCGCTTTCGATGCGTGCGGCTGCGCATATGGCGTCCTCACGAACGGCGCGCGCTTTTTCAATTCCATACTTGCGGACGATGTGGCTGTCGGGGAAAGCGGCCAGAAACGCCAGATATGTTTCGAGCGTTGCGCGCGGCGCGTCATGGCCGCGCGCGCGGGCGCGCTGCAGCGCGTCGAGCCCGGTCTCGAAAATATCGACGAAATGATGGGCGTATTGATAGCCGATACGGTCGCGATCGGCGCTCGCGCGCATGGCTTCCAGCAAAGACGTCTGCGCCGGGCCGGAGACGTCATGCTCATTCGCCGCGCCGAGGCCCGCGGGATTGGCGCGGCTGATGGCGCGGAACGCAGCGTCGGCGTCGGCGACGTCGAGCGCCGCGAGCACGCGCGCGGTCTCCCGGCGAAGGTCGGGCGATTCGGCGGTCAGCACGGCGTGGGCGAGCGGTGCGCAGAGCAGGATGATGCCGAGATTGGTGTTTTGAGCGACCGCCGCCCAGGTGGCCTCGACTGCGCCGAGGATGCGTTGGCCGACGCTCGCGCCGGGCGCGGCGATGAAAGGCGCGGCCGCGCGGGCGCTCTCGATGAAGTCCCGCGCCTCCATGCCATGGCCCGGCGCAAAGTGATGCACATTGCCGGGCTTGGGCGCGGCAAGCTCCGCCTCGCAGGCCGCGACGAAGGCTTGGGCGACCGCGGCATTGATTGGGGCGAGGGGGGCTGTCACGTTGCGAATGATATGCTTACCCGAGGGGAGGCGTCCGAGAGCGTCGCTCAGATTGCCGACAAAGTGGCGGTGACGCCCCTCGTGCTTCGAGACGCCTGCTGTGCAGGCTCCTCAGCATGAGGGGCTTCCGAAACTTCGTCAAACACTTAGGCCTCATCCTGAGGAGCGAGCGAAGCTCGCGTCTCGAAGGAGAGGCCGCCTCGAGGTTTATCATCGAACTGGGCGGCCTGCGAGAGCGCCGCTGCGTCGCTCATCCTAACGCGCTCACCGCATTGCGGCGAGCGGGAAGGAGGGAAAGCGCGTCAGCCGCCAGCCGCTCGGCGATGGAGAAGGGCGTGATGCGTTGCAGGCCGCTCCAGCCCGGCATGCTGTTGACTTCCAGAACCATGGGCCGCCCTTGCGCGCTCGTGATGAGATCGACGCCGGCGACGATCGTTCCCATGGCCTCCGACGCTGCAAGCGCCATGTCGCGCTCTTCGCGCGTCGGCTCCGCTGCGACGGGCTTTGCTCCCTGGCGCACATTGGTGATCCAATGACTCGAACGACGTTTCATCGCCGCGACTGCCTCGCCGCGTGAAACGAGAATCCGCATGTCTTCATAGGGCGGGCGCTCAGGGCCGACGAAGCGCTGCAGATAATAGACGCCCCGGGCCTCCCCGAGCGAAGGAATGTCGCTTTCCTTTTCCACGAGCCGCAAGCCCCAGCCTTGGGCGCCGAAAAGCGGCTTCATCACAAGGACGCCGCTGGCGCATTCCCGCCGCGCGATTTCACGGGCCTGCGCCAGGGATTGCGTCGCGAAGGTCTCGGGCGCCGGGACGCCGGCGCGCGCGAGCAGAAAGCTCGCCATGCTTTTGTCGGTGCAGCGCTCGATCGACCGAGCGTTGTTCACGAGCGGAACGCCCAAGGCTTCCAGCGCATGCAGCACGCCGAGCCGCATGGTGATCGCCTCCAGCGAGCCGTCGCCGATGGCGCGCACGACGACGAGGTCGGGAAGCGCGTGAAAGCCTGGAATGGCGAGGCCGTGCGGGCGGGACGAATCGATCCGGCAGGCGGAAAGCCGCACGGCGACCGGCGTCGCCCCCAATGCGCGGAAAGCTGCAAGCGTGTGCTCGACATGCCAGTCGAGCTTGTCGGTGAAGACGGCGACGCGGGGCAGCCCGCTCTCGCCGCGTCCAGGGCTACCGCATGCAGACATCGTCAATTCGCCGCCTCGTCATGGCCGGGCTCGTCCCGGCCATCCACGCCGCGCAATGGTAGCTCATATGGAGGAATGGGTTTGAACTCCCGCCCCAGGGTAGGCCGTGCACACTGGCGTGGATGGCCGGGACAAGCCCGGCCATGACGGTTCTCACACGTGGGAAGGCCTCTCCCCATTTTCACGGGGAGAGGCGACTAATCAGCCGCCGAACGACTTGTCGAGCAGCGCCTCGTCGATCTTGCCGGCGCGGAAGGTTTCGCCGGTTTCGACCGCCGTCACCAGCGCTTCGGCCGGCGAGAACAGGCTGCCGTCGATCTTGTAGAAGTCGCCCTTATAGGCCTTGAAGATTTCCGCGAAAGGCTGGCCGTAGTCGCGAGAAGTGCTGCTCGGCAGCTTTTCCGCGAGCTCCTTGGCCGCCGCCGCGGGGCCCTTCACGAAGAGATGCGCGCGGCCGGCGTAGATGATGGCGTCATTGGTGCGGCCCATCGCCTGGATGAAATCGGGATGGGGCGGCGAGAGCGGCGCGGTCGCAATGCCGTCCACGATGTTCTCCAGCGGGAAATGCAGCTCATGCGCCTTGTGCAGCGCCACCTCGAGCACGCGGCCCACGACCTGAACGCTGCCGGCGAGCGACTGCGTGGGCGCGTAGACGAAGGCGACCTTGTCGGGGGAAACCTCGGATTTCGCCGCGACCTTCTCGACGACTTCCTTGGGCGGCGGCGCGGCCGATTCCAGCACGATCGTCACGCGGTCGGCGCGATCCTTATAGGAAAGCTCCTCGAAGAGCTTCTCGACGCGCGCCTGGGCGCGGCCCGGGCCCGAGCCCAGGGCGAAGAATTTCTCGTGTTGCAGGCTCCAGCCGGCATATTGGCTGGCGAGGCAGGCGACGACGGGATCATTGCTGGAGACGGTGAGCCAGAACGGCCATTTCGCGGCGCCCGGCGCATGGGAGAGCGTGACCTTGCCCAGACCGCCCATGCAGATTTCCGTGAGCAGCAGGCCGGCGTCGACGCCGCCCGCGGCCTTGGCGCCCGCGTCGATCAGCAATTCGCCGAGGCTGCCGCGCGACACCGAAACGCGATAGCGCTCGGCGCCGGCGACGAGACGGTCGACGATCTCGCCCGCGAGAGTGTTGACGCTGGCCGTGACGCGGCCGGTGTTTTCGCTAGCGCTCACTAGTGGTCCTTCCCTCGAAATTTCTGTGGCTCTACCGCTCGATTCCCGGCGCTCTATAAAAGCGGAGAATCCCGCCAGCGGCAGGCGCGGGCGCGAACTTATCGGTCTTTGCGGCGAAACGAAAGCGGCTCGCGACGCGCAAGCGTCCAGATGGTTTTAACCTCTGTCGCATAAGTTTCAAACAAGAGGCGTAGGCGGAGTTCTCTTCATTGGGTGGGCGATATGGACAGGCAGGAGTTCAGGGTGCACGAGATTTCCTTACGGGACGCGACAATCGCCGCGCTCGCGGTCCTCGGCGTCGTCCTCGCTAACATTGGCGTGGTCCGCGCCCTGGATATCGCGCTGGACGCCATCCACCGCTAAACTCAGCTAGAGCGCGAGAAATCCCAGCCTTCCGCCCAACAGGTCGGAAGGCTTTGTTTTTTCAACGCCGATCGGAGCCTTTTGCCCGCCCGCCTCATCCGGATGGATAATTGAGCCACAGTAGCGCTGTGGCAGAATTTGTCGCGATTTTGTCATTGTGCGCGTCCGCGTCAGGCCGGAAAGTATTTGTATGACAAGCGTTGAGCCTCCATTCGATCTCCGTGGCGCTCTATGGCCTGAGCCGGTTCGTTCGGATATCCGACGGAACCGAAAAATAGGCATTCTGATCTATCCTGACTTTGAAATTATCGATCTTTGCGGCCCGCTTGACGTTTTCTATTACGCCGACCGCGCTCTCGGCTGCGAGCGGGCGAGCGAGCCGGGCTATGAATGCGTCGTCATCGCACAGACGAAGGGGCTCGTCAGAGCCAAATGCGGCCTCGAACTCAGAGCGACCCACGATTGTAGCGAAATTCCCACGGGTCTCGACACGCTGCTCGTCGCTGGCGGCGAGGGCGCCTTCGCCGCTTGCGAAGACGAGAGCCTCATAGACTGGATCAAGGGCATATCGGGTGGCGTGCGGCGTCTCGCCTCGATTTGCACGGGCGCTTTCCTCCTCGCCAAAGCCGGGCTTCTCAATAATCGCAAGGTGACGACCCACTGGCTCTGGTGCGATCAGCTCGCGGCGGCCTATCCCTCTCTTTGCGTGGAGGCAAACCGCATCTTCGTGCGTGACGGCGGCGTCTACACCTCCGGCGGCATTACAGCCGGAATCGATCTGGCGCTCATGCTGATCGAAGAAGATCTCGGCCGGGAAGTCCCGCGCATGGTGGCGGGCATGATGGTCGTCTTCCTGCGCCGTCCCGGTGGACAGGCGCAATTCAGCCCTTTCCTCCAGGCGGAGACGGGAAACTGCCGGGACATCGCCGAGCTGAAATCATGGATCCTCGGCAATTCGAGCGAAAACCTCACGGTCGAGCGGCTCGCCGAGCAGCTTGCGATGAGCCCGCGCAACTTCGCCCGGCGGTTTCGCGCGGAGACGGGCATGACGCCCGCGCGCTTTGTCGAATATGCCCGTGTCGAGGCCGCGCGCTGCCGACTCGAACAGACCAGCCTCCCCCTTCAGACCATTGCGGAAATCTGCGGCTTTACGACGATCGAGCGCATGCGGCGCGCCTTCAAGCGGAATCTCGCCGTCGGCCCGAATGAATATCGAGAGCGCTTCCAATCGACTTTCCTACAATAGGAGAGGCTTCCCATGAAAATCTTGTTCCTGACGACGGCGCATAACAGTCTCAGTCAGCGCCTTTTGATCGAGCTGACGCAGCGCGGCCACAAAGTCGCGGTGACCATCGCCGACAGCGGCGCGGCGATGCTCAACGCGGTCGAGGCCCAAGACCCCGACCTCATCATCGCGCCCATGTTGAAGGCGGCCGTGCCGGAGGAGATTTGGACGCAGCGCGTCTGCTTGATCGTGCATCCGGGAATCATGGGCGATCGCGGGCCGTCTTCGCTCGACTGGGCGATTATGGACGGCGAGAGGCGCTGGGGGGTGACAGTGCTGCAGGCGGCGGCGGAAATGGACGCGGGGCCGATCTGGGCGAGCCATGAGTTCGACCTGCCGGAGGTCGCCGACGCTAAGGGCAGCCTTTACCGCAACGAGGTGACGGAAGCGGCCGTGCGCGGGGTTTTGGAAGCGGTCGACAAGTTCGAATCCGGCAGCTTTAAGCCCTGGCCGCTCGATTATTCCTGCCCGCTCACGCAGGGCCGGCTGCGCCCGACCATGATGCAGAAGGATCGCGCCATCGACTGGACGCGCGACCCGACCGACGACGTCGTGCGCAAGATTCGCGCGGCCGACAGCGCGCCGGGCGTTTTGGACGAGCTGTTCGGCCTGCCGGTGTTTCTCTATGGCGCGCATTATGAAGACGGGCTGAAGGGGCCGCCGGGAACGATCATCGCCAAGCGCAATGGCGCGATCTGCCGCGCCACGATCGATGGCGCGGTCTGGATCACGCATCTCAAGCTCAAAAGCGATGCGCACGACGCCAATTGCCGCTTTGCGGAACAGGGTTGCGATTACTGCAACGAGCATTTCTGCCCGGTGTCGGGGATCAAGCTGCCGGCCGGCGACATACTGGGTCCCTTGCTGCGCGGCGCGCCGGAATCGGCGCTGCGCGTGGACGAGGAAATCGATTACCAGACTTTTCGCGACATCCGCTATGTCGAGCGTGGCGGCGTCGGGCACATCCATTTCGATTTTTACAATGGCGCGATGAGCACGGAGCAATGCTATCGTCTGCGCGACGCCTTCCTTCTCGCGCGCAGCCGGCCGACGCGCGTGATCGTGCTGCACGGCGGCAAGGACTATTTCTCCAATGGCATCCATTTGAACGTCATCGAGGCGGCCGAGGACCCAGCGCTCGAATCGTGGCGAAACATCAACGCCATCGACGATCTCGTTTATGAGATCGTCAGCACCATGTCGCATATCGTCATCGCGTCCATGTGTGGCAACGCCGGCGCGGGCGGCGCGATTCTGGCGCTCGCCGCGGATCGCGTCTTTGCGCGCGAGGGCGTCGTCCTCAATCCGCACTATAAGAGCATGGGCGGGCTCTACGGCTCCGAATACTGGACCTATCTTCTCCCCAGACGCGTCGGCGCCGCGCGCGCGCATGACGTAATGAACGGTTGCCGGCCGATGGGGACGCATGAGGCCAAGGCGATCGGCTTCATCGACAATGTCTTCGGCGGCAATGCGCAAAGCTTCCAGCAGGAAGTTACAGAGCGGGCGGCCCATCTCGCAACGCGCATGGATTTCTGGAATCTGCTGCGTGAGAAGCATGAAAAGCGCGTGAAGGACGAGCGGGTGAAGCAGCTCGCGGCCTATCGCGCCGAGGAGCTCGCGCGGATGCGGATCAATTTCTTCGGACCC
The DNA here is from genome assembly GCF_016745395.1 of Methylocystis sp. Sn-Cys. GTDB lineage: Bacteria > Pseudomonadota > Alphaproteobacteria > Rhizobiales > Beijerinckiaceae > Methylocystis > Methylocystis iwaonis. The sequence continues at coordinate 557,536 of NZ_JAERVJ010000001.1, forward strand.
GATCCTTCATATCACCTTGCTCGCGAAAGATTCGTCTTCAAGGGCCGTGCGCCAACGGCGAGGCCGACGACACCCTCAGTTCGTCGTGAGCTTGCAAGCCGCTGATCCGTATGAGGCCGGGGGCGTGTCCTCTACGCCTTCACGCCGCGCCTTGCGAGAGACCAGCTACGGTAGGCCCCCGGCGTCATTCCGGCGTAACGCCGGAACGCGCGCCGGAAGCTCGTCTCGTCCGCATAGCCCGACGCGCTGGCGAGCTGTTTCACCGAACTCTGCGTCGTCTCCAGCAGCATGCGCGCCGTCTCGAAGCGCACGCGGTCGAGAAAGCTTTTGGGCGTCTCGCCGGTAAATTCCTTGAGGCGCCGATGCAGCGTCCGATCCGAGACTCCGAGCGCCTGCGCCAATTGCGCGGATGTCAGCGGCGAGTCGCCCGCCTGCCGCACAATATGTTCGGCTTGCAGGATGAAGGGATTGGACGCCGAGACATGGCCGGGCGGGATGTAGATCGTCTGGGTCGACGGCGCCGCGTCGACCACGGTGAAGTCCGCCGCCGTTTTTGCGGCTTCATCGCCGACAAGCGCGCGAATGAGATGGAGAGAAAGATCGATCCATGAGAGCGGGCCGCCGGCGGTCACCACGCGGCGATCTTCGATCAGCGACGCGCCGCGCGCCGCGTCGGCGCGGGGATAGCGCGCTTTCAATTCATCGTGCCGCCACCATGTCGTCGTGCAGCGGCGCCCGTCGAGCAGGCCCGCCTCGCCGAACAGGAAGACGCCGTTGCAGGCGGCGGCGACAATCGCGCCCAAAGCGTGCTGGCGCCTCAACCAGGCGGCTGCGGCGCTGATCTCGGGCGTCGGCGGCAGAGAATTGCCGCCCTCGCAGAAGAAGGGCGGGACGATGACGGCCGCGCATGAATCGAGCGTGCCGAAAGCCTCGTCCACCGCATGCGTCCGGCCCGAGCCGTCGCAGATCGGCGCGCCACTCTGGCTGACCGTTACGACGCGATAGGGCGACGGCCGCTCTTTCGTCTTCAGCATGCGCCTGCTGAGCATCAGGAGATCGGCCGCGCCGATGAATCCGAGGCCCAAGCAGTTTTCGTAACCGAGAACGGCGATATCCATAACCTGACCCGCTTGGCGGAAAATGCCTGTCTTGTGGCAAATTCGCTGTCTGACTTTGCAAGAGTAATGGCAAATTCGCCATGCTGGCAAGCGTAAGGCGCTCTTTATCCTCCTTCCTCACCGGAAACGCCGGTCGTTTCCCGGTCGCAATGGAGAAGAAAAATGAGTGCAACGACACAAACTGCAGCAGGCGCCGCAGCGGCCGAAAAGCCGATCGTGGATCTTAGAGGCATGTGGATCGGATTGGGGCTGCTCAACAGCTTCTATTTGATCGTCCGCGTCTATGAGCAAGTCTTCGGCTGGCGCGCGGGCCTCGATTCATTCGCGCCCGAGTTCCAGACCTATTGGATGTCGATCCTGTGGTCGGAAATTCCGCTGGAGCTGATCGCGGGCCTTGGCCTCGCCGGCTATCTTTGGAAGACCCGCGTGCGCGATATGTCGCTTGTCACGCCGCGTCAGGAAATGCGCGCCGTCGTCGATAATGTGAAATGGCTCGTCTGCTATGCGGCGGCGATCTATTGGGGCGCGTCCTTCTTCACCGAGCAGGATGGCACCTGGCATATGACGGTGATCCGCGACACGGACTTCACGCCCTCGCATATCATCGAGTTCTATATGAGCTACCCGATCTATTCGATCCTGGCGGTCGGCTGCTTCTTCCACGCGAGGACGCGCATCCCTTACTTTTCCAAGGGCTATTCGCTCGCCTATCTGATCGTCTCAATCGGCCCCTTCATGATCATCCCGAATGTCGGCCTCAATGAATGGGGGCATACGTTCTGGTTCATGGAGGAACTCTTCGTCGCGCCGCTCCATTGGGGCTTCGTGTTCTTCGGCTGGATGGCGCTCGGCGTCTTCGGCGTCGTGCTTCAGCTCCTGCTGAACGTGCACCGCCTACTCGGCAAGGAGGGCGTCGCGCTCCTCACCGAGTGATTTGAAAGAGGCGCGCCACAATCTCGCCCCAGCCCTCCCGCAACGGGGCAAAGGGAATGGCTGTCGTCAAGCTCAAGATCGCCTTCCGACGCCCAGGGTCGGGAGGCGATTGATTTTGGCTACCCTCTCTCGATGAATTCCAGCGCGATTCCGCCAGCCATCGGGGCCTCGCCTTTTTCCTTGGCGTCGGCGAGGCGGTCGAGACGGATGAGGGCGAGGCCCTCTTCGCCGATCGCAGAGCCCGTGACGCCGATCTCGACATCGCCCGCGCGGATCGATTCGCCGGGCTTGGGCGCGCCGCCGGGGGCGCGATATTGCGTCACGCGCTTGCGCACGAGATTGCGATGCTTCATGCGCGAGACGACCTCCTGGCCGACATAGCAGCCCTTCTTGAAGTCGAGACCGGCGAAGAGGTCCATATCGGCTTCATGTGGGAAAGCGTCGCTATAGTCGAAATCGACGCCGCCCAGCGGCACGCCGGCGCGGATGCGGCGCATCTCATAGTCTGCGAGCGGACCGGAGGCGGCGATCTTGCCTTTTTCCGCAAGCGCGCGCCAACCGAGCGCCTCGGCGCGGGGGTCCGGCGCCAGCGCGATCGCTGGCGCTTCCGGGCGCTCCGCCGCGTCCGGGAAAGCGACGGCCTCCAGCCTGTCGCTGAGATTCGTCACGGTGATCTTCGCGCGCAGCTTGTACAGGTTCAGCCGCTTCTCGAGATCGTCCGCGAGCGAAAGCGGACAATCGAGTAGGAAACGTCCCTCTCCCAACGCGAAGACGACAAAATCGAAGAGAATTTTACCTTGCGGCGTCAGCAGGGCGGCGAAGCGCGCGTCGCCCGGCTCGAGGGACTTCACATCGTTCGTCACGATATTGTGAAGAAATTTGGCCGCGTCTTCGCCGCTCACCTCGACGACGCCGCGGTCCGTCAGCAGGATCGCTGTGGTCATTTTCTGTTCCTGTTGCTTGAGCGCGCAAGACATATCGCACGCTCGCTCGCGCATTCGACTGGCGCATTTGACTTGGCGCATCGGCGACTTGTGCTTATCTAGGCAGGATCGCTGCAAACGGGGCGCCATTCATGCCGCAGACATTCGACGTCATCCTATCTGGAGGCACGCTCGTCAACCAGGACGGCGAGGGCTTGCGGGATGTGGGGGTTCGCGGCGGCAAGATTGCCGCGATCGGCGATCTCTCCCGCGCTTCGGCCGGCGAGACGATCGATTGCACGGGCCTTCATATTCTCCCCGGCGTCGTCGATTCGCAGGTGCATTTTCGCGAGCCGGGGCTTGCGCACAAGGAAGACCTCGAATCAGGCTCGCGTAGCGCCGTTCTTGGCGGCGTGACGGGCGTTTTCGAAATGCCCAACACCACGCCCCTCACAACGGGCGAAGCCGAGCTTGCGGACAAGGTCGCGCGCGCGACGGACCGCATGCATTGCGACTTCGCTTTCTGGGTCGGCGGCACGCATCAGAACGCCAAACACGCCGCCGAGCTCGAAAGGCTGCCGGGCGCGGCGGGCATCAAGGTTTTCATGGGCTCGTCGACGGGTTCGCTGCTCGTCGCCGACGATGAGGGCATTGCCGAGGTGCTCGCGCATACGCGCCGGCGCGCAGCCTTCCATAGCGAGGACGAATATCGCTTGAACGAGCGCAAGGATTTGCGCGTCGAAGGCGATCCGCGTTCGCATCCCATTTGGCGCGACGTCGAGACGGCGCTGCGTTCGACCCTGCGCCTGTTGAAGATCGCACGCGAGAAGCGCGCGCTGATCCATGTGCTGCATGTGACGACGGCGGAAGAGATCGAGCTTCTGTCGCATCACAAAGATCTGGCGAGCGTCGAGGTCACGCCCAATCATCTCACGCTCGACGCCTCCGCTTATGAGCGGATCGGCACGCTGGCGCAGATGAATCCGCCGGTGCGCGAGGCGCATCACCGCGACGCGCTGTGGGAAGGCTTGCGGCAGGGCGTCGTCGACGTTATCGGCTCGGATCACGCGCCGCATACGCTCGAAGAAAAGGCGCAGCCCTATCCGAAAAGCCCGTCCGGCATGACGGGCGTGCAGACGCTGGTGCCGCTGCTGCTCAACGCCGTGAACAATGGCAAGCTGACGCTCGCGCGCTTCGTCGATTTGACGAGCGCCGGCCCGCTGCGCGTTTTCGGCATGGCTGGTAAAGGCCGCATCGCCAAAGGCTATGACGCGGATTTCACTGTCGTGGATATGAAGCGGTGTGAGGTCATCCGCAACGAGTGGATCGCTTCGCGCGCCTGTTGGACGCCATTCGACGGCGCGGAAGTCACGGGTTGGCCGGTGGGGACCTTCGTGCGCGGCGCGCGGGTGATGTGGGAGGGCGAGCTGGTGACGCCCTCTCGGGGCAAGCCAATACGGTTTCAGCAGGCGTTGTGACGAGCTGAAGCGCGCCTGAAGGCGCGCGGTCCAATGCGGCGCCCGGACCGCGCGCCTTCAGGCGCGCTTGCGCTCACGCTGGCGCAAGGAGAAGGCTGGTTTCGCTTCGCGCGACACCCTCGATCGACCTTACCGTCGACAGCACCCTGTCGAATTCCCCCAGATTGGCGACCTCGATCTCCGCAATGAGATCATAAGCCCCATTTGTGCTGTAGAGCGCGTGAATCTCAGGCAGGCCACGGAGCACTTGTACGACACGGCGGGTGCTCTTTCCTGCGACCTCGATCATCATGATCGCGCGGATGCGGTCGTCGTCTGCGACGCTCTTCAACCGCACGGTAAATCCCAGAATGACCTCGGACTCGATCAAGCGGTCGAGCCTGTTCTGCACCGTGCCGCGCGAGACGCCGAGCCGCTTCGCCAACTCGGACAGCGAGGCTCTGCCGTCCGCCCTCAACTCGGCGATCAAGCGGCGGTCGAGATCGTCCATGCCTGCGTCCCTGTCGAATTGCAGATAGCTTATGTCAATTTGCTCAATAAGCTACGATATTATGCATATATTTGTGATTTTTATCGATGCCGGCCACCCGTAACATCAGGCGCACGCCGAGGATGTTGGAGGCTTGGATATGGTCACTTTTCTGAACGCCTCAGACGTGGCCAAGATTGTGCGCCGCGTTGGCGCGCGCCGTTTCTGGGAGCGTCTGGTCGAGGGTCTTCGCGACGATTTCCTGCGCTGGGATCGTTTCGACAAATGCGCGCGCTTCGCCAGCCATTCGCCCGGCGGCGTCATCGAGCTTATGCCGGTGAGCGACGGCGAGGTTTTCGCCTTCAAATTCGTCAATGGCCATCCCGGCAACACCCAGCTTTGCCTGCAGACCGTCGTGGCCTTCGGGGCGCTGGCCGACGTCGCGACGGGCTATCCGGTCTTCATGTCCGATATGACGCTCGCGACGGCCTTTCGCACGGCGGCGACGTCCGTTCTGGCGGCGCGCCATCTGGCGCGGCCGGGAACCCGCACGATGGCGCTCATCGGCCTCGGCGCGCAATCGGAATTCCAGGCCTGGGCTTTCCACGAGGTTCTCGGCATCGACCGGCTGCGCATTTTCGACGTCGACGAAGAGGCCGCCGACAAGTTCGAATCCAACGTCGCGGGGTTTGGTCTCGGCATAACGCGTTGCGACAATGCGCGTCACGCGGCGCACGGCGCGGATATCGTCACGACAATTACGGCCGATAAGAAGCGCGCCACGATTCTGTCCGAGGACATGATTGCGCCCGGAACGCATATCAACGCCGTCGGCGGCGACTGTCCCGGCAAGACGGAACTATCGCGCGAGTTGCTCCTGCGCTCGGACATTTATGTCGAATATGCGCCGCAGACGCGGCTCGAGGGCGAGCTCCAGCAGCTCCCCGCCGATCATCCGGCCACTGAGCTGCACGAGCTTCTCGCCGGCCGCAAGCCGGGCAGGGCGTCCAAAGACGCCATCACGATCTTCGACAGCGTCGGCTTCGCGGTCGAGGATTTTTCGGCGCTGCGACTCTTGCGCGACCTCGCGCGTGAAACCGGCGTTGGCGCTGGTTTGGAGCTGACGGCCGCGCCGACGAATCCGAAAGACCTCTTCTCCCTGTTGCATCCTCTCGAAACGGGGCAGGCGCGCGGCGACGCGCTTCCCGAGCCGATGAAACTCTCCGACTAACTTCCCTCTCTCTCCAGGAGCCTCCTCGACGTGAACGTCCATCTCAAAGCCGAAACCATGCACGAGCCGAATCGTCGCGCCGCGCAGCCAGGCGCGCGCATCCTCATGTGCGCGCCCGACCATTTCGGCGTCGATTACGTCATCAACCCTTGGATGGAGAACCAAATCGGCCGCGCCGATCTCGCGCGCGCGCGCGAGCAATGGGAAAATTTACGCCGCCACCTCGGGGCCAATGTCTCTCTGGATTTTGTCCCGCCCGCCGAGGGCCTGCCCGATATGGTATTCACGGCGAACGCCGGACTGGCGATCGGCGACACGGTCGCGGTCGCGCGCTTCCACGCCAGGGAGCGTCGGCCCGAGGAAGATCTGTTTCGCGACTGGTTCGAAGCGCGGGGCTTCACGATCGCGCCCTGGCCCGAGGACATCGCCTTCGAGGGCGCCGGAGACGCTTTGCCCGATCGTGCGCAGCCTCTGATCTGGTGCGGGCATGGCTGGCGCTCGCATGCGCGGGCGGCGGCGCATTTGGCCGACATCTTCGACCGCGAGGCTGTCGGGTTGAAGCTGGTCGATCCCCGCTTCTATCACCTCGACACGTGCCTCTGCCCGCTCTCCGGCGGGTGGCTGATGTATTATCCGGGCGCCTTCGATGAGGCGTCGCGCGCGGAGATCGCGGCGCGCGTTCCTGCGCAGCGGCGGATCGAAGTCGACGAGGCCGACGCCATGGGCTTCGCCTGCAACGCCGTCGAGGCGGGCGGCCGAGTCTTTATGAACGCCTGCTCGCGTTCCCTCCAGGGGCGTCTTGCGGCGGCAGGCTTTCAACCGGTGGTGACGCCGCTATCGGAATTCCTGAAATCCGGCGGCGGCGCCAAATGCCTCACGCTCGAAGTGCAGTCGCACCGCGCTTATTCCGAACAGACCGCGCGCCGGCCGGTCCTCTCCTCGGTGAGCTGACCGGAGATGCGCGGTCCGTCGTGGACCTTGATGCTCACGATGCCGTTGTAAAAGCCGAAGCGATAGTCGCGCTTCATCGGATAGGAGCTTCCATCGGGCCCGACGTAGAAGCAGTGGGAGCTATATTCGGGGTTCGCCAATCGCGAAATCGAGCAATGGATCTCGTAAGGCAGCGGCGCGCAATGCAGCGCAACGTCCTTATTGGGAACCATCCAATTCGACGAAGCGACCGAGCCCGCGAGGGCGGGCGACGAAAGTAACGGTAAGAGAAGCGCAAAGCCGGCGAAACGCTGGCGCCGATCGTTCAGCATCGATCATCCTGACTGCAACCGCGCTGCTGCGCGGTTGCAATTTTTTGCGTGTCAGACCGCGATCTTAGATCAGCTCGCCGCGCGTCACCAGCAGGTGCAGCCGCCGCCGTAGCCGTAGGTAGCCGGATAATAGGGAGCCGCGGAATAGCCGTAGGGATAGCCGCCATAGCCGTAGTAGCCGCCGTAATAGGGCGAGGAAGCCGCCGCGCCGAGCGCCAGACCGCCGAGCAGGCCGGCCGCCGCCGCGCCGCCATATCCCCAGCCGCTGCCCCAGCCGCGACCCCAGCCGCCATATCCCCAACCACGGCCCCAGCCGCCATGCCCCCAGCCACCGAAGCCATGGCCCCAACCGCCGCCGCCCCAGCGACCCCAGGCCGCGTCGGCGGGCGTCGCGACGGAAAGCGCGCCGACCAGCATGGTGGCCGCGAGCGCCGCGGTAAACGTCTTACTCAGGTTCCTCATCGCCTTCTCCTGGGTCCTTGTCCGCCAAAGCCCCAACGCCACTCCCTGCAACGCGAACCCGGTTTTGTTGTTCCTTCAGCTTTTGAACAGGATTTGGCCCCGCCATTTCGAACGTCGGCTATTTCCGCTCGCGCCGCAGGCGCTAGCTCATTGTTCTCTCGCAAGGAGACGGCAATGACCAAACAGAATGAAACGGCGCCGCGCAACGAAGGCGAAGGCAACCGCACGGCCGCCAGGCAATATAATGAGGCGCAGCGGAAATTCGTCGAGAGCGGCAAAGTCGAGCAGGCGGCGAAAGACGCCGAACATGCGCTCGAAACCGAAGAGGCCGAGGAGCTGAAGCGCGCCGAAGAAAAAGGCCGTGCGCACGCCAAACCGCATGAGGAGAAGCGGGAGATATGATAGGGGATCCGCTTGATTGGTTCGGGTGTCATTCCCGACGCTCGCGCAGCGAGCGATCGGGAATCCAGAGCAAAACAGCGCTATTTTGGCTCTGGATTCCCGATCGGGCCTTTGGCCCGTCGGGAATGACAAGCGTGAACGCGAGCCATTCAAACGGAAAAGGTCCGAGCGCTTTTTAGTCCTCGCTCCAGAAATAATGCCACACGCCATCCGACGCGATGGCGATGCGCGCCGGACGCGGCCTGCCCTCGGCGTTGGAGCGGGCGAGGTCGGCGAAGCGCACACAGGCCCAGCGCCCGCGAGCCTCGTCCTCATTGACGGGCGGCGTCGGCCGGCTGGCGAAGGCCGGCCACTCATAGAGCGTCACCGGACCGCGCGTGATCGTCACATAAGGCTGCGCGAAAACGGCGCGCGCTATGGCGATCGTCTCGCGTCCCTTTTTGTCGAAGGACAGCGCCTTCAAAATTTCGATCGGATCGGTTCCCGCTTTGAAGCTCCCGCTTTTCGCAAAGAGCGGCCGAACCTCGTTCCAGTCTATCGGAATCCGCAGCGCCTCGACGTCGTTCTTCTCCAGCGCGGCCAGGATCTTGTCCCGGATCGCCCGCACCGGCGCCGGCAGCGCGGCGAGATCGGTCAAAGGCTCGGACACGACGTCCTTCGCGGCTTTTTTCGTTTTCATGCCGCATGTTAACCGGGCCGCCCCGCAAAAGGCGAATTCTTCCTTCTTCTGCTTAGCCTTCGGGCCGCATGGATTGTATAGTCGGCGGCAGACCGCCATCTCTACCGGGACGCCGTCTCGCCGGAGCGCGAATGGACCTTTCCTCGAAGAATGAAAACAGCCGGCTGAAAAGCGCGGGCCCGTTGGAATATGCGCTGCGCCGCTCAGTGACGGCGATCCTGGCCGAGCGGCTGCTGAGGCTCGGCGCGGCGCTGGTGACGCTGGCTCTGTTTTTCGTGGCGCTGTCGTGGCTTGGGTTTTGGCGCGCGGTTCCGGTCGAAGCGCGTATGCTCGGCGTGTCACTCTTCGGCTTTCTGGCGCTTTACCTCGCCTCCCGTGAAATCGCCCGCGGCCTGCCCAAGCGCAGGGCCGCCGCCGCGCGCCTCGACGCCGCCGCCGATGGTCCGCTGAAGCCGGCCGCCTCGCTCGACGATACGCTTGCGGCGCAAAACGCCGATCCCGCCACCGCCGCCCTCTGGGCTCTGCATCGCAAGCGGCTGGAGACGGCGCTGGCGCAGACGCCCGTCGCCGCCCCGCGCCCGCGCCTGCCCGAACGCGACCCTTATGCGCTGCGCGCTTTGGCGCTGGTCGCCGCCGTCGCCGCGGCCTTCGTTGCAGGGGATGAAAAGCGCGCGCGGCTCGCCGCCGCTTTCGACTGGCGCGCCATTCATCTGCTGGAGCCGGCGCAGCGCATTGACGCCTGGTTCGATCCGCCGGCTTACATGGGGCGCCCGCCCATCGTGCTCGGGCAGGAGAGCGGCGCGGTTCAGGCGCCCGTGAATTCGACGCTGCGGCTGCGGCCGACGGACGCCAATGTCTCTGTCGAAGGCGCGCTGACGCCAATCGACTCCGCGGAGAAGAAGGAGCGGGGCTTTGGTCTCGCCGGGGACGCCCGGATCGATCTTTCCGATGGCCGCAGCTTCGCGATCGCCGCCATTCCCGACCTCGTCCCCACAATCGAGCTTGTCGGCAAGCCGCGCAACAATGCGCGCGGCACGATGACGCTCTCCTACCGCGCCGAGGACGATTACGGCGTCGTGAGCGCCGAGGCCGTGTTCAGCAAGCCGGCCGCCGGCCGCGCGCTTTACGAGCCGCCGCGCTTGCCGTTGGAGCTTCCGGCTGGCGCCGGCGGATTGGGCGAAGGCCGCGCCACGCTCGATCTCGCCGACAGCCCCTATGCGGGCGCCAGGATGACGATGCGTCTCGTCGCGAAGGACGCCGCCGGCAATGAGGGCGCTTCCGACCCGACCGAGGTGACGCTGCCGCAGCGCCGCTTCACCAAGCCGCTCGCCAAGGCGCTCGTCGAGCAGCGGCGCATTCTGGCGCTCGATCCCGACCAACGCGCCAATGTGCGCGCGGCGCTGGAGGCGCTGTCGATCGCGCCCGAGGTTTTCGACACGCCCTCCGCCGTCCATCTCGGCCTGCGCGCCGCGCGCCGCAGCCTGGAGGGAAAGCCCGACGACGACGCATTGCGCGGCGTCGCCGACATGCTCTGGGCCATGGCTCTCAGTCTCGAAGACGGCAATGCGCCGGAAGCCGAGCGCGATCTGCGCGCCGCCGAACAGGCGCTGCGCGAAGCCTTGGCGCGCGGCGCCAATGACGAGGAGATCGCCAAACGCACGCAGGATTTGCGCGCCGCGCTCGATAAATTCCTCGAGCAGCTCGGCGCCCGCGCGCAGCCGCCGGATCAGCAGCAGAGCGAAAGCGCGAGCGATCCGGACAGCGTCACCCCCAGCGACCTGCAGGCCATGCTCGACGACATCGAAAAGGCGATGAAGTCCGGGGATATGGCCGAGGCGCAACGGCTCCTCGACGAATTGCAGGACATTATGGAGAACGCCCAGACGGGCGACGCTAGCGGCGCCCAGAACGCCGCCCGCGAGAAAAAGCGCCGCGAGATGCAGCGGGCGCTCTCCGAGATCGACCAGCTTGCGCGCGAAGAGCAGCAACTGCGCGACGACACCTTCCAGGGGATGAAGAACCCCACGGACGACGACGCCCGCAGGCCGCAACAGCGCGGGGGCAAGAAGGCCCAGGCGCAGGCGGGCGACGACGCCGGTCCGGAGCGCCAGCGCCAACAGGGCCTGCGCGACAAGCTGGAGCGCCAGCAGGATGCAATGAAGGGTGAAGCGGGCGAGGCCGGCGAGGCGCTCGACGACGCCCGCAAGTCGATGAAGGAAGCGGAAGAGGCGCTGAAACCCGGCGGCGAGGGACGCGGCAAGGCGGTCGACGCCCAGGGCCGCGCCGTGGAGTCTCTGCGCAAGGGCGCCGACAAGCTCGCCGAGCAGATGCGCGGCGACGGCCAGCAGGGCGAGGAAGGCGAAGAGGGCCAGAGCGGCAAGGGCCATGGCAAGGCGCGCGGGCGCTTCGGCCAGGGGCGCGATCCGCTCGGGCGCTCGTCGGGCGGCCAGCGCGCCTCGCACGAGAAATATGATCCGCTCGGCCTGCCGCCGGCGCAACGGGCCCATCGCGTGCAGGAGGAGCTGCGCCGCCGCCTCGGCCAGCCCGAGCGCCCGACGGAGGAGCTGGATTATCTGCAACGCCTGCTGCGGCGGTGAAACTGACGAATTCGGGGCTCCCGATCGACATTGCTGGGCGTGAGCCAATCCCTCCCCTTTACGGGGAGGGTGGCCCCGCGTAAGCGGGGTCGGGTGGGGTAAAGCCCCAACGACGGTCGTAGCGGCGTGAACCCCACCCGGCGGCCTCTGGCCGCCGACCTCCCCGTAAAGGGGAGGTATGGAGCTCTACTTGCTGCGGATTAACCTGCCCGGGAGTTGATCGCCTTGTCCAATACGCTGGTCTTCGTCGCCGCCGCGGCGGTTTTCGCGGTGCTCCTCGCCGGCTTCATCAATATGTTTCGTGGCGGCGAGGGCGCGCCCCAGCGGTCGCAGACGCTGATGCGCTGGCGCGTCGGCCTGCAATTCGTCGCGCTCGCCATTGCGCTGGCGGCGCTTTATTTCAAAGGACGCTGATCGACGTGGTGAAGCTCGACAGGATTTACACGAGGGGCGGCGACAAGGGCGCCACCTCGCTCGCCACCGGCGCCCGTCGTCGCAAGGATGACATTCGCGTCGAGGCTTACGGCGCAATCGACGAGACCAACGCCGCGATTGGCGTGGCGCGTCTTGCGGTTGCCGACGCCGCGCTCGACGCCATGCTGGAGCGCATTCAGAACGATCTCTTCGATCTCGGCGCCGAGCTTGCGACCCCGCACGATCCCGCCAAGCCGCTCGATCCGTCGATGCGGCTCGTCATCCTCCCCTCGCAGGTGGAGCGGCTGGAGAAAGAGATTGATACACTCAACGCCGATCTCGCGCCGCTGCGCTCCTTCGTGCTGCCCGCCGGGACGCCCGTCGCCGCGCATCTGCATCTTGCGCGCACCATCTGCCGCCGCGCCGAGCGCGTGATGGTGACGCTGATGCAGACGGAAGGCGAGGAGCTTTCGGCCGTAGCGCTTGCTTATGTAAATCGTCTCTCCGACTTCCTATTCGTCGCCTCGCGCTACGCCAATCGCGAAAAGGGCGACGTGCTGTGGAAGCCGGGGGCGACGCGGTGAGTAAAGAAAAGCAGATTGAGGAAAGGTCACATGGAGTATGAGCTGGATACCATCAGGGATGCCCCGAAAAGGCGTGAACGTGATTTCGTATCTCTTTTCAATGCACTTTGGTACAAAGATTTTCCAGTAGTATATGGAAAAGAACGCGGGGTGTCACGCGCCAACTGGACCACACACATCGCGAGTGTCGTAAAACAGTCCAGCGATTTGCTGGGCCTCCTTACTCGGTTTGAAACCGGAAATCGAACTGACGCTGTAATTCAACGATTCGAGAGCGATAGGCTGTGGGCAAAAGTAGAGTGGGAATGGATCCAGGTTTTTCGACCGCAAGTGAACGAGCTTTGTAAGCTGCGAGAGGCAGCGGATAGCTGCGATGTATCTATATTTATCGGCTACGCCCATATCGATAACCGCGAAGTTAGCCTCAATAAAATAAGGGAGGAATGGAATGGCTGCGGCAAACCTCTCCTAATTTTCTTGATAACTTTTAGAGAGATTGAGGACCGTGCTCGCGTTTTTGACAAGTTAGAGACATACCGGATTACTAACGGATCGCTTCGCAGAATCCGTCGGCAGCCCGCTTTGCCGTGGCAGGTCGAGGGCTCAAGGTGGCAGGCGGAGCGGGGTCAATAGCGGCTTTTTTCTGAACACGACAAGCCTCTCGTTCCCAGGATCATTATCCATGGCCGTTCGTCGTCTCGATCCCATCCTCGTCGACCGCATCGCCGCCGGCGAAGTGGTCGAGCGGCCGGCTTCGGCGGTGAAGGAACTGGTCGAGAATGCGCTCGACGCCGGCGCCACGCGCATCGACGTCGCCATCGAAGACGGCGGCCGCAAGCTCATTCGCGTCATCGACGACGGCTGCGGCATGGATGAGCATGATCTGGCGCTCGCCATCGAGCGCCACGCCACCTCCAAAATTCCTGACGGCGATCTCACCCATATTGCGACGCTCGGCTTTCGCGGCGAGGCGCTGCCCTCCATCGCGGCCGTCGCCGACCTCACGATCGATACGCGCGCCAAGGAGGCGCAACACGGTTTTTCCATTCGCGTGGAGGCCGGCGAAAAGCGCGGGCTTATCGCCTCGAGCTGGCCGCGCGGCACGCGGATCGAAGCCCGCGCGCTCTTCGCCGCGACGCCAGCGCGGCTGAAATTCCTGAAAACCGACCGCACGGAGACGGCCGCCGTCGTCGATGTGGTCAAGCGCCTCGCCATGGCGCATCCCGACGTGCGCTTCGCGCTCTCCGCCGACAGCGGCGCGCTCTTCGACTATCCGGCTTGCGGCGCGGATTCCGCTCGCCGCATCGCGCAGGTGCTGGGCGAGGAATTTCGCGCCAACGCCTTCGAGATCGACGCCGAGCGCGAAGGCGTGCGGCTCGTGGGGCTCGCGAGTCTCCCCACCTACAATCGCGGCAATGCGCAGGCGCAATATGTCTATATCAATGGGCGGCCGGTGCGCGACAAGCTCTTCGCCGGCGCCATTCGCGCCGCCTATCTCGATTTTCTCGCGCATGACCGCCATCCTGTCGCTGCGCTTTTCATCGACTGTGATCCGCGCATCGTCGATGTGAACGTGCATCCGGCCAAGGCGGAAGTCCGCTTCGCTGATCCCGGCCTCGTGCGCGGCCTCGTGGTGGGCGCGCTGAAACAGGCGCTCGCCGAGAAGAGCCATCGTAGCGCCAATACCAACGCACGCACGGCGATCGACATGCTCGCACGCTACAACGGCCCGCGCGAGCCGACGCCCTATCGCGCGCCGCCGCCCGCGAATTGGAGCACAGCCAACTCTCCCTATGCGCCGAGCGGTTTCGCCGAGGCGCCGCAAGCGACCTTCGACACCGGCGCGCCCATGGCGCGCGCGCATGAGGCGCCGACAGAGACGCTCGACGACGCGCCGCTCGGCGCCGCGCGCGCGCAATTGCATGAAACCTATATTATCGCGCAGACGCGCGATGGGCTCGTCATCGTCGACCAGCATGCGGCGCATGAGCGGCTCGTCTATGAGAAGCTCAAGAAGCAACGGGCGGAGACGGGCGTCGCGCGGCAGATGCTGCTCATTCCCGTCGTCGTCGATCTCGACGAGGCGCGCATGAATGCACTTTCCGGCGCCTTCGAAGAACTGGCTACGCTGGGCCTTGTGCTCGAGCCCTTCGGGCCCGGCGCCGTCATGGTGCGCGAGGCGCCGGCGGCTTTGGGCGAGGTGAACCACAAGCGGCTTGTCGAAGACATTGCCGATCTCCTGGCCGAAGACGGCGACGCACGTGGCCTTTCCCGGCGTCTCGACCATGTGCTCGCAACCTGCGCCTGCCATCATTCGGTGCGCGCCGGCCGGCGCCTGAGCGCCGCCGAGATGAATGCGCTGCTACGCGAGATGGAGACAACGCCGGGCGCGGCGCAATGCAATCACGGCAGGCCCACTTATGTGGAGCTGAAGCTTTCCGACATAGAGAAGCTTTTCGGACGGAAGTAGCCGTCATTGCGAGCGCAGCGAAGCAATCCAGGGCCGCGGTGGCTGCCCTGGATTGCTTCGTCGCTACGCTCCTCGCAATGACGGAGACTCCGCGTTCCTCTTCAGAACGGGCTTGCGCGGCGTCCGGGTGAAGCGCTTGGGGTCGCCTTCTTTGGCGCGCTTGGTCAGATCGCGCAGCGAGCGCTGACCTTGCTCTGGATTCGCCGTCGCACGCTCGGCGACATAGGCCGTCATTGCGAGCGCAGCAAAGCAATCCAGGGCCGCGATGGCTGCTCTGGATTGCTTCGTCGCTACGCTCCTCGCAATGACGGAGACTCCGCGCTCCACCTCAGCACGGGCTTGCGCGCTGCGGCTGTCTCGTCCACGCGCCGGCGGGGCGCGAGGCGCGGCGCCTGGGTGAAGCGCTTGGCGTCGCCTTCCTTCGCGCGCTTCACCAGATCGCGCAGTGTGGCGATGAAGAGATCGAGCGAGGCTCTCGATTCCGATTCCGTCGGCTCGATCAGCATGGCGCCATGCGCGACGAGCGGGAAATAAATCGTCATCGGATGGTAGCCCTCGTCGATCATCGCCTTGGCGAAATCGAGCGTCGAGACGCCGGTTCCCTTGAGCCAGGCGTCATCGAACAGGACTTCATGCATGCAGAGCCGGTCGCCGAAAGGCTGGCTCATCACGTCGCGCAATGACGCGCGCACATAATTGGCCGACAGCACGGCGTCCTTGGACGCCTGCGCCACGCCGTCGCCGCCATGCGCGAGGAGGTAGGCGAGCGCGCGCACGAACATGCCCATCTGACCATGAAAAGCAGTCATGCGGCCGAAGCTCTGTGTGCCTTCCACATGTTCGACAATCTCGAGCGTTTCGCCGTTACGGCGTACGAAGGGCACGGGCGCGAAGGGCGCCAGCCTTTCGGACAGCACGACCGGGCCCGCGCCCGGACCGCCGCCGCCATGCGGCGTCGAGAAGGTCTTGTGCAGATTGATATGCATGGCGTCGACGCCGAAATCGCCGGGGCGCGCCACGCCGGCGATGGCGTTGAAGTTGGCGCCGTCGCAGTAGAAATAAGCGCCCGCGTCATGAACGGCGTCGGCGATCTCGATGATTTCGCGCTCGAAAAGACCGCAGGTGTTGGGGTTCGTCAGCATGAGCGCCGCAACGTCGGGGCCGAGCGCTTCTCGCACCGCCGCTGCGCGAACCGTTCCATCATCGGCGCCCGGCACGACGCGCACGGAAAAGCCGAGCAGCGCCGCCGTCGCCGGATTGGTGCCATGGGCCGATTGCGGGATCAGCACGACCTTGCGCGTCGCGCCTTCGCCGCGCGCCGCGACGGCAGATTTGATCGCCATCATGCCGCAGAGTTCGCCATGCGCGCCCGCTTTCGGAGAAAGCGCGATCGCCTGCATATTCGTCAGCGTCAGCAGCCAATGCGCAAGTGTCTCCATCAGCTCCAGCGCCCCCTGCACGGAGGACATGGGCTGCAGCGGATGAAGATCGGCGAAGCCCTCCAGCCGCGCGAGCTTTTCGTTCGAACGCGGATTGTGCTTCATCGTGCAGGAGCCGAGCGGATAAAGGCCCGCGTCGATCGAATAGTTCTTGCGCGACAGGCGCACATAATGGCGCATCGTCTCCGGCTCGCTGAGGCCGGGCAGGCCGATGGACCCTTTTCGCTCCAGCCCGCCGAGGCGTGCGGCGAATTGTGGCGGTTCGTCCACGTCGA
The DNA here is from genome assembly GCF_016745395.1 of Methylocystis sp. Sn-Cys. Lineage (GTDB taxonomy): Bacteria > Pseudomonadota > Alphaproteobacteria > Rhizobiales > Beijerinckiaceae > Methylocystis > Methylocystis iwaonis. The sequence continues at coordinate 574,272 of NZ_JAERVJ010000001.1, forward strand.
CGCCGGTCGCGTCCGTGCGGCCGATTTCAAAGAGCAAAGGTTCTTCCTGATCGAGCGCGCGATTGCCGGTGAAGGTGTCGGGCGTTTCGTCGTCGATATGAGTGGGGCGGTCGAGCATCTTAAAGAGACCCTTCCAGAGCGGCGACAAAAGCCGCACGATCTTCTGGCGTATTGGTTTCAGTGCAGGCGACGAGCAGCAGATCGTCGAGGCCGGCTTTTGGCAGCAGCCGCGAGACGGGGACGCCTGCGAGCACGCCCTTTGCCGCCATTCTTTCAACAAGCGCGGCGGCGTCGCCTTTCACGCGCAGCGTGAATTCGTTGAAGAAGCTCTTGTTGAGCACGTCGACGCTCGGAACGCGCTCCAGCATTTCCGCCAGCGCGACTGCGTTGGCGTGATTGAGTTTCGCGAGACGCGTGAGGCCTGCTTCGCCGAGCAGCGTCAGATGAATGGTGAAGGCGAGGGCGCACAGGCCCGAATTGGTGCAGATGTTCGACGTCGCCTTGTCGCGGCGGATATGTTGCTCGCGCGTCGAGAGCGTGAGCACGAAAGAACGCCGCCCGTCGGCGTCGACGCTTTCGCCCGCAAGACGCCCCGGCATTTGCCGCACGTAATCGTGCCGCGTGGCGAAGAGTCCGACATAGGGGCCGCCGAAATTCAGCGCATTGCCGATCGATTGGCCTTCGCCGACAACGATGTCGGCGCCCATGGCGCCCGGCGGCGTCAGTAGGCCGAGCGAAACGGCTTCGGTGAAGACCGCGACGAGCAGAGCGCCATAGCGGTGGCAGGTCTCCGCAATCTTCGTTAGATCGCGAAGATTGCCGAAAAAATCCGGCGTCTGCACGACGACGCAGGAAACCGTATCGTCGATTTTCGCGATAAGGTCTTCGGCTCCCGACACATCGGGCGCCATGACGATCGTCTCGTCTTCGGCAAGGCGCGAGACCGTTTGCACGACCTCGGCGTAATGCGGATGAAGACCGCCCGAGAGCAGCGCCTTGCGGCGCTTCGTCAGCCGGTGCGCCATCAGCACGGCTTCCGCCGTCGCCGTCGAACCGTCATACATGGAGGCGTTGGCGACATCCATGCCCGTGAGGAGCGCGACCTGGGTCTGGAACTCGAAGAGCGTTTGCAGCGTGCCCTGCGAAATCTCCGGCTGATAGGGCGTGTAGCTCGTCAGAAACTCCGAGCGCTGGATCAGATGATCGACGCTGGCCGGCACGTGATGCCGATAGGCGCCGGCGCCTATAAAAAAAGGAACGCGCCCCGCGGGCGTATTGCGCGCGGAAAGCTGCGAGAAGATGCGCTCGACCTCCAGCTCCGATTTGTGACGCGGCAGACCGAGCGGTTCTTTCAGCAGCGTCGAGGCCGGCGCGTCCGCGTAGAGGTCTTCTATTTTATCTACGCCGATCGTCGCCAGCATGGTCTTCCGGTCGGCGTCTGACAGCGGGAGATAGCGCATCTCTTGTTCCTTCCGGCGCTACAAGGTCTTCACGAAACCGGCGTAGGCGCCTTCGTCCATCAGCGTTTCAACTTCGCCCGCATTCTCCAGGCGCAGCTTGACGAGCCAGCCGCCGGCGAGCGGATCATCGTTGACGAGCGCGGGCTTTTCGCCGAGTTCCGCGTTCACTTCGACGACTTCGCCGGTAACCGGCGCATAGACTTCGCTCGCGGCTTTCACGCTTTCGACGACAGCGAGCTCCGAGCCTTTGGTGACTTTCTTTCCGATCTTGGGCAGATCGACGAAAACAATGTCGCCGAGCTGCGCCTGCGCATAGTCGGAGATGCCGATGGTCGCGACGTCGCCATCGAGCCGAAGATATTCATGGTCCCTCGTGAAACGCAGCATGGTTCATCCCATCCCATCAGGCTTTGAAGTAGCGATGCGCCACGAAAGGCAGGGGCGCCACATCGACGCCGATGCGGTTGCCGCGCAATTCCGTGGCGAGCGAAACGCCGGGCGCGGCATATTCGCGCGCGACATAGCCCATGGCGATCGGCCGCTGCAGCGTCGGCGAAAATCCGCCGGAGGTGACATGGCCGGCGACTTCGCCGCTTTGTGAAACGAGGATGGCGCCCTCGCGCACCGGCGCTTTGGTCTGCGGCAGGAGTCCGACCCGCAGGCGCGGCGGTCCATTGCGCAAAGCGGCGTCGATGCGCTCGAAGCCGGGGAAGCCGCCTTCCGCGCGCCGCCTTTTGCCAATCGACCAGGAAAGGCCGGCCTCCACCGGGTCGGTGGTCTCGTCGAGATCATGCCCATAGAGCGGCAGTCCGGCCTCCAGCCGCAGCGCGTCGCGCGCGCCCAGCCCCGCCGGCGCCACGCCTTCATTGTCCAGAAGCGCCTTCACGAAAAGCTCGGCGCGGTCGGCGCGCATGGAAATCTCGAAACCGTCCTCGCCCGTATAGCCGGAGCGCGAAACGAAGAAGCTCGACACGCTCTCTTCGAAAGCGCGCCAGCTCATGAAGGGAAGGTCCTCGGCGCCGGGGAGGAGGGCGCCGAGGACGGCCGCCGCGCGCGGCCCTTGCAGGGCGATCAGCGCGCGGTTCAACGGGATGAAGTCGAATTGCGGCAGGCGCTCGCGAATGAGCGCGAAATCATCCGCCTTCCGTGACGCGTTGACGACAATGAGCAGTCGCTCCTCGACGCCCGGCAGCCGCGTCACCATCAAATCGTCGGAAACGCCGCCTTTTTCGTTCAAAAGCTGCGTGTAGCGCATGCGCCCGGGCGCGAGCCCGACGAGGTCGCCGGGCGTGAGGCTTTCGAGCGCGCGCGCAGCGCCCGCGCCGGCAAGGATCGCCTGGCCCATATGCGACACGTCGAACACTCCCGCCTTCTGGCGCGTGTGCAGCGTCTCGGAGACGATGCCCGAGGCATATTGCAGGGGCATGTCATAGCCGGCAAAGGGCGCCATGCGCGCCCCCAGGCTGCGATGCAATGCGTCGAGCGGCAAATGCGCCAGCGGGGCGCCATCGTGGTTGGGCTGAGCGGTCACAAGAGACTCTCCGGCTTCGGGCGTTTGCGCAGCGGGCGGAATCAGGCTCGCGACGCGCCCCCTCTGTCCGGTGACCTGAGAGATTTCCCCGCTTGCCGATAGGCAAGCGAGTTACGCCCTTCGGTGGGCGAAGCGCTTTTGGAGCGCCGCGCCGCTTTCCAGAGTCTATCCTCTCCGCGGTCCTTTTGCCTGAGCGTTTCCGGGGCGGTTTCGCCTTCGGCGCCGGCGCGAGCCGGTCTCTCCCGCGAAAGAGGTTACGACCACAAAGATGTGCTTCCTCCCGCACTGCGTCAAGACGCGGGCGCGCGACATTTTTGATCGTATTTGCGCGGCGAGGGGCAGCGCGGCTATTCTTTGGCCGCCTTTTCCGCGCATGGCCCGCGGCGTCATGCTTTTCTTGGGCTTTCAACCGGGCGCTGTGGCGAATGTGGCGTGAGCAGTTGGACTATTTCTGGGACGGTCGGCGACGGCTCGTCATTGGGTGCTTCGACGGCGCCGAACGCGCGTCGCCGCTTGGCGCGCGCCCCGCGCTGACCGTCATTTCGGCGCGCGACCCCGGTTTCGTGATCGAGCCCACGCTCGTCGATGTGATCGACGCGGCGCGTTGGCGCGCCGGAGTCGTGATTGCCGACATTTCGCTCGAACATCGTTTCGTGCGCCTGCTCGCCGCCGACGGTGAGGAGCTGACGCTTTTTCTGGGCTCGGAGCGCGACCAGCCTCCAGAGGGCGATTATCGCCTGTTGATGACCCTCTTGCCCGAGGGCGGCGGCCCAGATGCGGCCGCCTTCCGGCTCGTTGCGTTTCCGGCGCGCGGCGATATTGAGCGGCTCGCGCGGGAGCAGGCCACGACGGCCGGGCCGCGCCTTGTCTGGGCCTTCGGGCAGCGCCGCGCCTTCGAGCAGAGCGCGGGCGGCGCCCTCGTCGCGCGGCTCGCGCCGGCGCGGCGCATTTTTCCTGCCTATCAGAGCCGGCTGCTGCTGGAGGCGCGCAGGCTCGACATCGAGGCTTCCGCCGACACCCGCGAGGCGCCCTTCGCCATCATGCAGCATTGGCTGCACGAAAATGGCGCGCCGCGCGCCATGCTGCGCCTGCGCATTCCCGATTCTCTGGAGGAGAGCGCGGCGGCGCTCGGCGGCGCCAGCGTCGCGCTCGTCCTCAACCAACGCCGCCGCCTGCGTGGCTGGATGCATGAGCAAAAGCAGGCTGGCGAGCCGGTCATCGACCCGCTGACCTTCGACGACATTCGTGAGGCGACGGGCGACGCGGGCGAATTGCCCGACGCGGTGGAGGCCCGTGACGCCATCGTCGTCGCGAACCTCCTCAACCTTCTGCTCGATCCCGATTCGCCGGAGGCCGACGGCGTCGCCGTGCGGCGCAGCCTCGAGAAAAACGGCGCCGGCGCCGGAGAAACGATCGAGATCGATTTTTACGGGGCGGCGCTCGGCGACGATCTGGGGCTTGTGGCGCCGGCCGCGCGGCAGGGCGACCTCGCCATCGCCCCGGTCGATCCCGGCGGTCCGCTCGTTGCGCGGCTCTTTCGTTTCGAGGCCGATGGGCTCGTTCCCCGGCGCCTTAGTGAGGACGATCCGCTCATCGAAGAGCTGACGCGCCGCGGCGTCCATTCCGTCACCCGCACCAATACGAGCGCCGCGGCCCGCGCCTTCGCCGAACGCGCGGCCGGATTGAAGAGCCGGCGGGAGAAGCTCGTCGCCGGTTTCAACGAGGCGCTGACGCGCGCGGGCTTTTCCACGCGCTTCTCTGCAGCCGGTCTGTGGGACGTGTTCGAGCCTCTACAATTGGCGAGCTTCGTGACGCTCGCGACGCAATCGCCGCCGCCGGCGCGGGCCGCGCTGCAAGAGATGGGCGCTTATGGCGCCTATGGCGTCGATCCGGCGCTGGCGACGGCGCTCATGCGCGGCGGAGCGCTGGCGCAGGGCGCGCGCGTTGTCGCGGACCCACGTGGCGGCGCGTCGCTCGCCGCGCGCTACGCCGCTGCTTGCGGCGCCGAGGGAATGACGCCCCCTGGCCTAGACGCAATGTCGCAAGTCGCCGCGCTCGGCGTTTTGATCCGGGAAGAGGATATGCCGTTTTTGCGCGCTGCGCGTATCGGCTTGTCTGTAGACCCGGTTGTCCGGCGCGCCGCCTCTGTCGCCGCCCGGCGCCTTGAGGATTTGACGGCGGTCGAAAGCGCCATCGCCCATTTCGAGAAATCGCGCGACCTCGAGAGCGCCTCGGCGCTTTCGGAATATCTCGCCGCCCGCCGCGCCGGCCGCTGGATTTCCGCGGCCTCGGCGCCGGCGCTTGCGTCGCTTCTGGCCCGCGCCGATGTGGCGCGCGAGGAGGAGCAGACCCGCGTCGCCGTCGGCATGACCGCCGCAGCCGCGGCGCCGCCGACGGCGACTATTGCGCCGCCGGCCCGGCCCGAGAAGCCCAAGGGCTTCTTGCGGCGGCTGTTCGGCGGATAGTTCTCGAGCCTGCGTGAACACGCCGCTCCCCCGGCGTAGCCGCGGCCGTCATTGCGAGGAGCGTAAGCGACGAAGCAATCCAGGGCGGCGACCGCGGCTCTGGATTGCTTCGCTTCGCTCGCAATGACGGCGACATGCTTTCTCGCCGCGGCTGAATGTAGGTTTGTTACAGTTTGTCCTTCAGTTTTTTCGCGTCCGCTTCCACGGCGCGCCATGCGTTCCGAAGCTTGGTCACGAACGACTCGCTCGGCGCTTTCTTGCAGTCGTCGATAATCATCGGCACGACTTTTTCCGTGCCCTCGATGTCGACGACGGAATCGGGCTTGCCGCTTTTGGCCTTGGCCGTCGCCCAATAGACGACCTTGGGCTGGAAGTCGTCCTGGACAGCGAGAAACTCCTCACAGGTCCATTTAGCGACCGGCTTTTTCGTGTCGGCGACGGCCGCCTGGGCGGCGAGGACGCAAGAAGCGAGAAGGAAATAACGTAGCTTCATGAGACGCTCCGGGAATAGCGTTGAGGAAAACTGCGACGCGAGGAGTGACCGAGCTCGGTCACCCCGCATATCCGAGCATAAGCGGAAGACAACGACAATCGCGCGGGCGATCGGTTCACGCGCCGCGCGGGAGAAGGGTTCGGACTGAGTTAACGTCGCGTTGACGCGCCGCTGGCAGCCGAGATCGTTTACGTTGTCCTTACCGCGATTGCGAAGAGCGAGGTTGAACGACGTCTCGGCCGTGTTAGCTTGCCGGGCCCAGCCTGAGCTGGTCTCTCCTAATCTCGCTCCGATTCTTCCTGAATGAGGCGCCAATGATTTTGTCCAAGAAACTGTCGCTCGCCGGCCTGGCCTTTTTGGGCCTGGCGCTCGTCCCGGCCAACGCGCTTGCGCAGACGGCGACTGTCGGCACGCTGCAATGTCATCTCTCGGGTGGGGTCGGCATGATCCTGGTAGAAAACCAGGTGGCCGACTGCGTCTATAAAGGCCAATCTGCGCCGCCGCAGCACTATATCGGCCGGCTCACCAACGTGGGCGCGAATATCGGGATCAGCGGCCCTGGTGAAATGATATGGGAAGTTGTGACCGCGACCAATAAGGTCGGTCCGGGCGCTTTGGCCGGCGATTACGCGGGCGCGCAGGGATCAGTGGCGGTCGGCGCCGGGGTCGGCGGCGCCGTGCTGGTCGGCGGCTCCAGCAATTCCATTTCGCTGCAGCCGATTTCCGTTTCCGCCGATACGGGGCTTAATCTCTCGGCCGGCATTGGCAATCTCAATCTGCAATATATGCCGGTGACGCCGCCGCCGCCGTTCAAGCTGCTGAAGCTGAAAAAGGCTCACTAATCAGCCTCCGAAAGCAGCAGCGCCGCTCGCATGGACTCATGCGAGCGGCGCTTGTTTTTTGAGTATAGCGCCCGCCGCTGTTGGCTGGGCCCGCTGTCATTCCCGACGCTCGCGAAGCGAGCGATCGGGAATCCAGAGCAGAACCAGCGCTTTTGTGGCTCTGGATTCCCGGTCGGGCTTTCAGCCCGCCGGGAATGACATTCCCCAATGCGCGCTGTTCAAACGGAAATAGTATCAGCGGTCGCGCGGCGGCAGGACCGGGAGAACGATGTCGGGCTGCTTCCCCGTCAGCGTCTTCAGGAAAGCCACGATTTTCGTCGTCTCGTCGTCGGAGAGCTTCGCGCCGAGCTGCGCCTCCGCCATCACCGCCACCGCTTTCCTCAGATCGAAGGTCGAGCCTGTGTGGAAATAGGGCGGGGTCATTTCGACGTTGCGCAACGACGCAACCTTGAACACGTAACGGTCCGCGTTGTTCTTGGTCACTGCGTAGCGGCCGGCGTCCTCGGGCGGCAGATATTCGGGGCCGGGATTCGCGACGACGCCGAATTTGGCGTAGCTCGCCCCGCCGATGTTCACGCCATTGTGGCAAGCGGCGCAGCCCTTGTTGATGAAGAGCTCGAGGCCGGCCTTTTGCGTGTCGTCGAGCGCCGCGTCGTCTCCGGTCAGCCAGCGATCGAAGGCGGAATCGGGGGTGATCAGCGTCGCTTCGAAGACCGCGATCGCTTTGCCGATATTGTTGTAGACGAGAGGGTCGGCTTCGCCGGGGAAGGCCGTCTTGAAAGCCTCGACATACGAAGGCACGGTCTTGAGCTGATCGATTTCATGCTGCTTGGTGGCGGCGAGCTCGATCGGATTGATCGCCATGGGCCCGCCGCGCGTCTTCAGCACGGCCTTGGGATTGGCCATGACCGAATTGACGACCTGGTCCTGCAGATCAGCCGCGCGGCCGTCCCAATATAGGGATTTGTTGAAGACGGCGTTGAGCACCGTCTGCACGTCGCGCCCCGCGAGCTGGCTGCTGGCGATCGTGTCGACGCCGCTCATGCTGAGGTTGTGGCAGGTGGCGCAGGCCATGTCCCGGTGCTCGGACAGGCGCGTCTCGAAGTAAAGCATCTTGCCGAGCGCGAGCTTTTCCGGCGTCGCCGGATTGTTGGGGAACGCCGGCGCGGTCTTGGGAATCGGCTCGAACAGGCCCTTTGCCTGATCGCGCAAGGCGCCCTCGGCATGAGCGGTGCCGGCGCCGACCGACAAAAGAGCAAAGATCGAGGCGATGAGGGAATGACGCATGTTCGGGCCCACCTCCTTGGAAAGGAAATCGCTCTATAGCACAGCTCTTTCCTTGCGCCTTATTGGCTCGCCCATAAAATCCGCGCCATCCAGCTCACGTCCTCGCGCGGCACGACGCGGTCGGGATAGGCTGGATTGATCGAGCGCAATTCGATCGAGCGCGCCGTCTGGCGTTTGAGCTCCTTGGCCATGATCTCGCCGGCGGTCGTCTTCACTACGACGCGGTCGCCGCGGCGAATTGGCGCAGCGGGCGAGACGATGACGATGTCGCCCTCGCGATAGAGCGGCGCCATCGAGTCGCCGGCAATCTCCAGCGCATAAGAGTGCTCGTCGGCCTCGGCGAGAATGTCGATCTCGTCCCAGCCGGCGCCCACGGCAAACCCTGAGTCGTCGAAAAAGCCGCCCGCGCCGGCCTGCGCCATGCCGATCAGCGGGCGGGTGTAGCGCCGCGCTTCGCCGCTCGCCGAGACCAGCGCCATGAAGTCGTCGAGGCTCGCGCCCGTCGCCTGCAGAACCTTGGCGATCGATTCGGTCGAGGGCCAGCGCTGGCGCCCCGTAGCCGTCTCGCGCTTGGAGCGGTTGAAGGTCGTCGGATCGAGCCCCGCCTTGCGCGCGAGGCCGGAGGGCGTGAGCCCATAGCGCTCGCCGAGCGCGTCTATGGCCGCCCAAATCTGGGCGTGGGAGAGAATGTCCGTCATGGCGCGACCGGGTTGGGGAAAGGATGGTTCCTGTAATAGGAATATATCCTTGTCTCTGCGCGCCGCAAATAGGAAAATTATCAGGAAGAACGGCGGCTTGGGGCCGCCCTACGCCTCCTCCTCCGCCTCTTTCGCCGGTCGGCCGGAGATACGGCGCCGCGCCTGCTCGCGTTTTATCTTATTGCGTCTTTCCGTCTGACGGGCGCGCGCTTCTTCGCCCGTGGGCTGGAGGATCTTGCGGTATTCGTCGCGCTTCTCGTGGATGGAGGCGATCACATAGCCCATGGGCACGCCGACATCGACGAGCACCGTCTCCGCAAGCTGCAGGCTCGCCTCGATCGTCTCGGGGATGGCGTCGCTGGCGCCGAGCGCATAGAGCGTCGTGGCGTGGCGCGCGTCGCGGGCGCGGGCGACGATGATCAGATCGGTCCTGATCTCGCCGGCGATACGCACGATCTCCTCGACCGCCGCCGCGTTCTCGATGGTCACGACGAGGGCGCGCGCCTGCTCCAGGCCGCAGCGCATCAGGAAGTCCTTGCGCGCGGCGTTGCCCCAATAAATCTCGACGCCTTTCGCGCGCGCGTCGGTGACGATGGAGACGAGATTTTCCACCGCGACGAAAGGCACATTGTGGCGCGACAGCATGTCGCCGACCAGGCTGCCGACGCGCCCATAGCCCACGATCAGGACGCGGCCTTCGGCGACGGCGTTTTCCGGCTCGAGATGCGCGAATTTCGTTTCATCGCTTGCGCGCTCGGCGGATTGCGAGAGCCGCGCGCCGAGGCGCCCCAGAAAGGGAATGAAGAAGATGCTCAGCGTCACCACGACCATGGTCTCGGCGCCATTGTGGCCGGGCAGGACGCCGGCGAGCATGGCGGAGGTGAGAAGCGCGAAGGCGAATTCGCCGCCGGGCGCGAGCAGCAAGGCGGCTTCGGCCGAGGCCCGCCAGTCGATGCGGAACAAGAGCGCGAGCGCGAAGATGATCGCCGCCTTCACCGCAATGAGCCCCAGCGTATGGATGATCGTCGGCGCCGGGTCGGCGACGACCGCGCCAATGTCGAGCCCCGCGCCCACGGAGACGAAGAAAAGGCCGAGCAGCAAGCCTTTGAACGGCTCGATCGTCACCTCGATCTCGCGACGGAACTCCGTCTCCGCGAGCAGCAGGCCGGCGACGAAGGCGCCGAGGCCCATGGAGAGGCCGGCCGAAGCCGTCACCAGCGCTTCGCCCACGATCACCAGCAGACAGGCGGCGACGAAAAGCTCCGCCAATTGCGCCGCGGCGACGAGACGGAACAGCGGCCGCAGCAACAGCCGGCCGAAAATGATGAGGCCGGCAAGCGCGACGAAGGCGGGCAGGAGAGTGTAGACGGCTTGAAGCGCGTTGAAGCCATTTTTGGCTTCGGCCAGGACGGTGACGAAGAACAACGCCGGCGCCACCATCAAATCCTGCAGCAGCAGCACCGAAAAAGCGACGCGCCCCGGCGATTTATTGATGCGCCGTCCTTCGGAGAGCACCGGCATCACCACTGCCGTCGAGGACATGGCGAGGGCGACGCCCATCAGGATCGAGGGCGCGGCGTCGACGCCGAACCAATAGCGCCCGACAAGCGCCAGTATCGTCGTGCAAACGGCGACCTGGGCAAGCCCCAGGCCGAAAACGAGCCGCCGCAAGCGTACGAGGCGCTCCCAGGAAAGCTCCAGCCCGATCATGAAGAGCAGGAAGACGAGCCCGAATTCGGCGAGCCGCCCGACGCCTTCGACATCGGCGATGGTGAAATAGCCGAGCCATCCGTAGCGCTCGGCGATGCTGCCGAGCCCATGCGGCCCGAGCGCCGCGCCGGCAAGGAGGAAGCCCAGCACCGGGCTGACTCGCAGCCGATGGAACAAAGGCACGACCACGCCCGCGGTGGTGAGAAAGACGAGCGCCTCGCGGTAGGATTCGAGATGTAACGGATTCTCGCCCACGCAGCCTCCCGACGCCCGATGATTCGATGAAGCGAATGTAAAGGCGATGGCGCGTTTTGCGAGACGAATGAAGCAGAAACTATGCTGTTGGAGTGCACAAAAAAACGCCGCCTTTCAAAAAGGCGGCACCAGAGTGCATACAAATGGCGATGACGCCCCTCGTGCTTCGAGACGCCTGCTGCGCAGGCTCCTCAGCATGAGGGGCTTCTGCATCGGCGCAAGCAAGACATTTAGGCCTCATCCTGAGGAGCGAGCGCAGCTCGCGTCTCGAAGGACGAGGCCGCCTCGGAAGCTAACCCGCGAACCGGCGCCGCCCGTCTTGGCCGATTATTCCGCGCTGGCGGCCCTTGCTTCCTTCGCGTGCGGCTCGAGCGCGGCCTGCGGCTTGGTCGCGGGCGCAGCGCTGACGCGGGTCCAGGTTTCGCCGCTGCAGAGAATGCCCCAGAGACAACCTTTCAGCCGCAACTCATTTGCCGATTTGATGGTGATCGAGCCATCGTAGGTCTTGCCGTCCTGCGCATTATAAAGCTTGCCCTTCCATTCGTTGGGCCCGCTCTTGGTGGCGCCGCGCAAGATCACCGTGCCGATGGATTTCTGATCCTCGGCCTTCTCGACGGAAATGAGCTTGGCGCACAGTTGCGCGCCGCAGTCGTAGAAGCTGAATTGCTCTCCCCCTTCCGGGCGCAGCCAGACGCCGTGCGGATCGTTGGGATCATGGGGGGCGACCGCTCCCGCCGGCGCGGCGAGAAGCGCCAAGGCGGCGGCTGCGGGCACAAGACGCGTGAAGAGATCGAAGACTGGGATACGCTTCATGTCGATCGCTCCTTACTCGTGGCGATGAGGGAAGCGTCTCTCTTCAAATGGGCAAATCTTCGACCGCAATGAGACGTGGACTGGACGGTCCGTCGCAAGCTGCGGCGTTATCCTGAGCGGCTCCTATTGCTGCACAAGGCGCCGATAGACATCGAGAGTCGCGCGCTGCATCTGTTCGATCGAGAATCGGCTCTGCACATTGTCGCGGGCGCGCAGCATCAATTCGTCGCGCGCCGAAGCCGTCAAAGACAGCGCTTCGCCGATCGCGCGCGCGAGGGCGACGGGATCGCCCGGCGGCACGCGCCAGCCTGTCGCCTGATGGCGCGGCGTCTGCGGCGGCGCTTGCACGATCTCGGGAGAGGCGCCGATGTCGGAAACGACGACCGGCGCGCCCATCGCCTGGGCTTCGATAGCGACGCGGCCGAAGGCTTCGGGCTCGATGGAGGGCGCGACGACGGCGGCGGCGGCGAGATAGGCTGCGGGCATGTCGTCGCAATGGCCGGCGTTGCGGACCAGATCCGAAACCCCGGCCCGCTGGATCTGCGTTTCGATCGCCTGGCGGAAATTCTCACTGTGGGGATCGCCGACGAAGAGAATGCGAATGTCGCTCATATCGCTCGCTGCGAGGCGCTTGGCCGCCTCGATCATCACTGCATGGCCTTTGCGCGCGGCCAGCCGCGCGGGCAGCAGCACGACGCGCTCATGCGCCGCCACATTCCATTGCGCGCGCAGCCTCTGAACGCGGGAGGGCGATACGGCGTTGGGCGAAAAGACGCGCAGGTCGGCGCCGCGCGGAATGACTACGACACGTTCGCTGGCGTCCGGATGCAATTGGCGAATACGCTGCGCCGCGAATTCGGAAATGGCGATGACCGTGTCGCCTGTCGCCATGACCGCGTTGTAGCGCAGCTTGATCGGCGAGGATCCATAGTAGGCGCTGTGGTAGGTCGTGACGAATTTGGCGCCGGTCTGGCGCGTGGCGTAATAAGCGACCCAGGCGGGCGCCCGCGAACGCGCGTGGACGATGTCGACGCCCTCGTCGCGGAGAATGCGGGCGAGCTGCACGGAGTTGAGCGCCATGGCGAATGGGTTCTTCGTCGCCGCCGGGAAGGGAATCCAGATTCCGCCCTTGGATTGCAGCTCGCTGACCATGCGGCCGCCGCGCGAGGCGACGAGACAGCGTCCCCCGGCGAGCGCGAGCGCTTCCGCCATATCGATCGTGGCGCGCTCCGCGCCGCCCGATTGAAGGTCGGGGACAATCTGCAGCACCGTTCTCCCGACCAGCGATTGGTCGGCGGCGGGGGCTTTGGGAGGGGCGAGCGTTTGCGGCATCAGGGGGCGGGCGACCAGTTCCAACTTCGTGAGGCCGCATTCTCTTACGGGATTATTTACCAACTATGAGCAAATGGCGGCAAAACAAGCGCGGAGCGAGAACGCGCGTCGCCGCATCGACGAAAAGAAGAGATGAGCTTGATCCCGACCCCGACGCAAACCGACTTCCTCCATGTAGCCAATCCCGCCGGCGGCCCGCCCTGGCGCATCGCAAGGCGGCTGCGAAAACCGACCCACGCGGGGATCGCCGCGCCGGGAATCGTCTGGCTCGGGGGCTTTGCGTCCGATATGGCCTCCACCAAGGCGAGCTATCTCGACGCATGGGCGTGCGAGAGGGGGCGCGCCTTTCTGCGATTCGATTATTCGGGCCATGGCGAATCGGGCGGACGGTTCGAAGATGGCTGCATCGGCGATTGGCTGGAGCAGACCGCCGCGGTCTTCCTGCAATCGACGCAAGGTCCCCAGATCGTGGTCGGCAGCTCGATGGGCGGATGGCTCGCGCTGCTTCTGGCGCGCCGTCTCGCTGAAAGAGGCGAGGAGCGCCGCCTTGCCGGCCTTATCCTAATTGCGCCCGCCGTCGATTTCACGGAAGCGCTCATCTGGGCCAATCTCGACGCGGCGGCGCGCCGCGACATCATCGAGAAGGGGGCGTGGCGCCGCCTGTCCGACTATGCGCCCGACCCCACGCCGATCACGCGCCGGCTGATCGAGGATGGGCGCAATCATCTCCTGCTCGGCGGCATTATTCGCGCCTACGCGCCCGTGCATATTCTGCAAGGCATGGCGGACCCGGACGTGCCCTGGCGTCACGCAATGACCCTCGTTGAACATCTCTCGGCCGATCCGGTGACGCTGACCTTCGTCGCCGACGGCGACCACCGCCTGTCGCGCCCGCAGGATCTCGCGCAACTTGGCGCGGCTCTCGAGCTGATGAGCGCCCCGGCGGCGGAAACGGGGGCGAGATAGCGAGCCAGTAGCAAGCGCTCATATTTCGGGCCTTGACAGTCCCGGCCCGCGCCTCGATGGTGCCGAACAATTCGTTCGGCATATCGAACGTGGGGATCGTTTTGACTCAATCTCAGCAGGCGAAGGACGACGACGGCGCCCCGCCGATCCTGGCCCCCTGCGCAAATGGGGCAAACGGCAAGCCGCACGGCAAAAGCGTCGTTTTCCCAATGGATCACGCGCTCGTCACCGACGGCGGCCGGAGCATTGCGCCGCTCGCTATCGGTTACGAGACCTATGGCGAATTGAACGCCGACCGCAGCAACGCCATCCTACTCTGCCACGCGCTCACCGGCGACCAATATGCCGCGGGCGTCCATCCCGTCACCGGCAAGCCCGGCTGGTGGGACGCCTTGGTCGGTCCCGGCAAGCCCTTCGACACGGAGCGATATTTCATCATTTGCTCCAATGTCGTCGGCGGCTGTATGGGCACGACGGGGCCTTCCTCGACGAATTCGTCGACCGGCAAGCCTTATGGCCTCGATTTTCCGGTGGTGACTATCCGCGACATGGTGCGCGCTCAGGCGATGCTGATCGATCATCTCGGCATCGAGACGCTCTTCTGCGTGGCGGGCGGCTCGATGGGCGGCATGCAGGTGCTGCAATGGGCGGCGAGCTATCCCGATCGCGTTTTTTCCGCCATGCCGATCGCGACGGCGGCGAAACATTCGGCGCAAAACATCGGCTTCAACGAGGTCGGCCGCCAGGCCGTGATGGCCGACCCGGATTGGCGGGCCGGCCGTTATCTCGAGCAGGGCGTGCGCCCCGAAAAGGGTCTCGCCGTGGCGCGCATGTCGGCGCATATCACCTATCTTTCGGAAGCCGCGCTGCAGCGCAAATTCGGCCGCAAGCTGCAGGACCGCTCCGCCCCGACATTCTCTTTTGACGCCGATTTTCAGGTCGAAAGCTATCTGCGCTATCAGGGCGTCGCCTTCGTCGAGCGCTTCGACGCCAATTCCTATCTTTTCGTGACGCGCGCCTGCGATTATTTCGATCTCGCGGCAGACTATGGCGGCTCTCTGGCGAAAGCCTTCAAAGACACTAAGACGCGTTTCTGCGTCGTCTCTTTCACCTCCGACTGGCTTTATCCGACCTCCGATTCGCGCGCCGTCGTGCATGCGCTGAATGCGGGCGGCGCTTCGGTTTCCTTCGTCGAGATCGAATCGGACAAAGGCCACGACGCCTTTTTGCTGCACGAGCCGATGTTCATCGCGACGACGCGCGGCTTCCTCGAATCGGCCGCCGTCGCGCGCGGGCTGAAGGCGCGGCCATGACCCTCACTCAACATCCTCGCCTCGATCATCTACTCATCGCCGACATGGTGGAGCCGGGCGCCCGCGTGCTCGACGTCGGCTGCGGCGACGGCGCGCTTTTGCAGCTTCTGGCGCGGGCGAAGAATGTCGACGGACGCGGCGTGGAACTTTCGCAGCGCGGCGTGAACGAATGCGTCGCCAAGGGATTGTCGGTCATCCAGGGCGACGCGGACACGGATCTTGCGGATTATCCCAATGACGGCTTCGACTATGTGATTCTGTCGCAGACATTGCAGGCGACGCGCCATCCGCGGGAGGCGCTCGGCAATATGCTGCGCATCGGCCGC
This sequence comes from Methylocystis sp. Sn-Cys, assembly GCF_016745395.1. Taxonomy (GTDB): domain Bacteria; phylum Pseudomonadota; class Alphaproteobacteria; order Rhizobiales; family Beijerinckiaceae; genus Methylocystis; species Methylocystis iwaonis. Next base: position 589,763 of record NZ_JAERVJ010000001.1, read on the forward strand.
CGCGCCATCGTCTCTTTCCCTAATTTCGGCTATTGGCGCGTGCGCGTCCAGCTCGCCTTTCGCGGCCGCATGCCGGTGACCGGCAATTTATCCTATAGCTGGCACGACACGCCGAACATTCATTTGTGTACAATCCGCGACTTCGTGGAGCTTGTTGACAATCTCGGCGCCCATATCGAACGCGGCTTTGCGCTCGATCACGCGGGCGCGCCGATTCGCGTCAATGCGCCTTGGTGGGTTTGGAATCTGATGGGCGAACAAGCGATTTTCCTTTTGGAACGCGACGCTCCTTCCGAGTAATGCTGCATTGCCATTGTATTTTTTTACGGCTGTGCGACGGTTTGTCCCGTGCGCTCGGCTCTGAATCGCGCTAGCCTGCTTTTGCTTGATCTGATCGGCCCCATTGCATTTGAGCTGGCGGCTCCGGAGCAATCTTCGACAAAACCGCCGGGACTGGTTTTTAACGAGGGGAGAGGTCCGCGTGACAATGCATGGAGATATTGCGCTCGAAATTGCTCAAACCCGCAAAGGCCGCGTGAACCGGCGGAGTTCCCGCGCGACGCTTTCCGAGCCGCCGACGCTTCGCGATTTGCGGCTTTTCGCTTCCGTCGACAGCGAGACGCTCTCGCGTCTAGCGCTCGAGGCCAAGGTTGAAACCTTCGACGAAGGCGCCGCGATCTTCCGCCAAGGCGATCTCGTGAACGCTGTCGTGATCGTCCTGCACGGTTACGTCAAAGTATTGCGCATCGCATCCTCGGGCGACGAGACGCTTGTCGGAATCTGTTCTGACGGCGAGACGGTCGGCGAACCGCCTTCGGGCGCGAATGAAACCTACCGTGTCTCGGCGGAGGCCATCGGTCCGACTTCGGTTCTCAAATTCCCCGCAGCGCGTTTCTCGCGGCTGATGAAGGAGTCGCCGTCTCTTTGTGCGGCGGTCGTTCAGGACGCCAAGGACAAGATCGCCGCGCTTGTCACGGAGATCGAAGCGCTCAAGGCGCAGAACGCCGACCAGCGGCTCGCAAGCTTCATTCTCGCGCTCTGCCCGCCGGGCGAAGAACAGTGCCGCTTTCGCTTGCCCTATGACAAAAGGCTGATCGCCGCACGGCTGGGCGTGAAGCAGGAAACGCTGTCGCGCGCCTTCGCCAAATTGCGCGAGCACGGCGTGCGCACGGAGACGCGCGACGTGTTGGTCGAAAGCGTCTCGCGCCTTGCTGAGCTATGCGACTAGCTGTTTCTTCTGTCTCGGCTTTCTTTTGAAAAATGCGCGCGTGTCGTTTCGCGCTAGTTCTTGACCTTTGCGGATTTCGCTATGAAAACTTCTCCCGCCGAGAACGGGAGAAGCGACGTGTCGAACAACAGCGAGGTCACAATTTTCGTCTGCACGTCTTGCCGTGACAGCAACGATCCCGAGCGCCGTCCGGGCGCGGCTTTTATCGACGCCTTGCGGTCCCGGCTGGCTGAGCGCGCGCTTGATTTCCGCGTGGAGCCGGTCGACTGTCTCGCGGTCTGCAAGAGGCCGGCGACAATCGCTCTCGCCAGCGCAACCAAGTGGACCTATGTGATCGGCGATCTCGATCCGGCGAGCAGCGTCGACGAGGCCATCGATTCTGCGGCGCATTACGCCGAAAGCGAGAATGGCATCGTCGCCTGGAAGGATCGGCCTGCCTGCTTCAAGAAAGGCGTCATCTCGCGCACGCCGCCGCTTATCAATCGCGCCGGGTAATGCTTCGAAGAAGCGGCGCTGAGCGCGGAGGCGTTGGCAAAATCATCTCCCGTCATTGCGAGGAGCGAAGCGACGAAGCAATCCAGAGTCGCGACCGCTGCTCTGGATTGCTTCGCTTCGCTCGCAATGACGCGTATTACTTCTTTTCCGCCTTCGCGCGCTCGATCCCCGCGCTGATCAACGCGCGGGCCTCCGCGGCGTCTCCCCAGCCGGCGACCTTGGCCCATTTGCCGGGCTCGAGATCCTTGTAGTGCACGAAGAAATGCTCGATGCGCCGCCAGGTCATCTCCTGGAGATCGGTGTAGTTGTGCACGTCCACATAACGCTGGGTGAGGCGCGGCGATGGCACCGCAACGATCTTCTCGTCGCCGCCGGCTTCGTCGGTCATGCGCAACACGCCGATCGGACGCACGGAAATAACCGCGCCGGGCGCCACGGGGCGCGTATTGGCGACAAGCACGTCACAGGGGTCGCCGTCGTCGGAGAGCGTATGCGGAATGAAGCCGTAGTTCCCCGGATAGCGCATGGCCGTGTAGAGGAAGCGATCGACGAAGAGCGTGCCCGACGCCTTGTCCAGCTCATATTTGATCGGCTCGCCGCCGAGCGGCACTTCGACCACGACATTGACTTCATGCGGGGGGTTCGCGCCGATCGGAATGGCGTCGAGACGCATACTTCTAGCTCCGGTTTTAGAGAATTCCGCTTTGCGCGCATAGAGGCGCCCGAGCGATCATGGGAGATGAATCGCGGCTGCACCTAGCACTAATCCGAGGCGGACTCTAGGGCGCCACGCGCCAGGCTAGCGCTTTTCGTCCGGGGCGGCGGCGATCGCGGTGGCGGCGCTCTCCGCGGCGGCCTGCATCTCCTCCTGGGCGAGCGGCCCGACGAGGACGAAGGCGAAGCCGCCGGCGCGCCATTCGATCGCCGTGACCCCCTGCGCTGCGCGCGGCGCGAGCGGCGCGCCCGCCGCCTCGGCGCGCTCGAAATAAAGCCCGAGGCGGGCGCCGTTGGCGCGCTCATAGATCAGCAGGCCCGCGGGCGCGGCGACGCCCGGCAAGACGCGCCCGCCGATGAGGCGCAGGCCGAGCCCGGCGAGATTGGGCGGACGGGAGAAACCGACGCGCTCGGCCAGCCAGGCGACAAGCTCGCCTTTCCGGGAGACGTCGATCTCGACCGGGCGGGCGTCGGAGGCATAGGTCGCATAGGTCAGGCTGGCGCGACCGGCGTAGCTTTGGGTGAGAACTGCCGAAACCGGCGGACGCGGCGCTTCGTTGCGACCGGCGAAGACGAGCGCGGCGAGGCCGGCCACCGCCGCGCCGGCGAGCAGGGTCAAAACAGTGGAGAGCGCCGCCTGCCGCCGGCGGCTGGCGCGGATTTCGTCGAGCCGCTGGGAGGGGCGCGAGGCGCCCGGCCGCCCCCAATGGATGGCGCCGGTCTCGATTGGCCCTTGCTGAGGCGCATGCGTGCGGGTCGCGGCGTCTTTGAGCGACAGCGGCAACATCTCCAGCGCCGCCGGTTCGAAGGCTGCGCGCAGCGCCGCGTTTTGGCGTCGCCACCCCTCGACGAGGGCGGCGTCTGCGGGATGCGTGAGGAGGTGGTCCTCGACCTTGCGGCGGCGCTCGGCGTCGAGCTCGCCGTCGACCAAAGCGTGGAGGTCGGCCTCGCCAATGATGGTGGAAGCGGGCAAGCGGCGCCTATTTCACGATGCGCAGATGCGAGGCGGCGCGGCGCGCGCCGCTCTCGGCGTCCGCTGGCGGCAGGCCCACGACGCCAAGCTTCGCCCGGGCGCGCATGAGCTGGGCGAGCAGCGCTTCCCGCCTTATGCCGAGAACGCGCGCAGCGGCCTCGTACCCCATCCCTTCGAGAGAGACGAGGAGCAGGGCCGCGCGATCATCGAGGGAAAGCTCTGCGAGGCCGTGGACGATCGGCGGATGACGCGGGGTCGGGCGTGAGGCGTCCGTCAGACGCTTGCCAGCCGAAGCGGTGAGCGCGGCGTAGGCTTCGAGTCGTGCCTCCTGGAGATCGGCGGGGCGCAGCTCCCTGGCGCGGATACGGGCGCCGACGTTCTGCAATGCGCTTTGCACGAGTTCGTCGGAAAGCGTATGGCCGGCGCCGGCGCAAAGCGCCCGCGAATATCGGCGCAGGGCAGGCGCTATGCCTCCCAGCCGCTCCAGGATCTCGGCTTTCTTCCCCATCCGTGGCCCTGTTAGGCTTGACCAGCGCCATTAGTGGCGTTTCCTATGGGATGATAGGTCAACGCGCCACAAATGGCTATGGGCGCATTATAGCATTTTTGCGGACGGAACGGCTGCTGCGGTCAGGGTTTCCTTTGTGGAAAATCCACGCTAAAGGGCGCTTCGACCTATTTGCACCTGAAATGGACGCCCCCGATGACCGACCAAGCCGCGCCCGCCCCTTTCGCTGGAATTCTCGCCGGAAAGAAAGGCCTTATCCTGGGCGTCGCCAATAATCGCTCGATCGCCTGGGGCATCGCCAAGGCCTGCGCGCAGGCCGGCGCCGAGCTCGCGCTGACCTATCAGGTGGAAGCGTTGGAGAAGCGCGTGCGCCCGCTCGCCGCCGAGCTTGGCGCCCATGTCGTCGGGCGCTGCGACGTCGCTCAGCCGGAGACGATCGACGAAATCTTCGCCGAGGTCGAGAAGCTCTGGGGCAAGGTCGATTTCGTCGTCCACTGCCTCGCCTATTCCGACAAGGACCAGCTCGACGGCCGCTACGTCGACACCACCCTCGACAACTTCCTGATGTCGATGAACATCTCCTGCTACAGCTTCACGGCCATCGCCCAGCGCGCCGAAAAGCTGATGCCGGAAGGCGGCTCGCTGCTGACGCTCTCTTATTACGGCGCCGAGAAATGGATGCCGCATTATAACGTGATGGGCGTCGCCAAGGCGGGGTTGGAGGCGTCGGTGCGCTATCTCGCCGCCGATCTCGGCGCCAAGAACATCCGCGTCAACGCCATCTCCGCCGGCCCGATCAAGACCATGGCGGCCTCGGGCATCGGCGACTTCCGCTACATTCTGCGCTGGAACGAATACAACTCGCCGCTGCGCCGCGTCGTGACAATCGAGGAAGTGGGCGAGAGCGCGGTTTATCTGCTGTCGCCAATGTCGCGCGGCGTCTCGGGCGAAATCCTGCATGTCGACGCCGGCTATCATGTCGTCGGCATGATGAACCCGTCTGCTGCGCCGAAGATGGCGGATTTGCTGGCGCTGTTGCCGCAGGATGTGAAGTAAGGGGTCGGGCCATGCCCGCGCTCGTCGCGGGCTCCTTTGGCTAGCTCCAAATAGCGGCTTTTTGTGATATAAGAGCCTATGTCGATTACGCTCACGCGCGATCAGGAAGCATGGCTCGAGGCGCATGTCGCGACCGGCGAGTTCGCGTCGGTCGAGGAGGCCGCCCGCCTGCTCATCGACCAGCGCATTGCCGAGTTGGCGACAGTCTATGAAGACGACATGGCGTGGGCGAAGCCTTTGGTCGACGAGGCCCGCGCGGCGGTCGCCCGTGGCGACGTTCTGACTCTTGATGAGCATAGGGCGCGGAACGCAGCGCGTCTTGCCGCGCTACGTGGATAGTGGCGCGGATACTCGTTACATCTACGGCTGACGCAGACGCCGCCTTTATTCCGCTCGCGCAGCGAGCGATCGGGAATCCAGAGCCAAACCAGCGCTTTTGTGGCTCTGGATTCCCGATCGGGCCTTCGGCCCGTCGGGAATGACAAGCCCCAATCCGAGCTATTCAAACGGAAACGGTATAACGCCTTAGGTCGATGCTTGTGAAGGCGCGCCCTCACACCCCCTCCGGCCGCCCCACCATCGCCACCAGCAGCCCGCCGTCGCCGAAGAGCTTCTTCGCCGCGCGCTTGCACTCCTCCATGCCGACAGCCGCGATTTTGCCGTTGCGTTCGTCGAGATAGCTCGGCTCGAAGCCGTCCATCTGCAGATGCACGAGCTGGCTGGCGATCTTCGTCGAAGTGTCGAAGCGCAGCGCATAGGAGCCGATGAGGTATTTCTTCGCCTTGTCGAGCTCATCCTCGGTCGGGCCTTCTTCCGCGAAGCGGCGCACTTCCTCTTCGATGATCCGCAAAGCTTCGCCGGCGCGCTCGTTCTTGGTGGCGGCGGCGCCAATCAGCATCGGGCAGCGGTCATATTCGTTGAGCTGCGAATAGACGCTATAGGCCATGCCGCGCTTCTCGCGCACCTCGCGGAAGAGCCGCGCGGTGAACGAGCCGCCGCCGAGAATGTGGTTCGCGACCACGGTGGCGAAATAGTCGGGATCGCGCTTGGTGACGCCCGGTCGGCCGAAGCGGATCGTGGTTTGGGGGATGTCGAGCGTCACGATTTGGCGCGAGCCGACGCCGGCGAGCGTGATCGGCGCGACGTCCGCGAGGTCGTTTTCCGTCGCCAGGGCGCCGAAGGTCGCGTCCAGATGCTCCGAGAGGGTCTGGGCGTCGATGGCGCCGACGACCGCGATCTTGAGGTCCTTTTTGGCGAACAGCCTTTGCTGTAGGGCGAGCAAATCCGGCCGCGACAGGCTTTCGATCGAGGAAAGCTCGCCGCGCGCCGGGCGGCCATAGGGATGCTCGGGGAAGGCCGCTTCGCGGAAGGCTTTGGCCGCCATGGAGTCCGGCTCATTTGCGTCGCGCTTCAATTCGGCGACGAGCTGGCTGCGCACGCGCGCGACGTCGGCCTCGGCGAGATGCGCGTCGACGAGCGCCAGTTTCAAAAGCGCGAAGGCCTTGTCGGTGTTCTTTGCGAGCGTCTGCAGATGCCCCGAGATCGAGTCCCGGTCGGCGCCGAAGCCCAAGTGAATGGCGAGCTCGTCCACGGCGCGGTGGAAGCCGCGCGCGTCATAGGGCCCCGCGCCTTCGTCGAGGAGCCCGGCGAGCAATGTCGCGAGGCCCGGCTTGTCGGCAGGGTCCTGGGCGGCGCCGCCGCGCAACGAGAATTCCAGAGCGACGAGCGGCACGGCGTAGCTTTCGACGAGCCAGGCGGTGACGCCGCCGGGCGTGACGATGCGCTGCACATGCTCGGCGCGCGAGGCCATGGAGACGGCGGGTGCGTGGGCGGTCATGCGGAATCCTAAGAGAAAGAGAATGGCCGGTGCGCCGGGCGCCGGCCTCAATGGGCTCAGGCGGCTTCGGGCTCAGGCGACTTCGTCTTCTTCCGCCGGCAGCAGGAAGCCCGTGACGGCGCGGCGCTTGTCGAGCCATTTCTTCGCTGCGGCGGTGACGTCGGCGGCGGTGACGGCCTCCATCCGCTCCGGCCAGGCGGCGACGTCCTCGATGGTCAGCCCCGTGGCCAGCGCTTCGCCATACCAGCGGGCGAGCGAGGCCTGGCTGTCCTGCGCATAAATGGCGTCGGCGACGAGCCGCGTCTTGGCGCGCCGCAGATGCGCTTCGTCGATCGGCTTTTCGGTGAAGCGCTTGATCACACGGTCGATCGCCTCGTCGAGGTCCTCGAGCGAAACGCCCGGCGCCGGGGTGGCGTAGACCCACAGCCGCGAGTCGTCGACGGCGGAGCCGAGATAATAGGCGCCGGCGCCGACGGCATATTTTTCGTCGACGACGAGCGTTTCGTAGAGCGCGCTGGTGGCGCCGCCGCCGAGCATATGGGCGAGCGTCTCGATCGCCTCGGCCTCGCCGGGCGCGGCGGTCGTGTAGGAGGGCACGAGGAAAACGCGCTCATGCGCGGGCTGCTCGACCTTCTCGTCGGAGAGCGACACGAGCCGATGCGCGCGATGCGGCGGCTCCTTGGTGCGGTTGCGGCGCGGCGGCTCGGCGCGCGCCGGAATTTTCCCGTAGGTTTCCCTGGCGAGCCGCCCGACCTCCTCCGCATCTATGTCGCCCGCGACGATGAGGATGGCGTTCTCGGGCGTGTAGAAGCGGGTGTAATAGGCGAGCGCATCCTCGCGGTTCAGGCTCTCGATCTCATGGTTCCAGCCGATGATCGGCGTGCCATAGGGGTGGTGGGCGTAGAGCGCCGCCTGCACGGCCTCGTCGAGCTGGGAAGACGGGTCGTTGTCGGTGCGCATACGGCGCTCTTCCAGCACGACGTCACGCTCGGGCGTCACCACCTCGTCGGTCAGGACGAGATTGGACATGCGGTCGGCCTCGAACCCCATCAGGGCGCCGAGATGCTCCTTGCCGATGCGCTGGAAATAAGCGGTGTAATCATAGCTGGTGAAGGCGTTCTCCTGGCCGCCGAGCTCGGCGACGAGATTGGAGAATTCGCCCTGCGGATGGCTCTTGGTGCCCTTGAACATCAAATGTTCGAGAAAATGGGCGATGCCGGATTTGCCGAGCGGATCGTCGGCCGAGCCGTTCTTGTACCAGACCATATGCGTCACGACGGGCGTGCGCACATCCGGAATGACGACGACTTCGAGACCATTATCGAGCTTGAAATGGGAAATATTGGCGCCGGCATGCGCCGAGTCGCCGGCCGCGCCCGGGGTGAGCGCTACGGTCGGCGACGCAGAGGAAGACGACATCGAAGGGCCTTTCTGGCGGCGCGTGGCCGCCCGAAGCTGGAGAACATTATCTCCTATATAGGCCCAAAAGACCCTCGCCGGAACTCAATCCTTGGCCGGCTCCTTGCGGGAGTCGGCCTTTCTGGAAGCGGAAGACCTGCTTTCCAATATAGACCCCAAAAATTTAGTTGTCGGAGCCTCTGAGGAAACTCGGCATCATGCTGGAGAACCCGCCGCTGCTGGCCGTCGGTTTCTGTGTAGGCGCCGTGCCTGCGGTCTGGGCGACGGGATCGCTCTCGTTCCTGTCGCCCCCCAAATAGCTCAAGGGATTCCACCAGGAGGAGCTTTTCCCGCCGTCCGAGTCGCGAACCCGGGCGAGGTCCATCGTGGGGCGGCGATAGCCCGTGGGCGGCTCTGTCAGCATGCGGCGCGCCGGCTCCTCCGTCATCGGCCCGGACGATCGCGAGCGTGCGCTGAGCGCCATCTGCAGGAAGCCGGGCTCATCATCCGTGCCAGGCGCGTAATCCGGCTTGGGGCCGCGAATCCGGTCCAAAAGGCCTGGCTTCTTCTCCTCCGGCGGGGCGTTCGGGATCTTTGCGTAGCGGTCGGTGTTGCGGCGGCGCGCGGCCGCAACATCGGTCGGCCAGCCATCCGGGCGGTTCGTCTTCTCCTGCGGAGCCGGCAAGTCGCCGATGCGCGGCGGCAGAACCAGTTTGGGGCGCTCGTTGTAGTCGATCTTTGACGCGTTCGGGTCCGAGGAAACCCCGACAAGCTCCATGACCGCGCTGATGGTCGATTTATCGTCCGCTGCCTGGGCCGGCGCGCCATAGGCGGCTGCGAGACCGGCGAGCGCGAGGAGGGCGCGACCCCGGGATCGTGCGAGCTTCATCATTCCAACTCCTTGCCCAGAACGCCGGCGCGCGTGAAACGCCCCCGCCAGCCGCGTGAATACGCCTCAAAGGCGCAGATTGCGTCCCACTTATTGGCGATTTAGTGGCGGCCGCGCAACTGGGGCGTTTCGGCGCGCGCTCGAACCTTCGCAGAGCGCATTCCACAAAAGTTGACAGACTTTTGCGAAAAGAATGCGCTCCAGCTTTGGAATCTGCGCGCTTTCTCATCGCTCGCGAGCGGAAGCGCGCTAGGCCGCGCCTTCCGCAGGCGGCGACTCCGAGAAAAGGGTTTCAAAAAGCAGCATCGCGACTCCTGCCGTAATAGCGACGTCGGCGACGTTGAAGACGTAATTGGCGAGCGGCCCCACCGGGAGCGTCGTATGGAAATAGAAGAAATCCGCGACCGCGCCGCGCGCGAGGCGATCGGCCGCGTTGCCCAGCGCCCCGCCGACGACGAGGCCGATCGCGAGCGTCAACAGCCGGCTTTGGGCCCGCCAGAGCCACCAGATAAGGCCGGCGACGATGACGCCTTGCCCGGCGAGGAGCAGCGCGCGTCCGACGCCCTCATGCGCCTGAAAGAGCGAATAGGAGACGCCGTAGTTCCACGAGAGCACGACGTCGAGGAAGGGCGTCAGCGTGATCGGCTGCCGCGCGCCGATGCCGAAGACGTCGAGCATCCAATATTTATGGGCCTGATCGGCGAGCGCCGCCGCGAGGGCGGCGAGGAGGCCGAGAATGCGGGGCGGCGTGAGGAAGGGCGGCACGGCGACTCTGTGTGGCGACTCTGCGGATTGCGGGAACGCCGCTCGGCGGCTTGGCCTATTCATATCTTCCCGGCGGCGTCGCGGCTAGCCGACTGCCCGGTTGCGGCGCCGCAAAAATCTTGACATCCGCGCGGCCGCAACCTATCTCATCGCGCGTTGGCACTCGTCGTAAGAGAGTGCCAATAATTTCGCTTATGGCTTGCGACGGGCGGAATTTCCTGCCCGACGCGCAGAAAAGGAAGACATTGCAATGGCGTTCCGTCCCCTGCACGACCGCATCGTGGTCAAGCGCATCGAAGGCGAAGAGAAGACCAAAGGCGGCATCATTATTCCCGACTCCGCCAAGGAAAAGCCCCAGGAGGGCAAGGTGATTTCGGTTGGCCCCGGCGCTCGCGACGAGAGCGGCAAGCTCGTTCCCCTCGACGTGAAGGCCGGCGACCGCGTTCTGTTCGGCAAGTGGTCCGGCACCGAGGTCAAGATCGACGGCGACGACCTGTTGATCATGAAGGAAAGCGACATTCTCGGCATCGTCGAATAACTCGGCAAGACCCGAACCGCTTCCAACCCATTCAGGAGTTTTAAAATGGCTGCCAAAGACGTCCGTTTCTCCACCGACGCGCGCGACCGCATTCTGCGCGGCGTCGACATTCTCGCCAACGCCGTCAAGGTGACCCTCGGCCCCAAGGGCCGCAATGTCGTCATCGAGAAGTCCTTCGGCGCGCCGCGCATCACCAAGGACGGCGTGACCGTCGCCAAGGAGATCGAGCTTTCCGACAAGTTCGAGAATCTCGGCGCCCAGCTCGTTCGTGAGGTCGCCTCCAAGCAGAACGACATCGCCGGCGACGGCACCACCACCGCCACCGTGCTCGCCGCCTCGATCGCCAAGGAAGGCGTCAAGGCTGTGGCCGCCGGCCTCAACCCGATGGACCTGAAGCGCGGCATCGACCTCGCGGTCGAGGCCATTGTCGGCGACCTCAAGAAGAACTCGAAGAAGGTCACCTCCAACGACGAGATCGCCCAGGTCGGCACCATCTCGGCGAACGGCGACCGCTTCATCGGCGAAGAAATCGCCAAGGCCATGCAGAAGGTCGGCAATGAGGGCGTGATCACGGTGGAGGAGGCCAAGAGCCTCGAGACCGAGACCGACATCGTCGAAGGCATGCAGTTCGACCGCGGCTATCTCTCGCCGTATTTCATCACCAACGCCGAGAAGATGATCGCCGAGCTCGACGACGCTTACATTCTCATCCACGAGAAGAAGCTGTCGACGCTGCAGCCGCTGCTGCCGATCCTCGAGTCTGTCGTTCAGACCGGCAAGCCGCTCGTCATCGTCGCCGAGGACATCGAGGGCGAGGCGCTCGCCACGCTCGTCGTCAACAAGCTGCGCGGCGGCCTGAAGATCGCGGCCGTGAAGGCGCCGGGCTTCGGCGATCGCCGCAAGGCCATGCTCGAAGACATCGCCATCCTCACGGGCGGCCAGATGATCGCCGAGGACCTCGGCATCAAGCTCGAGAACGTGACGCTCCCCATGCTCGGCCGCGCCAAGCGCGTGCGCATCGAGAAGGAGAACACCACGATCATCGACGGCGCCGGCGAGAAGGCCGACATCGAGGCGCGCATCGGCCAGATCAAGGGTCAGATCGAGGAGACCAGCTCCGACTACGATCGTGAGAAGCTCCAGGAGCGTCTCGCCAAGCTCGCGGGCGGCGTCGCGGTGATCCGCGTCGGCGGCGCGACGGAAGTCGAGGTCAAGGAGAAGAAGGACCGCGTCGACGACGCCCTCAACGCGACCCGCGCGGCCGTCGAAGAAGGCGTCTCGCCCGGCGGCGGCGTGGCTCTGCTGCGCGCCATCAAGGCGCTCGACGGCGTGGCCACGGCGAATGGCGACCAGAAGACCGGCGTCGAGATCGTGCGCAAGGCCATTCAGGCCCCGGCGCGCCAGATCGTCGACAACGCCGGCGGCGACGGCGCCGTCGTGGTCGGCAAGCTGCTCGAGTCGGCCGACTACGCCTTCGGCTTCGACGCCCAGAAGGGCGAGTATGGCGATCTCGTGAAGCTCGGCATCATCGACCCGACCAAGGTCGTGCGCACCGCGCTGCAGGACGCCGCGTCGATCGCCGGCCTGATCATCACCACCGAGGCGACGATCACCGAGCAGCCGAAGAAGGAATCCGCGCCGGCGATGCCGGGCGGCGGCATGGGCGGCATGGACTTCTAAGTCCGGTCGGTCAGAGAGATTGGAGAGCCCCGGGGGAAACCTCGGGGCTTTTCTTTTTTGGGCCGGCCCCGGCGCCCGTCCTTGCGAGCGAAGCGAAGCAATCCAGAGCCACATCGGGGCGCCGGGTTGCTTCGTCGCGGCGCTCCTCGCAATGACGGCGCACGCATAAGCTGCGGCAGGCAGCGACGAAAGCGCGCGGCGGCGAGACGTTGCGGGATCGTCGAGGCTCGGTTAGCATCCCCTTCACGCGCGGCGGTTCTGTTCGCGCGGCAAACTTAAAATTTGGGAGCATTCCGATGGCGAGCAATCGCGGGTCGGCGTCCACCGACGCGGACTGGGCTGAACACGAAAAGACCTACAATGGTTTCCTCTGGCTGCTGAAATTCTCCGCGGCCGGGTCGGCGATAACCCTCGTCCTCCTCTACGTGCTCTTCGCGCGCTAAGAAAAGCCCAAGCCCCTCACGCCAGCCGTCAGGGGCCACCATGACGGCGACGGTTCGCAACAGCCGGAGGTCGTCATGCGCATTGCCGTATTGGCCGAGTCGGACAAAGCTGAGCCGCGCGTCGCGGCGACGCCGGAAACCGTCAAGAAATTCGTCTCACTCGGCGCCGAGGTCGCGGTTCAATCCGGGGCCGGCGCCGGGGCGGGCGTTTCCGACGCCGAATACGCCGCGGCAGGCGCCAAGATCGGCGCCGAGCCGGCGACGACCCTTGCGGGCGCCGATATTCTGCTCCGCGTGCGCCGCCCTTCGGCCGCCGAGCTGGCCGGCGCCAAGCAAAATCTTGCCCTCATCTGCATCATGGATCCGTTCGGCAACGAGGCGGCGCTCGCCGGTCTCGCCAAGGCGGGCGTGATCGCCTTCGCCATGGAGTTCATGCCGCGCATCACCCGCGCGCAATCCATGGACGTGCTGTCGTCGCAGGCCAATCTCGCCGGCTATCGCGCCGTCATCGAGGCGGCGGCCGAATATGGCCGCTCCTTCCCGATGATGATGACGGCCGCCGGCACCGTTCCGGCCGCGAAGGTCTTCATCATGGGCGTCGGCGTCGCGGGGCTCCAGGCCATCGCCACGGCGCGCCGGCTGGGCGCCATTGTGACGGCGACCGATGTGCGCCCGGCGACGAAAGAACAGGTCGAGTCGCTCGGCGCGAAATTTCTTGCGGTCGAGAACGAGGAATTCCAGCAGGCTCAGACGGCGGGCGGCTACGCCAAGGAGATGTCGAAGGACTATCAGGCCGCGCAGGCGGAGCTCACCGCGAGCCACATCGCCAAGCAGGATGTGGTCATCACGACCGCGCTCATCCCTGGCCGACCGGCGCCGAAGCTCGTTTCGGCCGAAATGGTGCGGTCCATGCGCACAGGCTCGGTCATCGTCGATCTTGCCGCCGAGCGCGGGGGCAATTGCGAATTGACCAAGCCCGGCGCGACCGCCGTGGAGAATGGCGTGAAGATCGTCGGCGCGCTCAATCTCGCGGGCCGTATGGCGCCGACTGCCTCCAGCCTCTACGCCAAAAATTTGCTCGCCTTCGTCGAGACGCTGATTTCCAAGGAGACGAAGCAGCTCGCCATCGATTGGGACGACGAACTCGTGAAAGCCACCGCGCTCACGCGCGACGGCGCGGTCGTCGACGCAAGATTCAAACAGGCCTGAACGCAGCATCCTTCCAACAAGGAGCGCAATAATGACCGATTCAACGCAGCAATTGCTCGAAAAGGCGCGGGCGGCGGCGGAAGCCGCGCGCCAACTGGCGGATCAGGCGCAGCACTACTCCGACCAACTGTCACAAACGGCGGCGGCGATCAGCGCGCATGGATTGGGCGGCGGCGCGGTCGACCCGGTCGTCTTCCGCCTCGCGATTTTCGTTATGGCGGTGTTCGTCGGCTACTATGTTGTCTGGTCGGTGACGCCGGCCTTGCATACGCCGCTGATGTCGGTGACGAACGCCATCTCCTCCGTGATCGTCGTCGGCGCGCTGCTCTCCGTCGGCGTCGAGCCGTCGGGCGCGAGCGACGACGGCGCCGGCGTCGCAAGATGGTTCGGCTTCATCGCGCTGATACTCGCGAGCGTGAACATATTCGGCGGCTTCCTCGTCACCGAACGCATGCTCTCCATGTATAAAAAGAAGGGCTGACGCAAATGAGCGCCAATCTCTCAGCCCTCCTTTATCTCGCCGCCGGCGTGCTTTTTATTCTGGCCTTGCGCGGGCTTTCGTCTCCCGCGACGTCCCGCCAGGGCAATCGCTACGGCATGATCGGCATGGCGGTCGCGGTCGCGACGACATTGCTGCTCCATCTGCCGCCGCTCTTCGGCTTTGTGCTGATCATCGTCGGCGCAGCGGCCGGCGGCGGCGCGGGCGCCTATGTGGCGCAGCGCATTCCGATGACGGCGATGCCGGAGCTTGTCGCCTTCTTCCATTCGCTCGTCGGCCTTGCCGCCGTGCTCGTCGCAGGCAGCGCCTTTTTCGCGCCGCAGGCTTTCGGCATCGGCCAGGCAGGGCATATCGAAGGCGGGAGCCTGTTCGAAATGTCGCTCGGCGCGGCGATCGGCGCGATCACCTTCACGGGCTCGATCATCGCCTTTCTCAAGCTTTCCGAGCGCATGAGCGGCAAGCCGATCCTGCTGCCCGAACGTCACACGATCAACATCATGCTCGGCGCGGCGCTGGCGGCGCTGATCCTGCTGTTCGTGACGACAGAGTCGGGCTTCTGGTTCTTTCTGCTCATTCTCGTCTCGCTGGCGCTCGGCGTCACGCTCATCATCCCGATCGGCGGCGCCGATATGCCGGTCGTCGTCTCCATGCTCAACTCCTATTCGGGATGGGCGGCGGCGGGCATTGGTTTCACGCTCGGCAATCTCGCGCTCATCGTTACGGGCGCGCTCGTCGGCTCGTCGGGCGCGATCCTTTCCTACATCATGTGCAAGGGGATGAACCGCAGCTTCATCTCCGTGATTCTCGGCGGTTTCGGCGGCGAGACGGCGGGGCCGAGCGGCGCCAAGGAGACGCGCAACGTCAAGCAAGGTTCGCCCGAGGACGCCGCCTATATCATGCAGAACTCGGGCAAGATCGTCATCGTGCCGGGTTATGGCATGGCGGTGGCGCAGGCCCAGCATGCGCTGCGCGAGATGGCGGATTTGCTGAAGAAGGAAGGCGTGGACGTCAGCTACGCCATCCATCCCGTCGCGGGCCGCATGCCGGGCCATATGAATGTGCTGCTGGCCGAAGCCAATGTGCCTTATGACGAAGTCTTCGAGCTCGACGACATCAACTCTCAATTCGCCCAGGCGGACGTGGCTTTCGTCATCGGCGCCAATGACGTGACGAACCCCGCGGCGAAGACGGACAAAGCGTCGCCCATCTACGGGATGCCGATCCTCGACGTCGAACGGGCGAAGACGGTGCTTTTCCTCAAGCGCGGCATGGGCTCAGGCTATGCGGGAGTGGAGAACGAGCTGTTCTTCCGGCCCAACACGATGATGCTTTTCGGAGACGCGAAAAAGACCGTGGAGGCGATCGTCAAAGCGCTGGCGCATTAAGAGGGAACGATGATTTCCCCGACGTTGGCTTTTCCGGAAGCTGCGCGGAGGATTTTTGCTCCTCGACATCCCGGCCAAGCCTTCGATCTGCCGCAGTCGGCAATAAGCAGCGGGTCAAAAAACGAAAAACCCCGGGAGTCTTTCTCCCGGGGCTCTCTCTCTTTCAGCCTTCTCGATCAATCGATCGAGAAAGCGACCGGTTGGAACCAGTTCCTCACGTCGGGCAGGCCGCTCTCATTCCCCGCATAAAAGATTCCCCGCTCGGGATGCTTGGCGGCGCCGTAGTCATACTTCGCGGCGAAATAGAAGGTTCGCTGCGGGAAGGGATGGAACAGGAAATATCTGTAGTTCCCGATGTTGTCGATGCCGAAGTCGAAGGACAGCCGCTCGCTCCACTTGTAGTTGACCTTTGTGTCGACGACAAAGAAAGGATCGAAAGCCTGATATATGCCATAGGCGCGGTCGTTATTGGCCATGGTGCGCCACATCTTGCTTTGGTAGCGGCCTGCGAGTGTGAAGGCCCATTGGTCGTCGGGACGGTAGGTGAAAGCTAATGTCCCGCGCCACTCGGGAACATTTGGCACAGTCTTGCCTGCGACCGAGATTGCCCAGGGGTATTCAAAATTGGCGACGCTCGGCGCCCAGGTCGGATTGGAGATGATCCGCGCATTGAGCCATGTTGCGCTGCCCAGCACCTCCAGCCCCTTGAAGCCAAAATTGTCCTTCTGGAAGGCGACTTCGACGCCGCTGTTGCGGATGCGCTGAACATTTGTTGGCGCCTGCGTGGGAATGTTCGTGCCAGGCGAGAAGGTCAGCTGGTTGATGATGGCGTCGCGCACCTCTTCGTCGAAGAACGAGACTCGCGCAAGACCGTCCAGGCCAAGCTTCCGCTCGACCGTTAATTCTTTACTGAGGGCCGACTCAGGCCGCAGATTGGGGTTGGGGTTGGTCGCAACGCCGTTCACCCCCACGGTTGCGAGATTATAGAGCTCGCGCACCGTCGGGAAGCGATTAGCCATGCCGACTGATCCCCTGATCGTCCATTTGTCGTCGACGATATATTCGAGCGTCCCCTTCGGCGAGAAGCGCGTGCTGTACAGGTTCGGCTGGTAGATCGGGAGCCAACCTAGCGGATTGCCAGTGAGATTGGTGCCGAAATTATTGACGCCGGCCTGCTGATTGTAGCCCTCCGAGGCCGTCCAATGCTCGCCGCGTAAGCCGGCGGTGAGCTTCAGATTATGCGCAATCGGGAAGGCGTCCTGAAACCAGAGCGCCTGGGTGCGGGTCGTGCCCTGCGCGATCGAAACCGCCGCGCCGGTGCTCGCGGCCGTGCCGGAGGGCCAGTTCGCCGTCAGCCACACAGGATTGTTGAGGTGGAATTGGTCGCCATGCAAGCCGAAGCTGATGTCGTGGCCCTGCAACAGCCCTTCGGGGGGGCGAACAATGCCCTTCATATCGAAGAGCGTCCAATAGGTGCCGGTGAACACCGTGTTGCGGCCTGTCTGCGTGTAGCCGCCGAAGGGAATGGCGGCTGACCAGGGCGAGACCTGATCGGACTGCAGATAGGTGAAGTTGGAGGCCGAGACTTCAAAATCGAAAGGGCCGCCGCTGTTGGATCGGATCGCGGCCGCGTTGACCATGATCTTTTCCTGGATTCGGTAATAGCCCTGAGTCGCAAAATTTTGCAGCGCGGTGTTGTTCAAGCCCCGGCCCGCGGTCGTCACGCCCCAAACCGGGCCGTATCCGGAGAAAAGGTAATTCTCGGGAATCGATGTCCCGTCATTCGACCAAAAGCCGAAAGTGTAAGTGCCTCGGATCGTCTGGCTGAAGTCATAGGCGAGCTTGAGTTTCGCATTCACCTGATCATTCGCCAGATTGCCGGTCGAGCCGATCACATTGGCGAAGGTCGTCCCATAGACGTTCGTCGCCAGATAGGCGTTGGGGTAGAAATTGGGCGAGGTCACATAGGTGAGCGGCTGCTGCGAGCCGCGCTGCCAATTGCCTGAGATCGTCCAGGACAGGTCGCCTATGCGATCGCCGGCGAAGAAGCTCGTCACATTGTTGACGAGGCCCTTGTTCATTCCATACTGCGAGAAATCCTGGACCGCGAGCGTGTCCTTGATCGACACTTCCAGCTTCTCGGGCATGCGCGTCGTAATCTTCAGCACGCCCCCCATCGAGTTGCCCGGATATTGCGCCGCATAGGGGCCGTAGAGGAAATCTACGCGCTCGATCTCTTCCGGCGCGACAAGGCCCCAGCGCGGCGCGCCAATGGTGTTGTCGTTGCCGACGAGCGCGGTGAGCAGAAGGTCGTCTGCGTAGACCAGGCTGCGCGCCGAGGAGCTGACGCCCCAGGTGCGGGTCTGCAGCACCGCCTGCGTGTCGCCGTTATTGCGTTTACGCACGAAAAGGCTCGGCATGTATTTCACCGCGTCTTCCGTATCGACGATGTTGATCTGCCGTTCGATCTGCTTGCGCGTGACGCTCGCGACCGTATTCGGCAACTGCCACTTTTCGACGAAGGCGGGGCGGCCGTCGGGCAGGGTCGGCGACCAGCGCGAGACGATCGGCGATGGCGCGGGCGCGCTGGCGACGCCGGGCCGCGCGGCGACTGGCCCGGCGGCGCGGGCAGGAGCCGAACTGCGAGCGGGCGCATGATGATGCTGGCCGCTGACGTCGATGGTCGGCAGCGTATGCGTCGCCTGCGCGGGCGACAGAGCGGCGAAAGTCAAAGCGCAGGCGGAGACGCCGCGCAGGAGGTAATGGCGGTACATTGTTGGTGTTCCCTCTTCGCGCCGGACAAGGCGGCGCGTCTGATCCCGGCGCGGCGCGCCGTTACGCTTAATCGGAGTGGATCAGGCCTGGAATGGCGGCGCTCGGGCGGGCGCGTTTCGATTGAATATTTTGGCGCGCGGCGGGACGGCCAACTCGGCGGCCGAGACACGCCAATAGGGCGCGGGGCGTCCCGCCGGCAGGCTCGGCGCGTCGCTGTCGATCGCCGTGAAGCCAAGCTGGCAGAGAGAGCAGGAGGCGTGGTCATGCGGCGCTGGCGCGTCGAAGGGCGCGGGCGGGTCGTTGCGCGCGTCCGGCGCCAAAACGATCGCCGTCTGCTTGTGGCACCCCGCATAGCCCTCGCGCGCCGCGGCGGCGCCCCATAGCGATGCGCCGAGCTGTGTCAGCAAAGCGACACAGACGATCAGCGATGCGAGTAGCCTTTGACGCATGGGCCGGCAGACAGTCCCGAGAAGCCATAAGGCGCCCGCGAAAAAGGCGCCTCACGGCGTGATCGCGATTTTGGTCCATCACGTTAACCTTGATCGCGCGACGCAATGAACTCTGCCGCTGGCCGAGAAGCATTCCAAGATTGCTTGCGTTGTCAGAAATCAAAAAATC
Source organism: Methylocystis sp. Sn-Cys (assembly GCF_016745395.1). GTDB lineage: Bacteria > Pseudomonadota > Alphaproteobacteria > Rhizobiales > Beijerinckiaceae > Methylocystis > Methylocystis iwaonis. Next base: position 608,773 of record NZ_JAERVJ010000001.1, read on the forward strand.
CATTAAGAGACTTTTATGTCACACATGCGGGACATCGGCGAAAGAATACGCGTAGCGATCGTCATCGCTGCGGTATGGGCGCTGATGTTCGGCGTGTCCGCGTCAGGCGCGGCGGTCGCGGGCGCGACTGACACCGTATTAAAAAACAACGATAAAACTGCCGTAGGCCTGTTCGCGTGCTTCAAGCGTCATATGACGCAGCGCGCCGACGCCGCGAGCGACAAGGCGCCCGGGACCGACTACGCCGGCAAGCATCATTGCCCGTGCTGTCTTGCGGCGAGCATGGCGGCGGCTGTTCTGCCAGAGCGGCTCGCGCCGGTGACGCGGCCGCTGCAGGCGCAGAGGCCGGTTTCCTACAGCGTGGCGGCGACATTCGCGCGGGACGGTTGCTCGTCGCCGTCCATCAATGGGGCCCGAGCGCCACCCTCTATAGTTTAGAAACTTTCCGATCGGCGGAACCTAGCGCTGGCTCGCGTGCTGCATGCGGGTAAGATCGCCGGTCAGAGACGCCCTTGAGCGTCCAAGATCACAATAAAATCAATGTCAGACGCCGTTGCTGCTCTGCGCGCGCCGTCGAGGATGAGTGAGTTCTATGGACCATACGTCGCTTTCCCCGCTCGCCATGTTTCTCAACGCCGGCCCGGTCGGCAAGGTCGTCATGGCGGCTCTGCTTCTCGCTTCGGTCTGGACCTGGGTGCTGATCATCGAAGGCGCCACAGCCGTCATTCGCATCGCCAAGGCGACTAAGGAGGCGCGCGCGGGCGGGCCGGTCGGCCTTCTCGAACCCGTCGCCGCTGCTGGCCGGGAAGCTTTCGCGCTCGATCTTCCCGATGAGACGACCGGCGACAAGCGTGAGCGAATTGCCGAAAATATGAGCCGCGCTGCCCGCGAATTTCTCACCAAGGCCGAGGGCGGCCTGCCCAATCTCGCCGTGATCTCCTCGGTCGCGCCCTTCGTCGGCCTCTTCGGCACGGTTTGGGGCATCATGACGAGCTTCGCCGGGATTGCGCAGTCGCAGGACACCAGCCTCGCGGTTGTCGCGCCGGGCATTGCGGAAGCGCTCGCCGCGACCGCTTATGGCCTCGCCGCCGCCATTCCGGCTTCGGTCGGCTATAACCGTATCGGCTCCTCCTTCTCGCGCCTCGGCCAGCAGGTTGCGCATTACATCGAGGACGAGGCGCTGCGCATGACCAGCGCGCCGAACGCCCGCCGTTCGCAAAAGGAGGCCGCATAAATGGCGCTCCCGACCCGCTTCAAGAACAACAACGACCTTTATCAGCCGCTCGCCGACATCAATGTCACGCCGCTCGTCGACGTGATGCTGGTGCTGCTCATCATCTTCATGGTGACCGCGCCGCTGCTCGCCAAAGGCGTGAAGGTCAATCTGCCTCAGGCCAGCGCCGCGCAGCCGATCAATCAGAAGGACCCGATCGTCGTCACGGTCGGCAAGGACGGCAAGGTGTCGCTCGGCGCCGATCCGGTGTCCGAGGAGGCGCTCATCGACGGCATTCGCGCCATGATGGGCGAGGACGTCACGCGCGTCGTGCATGTCCGCGGCGACACCGAGGCGGTCTATGGCGAAGTCGTCGCGGTGATGGACAGACTCGCGACGAATGGCATCACCCATATCGCCATCATGACCAATTCGCGCAGCAAGACCGGCTCGGCGGCGAAAGCCGCTGCGCCTGCTGCGCCCGCCGCGCCGGCTCCGGCGGGAGGGGCGGCGAAATGACGGACTTCGCCCTCAGCCCCGACTACGCCAGCCAGCCCGACGAGCCGGAAGGCGCGCCGCCGGTCAATCCGCCGTGGCTGCGCCCCGTCGCCGTCACGGTGATCGTCGCCGCGCATATCGCTGTCTTCGCGGCCTTCCTTTACGCGCCGGCGCCCAAGACGATCTCGCTCGACTCGCTCTCCATGGATCTCGTCCAGGAGGGCGACTTCATCGAGCAGCAGGAAGTGAGCGCTGCGGAGGACACGCCCCCGCCGGTCGCCGTCGAGCAGCCGGACCTCGCCTTGCCGCCGCCGGTCGTGATGGCGCCGGACGCGATCCCGCTCGCGGTGAAAAAGGACGACACCGAGAAGCTCGAGAAAAAGCAGGAAGAGCGCAAGGAAATCGAGCGCGCCGAGCAACGCCGCGAAGCGCAGGCGCGTCGTCGCGCCGGCGCGCCGAATGCGGGCGGCGCCACCAGCGGCGCGTCGCAGGCGAGCTGCCTCGCCCATGTCGCCGCCTCGCTGCGCCAGCATACGCCGGGCTCGACGAGCCTCGGCGCCGGCACGGCCCATGTGACCTTTCATGTGAACGCCGGCGGCGGCATTTCGGGCGTTTCGGCTTCCGGCTCGACCCCGGCGCATGCGGCGCTGGCGCGGCGCATCGTGGGCTCGTCACGCGGTCCGGGTAGCTGCGGCTCCGCCTTTGTAAGCCAAGCCTTCGCCTTCCATTGACCTTTGCCGGCGGACTCGCAAGAGCCCGCCGCTTCTCTTGTTGGAAGCACGCCATGAAGGTTCTCCTCAGCGGGCGCGTCGCATTTCTTTGCGCGCTCGTCCTTACCGGCGCCGCGCGGGCGGAGGCCCCCAAGCCGTCGTCCGCCCCAGCTCCCGCCGCAGCGGCAAAGCCGGCGCCTGCGCCAGCCGCGCCGAAACCCGCGCCTCAAACGGCGCCCGAGCCCGCCTCTGGCATGTCCGAGAGCAAATATCTCGGTCTGCTCTACGCCGAGATCGCCAAGCATACGCCGGAGGAAAACGCCTCCGGGCCGGGCGAGGTGAGGGCGAGCTTCATCGTCGGCGCCTCTGGCAAGATCGAGAAAGTGACGATCGACAAGACGACGAGCCCGGCGCATGCCGAGATGGTGAAGAAAATACTGGCGGCGGTTGTCGTTCCTGCCCCGCCCGGCGGCGCGATGGATGTCGGTCAGACCTTCAAGTTCCGCTGAAGCGAAACCATTAGAGGGAAGTCATGGGGTCGATGGCCATTCCGCGCGTGATTATCATATCGGCCGCCGCGTTCGGCGTGAGCGGCGGCGCCGACGCCGAGCTCGGCGCGCCGGCTCCGGCGCCGGCCGAAGGGCATCGACATAGCGCGCTGGCCTGCGCCGAACGCAAGCCGGATTGCGCCGCGACCGTCAATCCGGCGTACGACGCCAAGGGCAAGCTTTGGGTCGCTTACGCCATCGAAAAGACGGTCTATGTCGCCTCTTCCGCGGACGGGGCCAAAAGCTTTTCCGCGCCCGTCGCGATCGCGTCGGTCAGCGACGGCGTCATCGACGCCCATGGCGACGCACGGCCGAAGATCGTTCCCCTCGACGACGGAACGCTGCTCGCCAGCTATACGACGCGGCCCGACAAGCAGATGATCGGCACGATCTTCACGGCGCGCTCGACCGACGGCGGCAAAAGCTTCTCCCCGCCCCAGGCGCTGCTCGCGTCCGGCGGGCAGCGCTTCGAGACTTTCGTCGTCACGCCCAAGGGGCGCCTCTACGCCGGCTGGCTCGACAAGACCAACGCTCTGAAGGCCAAGGCCGAGGGCAAGGAGTTCGAGGGCAGCGGCGTCGCCTTCGCCTGGTCGGACGATAAGGGGCAGAGCTTTGCGGGCAAAAAAATCCTGATGGACCACGCCTGCGAATGTTGCCGCATGTCTGCGGCGCTGGATCGCGACGGCCTGCCGGTGTTTCTGTGGCGGCAGGTCTTCGACGGCAATGTTCGCGATCACTACGCCGCGAAGCTTTCCGCCGATGGCGCAACGCTGACGGGCGGGCGCGTTTCCGACGATAATTGGGCGATCAATTCCTGCCCGCACCACGGCCCCAGCCTCGCCGTCGACGCCCATGGCGGATGGCACGCGGTCTGGTTCACGAAGGGCAAGAATCGGCAGGGGCTTTTCTACGCGCATAGCGAAGATTCGGGAAAAAGCTTCTCCAGCCCCGAGAAATTCGGCGACGACGCCAAGGCCCCGGGCCACCCCGTCGTGCTCGGGGCGAAAGGCCGTCTCTATCGCGTCTGGAAGGAGTTCGACGGGACGACGACGACCATCCCGCTGCAGCTCTCGCGTGATGGCGGCAAAAGCTGGAGCGCGCCGAAAATCCTCGCGCAGACCGACGACGCCTCGGATCATCCGGAGCTCGTCGCCTACAAGGGCGCGGCTTATCTTTCGTGGGTTACGCATAAGGAGGGCTATCGCCTGCTGCCGCTTCCCCGGGACGAGAAGAGTGCCGCAGTGCGATGAAGAAGGTGATCGCCAATCTGCGTGCCGCCTGTCATTCCCGACGCGCGCAGGAATCAAGGAGCGGCTTTCGCGTCTCTGCTCTGGATTCCCGGTCGAGCCTTTGGCTCGCCGGGAATGACAGATGGCACACTCTCGCCGCTGGTCTATCTCTCTTGGCCTTCGTGGTTGTCGCCGCTTCGAGCGCCCATGCGCTCGATTTCAAGCCCTATGGTCGCGGCGCCTTCTCGCAGATCGCCAAGGCGCATGCGGGGCGGCCGCTGATGATTCACTTCTGGTCCGTCACCTGCCCGCCCTGCCTCGCCGAGCTGGCGCAATGGGCGCAGATGACGGCCGAACACAAGGATGTCGACATCGTCTTCGTCAACGTCGATAGCGAAGAAGATCGCGCGCGGGCGGCGGCGCGCGCCGAGAAGGCCGGGCTCGGCAAGTCGGCGCATTACGGTTTTGCGGATGATTTCGTCGAGAAGCTCTATTTCGAGGCTGATAAAACGTGGCGGGGCGAATTGCCGTTCACCGCGCTTGTGGCGCCCGACGGCGGGGTGATCGCCGTGACCGGCGCAATCGACGATCCGCTCGTTCTGCAGTGGCTGGAAAAACACAGATAAGCGCGGCCAGAGTCATTCCCGACGCTCGCGCAGCGAGCGATCGGGAATCCAGAGCAAAGGCGGCTATCATGGCTCTGGATTCCCGGTCGGGCCTTCAGCCCGCCGGGAATGACAAGACCCGATGCGAGCTGTTCAAACGGAAATGGTGTTGGGCCTCATCCTGAGGAGCGAGCGAATGCTCGCGTCTCGAAGGACGAGGCCGCCTCAGAGGTTTATCAACCGGCTGACCTTTCCCGCCTAAGCGGGAAAGGCGCTCTCGAGTATCGGACTTATCAGGCGACGCCCTTCGCGTTCAGATAAGGGCCGTAGAGCCGGTCGATATTGGGGATGTGGTCCGTCAGCCAGCCGACCACGAAGCCGGCCGTCTCTCCGGTCACCTCCGCTTCGCCGGCGTGGAATTTCTTTTGCAAATCGGCGCAAGTCGCCACCAGCTTGTCATGCTCGGCTTTGTGGCCGGCTGCGGCTGGATAATCATATTGCGCGAAATTCGCTTCCTCCGCCGCGAAATGCTTCACCACATAGTCGATGAGCGCATCGAGCTCCTTGCCGATCGAGGTTCTGTCACCACTGGCGACGGCGTCGCCGAGCACATTCACCAGCCTGAATATTTCCTGATGTTCCGCGTCGTGTGCGCTGACGTTGGTCGCGAATTGCTCCTTGGTCCAGGTGATAAGCGACATTCAGTTTCCTCCACACCAACGCCCCATGCGCCCCTCGTGGCGACGAGTCGCGCAATTGCTTAAGCGCCTGCGCGATCTCGTCGCGCACGCACTTTGACGTGATGACTCGAGGCTGTAATTGACCGGCGTCAACACGAGACAATGTGACGCGCCCATCATTCGCCGCCGTCATTGCGAGCAAAGCGAAGCAATCCAGGGCCGTGATGTGACTGTGGATTGCTTCGTCGCTTGCGCTTCTCGCAATGACGGGGCGCGGACGCTCTGTCAGAGTCTGCGCAAAACGAACGCGTCGTCTTCAGCGCGCAGCGCGATAATCGGACAGCGTTCTTGCGAGTCGCCGACGCAAGCGGCGCCATCTCCCAAGGCGACGACTGCGGCGATGGCGCCATTGTCGAGCAGTCCGGCGCGTTCGAGATCGGCGAGGATGGAAACCGGCGCAATCAATCGCGCCGACCCAAGCGCATCGAGCGTTTCGAGAAAGCGCGCCGTGGTGAAAGGCGCAAGAAAATGCAGCGGCGCGCCTGCGAGCAACGCGGCGAGCGGGCCCGCGAGGAGAGCGGTGAGCGAACTCGGCGCATAGAGTGAAAGAATGGGCGCTTCGCGCGCGGCGCGAGTCGCGCGCACGAGATCGAGCGCCGCGCCGAGCAGCGCGCCTTGCGAAGCGAAACGGACATTCCCGCTCTCGTCGAGCGCGCCGACATCGAAGCGTTCGTCGTCGCTCCAATCTTCGGAGAGCGGCACGCGCGGCGACATCTGCGCCGCGAGCGCTTGCGCCGAAAAATCAGCGGCGCCGTCGAGCGCGCCATGAAGCGCGCCGATCACGCGCAATGACGGCGTATTGGCGGCGATGTCGAGCAGCGCCTCCTCGAAATCGAGGGCGCAGATTTGCGCCGGCGCGAACAGCGCGGCGATCTGCAATGTCTTTGCTCCGTGAGCGATGGCTGCGCGCCATTGGGGGAGGGGCATGGGCGCGAGCGTTGGCGCAAGACCCGCGGCGAGCACGCCGACGAGCGCTACAAAGGCTTGCGCCCCGGGTGGAGAGCAGATGAGAATTCTCTCGCCGCGCGCGAGATCGAGGGCGCGGAGCTTGGAGAGGCAAGCGCCGACGCGCTGGTAGAGATCGGCGTAGGTGACGTGGTCCGTTGCGCCTTCGACGTTATCGAGAAAGGCGAGCCCGCCGGGGCGCGGCCTCGCCGCGCCGGCGACGAGGGCGTCGAAGCCGAACTGCGTCAGCGGATGGGCGCGGACGAGCGCCGCTTCCTCTCTCTCGGAAACAGCGGCGCGCGCGGTCATGGATTTTTCCTCCACCAGCTCTCGAGCGTCGGGCCAAAGAGCGGCGCTGCGTAGCGCGGCAGGCGCTCGGGCCGGGCGAGGTCGGTCGAATGCGCGATCCATTGCTCGGAGGCGTGAAACAAAGGCACGACATAAAAGCCCGAGAGCAGAACGCGGTCATAGGCGCGCACCGCCGCGACGAAATCCTCGTGGCTTTGCGCGGAGAGAAGCGCAACGATCAGGCTGTCGATCGCGGGCGAGGCGGCGCCGGCGAGATTGAAGGACGATTCCTGCGTCGCGCTCGCCGAGCCCCAACGCATGCGCTGCTCATTGCCGGGCGAGGCCGAAGCGAGATACTGCCCGATCATCATGTCGAAATCGAACTTCTGGCGCCGGCGCTGATATTGCACTTCGTCGACAAGCCTGACGCGCGCCTCGACGCCGATGCGCGCGAGAGAGGCCGCGTAATTGAGCGCGAGACGCTCCTGATTGCGGTCCTTCACCATGATCTCGAAGGAAACCGGCGCGCCATCCTTGGAGAGCCTGTCGCCATTCACATGATAACCGGCCGCCGCCAGCAATTCGAGCGCGCGCTTGGCCATGTCGCGATCGCGGCCCGAACCGTCGTTGACCGGCGGGCGCCATTTTCCGTCGAGAATATCGGCGCGCACGGCGTCGGGGTAGGGCGCAAGCAAAGCGCGCTCCTTCTCGCTCGCCGGACGTCCGGAGGCGGAAAGCTCCGATTCATCGAAGAAGCTTTTCGTGCGCGTATAGAGGTTCGAATAGAGATTGGCGTTGATCCACTCGAAATCGAACATCATGCCGAGCGCTTCACGCAGCCGGATGTCTTTGAAGATCGTTTGCCGCGTGTTGAAGACGAAGCCTTCGAGCCCTTTCGGGTTCTCGTTCTTCAACGCCTCGGTTGCAACGCGGCCATCCCGTAGCGCTGGGAAGTCGTAGCCTGTCGACCAGCGGGTCGTGCTGGTCTCTTCGCGATAGTCGATCAAGCCGGCCTTGAAGGCCTCGAACAGCGCGTTTCCGTCGCGGAAATATTGGATGTCGATCTCATCGAAATTGTAGAAGCCGCGCTGGCTCGGGACATCCGCGCCCCAATAGTTGGGGTCGCGCTTCAACAGCAGCCGCGCGCCGGCCTGCGCATCCGCAACGATATAGGGGCCCGAGCCAAGGGGCTTGGCGAGCGTTGCGTCCGAAAATCGCTCGAGATCGGTCGCGTGCTTGGGCAGCACGGGCATGATGGCGAGAATGAGCGGCAGCTCGCGATCGCCGACGCCCGTCAGATCGTAGGAGACAGTCTGCGCGTCGGGCGCTGTGATCGATTTCACGAGCCCATAGGCGACCCGCTGCTGCGGGCGGCCCTTCGACTTGAGGAGATTGAAGGAAAACAGCACGTCTTCCGAGGTGATCGGCTTGCCGTCGGAGAAATGCGCCCGCGGGTCGAGATGGAAGGTCACATGGGCGCGGGCGGCGTCGATGTCGAGCGATTGCGCGATGAGCGGATAGAGCGTGAAAGGCTCGTCCTGCGACCGCGCCATCATTCCTTGGAAGATATTGCCGACGAGGCCCTGGGCCGTGGAGCCGGATTTGAGATTGAAGGGGTTGAGGCTGTCGAATGTCCCGGCGAGACCGACGCGCAGCCTGCCGCCTTTCTTTGCTTGCGGGTCGGCGTAAGGGAGATGCTCGAAGTCCGGCGGCAGCGCCGGCGCGCCATGCGCCGCCAGGCCATGAGTAGGCTCGCCCGCCATGAGCGGACCGCCGGGCGCAAAGGCCGTCAGCAGCGCAAGGGCGAGGCTCGGAAGGCGGCGCCTCTTTAGGCGGCCGCGAATCGCGGAAGAGATCATGCTGCGACAATAGTCGAAGCTATGGCGGCAAGAAGCCGAGACCGGGCGTCATTCCGCCTCATTTATGAAATTTTAACGTAATCGGCGCTCGCGGGGGCTTTATGAGCGCCGGGGACCGCTGGAATTTGCCGCGGCGACAAGGTAAGAGCTTTGCCGTCGCTCCGGCGCGGCGGCTGCGCCGGGGGAGAATCGCGGTCGGGGCAAAAGTTCCAAGGGCGTTCCATTTTTCGTCCGCGCAGGCGGGCGGCCCCCGCAAGACGAGACAACAAGAGCTGTTTAGAAGCCGGAAGAGCGCCGGCTAGAGAGCAATCGAAAGGGACTTCGGAAATGTCGAACCTCTTCTCGCGGTCCGCCGCGGTCGCGCTGGCAGGCGCTTTCCTGCTCGCCGGCGTTTCGGCGCAAGCCCAGCAGGCTCCGGCCGCTGCCGGGCAGCAGCCTGCCGCAGGCGGGGCGCAGGGCCCCATCACCGCCACGCTTCAGGCGGTGCAGCCCGACTGGACCAAGGTCTGCGGCAGCGATCCGGCGACCAAGAAGGAAGTCTGCTACACGACCCGCGATTTCGGCGCCGCCGCGAAGGAAGGCGACGCGCCGCAGCCGCTGCTCGCGCTCGCGGTCTATGATCCCAAGGGCGACGACACCAAGATCATCCGTCTGCTGCTGCCGCCGGGCCTGATGCTGAAGCCGGGCTTCCGCTTCGCCATCGACAAGGGAGCCATGGAGGCCGGCGCCTTCGAGATCTGCTTCCCGAACGGCTGCTTCGCCGAGGCGAAGGTCAAGAAGGCCTCGGTCGACGGCATGAAGAAGGCCCAGCAAATGACGGTCATCGTCAAGAACCAGGCCAATACCGAGGTCACTTTCTATTTGCCGCTGAACGACTTCGGCAAAGCCTTCGACGGCCCGGCGATCGACCCCAAGGTGCTCGAGGAGCAGCAGAAGAAGCTGCAGGAAGAGCTGCAGAAGAAGGCCGAGGAAGAGCGCAAGAAGCTCGAAGCCAAGAGCGCCGCGCCGGCCGCGGCTCCTGCGCCGGCCAAGAAGTAAGCGTCTCTCTTTAGGAACAAAGAAACGCCCGCATGGCTCATGCGGGCGTTTTCTTTTGGGGCGGTGGGAGAGAAGCCGGGAAATGCCGGGAAGCTGGTCCAGCGCGGCCAAGTAGCGATGATGGGCATGCGCTGGCGTCCGTCATTGCGAGGAGCGTAGCGACGAAGCAATCCAGGGCCTGGATGACGCTCTGGATTGCTTCGCTCTGCTCGCAACGACGGGATGGGCTGCGAGCCCGAAGGCTCGCGGTCCCGAGGCGCTCTTTTGCGCTTTCCGCCGCTCTATGCTAGCGCGAGCCCTCCCAATGCGTTCCAGACCTGAGCTGCGCCCATGATCCCTCGCTATTCTAGATCCGAGATGACCACGATCTGGGAGCCGCAGACGCGCTTCCGCATCTGGTTCGAGATCGAGGCCTATGCCTGCGACGCGCTGGCCGAGCTCGGCGTCATCCCCAAGGAAAGCGCCAAGAATATCTGGGACAAGGCGGATTTCGTCGAGTTCGACGTCGCTCGCATCGACGACATCGAGCGGGTGACGAAACATGACGTCATCGCCTTCCTCACGCATCTTGCCGAATTCATCGGCCCGGATTCGCGCTTCGTGCATCAGGGCATGACGTCCTCGGACGTGCTCGACACCTGCCTCGCCGTGCAGCTCTCGCGCGCCGCCGATCTGCTGATCGCCGATGTCGACGCGCTGCTCGCGGCAATCAAGAAGCGCGCTTACGAGCATAAATTCACGCCGACCATCGGCCGCTCGCATGGCATTCACGCCGAGCCCACCACCTTCGGGCTCAAAATGGCGCAGGCCTATGCGGAGTTCACCCGCGCTCGCGAACGCCTCGTTCACGCCCGCAAAGAGGTCGCGACCTGCGCCATCTCCGGCGCCATCGGCACTTTCGCCAATATCGACCCGCGCGTTGAAGAATATGTGGCGCACAAAATGGGCCTCGTCGCCGAGCCCGTCTCGACGCAGGTCATTCCGCGCGACCGCCATGCGGCGTTCTTCGCGACGCTCGGCGTCGTCGCGTCTTCGGTCGAGCGGCTCGCCATTGAAATCCGCCATTTGCAGCGCACGGAAGTGCTGGAGGCCGAGGAATATTTCTCCGCGGGCCAGAAGGGCTCGTCGGCCATGCCGCATAAGCGTAATCCGGTGCTGACTGAAAATCTCACCGGCCTCGCGCGCCTCGTGCGCGGCATGGCGATTCCGGCCATGGAGAATGTGGCGCTCTGGCACGAGCGCGATATTTCGCATTCCTCCGTCGAGCGCATGATCGGCCCCGACGCGACGGTGACGCTCGACTTCGCGCTGGCGCGGCTCACCAATGTCGTCGAGAACCTTCTCGTTTACCCCGAGAATATGCAGAAGAATTTGGACAAGCTCGGCGGCCTCGTCCATTCGCAGCGCGTGCTGCTCGCATTGACGCAAAAGGGCGTCTCGCGCGAGGACGCCTACGCCATGGTGCAGCGGAACGCCATGCCGGTCTGGCGGGGCGAGGGCGAGTTCCGCGATCTCCTCGGCAAGGACAAGGATGTGAGCGCCAAACTCTCGCCGGCGGAGTTGGACGAGCTGTTCGATCTCTCGTACCACTTCAAGCATGTGGATACGATTTTCCAGCGCGTGTTCGGGGAGGGCTGACGCAGCTTCCGTTTGAATAGATGGGGACGTGTCATTCCCGGCGGGCTGAAAGCCCGACCGGGACTCCACAGCCACAAGAGCGCTGGTTTTGCCCAGAGCCCGTCATTGCGAGCGAAGCGAAGCAATCCAGGGCAGCGATGCGGCGCTGGATTGCTTCGTCGGCTCCGCCTCCTCGCAATGACCGCGGTGAGTCCTGTGTGTCCAAACGGCGCGAGCGTCCGGGATACGCCGAACCAATCGAGTGGATCTCGTATCACTCCTGCGCCGGCGCCTTCAGATGGCCGCGCCGCCGGTCCCGTTGCCTCATCAACGTGTCGGCGGCGTCGATTTCCGCGTAAGCGAGCTTTATCTCCAGGGCGAAGGCGACGAGCGCCGCAGTGAAAAGCCCCATGGCGATCATGAACAGAAACCCCGCGCCGAATTCGTGACGGAAGCGGAAAAACGCCGATGCGAAGGCGACGATGACGAGAAAGCTCGTCACGACGCAGCTCGCCACGCCCCAATAGATCGAGCGGTGGACCAGCACGGCGCGCCGCCGCAGGATCGGCACCTCGACCTTGCGATGCGCCTGGGCGTGTCCGTCGTCGAGATCGGCAAGCTCGCGCGCGCGATCCACGATCCGATCCTGCCGTGAGACGAGCACGCCCAAAAGCTGCGCCTCGGCGGCGAGCAGAAAGGCCGGGCCGGTCACCTGGGAGATGACGATGGAAAGCTGCTCGATGGTCGGCGCGTCGAAAAGCATGGGCGGTCCCGCGTAAAACAGTTCGTCGGCGCATCTTATACCGGTTCGTGGCCCCCCGGAGCGGGGGACGGCGGCGCAAGCTGCATTTCTCTTCCAAAGCGCCCGGCAAAGCCTTAAACAGCGCTTCCATGATGTGGCTCATTTTCGCTCTCCTCACCGGCGCCGCGGTTATGGCCGTCCTCCTGCCGCTCGCCATGCGGGGCGAGACGAAAGACGCGGGCGCCGCCGACATCGCCTTTTTCGAGGAGCAGCTCGCCGAGATCGCGCGCGAGCGCGCGGAGGGCCGCCTCGACCCGGTCGAAGCCGAGGCCGCGAAGACCGAGGCCGCCCGGCGCCTGCTGCGCGCCGAAGCGGCTCCGAAGGCGCGGGCCGAGGGCTCCCGCAAGGCGGCGCTCGTGGCGGCGCTTGCGGCGATGGTCATTGTCCCGGCGGTCTCGCTGCCGCTCTATCTGCGCCTCGGCAAAGTCGAAATGCCCGACATGCCGCTGACGGCGCGGCTCGACTCCCAGCCCGACAAGGGCGATCTCGCCGGCGCCGTCGCCCGCATCGAACAGCATTTGCGCGAGCATCCAGAGGATGGCCGCGGCTTCGAGGTGGTGGCCCCCTATTACCTGCGCTCCGGGCGCGGCGAGGAGGCGATCGACGCTTATTCCAAGGCCTTGAAGCTCCTCGGGGCCACGGCGGAGCGCCACGCCAATCTGGGGCAGGCGCGCATGATCGTCGCCGAAGGCAAGGTCACGCCGCAGGCGCGGCAGGATTTCGAGGCGGCGCTGGCGCTCGACCCCGGCAATGTGATGGCCGCCTATTATCTCGGCGTCGGCGCAGAGCAGGCGGGCGAGAAGGACAAGGCCGTCGGGATTTTCGAGAAGCTCGAAGCCGAGGCCTCGGCCGACGCGTCCTATCTCCCGGCCGTGAAGCGCCGGCTGGCGGCGTTGCGGGGCGAAGACGCGCAAGAGCGGCCGCCCTTCGCGCAGGGGCCCGCGAGCGCGCAGGGCAAGGCCATCGCCGCCATGCCGGCCGACGAGCGCGCGGCGACGATCAAGGGCATGGTCGACAAGCTTGCGTCGCGGCTGGAGAGCAAGGGCGACGACGTCGAAGGCTGGCTGCGGCTCATCCGCGCCTATAGCGTGCTGTCGGAACCCGAAAAGGCGAAAAAGGCTGTCGAGGACGCCCGCAAGGCGCTCGCCGGCAAGCTCGACGAAGTCGCGCGCATCGAGGCGCTGGCGAAGGAATTGAACATCGGGGGGTGACCCCCTCTCCCGCAAGCGGGAGAGGGTGGCCCCTGCGTCAGCAGGGGTCGGGTGAGGGCCCTCATCCGTCACCGCTTCGCGGCGACGCCTTCTCCCGCCTGCGGGAGAAGGGAAAAATGAGCAGTGAGAGCGACATGACGCGCAAAGGCAAGAGACTGACGCTGATCATCGGGGCGCTGGCCGTTCTGGGCCTCGCGGCGGGACTCATGCTTTTCGCGCTACGCGACAATATCGTCTTCTTCTACACGCCCTCGGAGCTGGCCCAGAAGCAAGTTGCGCCCGGCGCGCGGCTGCGCATCGGCGGGCTCGTCAAAGAGGGCAGCGTCGTCAAGAACGGCAAGGACGTGGCCTTCACCGTCACGGATAAAACCAAAGACCTCGCCGTGGCCTATACGGGCCTCTTGCCCGATCTCTTCCGCGAGGGCCAGGGCGTCGTCGTCGACGGGCTGTTGCAGCCCGATGGCAAATTCAAAGCCGACAGCGTGCTCGCCAAGCACGACGAACGCTACATGCCCCGCGACGTCGCGGACAAGCTGAAGCAGCAGGGCGTGTGGCAGGGAGAGAAGAAGTGAACCATCCGGCCCCCTTCCCCTCTCCCGCAAGCGGGAGAGGGTGGCCCTCGCGTCAGCGAGGGTCGGGTGAGGGCCCTCATCCGTCACCGCTTCGCGGCGGCGCCTTCTCCCGCGGGCGGGAGAAGGAGGAGATCCCCCAATGATCGTCGAAACCGGACACTACGCGCTCATTCTCGCGCTCGCCCTCGCTTTGCTGCAATTCGCCATCCCCTCCGCCGGCGCGCGGCTGAATGATCCTTCGCTGATGCGTGTCGCGCGGCCGACGGCGATCGCACAGTTTCTCTTCGTCGCCTTCGCCTATGGCGCGCTGACTTACGCCCATGTCGTTTCCGACTTCTCGCTCGTCAACGTCATCGAGAATTCGCACTCGCTGAAGCCCTTCGTTTATAAAATCTCCGGCGTGTGGGGAAATCACGAGGGCTCCATGCTGCTGTGGGTGCTGGTTCTTTCCTTCTGCGGCGCGCTCGTTGCGATTTTCTCTTCCGCCATGCCGGATAAACTGCGCGCCGATGCGCTTTCCGTTCAGGGCCTGCTCGGCGCGGCCTTTCTGCTGTTCATCCTGCTCACCTCCAATCCCTTTGCGCGCGTCGATCAGCCGCCGTGGGAGGGGCGCGACCTCAATCCGATCCTGCAGGACCCCGGTCTCGCGATCCATCCGCCGCTGCTGTATCTGGGCTACGTCGGCTTCTCGATCGTCTTCTCTTTCGCCGCCGCCGCGTTGATCGGCGGCCGCATCGACGCCGCCTGGGCGCGTTTCGCCCGCCCCTGGACGCTCTTCGCCTGGACGGCGCTGACGCTCGGCATCGCCATGGGCTCCTACTGGGCCTATTACACGCTCGGCTGGGGCGGCTTCTGGTTCTGGGACCCGGTCGAGAACGCTTCGCTCATGCCCTGGCTCGCGGGCACGGCGCTCCTGCACAGCGCCGCGGTGATGGAAAAGCGCGAGGCGCTGAAGGTCTGGACGATCTTCCTCTCGATTCTCGCTTTCTCGCTCTCGCTGCTCGGCACCTTCCTTGTGCGGTCGGGCGTGCTCACCTCGGTGCACGCCTTCGCCAGCGATCCCGAGCGCGGCGTCTTCATTCTTGGGATTCTGGTTTTCTTCATTGGCGGCGCTCTGGCGCTCTTCGCCTTGCGGGCGGCGTCGCTCCCTGTCGGCGGCGTCTTTGCGCCGATCTCGCGCGAGGGCGCGCTGGTGGTGAACAACCTCCTGCTCTCTGCGAGCTGCGCGACGGTCGTCATCGGCACGCTCTACCCGCTCGCTCTGGAGGCGCTGACGGGCGAGAAGATTTCGGTCGGCCCGCCTTTCTTCAACACGGTCCTGATCCCCATCGCGCTGCCGCTCGCGCTGCTGATGCCCATTGGCCAGATGCTCGCCTGGAAGCGCGGCGACCTGCCGGCGGCGCTGCAGCGCCTGCGCGGGGCCTTCGCCATCGGCGTGCTGGCGGCGGCGGCGCTCGGCGCCCTCTATGGAACGCCTTTCCTCTCCATCGTTTCGGGGGGCATTGCGGTCTATCTCGTCGTCGGCGCGGTGAGCGATATCGCCCAGCGCGCGACCTTCCGCGCCTCCTCCGCCGGCGCCGTCTTCTCGCGCCTGCGCGGCCTGCCGCTCTCGGCCTGGGGGACATCCCTCTCGCACGCCGGCATGGGGCTGACGCTCTTGGGCCTTGCGGCGACTGGCTGGGGCGTCGAGAACATCGTCGCCATGAAGCCCGGCGATTATTACGACGTCGGTCCCTATAAGCTCGGCATCGAGGAAATCTCGCCGCGTAGCGGACCCAACTATTCCGAAACCTACGCCGTGATGGCGGTGCGCTCGGGGACCGAGACCGTCGCCAAAATCGAACCCGCCAAACGCTTCTATCAGGCGCGCAAGATGCAGCGCTCCGAGGCCGGCATTGTGACGCTGGGCCTCGGCCAGGTCTACGCCGCGATCGGAGACTCGCATGAAGACGGGACGATCGACGCCCGGCTCTACTGGAAACCCTTCGTCACGCTGATCTGGATCGGCGCGCTGGTCATGGCCTTTGGCGGCGGATTGTCGCTCGCCGACCGGCGGCTGCGGATCGGCGTGGCGCGGCGGGCGAGCGCGATCGCAATGCCGGAGGCTGCGGAATGACGTGGAAGGCCCCCTCCCTGTCCCTCCCCCGCTGCCGCGGGAGAGGGGACGCTCACGATCGGCGTGGGTGCAAATTCCCGAGCCCGACTCCCTCTCCCGCGAAGCGGGGGAGGGCTGGGGTGGGGGTCGTTGCAGCGATGGCGATCCTATTCATCGCCCCCGCCCACGCCGTCACCCCCGGCGAAAAGCTCTCCGACCCCGCCATGGAGGCCCGCGCGCGCGCCATCACCAGCGAGCTGCGCTGCCTCGTCTGCCAGAATCAGTCGGTTGACGATTCCGACGCCTCCCTCGCCAAGGATCTGCGCGTGCTCGTGCGCGAGAAGCTCAAAGACGGTCTGAGCGACGCCGAGGTGAAGGAGTATGTCCATTCGCGCTACGGCGACTTCGTTCTGCTGCGGCCGCCGCTGAAGCTGGACACGATCCTGCTCTGGGCCGCGCCGCTCCTCGCGCTGCTCGCAGGCGCGGCCGCCGTCTGGAGCGCCTCGCGCCGGCGCCGGGCGGCGCCAGCAGGCTCCACCGAATTGACGGCCGAGGAGCGCGCGCGACTCGCGGCTTTGGGCCTCTCCGAGGGGCAACCCCGCGATTCGGCTGAATAGTTAATGTCACGCTAAGGTTGCGGCGACGGGCTTGAATAAGGCTCCTTTTCACAGGGGGCCTATGATGACTTCTGTTGCTTCTCAAATTGGTATTGGCGCCGGCCACGGGCCGGCGAGCGCGAAGCCGAAGCTCGATCATTCTTTCGACATTCGCGGGTTGTTGGCGTTTCTCGGCGTCATCGCCTGCGGTCTGAGCTATACGGCCTGGAGCATCTGGAGCGATCTCAAGGACACGGGCGCGCCGGTTGTCGCCTATCTGCCTTTCGTCCTGCTCGGCGTGGCGTTGCTGATCGCGCTCGGCTTTGAATTCGTCAACGGCTTCCACGATACGGCCAACGCCGTCGCGACCGTCATCTACACCCACTCCATGCCGGCCAATGTCGCCGTCATCTGGTCTGGCTTCTTCAACTTTCTCGGCGTGCTGTTCTCCACCGGCGCGGTGGCTTTCGGCATCGTCTCGCTGTTGCCCGTGGAGCTGATCCTGCAAGTCGGGTCCAGCGCCGGTTTCGCCATGGTCTTCGCGCTGCTCATTGCGGCGATCATCTGGAACCTCGGCACCTGGTGGCTGGGCCTGCCGGCCTCTTCCTCGCACACGCTGATCGGCTCGATCATCGGCGTCGGCGTCGCCAACGCTCTTATGCGCGGCCGCGACGGCACGTCCGGCGTCGACTGGGGCAAGGCGACGGAGATCGCCTATTCGCTGCTGCTCTCCCCGCTCGTCGGCTTCACGGCCGCCGCCCTGCTGCTGCTGCTCATGAAGTTCGTCGTCCGCAAGGCCGAGCTCTATAAGGAGCCGCAGGGCCAGAACCCGCCGCCGTGGTGGATTCGCGGCCTCCTGATCCTCACCTGCACGGGCGTTTCCTTCGCCCATGGCTCGAATGACGGCCAGAAGGGCATGGGCCTCATCATGCTGATCCTGATCGGCACGGTGCCCACGGCCTATGCGCTCAACCGCGCGCTGCCGGAGAGCCATGTCGCCGCCTTCTCCAAGGCGTCGCTCGCCGCCGCCAAAGTCGTGGAGGCCAAGGCCGCGGGCTATCAGGTGCTCGGCGATCCGCGGCCGGCGGTGACGAATTACATCTCGCGCCATGAGCTCAATGAGGGCACTTATCCCTCGCTCGCCGCGCTGATGCGCGAGATCTCCAAGGAGATCGACTCCTATGGCGCGATCTCGAAAATTCCCTTCGCCGCCGTCGGCAACACCCGCAACGACATTTATCTCGCCTCCGAGGCGCTGCGCTTCCTCGTCAAGGACAAGGAGGCCGACCTCACCGAGGCGGATAAAAAAGTGCTGAAGGACTATAAGGACCACATCGACAAGGCGACGAAATTCATCCCGACCTGGGTGAAGATCGCCGTCGCCATTGCGCTCGGCCTCGGCACCATGATCGGCTGGAAGCGCATTGTCGTCACCGTGGGCGAGAAGATCGGCAAGGAGCATCTGACCTATGGCCAGGGCGCTTCGGCCGAGCTCGTCGCAATGAGCACCATCGCCGCCGCCGACATGTTTGGCCTGCCGGTTTCCACCACCCATGTGCTGTCGTCCGGCGTCGCCGGCACGATGGCGGCCAACGGCTCCGGCGTGCAGATGGGCACGATCCGCAATCTGCTGATGGCCTGGGGGCTGACGCTCCCCTGCGCCATTCTTCTCTCCGGCTCGCTGTATTTTCTGCTGAGCCATGTGCTGAAAATGGCGGGCTGATCCGATCGCCCCCAGACGGCGCCGCCGCGGAGCGATCTGCGGCGGCTCAGCTTGCCTAATCTCGCCTCCGAAGACATAGATCGTAAGTCGGCGAAACGTCGACGCTTTCAGTATCTTTCTTATTTCTTCGGAGAAATGCTTATGTCCGACAAGTTGAAGCAAGCAATGTTGCAGCCGGCGGGGCCAACCGATATTTTTGGCGTCGCCTATCTCCAGCTTTGCCAGATCTCCTACGCGCTCCCCTCGTCCATCCCCTACCTCGTCAACAACAAAATGCCGCCGTTGAGCGCGGATGGACGCTGGGAATGCGTTTGGGGACCGGCGGAAAGCGACGATCTGGCGAATCTCGTGTTCGTCGCCGCCTATTATGACGGGCCGGGCCTGCCGCCGGTTTTCGCCGCGGTCGTCACGCGCGGCACGGATGTCGACGTCAATGATTTTTGGGGCGTGCTGCAGCAGGCCTTCGAGGATTTTTACGTCATCTTCCAGAGCACGCCGCCCTGGTTGCCCGCCGATAGCCCGGCGCTTGTAGCCGATGGAACGCTTTACGCGCTGGAGACGATCCAGGGCTTCACCTCCAATGGGGCGTCGCTTGCCGCCTTCCTGGCGGAGTTCCTCCAGTCGCCGCAGAATGAAAACCCGGTTCTGGTCTGCACGGGCCATAGTCTCGGCGGATGCGTCACCACTGTGCTGGCGCCTTCGCTGCAAGCCTCGCTCGCCGCTGTCGGGGTCAACAACCCGATCGTTCCGGCGACCTTCGCGGCCCTGACCGCAGGCAATAGCGCCTTTGCCGATTATTACACATCGACCTTCGGTTATTGCCCCCGCTATTACAACACGCTGGACGTCGCGCCGCTCGCCTGGGGCAATTTGGACGCCGTCTCGACCATCTACGATCCGTGCAGCATCCCGATCCCGGACGCCGCCTATATCGCCCTCGTCCTGTGGCAGGACGCGCTGCTGCTCGAAGGCGCGAGCTATTTGCAGCAGCAGGCCAATAACGCCCCGCTGCCGGGCACATGCTTCGAGCTCTATCCGGCGGATTGGTTCACGCAGGCCTCCATGCAGCATCATACGGCTACCTATATGCGCCTGCTCGGGGGAACCTCGATCGACATTGGTCCGAGCCTGGCCGCGCGAAGCCGACCGAGACGGCGCGTCTCCCGTTACCGCCTGCTGTCGCAGGTGAGGAGCCGCGAGAACTTGCTGTTGAAGTCTAACAAGGCTTAAGTCCGCCCAGGCGCGGGGGACGCCCCCGCGCCCCCTATCCAATTCCGCTGGGCTGCAATATAGGGGGCGGCAGCGTTGTCGAGCCGCCGGCGCGGCGTCACCTGAAAGAGCGGACCATGGCCGAACATTCCACGCCCCATTTCCACAATACGCCCGGCGTCGCCCAGATTCGCGTAGGGGCGAAGGAGTTCATGTGCATCGGCGCGCTGCCGCCGTTCGACCATCCGCATGTCTATATCGACATGGGCGCCGATACGCAGGCGGTGTGCCCCTATTGCTCGACGCTTTACGTCTACGACGCCTCGCTTCACGGCGGCGCCGAGCCGGCGGAATGCGTTTATCACGATCAAGCCGCTGACGCGGCCTGACAATTTTCGGTGACCGCCCTGGGGGCTCCTTCCGCCATGGCCAACCACGCCGATCGCGAAAACGAGCTTAGCCCGGAAGCGCGCCCATGAGCGCCCCCATCGTCATCGCGGGCGCCGGCGTCGGCGGCCTCACGGCGGCGCTGTCGCTGGCCCGCGCGGGAAAGCGCGCGCTCGTGTTGGAGCGCGCCCCCAAGATCGAGGAGGTCGGGGCCGGTTTCCAGATCGCCCCCAACGCCGGACGGATTCTGGCGGGCCTCGGCCTCGAAGAGCCGCTGGCCACCGTCGCGCTGGAGCCGCAAGCCATCAATATCCGCCGGGGACGCGACGGCGCCGTTCTCGCGAAGCTCGATCTTACGGATTCCCGCGCCCGCTGGGGCGCGCCGTTCCGGGTCTATCACCGCGCCGATCTTCAGCAGGTTTTGCTGCAAGCGGCGCTCGCCCATGAGGCGATCGAGGTCCGCGCGGGCGCGCGGGTCGGCAGTTTCGAGGAACGCGCGGGCGGCGTCTCTTTGCGCGTCCACGCCGGCGACGGCGTCGAGGAAATCGAGGGCGCCGGCCTTATCGGCGCCGATGGGCTGCGCTCGGCCGTGCGCGGGCGCCTTCTCCCGACAGAAAAAGACGCGCCCGTCTATTCCGGCCTCACCGCCTGGCGCGCGCTCGTGCCGGCGGAGCTGGCGCCCGCCGCCTTTCGCGCCCGCGAGAGCAATCTGTGGATGTTGCCCGGCGGCCATGTCGTGCATTACCCGCTGCGCGACGGCGGCATCATCAATGTCGTCGTGATCGTCGCCGAGCCGCCGCGCCAGAGCGAGGGCGCCTCGATCCTCTCTCTCGACGGGGCGCAGCTCGCCCGCGCGCTCGAGCGTCTGCGTCCCGCCGCGGAGCTGCGGGCGCTGATCGAGGCGGGCGCGTCTTGGCGGCATTGGCCGCTTTTCGGCCGCCCGCCGCTCGAAAGCTGGAGCCAGGGCGCCGTGACGCTGCTGGGCGACGCCGCCCATCCCATGCTGCCCTTCCTGGCGCAGGGCGCGGCTCAGGCGATCGAAGACGCCGAGGCGCTGGGTCGCGCCTTTCTGCAGCTCGGCGCGACCGCCGAGACGGCCTTTGCGGCTTATCAACAGATTCGAATCCCCCGGGCTTCGCAGGTCGTTCGGGCCTCGCGCCGGCAGGGCGATTATTTCCACCTCGCCGGTCCGGCGGCGCTGGGGCGCGATCTTGCGATCCGGGCGCTGGGCGGGCGCGGCATGCTCGCCCGCAACGCCTGGCTTTACCGCCAGCCCTGAGAACATCGTTCGCGCGGAACGGCCGCCCGTCAATGTGTTGCGCAACGGCTACGCTCGCCAAGATGCTGACGCTTTAGCGTGGCAGAGAGTGACAAGCGGGGCCGGGAGTTGTTAAAGAACTATCAAGAACCGTGTTGTGAGGGCTGTTTTCGTTGCGATTCGGAGTCGTCAAAATTTGGGGCGCAGCCGCCGTCGCCGCTTTGTCCGGCGGCGCAGGCGCGGCCGAGCTGATTCCCCCGCCCAAGACCGACGCCAATGGCTGGATCGTCACGGTGAGCGTCATCGGCGCGATATCGCCGAGCTTTCCGGGCTCTGGCCAGGTCCGCCCCTATCCCTTCCCGGCGGTCGCCGTGCGCCGGGTCGGCGAGGCCGAGACCTTCTCCACGCCGGACGAGGGCTTCGGCTTCCCCGTCCTCGATCTGGATTATGTGCGCGCCGGTCCGGTCGCAAACTTCGTCTTCCAGCGCGGCCAGCGCGACGGGCTTTTCGGTCTGCATCGCGTCGCTTTGACCCATGAGGTGGGCGGCTTCGTCGAGCTTCACCCCTTCGATCATCTCCGCGTGCGCGCCGAGATGCGGCAGGGAATCGACGGGCACAAGGGCTTTGTGGCGGCGCTTTATGCGGACGCCTATGAGTCGATCGGCCCCTTCCGCTTCTCCGTGGGGCCCCGGCTCAATTTCGGCGACAACGCCTATGCGAACGCCTATTTCTCGGTGACGCCCTTCGAGGCGCTGCTGAACGGGCGCCTCACCCCCTATACGGCGACCGGCGGCTTCACCGCAGCCGGCGGCATGGCGACGGCCCGCTATACGCTGAACGATAAGGTGAGCGTCTCGATCTATGGCGGCGGCCAGCGGTTGCTGGGTAGCGTCGGCTCCAGCCCCATCCCCAATTTGATCGGCTCGCGCAACCAGTTCAACGCGGGTCTGGCGGTCAACTACTCCTTCATCGTCCATAACCCGTTTCAGTGATCGGGCGCGCATCTCCTTGATTTCATCGTGCTCTTGCCGGGTGCGCTGGATGAGCGCGGGCGGTGCCGGCCTCTTTTCGGCCGCGTCTCGGCCTTAAGGCTTGTCCACCCGCCCGCCTATTAACCTGATGGCGGCCGTCGTATTTACCGAGACAAACAACAAGTTGAGAAAGTCGCGGCGCGATCGGGCGACGACGCGAAGGGGTGTTGGATATCTATCTTTTGAATCAGCGATGTAGCGCGATCATGAGAATTTTAAGCGTCCAATTTCCAGTAAATTATACTTACCATCCGCGCGGGTAATTCTAAACGTGTTCGCCTAAAATGCGGGCGATTTACTTTCAAGGACAGCAAAGGAAGGAACCTATTCTCGTCTCGTTACAGGAGACGGGAAATGTTCGGGTTTATCGGCAAATCGGTCTTGGCGCTCGGAATGGCTGGGGCGGCGCTTATGCCTGTCGCGGCGACGAGCTTTGCCGGGCCGGATGTGTCGAGCTTCGCGACGCTTGGCCCGGAGACCAGCATCCCCTACGGCTGGGTCGATTTCTGTCAGCGCTATCGCGGCGAATGCCAGGCCGATTACCAAATCCCTCAGGACATCGACCTCAACGCGTCCAACTTCAACAAAATCACCCGCATCAATCTCTGGGTGAACAAACACGTCGCTCCCATCGCGGATAGCGAGCATTGGGGCGTCATCGACGCCTGGGACTATCCGACCGACGGCAAGGGCGATTGCGAAGATTATGCGCTGTTGAAGCGCCGCATGCTGATCGAGGAAGGATTCCCGAGGGGAGCGCTGCTTCTGACCGTCGTCAAAGAGAAGAACGGCGACGGCCATTCGGTGCTGACCGTCCGCACGAATCACGGCGAATATATTCTCGACAATCTCACCGATCAGGTGCGGCCCTGGACCAAGGCGCCCTATCGTTTCGTCAAGCGTCAGTCGCAGCAGGACCCGAATATCTGGGTCGCGATCGGCGCGCCGACAGCCGCGCCGGCCTATGTGTCGAACGGCCCGTGAGGCGTCACTCGCCGCGGAACGGTTTGACGTGCCGATGGCGGCGGTGGGCGGGAATCGCCGTCTGCCACTTCGCGTCGGGGTGCGGACGCACGATGGTCGGCTGGCCGTCCGCCCGCGCATTGGACGGGGCCGTCTCCATGGTCCCGTGAGGCAGGGCGTTTTCCGACGAGGGCGCCAGAACGGTTGGGTTGATCGCCTGCTGGGCGCGCGCAGCCTCGCTTGCACATAGGCAGGCCAAGGCGGGAATGGCCAAAGCGCATAGCCTGCTTTGAAATTGCTTGGGCATGGCAAGGCTCCTTTCGGGCGCCTCTATGGATAGCACTCAAATCCCCCTTGCGCCATTTGGCGGCGGCGCCCGGTCTTTGCGCGCGTAAACCATAAGTTAAGGTCTTCCTAACGCCGATCTTGGCAAAGCCGCCGTAACTGTTAAAAATTCCTTAACGATCAATTGGCGCTTAGGGTTGCGTTAAGATGTGTGCCGCTCGTCGCATCCTGCAGGGTTTTGCTCTCGCCTTCGTGGCGTGGAGCTTCTCGCTCTCCGCGCAAGCCGGCGCCCGTCTGCCGATGTCGAGCTTTTCGCCGCTCGGTCCGGAGACGAGCGTCCCCTTTGGATGGTTCGACTTCTGCCAGCGCTATAGCGGCGAATGCGACGACGCGGCCCGACCGGCGCAGAACATCGAGCTGACGGCGGGCGCCTTCCGCAAGATCGAAAGCGTCAATGCGCTGGTGAATAACCAGATCGAGCCGGTTTCCGATCCCCAGCACGCGGGCGTTCCCGACGCCTGGGATTATCCCGAGGATGGCAAAGGCGACTGCGAAGATTATGCGCTGATGAAGCGCCGCCTGCTGATCCGCGCCGGATTTCCGCGCGGCGCGTTGCTGCTTTCGGTGGTGAAGGACGAGCATGGCGACGGCCATTCGGTGCTCTTGGTCCGCACCAGCCGCGGCGATTTCGTGCTCGATAATCTCGCCGACGATGTCGCGCCCTGGGCGAAGACGCCCTATCGCTTCGTCAAGCGCCAGTCGCAGGAAAATCAGAACGTCTGGGTCGCGGTCGGCGCGCCGACGAGCGCGCCGATGTATGTGGCGAAGTAAAGCTCAAGGGACGATTTCGACGAGCCCTTTCGCAAAGCGCTGGCCGTTCTCCACATAATGCTTGGCGGACTCGAGCAGCTTCTCGCGCGAGTCGCCGTCGAGAACCCGAATGACCTTGGCGGGCGCGCCGACGATCAGCGAATTATCCGGGAATTCCTTGCCCTCCGTCACCAGCGCATTGGCGCCGACAAGGCAATTTTTCCCGATCTTGGCGCCATTGAGGATCGTCGCGCCCATGCCGATGAGGCTGCCCTCGCCGATCGTGCAGCCATGCAGGACCACATTGTGGCCGATGGTGCAGTCGGCGCCGATCGTCAGCGGAAAGCCCATATCGGTGTGGAGAATGCTGTTGTCCTGGATATTGGTGCGGGCGCCGATGGTGATCCACTCATTGTCGCCGCGCAGCACGCAATTGAACCAGACATTGGCGTCTTCCTGCAGCTCGACGCGGCCGATGAGATGCGCGCCGGGCGCAACGAAATAACGTCCCTCGGCGGGCAGGCGCGGCGCGACGCCGTCGAGCGTGTAAAGCGGCATTCAGTTTCTCCTCCAAGGCTTGAGCGCGCCGGACATTGCCATTTCCGGTCGCGCGCGAAAAGCGGCGGCTGCCAACAATTGATGGCTTTGGCGCGAATAGCCCGCGTTGGGGATTGTCATTCCCGGCGGGCTGCGAGCCCGACCGGGAGTCCAGAGCCACAAAAACACTGGCTTTACTCAGAGCCCGTCATTGCGAGCGAAGCGAAGCAATCCAGAGCCGCGATAGCTGCCCTGGATTGCTTCGTCGCTTACGCTCCTCGCGATGACGAGGCGCGGGCTTGGCGCGAGAAAGCGCAAATGCATCCGGCCGAGTCTCGGAAAATAGTGTATAAACCGTTGCGCGCGCTTCTCTCTTAGCCGTGGAGCGGGCAGTTTGCCGGTCAGCTTACGCGCCATGTCAGGCGCGCCGGCGAATTGGAGGATGCGACCTGGACGGCGGCTCTTGGGATCGGATGCGGATGGCTGGCGTTTTGGCGGCGGCGAACGCTGTCGCGCGCACCGCTGCGACCCCCTTTCATATCGTCAAGTCGATGGCGATCGCGCCGCCCGAGCGGCTGCGCATCGCGCCGCCCGACATTCGCACGGCCGATCCGACGGTCGCCGATGAAATCTACACGGGCTATTTTTCCTTCGCCGGCAAGACGCTGCAAAGTTACGGCGAATCGCCCTTCGCGCTGATGCCGCCGTCGCCCGCCTGGCGCCGCGCGCTGGGGGGTTTCTCCTGGTTGAGGCATTTGCGCGCCGCCGACAAGACGCTGGCGCAGGAGAAAGCGCGCGCGCTCGTCGGCGAATTCCTGGCGATCAAAAAGCTCTCCCCCGATGATCCGGCGCTGGAGCCCGCTGTGGCGGCGCGCCGGCTTCTCTCCTTCTTGGCGCAGTCACCCGTGCTGCTCGAGGGGGCGGAGGCGGATTTCTACGACGCCTTCATGCTCTCGCTCGCGCAAAGCGCGCGGCTGCTGTGGCGCGCGCTGGCGACCGGCCAGGCTCAGGGCGCCGACCGTGCGCTCAGCGCCATTGCGCTCGCCGAGTTTGCCGTCTGCGCCGACACCGGCCGCAAGATCGCGCCGCAAGTCTCGCATGCCCTCTCCGCCGAGCTTGATCGGCAGATTTTGGGCGACGGCGGCCATATCAGCCGCAATCCGCAGGTCGCCGTCGATCTGCTGCTCGATCTTCTGCCGCTGCGCCAGGTGCTGGCGGCGCGCGGGCTGCAGACGCCGCCCGCCATGCTGCGCGCAATAGACCGCATGATGCCGACCTTGCGCATGTTGCAGCATGGCGACGGTTCGCTCGCGCTGTTCAACGGCATGGGGGCGACGGAGCTCGACCGCGTTGCGAGCGTGCTCGCCAATGAGGACACGCGCGGCGCGGCGCCGCTGAAGGCGCCCTATGCGGGCTATCAGCGGCTGGAAGCGGCGGATGCGGTCGTTCTGGTCGACGCCGGCGCCGCCCCGCCGCCCGAGTTTTCGCTCGCCGCCCATGCGGGCTGCCTGTCCTTTGAATATTCTTTAGGCACGGAAAGAGTCGTGGTGAATTGCGGCGCGTCGTCGGCGCCTCATGAGGATCTGCGTGATTTGGCGCGCGCCACCGCCGCCCATTCCACCCTCGTCGTCGACGACCGCTCCTCCGCCCGCATCGCCAGCAAGGATTCCGGGCGCTGGCGCGCTGGCCGGCTGTTCGACGGGCCGCGCAATGTCACGGTCGAGCGCACCGACGCGCAGGCGGCGACGGCGCTTTCACTCACCCATGACGGCTACGCCAAAACATTCGGCTTCATTCACGAGCGCGAGCTGATCCTCTCGGCCGATGGATCGACGCTGGCGGGCAGGGACCGGCTGCTCGGCGTCGAGGCCGGCGCCGCCGGGCCGGGAGAGCAGGAATTCGCGATCCGCTTTCACCTCCACCCGCGCGTGCGCGCGGTGGAGCTTTCGGAGGCGATCGAATTGCAGCTCGCCAGCGGCGAGACGCTCATTTTCGAATCCGATGGCGCCTTTCCGGCGATCGAGGAAAGCATATTTTTCGCCTCGCCCGGCGGCGTGCGCAAATGCGCCCAGATCGTTCTGCGCGGAAAGGCCGCGCCCGGCGCGGAGGTGAGCTGGTCCTTCCAGCGAGCCTGAATCTGGACCGCGCGCCTTCAGGCGCGCAGCGAGCGAGCCTGAAGGCTCGAGGTCCGAGGGGGCGGTCCAAGGTTTCACCACCTGAGGATGTGTGATAAGCGCGGCGTAAATTGCCTTCAGGAAGGACATCCATCCCATGCCGGTCGATCAGCGTAAAGTTGCGCGCGCGCTTCTCTCCGTCTCGGACAAGACGGGTCTTGTCGAATTCGCGCGCGCCCTCGCCGGCCATGGGGTCGAGCTTGTCTCCACCGGCGGCACGCGCAAGGCGCTGGCCGACGCCGGGCTTGCGGTGAAGGATATTTCCGACCTCACGCATTTTCCCGAGATGATGGACGGGCGCCTCAAGACGCTGCATCCGAAGGTGCATGGCGGGCTGCTCGCGATCCGCGAAAATCCCGAGCACGAAGCGGCGATGCTTGCGCATGACATCCGCCCGATAGACCTGCTCGTCGTTAATCTCTATCCCTTCGAAGCGACGCTCGCCAAAGGCGCGCCTTTCGAGGAATGTGTGGAGAATATCGACATCGGCGGGCCGGCGATGATCCGCGCCGCCTCCAAGAATCACGACGACGTCGCCGTTGTCGTCGATCCCGCCGACTACGCGGCCATGGTGGAAGAGTTGAAGGCGACGCAAGGCGCGACGACCCGCGCCACGCGCCGGCGTCTGGCGCAAAAGGCCTTCGCCCGCACGGCCGCCTATGACGCGGCGATCTCCAACTGGCTGGCGCAAGAACTCGATGAGGCGTCGCCGCCGGTTCGCGCCTTCGGCGGCAAGCTCTCCGAGCCCATGCGTTATGGCGAGAACCCGCATCAATCGGCGGGCTTTTATGTCACGGGCGAGGCGCGGCCCGGCGTCGCCACCGCGAAACAGGCGCAGGGCAAGAAGCTCTCCTACAATAATATCAATGATACCGACGCCGCCTTCGAATGCGTTGCGGAATTCGATCCCGCGCGCACGGCCGCCGTCGTCATCGTCAAGCACGCCAATCCCTGCGGCGTTGCGGAGGGCGCGTCGCTCGAAGAGGCCTATGTGAAGGCGCTGCGCTGCGATCCGACCTCGGCCTATGGCGGCATTGTCGCATTGAACCGCAAGCTCGATGCGCAGGCGGCGCGCGAGATCGTGAAGATTTTCACCGAAGTGATCATCGCCCCCGACGCCGAGCAGGAGGCGATCGAGATCGTCGCGGCAAAGAAGAATTTGCGGCTGCTGCTGACGGGCGGATTGCCCGATCCCCGCGCGCGGGGCCTCGCCTTCCGCAGCGTCGCCGGCGGCTTCCTCGCGCAGTCGCGCGACAACGCCGTCGTCGACGACATGGATTTGAAGATCGTCACCAAGCGCGCGCCAAGCGAGGCGGAGCTTGCCAATCTGAAATTCGCCTATCGCGTGGTAAAGCACGTGAAGTCCAACGCCATCGTCTATGCGCGCGATCTCGCCACGGTCGGCATTGGCGCGGGGCAGATGTCGCGCGTCGACAGCTCGCGCATCGCCGCGCATAAGGCGGGCGAGGCGGCGCAGGCGGCCGGGCTCGCCGAGAGCCTGGCGAAAGGCGCGGTCGTCGCGTCGGACGCTTTCTTTCCGTTCCCGGACGGGTTGCTCGCGGCGGTGGCCGCGGGCGCGACGGCGGCCATTCAGCCGGGCGGCTCGGTCAACGACAAGGATGTCATCGCCGCCGCCGACGAGAAGGGCATCGCCATGGTCTTCACCGGCGTGCGCCACTTCCGGCACTAGTTGTCATTCCGTAAAGGATGGCGTGAATTCCTGCCGCTCGCATAATTCCGTGCGAGCGGGACGCGCGCTAGGGTGACGCTCCGCAGATCTTTTTTGGAGTTCGCCTATGCGTCGCGCTTTCGCCCTGTCACTTTGTTTTGCTTTGGCCAGCATGTTCTTGTCGGGGGACGCGCTGGCGAAATCACATAAGCGGGCGCCTGCGCCGCCGCCGGCCGCCGAGAGCGACGACTTTCCGATTCCGCTGCCTAAGGAGCTGACGTCGAACCTGGACTGGCTCAACGATGGGGCAGGCGATCCGGCCACCGGCAATCTGCAGCCGAACGCGCATGCCAATGACAATTATTTTCTCGAGCAACAGGATTTTCGCAGGAACGATCCGACGCGCTTCACCGAGATGGGCACGATCTTCGACGGTTGGTGATCGCAATAAACTGGGCCGGCGCCGAGCCGGCCCTATTCGTTTTGTCATACGCCGAGCTCAGCACACCGGAACCTGACGGTAGCCGACGAAATAGCCGTGACGATAGACGGGGCGGCTCTCGTAATAGCAGCTATCGCTCTCCGCAATCGCGCCGGCGACGAGGCCAAGAGCAACCGCGCCGGCCGCACCCGCCGCATAGGGGCCCCAGCCATAGCCGTGGTGATGATGCCAGTAATAGGCCGAGGCCGGCGTAGCGCTGGCGATGGAGCCGGCGACGACGGTGGCGGCGATCGCGGCGACGAGGGATTTCTTCGACTTGAACATGACGCTCTCCTCTTTGTTTTTCGCAGTCTCGCTGCGAATGAAGAGAGATTAGGCGGCGTCACGCCTGGGCGCCGTGCGTCCTCGCACATGACAGCCGGACCGCGAGCCTTCAGGCTCGCATTGTTGAGCGAGCCCCGAGGCTCGCACAGTTTGTCAATAAACCTCTGAGGCGGCCTCGTCCTTCGAGACGCGAGCTTCGCTCGCTCCTCAGGATGAGGCCTAAGTGTTTGGTTTAAGTGGCAGAAGCCCCTGATGCTGAGAAGCCTGCGAATCCCCGCCGTCATTGCGAGGAGGCGGAGCCGACGAAGCAATCCAGGGCCGCATCGCTGCCCTGGATTGCTTCGCTTCACTCGCAATGACGGGCGCTGAGCGAGCGGTTCAAACGGAAAGGGCGCCAGCCCTTTGTCAGCGGTCTGAGCGAGCCTGAAGGCTCGCGGTCCGGGACGTCACGCCTCGCTTTGCGCCAGCAGCTTTTGCTGATGGTCCGTCGTCAGCGCGTCGAAGATCTCGTCGAACTCGCCTTCCATCACCCGATCGAGCTTATACAGCGTCAGATTGATGCGATGGTCGGTGACGCGGCCTTGCGGAAAATTATAGGTGCGGATGCGTTCCGAGCGGTCGCCTGAGCCGACTTGCGCCTTGCGGTCGTCCGAGCGTTCCTTATCGAGCCGCTGCCGCTCGGCGTCGTAGAGGCGCGAGCGCAGCACGTTCATCGCCTTCGCCCTGTTGCGGTGCTGCGAACGCTCCTCCTGCATCATCACGACGATGCCGGACGGAATATGCGTGATGCGAATGGCGGATTCCGTCTTGTTGACGTGCTGGCCGCCGGCGCCTTGCGCACGCATCGTGTCGATCTGCAAATCCTTCTCGTCGATGTCGAGATCGACTTCCTCCGCCTGCGGCAGCACGGCGACCGTCGCGGCCGAGGTGTGAATGCGGCCCTGCGTTTCCGTTTCCGGCACGCGCTGCACACGGTGCACGCCGGATTCGAATTTCAGCCTGCCATAGACGCCGCGGCCCGTGATCTCGGCGACGATTTCCTTGAAGCCGCCGAGCGCGCCGGGGCTCTCGGAAATCAGATCGACGCGCCAGCCTTTCAGCGCAGCGTATTTCTGATAGGCGCGGAAGAGATCGCCAGCGAAAAGCGCGGCCTCGTCGCCGCCCGTGCCGGCGCGCACTTCGAGAATGACGCCCTTTTCGTCGGCTTCGTCTTTCGGCAGCAAGGCGAATTGCAGCGTTTGCTCGGCGGCTGCGAGCCGCTCGCGCGCCTCGTCCACTTCCGCCTCGGCGAGCGCGCGCATCTCCGGATCGAGCGACGCGTCCGCGAGCATGGCCACAAGATCATTCGCCTCGCGCTCGGCGGCGCGATAGGCGCGGATCGCCTCGACCACCTCGTCGAGCGTCGCGCGCTCGCGCGAGAGCGCGACAAAGGCCTGGCCGTCGGCGCCGCTGGAGAGCTTTTCGCCGATTTCCTCATAGCGGCGCAGAATGAGGTCGAGCTTGTCTTGTGCGAACATCGAGAATTTCAGAGCGAGAGGGAAATCGTCGGGAAGAGGCCGGGCGCGCGCCGCTACAGAGGCACGCCGCGCGCGACGGCATATTCGCGCAGCTTCTCGCGCACGGAAGGCGCGCCGTCGTCCGAAGCCAGCAAGGTCGCGAGAAAGACCTGCGCCTCGTCGATATCGAGGTTGAGGATCATCGATTTTACCGGGCCGATAGCCGCCGGCGCCATGGACAGCGAGCGATAGCCGATGGCGATTAATGCTAGCGCCTCGAGCGGGCGTCCGCCCATCTCGCCGCACAGCGTCACCGGCGTTCTGGCGCGCCGTCCGGCGTCGGCGACGCGCTCCAGCGCACGCAGCACCGGCGTCGAGAGATTGTCGTAACGCTTGGAGACGCGCGTATTGTCGCGGTCGGCGGCGTACATATACTGCACGAGGTCGTTGGAGCCGACCGAGAGAAAATCCGCGCGCGCGGCGATGAGATCGAGCTCCCAGAGGAGCGACGGCACTTCCACCATGGCGCCGAGCTTGAGCGTGAGGGGCTCTGGATAGCGGTGGCGGCGCAAATGCGCCAGCTCGCGCAGCGCAATGGCTTTCGCCGCCTCGAATTCCGAAACATTCGCGATCATCGGGAACATGATGCGCAATTCACGCCCCGCGCCGGCCTTCAGCATGGCGCGAAGCTGCATACGCAAAAGGCCCGGCCGATCGAGGCCGATGCGGATGGCGCGCCAGCCGAGCGCCGGATTCTCCTCTTCGATCGTCGCCATATAGGGAAGGATCTTGTCGGAGCCGATGTCGAGCGTGCGGAACGTCACCGGACGGTTCGGCACGGCGTCGAGCACGCCTTTGTAGAAGCGATACTGCTCGTCCATGCGCGGAAAGCGCGAGGCGAGCATGAATTGCAACTCCGTGCGGAACAGCCCGATCGATTGCGCGCCCGTGTCGTGCACATGCGGCACGTCGATGGCGAGGCCAGCGTTCATATGCAGCGCGATCTCGACGCCGTCCTTGCTGATCGCCGGCACGTCGCGCAGCTTGGCGTATTGCTCCTGACGCCGGGCGCGCAGCCGCGCCTTTTCGGCGTAGGCGTTCTGCACGTCGGGCTGCGGACGCACATGCACCTCGCCGGTCGAGCCGTCGATGATGATGGGATCGCCCGTCTCGACGAGGTCGATGACGCCCCGCACGAGACCGACGGTCGCGACGCCGAGCGCGCGCGCCACGATGGCGACATGGCTCGTCGGCCCGCCTTCCTCCAGCACGAGGCCGCGCAGCCGCGCCCCGTCGTAGTCGAGCAGCGCCGCCGGCCCCATGGTGCGGGCGACGATAATGGCGTTTTCGGGCACGCTCTCCCGGTCGGCCACATAGCCCTGGCCGGTCAACTGGTGCAGCAGGCGGTTGGCGATGTCGTCGAGATCGTGCAGCCGGTCGCGCAGATAGGGGTCGGTCTGGCGCTGCATGCGGGCGCGCGCGTCGTTTTGCACGCGCTCGACCGCCGCTTCCGCCGTCAAGCCGGATTTCACCGCCTCGCGCAGGCGGCGCACCCAGCCTTGGTCATAGGCGACCATGCGGACGGTCTCCAGCACGTCCCGGTGCTCGCCGGCGCCCATGCGGTCGCCATGGGCGACGAGCTCGTCGATCGAGGCGCGCATGGCGTCGACCGCCTGCTCCAGCCGGCTCAATTCGCGCGACAGATCTTCGGCGACGAGCTGCTTCACGACGACGCGCGGCTCGTGCAGCAGCACATGGCCGAGCCCGACGCCCTCGCACATGGGCGCGCCGCGCAGCGAGGCCGGCCGGTAGAGCGCGAGGTCGCGCGGGTCCTGGATCGCCTGCAGCTCGCCCGAGGCGATGAGCTCCGCGAGCAGCATCGCCGTCGTCTGGAGCGCCTCGACCTCCTCCTCGGAATAGACCCGGCGGACTTTGTTCTGGACGACGAGGACGCCGAGCGTCGATCCGCCGCGCAGGATCGGCACGCCGAGGAAAGAGTGATAGGCTTCTTCGCCCGTCTCCGGCTTATAGGCGAAGGCGGGGTGGTCTTGCGCCTCCGAGAGGGCGAGCGGCTCGGCGCTGCGGGCAATGAGGCCGACGAGGCCTTCGCCGGCATGCATGGTCGTCTGGTGGACCGCCTCGCGGTTCAAGCCTTCGGTGGCGTAGAGCTCCAGCCGCTGGTCCGCCCGCAGCACATAGACCGAGCACACCTCGGCGACCATATTCGCGGCAATCTGCACAACGATTTTATCGAGACGCGTCTGCGCGCTCACCGGCTCCGCGCTGATCTCGCGCAGCCGGCGCAGCAAAAGGCGGGGGCCGCCAAGGGCGCTACGCATCCGTTCCATTCCTATCCACAGCGCGCCGCCCGCGGCCGGGGCGTCGCGAAAAACTGCCGTTCACCTTTGTCGGAAATCCGCGCGCGCCGCGCTGCTGACATCCTCGAGCGTATATTACGGCTTCCGCCGTCCGCAAGCGCAGCCGAATTTCCCTCGCAAAGACCATACCGCATTTTCGGCAAGCTTGAATCGACTTGCGGATGAGAGCCGAAGGCTCTACTGATTTTGCGGGCTTTTCGTTTCGAAAGCCGCCCGGCGCGGCGCCGGCTTCGCCCGGGACGGAGTGGCGTTGCGTCCGATATTCTGGCTTCCAGTAGGCGGGATGGCGGCGCGTTGCAAGTTTCGGCCGCGCAATCGTCTCGCCATGGCCGCGATCCAGGAATAGCGAACCGCCCCTTCGAGCGACAGGCTCCACAGCCGAGAAAAGAATGTGCGTCTTCAAACGATTCTGATCGCCCTCTTTGGGTTTCTGGTCTCGACGACCGCCGCGTTTTCAGTCGAATCGGTGCGCGTGCCGCAGGGGGCGCGGGCGATCGATCTCACTCATGTGGTGGAAAAGCATTACTCGCAAAGCGACCGCCTGCAAGTTTCCACCGCGCCGGGCTCGGATGGCATTGTGCGCCGCATCGAAGTCGGCGCCAGGGAGGCCGGCAGCCGCCCCAACTGGATCGTCTTCGCCCTCACCAATGACACGGACGAGCAGATCGAGCGGCTGATTGTTGCGCCGCACTTTCGCCTGCAGGGCTCCGGCGTCATCTGGCCCGATCTCGGCTCGACGCGCATTTCCGCGATCACCGCAAGCCAGGGCTTCCCGCCCGAGGCCGAAGAGTCCGCCGACGCTGACGTCTTCCGCCTGACGCTCGATCCGGGCACGACCGTCACTTATGTCGCGGAGCTGCGCACGCCCAACCTGCCGCAGCTCTATTTGTGGGAGCCCGACGCCTATAAGGACAAGGTGACGAGCCTGACGCTCTACAAGGGCATCGTCATCGGCATCGCCGGCCTGCTTGCGCTTTTCCTCACCATCGTCTTCGTGGTGAAGGGCGCTGTCATCTTCCCGGCGGCGGCGGCGCTCGCCTGGGCGGTGCTGGCCTATGTCTGCATCGACTTCGGCTTCTGGGACAAGATTTTCGGCTCCGACGCCAATGCCGACCGCATCTGGCGCGCCGGCGCCGAGACCGTGCTGTCGGCGACCCTGGTCGTCTTTCTGTTCGCCTATCTCAATCTCAATCGCTGGCATGTGCGCGCCTGGCATGTCGCGGCGCTGTGGCTGCTGATTCTGCTCGATCTCGCCGGGCTCGCCGTTTTCGACGCTCCCGTCGCGGCGGGCGTCGCGCGCATTTCCCTGGCGACGGTCGCCGTCGTCGGCTTCGTGCTGGTGCTTTACCTCGCCTCGCATGGTTTCGACCGCGCGATCATGCTGATTCCCACCTGGTTCCTGCTCGTCGTCTGGGTGGCGACGGCGGGCTTCGCGGTTGCTGGCTGGATGACGAACGATCTGGTGTCGCCCGCGCTTGTCGGCGGCCTCGTGCTCATCGTCATGCTCATCGGTTTCACGGTGATGCAAAACGCCTTTGCGACAGGCGGACTCTCCCATGGCGCGATCAGCGACGTCGAGCGCAAGGCGCTGGCGATGACCGGCGCCAATGAAATCGTCTTCGACTGGGACGTGCCGTCCGACCACATTTACGTCAGCCCCGAGGCGGAGGCCGCGCTTGGCCTCGACCGCGGCGGTCTGGAGGGAGCCGCCTCCTCCTGGCTCGACCTTCTGCATCCCTTCGAGCAGGACCGCTACCGCGCCTGCCTCGATGCGCTGCTGGAACAACGCCGGGGCCGCATCAATCAGGAGTTCCGCCTGCGCGGCGCCGACGGCCATTATCTCGCCTATCGACTGCGGGCGCGGCCCGTTGTCGGGCCGGACGGCGAAGTTATTCGCGTCGTCGGCACGCTGACCGACGTCACCGACGAGCGCAACGCCCAGGAGCGTCTGCTGCACGACGCTGTGCACGATAATCTGACCGGCCTGCCCAATCGCGAGCTGTTCTTCGACCGTCTCGAAGCGGCGCTGGTGTTTGCGCGCATGGAGAAGGACGTGCGGCCGACGGTGCTCGTCATCGACATCGACCGCTTCAAGCAGATCAACGAGCAGGTCGGCATCGCCATGGGCGACAGCATCCTGCTCACCGTCGCGCATCGCCTGACGCGCCTGCTGCAGCCGCAGGACACGCTGGCGCGGCTGCATGGCGACGCCTTCGCGATCATCCTGGCCTCCGAGACGCACGCCGACCATGTGATCACCCTCGCGGACTCGGTGCGCCGCTCGCTCGCGACGCCGGTGCGTTTCACGGATCGCGAGATCGCGCTGTTCGCCTCCATCGGCATCGCGCTCTATGACCAGCAGATCCACCCCGGCGCCGACGACATGCTGGAGGACGCCGAGATCGCCATGCGCCACGCCAAGCGCACCGGCGGCAATCGCATCGAGGTCTTCCGTCCCTCCATGCGCGCGCAGCGCTCCGACCGCCTGACGCTCGAGGCCGATATGCGCCGCGCCTTGGAGCGCGGCGAGGTGAAGGTCTTCTTCCAGCCGATCGTGCGGCTGGAAGACCGCACCATCGCCGGTTTCGAGGCGCTGCTGCGCTGGGACCATCCGCGCCTCGGCCGCCTGGAGCCCGGCCAGTTCATCCCGATCGCCGAGCAGACGGGCCTGATTATCGACATGGGCCTGCTCGCCTTGGAGCGCACGGCGCGCGAGCTTGCCGCCTGGCAACGCGCGCTCGCGGTCGATCCGCCGATCTTTGCTTCGGTGAATGTCTCCTCGCGCCAGCTTCTGCGTCACGATCTCTTGCGCGACGTCAAAAGCGTGCTGATGCATCACGACATTGTGAAGGGGAGCCTCAAGCTGGAGCTCACCGAAAGCCTGGTGATGGAGAACCCCGAATACGCCGCGCAAATGCTGGCGCGCATCAAGGAGCTTGGCGCCGGTCTATCGCTCGACGATTTCGGCACGGGCTATTCGTCGCTCTCTTATCTGCAGCGCTTTCCCTTCGATACGATCAAGATCGACCGCTCCTTCGTGAAACAGAGCGGCAAGGGCGCGCGGCCCGTCATCCTGCGCTCGATCGTCGCTTTGGCGCATGATCTTGGCATGGACGTCGTCGCCGAGGGCGCGGAGACAGAGGCCGACGCGATCGAGCTTTATCAGCTCGGCTGCGGCTATGCGCAGGGCTACGCTTTTGGTCGCCCGATCAGCGCGCAGGAAGCCCGCCGTCTCGTGGGCGCGGCGCCGGAGGCGGCGTAACTTCGGAGAGGCCCGTGGCGCGCAGACTGGAATTCTGGTTCGAATTCGCGAGCACTTATTCCTACCTCGCGGCGGAGGAAATCGAGGAAAAAGCCAAGGCCGTCGACGTCGACGTCGTTTGGCGGCCGTTCCTGCTCGGGCCGATTTTTGCCGGCCAGGGCTGGTCGGACTCGCCTTTTAATCTCTATCCCGCCAAGGGCGCCTATATGTGGCGCGACATGGAGCGGCTCTGCGAGAGAAAGGGGATCGCCTGGCGACCGCCGAGCGTGTTCCCGCGCAGTGGTCTTCTGGCCGCGCGCGTGGCGGCCGCTCTCGAAGGGACGGATCGTCTGGCCCCCTTCGCTCGGGCGGTTTATCACGCAAATTTCGCGTTGGACCGCGACATAGCCGAGCCGTCTGTCCTCGAAGAAATCCTGAGCGAGCTTTCCCTCGACGCGGAAGAACTGCTTCGGCGTGGGACTGACGACGACATAAAGGTCCGGCTGAGGGCGAACACCGACGAAGCCATCCGCCGCGGCGTTTTCGGCGCGCCGAGCTTCTTCGTGAAGGATGAGCTGTTTTGGGGCGGCGACCGCTTGGATCAGGCGTTGGAGATGGCCGCGGCGCCATGAAGAGGCAGCAGCGGGCGAAACGCCGGGCGTGAGCTCATCCCTCCCCTTTACGGGGAGGGTGGCCCCGCGTAAGCGGGGTCGGGTGGGGTAAAGCCCCACCAGAGTCATTGCGGCTTGAACCCCACCCGGCGGCCTTCGGCCGCCGACCTCCCCGTAAAGGGGAGGTATTTGTGGCTAACGGCGTTGCTTTGCTCTCGCGGCGAGCCCCTCGCGCCGCCGCCCCGAACGCGGTAGGTTGCGCCGCTTCGTATTCTCCCGTCATTGCGAGCGAAGCGAAGCAATCCAGAGCCGCGCCCGCTGCTCTAGATTGCTTCGTCGCCTTCGCCTCCTCGCAATGACGGCTGTAGGCCACCTTTGCGATATGACGAAAAAGTCCGCCGCCACGCATTCCCTGCCCGTCGAAGAGCTGTCGCTCGCGCAGGCGCGCGCCGAACATGCGAGCCTCGGCGAAGACATCGCCCGCTATGATCGCGCTTATTATCAGGAAGACGCGCCGCTCGTTCCCGACGCCGACTATGACGTGGCCCGCCGCCGCTACGAAGCGCTGGAAAAAGCCTTTCCCGAACTCGTATCAGAGGAGTCGCTGACAAAAAAAGTCGGCGCCAAGCCGAGCGAAAAATTTGCGAAAGTGAAACACGCCGTGCCGATGCTCTCGCTCGGCAATGTGTTCTCGGATGAGGAAGTCCGCGACTTCATCGCGCGCGTGCGCCGCTTTCTCGGCCTCTCCGAGACGTCGCCCATCGCCTGCACAGCGGAGCCGAAAATCGACGGCCTCTCCTGCTCGCTACGTTACGAGCGCGGCCATCTGGTGCAGGCGGCGACGCGCGGCGACGGCTATGAGGGCGAGGACGTCACCGCCAATATCCGCACATTGAAGGAAGTGCCGCAGCGCCTGCATGACGGCGCGCCGGAAGTGCTGGAGGTGCGCGGCGAGGTCTACATGACCCATGCCGCCTTTGCGGCGCTGAACGAGCGCCAGACAGCGGCGGGCAAGCAGATCTTCGCCAATCCGCGCAATGCGGCGGCGGGCTCGCTGCGCCAGCTCGATTCGCGGATCACCGCCGAACGGCCGCTGCATTTCTTCGCTTACGGCTGGGGCGAGGTGAGCGCTTTGCCGGCCAGAACGCAATGGGGCGTGCTGCAAGCCTTCGACGCCTATGGGCTGAAGATCAATCCGCGCACCAGACTCTGCGAAAGCGTCGAGGAGATGGTGGCGCATTATCACGCGATCGAAGCCGATCGCGCGACGCTCGGCTATGACATTGATGGCGTGGTTTACAAGGTCGACGACATTGCGCTTCAGGAGCGGCTCGGCTTCGTCTCGCGCGCGCCGCGCTGGGCGGTGGCGCATAAATTCCCCGCCGAGCGCGCCACGACGATTCTGCGCGACATCGAGATAAATGTGGGCCGCACCGGCGCGCTCACGCCGGTCGCGCGGCTGGAGCCGGTGACGGTCGGCGGCGTCGTCGTGTCGAACGCGACGCTCCATAACGAAGACGAGATCGCCCGCAAGGACATCCGTATCGGCGACACGGTCGTCGTGCAGCGCGCCGGCGACGTCATCCCGCAGATCGTGGAGGTCATCCCGGAAAAGCGCCCCCATGGCGCGAAGCCTTACGAATTCCCGCAGGTCTGCCCGCGTTGCGGCTCGGCGGCGCTGCGCGAGATCGACGAAAAGACCGGCGAGGCGGATGTCGTGCGCCGCTGCACGGGCTCGCTCGTCTGCCCGGCGCAGGCGGTCGAACGGCTGAAGCATTTCGCCTCGCGCAACGCCTTTGACATCGAAGGGCTCGGCGACAAGCAGATCGAATATTTCTTCGCCGAAGGCCTCATCAAAACGCCCTCGGATATTTTCACGCTCGAAGAGCGCGATCGAAAGAGCCTCACGAGGATCAAGAATCGCGAAGGCTTCGGCGAGACCTCGGTGCGCAATCTCTTCGCGGCAATCGAGGCGCGGCGGGTCATCGCGATCAATCGATTCCTTTATGCGCTGGGCATCCGCCATGTGGGCGAGACCAATGCGCGCCGCCTCGCGAGACACTTCGGCGACTTCGAGACCCTGCGCGAGACGGCGCGCGACGCCGTGCCGGGCACGGAGGCGCGCGCCCGCATCGATTGCATCGACGGAATCGGCCCGGTGGTCTCCGAAGCTCTGCACGACTTCTTCGCAGAGCCGCACAATGAGAAGGAACTCGACGCGCTGCTGGAGCAGGTGACGATCGAGCCGATGCCCGAGGTCGCGTCATCTTCGCCCGTCGCCGGCAAGACGGTCGTCTTCACCGGTTCGCTGGAGCGCCTCACCCGCGACGAGGCGAAGGCGCAGGCCGAGCGCTTCGGCGCGAAGGTCGCGGCGTCCGTGTCCAAGAAAACCGACCTCGTGGTGGCGGGCCCCGGCGCCGGCTCGAAGCTCGCCAAGGCGCAGGAACTCGGGATCGAGGTGATTACGGAAGACGAGTGGTTCAAGCGGACGGGGCAGGAGTAGGCGCCGGCTGCTCGCCATGGGGGCTGTCATTCCCGACGGGCCGGAGGCCCGATCGGGAATCCAGGGCAACGCCCGCTATTTCTGCCCTGGATTCCCGATCACTTCGCTGACGCGAAGCGTCGGGAATGACATCCCGCCCGATCGTGGACGGGCCTCACGCCAGCGCGTCGCGCAGCAGCAGCGCAATGTGCCGCGCCTTTCGGCCGCTGCCGTGCTCGATCTGATGGCGGCAGGAGAAGCCGTTGGCGATCAGCGGCGTGTCTTCCGCGGAGGCGCGCACCGCCGGCAGCAGGGATTGCTCGGCCATCGCCATCGAGGCCTCGTAATGCTCGGCCTCCAGGCCAAAGCTGCCCGCCATTCCGCAGCAGCTCGAATCGATCACCTCAAAGGAAAAGCCCGGTATCCAGCTCAGGACCTTGCGCGTCGCCTTCATCACGCCGAAGGCCTTCTGGTGGCAATGGCCGTGCAGCAGCGCCTTGGGCAAATTCAGCGGTTTCAGCTCCAGGCGCAGGCCGTTGTTTTGATGCTCGCGCGCCAGAAACTCCTCGAAGAGGAAAAGCTGCTTGCCCAGGTCGCCGACCTCGGGGCCGAGCCCGAGGCTGTAAAGCTCGTCGCGTAACGACAGAAGGCAGGACGGCTCCAGCCCGATGATCGGCGTCTTGGCCGCGATGGCGTCGCGGAAGGCGGCGAGAACGCGGCTAGCTTCACCCTTCGCCTTATCCGCCATGCCGGTCGTGAGATAGGTGCGCCCGCAACAGAGCGGCCGGTTCGGCTCGGCGTCAGTTGGCGCGGGCTTGGCGAAGCGCACGCTGTAGCCGGCGCGTTCCAGGACGGCGACGGCGGCCTCGGCGATCTCGGGGTCGAAGTGGTGGCAGAAAGTGTCGACGAAGAGAATGACGTCGCCGCGCGCACCAGCGCTTGCCTCTTTGGCGGGAGCGAAGGGTTTCGCCGCCAGCTCCGGAAGCGGGCGGCGCGCCGTAATACCGAGCCGTCTTTCCGCAAATTTGGCGAGCGCCGAGAAACGATTTCGCAGGCGAATCGCGAGGCCCAGCACAGCGCGATGCCGGCCGGTCCATTCTGGCACGCCGCCGAAGAGCCGCGTGCGTATCGGAACCCCGGTGATCGCATGACGCTGGGCGAGATATTCCGTCTTGATCAGCGTCATATCGACGGCGCTGGGACATTCCTTTTTGCAGGCCTTGCAGGAGACGCACAGATCCATCGCCTCAGCGAGGCGCGGATCGGCGAAGGCGCGCGCGTTGGCGGGGTCGTTGAGGGCGGCCTTGAAGGCCGCGACGCGCGCTTCGGTGGAATGCTTTGGGTCGCCGGTGATGCGGTAGCTCGGGCACATAACGCCCTTGCCGGCTTTCTGACAATCGCGGCTGTGCATGCACACAGCGACAGCCTTGGCGTAATTGCCGCCCGTGGCCGGAATGCCCGAATAGGCGTCGCCAATGCCGTAGGTGTCGTAAGCCGACCAATCGAGAAAGGTTTTCATGCCGGGTCCATTTCCGGCGGGGAAAAGCAAAATCGGGGCCGAAGCGGGCGACGGCGAAACCCGCAAGAGCGTTACTTTGGCTCTAGGTTCCCGGTCGGGCTTTCAGCCCGCCGGGAATGACACGCCCCTGAGCGCGTTATTCAAAGGCTCAAACGGCCTTGGTACCCGGCGTCTCGCCCTTCTGATAGGCCGTGCCGAAGACATAGTCCCACCAGATCGCGTGCACGCCGAAGCCTTTTTCGGCGTCGCGGAAATGGTGGAGCATATGCAGACGCTTCACCAATTTGC
Organism: Methylocystis sp. Sn-Cys; assembly: GCF_016745395.1. Classification (GTDB taxonomy): domain Bacteria; phylum Pseudomonadota; class Alphaproteobacteria; order Rhizobiales; family Beijerinckiaceae; genus Methylocystis; species Methylocystis iwaonis. Next base: position 650,166 of record NZ_JAERVJ010000001.1, read on the forward strand.
CTAAGTCGGAGGTCGGCTGGCCGTGATGCGTCCAGTAATGCACGCAGTCATAGGCCACATAGCCGGCCATGAAGCCTGCGAGCACCGGCCAGGCGAAAGTCGCGCCGAAGATCAGCCGGATGATCGTCAGCGCGATGAGCATGATCGGCGCGGACAGCAGCGGCGGCATCACGAGCCGCAGCGGGTCGCTCGGATAGATGTGATGCACGCCGTGGATCAGGAACTGGAAGCGCGGCCCGAAGCCGAAGGGGAGGGGAAACACCGTGTGGAAGAGATAGCGGTGGCCGAAATATTCGGTCAGCGTCCAGGCGACATAGCCGATGACGAGGCCGAGCAAAACGAGCCCGGCGCCCTGCAGCGAGAGGGAGTAGAAGAGCAGGCCCAGAATGATCGGCGTGTAGATGATCACGGGCGTGAGGTGATGCACGCGCGAGAAACGATCGAGAAGGTCGTTCTCGAAAATGCGCGGCGAGGCGTCCAGCGCTTCTGTGCGTGTGTCCTGCGTCATGATTTTACTCCGCCGGGGCAGCGATGTGCTGCGCCGCTTGCGTGACATTTACCGACCGCGTGCCGAGCGAATAGGTCGGATCGAAGATGAAGGTGACAAGCAGCGCGAACCAGGAACGATGGCAGCGCAGCGTGTCGTAGAACTCCGGCGCCATGGCCGTGAGCTCCGGCAGGCGGTTCCACGGTATCTCGTGAAAGTCGTGGTGCTCGTTGTGATAGCCGATATTGAGCGCGAGCTTATTGAGCGGCCCGTAGTAATCGAACGTGCCCTGATCGGGCCCGAAGGCGAAATGCTCCTGCAGCCAGCGCGCGCTCAACGGATGCAGCCCGCCCACCGAAAACCAGAAGGACAGGAAGAGATAGAGCAAAGCGTTGGGGCCGAAGGCCCAGAGCATGAAGAGATCGAAGGCGATGATGACCGCGATATTGATATAGGTCCACTTGCCCATGATCGGCACGGTGCCCTTCAGCCGCGACAGACGCGCGAGCTGGATGGCGGGAAAGGCGAAAAGCCAGGCAGCCTTGCGCCATGCGCTATTGCCGACCCACTCCACTTCCCACTGGCTCGGAATGTCGGCGTCATAGTCATAGGCCGAAAGATGCGAATGGTGCTTGATGTGATAGCAGCGGAAGCCCATCGCCGTGGGGAAGCCATTGGGCAGATCGGCAAGGATCGCCGTCCATTTATTGGCGAGCGGGTCCTCGAAGACACAATTGTGAATCGCGTCGTGGATGATGACGAAATTCGCGTGATTGGCGAAGGCGCCGACGCAAATGGCCAGCAGCAGCGACAGCCACCAATAGGAGAGGCCAAGCCAGCCCAAAACGGCCGCGATCACAAATTGGCCGACGAAGATGCCGGCCGTGATCTTGAAGGTCACCGGGTCTCTGCCGAAAAGCTCGCGCACCTGCGGATATTTTTCCAGGATGAGGCGGCGGCGCTCGACATGCGAGCGGTCGGCGCCCTGGGCGGTGACCGAAATGCCGTTCATGGATCACGTTTCCTTCAGTTGGAAGCGGAGCAATCGGGTGAATAGTACCTGGCGTCGTTAGCCCTCCAATACCTCCCCTTTACGGGGAGGTCGGCGGCCAAAGGCCGCCGGGTGGGGTTCACGCCGCAATGACTCTGATGGGGCTTAACCCCACCCGACCCCGCTTGCGCGGGGCCACCCTCCCCGTAAAGGGGAGGGATTGGTAGCTCACGCCCGACATTCCCCGACTGGACCTGAACTCAACCGATACGCTTCTCGTAAATCCGGTGAACCTTGTCGATCTTGCCGCCGAACATTTCGATCGGCTTGCGCATCGCCATATTGTCTTCGAGCACCCAGCCCGCCTCCATATGGGTGATAGAAGCCTTGGCGCCGCGGCGGCGCATTTCCTCAATCATGGAGAGCAGAATGGCGCCGCCCGTCGCGCTGTTTTGCAGCGCCTTGCGGGTGCCGAGCAGCACAATGCGCGCAGTGTTGAACTTGTGGTTGCGCATGCGCGAGATCAGCTTCGGCAGGCCGAAGGGGAACAAGCGGCCGTCGAAGTCGGAGACGATCTCGAAGAGATTGGGGAGCGCGACCAGGAAGCTCACCGGCGCGCCGTCGAGCTCGACCATGATACCGAATTCCGGCGGCATGACATACTTAAGCGCGTCGGCGGTGGAATCGAATTCCGCCTTGGTGAAGGGCACGAAGCCCCAGTTATCGCGCCAGCCGTCGTTGAAGAGCTCCTCCATCAGCGCCGTCTCGGTCGTCTTCAGATTGTCGAGATCGAGCGGGCGGAGCTTCAAACGGTCTCGCCATTCCTTGCGGTTCGAGATGAGGGGCTTTTCGTTGAGGAAAGTCTCGTCGATGGCGATGCGATAGGAGACGAGGTCCTTGGCCTTCTCATAGCCGAGCGCCGCGAGATGGCGCGAGAGATAGGGCGGATGCCAGGGCGTGAGGAACATAGGCGTCGCCTCGAAGCCCTCGATCAGCATGCCGAGTTCGCCATTGATGCTCGGCGAGAAGGGGCCGTTGATCCGCGTCGCGCCTTTCGCCTTCAGCCAATTCTCCGCGGCCTCGACTAGCGCGCGCACGATTTCCGGATCGTCGACAGCGTCGAGCGAACCGAACTGCGCCGGGCTCGCGGCGACGGGCGTGATCCCGTCCTTATAGACATGCGCGGCAATGCGGCCGACCCATTCGCCGTCGCGGCGGGCGAGGAATTTCTGTTCCTCGACCAGCTTGTAATGGGGGTTGAGCATATGGGCGAACATCGCCCAGCGCTCGATGTCGAGCGGCGGCGCGAAACCCGGCGCGCCCTTGTAGAGAAGGCGCGGCAGCTTGCAGAAAGTCGTGAACGTCGAGAGCCCAGCGACCGGTACGATCTCGATTCGCGCCATGCTGAATCCTTATGCCTTTGCGGGGGAACGCGGAAAGCGTCATGATGACGCGCCCGTGCTGTCGTATCAGGCGGCGGCGCCGGACATGGCGGCGGCGACGATGCGCTGCGCCTCCTCCGACACGGGCGGCATGTCGCGCAACGCCTGGATGACGCCGCGGATTTCCGCCTCCGTATGGTTCGCCGAAAAGAAGAAGCGCAGGCGCGGTCCGTCCTTGGGCACGCCGATGCGCACGACGGGCGGCACATAATAGCCCTTCTCGAGCAGATGCCGCGCCGCCCACATCGTTTCGAGATCGTTTTCGAAGAGGATCGGCACCACGCCGCGGCCGATCGCCGGGCCCGTGGAGAAGCCGTTTTCATGCGCGACCTGGCGGAAAAGCTCGGCGTTCTGCGCCAGCTTGCCGATGCGCCAGGTCTCTTCCTGCATCAGCCGCAGGGCGGTGCGCGCCGCCGCGAGAACGACCGGCGAGAAACCGACGCTATAAACGAAACCCGGCAGCGTGTAGCGGAACCACTCGATCACTTCCTTCCTGGCGCAAATATAGCCGCCGCAGGAGGCGAGCGATTTGGAGAGCGTGCCGATGATGAGGTCGATGCGCTGCGGATCGACGCCCTGATGCTCCGCAAGCCCGCGGCCATGGTCGCCCAGAACGCCGAGCGAATGGGCTTCGTCGACCATCAGCCAGATTTGATACTTGTCCTTGATCTCATAGAGGCGCGGCAGATCGGCGGTGTCGCCGTCCATGCTGTAGACGCCTTCGACCACGACGAGCACATTGCGATATTCCTCGCGATGGCGCGCCAGCAGATGGTCGAGATGGTCCATGTCGTTGTGTCGGAATTTGACGACATGGGCCGGGGCGCCCTCCGCGCCATAGACGATGCTGTTATGGGCAAGCTCGTCGATGAAGATCGCGTCGCGCTTGCCGTTCATCAGATAGGAAATGGTGGTGACGTTCGAGAGATAGCCGGAGACGAGCGCCAGCGCGCTCTCCATGCCGATGAATTCGGCGATCTCCGCCTCGAACTGCTTATGCGTGGTGCGTTCGCCGCCCACGAGCCGCGAGGCGAGCGCCCCGACGCCGAGCCCGTCGACCTCGCGCTTGGCCTCCTCGCGGATGCGCGGGTGATTGGCGAGGCCGAGATAGTCGTAATTCGCGAAGCTGACGAAATGCGTCCCCTGCGCTTCGAAGTCCGCCTTGAGCTTGTCGATCTGCGCGAAGAAGGGGTTGTTGAACTCGAGCAGGGCGTTGCCCGCGAAGCGGAATCTCCGCGAGGCATAGTCGGGGAGGCTTCTGTGTTTCGTCACTGAATTCGCAGTCCCTGAATGGCCGGGCGCGGCCGCGCGCGCTTGCTTTTCCCGAAGAATCAAGGCGCCCTGAGCCGTTAGGGCGCCTGGAGGCTGATCGGGTCCCTTAGCACCCTCCTCGCCCTCGCGCCAGTGCGCCTGCGCTCAGGGCAGGCGGGCAGGGAGGCGTGATTTCTTCTCCTTCATCCTGAGGAGGCCTCGAAGAGGCCGTCTCGAAGGACGAGGGAGAGGAAATCACGTTGCAGTGCGGGCTTCCTCGCCCTTCGAGACGCCGCCTGCAGCGGCTCCTCAGGGTGAGGAAGCCCTTGCCCCAATCGCTCGCGAAAGCGCGAGCGCGCCTATGGCGCTTGCGCCCGGCTTTCTCTATTGGCTTTCAACATGGAAAAGAGCCCGCATCGCCCTCATGCAGACGTCCAGTCCGCCCTCCGGCTGAGCGTCGAAAATCTCGCCGTCTCGCGCGGCGGCCGGTCCGTGCTGGCCGGTGTCAGCTTCGCTCTTTCGGGCGGCGAGGCGCTGGTGGTGACGGGCCGCAATGGCGCCGGGAAATCGACTCTGCTGCGCACGCTCGCGGGCCTTTTGCCGCGGGCGGCTGGCGAGATGCGGCTGGAAGGCGCGGGCGAAGAGGCGGAACTGCCCCAACAGGCGCATTATCTCGCCCATGCCGACGGGATGAAGGCGGCGCTCAGCCTCGACGAAAACCTCGAATTCTGGTCGGCCTATCTCTCCCCCGCGCCCGATCCGCGCGCCCGGACGATCGCAGAGGCGCTTGCCGTCGTCGGCCTCTCTTTCGCGTCGCGCGCCCCATTCGGCGCGCTCTCGGCCGGACAGAAGCGCCGCGCGGCGCTCGCAAGGCTGCTCGTGGCGTTCCGCCCGGTGTGGCTCCTCGACGAGCCGCTCACCGCGCTCGACAGAGCCTCGCGGGAAAAATTCGCCGCCGTCATGCGCGATCACTGCGCCAAGGGCGGCCTCATCGTCGCCGCGACCCATGAGCCATTGGGGCTCGAGGAAGCCGGCGAGCTGGCATTGGGAGGCGCCAAATGACCTCGCCGATCGGCGCGCTCTTCCTGCGCGAATGGCGCATCGCCCGCCGTGTCGGCGGCTCGGGCGCCATGGGGGTGGTGTTTTTCCTCACGCTCGTGACCATCGTCCCCTTCGCCGTGGGGCCGGACCCGAACCTCCTCGTCCGCATCGGCCCGGCGATCCTGTGGATCGCGGCGTTGCTCGCGAGCCTGCTCGCCTTCGACCGGCTGTTCCAGGCGGACGCCGAGGACGGCTCGCTCGATCTGCTGCATCTGGGCGAAACGCCGTTGGAGCTGGCGGTGCTGGTGAAATGCGCCGCCCATTGGGCCGCGACCGGCCTGCCGCTTATCATCGCCGCGCCCTTTCTGGGGTTGATGCTGCAGCAGGAGACGATGGCGCTGGCGGGCGTGGTGGCGACGCTCTTAGTGGGCACCCCGGCGCTGACCCTCATCGGCGCCATCGGCGCGGCGGCGACGGTGACCGTGCGGCGCGGCGGTCTGCTGATGGCGTTGCTGGTGCTGCCGCTGACGATTCCCGTGCTGATCTTCGGCGTCTCGGCCTGCGAGGCGGCGACAGGCGGGACCGTGCCCTTCTATTCCCCCTTCTCGATCCTCTGCGCCATCACGCTGGTGGCGCTGGCGCTCTGCCCCTTCGCGGCGGCGGCGGCGCTGCGGCATTTGGGGGAGTAGTCGGACCACCGCCGTCATTGCGAGGAGCGCAGCGACGAAGCAATCCAGGGCAGCCACCGCGGCGCTGGATTGCTTCGCTCCGCTCGCAATGACGGAATGCGGGGCAGGCGGGGAATCGACGGCGTAACGGCATCTGGGGGAATAAAGGGCTAGCGCCTTTCACGTATCCGCACGCGGCCGGGCTCCACGATCCAAAGTTCCCGGTCGATTGGTCTCACTCGTAGGAGCGCCGCCATTTCGGCGATCCGCGCCGTAATCGCGGCAGGCGTCAATCGGCCGGGGCTTTCGAGAATAACGACGCCGCGTGTCGCCTCCGGCGGGAAGCGGAGCACATGACCGAAGTCATGATCGAGCGTCACCAAAACGCGCTCCTCGTCGCGACAAATTTCATAAATCAAATCGTCGGAGGCGCCGTTCAGCTTCTGCTGCGTGACGGTCATGACGTCGTGACCGTCGGCCTCGAGCAAGCTCTTACCGAGCGCGCCGACATTTTCGTCGAGCTTGAATTTCATTCGGCTGCGGTGAGCGGCACGGGAACGATGTGCTCCCGAGCGACTTCAGCCCCATAAGCCAGCGCCGCTCGTACATCCTCGCGCGTGAGCTGCGGATAGAGCGCGATGATCTCCCCTTCGCTCTCCCCGCTCGCAAGAAAATCGAGGATGAGCGAGACCCATATGCGCGTCCCCCTTATGCAGGGTTTGCCCCCGCATATGTTTGGGTCGACGGAAATGCGATCCAGTGGGTCGGTCATTCTTTTAGCCTAACAGACTGCCCTGGAGGCGCCAAAGCCCCCGAGAGGCCGCTAAGACCAATTTGGCTCCCGCTTTTCCAGAAACGCCGCGATCCCCTCTTTCGCGTCCGCGGCGAGCATATTCTCCGCCATCACGGCGCTTGCGAGATCATAGGCCTCGGCGAGCGGCTTCTCGCGCTGGGCGTAAAACGCCTTCTTGCCAAAACGGATCGCCGCCGGCGACTTCGCCGCGATCAGCTCCGCCAGCGCCCGCGCGCCGGTGCGTGCGCCGTCCTGCGAGACTCGGTTGACGAGCCCGATGCGCAGCGCCGCCTCCGCGCCGATGGGGAAGCCGGTGAGCAGCATTTCCAGGGCGTGTTTCGGCGCGACATTGCGGGAGAGCGCCACGGCGGGCGTCGAGCAGAAAAGGCCAATGTCGACGCCCGGCGTGCAGAAGCGCGCGTTCGGGCCGGCGACGGCGAGGTCGCAGCTTGCGACGAGCTGGCAGCCCGCCGCCGTGGCGATTTCGTCGACGGCGGCGATCACGGGCTTCGGCAGAGCGACAATCTTTTGCATCAGCGCCGAGCAGGCGCGCATGGTCTCCTCGAAGAACCCACGCCCGCCGTCGGCGTCGCTCCGGTGAGCCGTCAGCTCCTTGAGATCGTGACCCGCGCAGAAGGCCGGGCCCTCGGCCTGCAGCACCACGACGCGAATGTCGCCGCGCTTCTCCAGACCGTCCAGCCGCTGCGACAGCGCCGCCAGCATCGCCACCGACAAAGCGTTGCGCGACGCCGGCCTGTTGAGCGTCAGCCGCGCGACATGCCCCGCTTCTTCCTGGAGGACGAATTCATTGCTGCCGGTCATGGGTCAGGGCTCTTGTGCAACGATTAGATAAAAATAGAGCGGCCGGAAACTTTCGTCTCCGGCCGCTTTCTCTCGATCAGTAAAGCCCGCCCGTGCCGCTGCCGACCTGCTGGTCGACGTCATGCGGCGTATTGAGCTGGCGGGGGCCGCCGCCTTCGCCGCTCGTGTAGGAATCCGGCGGCGCGGTGCCCGGCTTGAAGGGCCAGAGCTCGCCGCCGCTCGCGGTGCGCAGGCCGGTGCTCGGATTGACCGAGATCAGCTTGATGCCCGGCGGCACGCGGAACGGCGTATCCGGCTTGTCCTTGAGGGCGACCGTCATGAAGTCGCGGAAGATCGGCGCGGCGAAGAGCGCGGCCTGGGCGTGGCTGCCCATGGAGCGCGGGCGGTCGTAGCCGATATAGACGCCGACGGCGAGGTCCGGCGAGAAGCCCACGAACCAGAGGTCTTTCGCCTCGTTGGTCGTGCCGGTCTTGCCGGCGAGATGCTTGCCGACGGATTTGATCGACACGCCGGTGCCACGCTGGATCACGCCTTCCATGATGTTGGTGATCTGATAGGCGGTGAGCGGGTCGAGCACCTGCTCGCGCTTGTCGATCAGCTTGGGCTCGTTCTGATTGTCCCATTTCGCCGCGTCGCAGCCCAGGCACTGGCGCTCGTCGTGGCGGAAGATGGTTTTGCCCCAGCGATCCTGCACGCGGTCGATCAGCGTCGGCTTGATGCGCTTGCCGCCATTGGCCAGCATGGAATAGCCGGTGACCATCTTGAGCAGCGTCGTCTCGCCGGCGCCCAGCGACAGGGAGAGATACGGGCCCATGTCGTCGTAAACGCCGAAACGCTTGGCGTATTCGGCGATGAGCGGCATGCCGACGTCCTTGGCGAGGCGCACCGTCATCATGTTCTTCGAATGGACGATGCCGTAATTGAGCGGATGCGCGCCGGTGCCGTGGCCGCCTTCGAAGTTCTCAGGCGTCCAATAGCTGCCGTCGGCCTGCTGGATCGAGATCGGCTCGTCGAGGATGGACGAGGAGGGCGTATAGCCATTGTCGAGCGCCGTCGCATAGACGAAGGGCTTGAAAGAGGAGCCCGGCTGGCGCAGCGCCTGGCTAGCGCGATTGAACTCCGACTGATCGAAGGAGAAGCCGCCGACCATGGAGAAGACGCGGCCCGTATAGGGGTCCATCGCCACCATGGCGCCCGAGATTTCGGGGATCTGGCGCAGGCGGAAGTGGCCAGGATTGCCCACCATCGGCTCGACATAGATCACGTCGCCGACGGTGAGCGCGCCGCGCGGGCCGCGGCCGGTCCAGCGCATGCCCTCGGCCGTGAGCAGGCCCGTCTCGCGCTCGCGCGCCACGTCGCCGGAAGCCTCGCGGCCCGGCTGCAGGCCGACGCGGGCGCCTGCTTCGTTGACGTCGAGCACCACGGCGAGGCGCCAGGGCTTGATGTCGCCGAGCGCAGGAATGCCGGCGAGCGGGACGCCCCAATCGGAAGAGACGTCGATATGGTTCATGGCGCCGCGGAAGCCATGCGCCTCGTCGAAGCGCACGAGGCCGTCCGCCAGCGCCTTGCGGGACCAGGCCTGCATCTTGGGGTCGAGCGTCGTGCGCACCGACAGCCCGCCCTCATAGAGGCCCTTGTCCTTGTAGCGGTCGAGCAGCTCGCGGCGCACTTCCTCGGCGAAATAGCCGGCGACGTAAGTATTGGGCGAGAGGGCGCGCGGATTGACGCCAAGCGGCTCCGCCTTGGCCTTCTCCGCCTCCAGATGCGTCACGACGCCATCGGCCTCCATGCGGTCGATGACATAGTTGCGGCGCTCGATCGCGCGGTCGCGATGCTGGAAGGGATGGTAATTATTGGGGCCCTTGGGCAGGGCGGCGAGATAGGCGGCTTCGGCGAGCGTCAGCTCATTGACCGATTTGTTGAAGTAATTGAGCGCCGCCGCGGCGACGCCATAGTTGCCGAGGCCGAGGTAGATCTCGTTGAGATAGAGCTCGAGGATGCGCTCCTTGGAATAGGCGGCCTCGATGCGGAAGGAGATCAGCGCCTCGCGGATCTTGCGGTCGATCGAGCGCTCATTGCCGACGAGGAAGTTCTTGGCGACCTGCTGGGTGATGGTCGAGGCGCCCTGCACATGCCGGCCGCCCTGCGCCAGCACCGAGAGCGCGCGCACCACGCCTTCCGGGTCGATGCCGTTATGGGTGTAGAAATTCTTGTCTTCGGCCGAGATGAAGGCCTGCTTCACGAGCGCCGGAATGGCGGAGCTCGGCAGGAACAGGCGCCGCTCGCGCGAATATTCGGCCAGAATGGAGCCGTCATTGGCGTGGAGACGCGTCGTGACCGGCGGCTCGTAGTTTCGTAGCTGCGCCGTATCCGGCAGATCCTTGGAATAATAGTAGACCAGCGCGGAGGCCGCGACGGCGCCGATCAAAAACACGATCGTGCCGGTCGCGAAGACAAAGCCTAGAAACCTTGCGAGAAGTCGCATGAAATTCTTCCTCTCAGCGGGCGGGGAGGCCCGTGGCTTTTCGCCTGATCTTATATGGCGCCGGCGCCCGCCCTTTCGCTAGGACTGGGCCGGCCGGCAAGCGCGCAATTCGGCGTTGGTCCGCCGCGTGCGCGATTAGTTTTTCTGGATGGGGCCCACTCGAAACGGAAATCACCCGTCAATTCGCCTCGTGGCGCGGCAATGCTTTAGCACCGCCAGCGCCCGCCGATCCAGTGGCTTTTGGCCGATCGTCGCGCCGCCGTGGTGGCCAGGCGTGATGTCGCCGGTCTGTCCGGCGCGCAGCGAGCCGCGGCCCTGACGGCGCCTTTTTCAAAATGATGCGGTTTTGTGTTTTATTGTGGGCGCTCGAGCTTGACCGGCGCGCGCGCCTCGCGCGACCGCGCGGCGAAGAAGGCCTCGATCGCTTCCGCGGTCTTGCCGGCGGCGCGGTCGCGCCAGTCGACCGAGGTCAATCGCGCGAGATCCTTCTCGCTCGAAAGATAACCAAGTTCCAGGAGGACCGAGGGGATGTCGTAGGACTTCAGGACAACGAATCCGGCGGCGCGCGCGGGGTTCTTGTTCAGACTGCCGGCCTCCTTCCAATGCGAGATCAGCGTTTGCGAAAACTGGGCGCTGAAGGCGCGGGTTTCGCGCTGAGTGAGTTCGTAGAGGATGTCGCCGACCTGCTCGACGTCCTGCTTGCTCTCCAGGCCCGCCGCCTTGTCCGCCAGATTTTCCTTTTCGGCGATTTTCGCCGCCTCGGCGTCGGAGGCCTTGGTCGACACCGTATAGATGGTCGCGCCCTCGACATGGCCCTCGGCGAGCGTGTCGGCGTGGATCGACAAAAAGAGCGCGGCGTTGTTGCGATGGGCGATCTGGACCCGCTCGTTGAGCGGCAGGAAAATGTCCTCGCTGCGCGTCAGCACGGCTTTCAGCCGGCCGCCGGCCTCGATCTTGGCCGCAAGCGCGCGGGCGAATTCGAAAACGACCGCCTTTTCCTGCTCCCCGTGCTTGCCCGTCGCGCCCATGTCGACCCCGCCGTGGCCGGGGTCGATCACGACGACCGGCTTATCGGAAGCCGCCGGAGTCGCGGCGGCGGCCACCTCGGAAGGCGCAGGCTCGGCGCGCGCCAAAGCGGCGGCGCTTTCGGCGGCGGCGGCGGTGAATTGCGCTTCGGTGGTCGGCGCGAGTTCGACGATCAACCGGGCCCCGTCGCCAGCGGGTTCGCTTTCGGCCCGCACAATCTGGGCGGGCGCCGCAAGGTCGACCACCACCCGCGAGCGTCCCGGGGCGAACTGGCCATAGCGGTAGGATTTGACGAGCCGGGACTTGGCGGGCGCGCGGCCGTCCTTGGCGTCGAGATGGAAGGCGACCTCGGGCAGATCGACGATGACGCGCGCCGGATTGACGGCGAGATGCGCGCTCGCCTTTACGGCGCCGGTCAGCTCGAAAACCAGGCGGGCGTGGTCTGCGAGCGTCTCGACGCGGCCGGCGACCGCCGCAACAGGGGCGCCGGGCTCGGCGGCCAAAGCGGCGCTCGCGCCGGCGAGAAGGGCCGCCGCAGCGCCGAAAGCGCGGCGCGCCCAAGTCTTTTTTCGGCGGGAAGGCGGCTGTCGCATGGCCCGAAGCTCGCAAAATTGCGTCAATCTGGAGAACTATATAAACGATTCTTCAAGCGCGTCCCTTAAGGGACCGTTAGCATCCACAGCTTCAGCCGGAGCGCGGCGCCGTTTTCGGGCGCCCGTCGCATAAATGCCGCAGAAGCGACGCTTGCGCGTCTTGCGGGCGCCCGCTATGAAGTGAGAAGCGCTCTGTGGAAGTCTGGCGCCGCAGCGGGGGCAGGCGCCCTTTGCATCGGCGGCCGACGGATTTCCAGGACGGGCTGACGTCTTCCGTCACGCGCGGCTTTGCGCCGGCTGTGACGCATACTCGCCGCCTTTGGGCGTCGCGAAAGGTTTTTTGACGATCTCATGGCTACGACCATGATAAGCGCTGCAGCGAAGATTCGCCTCGCCCGGTTCGTCCGCGCGATGCGGCTGCGCTCAAATCTTGCGCTTCGCGGTCTTTGCCGCAGGGACCGTGACGCAGGCAATGGTCGCGTTCCCGGTCGTCATTTTGTTCGGTCGATCGCCGCGGATGCGGCGTTCCGGCCAGGCGATCTGTCCGCCGGCCTTCGCGCCGGCCAGCGTGTTAAAGGCCTTCGGCCTTTTCCCTTTTCCCCGACAACATGCGTTCGCGCCCTCGCGCTTCGCCGAGCAGCGGTCGCCGCGTCCTTGAACGGATCGCGGCTTGCTCCTCCGGCTGTCGCGCGCGCAACGCCGCAAAGAGTCCCCCATGGCAAACAAAATGCTGATCGACGCCTCCCACCCGGAGGAGACCCGCGTCGTCGTATTGCGCGGTAATCGCGTTCAGGAATTCGACTTCGAGGCCGCCGAAAAGAAACCGCTGCGCGGCAATATTTATCTCGCGAAGGTCACGCGCGTGGAGCCCTCGCTCCAGGCCGCTTTCGTGGATTACGGCGGAAACCGCCACGGCTTCCTGGCCTTCGCCGAAATCCATCCGGATTACTACCAGATTCCCGTCGCCGACCGTCAGGCGCTGATCGAGGAAGAGAGCCGCGCCCATCGCGAGCACGAGGAGGAAGAGCATCGTCCGCATGGCCGGCGCCGCTCCCGCCGCCGCCAGCACGAGGCGGCCGAAAAGCGCGCGGCCGAGGACGAGACGCTCGTCAGCGAGCCGGTCGACGTCGAGGCCCTGATCGAGGCCGCCGAGGAGGGCGAAGCCCCCGCCGCCGAGCCTGTGGACGCCGGCGCGCCGACGATCGCCGCCGAGGCTGTCGAATCCCCGGAAGCGATCGCGCCGACCGACGTCGAAGTCGAGGCCGAAGCGGTCCTGCCCGTCTCCGCCGAGGCCGAAGAGGCCGCCGCGCCCGCCGCCGACGAGGCGCATCATACGATTTCCGTCGATCCGTCGGGCTTCGGCTCGGTGGAAGAGGGCGAGGCCGACGAATTCGTCGAGGAGACGCCCGCCCCCGACCATGAGCTGAAGGCCCGCCGTCAGGACGAGCGTGACGAAGAGCGCGCCCGCGAGGAAGGCCAGGAAGACGAGGAAGGCGCGGCCGAGGAAGGCCAGGATGACGAGGAAGACGAGGCTGCGATCCACGCCCGCACCCCGGCCGAGGAAGAGCATCACGACGACGACCACGACGACGAGGAGCACGACGAGGAAGAGCACGTCGAGCACATCGGCGGCGACGCCATGGACGAGGCGCCTTTCCGCGTGGTGCGTCCGCGCCGCCAGTACAAGATCCAGGAAGTCATCAAGCGCCGCCAGGTGCTGCTCGTCCAGGTCGTCAAGGAGGAGCGCGGCAACAAGGGCGCGGCGCTCACCACCTATCTCTCGCTCGCCGGCCGCTATTCGGTGCTGATGCCCAACACGGCGCGCGGCGGCGGCATTTCCCGCAAGATCACCGACGGCGCCGACCGCAAGCGCCTCAAGGAGATCGTCCACGACCTCGAAGTGCCGGAGGGGATGGGCGTCATCCTGCGCACCGCCGGCGCGACCCGCACCAAGGCGGAGGTCAAGCGCGACTTCGAATATCTGCTGCGGCTCTGGGAGAGCGTGCGCGAGCTGACGCTGCGCTCCTCGGCGCCGATGCTCGTCTATGAGGAAGGCTCGCTCATCAAGCGCGCCATCCGCGACCTTTACGGGCGCGACGTCGAGGAGATCGTCGTCTCCGGCGACGACGCCTATCGCGAGGCCAAGGACTTCATGCGCATGCTCATGCCGAGCCATGCGAAGAACGTAAAGCAGCATCGCGAGCCGGTTCCGATCTTCGCGGAAGCGGGGGTCGAGGCGCAGCTCGACGCGATGTTCTCGAATAACGTCACGCTGAAGTCGGGCGGCTATCTGGTCATCAACCAGACCGAGGCGCTGGTCGCGATCGACGTGAACTCCGGCCGTTCGACCCGCGAGCATAATATCGAGGACACGGCGCTGCGCACCAATCTGGAGGCGGCCGACGAAGTCGCCCGCCAGCTCCGCCTGCGCGACCTCGCCGGCCTCATCGTGGTCGATTTCATCGACATGGAGGAGAGCCGCAACAATCGCGCCGTTGAGCGCCGCCTGAAGGACGCGCTCAAGAACGACCGCGCCCGCATCCAGGTCGGCCGTATCTCGCATTTCGGCCTGCTGGAGATGTCGCGCCAGCGCATCCGCGCCGGCGTGGTCGAGGGCTCGACCGTGCCTTGCCCGCATTGCGCCGGCGCCGGGCATGTGCGGTCCACCGCCTCGGTCGCGCTACATGTGTTGCGCGTGCTGGAGGAGGCGTTGCTCAAGAGCGCGTCGCATGACGTGACGCTACGCACAAGGGCCGTCGTCGCGCTCTACATCCTCAATCAGAAGCGCGCGCATCTGCAGGCGCTGGAAAACCGGTTCGGCGTGCATATCACCGTCGCCGCCGACGACACGTTGACGGGCGCCAATTATCACGCGCTGGAGCGCGGCGAGCCGGCCTCTGGTCCGCGTATCCCCGCCGCGCCGGCGCCGCTGCGCGTCGATTCGGTCCGGGCCGAGCCGATCGAGGAGGAAGTCCTCGAAGAAGAGGTTTTCGCCGAGGAAGAAGAAATGGCCGAGGCCAGCGAGCCGGCCCTCGCCAATGGCCGCCGCGAGAGCCGCGAGCCGCGCCGCGCCAATGGGAATGGCGAAGAAGGCGACGAGAGCGCTCAGCGCTCGCGCCGCCGCCGCCGCCGCCGCGGCCGAGGCGGCGGACTGAATGGCGAGGCGAGTTTGGCTCCTGGCGCCGAGCAGCCGTCCGACGAAGGCCTCGCCTTCATGGCGGCGATCGAAGGGCAGCCCGCCCCCCGCGAGACGCGCGAGCCTCGCCCGGCCCGCGGCCGCGGTCCCGGCCGCTGGCGCCGTTCGGCGCCGCTGCCGGAGGAATTTCGCGATCCTTCCGCGCTCTTCCCGACCGACGAGGGCGCGCAGGAGCAGGAAGCTCTCGTGACGCCGCGCGAGGCCCATATGCCGGACTTTGCGCCGCAGGCCGAAAGCGCTGCGCCGTCCCTGGAGGCGCCCGCGCCCGTCGAGCAGCCTTCGGCGGCGCCGATTGCGGCCGAGCCTGCGCCGGTAGAGGCGCCGAAGGCTGAGGTCTCCGACGTCGAGGCGAAGACCGAAGCTGCGCCGGCGGAGCCCGCCCGGGTGGAGCCGGCGGCGGAGACCGCGGCCCCGGCAGAGCCTGCTGCGCCCGCGCCCGCGCCGGTCCCGCCGAGGAAGCCGACCGAGGTGGTGATCACCCAGGCTGACCCGACCGCACCGAAGAAGGGCGGCTGGTGGCAGCGGGTGAAGACGCCTTTCGGGGAGTAAGGGGGGCGCGTCGCAGCGGCAGCGCTGGGGCCCGCCGCTTCCTTCCAGGGAAGTGAGAAATCACGAATCTTGGGCGCGTCATGGCCGGGCTTGTTGTTCAGTCCGGATAGATGACCGACGGGTGTTCGGGGACATAGCCGACATATGTTCGGAGACATGACCGACGCCTTCGGGTTCGGTCAAGTCGATGGTTGCGATCAAGTGCGAGGCGAAGCAGATGGCGAATTGGCCGTCCTTGTCGCGGGGGCGGATGGCCAGGCGTTCTCCCCGAAAGGCTTGAGGCACTTTCCACAGACGGCCCTTGAAGCTGATGTAGTCTTTGGAGCGCGGCACGATGCGCAAGATCTCGCCTTCGTCGTATTCGGGCGCGGGCAGGCGCTTTGGCATCGGCCGCGGGCTTGGGCGGTAACGGCTGGCGGGAGGCTTCTGGCCCAGGGCTTCATGGGGGCGTTCGAAATTATAGACCTCGCGCCACGCATCGAAGGCGCGCTGGACCTGCGCTTGGTCGGCGAAGCGCTTCATGGCGAAGACTTCGGCCTTGAGGGTGCGATGGAAGCGCTCGTTCTTGCCGCGGCCTTGCGGGTGATAGGGCCGGGAATAGATGACTTTAACGCCCAGCTTCAAAAGCCAGAGCCGCAAGGCCGTCCAATGGCCCGAGGCGTCCCCCCACGGCGCGCCGTTATCGACGAACAGGGCGTCAGGCAAACCATAGCGTTCGAAAGTCGTCGTCAAATGGCCTTGAACTGTCGGGCCTTGTTGATTGCCGCAGGCTTTGAGGCAAGGCGCAAAGCGGGAGTGATCATCCACGATGGTCAAAGGGTGGCAGCGGCGGCCGTCGGCGAGCTTGACCCAACCTTTGAAGTCCATCTGCCAGAGCTGATTGGGGGCGTCCTTCTCGAAGCGCTGATAGGGCCCGCCCGGCGCGCCTGCGGGCAAGACAATGCGGCCGCGCCGGCTCAATATGGCGTGGATGGTCGAAGAGGCGGGAACGGCGTGGCCGCGCTCTTCCAGAACGCGCCGGATTTTGCGCGCGCCCCAGGCTGGATGGGCGTCACGCACCGCCAGCACCAGAGCTTCGGTCTCGGCCGCGCTCCGCGAGGGGCTGTTGCGCGGCCGGCGGGAGCGATCGGCCAGCCCCGCCTCGCCTTCGGCCCAGCGGGCCAACCATTTGTAACCCGTATCCGGGTGTATGCCGAACCGGCGGCATAGTTCCCGACGGTTCGCCCCCTCCTGGCTCGCAAGCCGCACAAACTCCCGACGCTGTTCCACGATCGACACCTCCAGCCACGGCATGGACGGCCCTCCAAATTGCCAATCCAAGCCATTGTGAACGTGTCGGCTATGTCCCCGAACACCCGTCGGTCATCTATCCGGACTGAACACTTGTCCCGGCCACCCACGCCGAGGGATATGGCCTTCTCCGGGAAGAGCTGTTGGTTTGGCGCCATCCCTGACGCTCGCGCCGTTCAGACACACAGGAAATCCACCGCCGTCATTGCGAGGAGGCGGAGCCGACGAAGCAATCCAGGGCCGCATCGCCGCCCTGGATTGCTTCGCTTCGCTCGCAATGACGGGCTCTGAGTAAAGCCAGCAATTTTGTGGCTCTGGATTCCCGGTCGAGACGGCGGTGGGAAGGGATGATGTCGCTACTCACCCCCGAGGCTGCGTCGAAAGCCACGCTTCGAGCCGCGCGGCGCCCTCGGCGACCTCGGCCTCTGCGCCCGCATAAGAGAAGCGGACCATCGTTCGCCCGCGCCTGCGGTCGAAATCGAGGCCGGGCGTCGCCGCAACGCCCGCCTCCACGAGCAGGCGCTTGCAGAAGTCCATCGAGTCGGCGGTGAAGTCCGACACATCCACGTATAAATAGAAGGCGCCGTCCGGCGGCGCGAAGCGGGTCAGGCCCATCGGCGGCAAGCGTTCGAGCAGCAGCGCCCGGTTGCGCGCATAGGCGGCGCGGTTTTCCTCCAGCTCTTGCGTGGCGTCGAAAGCCGCGAGCGCCGCCCGCTGCGAAATGGTCGGCGCGCAGATCGCCAGCGATTGTTGCAGGCGCTCCAGCGGCCGCATCAGCCCTTCCGGCGCGATCAGCCAGCCGAGCCGCCAGCCGGTCATGGCGTAATATTTCGAGAAGGAATTCACGACGATGGCGTTCGGCGTGAAGCGCAAAGCGGTTTCGGCCGGCGCGTCATATTCGAGCCCGTGATAGATCTCGTCCGACACCAGGACGATCCCCGCCTCGTCGCAAAAGGCGCAGATTTTCGAAAGCTCGTCCGCGTCGATCATCGAGCCGGTCGGATTGGCCGGGCTCATGAATAGCGCGCCGTCGAGCTTCTTCTCGCGATGCGCGGCGGCGAGCATGGCGGCGGTGGGGGCGAAGCGGGTCTCGGGACCGACCTCCAGCGGGACCGCCTCCAGCCCGAGGGAGGCGAGAATATTGGCGTAGGCCGGATAGCCCGGCGCCGTCACGGCGATGCGCGCCCCTGCATCGAAGGCGCCGATCAGCGCCAGCATGAAGCCGCCGGACGAACCCGTGGTGACGATCACCCGATCCGGCGTAAGAGCGACCTCATATCGCGCGCCGTAATGCGCCGCGATGCGCTCGCGCAAGGCCCGATCGCCCAGCGCCTCACCATAGCCGATTCGGCCCTCCCGCAGCGCCGCGGCCGCGGCCTCGCGCACGAGCAGAGGCGCCGGCGCGCCCGGTTCGCCCAATTCCATATGCACAATGTGCCTGCCGGCGCGTTCGAGCGCCCTGGCGTCGCGGAGGGCGTCCATCGCCATGAAGGGCGCGACGGCGGATCGGCGGGAGGGGCGCGGCGACATTTGCGGATTCCTGTATCTTAACCAGACGGGCGCTAGATTGGGGGCGACATAACCGCCAACCGACGGCGTGAATTTCCCGATGCTCGAGGACATTGCAAGAAGCCCCCGGGAATAAAATCGCCGAAAGAAGCGCGGCAAAGTTCTCTTCTTCGGCGCACCGGCGGCCTTTCTCTTCTGTGAGGGCTTTCGCAAAATGTATGACCTCACCGCCGCCGAGCTCATCCAGCGCCTCGTCTTCGCGCTGGCGATCGGCCTGCTCATCGGTCTGGAGCGCGGTTGGCGCGCCCGGGCCGAGGAGCCGGGCGAGCGCACCGCGGGCCTGCGCACCTATGGACTCGCGGCGCTGCTTGGCGGCGTTTGGGGCGCCATCGCCCGGCAATTTGCCGATCATGGCGGCGCCATCGCGCTGGGCGTGGCCTTCGTCATCTATGCGGCGGCGATGACCGTCTTCCGCTACCGCGAGACAATGCGCGACCAGACCTTCGGGGCCACCTCGATTGTCGCCTTGATGCTGTCCTTCGCGCTCGGCGCCTATTCGGTCGTTGGCGAAGAGATGGCCGCCGCCGCCGGCGCCGTCGCGACCGCCTCGATTCTCGCCTTGAAGGAATCCCTGCACGAGCAGATCGCGCGCATGACCTGGGCGGAGCTTCGCTCGGGCCTCGTGCTCCTCGTCATGAGCTTTATTTTTCTGCCGGCGCTTCCAGACAAGGCCATCGACCGCTGGGGCGCGATCAATCCTTACGAGCTGTGGCTGATGACGGTGCTGATCGCCGCCGTCTCCTTCGCCGGCTATGTGGCCGTGAAGCTGATCGGCTATCGGCGCGGCGTCGCCGTGGCGGGCCTGGCGGGCGGATTGGCGTCGTCGACCGCGGCGACGGCCGCCATGTCGCGTCTCGCAAGCGAGCGGCCGGAGGCAATCGAGGTTCTGGCGGCGGGCGCGATTTTCGCCAATGCCGTGATGGGGCCGCGCGTGCTCGCCATTCTGACCGTCGTCAACCCGGGTTTCGGCCTGCGCCTCGCGGCGCCGCTCATCTCCATGGCGCTGGTTTATCTGATCGCCGGCGGCGTGCTGATGCGCCGTCACGGTCCGGCGCGCGAGGAAGCGGAGAATCCGCTGGCGATGACCAATCCGCTCGATTTGCCCGCCGTGCTGAAATTCGGCGCGCTACTCGCCGTGGTGATGATACTCGCCAAGGTCGCCACCAGCTTCGCGGGGAGCCCCGGCGCCTATGCCTTGGGATTGATCTCGGGCATAGCGGATGTCGACGCCATGTCGCTGGCCATGGCCCGGCACGGCGCGACGGAGATCGGCGTCGCGCCGGCCGCGCTCGCCGTTCTTCTGGCCATTCTCTCCAACACCCTCGCCAAGTCGGTTATGGCCTGGATGATGGGCGGTCGCTCGATGGGCCTGCGTTTTGCAGCGACGTCGGCCCTCGCGATGGCGGCCGGCGGCGCGGCGCTGTTCCTCGTCCCGGCGTTGGACGGCCTATAGGATTCGCTCATCGAGCGCGACGGACTTCACCAGCGCATAAACCTCCGAGCCCAGCGCCAGCCCTAGCTCGTCGAGCGCCAGCCGCGTCACCGCCGCGATGAGCTTGTCGCCGCCGGCGAGATCGAGCGTGACGAAGGCGAGCGCATTGCCGTTCACCTCGATCCGGGCGATGCGCCCGCGCAGGATCGTGCGCACGCTCGTCTCGGCGGGGGCTTTGGCGAGCGTGATGTCCGTCGCCTTGATGGCGACGCGCGCCTCGCCGGCTTGCGCGATCCGCGCGGCGACGAGGATTTCGCCGGCGGGATGGGAAAGCCGCGTGACGCCATAAGCCTCGTCGACGGCGGCGATCCGCGCTGCGAGCGAATTGATGAGCCCGAAGCGCCCGCCCTCGATGAGCCGGGCCGCGCCGGGCAGCACGTCGAGCGGCGGCCCCTGCGCGACGATCCTTCCCTTATTGATGATCGCGGCCTCGTCGGCGAGCCGCGCGATCTCTTCGGCGGAATGCGACACCAGCACGATCGGCGTTTTGAACTCGTCGCGCAGCCTTTCGATGAGGGTCATGATCTCCAGCCGCCGCGCATGATCGAGCGCCGCCATGGGCTCGTCCATCAGCAGCAGGCGCGGCGAGGAGAGCAGCGCGCGGGCGAGCCCGACGCGCTGGCGCTCGCCGCCCGAGAGCGTCGCTGGCCAGCGTTCGAGAAGATGGCCGACGCCAAGGGTCTGGATGATGGCGTCGAAGGGCGCGCGCCGTTCCGCCTTGGGCGTGAAAAACTGTCCGAAAAGGATGTTGGTCTTCACGCGCAAATGCGGAAACAGCAAAGCGTCCTGGAAGACGAAGCCGACGCGCCGTTTCTCCGGCGGCAGAAAGACCCGATTTTCCGTGTCGAGGAGCGTGACGCCGTCGACGACGATCCGGCCACTGTCCGGCCGGGTGACGCCGGCGATCAGATGGGCGAGCGTCGATTTGCCGGCGCCCGAAGGGCCGTGAAAGGCGAGAATGCGCGCGTCGCTCTGCAAAGCGCAGTCGAGCTCGAAGCCCTTCCTCTTCAAGCGGACGTCGAGAGAAATCATTTCCGTCCGCCGAGCTGTGCTTGAAGCGCTTCGGAAGCGACGAGCGCGGCGACGGCGATCGCCGCCGAGATCGCGGCGAGCCTTAGTGCGGACATATCGCCGCCCGGCGCCTGCAGCAGCGCATAGATGGCGGCCGAAATCGTACGCGTCTCGCCGGGAATGCTGGAGACGAATGTGATGGTCGCGCCGAATTCGCCGAGCGCCTTGGCGAAGCCGAGAATGGCGCCCACCAGCAGGCCATTGGCGGCGAGCGGCAGCTCGATCAGCGCGAAGGCCCAAAGGCGGCTCGCGCCGAGCGAGCGGGCGGCTGTGGAAAGACGCGGATCGACGTTCTCGAAGGCGAGGCGCACCGGCCGCACCATGAGCGGGAAGCTCATCACGGCAGCGGCAAGCGCCGCGCCGGTCCAGCGGAAGGCGAACACGACGCCCAGATATTCCGCCAAAAAGCCGCCGATCGGCCCGCGCCGGCCGAAAAGCAGCAGCAAAGCGAAGCCCGTGACGACCGGCGGCAAGACGAGGGGGAGATGGACGAGCGCGTTGACCGCCGTGCGGCCCGGGAAGCTCCAGCGCGCCAGCGCATAGCCGACAAAGACGGCCGCCGGGAGCGAGAAGAGGGTGGCGGCGCTCGCGACTTTCAGGCTGAGAAATATTGCGGTGAGATCATCCGGCGATAAATCGAACAAGAGTCGCAACGCCTCGTGGGATTATAAAAAGCGAGCCTGCTGACGAACTGGTTGACGCCCCTCGCGCTTCGAGATGCCTGCTGCGCAGGCTCCTCAGCATGAGGGGCTTCTGCGCTGCGCTGTCACTTAGGCCTCATCCTGAGGAGCGAGCAAAGCTCGCGTCTCGAAGGAAGAGGTCGCCTCGGAGGTTTGTCAACAAACTGAGCGAGCCTGAAGGCTCGCGGTCCAAGGGGTTCCCGGACCGCGAGCCTTCAGGCTCGCAAAAATCATGTCAGACCGCGCCGCCGATCCAGCGCGCCAGTTCGCCCTTGGGCGCGGCGCCGACTTTCTGCGCGGCGGCCTTGCCGTCCTTGAAGATGATCAGCGTCGGGATCGAGCGGATGCCGAGCTTGCTGGCGACGGCGGGATTCTCGTCGATGTTCAGCTTAACGACCTTGATCTTGCCCTTCATTTCCGCAGCGATCTCCTCCAGCGCGGGGGCGATCATGCGGCAGGGCCCGCACCACTCGGCCCAGAAGTCGACGACGACGGGCTCTGCGGCTTTCAGGACTTCCTGCTCGAAAGTGGCGTCGGTAATTTTTTGCGTGGACATGAGGGGCCTTTCATTTCGGGCCGACGGCGGGAATTTTGTGGTTGGAACGTAGGAAGGGGTTTCTCGCGCGTCAAGCAGCGGTCACGCCGGCGACGGCTTGGCGGTGAGGCTATGGCTTGAGAGGAAATCTCTATAGTGGCCCCTCAAACACAAAGAGCGGGGACGGCTGGGCCGCTCCCCACTCTTTGGCACCCTGTCCTTTAACCGGATTGAACGCCTGGCTCCGAAGTCTTAAGCGCTCCGATAACCGCTCGCAGCGGCTCGTTCTTCGAGCCTAGCGCGAGTCGCGTTCTTTCCGGCGTCCTCCCCGACTTGGACCGTTGCTGGGAAATTGTAGGCTAAACGCTATAAACGCTTAGGCTTACCCAACCAACTTGGCGAGGGGGACACTATGCGAAAATAAAGGGGCTGTCACTCGAAATTGTGCATGCTGACGAAAAATCGAGACGGGCGCCGTGCATTTGAGCATTACTTATCGTCAAGTCGTTTCAAATCGGAACCAAAGAGAAAGGCGCGGCTCGACGCCGCGCCTACTATAGGTTGTAGCTTCGAGAGTGCGTTACAACGGTATGTTGTCGTGCTTCTTCCAGGGGTTCTCCAGCTCCTTGTGACGGAGCAGCGCCAGGGCCCGGCCGATTCGCTTGCGCGTCGAATGGGGCATGATCACCTCGTCGATGTAACCGCGCTCGGCGGCGACGAAGGGCGACAGGAAGCGGTCCTCATATTCCTTGGTGCGCTGGGCAATCTTCTCCGGATCGCCAAGGTCGGCGCGGAAGATGATCTCGACGGCGCCCTTCGCGCCCATGACGGCGATCTGCGCCGAGGGCCAGGCGTAATTGACGTCGCCGCGCAGATGCTTGGAGGACATGACGTCATAGGCGCCGCCGAAGGCCTTGCGCGTGATGACGGTCACTTTCGGCACGGTCGCCTCGGCATAGGCGAAGAGCAGCTTCGCGCCATGCTTGATCAGCCCGCCATATTCCTGCGCCGTGCCGGGCAGGAAGCCCGGAACGTCGACGAAAGTGACGATCGGAATATTGAAGCAGTCGCAGAAGCGCACGAAGCGCGCCGCCTTCTTCGAGGCGTCGATGTCGAGCACGCCGGCGAGCACCATGGGCTGGTTCGCGACAAAGCCCACCGTGCGGCCCTCGACGCGGCCGAAGCCGACGACGATGTTCTTGGCATGGGCGTCCTGGATCTCGAAGAAGTCGCCCTCGTCGACGACCTTCGAGATCAGCTCTTTGATGTCGTAGGGCTTGTTGGGATTGTCCGGGATCAGCGTGTCGAGCGAGGCATCGAGCCGGTCGACCTCGTCGAAGCTCGGCCATTCCGGCGGCGTCTCGGTGTTGTTGGCCGGCAGGAAGTCGATGAGCCGGCGCATCTGCAAAAGCGCCTCGACGTCATTGTCATAGGCGCGGTCGGCGATGGAGCTCTTGGTGGTGTGCACCGAGGCGCCGCCGAGCTCCTCCGCCGTGACGGTCTCATTGGTGACGGTCTTCACCACGTCGGGGCCGGTCACGAACATATAGCTCGTGTCACGCACCATGAAGATGAAGTCGGTCATCGACGGCGAATAGACGTCGCCGCCGGCGCAGGGGCCCATGATGACGGAAATCTGCGGAATGACGCCAGAGGCCAGCACATTGCGCTGGAAGACCTCGCCATAGCCGCCGAGCGCCGCGACGCCCTCCTGGATGCGCGCGCCGCCGGCGTCGAAAATGCCGATGATGGGCGCGCGGTTCTTCAGCGCCATATCCTGCAGCTTGATGATCTTCTGGGCGTGGGTCTCGGAGAGCGAGCCGCCGAAGACGGTGAAGTCCTTGGCGAAGACGAAGACCGCGCGGCCATTGACCGTGCCCCAGCCGGTGACGACGCCGTCGCCGGAGGTCTTCTCGCCCTGGTCCATGCCGAAGTCCGTGCAGCGATGCGTCACGAACATGTCGAATTCTTCGAACGAGCCCTGGTCGAGCAAAAGCTCGATACGCTCGCGCGCCGTCAGCTTGCCGCGCGCATGCTGCGCCTCGATCCGCTTGTGGCCGCCGCCGAGGCGCGCCGAGGCGCGGCGCTGTTCGAGCCCGTCGAGAATATGTTTCATGTCCAGCCCTGTTTCTTTCGTTATCTCTTTTGGCGCTCTTATAGCTTGCGCGATCCCAGACGCCAGCGCGTAATGTCGGAGCCGGACAGCATATACAACTGATCGGGCGAGGTGCGCTCGGCGAGATTGACGAGATCCGGGCTCACGCCCATGCCGCTGGCGTAGCGCGCGAGCATGGCGCGCATGCCCCCGTCGTCGTAATTGCGTTCGCGGACAAAGCCTTCCGAAAAGTCGAAGCTCGTCGAATAGTTGAACATGCGGTGGATGCCGACGCGGCTCTGGGGCGGAATGACCCGCTTCCGGCCGCCCATCAGCGCATAGACGCAGGCCGAATAGCAGCGGCCAGAGACCAGCGCCATGTTCCGGGAGGCCTGTTCGGCCGCCGGGCGCGCCACGATCACGGCCATGCCGAGACGCCGCAGCGCCTGTCCGAGCTCCATGGAGGCGACGACCTTGCCGCCGGGCGAGTCGAGCAACAGAATGCCGTGCAGATTCCCGCCGCCGACATTCTCGCGCACGAAGCTCAAGAAGGCGTTCGGAGTGCCCTCTCCAATCTCGCCCTGGGCGGCGATAACCTGCGGGCAATTCGCGCCGCAATTGCCGGCGTCGAGGCCGACGACGCGAAAGTTCATTTCCTCGGCGGCGCCGGCCGGGGGAGAGAAGGTCGCCAGCGCAAAGAGGCCGAGGGCGCCGAGCGCCAAAGTCCGCAATTTCATGATCGCCCGCATCACGTGAGTCCTCACCGGCCCCAGCCTAATTCGCAACACGCGAGCGGCAAAGGACTTTCGCACGACGACCGTAAAAAGGTCGGAGGCGCGGGCGCGCCGCCGGCTCGCCCATTTTCGAGAGTGCGAGTTACGGGGCTGCGCCATTCGCGTCAAGCCATGGAGAGGGTCGCTGACGCGACGCCTCGGGAATGGCGAGCAGCTTGCATATGGAGCGTAAAGTCGGATGCGATTTTTGGTGGGCGGTGAGAGGATCGAACTCCCGACATTCTCGGTGTAAACGAGATGCTCTACCATCTGAGCTAACCGCCCACGCCCGCCTTTTCGAGGCCAGCGGCACGCTTTTAGTGAGGGCGCGAAGCATAGGCAAGCGCCATGCGCCAAAATGCCGAACGGCCGCCGGACGCGCCTCGCGGGCAAAGCGCCGCGCAGGTCGTCCGACGGCCGTGCCCGACCCTCGACGTTCGGAAGTGTTTACTTGGCGTCGTTGAGCGCGGTCTTCAGCGTCGCGCCGGGCTTGAAGCGCGCGCTCTTGGAGGCGGGGATCTCGATTTCCGCGCCGGTCGCCGGATTGCGGCCCGTGCCGGCGGCGCGTTCCTTGACAGAGAAGGTGCCAAAACCGACCAGGCGGACTTCCTCGCCCTTTTTCAGGGCGTCGGTGATGCCGCTGAGGACGGCGTCGATCGCAGCGGCGGCGGCGGCCTTCGAGCACTCGGTCTCGGCCGCGACGTGCTCGACCAGTTCCAATTTGTTCATGGTCATTTCCTTCTCTTGACGCGCTGCGAGGCCGAGGATGTCCGCGCGACGAAGCGGCGGTGTCGAATCGACGGCGCGTAGCGTGGGGGGAGTGTTGGGTTGGAATCGCCCGAAACGCAAGGGATTGGCGGCGCCCGCCCCCCAGAAATCGCGGGAAATCCGGGGAAACAAGCGCTGCATTGCAGAAAAGCTTCGCAATTGTGGCGGTTTTGCGTGGCGCGCGCGGGGGGCTCAAGAAAATGAGGGGTAAAAAAAGAGCCCCATCCGAGGGATGGGGCTCCGTTTGTTGATAAACCTCCGAGGCGGCCTCGTCCTTCGAGACACGAGCTTTGCTTGCTCCTCAGGAAGAGGCCTAGGCGTCTGAGGCAGAGGCGGAAGCCCCTCATGCTGAGGAGCCTGCGCAGCAGGCGTCTCGAAGCACGAGGGGCGTTGCCCGCCTATCTCGAGGCTCAGTGGGCGCGCACGCCCGCGTCGTCGTCGGCCAGCGCGGCGGCGCGTTTCGAGAGGGCGGCGGTATCCTCTTCCCATTGGATCGGCGTCGGCAGGGAGACGAGGGCGTGCTGGAGCACCTCGTCCATCCGCGCCACCGGCACGATTTCGAGCCCGTTCTTCACCGCATCCGGAATATCCGCCAGATCCTTGGCGTTTTCCTCGGGGATCAGCACCTTCTTGATGCCGCCGCGCAGCGCCGCGAGCAGCTTCTCCTTCAGGCCGCCGATCGGCAGCACGCGGCCGCGCAGCGTGATCTCGCCGGTCATGGCGATGTCGCGACGCACCGGGATGCTTGTCATGATCGAGACGATGGCGGTCGCCATGGCGACGCCCGCCGAGGGGCCGTCCTTGGGCGTCGCGCCTTCCGGCACGTGCACATGGATGTCGCGGCGGTCGAAGAGCGGCGGCTCGACGCCGAAGTCCACGGCGCGCGAGCGCACATAGGACGCAGCCGCCGAGATCGACTCCTTCATCACGTCGCGCAGATTGCCCGTGACGGTCATCTTGCCCTTGCCGGGCATCATGACGCCTTCGATCGTGAGCAGCTCGCCGCCGACCTCCGTCCAGGCGAGACCCGTGACGACGCCGACCTGATCTTCGAGCTCCGCCTGGCCGTAGCGGAACTTCGGCACGCCGAGATAATTGGAGATGTTCTCGGCGGTGACGACGATCTTGTCGGCCTTCTTGAGCAGGATTTCCTTCACCGCCTTGCGGGCGAGGTTGGAGACTTCGCGCTCGAGATTACGCACGCCCGCCTCGCGGGTGTAGCGGCGGATCAGCTCCATCAGCCCGTCTTCGGTGACCATCCACTCTTCCGGCGCGAGCCCATGCTTATGGACGGCGCTGGGGATGAGATGCTTGCGGGCGATCTCGGCCTTCTCGGCCTCGGTATAGCCCGCGATGCGGATGATCTCCATGCGGTCCATCAGCGGCGCAGGGATGTTCAACGTATTCGCCGTCGTCACGAACATCACATTGGAGAGGTCGTAGTCGACCTCGAGGTAATGGTCGTTGAAGCTCTGGTTCTGCTCGGGGTCGAGCACCTCCAGCAGCGCCGAGGACGGATCGCCGCGGAAATCCATGCCCATCTTGTCGATCTCGTCGAGCAGGAAAAGCGGATTGGAGGACTTGGCCTTGCGCATCGACTGGATGATCTTGCCGGGCATCGAGCCGATATAGGTGCGCCGATGGCCGCGGATCTCGGCCTCGTCGCGCACGCCGCCGAGCGACATGCGGACGAATTCGCGTCCCGTCGCCTTGGCGATCGACTTGCCGAGCGAGGTCTTGCCGACGCCGGGCGGGCCGACGAGGCACAGGATCGGACCCGTCAGCTTATTGGCGCGGCTCTGCACCGCGAGATATTCGAGGATGCGCTCCTTGACCTTTTCCAGGCCGAAATGCTCGGCGTCGAGCACCTCCTGCGCCTGCACGAGATCGCGCTTGACCTTCGAGCGCTTGCCCCACGGGATCGAGAGGATCCAGTCGAGATAATTGCGCACGACGGTGGCTTCGGCCGACATCGGCGACATCTGGCGCAGCTTCTTGAATTCGGCGACGGCCTTGTCGCGCGCCTCCTTCGAGAGCTTGGTGTTCTTGATGCGCTCCTCGAGCTCGGCGAGGTCGTCCTTGCCCTCCTCGTCGCCCAGCTCCTTCTGGATCGCCTTCATCTGCTCGTTGAGATAGTACTCGCGCTGAGTCTTCTCCATCTGGCGCTTGACGCGCGTGCGGATGCGCTTCTCCACCTGAAGGACCGAGATTTCGCTTTCCATCAGCGAGAGGCACTTCTCCAGACGCTTGGCGACGTTGAGCGTCTCCAGCACGTCCTGCTTGTCGGCGATCTTCACCGAGAGATGCGAGGCGACGGTGTCGGCGAGCTTGGAGAAGTCGTCGATCTGCGTGACCGCGCCGACCACCTCGGAGGAGACGCGCTTGTTGAGCTTTACATAGCTCTCGAACTCGGAGATCACCGAGCGGCCGAGCGCCTCGACCTCGACCGGCGAGCCGTCGTCGTCGGCGAGCGCCTCGGCGTCCGCCTCGTAGAAGTCGTCGACGCGCGAATAATTGCGCACGGAGGCGCGCGCCACGCCCTCGACCAGGACCTTGACAGTGCCGTCGGGCAGCTTCAGAAGCTGCAGCACGGAAGCAAGCGTGCCGATCGGGTAAATGGCGTCGGTCGCCGGATCATCGTCGCCGGCGTTTTTCTGCGTCGCCAGCAGAATGAGGCGATCGCTTTTCGTCACCTCTTCCAGGGCGCGGATGGATTTCTCACGCGCAACGAAGAGCGGCACGATCATATGGGGGAACACCACAATATCGCGCAAAGGAAGGACGGGATAGCTTTCGACCGCTCCCGGCGTGATGGCGTCGCGCTTTTCGTTGCTCATGATGATTATCCTGCTTTTGTTTGCGCACCCCGCCCGGCGGCAATGCGAAAATTACGAGCGAACTTAGAGTTTGTCTAAACTAGCAAGACTTGGGCCGCAATGCCGGCCGACTTTCTAGTAGGACTTGGCCGCACAAACACTCGCTCTCGCGCCTGCACGCCTAACGAAGCCGCGGCGAAACGCCCGAATAGCCCCGTCAACGCAGAAATGGGAAACGCAAATCGCCGATTCAAGGAGAGGTGAAACGGGGGCCGGGCTCGGGCCCGGCGCGCCCTTTGGCGACAGACGGCGCGCGCTTTAAGCGCTGGCGCCGCTTTTTTCGCTACGCTCTGCGTAGATGTACAGCGGTCTCGCTTTGCCTTCAACGACTTCCGGACCGATCACGACCTGCTCGACGCCCTCCAGACCCGGGAGGTCGAACATAGTGTCGAGCAGAATGCCTTCCATGATGGAGCGCAGGCCGCGGGCGCCGGTATGGCGCTCGATCGCCTTGCGGGCGACGGAGGAGAGCGCGTCGTCCTGGAAGGTGAGCTCGACATTCTCCATCTCGAAGAGGCGCTGATACTGCTTGACCAGAGCGTTCTTGGGCTCGGTGAGGATCTTCTTGAGCGCGTCCTCGTCGAGATCCTCGAGCGTCGCGATCACCGGCAGGCGGCCGACGAACTCGGGGATGAGGCCGAACTTCAGCAGATCCTCGGGCTGCACCTGGCGGAAGATGTCGCCGGTGCGGCGCTCATCGGGCGCCTGGACGCTGGCGCCGAAGCCGATCGACGTGCTCCGGCCGCGCGACGAAATGATCTTCTCCAGCCCGGCGAAGGCGCCGCCGCAGATGAAGAGGATGTTGGTCGTGTCGACCTGCAGGAACTCCTGCTGCGGATGCTTGCGCCCGCCCTGCGGCGGCACGGAGGCGACGGTGCCTTCCATGATCTTGAGCAGGGCCTGCTGGACGCCCTCGCCCGACACGTCGCGGGTGATCGAGGGGTTGTCGCTCTTGCGGGAGATCTTGTCGATTTCGTCGACATAGACGATGCCGCGCTGGGCGCGCTCGACATTATAGTCGGAGGCCTGCAGCAGCTTGAGGATGATGTTCTCGACGTCCTCGCCGACATAGCCCGCCTCGGTGAGGGTCGTGGCGTCGGCCATGGTGAAGGGCACGTCCAGAATGCGGGCGAGCGTCTGCGCCAGCATCGTCTTGCCGACGCCGGTGGGGCCGATCAGCAGGATGTTGGACTTGGCGAGCTCGACGTCGCCATGCTTCGTGGCGTGGTTCAAGCGCTTGTAATGATTATGGACCGCGACCGACAGCACGCGCTTGGCTTGCGCCTGGCCGATCACATAATCATCGAGGACCTTGCAGATTTCGCGGGGCGTCGGAATGCCGTCGCGCTGCTTCACCAGCGAGGATTTGTTCTCCTCGCGGATGATGTCCATGCAAAGCTCGACGCACTCGTCGCAGATGAAGACAGTAGGGCCGGCGATGAGTTTGCGGACTTCATGCTGGCTCTTGCCGCAAAACGAGCAGTAAAGCGTATTCTTCGAATCGCCGCCGCCGACCTTGCTCATGATGTTCTCCCGATGAACCGATCCATGGCGCGAATCGATCCAAAACACAAATTAGGTACCGGCTCCGGCCTAACAAAAGGTGGAGAGCGCTTGTCGCGCGTCTCTCCCACTCTCGAGGTAGGCCCTCGGCGCAATACGCACGCCCTCCGAGCCGCGCGGGCCGCTCGCTCCTCCGCGCGGCCCTATTTTATTTGAGGCGCGCCCGGAATTGCAACCTTGCCGCAACTCTGTTGGTTAGCAAGATTCGCGCCCCCGCTGCGCCTACGGTCGCACGGCCGGGGCGACCCCGGCCGCAGCCTGTTAAATCCCCTTTTAGGTCAGTATCTTGGGCACGCGGTTGAGCCGCAGCCGGTAGGCGTCCGGCATGCCGCTGCCGAGCAGGGGCCGCAGATACAGACGGAAAGCGTCGGTCACGTCCGTGCCGCAGGGGCTGATGAACTCATCGGGCATCACTTTTGTTTTTGCGGCGATTTGTTCAAGTGGCGTGAGCTGATAGTCGACCGAATAAAAGCCGGTGCGATGGATTGTCACTGACCCGTCACGATCGCCCCAAATGGCGTATTGGACAGCCTTTTCGCCCACTTCGCGGGCTTCGCGCTGGTCGACGTCCGAGACGCAGCCCACGAAGCTCCTTTGGACATAGCCGAAAGTGTCCGCCCGAACGCGCTTATAGCCGAGCCGCTTCTTGACCAGCTCGGTCAGCTCGTCGGCGAGGCCGCCGCCGCCCAGATGCACATTGCCATGGGCGTCGCGCTCCACCTGCTCGGCGAGCTTCTCGGCGATCGGCACATGGTTCTCGTCGCTCACGCCCTCGGAGATGGCGACGACGCAGCGGCCATATTTGTCCATGGTCGCCTTTACGTCGGCCAAGAACTTCTCGATGACGAAGGCGCGCTCGGGAATGTAGATGAGATGCGGGCCGTCATCGGGGAATTTCTTGCCGAGCGCCGAGGCGGCGGTCAGAAAGCCCGCATGGCGGCCCATGACGACCGCGATATAGACGCCCGGCAGCGCCCAATTGTCGAGATTGGCGCCGGCAAAGGCCTGGGCCACCCAGCGCGCCGCCGAGGGGAAGCCCGGCGTATGGTCGTTGACCATCAGATCATTGTCGATGGTCTTGGGGATATGCATGGCGCGCAGCGGATAGCCTGATTTCTTCGCCTCCTCCGAGACGATGCGGACCGTATCCGAGGAGTCGTTGCCGCCGATGTAGAAGAAGCAGCCGACGCCATGGGCGCGCAGCACCTTGAAGATTTCCTGGCAATACTTCAGGTCCGGCTTGTCGCGGGTGGAGCCGAGCGCCGAAGAAGGCGTATTCGCCACCATCTCGAGATTATGGGTCGTCTCCTGGGTGAGATCGACGAAATCCTCGTTGACGATGCCGCGCACGCCGTGGAAGGCGCCATAGACGCGTTCGACCTCGCGAAATTTGCGCGCTTCCAGCACTGCTCCGACGAGCGACTGGTTGATGACGGCGGTCGGTCCGCCGCCCTGTGCGACGACCACTTTGGAAAAATCGATGGACGACACGCGAGGCTCCTGTCCCAATGCTGCGTTGTTCGCGCCTCCCCGTGAGGGACGGCGACGGCCGGCGATCCGCGAAGCCGGGCGGCGGGAAAGGAGCCCGGCGCGGATTTGAACGCGGAACCCTCCCAAAGAGAGGGGCGTCCGCCGCGCGGCGCCAGTCTTATTACCAAAGACGCGTCATTTCTATATAAGCGGCGCCGGGCCGAACCGCCTGCGCCCAGGGCGGCCGGAAGCTTTTGTAGCCCCAGGTCTTTCGTCCGGTGGGATTAATGGATCGCAAAAAGGAACTTCTGAAGCATGTGTCAAAAGAGGCGCGCGGGATCGAGATCGGCCCCTATTTCTCGCCGCTGGCGCCCAAGCGCGAGGGCTACAACTGCCTATCCCTCGACGTCTTCGACACGGAAGCGGTCAAGCATCGGGCGCGGCTAGACGCGAGCCTGCCCGAGGGGGCGGTCGATCTGATCGAACCCGTCGACCTCGTCGGAAGCGCGACCGACATCGACACGCTTTGCCGCGCCGCCGGCGTCGCCGGTGCGCTGGACTATATTCTCTCGTCTCACAATTTCGAGCATTTCCCCAACCCGATCGCTTTTCTTCAGGCCTGCGGGCGGGTTCTGAAGCCGGGCGGCGCGCTCTCCATGGCGCTCCCGGACAAGCGCGCCTGTTTCGACTTCTACCGCCCGTTGACAGGTCTGGGCGCGATGATCGAGGCCTTTCACGATGGCCGGAGCCGGCCGACCTACCGCCAGATTTTTGAGCAAAACGCCCAAATGGCGCGCTTCGTCGATGGAGAAAGGTCGCTCGTCTGCTTCCTGCTCGACGAAAAGCTCGAGAAGATCGTTCCCGAGCGCCGGCTCCGCGAGGCCTTCGACGCCTGGGAGGGCATGCGGACGGCCAATGATCCGAATTATCATGACGTGCATTGCTGGACCTTCACGCCGGCGAGCTTCCGTCTCCTGCTTTCCGATCTGTTTTTCCTCGGATTATCGCCATTCGTCGTCGAAGCGGCGACCGACACAGGCCAGTCCGATTTCGTCGCGCATCTGCGGCTTGTCGGCTATACGACCTTCTCGCCGGCCGAGACCGAGGAATACTACGCCGCGCGTGAAGCGCAGTTGCGCGCCATCGTGCGAGAGGATTGGAGCGTCGCAAAAAGCGACTGCCAGCTCGACATTCTGGAGCGCTTTCATAGCAGCCTGACGGGCAGGAACCCTCTTGTCGTTGGCGCGCGCGCGCTGGCGCTGCTGGCGCGCCGGCGGGACCTCTTTCTCGTCAGGCAATATCTCGCGATCAGCCGTTCGATCTTTTTCGATCCGCTGCATTACATCGAGAGCTATGGCGCGGCCCGCGACCCCGCGCTGGATTATCTCCTCGGGGGCGCCGCGCAAGGGCGCGACCCGGGACCCTTTTTTTCGAGCCGCAAATATCTCGCCCGAAATCCCGACGTCGCCGCGGACGGCGTCAATCCCTTGGCGCATTTTGAAATCTTCGGGCGCAAGGAAGGCCGCCGGCCGGCGCTGCGCTGAGCGCTTTTATGCGCGCCCGAGCGGAAATACGAGAGATCCGCTCGATTGGGTCGGCGCCATTCCCGACGCTCGCGCAGTTTGGACACACAGGAAATCACCGTCGTCATTGCGAGGAGGCGGAGCCGACGAAGCAATCCAGGGCCGCATCGCCGCCCTGGATTGCTTCGCTTCGCTCGCAATGACGGGCGCTGGGCAAAACTAGCGCTCTTGTGGCTCTGGATTCGAATGGCAATCGGAGCTGTTCAAACGGAAACGGTATAAAAGGCCCCTCGCGCAGGCGCGGAGGGGCAAGTTTTCCCAGAGGTAAAGCTAATAGATCAGGAATTCACGTTGCGGCTGGTGCGGGCGATATAGATGCCGCCGCCGATAACGATCAGAAGCATCGCCGCGGGGATAATGAAACCGTCCATTTTCTGCCTCCATAGGTGAGCGGACGCTCGAAGAGGTAGCGGTTTCCGTGAAAGCTTTTGCGACGACTGGGCGACGCTGAGATGAAGGTCGCGGCCTAATTGGACCGCGCGCCTTCAGGCGCGCTTAGACCGAGAAGGCGGGCGTTGACGCCCCTAATGCTTCGAGACGCCTGCTACGCAGGCTCCTCAGCATGAGGGGCTTCTGCATCCGCCCAAACGCTTAGGCCTCATCCTGAGGAGGGCGCGAGGCGCCCGTCTCGAAGGACGAGGCCGCCTCGGAAGTTTGCCGACAGACAAGCGCGCCTGCGGGCCCGAAGGCCCGCGGTCCAGCAGGCCGCCCTTAAACCAACTGCCCGTGGCAGTGCTTGTATTTCTTGCCGGAGCCGCAGGGGCATTGCTCGTTGCGGCCGACCTTGCCCCAGCTCGTGGGATCGGAAGGGTCGCGCGCCGCCGCCGGCTCCGCCGCCTGTGATGAGAAATCCATGGCGGCGAGGCGGGCGTTCAAATCCTCCAGCGCCGTCTGCTCGACGCTGACGCCGGCCGAGAGCGCCACCGGATTGGGGTGCGACATTTCCATCGGCGGCAGCTCCGGCGGCGCGGAAGGCGGCGCCTCGAAGCTCACCTCGACGCGCATGAGCTGCGCGGTGACGGTCTCGTCCCAGCGGCTCATCAGGCTGCGGAAGAGATCGAGCGCCTCCGACTTATATTCATTGAGCGGATCGCGCTGCGCCATGCCGCGCCAGCCGATGACCTGACGCAAATGGTCGAGCGCGATCAGATGCTCGCGCCACAGCGTATCGAGCGACTGCAGCACGACCTGCTTCTCGATCATGCGCATCAGCGGCGGCGTGCTGCGTTCGACGCGCTCCTCATAGGCTTTGTCGGCGGCCTCTAGCAGGCGCTCCTTGAGCTCCTCGTCGGCGATGCCTTCTTCCTTCGCCCAATCCGCGACCGGCGCGTCGATATTGAGCTTGGCGTGAACGTCCTCGGCAAGGCCCGCGACATCCCAGGCCTCGGCATAGGCGTCCGACGGAATATGCGTCGAGACCAGCGTGTCGACGACTTCGGCGCGCATGTCGGAGACCTGCTCCTCGACGCTCTCCTCCCCCATGATCTCGCGCCGGCGCTCGAAGATGACCTTGCGCTGGTCGTTCATGACGTTGTCGAACTTGAGGATATTCTTGCGGATGTCGAAGTTGCGGGCTTCGACCTTATGCTGCGCCTTCTCGATCGCCTTGTTGATCCAGGGATGGACGATCGCCTCGCCCTCCTGCAGGCCGAGCTTCACGAGCATGGAGTCCATGCGCTCGGAGCCGAAGATGCGCATCAGGTCATCCTGCAGCGACAGGAAGAACTTGGAGCGGCCGGGATCGCCCTGGCGGCCCGAGCGGCCGCGGAGCTGATTGTCGATGCGGCGGCTCTCGTGGCGCTCCGTGCCGATGATGTAGAGGCCGCCGGCGGCGAGCGCCTGCTCCTTGAAGCGGGCGACCTCCTCGCGGATTTCGGCTTCCTTGGCCGCGCGCGCATCGCCCTCCAGCTCGGCGCATTCATGCTCGACGCGCATATCGACGTTGCCGCCGAGCTGAATGTCGGTGCCGCGGCCGGCCATATTGGTGGCGATGGTGATCGCGCCCGGCACGCCCGCTTCCGCGACGATATAGGCTTCCTGCTCGTGGAAGCGCGCGTTGAGGACGGCGAGCATTTTCGAGGGCTGGCCGGCGCGCGCCGACTCATAGAGCTTCGACAATCCCTTCGGATCGGCGAAGTCGATCATCTTGTAGCCCTGCTGGATCAGGAAGTCCGCGAGCTGCTCGGATTTTTCGATCGAGGTCGTGCCGACGAGCAGCGGCTGCATCCGCGCATTCGCGTCCTTGACCTCTTCGAGGATGGCGTTGAGCTTCTCTTTCGCCGTGCGATAGACCTCGTCGTCGTCGTCGCGGCGCTGGACCGGACGGTTCGTCGGAATTTCGACGACGTCGAGCTTGTAGATCTCGGCGAATTCGTTCGCTTCCGTCGACGCCGTGCCGGTCATGCCGCCGAGCTTCTCGTAGAGACGGAAATAGTTCTGGAAGGTGATCGACGCGAGCGTGACGTTCTCAGGCTGAACCTGCACGCGCTCCTTGGCTTCCAGAGCCTGATGCAGACCTTCCGAATAGCGGCGGCCCGGCATCATGCGGCCGGTGAATTCGTCGATGATGACCACCTCGCCCTTGCGGACGATATAGTCTTTATCCTTCTGGAACAGCTTATGGGCGCGCAGCGCCTGATTGATGTGATGGACGAGCGTGACGTTATGCGCTTCGTAGAGCGCGCCTTCGGTCAGCGCGCCGACTTCCGCCAGCAGCTCTTCCATATGCTCATTGCCGGCGTCGGTGAGATGCACCGTGCGCTGCTTCTCATCGAGCTCATAGTCCTCCGCCGCGAGCTTCGGCATGAGGCGGTCGATGGTGTTGTAGAGGTCGGACTTGTCGTCGACGGCGCCGGAGATGATGAGCGGCGTGCGCGCTTCGTCGATGAGAATGGAGTCCACCTCGTCGACGATCGCGAAATGATGTCCGCGCTGCACCATCTGCGCGAACTCATATTTCATATTGTCGCGCAGATAGTCGAAGCCGAATTCGTTATTGGTGCCATAGGTGATGTCGCAGGCGTAGGCGGCCGCGCGCTCGTCGTCGGGGAGGTCGTGGATCACGCAGCCCACGCTCATGCCGAGGAAGCGATAGATGCGGCCCATCCACTCGCTGTCGCGCTTGGCGAGATAGTCGTTTACCGTGACGACATGCACGCCCTTGCCGGCGAGCGCGTTGAGATAGACGGCGAGCGTCGCGACGAGGGTCTTGCCTTCGCCGGTGCGCATCTCCGAGATGGCGCCTTCGTGCAGCACCATGCCGCCGATGAGCTGCACGTCGAAATGGCGCTGGCCGAGCGTGCGCTTGGCCGCCTCGCGGACGGTGGCGAAGGCGGGAACGAGCAGGCTGTCGAGCGCGGCGCCGGCGGCGATCTGCTCGCGGAAGGCGACTGTCCGGGCGCGCAGCTCCTCGTCCGAAAGGGCGGCGAGCTGGGGCTCCAGCGCATTGATCGCATTGACTTTCGGCGTGTAGGTCTTGAGACGGCGGTCGTTGGCCGTGCCGAAAATCTTCTTGGCGAGGGCGCCGAGCATTCCCACGAACCTTTCTGTGGCGCGCCGTCGCTCTACGCTTGCGCCGTTTGTCGGCGGGCGGGGCGCAGCACGCAAATGTCTTGGAAAAGCAACCGCTTGCGACAGCGACCGGCACACCGGACGTCAGGGTCGACGCGGCATTTCCGCCGGAGAGATAAGAGGGTGGGGGACCCTTGTCAATGTAAGGGGTAGCGGCGCATTTTGCGGCGGTCGAGCAAATCGCGGCCGGCTTCGTTAGCCACGAATACCTCCCCTTTACGGGGAGGTCGGCGGCCAAAGGCCGCCGGGTGGGGTTCGCGCCGCTACAACCGTCGTTGGGGCTTTACCCCACCCGACCCCGCTTACGCGGGGCCACCCTCCCCGTAAAGGGGAGGGATAAGCTCACGCCCAGCGTTGCCCAATTCCCCGTGGGAGTATTCTCACCTTCAATAAGCATGCCCCCCGGGCTCGAAAATATGTGACGGCACCTTCCCGCGCAGCACGCGATAGACCCACGCCGTATAAGCCAGAACGATCGGCAGGAAGATCACGACCGCGATGAGCATCACATACAATGTCAGATGGCTCGACGAGGCGTCCCAGGCGGTGAGGCTCGCGTTCGGCTCGCTGGACGAGGGCATGATGAAAGGAAACATGGCGAGGCCCGGCGTCGCCACGATGCCGACGACGGAAGCGGCGCTCATGACGAAGGCGGCGACCTCTCGGCGCAAGGCAAACATCACCGCGGCCAGCAAGGCGCCGACGAGACCCAGGAGCGGCGCCGCCGGCGACCACGGCAAACGCTCATAGTTGCGCATCCAGGCGCCCGCGGCGACCTCGACGGTCTTGCGGAGCGGATTGGAGGGCGCATTGGCGGCGACCTGGCTCGTGATCGCATAGCCGTCCAGCATCCAATAGGCGTAAACGCCGCCGAGCGCGAACAGCGCAAGAGTCGCGATGCTCGCGATCATGCCGGCGCGCCGCGCCCGGCCGGCGATCGGCTCGATCGTCTTTGCCTGAACATAGGCCGCGCCGTGCATGACCAGCATGGCGACGCTCACAAGCCCGCACAGCAGCGCGAAGGGATTGAGGAGCTGGAAGAAGCCCCCCGTGTAGACCGCGCGCAGCTCCGCATCGAAGCGAAACGGCACGCCCTGCAGAAGATTGCCGAAGGCGACGCCGAAGATGAGCGCCGGCGCAAGGCCGCCGAAGAACAGCGCCCAATCCCACACCGAGCGCCACAGCGCATTGTCGACCTTGCCGCGGAATTTGAACGCCACGGGCCGCAGGATCAGCGCCAGCAAGGTGACGAACATCGCGACATAGAAGCCGGAGAAAGAGGCCGCGTAGACCGGCGGCCAGGCGGCGAAGGACGCGCCGCCGCCGAGAATGAACCAGACCTGGTTTCCCTCCCACACCGGGCCGATGGAGTTGATGAGAATGCGCCGCTCCATGTCGCTGCGCCCGAGAAACGGCAGCAGGATCGCGGTTCCAAGATCGAAGCCGTCGAACACGGCGAAGCCGATCAGCAATAGGCCGAGCAGCGCCCACCAGATGACGCGCAGCGTGTCGTAGTCGATCGGGACATGCATCTCAGCCCCCAGGGGTCGAAGGCGTTAGCCATGCGCAACGTCGTCCAGCGCGACGCCGCCGGGCGGCGCCTGCCGGGTCGCGAGGTCGGGGATCTCCCAGGTCTCGGCCGGGCCGAGCCGCACATATTTCGCCATCAGGAAAAGATCGACGACGAGCAGCGCGGAGTAGAAGATAAAAAAGCCGACGAGGCTCAACCATACGTTGGCCGCCGGGATCGGCGAGGCCGCGAGAAAGGTCGGCAGCACGCCTTCGATGATCCAGGGCTGGCGCCCATATTCGGCGACGATCCAGCCGAGCTCCGCCGCGATCCATGGCAAGGGCAGGGACCAGAAGGCGAGGCGCAGCAGCCAGCGCCGCCGCTCGAAGGCGCGCCGCGACGAGACGTAGAACATCACCGCGAAGAGGGCGATGAAATAGAAGCCCAGCGCCACCATCACGCGGAAGGACCAGAAGATGACGGGCACATTGGGGATCGTGTCCCAGGCCGCCCGCTCGATCTGCTCCGGCGTCGCCTTTGCGGGTTCGTCCGTATAGCGGCGCAGCAGCAAGGCGTAGCCGAGATCGCCCTGCCGCTCCTCGATCGTCTTGCGCATATCCGACGACGGCTCGGCGCTGGTGAGGCTGCGCATCGCGCCATAGGCCTCGACGCCGCGGCCGATGCGCGTCTTGGCCGCGTCCACCAGCTCGTAAATTCCGGGGATGACGGTAGTCAGCGATCGCGTCGCGATCAGCCCGAGCATCCACGGCGCCTGGATGGCGTAGCGCGTCTCGCGCCGCTCTGGATCGGGAATGCCGAAAATCGTGAAAGCGGCGGGCGGCGGCTCGGCGCGCCACAGGCCCTCCATCGCCGCGAGCTTTACCTTTTGATTTTCGGTCGTGACGTAACCGCTCTCGTCGCCGAGCACGACGACCGACAGGGCGGAGGCTAGCCCGAAAGAGGCGGCGACAGTCATCGAGCGTCGCGCGAAAGCGCGATGGCGCCCTTTCAGCAAATACCACGCGCCGATGGCGAGAACGAAAATCGCGCCCGTGACATAGCCGGCGGCCACCGTATGCACGAATTTCGATTGCGCGACCGGATTGAACAGCACCGCCATGAAGTCGGTGACTTCCATTCGGATGGTGTCGGGATTGAAACGGCTGCCGACCGGATTTTGCATCCAGGCGTTGGCGACGAGAATCCACAGCGCCGAGAAATTGGAGCCCAGCGCCACGCACCAGGTGACGGCGAGATGGCCCGGCTTGCTAAGACGGTCCCAGCCGAAGAAAAACAGGCCGATGAAGGTTGCTTCGAGAAAGAAGGCCATCAGCCCTTCGATGGCGAGCGGCGCGCCGAAAACATCGCCGACATATTGGGAGTAATAGGACCAGTTCGTGCCGAACTGGAATTCCATCGTAATGCCCGTCGCGACGCCCATGGCGAAATTGATGCCGAATAAAATGCCCCAGAAGATCGTCATGTCGCGCCAGACGCGCAGGCCGGTCATGACATAGACGCTCTCCATGATGGCGAGGAGCACCGAGAGCCCGAGCGTCAAGGGAACGAAGAGAAAATGATAAAGCGCGGTGAGGGCGAATTGCAGTCGTGAAAGCTCGGCGACGTCCATCACGGCGCCCCGAAAAGCCACGCCGCCGCGCGCGGCACATGGGGCGCGGAGGCGAAAAACGCCAGATAGAGAAAGGCGAGCGCCAATCCCTTCGCAATCAGAACCGCGCCGATCTCTCTGGCAAAGCTTTGGTCTCGCGCCGGCATGAAAACGCACTCCCAAAGCGAACAAACGTCCGGGCGGGAAGGTTGTTCCTAAAGAGGCGAAGAGGCGGCTGTCGCTTTCAGATTACCGACAAAAGGCGTCGGTCAGGCTAGTCACGAGATGCGCCAAAATTCCGCCGCGCCGTCCGGCAGCGACGCCAAAACCCGTTCGAAATCGGCTGCGTCGACATGTTTGCGCAAGGCGGCCGCGACATCGCCGATACAGGACGGAGGGGCAAAATTGTGATCGCGACGTAACGCCTGGGCCTCCTGGGCCATCGACGCAAGATCGCCAAAGGGCGCCCGAATCTCGTCGGTGTCCCAGTCGGAGACGAAGATCGCCCTCAGGATTGGCGGCAGTGCGCCCGCGAACCGGATCGCATCGGCGAGTGAGAGACGACGGCGAAACACTTGGAGCACGCCCTGGACCATCGTGTAGGTCTGATTACGGGTCGCAAGACCAGAGATGTCGCGGGCATCGGCGAGGAAGCTCTCGAATTGTTCCGAGGCATGTTGGACATCCATGGGTATCGGCATCAAGCGCATCCTCTTGTTCGGTTCGCTGAACTGGCGCCCCTCGTCATGGCCGGGCTTGTCCCGGCCATCCACGCCGAGCAATAAGCAGCTAATGCTGGGCTTGCGTTGGCGAGAGGAACAAGCCTCGCCCTCCATGAACTTTATCCATAGCGATAATGCGTCTTGTTGGGCTGTGCCCCTGGGCGTGGGTGGCCGGGACAAGCCCGGCCATGACGGCTCCCGACCCTCTTAGCATTCTGAGGAGGGCGCGGCGCTGTCAACGCCGAAGCTACGGCGCCTCGTTGATCGCCCGAAATGGCTTCGGCATCCGCCCGCTCTTCAACAGCCGCGAAAAAATCTGCAACCCGCCCGGCTCGTTGCCGTTGGGATGCACCAGCACGATGGAGCCCGGCTTCGGCGGCGGGCCGAGCGCGAGCCAGCTATCCGCCCCCAGCGCCACGAGATGGCGCTCCTTCAGTCTCTCCAGCAGGGCGCCGTCGGACACGAGGCCGGGAAAGCGGAAGAAGACCGACGGCGTCTCGCCATGGGCGATGAGGATTTTCTCCGTTTCGAAAATCTCGCGGTCGAGGTCCACGCCGGGCCGCAGCAGATAGTTCTGCGCATCCCTCAGCCCCGGAATATAGGGGTGCGAATAGGAGTGATCGGCCCAGCTAATGTCGAGCGCCCCCGAGCGCGCCTTCTCCTGCAGCCAGGCGAAATCTTCCCCATGTTGCGCGATCCAGGCGCCGGAGACCGAGAGGGTCAGCGGCGTTTCCGGCCCCTGCGCGGCGACTTCCTCGATAAAGCCGCGGTCGAGCGGCTTGTGGCTCGGGCAGAGATCGCCGGTGATGAAAGCCCCCGCGCCCTTGCCATGGATGAGCCCGGCATTGACCAAAGCCGGCGGCCGGTCGGGGTCTTGCGGCGGACGCACGGCCTGCAGGAAGCGGGTTTCCGCCTGTTCGGCGTCGCGCGTCTCCTCGCAGCGCCAGCAGGCGGCGCGCTCCAGCGTTGTTTTCAGCGACTGCGGATCGACCGTCAGCAGCAGCTTCTCGCCGTCGACGCGAAAGCGGCGCGTGGCGAGGCGCGTTTCGCCGTCCTTCACGCAACTCTCGAAGATCGACTCATAGCCCTGCACGCGCGCGCCGGTCGCGCCGGCCAGGGGGGCGATCGCCGCCGGGCCGCAATCACCTTCCGCCCATGCCGTTGCGGCGGCGGAGAGGCTTGCGCAAAATAGAAGGGCGGAGAGAGCGGTTTTCATCAGCGCGGTGTCAGAATGCCTGAGTTCGATAAGCTGAGCCTCGTCGTCGAGGCGGCGGAGTCGGCCGAAGTCGCCGCCAATCTCGGCGCCGAGATCGCGGCGCGTTTCGGCCCGCGCGAGGAGGCGCCGCTTTCCCTCGTCCTCCGCGATGCGGGAGGCGCGCTTCAGGGCGGGCTCAACGGCGTCATCCATTGGCGCTGGCTTTATATAAGACATCTCTGGGTGGCGCCCGCATGGCGCAGCCAGGGATTTGCAAAAAGGCTTATTGCCGCCGCCGAGCGCGAGGCGCGCGCCCGCGGCGCGATCGGCGCCTATATCGACACCTTCGATCCGGCGGTCGCGGGGTTCTACGAGCGGCTGGGCTATCTTCGTTGCGGGGAGATCGCGGATTTCCCGCCGGGCGCGCAGCGGATTTACTTGAGCAAGGGGCTCGCGGGCGAGAAAAAATCCTCTTTGGAAATTTCGTAGATCACGTGAAGCGCGGGAACGCCGCTGGGCAGGGTGATCGCTTCCGTCCGCTCGCTCAACCGTCCGCCGATTTTCTCCATGGCGCGGCGCGACCGGGCGTTGCTCTCGCCGACCCTGAAATACACAGCGTCGACGAAACGGAAGGCGTGACGCAGCATGAGGGCCTTCACCTCGGCGTTATAGGCGCCGCCCCAAAAAGCGCGGGCGAGAAAAGACCAGCCGATCTCCGCTCTTCTCGCTCCCGGCTCCGGGACGTTGTAGCGCGAGGATCCGATGATCCGTCCCGTCGCCTTGTCGATCACGACCAGGGCGCCGCCGGAGGCGATGGACTCATCGAACAGCTTGCGGAAAACGGGCTCCTGATAGCGGTCCGAGGCCGGATGCTGCGCCCAAAGCTGCTGGTCGGACGCCACGGCGTAGAGCGCGCCGAAATCGGCGCGATCGAGCGGCCGCAGACACACGCGCGCGCCTTCGAGGCAGGGCTGCTTGTCGAATTCTTGGGCTTGCTGCTCCACGCGTCCGCTGCTTTTGTCGTGTTGAAGCCCGAGGTCTAGCCGCCGGCTCCCTGGCAAGCAAGAGGGCGGGCGATCGGGGAAACTTTCTCGTCCTTCACACGCCGCCCACCTTCCCCCGCGTCATGGCCGGGCTCGTCCCGGCCACCCACGCCATGCCGATGCGGCAGCGCTGGGTGGACGTTCGCGGCGCAAGCGAATTTCGACATAGGTTGGAAGTCGCGGGAGGCCTGCGTATCTTCGACCATAGTAGGGTTACGCCCCTCGGCGTGGGTGGCCGGGACGAGCCCGGCCATGACGCTGGCGGCGGCGTGAAGATCTCATGCTGGAGGGGAGCAATGACCGAAACCATGAAAGCCATGGTCCTGCGGCGCCCCAACACGCCACTCGTGATGGAAGAGCGTCCGCTGCCCGCGCCCGGGCCCGGCGAGCTGCGTCTGCGCGTCGAGGCCTGCGGCGTGTGCCGCACCGATCTCCATGTCGTCGACGGCGAGCTGCCGGACCCCAAGCTCCCCATCACCCCCGGCCATGAAATCGTCGGCCGCGTCGAGGCCATGGGAGCCGGCGTCTCGGGCTTTGCGATTGGTCAGCGCGTTGGAGCGCCCTGGCTCGGCCACACATGCGGCCATTGCCCCTATTGCGTCACCATGCGCGAAAATCTTTGCGATGATCCGCTCTTCACCGGCTATACGCGCGACGGCGGCTACGCCACCCACGCCATCGCCGACGCCTCCTTCTGTTTCGCTCTGCCCGAGACGGGCGACGCCGCGACTTTGGCGCCGCTGCTTTGCGCGGGGCTCATCGGCTGGCGAACCCTCAAAATGGCGGGGCCGGCCGAGACGCTCGGCGTCTATGGCTTCGGCGCCGCCGCCCATATCATCGCCCAGGTCGCGATCCTGCAGGGCAAGCGCGTGCACGCCTTCGTGCGTCCCGGCGACGACGCGGCGGCGCAATTTGCGCTCTCGCTCGGCGCGGCGAGCGCGCAAGGGTCGGATGCGCCCACGCCCGAGCCGCTCGACGCCGCGCTGATCTTCGCGCCCGTCGGCGGGCTGGTTCCCCGCGCGCTCGCCAGCGTGAAGAAGGGGGGCGCCGTTGTTTGCGGCGGCATCCATATGAGCGACATTCCGAGCTTTCCCTATGCGCTGCTCTGGGGCGAGCGCCGGTTGCAGTCGGTCGCCAATCTCACGCGCGAGGATGCCCGGGAGTTTCTGTCGCTCGCGCCGACCCTGCCGCTGAAGATGCATGCGACGCCTTATCCGCTCGCGCAGGCCAATGAGGCGTTGAGCGATCTGCGCGACGGGCGCTTGCAGGGAGCGGCGGTGCTGGTTCCGTGAGGCGGTCCGCCCGGGGCGGCAGGGCTCGCAATTCAGGTTAACAAACCCTCCGCAGCCTCGTCATGCCCGCGCTTGTCGCGGGCATCCACGCCAAGACATTGCGACAAGCGGAGAGAAGAAGCGCGTTGCTCCCGCTCATGTTCTCACCTTTCCGTGTCGGCGCGGCGTGGATGGCCGCGACAAGCGCGGCCATGACGCTGGAACGCGCGGGATTTCCTTGACAGGCGCCCCGCCGGCACGTTAGGGAACCCAATGCTTCGTCGCGGCGGCTTCGCCGCGTTTTTCGTTTTTCGGAAACGAAGCGCAACCGGTCCTACTGCAAAAAGCCGGCCCGCAGGCCTAATCGCCATGCGAGAGCCGGGCTCGAACACAGGAAAAAACGATGTTCGCAGTCATCAGAACCGGCGGCAAGCAATATAGCGTGTCCGCTGGCGATATTATCACGGTCATGGCGCTCGATGGCGCGCCGGGCGACAAGGTCACCTTCGACGAGGTGCTGATGATCGGGGGCGACGCCCCCAAGGTCGGCGCCCC
The DNA here is from genome assembly GCF_016745395.1 of Methylocystis sp. Sn-Cys. Taxonomy (GTDB): domain Bacteria; phylum Pseudomonadota; class Alphaproteobacteria; order Rhizobiales; family Beijerinckiaceae; genus Methylocystis; species Methylocystis iwaonis. Next base: position 694,750 of record NZ_JAERVJ010000001.1, read on the forward strand.
CACGATTGCAGGCGCGAGCGTCGCCGGCGAGATCGTCGAGCAGGCCCGCAGCCCCAAGTCGATCGCCTTCAAGAAGCGTCGGCGCCAGAACTCCAAGCGCAAGCGCGGCCATCGCCAGGATTTGACGCTGGTCAAGATCCTTTCGATCTAGCGCACGCTTCGCTCGCATGGCATCATGCGGGCGAATAGAGATCGCGCCGGGTCGAACTCTGGAGCGCATGCGACCGCAAAACGATTTGCGGGCTGCGCTTCTCGGCAACGGCATTCACAGGCGGCCCTGACGCCGCCACACAGGAACAAGTCGGAGCAGGACAATGGCTCATAAGAAAGCGGGCGGCTCGTCGCGCAACGGCCGCGACTCGGACGGCCGGCGCCTCGGCGTCAAGAAATTCGGCGGCGAATCGGTGCTCGCCGGCAATATCATCATTCGCCAGCGCGGCACGAAATGGCATCCCGGCCGCAACATCGGCATGGGCAAGGATCATACGCTCTTTGCGCTCGTCAACGGCGTCGTGGAGTTCAAATCCACCCGCGGCCGCGCCAGCGTATCGGTCGTACCGGCTGTTGAGGCCGCAGAGTAAGGCGGACGGATCGTCAAGCGACCCGCCGCCGGTCTTTCCCCGGCGGACAGGTCGTCTCGACCCGGTAGGGAGCAAAGCTCCCGAGCGAAATGTCCGGAAAAAGGCCCAAAGGGCCTCTAGGGGGAAGCGGCCGACGCTTTCCCCTTGTTCGTTCCGGGGCCACATTCGGTCTTTCGCTTGGAGCCTTTTATGTTTCCCGAGATTACCCAAGACGACGTTTTCAGGCTGGAAACCGAGCGGCTGTGGCTGCGCTGGCCGCGGCTCGCCGATGCGGTCGCCTTGGCGAAACGCGCCGGCGATCTGGAGGTCTCCAAGCAGACCGCGACCATTCCCCATCCTTATAATATCGGCGACGCCGAGGAATTCGTGCGCCGCGCCCGCGCCGAAAACGAATCGGGGAGGGGACTCGTCCTGGCCCTGTCGTTCAAGAAAGAGCCGAACGATCCGATCGGCGTGATCGGCGCGCATGGCTCCGCCTTCCGCGGCACCGCGTATCTGGGCTATTGGCTGGGACGGGATTTCTGGGGGCAGGGGCTGATGACGGAGGCCGCGCGCGGCTTCGTCGACCTGATCTATGGCGTCTCGTCGCTGGGGGAAATCGTCTGCGATTCGCTGCCGGGCAATGCCGCGTCGCGGCGGGTGCAGGAGAAGCTCGGCTTCACCAGCCTCGGCGAGATCGAGGCCGACGCCCCGGCGCGCGGCGGGCGGGTCAAGGTCGTGCGGATGCGGCTCTCGCGCGGCGCCGCCCATACCGCCTTCGGCGCCCGGCGCCCTAAATTGACCTCCACATGAGCGTGACATGAAGTTTCTGGATCAAGCCAAGGTCTATGTGCGTTCGGGCGACGGCGGCGCGGGTTGCGTCTCGTTCCGGCGCGAGAAGTTCATCGAATTCGGCGGGCCGGACGGCGGCGACGGCGGCCGCGGCGGCGACGTCGTGGCCGAATGCGTCGACGGGCTGAATACGCTCATCGACTATCGCTATCAGCAGCATTTCAAGGCCAAGACCGGCATGCACGGCATGGGCAAGAACCGCGCCGGCGGGCGCGGCGCCGACGCCGTGCTGAAAGTGCCGGTGGGCACGCAGATCTTCGAGGAAGACGAGGAGACGTTGATCGCCGATCTCACCGAGGTCGGCCAGCGGGTCGTCATCTGCAAGGGCGGCAATGGCGGCTTCGGCAACGCCTATTTCACCACCTCGACCAATCGCGCGCCCCGCCGCGCCAATCCCGGCCAGCAGGGCGAGGAGCGCACCATCATCCTGCGCCTCAAGCTCATCGCCGACGCCGGCCTCGTCGGCCTGCCGAACGCCGGCAAATCGACCTTTCTTGCGAGTGTGACGGCGGCGAAGCCCAAGATCGCGGATTACCCCTTTACCACCTTGTACCCGGGTCTGGGCGTGGTGCGCCGCGACGGGCGGGAGTTCGTGCTTGCGGACATCCCCGGCCTCATCGAGGGCGCGCATGAGGGCCATGGCCTGGGCGATCGCTTCCTCGGCCATGTCGAGCGCTGCCGCGTCCTGCTGCATCTGGTGGACGCCACGGGCGAGCACGCCGGCAAGGACTATAAGACCGTGCGCGGCGAGCTTGCCGCCTATGGCGCGGGGCTCGACGAGAAGCTGGAGATCGTCGCGCTCTCCAAGGTCGACGCGGTCGAGCCCGAGCAGCTCAAGAAGCAGCGGGAGCGCTTGAAGCGCGCTATCGCCAGCGCCGGCCCGGAGCCCGAGGCGCGCGGGCCCCTGCTGGCGCTGTCTTCCGCCTCCGGAGCTGGCGTCACCGAGGTCCTGCGCGCCGTCAGCGCGGCGATCGACGCGTCGAAGACGCAGGAGAAGGTCGAGGCCGAACCCGCCGAATGGCGACCTTGAGCCGCACCCTCGCGCCATTGACCTTAACAAGGTGGCTCACTAGCTATTATAGATTATGAGCTCCTGCAGCGACAAACATAGGCACTTCGGCTCGACAGCGGCGACGCTGCTCGTCACCTATTTGCTTATCCTGCAGGGTCTCGCGGCGGGCACGGTCACCAGCGCCCGCGGCGCGGCGCTCTTCGCCGACGCCATCTGCCAAAGCAAAGCCTCCGGCGCGCTCGACAGCGCCCCTGGCGCCCCGATCCGCCCCAGCCGCCATGGCGACGCCTGCTGCGTCGTCCAGATGGCCTCCTTCGGCGGCGCGGCGGCTCCCTCGCCCTTCATCGGCGAGACCCCGCCGGCGCTCTCCTATGTCGCGGCGCGGCTCGCCTTCGGCCACGCCTTGCCCAACGCCGAGGCGGCCACTCCGCCGCTCGGCTCGCGCGCGCCCCCCGTCCTGATCTGAAGCCCGCCGCAGCCAGCGGCGTCGAACGATCCGCTCTCTCAACGGGCGGCTCTTCTCAGGCAAGCGACTCCATCGCCATCTCACGCATCACTTCGCGGGTCGGAGGGCCCGGCGGCGTGTCATGGCCGGCTGGAGCGCGTTCAGCGACTTCGGATCAATGGAACAGAAAACCCAACCCACGCGAAAGCCGACCAAAACTGTCCCCCGCGTCTCCGCCCGCGAGCATCGCTGCTCGCAGAACGGCAAGCTCAGCAAAGCGGTCGAAGGCTCCATCCGCCTCGCGCATGAAACCACTGAGGCGCCGGCGAAAGGCCGCCTCGAGGTGATGGAGATGTATTTCGACGCCTCCGGGCGCCCGATCAAACGCAAGAGCGTCGGCGCCGCGCGCGTCTCGCGGGCCTATGACGCCCGGGGCAATCAGGTCGAGGAGGCCTATTACACCGCCGAGGGCAAGCCGACCGCCCCCAAGGACGTCGGCGCCGCGCGCATCGCCTGGCGCTACGACGACGAGGGTCGGCGCGTCGAGGCGGCCTTTTTCGGCGTGGACGGCGCGCTGATCGAGCGCCCTCACAAATTGCCGGCGGAAGCCTAAGACGCGTCGCCCCCCTCGCGCGCCCGCCGGTTGCCTACTGTCATTCCCGACGCTCGCAAAGCGAGCGATCGGGAATCCAGAGCAAAACCGATGCTCTTGCGGCCCTGGATTCCCGATCGGGGCTTCGGCCCGTCGGGAATGACAAGGCCTCACCTTACCCGGGCGATCAAAAATCCGTCCCAGCCTTTCGAGCCGACCGTCTGAATGGCGGTCGCCGTCACCCGCGGCTCGGCCGCGACGTGATCGAAGAGCTTTCGGCCGCCCAGGCCGCCGTCGTCGGTCGTATGGGGATCGGCGACCGCGCCGTCGCGCACCACATTGTCGACGATAATGAGCGACCCCGGCCGCGACAGTTTGAGCGCCCACCCAAAATAGGCGGCGTTGTTGGCCTTGTCGGCGTCGATGAAGGCAAGATCGAAAGGCGCGCCGCCTTCGGTTTCGATCTTGGGCAGAATATCCAGCGCGGCGCCCACGCGCAGATCGACCTTCTCGGCCACCCCCTCGCGCGCGATATTTTGCCTGGCGACCTCGGCGTGGCGCGGGTCGAACTCGATGGTGACGACCCTGCCGCCATCGGCGAGCGCGCGCGCCAGCCATATGGTCGAATAGCCGCCCAGCGTTCCGATCTCCAGAATGCGCCGCGCGCCGATCGAGGCCGCGAGCAGATGCAGCAGCTTGCCCTGCGGGGCGGAGACGTCGATGGCCGGGAGGCCGGACGCCCGGTTGGCCTCCAGCGTCGCGCCCTGCCGGTCGGCCGGCGGAATCAAACGGTCGGAAATATAATCATCTACGATTTTCCATTCATTGGTCATGGCTGCGCCTCTTCTCTCGAACAACCCCAAAACTCGAAACCATTTGACCTCGAACAGCGCTTCGTGCGAAGTGCCGCGGTTCTCGCTCGCGACATGCGGCGGAACAGGGAAGGCTTGATGGCCCTATCTCGCGCCTCAGTCTCCCTGTGGCCGAGCCGGCGCGCCAAGCCGAAATCTATGGGAGCGAAACAGATGATCAAGCTTGCTTTGACCACGGCCGTCGCCGTCGTGGCTTTCAGCGCCTCGGCCTTCGCCGCCAGCTACAGCGTGACGGAAATCTCCTCTTCGGGCATCAAGCGCGCCAATGGCACGTGGAAGCTGACCACGGAAGGCGACAAGGTTGCCGGTTCCGCCGACATGCAGCTCGATAACGGCTCGGTCATTACCTATAAGCTCGACGGCAAGGTCGAGGGCGGCGTCTACAAGCTGAACCTCAACGACCGCACCGACGGCAAGAAGGACTGCGTTTGGACCGGCAAGCCGAATGAATCCGGCAAGGTCTTCGAGGGCCCGGTTCAGTGCGGCAGCGAGAAGTTCTCGATCCGCGCTGGCGTGCAATAAGCTCTCGATAAAGAGGGAACCAAACGCCGGCCGTTGGCCGGCGTTTTAATTTTTAAAAAGTGTTGAGCTTCCAAGCGATTTCTTCTGGCGCCCCAACCTCCCCGACCGTCATGGCCGGGCTTGTCCCGGCCATCCACGCCGAGGGGCATGGCCTACCAAGGGACGGGACGAGGTTTCGCCAGATAGTAAACTCATCCGCTCGATACGCTTTGGCGCCTGCGCGGCGTGGATGGCCGGGACGAGCCCGGCCATGACGAGGGAGGGGTAGGGTAGCGGGCTCACGCCCCCTCCATCGCCTCCAGCTCGCCGATCAGCCCCTCGATCATCTCCAGCCCGATCCCCCAGAACGCCGGATCGCGCGCGTCGAGGCCGAAGGGCTTCAACAGCTCGTCGTAAGGCTTGGCGCCGCCCGCCTCCAGCAGCGCGAAATAGCGCTCGGCGAAGCCTTCGTGCGCCTTTTGGTAGACGCCATAGAGCGAGTTCACCAGGCAGTCGCCGAAGGCATAGGCGTAGACATAGAAGGGCGAATGGATGAAATGCGGGATATAGGCCCAAAAGGTCTCGTAGCCCGGCCCAAGGCGGATCGACGGCCCGAGGCTGTCGCCCTGCACGCTCATCCAAATCTCGCAAATCTGGTCGGCTGTGAGCTCGCCATTGCGGCGCTCGGTGTGGACCTTGCGCTCGAAGGCGTAGAAGGCCATCTGGCGCACCACCGTGTTGAGCATATCCTCGACCTTGGAGGCGAGCAGCGCGCGCCGCTGCGTCGTATCGGGGGCCTGCGCCAGCAACGAACGGAAGGTCAGCATTTCGCCGAAGACCGACGCCGTCTCCGCGAGCGTCAAAGGCGTCGGGGCCATCAGCGCGCCCTGCGGCGCCGCCAGCACCTGATGCACGCCATGGCCCAGCTCATGGGCGAGCGTCATCACGTCGCGCGTCCGGCCCTGGTAATTGAGCAGCACGTAAGGATGCGCCGAGGGGACGGTCGGATGCGAGAAGGCGCCGGGCGCCTTGCCCGGCCGCACCGGGGCGTCGATCCAGCGCTTGTCGAAGAAATCGCCTGCGATCTCGGCCATGCGCGGCGCGAAGCCTTTGTAGGCGTCGAGCACGATGCCGCGCGCCTCCTCCCAGGAATAGCGCTTGGAGGGCGTCGCCGGCAGCGGCGCGCTGCGGTCCCAATAATCGAGCGCATCCTTGCCGAACCATTTGGCCTTCAGCTTGTAATAGCGATGCGACAGGCGCGGATGCGCTTGCGTCACCGCCTTGGCCAAAGCCTCCACCACCTCGCCCTCGACCCGGTTGGACAGATGGCGTGAATCGGCGACGTCCTTGAAGCCGCGCCAGCGGTCGGAGATTTCCTTGTCCTTGGCGAGCGTGTTGGTGATCAGCGAGAAGGTGCGCAGATTGCCCTTCAGCGTCACGCCGATCGCCTGCGCCGCCTCGCGGCGTTTGTCTTCGTTCGGGTCCTGCATGAGATTGAGGACCGGCTCGATCGCCAGCTCTTCGGCGCCGACCTTGAAGCGCAGCGAGGCGATGGTCTCGTCGAAGAGACGGTTCCAGGCGGCCGCGCCCGAGATGTATTTTTCGTGGAACAGCTCCTCGAGCTTGTCCTCAAGCTCGTAAGGCTTCTCTTTGCGGATATCTTCGAGCCAGGGCTTCCAGCGCGAGAGCGGCGCCGTGCCCGCCGCCGCCATCAGCACCGCGTCGTCGAGACGATTGAGCTCGAGCTGAAAGAAGAGCAACTGCGCCGAGGCGTTGGTGATCTTCTCCTGCACGTCGCCGTAGAATTTGGCGCGCGTCGGATCGGTGGTGTCGCCGCTGTAGAGCAGCCCGGCGAAGGACATGAGCCGGCCGAGCAAATCCTGCAGAACTTCATAGCGCGCGACCGCCTCGCCGAGCGTCGCGCTGGCCTGGGCGTCCGTCGCAAGCTCGGAAAGCTTGCCGCGATAATCCTTGCCGAATTGCGTCACCTCCTCGGCGACGCGCGCCAGATCGGCCTTGAGCCGGGGTGAATCCGTGCCCTCGTAGAGGTCAGCGAGGTTCCACTCGGGCAGGGTTTCGGAAAGGCCCGCGGCGGCGTCCGCGGGTGAAAATGTGGCGGAGGAGGTGAAGCGCATTGTGAGAAACCATGGGAAGAGTTGCGGAGGCCGGTGCGGCGAATTGCTTTATTCATATGAGCAAAGCCCGAGGGCGATCAACCCGCAGCGGCAAGCGCACGGCGGCGTTGCGCGGCCCCCTCCCTGTCCCTCCCCCGCAAGCGGGAGAGGGGACGCTCATGATCGGCGCTGTCATGAAGGCGACAATCTGCTCCCTCTCCCGCGAAGCGGGGGAGGGTTGGGGAGGGGGCAACGCAGCGCTCTTTCGCGCTTGCTCGCCGATATGCTTCTCTTTGGGCGCTGATTTGGCTCTGGATCCCCGATCGGGCCTTCGGCCCGTCGGGGATGACGACCGCTGCTTGAACGGAACGACCACCAAGATATAGGAGCCCATTTCATGCCCCAGCCGCCCTCGGGCTATTTCACGCGCGGCCTCGAAGCCGACCCGGAGCTCGACGCCGCCATCAATGGCGAGCTCATGCGCCAGCGCGACGGGATCGAGCTGATCGCTTCCGAAAACATCGTCTCCCGCCTCGTCCTCGCGGCGCAGGGCTCCGTGCTCACCAATAAGACCGTCGAGGGCGCCGCTTACGCCCGCTATTACGGCGGGGCGGCATTTGCCGACGCGATCGAAGCGCTCGTCATCGACCGCGCGAAGAAGCTGTTCAACTGCCGTTTCGCCAATGTGCAGCCGCATTCGGGCTCCAACGCCAATGCCGGCGTGTTTCTCGGCCTGTTGAAGCTCGGCGAGCCCATTCTCTCCATGAATGTCGCGGCGGGCGGCCATATCAGCCACGGCCATCCGGCGACGCTGACCGGGCGTGACTATTCGATCACGCAATATGGCGTGAACCGCGAGAGCGAATTGATCGACTTAGACTCGCTGCGTGATCTCGCGCGCGCGACGCGGCCGAAAATGATCGTCGCTGGCGGCTCGGCCTATCCGCGCGCCATCGACTTCGCGGGGCTGCGCGCCATCGCCGATGAGGTCGGCGCCTATCTTCTCGTCGATATGGCGCATGTCGCCGGGCTCGTGGCTTGCGGGCTTTATCCGCATCCCTTTCCGCATGCGCATGTGGTGACGACGACGACCTATAAATCCCTGCGCGGCGCGCGTGGCGGCATGGTTTTGTGGAATGACGAAGCGCTCTCGAAACGTATCGACGCCGGCATATTTCCCGGCGTGCAGGGCTCGGTGATGCTGCACGCCGTCGCGGGCAAGGCGGCGTGTCTCGGCGAGGCGCTGCAGCCGGCGTTTCGCGCCTATAATGAAGCCGTGCTCCAAAACGCCCGCGGGCTTGCCGCAGCGCTTGCGGGCGCGGGCCTGCGCATCGTGACCGGTGGAACCGATACCGGCCTCATGCTCGTCGATCTCTCATCGACGGGCGTGACCGGCGACGTCGCGGCCAAGGCGCTGGAGAAGGCGGGGCTGGCGGTCAACAAGAATATGATCCCCTTCGATCCGCGCCCGCCGGAGGCGCCCTCTGGCCTGCGTCTTTCCAGCAACGCCGGAACGACGCGCGGCTTCGGCGTCGCGGAGTTCCAGCGCATCGGCGCATGGATTGCCCGCATTGTGCGCAATCCGTCTGATCTTCGTACAATCGACGCGACGCGTCAGGAAGTGCTGGCGCTATGCCGGGCTTTTCCTATTTACTAGCCGCTTATGGCTGCAAAATTCACGGCGCGTTTCGTTCAATCGCTGGAAAAGGTGGAGGCCGCGGCATGGGACGCCTGCGCCAATCCGCCGACATTGACGCAAGCCGATGGCGAGCGCTTCAATCCCTTCATCACTTACGCCTTCCTCTCCGCGTTGGAGCGCTCTGGCTCGGTCGGCGCGCGGACGGGTTGGTCACCGGTGCATGCGCTGGTCGAGGACGAAAGCGGGCGCCTCGTCGCCTGCGCGCCCGCCTATCTCAAGGCGCATAGTCTCGGCGAATATGTCTTCGACCAGAGCTGGGCGCAGGCCTATGAGCGGGCCGGCGGCAAATACTACCCGAAGCTCCAAGTCGCCGCGCCCTTCACGCCGGCGACGGGGCGGCGGCTTCTCGTTGCAGGCGATGCGCCGGCTGGCGCGCGCGATGCGTTGATCGGGGCCTTGCGTGGACTGCGTCAGGCGCTCAAGGCCTCCTCGCTCCATGTGACCTTTCCAACGCCGCAGGAGGCGCAGGCGCTTGGCGAGGCGGGCTTCATTCTGCGCGCCGGCGAGCAGTTTCACTTCGTCAATGAGGGCTATGCGAGCTTCGAGGATTTCCTCGGCGCGCTGTCGTCGCGCAAACGCAAAGGCATAAAACGGGAAAGGCGCGAGGCGCTGGGCGATGACGTCACGATCGAGCGTCTCAGAGGCGCGGAGATCCGCCCCGAGCATTGGGAGTCCTTCTTCGCCTTTTACATGGATACGGGCGCGCGCAAATGGGGGCGGCCCTATCTCACGCGCGCCTTCTTCGACCTCATCGGCGACGCCATGGCGGATCGCATTCTGCTGGTGATGGCGAAGCAAGGCGCGGAGTATGTCGCGGGCGCGATCAATTTCCTGGGCGACGACGCGATCTACGGCCGCAACTGGGGCGCGCTGATCGAACGGCCCTTCCTGCATTTCGAGATCTGCTATTATCAGGCGATCGACTACGCCATTGCGCATGGCTACACGCGCGTCGAAGCCGGCGCGCAGGGCGAGCACAAGATCGCGCGCGGCTATCGTCCGGTCGTCACATGGTCGGCGCATGATTTCGACGACGCGGGGCTGCGGGCGGCCGTCGCGGATTATTGCGAGCGGGAGCGCGCGGCGCTCGACGAGATGATGGCGGCGCAGGAGGCCGAATTGCCGTTCCGCAAGGAGGAGACGATGTGAGCGACGAGCAAGCGGAGATCATCGCTTATCTTTCCGGCCTGCTCGGCGCGCCCAAGATCGTGACGACGCATATTTCGACCGTGCTGCTCGGGCGCGATCGCGTTTTTAAGCTCAAGCGCCCCGTGCGTTTGCCCTATCTCGACTTCTCGACGCCGGCCCTGCGCCTCGACATGTGCGCGCGTGAGGTTGCGCTCAACCGGGCGTTTTCGCCCGCGCTTTATCTCGGCATGCGGCGGATCACGCGGGAGAGCGACGGAAAGCTGGCGCTCGACGGCGAGGGCGCCTCTCTCGACGCCGTTGTCGAGATGCGGCGCTTCCCGGACGACGCTTTGTTCGATTGCATGGCGCGCGAGGGCCGGCTCACCAAGGAGATGATCGAGACGCTCGCGCGCCGCATCGCGAAAGCCCATGACGCGGCGATTGCCGATCATGCGCGCGGCGGCGCGGCCTCCATGCGTCAGATCATCGACAGCATGGACGCGAGCCTGCGCGCGGCGGCGCCTGCGCCGAGTGACGAGGTAGAGGCGCATCTCGACAATCTGCGGCGCGCGCTCGCGACAAACGCCGCATTGATCGACGCGCGACAAGCGCAGGGGAAGGTGCGGCCCTGCCACGGCGATCTCAATCTGCGCAACATTTGCCTGTTCGAAGGCGAGCCGACGCCCTTCGATTGCCTCGAGTTTTCGGACGACATCTCGACCATCGACGTTTTGTACGATCTCGCCTTTCTGTTGATGGATCTGTGGCGCGTCGGGCTGTGCGACTTTTCCAATCTCGCGCTCAACCGCTATCTCGACGCGCGCGCGCAATCCGAGGAAGACGGGCTGCCGCTCCTCCCCTTTTTCATGTCGCTACGTGCGACGATCCGCGCCCATGTCGAGGCTTCGCAAGGCAATGGAGAGACAGCGCGCGGCTTTTTCGACCTTTCGCGCGATCTGTTACAGCCGGCGCAAGGCGCCATCGTCGCGATCGGCGGCTTCAGCGGCTCCGGCAAATCGAGCGTCGCAGCGGCGCTCGCCCCGCGCATCGCGCCCGCGCCGGGCGCGCGCATTTTCAACAGTGATCGCCTGCGCAAACGCCTCTTCGGCGTCGAAGCGACCGAGCGGCTTCCGCCCGAAGCCTATAAAAGCGAGGTCTCAGCGAAGGTCTACGCCGAGATGTTCGACGCGGCGAAGCGGGTCGCAAAGATCGGCTGGCCGGTCGTCGTCGACGCCGTATTCGACCGCCCGCAGGACCGCGCCGCAATCGAAAGCGCGGCGCGCGAAGCCGGCGTTCCGTTCATGGGCGTGTGGCTCGACGTCGATCTCGTGCAAAGACTGGCGCGCGTCGACATGCGGGTCAATGACGTCTCCGACGCGACGCGCGCGGTGCTGCAGGCGCAGATGGCGAAGGACACTGGCGAGATTTTGTGGCTGCGCGTCGACGGCGGGCGCGAGCGGCGGCGCGTCATAGATGAGATCGCCCCATTGCTGACAAAGCGCCGTTGACGCCCCTCGTGCTTCGAGACGGCTGCTGCGCAGCCTCCTCAGCATGAGGGACTTCTGCAACAAACACTTAGGCCGCATCCTGAGGAGCGAGCGACGCTCGCGTCTCATACCATTTCCGGTTGCACAGCTCGCATTGGGGCTTTTGTCATTCCCGGCGGGCTGAAAGCCCGACCGGGAATCCAGAGCCACAAAAACGCTGGTTTGCTCTGGATTCCCGATCGCTCGCCTTGCGAGCGTCGGGAATGACACCGAAGCAATCAAATCGGATTTCGTCTCGAAAAACGAGGCCGCCTCGACGTTCGCCCCGCGCCCCCTCAAAAGCTCTCCCGATTATCGAACTCGTCGCGGGCGCGCTCGATTTCCTCGCGGTTGTCGATCCCCCAAATCGCCAGCGAAGAAACGGTCTTCAGAAGCGTCTTGCCGAGCGGCGTGAGCGTATATTCGACTCGCGGCGGGACAGTCGGAAAAACCTTGCGAAACACAAGCCCGTCGCGTTCGAGTCCGCGCAATGTGAGCGTCAGCATTCTCTGCGAGACGCCGTCGATCAGCCGCTTCAACTCGCTGAATCGCTTCGTGCCGTCGCCCAGCAGCATAATGACCAGCACGCTCCATTTGTCGCCGACGCGGTTCAGCACGTCGCGCACGAAAGGGCATGCTTCGCGATGGGAGATAAAGTCGATCTGAGCGGCGTTTTTTCGAGATTTCAAGACGCATCCCCGCGTTATCCGAGCGATCCTATGACACAAAAAGAAACGTCAAAAGAGCCATTTGGCTCGCACTGGAGACCCATCGCGCGCTCACAAAACCGGGCGTGGGTTACTTTCATGTAACTCTCTAACTTGAATGTTCCGTCTTCTTTTGAACCTGGTTCCTGATTATCATCACAGTATGTATTTGTAACCATCGGAGACGACGAATGTCATTTACGATTCTGCGGGTCGATAGCAGCCCCTTGGGAGAAGGTTCTGTTTCGCGCAAGCTGACCGCGAAGGTCGTTGCGGAGCTCGTGGCCAAGCGGCCGGGCGCCAAGGTGATCGAGCGTGATCTGTCGAAAAACCCTTTGCCGCATCTCGACGCCTCGACCATCGGTGGGTTTTTCACCGCCCCCGAAGAGCGCGACGCGGCGCTCTCGCAAGCCGTCCAGCTCTCCGATATTGCGGTCGATGAATTCTTAGGCGCGGACGCCATCGTCATCGGCGCGCCCATGTATAATCTCGGGATTCCGTCGGCGCTGAAAGCGTGGATCGATCATATCGTGCGCGCCGGGCGCACCTTCCGATACACGGAGTCGGGGCCAGTCGGCCTGGCGCCCGCCGGCAAGAAAGTCATCGTCGTTTCGGCGCGGGGCGGCGTTTTCACCGAGGGCCCGAGAAGGGCGTGGGATTATCAAGAGACCTATCTCGAAGCCGTGCTGGGATTCCTCGGACTGACGGACATCTCCTTCGTGCGCGCCGAAGGTCTTTCGCTCGGCCCCGATGCGGCGGCCTCGGCGATTGAATCGGCGGAAGCACAGGCAATCGCCGCTGTTCGCGACGCCGCTTAGTTATTTTATCCCCACCCCCAAAACCTGCTTTATGCTTCCCCCGCTTCGCCATCTTGCAGGGGCGCCGTCGGGTCGGCGGTGCCGGCGGGGCCGGTTAAACGCAAGGCGGCGACCCTCGCCTTGTGTGGGTTTTGCGCCGCTTGCCGGGCTTCCTCCCGATGCGTGGAGGGCGGATGTTTCCGCGAAAAGGCTGGGCATAGCAGTTGGGGCCGCACGCTGGGGACGACTACCGAAACGGGAAAACACCCTCGGCCGACGGCGGCGTAGTCAAAACCCTTGCGACGCGCCCGGAGGTTTTGCGCCTCCGGGAAAGAAGCGGCCCTCGCCTGAGGGCGGCGCCGGGCGGGCGAAACGTCACAGGATGACGTGAACCCCGGCTGGAAAGGTGCGTCGCGGAGAAAGACCGCAGCCGGGACGCCTCAGGTTCCGACGCGCATTTCTATTCACGCTACCGGCCGAACGGGGCCGGGGCGTCCCGGCTTCCTGTATCGCCCTGCGTCGGGAATCGGCGGCGGGGAGTTTGGCGCTGGATGGCCCCCTCCCCAACCCTCCCCCGCTTCGCGGGAGAGGGAGCAAATCGTCGTTTCATCCAGAGCGCCGATCGTGAGCGTCCCCTCTCCCGCAAAGCGGGGGAGGGACAGGGAGGGGGCGGCGCCACGATAACAATCTGCCAAGCTTACCTCGACGGCCCCCCGGCACACCCCTTGCTCCCGTCCATCCCAAAGGAATGCGTCCCATGCTGGATGTCGCAATTGTCGGTGGCGGAATCTGCGGTCTCGCGCTGGCGCGCAGCCTTGCTGCGAAAGGCCTTTCCTATGCGCTGTTCGAGGCGCGCGATCGGCTTGGCGGGCGCGTTCTGACTGTCGAGAACCCGACAAGCGGCCTGCGCCTCGATCTCGGACCCACCTGGTTCTGGCCGCAGACTCAAGGCGCCATAACCCGCCTCGTCGGCGAATTGGGGCTGGAGCCTTTCGATCAGCACGATCCCGGCACAGCGCTGCTGATGACCGATCCCGAGAAAGCGCCCGCCGTGCAGTCGGCGCCGGGCCTCCACGGCGGCGCGCAACGGCTGAAGGGCGGCATGGCCGCGCTCGTCGCGGCGCTCGCCGCCGATCTCGATCCGCAGACTCTCCATTTCGGCCATGTTCTTCGCGCCGCGCGCGATTGTGGGGAAGCCGTCGAGCTTTGCTTCGAGACGGGCGAGGGCGAAGTTAAAATCGTCGCCCGTCAGGTCGCGCTCGCCGTTCCGCCGCGCCTGCTCGATCGCGACGTCGCTTTCGCGCCGCCGCTGCCCGACTTTGTATCGGCGGCCATGCGCGACACGCCGACATGGATGGCGGCGAGCGCCAAGGCGGTCATCGGGCTTGCCGATCCGCCGATCTGGCGGGCCTTCGGTCATTCCGGCAACGCCTTCGTGGTTCACGATCAGGCTGTGTTGGGCGAAATCTTCGACGCCTGCGACGCCGGAGGCGAATGCGGCGCGCTCGGCGGCTTCTTCGCGCTTCCGCCCGACACGCGCGAGGCGTTCCGCAACGGTCTGCCGACGCTCGCGAAAAGCCAGTTCGCCCAGCTCTTCGGCCCCTCGCTCGACGCGGGCGAATTGCACTTGCAGGATTGGGCGACAGAGAATTTCACCTGCACGCAGGCCGATCGCGCCACAGGCGGCGCCCATCCCGACTACGGCGCGCGCGCCTTCAGCCAACCGCTCTGGAACGGCAAGCTCTTTTTCGGAAGCTCGGAAACGGCGCGGGAGGGCGGCGGCTATGTCGAGGGCGCGATCAACGCCGCCCTGCGGATCGCCCGGCACATCTTGCCGCAACAGGAGACGCCCATGACGATGCCGGATGTCGCGGGATCGACCGCCGAGCGCAATCAGCGTTGCCTCGAACTGTTCCATGAATGGGTGGCGTCACGGCGCGCGCCGGCGTTCGCCGCCTATCGGCAGCGGCTCAATTTTGCGCTGTCCCACGGTGAACGCGAGCAGCTCACGCAGCGCGCCATGCTCGGCGCCATGGAGGCGATTTTCGCCGACGCGCTGTCGATGATCGACGAACTGCCGTTCGACCATGCGGGCGTCGCCGTCGAGCGCGGACGCTCCGATCTTACGCCGAAAGTGCAGGCGGCCTTCGAGGGTTTCATTCAGGCGCTGCTCGATGCGATCATCGACTTCAACCGCACATCCTGCGCACTGTCGAATTTCCCGCAGGAGCATAAGCCGGCGAAGGACTATGTCTCCGCGACGTTGCGAGACATCGGCGCGGCGTGGCGGGAGTTTTCGCTCGAAGCCAACAGCCGCCTGATCGCCAAGCAACGCGCGCCGATCGATGCGTGAGCCTCGTCTGGCCCGCCACGTGCTTCGTCGCTAGCCAATCGAACATTGTCTGGAGACCGACACTCATGGCCGTGGACCTTAAGAAAGATTGGACGGACGCGGATATTGCGGCGCTCATCGGCTCGGTGACCGACGACCGCGACTGGCGCCTAGAGGTCGACGCCGATGGCGTCGCCGATCTCGCCGATAAGACCGCGCATCCGACCGGCGTCGACTACGACGCTGCGCTGCATTGTTTTCTCGAAACATGGATGGCGGGAACCGATTTCGTCGGGCCCTCGGCCGCCGGCGACAAAAACCTCGTCGGAAAAATCGCGAAAGCGCTGCGGGAGAACTATCCGGCGCTCAAGGCCAATAAATTCATCTTCGTCGATCTGTGAGTGAGATCCGCTCGATTGGTTCGGTGTCATTCCCGACGCTCGCGAAGCGAGCGATCGGGAATCCAGAGCAGCCACGGCTAATTTGGCTCTGGATTCCCGGTCGGGCTTTCAGCCCGCCGGGAATGACACGACCCCATGCGAGCCGTTCAATAAACAATAAAGTGAGGGCAAAAATGGCGCGCGCGCAAACGGCCTATCTCAATCGCGCGGAGGTTCCCGCGCGTAAAGCGCTGCAGACTGCGCTCAATGAGCTGGGCTTCAAGCTGACGCTCGACGACGCCTATGCGCCGTTCGAGACCAAAGGCTATCTGCCCTGCACTTATGATGGCGAAGACGCTGGCTTCGACCTGCGCTTCGGCGAAGTGGAGTCACCCACCGACATTCTCTCGGCGGCGCTCAACGGGCGCGACGTCGCCATGAAATTTCGCTGGGGCGGCGATCCGCGCGAGCAATTCGCCGCCGTCGCGGTCTGCGCGGCGCTTGCGGATAAATTCGGCGCGATCATTCACGAGCCGGAGCAGGATAAGCTCCTCACGCTCGATGAGTTGCATGCTACGGCGCGCAAGCTCGCCGCTTCGCTTTAAGGCTCGTACGAGATCCGCTTGGCTGGTTCGCTGTCATTGCGAGCGGAGCGAAGCAATCCAGAGCCGCGGTGACGCTCCTGGATTGCTTCGTCGCTGCGCTCCTCGCAATGACGGTCCCCCGTGAATGACGCGCCCCATGCGAGCAATTCAAATGGAATATCCCTACCAGCCGGCGACGCGCCGGCAGGAGGCGGAGCCGCCGTCGAACTCGTAATGGTCGCCGCAGGCGAAGGCCACCGGCGGCTCGCCGGCTTGTTCGAATTTGTCGTAGCCTTGCTTGAGATTCTTCCAGAAATCGACCCATTGGTGATAACCGCCGCCGCTCCCGACGAAGGAGAGCCAGCCGCCGCCTCCGCCCGTCTCGCGCGCGATATTGGCTTCCGTCATGCGGAACGGAAAAATATGGACGGGAATTTCCTTCTGCCCCGCCCGCAGCGCGGCTTCGACGAAACCGTAAATTTCTTCGATGCCCTGGTCGGTCATGGCGAAGCAGCCGACCGACTTGCACGACCCGTGCACCATCACGAGCCCGCCGGTGCGGCCGTTCTGGCGATCGAAAGCGTTAGGATAGCCGACGTTGAAGGCGCGATGGTAGTTGGAATGCGGATGAAGCTGCTTGGCGGAGACGCTGTAGAAGCCCTCGGGCGATTGATAATCAGCTTCCTTGAGCTTCGGCCCCAGACGGCCCGACCATTTGCAGATCGGGAAGGTCCGATACAGCGCATAGCGGCCGTTCTTCTTCAGCCATAATTCGAGCTGCCCTTCCTGCTTGAAGATGCGCACGAAGACCGGATCGCCCATGCCGAATTTCGGCGGCGGCGCCTGGAAGGCGTCGTCTGGCGCTGGCCGCAACGCGGGCTCCTCTAGCCGCGCCGTCTGCTGGGCGCCGGCAGGCGCGGGCGTCTGGGAACTCTCCGGCGTGGCGGAAGCGACTGTCGTCGCTTTACCGGGGGCGACGGCATTCTTGTCGAGGTCGGCCGGACGGGTGGGCGGCAGCGGCGCGTCGACGTAAATGGGCGCGGGGGCGGCGCTGGCCTGTTGCGCCTCGGGCGTCGGCTGCGCGGCCTGCGGCCAATGCGGGAAAGACCAGGACGACGCTGGCGCGGGTTGCTGCGAGGCGGCTTGCGGTTGGGCGGATGGGGGTTGAGCAGCTTGGGGCGGGACCGCGACAGGCTGGCTGGCCGCTGGCGGCTCCGGCGGCGCCTGCAAGGCGGCGAGATCGGCGGGCCGTATCGGCGGCAATGGCGCTCCAGCTTGCGCGCTCGGCAAATCGGCTGGCCGAGCCGGAGGCGTTGGCGCGACTGGCGGGAAGGAGACTGCGCCTTCGACGTCGGACGCCTGCAGCTCATCGACCGCAGGCGGCGCCTCGGCGGCTGGAGAGGCTGGCGGCGGCGCGGCGGCGATGAGAGCGGGCGGAGGGCTCTCCGAAAGTTTCGCTTCCGCCGGCGCCTCAGCCGGCGGCGCAATCGCCCGTCTGAGGCCGGGCATGATGCTTCCGCCGGCAAGATGCGTCGGGTCGCCGCGCTGCGCGCTCCTCGAGGCCGTTGCCTCCCGCCCGCCGAGGCTCGGCATAAAATAAAGCACTCCCGTCCCCGCGGCGATGGCGGCGAGGACGACGACGGCAAACAACAGATGGGTCGAACGAAGCTTCATAAAGACAGCAGTCTAACCCTAGCGACGCAGTTGAAAGTCCGGCAAGCCCGCGTCAGTGCCCGTCGAAGGCGACCAGCGTGCGAACCGGGACGCCCAGCGCTTCGATCTTGCTTGCGCCGCCGAGATCGGGGAGGTCGATGACGAAACAGGCCGCCACGATTTCCGCGCCCATTTTCTGCAGAAGCCGGACCGCGCCTTCCGCCGTGCCGCCGGTCGCAATCAGATCGTCGACCAGAATGACACGCTCGCCTTGCGCGACGGCGTCCACATGCATCTCGATCTCGTCGGTCCCATATTCCAGCGTGTAGGACATGGAGACGGTTTCATGCGGCAGCTTGCCCTTCTTGCGGATCGGCACGAAGCCGGCCGAGAGCTGATGCGCGACCGCGCCGCCGAGGATAAAGCCGCGCGCTTCAATTCCCGCGACCTTGTCGATCTTCGTTCCGGCCCAGGGCTGGACGAGCTCGTCGACCGCCTTGCGAAAGGCCCTGGCGTCGCCGAGCAGCGTGGTGATGTCGCGGAAGAGAATGCCTTTCTTGGGAAAGTCTGGAATGGTGCGGATGGCGGCGCGAAGCGACATGGCTTGTCCTGGCGTTTTAGAAAACATTCAACCATAGGCTGATTTGGCGCTGGCGCGCGCAGCCAAGCTCTTTACACTCAACCTGCGTTCCCTCCAAGGATTTCGCTCCATGCACGCCCTCACCCGCCTTGCCTTCGCGCTTGCCTTTAGCCTCCCCGGCGTGGTCCAGGCCCAAAATTACCATGTTGTTCCTCCCCCGGTTCAAGGCGGGGCGATGGGCGGCTACGGGCCGGCCCAGCCTATGCCGCCAGGAACCGGTTACGGCGGTTACGGCCCCGGCGGCGGCCATGGCCGCGGCTACGGCTGCTACGGCTGCGCCTATGTCGGCGACTACGACCCCAACGGCGGCAATGTGACGCTGCCCGTCGCGCCGCCCAAGCGCATCCAGGGGCAGTGGCGCAACGGCCAGTGGTATTACTGAGCGGCCGCGCCGTTCAGCCGCGACATCACCGCGTCGAGCTTCTTCAGCAATTCGGGGTCGCGCGCCTCGGGCGCCGTGAGAATGGCGCTGTCGAGCGCGCGGTCGGAGCCCACCGGGCAAGCCTCGTGCTCGCGCGGGAAATCCCTCAGCACGCGCGCCACGAGCCGCGCGGCCTTGGCCGAGTTCTCGCGCACAATCGCGATCACCGAGGCGACGTCCACATGGTCGTGCTCGGGGTGCCAGCAGTCGAAATCCGTCACCATGGCGACGGTGGCGTAGGAAATCTCGGCCTCGCGCGCGAGCTTGGCCTCGGGCATGGCGGTCATGCCGATGAGATCGAAGCCCGACGCCTTATAGGCGAGCGATTCGGCGTAGCTCGAAAATTGCGGACCTTCCATGCAGACGTAGGTGCCGCCGACGGCGATCTCGATCGCTTCGTCGCGCGCCGCCTTCGCGATGCGGGCGGATAATTTCGGGGCGATGGGGTGCGCCATCGACACATGCGCCACGCAGCCGTCGCCGAAGAAGGACGACTGACGCGCGAAGGTGCGATCGACGAACTGGTCGACCAGCACGAACAGCCCCGGGAAAAACTGCGATTTGAACGATCCGCAGGCCGAGACCGAAATAATGTCGGTCACGCCGACGCGCTTCATTGCGTCGATATTGGCGCGATAGTTGATCGTCGACGGCGAGAGCCTATGCCCGCGTCCATGGCGCGGCAAAAAGACCGCCTGCGTGCCGCCGACCTCGCCGAAGACGAGCTCGTCCGAGGGCTCGCCCCAAGGGGTGGCGACGCGCTCGCGCCTGACGTCCTGCTCTCCCGGAAGATCATAAACCCCGGATCCGCCGATAATTCCGACAACCGCGCGCGCCATGCGCATCCCCCATTTTCCCAGATCGCGCGGGCCCGTAGATGGGACGCGCACGTAAACTTATCGTCCGGCGAGGCGCGAGGCAAAGCGCGACAGAGCCTGAATGGTGCGGCGCGTCACTGTCCTGCGGCGCCGATGCTCGCCCGGTTTCGACGAAATGCGGAAGGTCAAAATTAAGGCAGATATTTTCCCCAGGCCATGCCGGCGCCTCCGCAGGCGCGCCGCATAAATTCGCCGCGAACCGCCGAGTTTTCCCCGCGCCGCGAGGCCCCAGCGTTGCAGTCTCGATGGCTTTCCGCGTGCCTAGTGCGAAGGCGCGAACGAAATCTGGGCGCCGGACAGGGTTGCGCCGCAAAATTCACTGTGTTAGGGACCCATCGCCTTGGGACTGGGGCGTTGCCGCTCTTAGTTCCTTGCCCCTGCAGCATCCGTCGCTACGAAGCCGACCGCCAAAGGCGCGAACGCATTTTCGCGTGGGCGTCGTTTCGAGCGATGCGAATTTGACGAGCGATCCAAGTGGCTCAAGACGGAGTTTCGCTTTCCGGCGTCGCAGGACGTTACGCCTCCGCCCTTTACGAACTGGCGTCGGAAAAGAGCGCCACGGACGAGGTCGCTACGGCGCTCGCCGCGTTTCAGGGCCTCATCAATGAAAGTCCCGACCTCCAGCGTCTGGTGAGAAGCCCCGTCTTCTCCGCGCAGGAGCAGGTCAAGGCGCTCGACGCCATCCTCAAGAAAGCGGGCATTTCCGGCGTCGCCGGCAATTTCATCCGCCTGGTGGCCTCCAAGCGCCGCCTCTTCGTTCTCCCGGACATGATCGCCGCCTATCAGAGCCTTCACGACAAGGCCCGTGGTCTGGTCCGCGCCGACGTGACCGTCGCCGCGCCGCTGAAGCCGGATCATGAAACGGCGCTGCGCCAGGCGCTCGCCGGCGTCACCGGCGGCAAGTCGGTCAGCCTCAACGTCAAGACCGATCCGTCGATCATCGGCGGCATCGTCGTCAAACTCGGTTCGCGCATGGTCGACGCTTCCGTTCGCACCAAGCTCAATTCAATCCGCACACGCATGAAAGAGGTCGGCTGATGGATATCCGCGCCGCAGAAATTTCCGCGATCCTGAAGAACGAGATCGCCAACTTCGGCAATGAGGCCGAGGTCACCGAGGTCGGCCAGGTTCTGTCGGTCGGCGACGGCATCGCCCGCGTCTACGGCCTCGACAATGTCCAGGCCGGTGAGACGGTCGAGTTCGAGAACGGCGTGCGCGGCATGGCCCTCAACCTCGAAAGCGACAACGTCGGCATCGTTATTTTCGGTTCCGACCGCGACATTAAGGAAGGCCAGACGGTCAAGCGCACCGGCGCGATCGTCGACGTTCCCGTCGGCAAGGAGCTGCTCGGCCGCGTCGTGGACGCTCTCGGCAATCCGATCGACGGCAAGGGCCCGATCAACGCCACGCGTCGCGCCCGCGTCGACGTGAAGGCCCCCGGCATTATTCCGCGTAAGTCGGTGCATGAGCCGATGGCGACTGGCCTGAAGGCCGTCGACGCTCTGATCCCGATCGGCCGCGGCCAGCGCGAGCTGATCATCGGCGATCGCCAGACCGGCAAGACCGCGATCGCGCTCGACACGATCCTGAACCAGAAGTCGCTCAACGACGGCGACGACGAGAAGGCGAAGCTCTACTGCGTCTACGTCGCCATCGGCCAGAAGCGCTCGACGGTCGCGCAATTCGTGAAGGTGCTCGAAGAGCGCGGCGCGCTGGAATATTCCATCGTCGTCGCGGCCACCGCTTCGGACCCGGCCCCGATGCAGTTCCTGGCGCCCTTCGCCGGCTGCGCCATGGGCGAATTCTTCCGCGACAACGGCATGCATGCGGTCATCATCTATGACGACCTTTCCAAGCAGGCCGTCGCCTACCGCCAGATGTCGCTGCTGCTCCGCCGTCCGCCGGGCCGCGAAGCCTATCCGGGCGACGTCTTCTATCTGCACTCCCGTCTCCTCGAGCGCGCCGCCAAGCTCAACGACGATCGCGGCGCCGGTTCGCTGACCGCTCTGCCGGTCATCGAGACGCAGGCCAACGACGTGTCGGCCTATATTCCGACCAACGTGATCTCGATCACCGACGGCCAGATCTTCCTCGAGACGGACCTCTTCTACCAGGGCATCCGTCCCGCCGTTAACGTCGGCCTCTCCGTGTCGCGCGTCGGCTCGTCCGCGCAGACCAAGGCGACGAAGAAGGTCGCCGGCAAGATCAAGGGCGAGCTTGCCCAGTATCGCGAAATGGCCGCCTTCGCGCAGTTCGGCTCCGACCTCGACGCGGTGACGCAGCGTCTGCTCAACCGCGGCGCCCGTCTCACCGAACTCCTGAAGCAGCCGCAGTTCTCGCCGCTGAAGATGGAAGAGCAGACCTGCGTGATCTACGCCGGCGTCAACGGCTATCTCGATCCGCTGCCGGTCAATCGCGTGCGCGCCTTCGAAGACGGCCTGCTCGCCGTGCTCCGCTCGCAGCACGCCGACCTTCTCGACGCCATCCGGTCGTCGAAGGATCTCTCGGACGACTCCGCGGCGAAGCTCAAGAGCGTCGTGGAGACTTTCGCGAAGTCCTTCGCCTGAGCCGACAATGACGGATCGCGCGCTCGGTAGCGGGCGCGCGGCGACCTCGAGACAAGAAGCACGCCAATGCCCTCGTTGAAGGATCTTCGAAACCGGATTTCTTCCGTCAAGGCGACGCAGAAGATCACCAAGGCCATGCAGATGGTCGCGGCGGCCAAGCTGCGTCGCGCGCAGACGGCGGCCGAGGCCGCGCGTCCCTACGCCGAGCGCATGGAATCCGTCCTCGCCAATCTCGCCGCCGGCGTCTCCACCGGCGGTCCGCAGCTTCTCGCTGGCAATGGCAGGGATGACGTGCATCTCCTCGTCGTCGCCACCGCCGAGCGCGGCCTTTGCGGCGCGTTCAATTCCTCGATCGTGCGCCTCGCCCGCGAGCATATCCTGCGCCTGCAGGGACAGGGCAAGACGGTCAAAATTCTCTGCGTCGGCAAGAAGGGCTACGACCAGCTTCGCCGCCAGTTCGAGAAAGAGATCGTGGAGCTCATCGAGCTGCGCGGCCTCAAGAACATCGGCTTCGACAATGCGGATGAGATCGGCAAGAAGATCATCGCCATGTTCGAGGCCGGCGAATTCGACGTCGCCACGCTGTTCTTCTCGAAGTTCAAGTCGGTGATCGCGCAGATCCCGACGGCGCAGCAGCTCATTCCGGCGCAGATCGCCGCGAATGAGAATGCCCCGGCCGTCGACGGCCCGCAGCCGTCCTATGAATATGAGCCCGGCCAGGACGAGATTCTCTCCGAGCTCCTGCCGCGCAACATCTCGGTGCAGGTGTTCCGCGCGCTCCTCGAAAACGCCGCCTCGGAGCAGGGCGCGCGCATGAGCGCGATGGACAACGCCACGCGCAACGCCGGCGACATGATCAAAAAGCAGACGACCCTCTACAACCGGTCGCGCCAGGCGATGATCACCAAGGAACTCATCGAAATCATCTCGGGCGCCGAAGCGCTCTGATCCGCTAAAATAGACGAGGACGTAAAATGGCCGCCAACAAGCCCACGGGCCGCATCACCCAAGTCATCGGCGCCGTCGTCGACGTTAAGTTCGACGGCCACCTGCCCGAGATTCTCAACGCGCTCGAGACGACGAACCAGGGCCAGCGCCTCGTTCTCGAAGTCGCGCAGCACCTCGGCGAGAACTCCGTGCGCACCATCGCCATGGACACCTCCGAGGGCCTGACCCGCGGCCAGGAAGTCACGGACACCGGCGCGCCGATCACGGTTCCGGTCGGCGAAGAGCTGCTCGGCCGCATCATCAACGTCATTGGCGAGCCGGTCGACGAAGCCGGCCCGGTGAAGTCCAGCGGGACGCGCGCCATCCACCAGCCGGCCCCGTCCTATTCGGAGCAGGCCACGGAAGCGCAGATTCTCGAGACGGGCATCAAGGTCGTCGACCTTCTCGCGCCTTACGCCAAGGGCGGCAAGATCGGCCTGTTCGGCGGCGCGGGCGTCGGCAAGACCGTGCTCATCATGGAGCTCATCAACAACGTCGCCAAGGCGCACGGCGGTTATTCGGTGTTCGCCGGCGTCGGCGAGCGCACCCGCGAAGGCAATGACCTCTATCACGAAATGATCGAGGGCAACGTCAACAAGAAGCCCGAGAACGGCTCGACCGCTGGCTCCAAATGCGCCCTGGTGTATGGCCAGATGAACGAGCCGCCGGGCGCCCGCGCCCGCGTCGCGCTGACCGGCCTCACCGTCGCCGAAGATTTCCGCGACAAGGGCCAGGACGTGCTGTTCTTCGTCGACAACATCTTCCGCTTCACCCAGGCGGGCTCGGAAGTGTCCGCGCTTCTCGGCCGCATTCCCTCGGCGGTGGGCTATCAGCCGACGCTGGCGACCGACATGGGCGCCCTGCAGGAGCGCATCACCACCACCACCAAGGGCTCGATCACCTCGGTGCAGGCCATTTACGTGCCGGCCGACGACTTGACCGACCCGGCGCCGGCCACCTCCTTCGCCCACTTGGACGCGACGACCGTTCTGTCGCGCTCGATCGCGGAGAAGGGCATCTATCCGGCCGTCGATCCGCTCGACTCGACCTCGCGCATGCTCTCCCCGGCGATCGTCGGCGAGGAGCATTATGAGGTCGCCCGTAAGGTGCAGTCGACCCTTCAGCGCTACAAGTCGCTGCAGGACATCATTGCGATCCTGGGCATGGACGAGCTTTCGGAAGAAGATAAGCTGGTCGTCGCCCGCGCCCGCAAGATCGAGCGCTTCCTGTCGCAGCCCTTCCACGTCGCCGAAGTCTTCACCGGCTCGCCGGGCAAGCTCGTCGCCCTCGCCGACACGATCAAGGGCTTTAAGGGCCTCGTCGAAGGCGAATATGACCACCTCCCGGAGGCCGCCTTCTACATGGTCGGCTCCATCGAAGAGGCGGTCGAAAAGGCTGCCAAGCTCGCCAAGGAAGCTGCGTAAGCTTTCAGCAATCCGGGAGGGGCGGCCTGCGGCCGTCCCACGCCCGATCCCAACAATTGATGGCCGGGCAAAGACCGGCCATTCGCTTATGACGATCAGCGTCGCCGGAGACTGACATGGCCGCTTTCCACTTCGAACTCGTTTCTCCCGAGAAGCTCCTGTTTTCGGGCGACGTCGAAAGCGTGGTTGCGCCGGGCGCCGAGGGCCAGTTCACGGTCCTCAAGGATCACGCGCCGGTGATGACGACGCTGAAGGCCGGCGTCGTGACGGTCGCTGGCGGCGACGGCAAGCTCGAGAAGCTTTTTGTCCGCGGCGGTTTCGCCGATGTGAACGCCTCCGGCTTCACCATCCTCGCCGAGCTGGCTCTTCCGCTTTCGGAGATCGACGCGGGCAAGCTCGACGGCGACATCAAAAACGCGAAGGAAGATCTGTCCGACGCCAAAACCGACGCCGCGCGTCTGGCTGCAAGCGACAAGCTTGCGCAGCTCGAAGAAATGCGCGCCGCGCTTACGGCGTAAGGTCAGGTTCCGCCGTTTCGTCCACCGGAACGGGATGTTCTTCCAATTCAGCTTCGATAATGTCGCCGTGCGGCTCTTCAGGCGCAAGCTCTGAACGCTTCGCGGCGACTTCTCTTATGCATTCCCCGATCACGGGGTTGCGCGCAATGAGCGTCTGCAGGTCGTAGGCCTGTAAAATCAACAGCTTTGTCGGCGCCAGGGCGCGCACATTGGCGGTTCGCGGCGTCTGATGCAGAATCGCCATCTCGCCGAAAAATTGTCCGACGCCGAGCCGAACCACTTGTGTGGGAAGCTGGACTTCGACCTCTCCCTCCGCGATGAAATACATCGACTGGGCAATATCGCCGCGTCGGACAATCAAGGCGCCAGCAGGAATTGACTGCGCGTTGAGATAACGCATGATCTCCGCGATGGCGCTCGCGTCGAGCTCGCGGAACAGCGGCACGCTCGCCACCATGCTCCAGGTGACGACGAATTCGCGCCTGTGAATTTCCTCCGCAAAAGCGGATGCGACGATGCCGACGGGAAGACCCAGCATGACATAGCCCGTCACCATTGTGATCGAGGCGATGATGCGCCCGGCGAGGGTGATCGGAACGACGTCGCCATAGCCGACGGTTGTAATGGTCACGATCGCCCACCACATGGCGGCGGGAATCGAGCCGAATGCTTTCGGCTGGGCGTCGTGCTCGACGAGATGGATCGCCGCGGCAGAAAAAAGAACGGCGCCGAAGAGGAGGATGCCGGTCGCCAGCAACGCCTTCCGCTCAGCCTCCATCACCGCGATAAGGGTGCGGATGCCAGCCGAATAGCGCGCCAGTTTAAAAAAGCGCAGAAGGCGCAACAGCAGCAGGACTCGCAGGTCCGCCGAAAAGAGATAGGACAGGTAAAAAGGCAGAACCGTCAAAAGATCGATGATCGCAAACCAAGAAGCGATGAACGCAAGGCGCGCGCGCGTCGCGGTGCAGTCGGAATAAGGCGTATGCTCCGGAGCCGACCATAGCCGCAACAGATATTCGACTGTGAAGACGCTCACGGCAAGCCGCTCGATCGACAGGAACAGATCGCGAAAGCGGCGATCATATTCCGGCACAGATTCGAGAACGACCGAGAGGACGGATAAAGCCACGAGTGTAATGAGCGCGCGATGCACAAAGCGGGTCGCGCGATCATTGACGCCGCCATCGAGAATATGATGCACGCGCCGGCGCAACCGGTGATACCAGCCGCGCGGAGTTTGCTGCGTCATTCCGCGGCCTTCGTGCGGAGCGCCTCCTCGACGCAAGCGAGCGCCTGATCGATCGCCCTCGCATTTGGGCCGCCCGCTTGTGCGAGATCCGACCTGCCGCCGCCGCCTTTGCCGCCGAGCGCGGCGGCCGCGGCCCGAACGAATTCCACAGCGCTGTATTTCTGCGCCAGATCGTCGGTGACGCCGACGACGATGCCGGCTTTGCCGTCAGGCGAGGCGCTGGCGAAGGCGACAACGCCCGATCCGATGGACTTCTTGGCGTCGTCGACGAGGGATTTCAGGTCCTTGGCGTCGATCCCCTCGACGGCGCGGGTCAGCAGCTTGATCCCGCCGACGTCGCGGGCCTCCGGGGCCGCGGCCGACCCGCCGCCGCCGCCCAGGGCGAGCTTGCGCTTGGCGTCGGCGAGCTCGCGTTCGAGGCGCTTGCGGTCTTCCAGGAGCTGGGCGAGGCGGTTCGGCGTTTCGTCGATGGGCGCGCGAATCAAGGACGCGATATCGTGGAGCGCACGCGCCTGGGCGACGAGATGGGTCCGCGCGCCCTCGGCCGTGCGCGCCTCGATGCGCCGCACGCCGGAGGCGACGGCGCTCTCGGCAATGATCGAAATCAGACCGATGTCGCCGGTGCGCGAGACATGCGTGCCGCCGCAGAGCTCCACCGAGAAAGCGTGAGTCGCGCCGGGGTCGGGCCGACCCATGCTGATAACGCGCACCTCATCGCCATATTTCTCGCCGAAGAGCGCCCGGGCGCCAGATTTAATGGCTTCGTCCTGCGCCATGACGCGGGTGTCGACGGGGGCGTTGTCCTGAACGATTTCATTGGCGAGGACTTCGACCCGGGAAAGCTCTTCCTCCGTGAGGGGCTTTGGATGGGTGAAATCGAAGCGCAGACGCTCGGGCGCAACCAGCGATCCCTTCTGGGCGACGTGATCGCCGAGAACCTGGCGAAGCGCCTCATGAAGAATATGGGTCGCGGAATGATTGGCGCGCGTTGCTTTGCGGCGTTCGTGATCGACGTCGAGCTCCAGCGCGAGCCCGGGGACGATTTCGCCCTCTTCGACGACGCCATCATGGACAATGAGGTCGCCGAGCTTTTTCGCTGTGTTCTCGACGCGAAAGCGCAGGCCCTTGCCGCGAATGACGCCAATGTCGCCGACTTGGCCGCCCGATTCGCCGTAGAAGGGCGTTTGGTTGAGGATCACCGATCCGCGCTGGCCCTTTTGGAGAACGAAGGCTTCCGCCCCGTCATGGACGAGCGCGGTGACGACGCCTTCGCTCTTCTCCGCGTCATAGCCGAGGAACTCCGTGGCTCCGACGCGCTCCTTCAGGGCGAACCAAAGCGTTTCGGTCGCGGTTTCGCCGGAGCCGGCCCATGCCTTGCGGGCTTCCGCGCGCTGGCGCTCCATGGCGGCGTCGAAGCTTTCCTTGTCCACGGCGATGCCGCGCGGCCGCAGGGCGTCCTCGGTGAGGTCGAGCGGGAAGCCATAGGTATCGTAGAGCTTGAAGGCGGTTTCACCCGAGAATTTCGCGCCCTGGTTCAGACCGGCCGTTTCCTCGTCGAGAATGGCGAGGCCGCGCGCGAGCGTGGCGCGGAAGCGCGTTTCTTCGGTTTTGAGCGTATCGACGATGAGCGCCTGGGCGCGCAGGAGCTCGGGATAGGCCTGGCCCATTTCCGCCACGAGCGCCGGCACAAGGCGCCACATCAGCGGCTCTTGCGCCC
Organism: Methylocystis sp. Sn-Cys; assembly: GCF_016745395.1. GTDB lineage: Bacteria > Pseudomonadota > Alphaproteobacteria > Rhizobiales > Beijerinckiaceae > Methylocystis > Methylocystis iwaonis. The sequence goes on from NZ_JAERVJ010000001.1 coordinate 722,905, forward strand.
CGAGGAGCTGGGCGTGGCGCATCGCGCGGCGCATGATCCGCCGCAGCACGTAGCCGCGCCCTTCATTCGAAGGCGTGACGCCATCGGCGACGAGGAAGGAGGCGGCGCGCAAATGATCTGCGATGACGCGGTGGCTTGCCGCCTGCGGGCCATTTACAGGCACGTTGGTGAAATCCGCGACGGCGCCCGTTAGCGTGCGGAAAAGATCGGTCTCATAGTTGGAAGTGACGCCCTGGAGCAGGGCGGCGATGCGCTCGAGCCCCATGCCGGTGTCGATCGACGGACGGGGAAGCGGCGCGCGTTGGCCCGGCGCAACCTGATCATATTGCATGAAGACCAGATTCCAGAATTCCAGAAAGCGGTCGCCGTCTTCATCTAGGCTGCCGGGGGGGCCGCCGGCCAAGGCTTCGCCCTGATCGTAGAAGATTTCGGAGCAGGGCCCGCAGGGGCCTGTGTCTCCCATGCTCCAGAAATTGTCGGAGCTGGAGATGCGGATGATGCGGCTGTCGTGGAAGCCGGCAATCTTCTTCCAGAGGCCATAGGCCTCGTCGTCGTCATGGTAGACGGTGACGAGGAGGCGGTCGATGGGAAGCTGGAACTCGCGGCTGATCAGCCCCCAGGCGAGTTCGATCGCGCCTTCCTTGAAATAATCGCCGAAGGAGAAATTCCCGAGCATTTCGAAGAAGGTGTGATGCCGGGCAGTATAGCCGACATTGTCGAGGTCATTATGCTTGCCGCCGGCGCGCACGCATTTCTGCGCGGATGTCGCGCGCGCCTGATGGCGCTTCTCGACGCCGGTGAAGACGTTTTTGAACTGCACCATCCCCGCATTGGTGAACATCAACGTGGGGTCATTGTGGGGAACGAGCGGAGAGGACGCGACCTTCTCATGGCCATTGCGGACGAAATAATCGAGGAAGGTGGAGCGTATCTGGTTGACGCTGCTCATTATGCGTCTCTCTCGGGCGCGACCGGGATGCCCCCGATCATATGGTGATTGGTAAGCCGGACGAAAGCGTGTCCGACGGGTCGTGCCGCCCCGGCTTTACGAGGCGCGTATCTGTCGCCGGGCGATATGCCAGTCCGCAAGCTTTTCGGCAATGAAAAAGGCCCGCGGGCGGGCCTTTGAAAACCGGGAGATACGAGCAGGGAGGGTCAGTCCGCCTATTCCTTGTCGTCGCCGTCGCCGGCATCCAGAATTTTCTCGGCGATAAGGCCCGAGTTTTCGCGGATCGCTTGCTCGATGCGCTGTGCGGCTTCCGGGTTCTGGCGCAAAAAGCTTTTGGCGTTTTCGCGGCCCTGGCCGAGGCGTTGGCTGTCGTAGGAGAACCAGGCGCCTGATTTGTCGACAACGCCGGCCTTCACGCCAAGATCGATGAGTTCGCCGAGCTTCGAGACGCCTTCGCCATACATGATGTCGAATTCCACCTGTTTGAAAGGCGGGGCGACCTTGTTCTTGACCACCTTGACGCGCGTCTGGTTGCCGATGGTTTCGTCGCGCTCCTTGATCGCGCCGATGCGGCGAATGTCGAGACGCACCGACGCGTAGAATTTCAGCGCATTGCCGCCCGTCGTCGTTTCCGGCGAGCCATACATGACGCCGATCTTCATGCGGATCTGGTTGATGAAGATGACGAGCGTGTTGGAGCGGGCAATGGAGGCGGTCAGCTTGCGCAGCGCCTGGCTCATCAGGCGGGCCTGGAGACCGGGCTGCACCTCGCCCATTTCGCCTTCGATCTCGGCGCGCGGCGTCAAGGCGGCGACCGAATCGATGACGAGCACGTCGACCGCGCCGGAGCGCACCAGCGTGTCGGTGATCTCCAGCGCCTGCTCGCCCGTGTCGGGCTGAGAAATCAGCAGCTCGTCGAGATTGACGCCGAGCTTGCGGGCGTAGACCGGATCGAGCGCATGTTCGGCGTCGACGAAAGCGCAGACGCCGCCGAGCTTCTGCGCCTCGGCGATGACATGCAGGGTCAGCGTGGTTTTGCCCGAGGATTCGGGGCCGTAAATTTCGACGATGCGACCGCGTGGCAGGCCGCCGACGCCAAGCGCGATGTCGAGGCCCAGCGAGCCGGTGGAAATGGTCTCGATCTCGACGGCTTTCTGATTTTTGCCGAGCCGCATGATCGAGCCCTTGCCGAAGGCGCGCTCGATCTGCGACAGGGCGGCGTCCAACGCCTTGGTCTTGTCCACGGACGATCCTTCCACGAGGCGGAGATTAGCTTGGCTCACGGCTGAAATCCCTTCTGGCATGATTTCAATGGCGGGGGCAACAACAACTCTGACGCAATTGTGCATGATTTGTTCTCGAAGCCAAGTTCATTTTTTGTCCCAATTATGCACTTTGCATAACAGACGAAAGGAACTAGGTTTGATACACTCGGTCAACTGGCGAGACCTCGAATTTGAAATGATCGCTTTGCCGTTCCTTTCAGAACGCGGGGTGCCACAGAATCATTGGGTTAGGGTTGGCATGCCGCAGATTCCGCCTTCCGTCACAAATAGCGTGTTCTTTCTCTACGACAGCGTTGAATCCGCAAAATCGGGGGAAAGACCGGGCGGGACGGGCTTCATAGTTGCTTATTCGGACAGCCCGCTATTCCCGGCCGAGACGGCGTTTTATGGCGTGACGAATTGGCATGTCGCCTGTGAAGGAGGGTGCTCCGTTATAAGGCTAAATACAAAAGATGGCGGCACAGACATTATTGAAATATTCCCAGAACAGTGGGAGTTCATCCCTGGTCGATATGACTTAGCCGCCGTCCGATTGCAATTTAGTAGCATTCACGACGTTTCCGCCGTAAACATAGGAGATTTCGTTATCCGGCAGAGCACTCAGACGCGCATTAAGTCAGATGTTGGAATTGGTGAAGACGTATTCATGATCGGATTATTTATAGATCATTTCGGAAAAGGCGTGAATATACCAAGTGCACGCTTTGGTCACATCAGTATGCTACCAGATGAGCGGGCCTTAATTAAGCAGCCGACCACATATGACGGCGTAAGCTACTTGATTGACATCCACTCAAGGGCTGGATTTTCAGGGTCTCCCGTTTACGTCTACAGAACATTTGGTTCCGACCTGAAGCAAAAATTCGGGGAAAGCATCAATGGTCTGGACTTACAAATCGATTCGATTCAGGTTGACGATCTTGGGCGTCCGGGCGGACGAACCAGTGGCCGCGTGCGTGGTTCCAGGGGAACAATTAACTACAACGGCATGCTAAAGTTATTGGGGATTTATTGGGGAAGGTTCCCTGAGCAGGCGGGCGCCCCCGGTAGCGAACTCAGTGGCACAGGATGCGTTATTCCCGCGTGGCAGATATTAGAGTTGCTCAACATCCCCGCTCTGGCGGCAGAGCGCGAGAGGAAAACCGCCGCTTTCAATGCCGCCTTACAGAAGGTGCGGGACGGATCAACCCCAGTCACGAAGTAAGCGACGCGATGACCGACGAACAGTTATCTGATGAGGAAATCGTAAAGCGGCGCGACGGTGCCATTCGCCGCGCGCTCAATACACCAGCGCCCCCGAAGGTGAAAAAGCCGCCCGCGAGGAAGGCCCCTAAAAAGCCTCAAGCCAAGACAAAAGGCGGCGAAGCTTCTTAAGAGTGCGTTTCGCCCGCTCGCGTTGAACTAGGTCAACGATATTTGAGGCGCTTGCCTTCGCCGCCGCGAATGGCGCGATGCGTGCGCTCCGTATCGTCAACGCCAAGGCCGGAACGATTCGAATAACGGAAATCGAATTCGTTCAGATACGCCTGCAAATGCTGCTCGCCGCAGTGGTGATACACCCCGCGCATGCCGCGCTTGAAAATCCCGAAGTAGCCTTCAACGGTGTTCGTGGTCGTCTCCCCGCGAACATACTCGCCGCTGCCGTGGTTGACCGACTCATGCGCGGCGAACGCCTTTCCGGGCTTCTTGTAATGCTGGGCCTCATCGGTGTTCAGCGTCGAGTCGAGAACGACGTGAGCGCCGAGAACCTTCTTGATCGTCAAGATCGTCAGATCGTCTACCTTGATTGAGACAGAGCGCCCGCCACGCTCAACCATCGTCAAAACCTTCTGCTTGGTCGCGGCGCCGCGATGGCCCTGCCAGCCTTTGCCGGTCACAAAGCGCTGGCCAGGCTTGCTGATGAAAGTTTCATCGACCTCAACGGTCTTGCCCTCACCGCCAAGCGGCTCAGGGTCGCGATCGGCCATCGCCTCGCGGATGCGATGCGCCATAAACCAAGCCGTGCGGTAGGAGCCCAAGCCGAGATTGCGCATAAGCTGATGAGCTGAAATGCCCTTCTTGCTGGACGCCATCAGGTGGAAGCCGAGCGCCCACTTGTTCAACGGGACGTGGGACGACTCCATGACGGTCCCAACCGTCACGGTGAAATGCTCTCGGCACGAGCGGCAAACGAACAGGCCGGGGCGATGAGACTTGCCTTCAAGGCGCGTCGCCTGATCCACAACGCCGCAGTGCGGGCAAACCGGTTTGCCGTCTGGCCAGCGGATGCGCTCGAAATGCGCGCGGGCAGCAGCTTCGTCAGTGAAAATGGGATCGGTCAGATTCGTCATTGTTTAGCTCCAATGACAAGAACTCTACCGGAACAACGGTGTTATGTAAAGTGCATAATACCCTTTTTTGTTCGCGTGAATATAAAAGCCGAGAAGGCGACTGCTACCGTGACCATGGGAGCCTCGCCGCCATCGGGCGCAGGTCGCGATATTGACGCGGGCCTTGCCGCTTCCCATCTGCGGGCCATGCGCCCTCGCATCCCCGCCGTCATGCCCTCTGTTGTCGTCCGCTCGGCGCTTCTGGTTTTGGCCCTTGCGCCCTTTGCCGCGCGCGCCGACGACGCTCCGCCGTCCATTATCGCGCCGGAAACCGAACGCTTCACGCTCCAGCCCGCCGATGGCGGGTTTTTGCGCATGAACAAGGACACGGGCGCGGTTTCCTTCTGCTCGGTGAAGGACGGCGTTTCCGTCTGCCGGATGGGCGCCGACGACCGCGCGGCTTTGGAAGCCGAGATCGAGCGTCTGCGCGCCGAAAACACGCGGCTGAAGGCTGCGGGCGTCGCGCCGCGCAGGCCCTCGACGCTGCCCGATGAACAGGAGTTCGAAAAGGCGCTTTCCTTTACCGAGCGGTTTCTGAGACGCATAATGCGGCTCTTCAAGGAGGAAGCGCCGACGGGAGGCGCGCTATGAGCGCAGGAGCCATGCGCCGATGACCGATGAGAGCCCCTTCTCCAACTGGCCCCATCTCGATAAGAAACCGCCGCGCCCCGAGCGCGAATATTTGATCCTCCCCGGCGCAGCCGAAGCGGAACGCACTACGGAACCCTTGCACATGGCGTCGAATAACGGGCTCGAAAATTTTCTCGGCGGCTCGCCCCTCAATGTGGTCGTCCGCCTTTTCTTTATCTCGCTTGTCGTCGGCGCTTTGCTGATGTGGCTGGAATTGCGGCCGATCGACATTCTGCATGGCGTGCAGGCTTTTATCGACCGCATTTCGTCGCTGGGCTTGGGCGCTGTGAAGGAGCTTTTCAGCTATGTGCTGGCGGGCGCGGTGTTTGTGGTGCCGGCGTGGCTCGTGCTGCGGCTGATGAATATGGGCGGGCGGCGGTAGGCGCTGGCCTCTCAGAAGCCCTGCTCGTCCGCGAAGCCTCGTACGAGATCCGCTTGATTGGTTCGCTGTCATTCCCGACGCTCGCGTCGTTTGGACACAGAGGAAATCACCGCCGTCATTGCGAGGAGGCGGAGCCGGACGAAGCAATCCAGGGCCGCATCGCTGCTCTGGATTGCTTCGCTCCGCTCGCAATGACGGGCGCTGAATAACACCAGCGCTTTTCGGGCTCTGGATTCCCGGTCGGGCTTTCAGCCCGCCGGGAATGACAAGTCCCCATGCGAGCTATTCAAACGGAAACGGTATCACGGACCATGCTTTTCCCAGATAGCGCGGCGACCGCGCGGTGAAGCCAATCGGTCTATCGCCGTCTTATTGTCGAGGTCAGATCGTCCGGATCGTAGCGTCGCGGCGGCAGCGGCGCATCCGGCGCGTTGATCGGCCCGAGGCTGTCGCCGCCGTCGAAGGCTGCGGCGGGCGGACGGCCGGTCGTGTCATTATCCGTCTCCTCGCCGGCCATGGGCCTGGCGTTCCGCATGGCGACGAGCGGCGACTGGTCGGGCGGCGGCAGGGTCTCCTCGGGCGCGGGCTTGCAGATCGTGCGGGAGCGGCCGTGCTGCGCCAGATCGACGTGGATGTGGTTGTAGTGGAAGGCGTTGGAGCCCGGCGACAGCACTGTCGAGAAATGCGCGCAGGAACCGCGATGCACGTCCATCAGGAAGGCGCGCGTCTGCTCCTCGCCGCGCCACCAATCGCTCACCAGCGTGATCTTGCGGCCGTCCTCCAGCACGAAGCCGCCGATATCGAGCGCATTGCCGAAGGAATGTTCGGAAAGCTGCGCGCCGCTCTGATTATTCATGCCGCGGCAGGCGTAGGAGCCCATGGAGTCGATGCGCACGACGCGTTGGCCGAAACGCGCCTGCGCGGCGGGTTGCACCGTGTCGGCGACCCAGGATTCGAGCTCCGCCACCATGGGGCAGTCGAGCGTCGCCGTGGAATTGAAGGCGACGGCGCCGCCCTGCAGCGCGGTCACTTTGAACGGCTTGGTGAGCCCGCAAATGCCGGGGCCTTCGAGCTCATTCGCCAGAGCGATGAATTCTGTCGGCTGCACGCGGCGCTGCGCGATGCAGGCGTTTTCGGCGTGCGTGCGCCAGGCCGGGCGCTGCGGTCTGAACGGCCCGGAGCAGCCGCCAAGCGTTGCGGCGACCAGAAGCAGGAGGAGTGTGGCGCGGCGGAGCATGCCGCCTAGGGTTACGAAGTCTTCGTTAACCGGGCGTCGAAAAGTTTAGTTAACAGCGCGATATTCCAGGCGTGTGGCGCGGCTGCCCCAAACGGCTGCGGCCGGCGTTTCCGCCGGCCGCAGTTTTACAGTTTCGATTTCTTACTGTGCGCTTCCCTTGCGGGCGCGCATAAAGCTTTCGAATTCGTCGCGGTCGCGGGCGCGGCGCAGCTCGGAGATATGTTCCGAGAATTCGCGCTCGGCCTCGGCGAGCTTGCGGCGCTCCTCTTCGAGACGGGCGAGCTCGCCCTCACGCCATTCGTCGAAGGCGACATTGCCTGTCGAGCGCATGAAGGAGGGGCCAGCCCAGCCGCGCGAGGCCTCCTTGGAGACGTCGCCGAAGGCGCTGCGCACTTTCGCGCCCTGCTCGGCCGCGAAGGAGAAGAGATCGCCCTCATAGCCGAAGCTCTTGCCCCATAGCTTCATGAACAGCAGGGCGAGACCGATCGGCCAGAAGATCATAAAGCCGATGACGATGGCCGCGACTTCGAACGGCCTCCAATGCGCGCATCCTCCCTGACGCCCCCAGGCGGAGGAGTGCATGCGGGAATCACGATCGCAGCTCATGTTTGGCTCCAGTTGATGGTCGGCCCCGGTCTCCCGGCGGCCGATGTTAATGTTATACACATTAACATAGAGACCCGCAAGAAGGCGGAAGCCAGGCCGGCTTCCTTGCCGCGCCCCGCCGGATATCGGGACGCCGCAGCCATCTTTCAAGCGCCGTCAGGCTCGCAGCTCAAAATCCAGGTGCGGCTACAGAAGGCGACGTAAATGCGCTCCTGCCCGAGCGCATGTCCAAGCTCATTCGCCAGCTCGTTGAGCATGGCTTCGATCTCGTCTTCGGGCAGGTGGCCGAGATAGGCGTGCACAGCTTCGCCGTTGAAGATCGCGACGGGCTCACGATCGGAGCCGGCCGTGCCGTCGTCCTTCGGCCAAGCGTAGGTCACTTCCGCGCGGGTGAACATGCCCGAGAGCGCGGGCTTGCCCGCCTCGACGCGCCGCCGCATCCAACTGCGCGCCGTGCGAACGGCTTCCGAAATGTCATAGACCCGGCCCTCCGGGTCCCAGCCTTCTCGCAAACCGACCGTAATGCGGAAATCGCGCCGGGGTCCAAGAGAGCCCGGGACAATGCGATAAGGAGGCTTACTATCGCTCATGGGTCGAAAATTAGGGCGCGTCGGCGTGAGATGGCCATCCGCGCGAGCGTGCTTATTCCAACTCAGCTTCCGCCGGGGTCGCTTCGACCGCTGCGGTCTCCTGCTTGGGCGTGCGCTTGAAGGTCGATTTGCGGCCCCGCAGAGTCTGCAGGATCTTCGCGCCATTGGCGAAGGCGAGATAAATGAACAGCGGCGGGAGCGAGCCGACCGTCTTGGCGAAATCCACAACCGTGCCGCGCTTCAAGGCGAGGTAAGGGGGCAAAGTGATGCCGAGCGCCACCATCGCCGTCATGACTAAAATCAGCTCCAGCAGCCCGCAATAGGGCGCGAGCGAGCCATGCAGCAGCGCGCCGAGCGCGAAGGCGATCAGGCCGATCGCCGCCGCCGGGAAGAAGACCTGATGGGCGACCAGCGAGATCGCGAGCACGCGCTTCGCAAGCGGCCAGGGCGCTTCCCAGATCGGCAGGATCGTCTTCTGCGCGACTTGCACGAAGCCATTGGACCAGCGCCGCTGCTGGCGACGGAAATCGCGGATGCCATCCGGCACCTGGCCGGGAATCGGCGGCTCGGAGACGAAGAGCCCATGCCAGCCGCGCAATTCCGCGCGAACCGTAAGGTCGAGGTCTTCGCAAAGCGAATAATCCGACCAGCCGCCGGCGTCCTCGACTGTGGCGCGGCGCCAGATGCCGCCCGTGCCGTTGAACTGGAAGAGCCAGCCGGCCAAGGCGCGCGAGCGCTGCTCGACCATGTAATGGCCGTCCTGCACGAGCCCCTGGGCGCGGGTCAGCCAATTGGTCTCGAAGTTCTGGAACTCGCAGCGCGACTGCACGAAGCCGGCGCGATCGTCGGTCAGAAACAACGGCACCGTGCGCTTGAGCCAATTGGCCGGCGGCCTAAAATCGGCGTCCAGCATGGCGATGAAGGGCTCGTTCGTCAGCGTGAGGCCGTGGGCGCAGGCGCCGGCCTTGAAGCCCGAGCGATCCGTGCGGCGCACATGGTCGATGATTGCGCCCTGCGCGCGCAGCTCCTGCGCCACGCGTTCGGCGCGCTCGGTCGTCTCGTCGGTCGAATCGTCGAGAAGCTGAATGCGCAGCTTGTCCTTCGGCCAATCCAGTTGAGCGACGCAGCGCAGCGATTGCTCGGTGACCAGCGGCTCGTTGAAGACCGGGATTTGCAACAGCACATGCGGCAGGTCGGCGCCCGGCGTCGCCGGCGCGTCCGGATCGCGCGCGCCGCGCAGCCAGTCGTAGAGGAAACGTCCGATGACGACGAGATAGCCGAGCCCGATGGCGACCAGAATTGCGGCGCAAAGATAGGCGACGGCGTCGACGAGGAAGGTGACGAGTCCGATAAGCAAAGGGTTATCCTTCTTCAGGCGCGGGCCGCGCCGCCGCACGCGCGTGGACCTTGCCGTTGGCCCAGACCACCTGATTGGTCATCCAGGCGTTCACCCAGACTGCGAGCATGACCGCCTCGCGGACAATGAAAACCGCAGGCGCCGTCCAGGATAATTGCCATCCTTTCGCCAAGGAAAGCAATGTTTCCAGCGTGAACCAGAGGGCCGCGGTAACGGCGACGCCCCAGAGCGGCGCCACGCCGAGAAGCGGGGCCGCCAGCCATCCTGCTACAAGTGACGGAAAAGCTTGGGTGTTCATCTCGAGCAGGAAGGAGATCAGCTCGTCGTTGCGGCGCGTGACGCTCCAGCGCAATTGCCGTTGATAAACATCGTAAAAGCAACGCGCGCCGAGTTCCTGTCGCACCGGGCGGTGAGAAAAAACAGGACGTTGGCCGATTCGCCGCATGGCCTTGGCCAGCGCATTGTCTTCGCCTACCGTATGCGAGATGGCGTCGAAGCCGCCGGCCCGGAGGAAGTCCGAGCGGCGGAAGAGCATGATCTTTCCTATTCCGTGTCCTTGCCCCAGGCACGAAGCGAGAAACAGGATACGGGCATGCGGGCCGTTGATGATCGCCGCTTCGACATGGGCGGGAAAGTTTTCGAGCCGCGCGCAATAGGGAATGGCGCAGACCAGCCCGACGTCGTCTCCAAGCTGGCGGACATGTTCGGCGAGGGCGTCCGGCTCCAGAAGGACATTGGCGTCCTTCATGAAGATTACGTCGTTTTCCGCCTGCATGAAGGGCGCGTAGAGATTGTCGACCTTGGGGCTCGCCGCAAAACGCGCCGTCGAGGCGAGCAGGCGCGTGGGCCTCTCAGTGTGGCGGCCGAATATCTCGCGGATTTTTCGCACGGCCGGCGAGTCGGTCTCGACCGCTGAGGCGGTGACGTCGAACTGCGGATAATTCTGCGCGAAGGCGGATTCCTGCGTGCGCTCGAAGCCGTCTTCCAGAAGCTTCAACGGCAGGACGATCGAGACCGGCGGCTGGTCGCGCCGGCGCGCGCGGCGGCCCACGATGTATGGCTGCAGGATCGTTGCGGCGACCGAGGTGACCAGGATTGTAGTGGCGCCCACCCAATAGACGGCGGCGATCCAGCTCAGAGAAACGCCAAGATTCACATGCCCTCGCCGCGCTCTGGGGATTCGGGCACGATGACGTGGAAACGCCGCATCACGCCGTCGACGAGCGAGGGCGGCAGAAAGGAGAAGAAGCGCAAGGCGTAATACATGTATGGCGGGAAGGCGATCACGGGCCGGCGCCGCTCCAGGCCGCGCTTGATGATCTCGGCCGCGCGCGCGTCGGAGATGGCGCTGGGCTGCCAGGATTTGGTGCGGGCCGACATGGGCGTCTTCACGAAGCCCGGCACGATGAGGCTCACCTTGACGCCATGGGGCGCGAGCTGGCCGCGCAGGCAATCGGCCCACATATGGACGCTGGCCTTTGCGGCGCAGTAAGCGGGCGAATAGGGCAGGCTCCGCACGCCGGCCATGGAGCCGACGATGGCGATCTGGCCCTTCTTGCGGCGGGCCATGGAGGGAATGGCGGGCTCCACCGTGTTGAAGACGCCCGCGACATTGATCGCCAAAGTGGCGCGCACGGCTTCAGGCGTCTCGAGAATCTGTCCAGGAGAGAGACCCGTCGCGATGCCGGCGTTGGCGACCAGAATGTCAATTGGCCGCGTGGCGTGGGCGGTTTCGACAATGCGCGCCATGGCCTCGCGGTCGCGCACGTCCGCAACGCGGGTCTCGACCTCCGAGGCGCCCGCCGCACGACAGGCTTCCGCCGTCGCTTGCAAGCGCGCTTCGTCCCGGCCGAGCAGATAGAGGCTCGCGCCGTCCTTGGCATAGGCGATGGCGAGCGCCCGGCCGATGCCGGAGGACGCGCCGGTGATGAGGAGGCGCGGGGTCATAAGCCGGTTCCTATCTCACGCGTCATCGCGAGGAGGCGAAGCCGACGAAGCAATCCAGAGCAGCGGGCGCGGCTCTGGATTGCTTCGCTCCGCTCGCAATGACGAGAATGTGAGAACATCATCTGGGCGAGGTCCTGTCGACAGGGCGCAGCGTCGCCTCGCCGATGATTCCCGGCGCGCGCGCGGCGCCATGGGCGAAGAGGCGGACGAAAATCTCACTTTCTGACGCGCGCAGCACGCGGCCAGAGAGCTTCACCACTTCACCGCGCAGGACGGGCTGGATGAATTTCGCCGAAAGCCCGACGAGGATGAGATCGTCGCGCCAATTGGCGAGCATGGGCTCGAAGGCCGCAAGCAGCTTCATGCCATGCACGGGCGGCGCGGCGAGGCCGATTTTGGCGGCGATGGCGTCGTCGAGATGAAGAGGATTGTCATCCCCCGAAATTTGCGCGTAGCGCGACAGCGCCTCGGCGTCGAAGGGGCCGATGACCACTTCCGGCAGTTTGTCGCCGACGTTGACGGCCTGGTTCATGACGGAGCCCCCAAGCCCGCGCGCGGCACAAGGCGAAGCATGGTCTCGCTCTTTCCAACCTTCGCGCCGTCCAGCGCAAAGATTGTCGCGTCGATGATCAGGCGCGATGGCGTTTCCTCGCGCCGCAGCGACACGCTCACATCATAGTGCGCGCCTGGAGCGAGCGGGCTCTCATAAGCGAAGCTCTGTGATTCATGAACCGGCACGACGTCGAGCGCCGCGCACATCTCGCGCACCGGCGCGAACAGCATGGGCTCCATCAGCCAGACCGCCGGGAAGGACAGCGGCACGCTCTTGCCGTCGCCGCCGGTCTCGCGCGCATAGGCCTCGGCGCGCTCGGGATCGACGCACAGGCGGAACGGCCCGAGGATCGCCGGCGCATCAGGCTGCATGGCGCACGATCAGCACGGCGTTGATACCGCCGAAGGCGAAAGAATTGGACATGGCGGCGTCGATCTTGTGCGGGCGCGCGACATTTGGCACGGCGTCGATCGGGCAGCGCGGGTCGAATTCGAGGAAGTTGATCGTCGGCGGCGCGATCTGCTCGCGCAGCGCTTGGATGGTGATCGCCAGCTCGAGCCCGCCGCTCGCGCCGAGCGCATGGCCATGAATGGGCTTGGTGGAGGATACCGGAACCTCACGCCCATAATCGCCGAAGACGCGCAGGATCGCTTCCGACTCGGTGATGTCATTGGCGTGCGTCGCCGTGCCATGGGCGTTGACGTAATGAATGTCGCGCGGCGTGAGCCCCGCGTCTTCCAGCGCCTGGGCGATGCAGTTGGCGGCGCCGTCGAGATCGGGGCGCACAGGGTCCTTGGCGTCGCTCGTCGTGCCATAGCCCGCGAGCTCGCACAGCGGCTCGTGTCCGCGCGCGCGCGCCGACTCGGCCGTCTCCAGAACAAAGACCGCCGCTCCTTCGCCGAGCGACATGCCGTTGCGGCCCATGGAGAAGGGGCGGCAGAAATTCGGGGTCATCACCCGCAGGCCTTCCCAGGCGCGGATGGTGGCGTTGATGACGCAGGCTTCGGCGCCGCCGACAATGGCCTTGTCGACCATGCCGGAGCGGATCATCTGCAGGCCGAGACCGACGGACTGGCTCGCCGAAGAGCAGGCGCTGCCGACCGCGAAGGTCGGTCCCAGCGCCGAGAAGCGGGCGCTGAGCGTCGTCGGCATGGCGCTCGGGATGAGCTTTGGCACGCTCAATGTCTCGGGCCGCGTGTGCTCGACGTAATATTTGTAGATGCCGTCCTCGATCGTGGTCATGCCGCCGATGCCGGAGCCCATGATCACGGCGGTGCGCGGCCCGGCGATGTCCTTGCGGCCAAAGCCGGCCTGCGCCATCGCTTCATCGGCCGCGACGACCGCGAATTGCGTGAAGGGATCGCAGAAGGGAAGGACATTCGCTTCGATATAGGCGGCCGGGTCGAAATCCGGCACTTGCCCGGCGATCTTGATGCGCCCGTCATAGGGACGCTCGGTCTTGAGCTCGCGAATCTGGGCGACGCCGTCGCGCGCGGCCTCCCAGAGCTTGCGCGCGCCGACGCCCGAGGCGCAAACAACGCCCATGCCGGAGACGACGACGCGGCGTGCTGCCTCTCCCCTTCGCGAAGCCGCCATTTACTGGGTCTCGCGCTCTTTCTGGATGTGCTCGGCGATCGCGCCGATGAGGGCCTCGACCGTCTTGGCTTCCTGCAGCGAGCCGTCCATGGGGATATAGACGTTGAACTTTTCTTCGAGCGCCGTGAGGATCATCACGATGTCGACCGATTTGAGGTCGAGGCTCTCGATGGTCGCGTCGGGCGTCACCTTGGTGCGGTCGACCATGCCCTCCGAAGCGATCACCTCGATGATCTCTTCCTTCAGCTTGGCAATGTCCTGAGGAGTGTCAGCCACGAAATCCCTCCGTTAAGGGGCTGTCGATCCGCGAGCATGCGGCCCTGGCGCGACGCATCGTCGCGCCCGCTGCGACGAGAGCGGATCAAGGCCGCGCGTCGGTCTTTCGCCGCTTGATTTTCAAGCAGCGCGACCTTGGTTAAGGGTTTTGGACGCGAAAATAAAGCCCGGCCCAACCTGGCCGCGCAGGGGCCCGCTTCCCCAAGACCGCGCTTCATGGCAAAAGGCCCCGCAAAACATGAGGGGTCATGACCAAAATGAGCGCCAATGAGACAGCCATCGCCGGGGTTTTTCCACAGCCGAACGAGGAGCAGTGGCGCAAACTCGTCGATAAGGCGCTGAAAGGCGGCTCCTTCGATTCCCTTGTTTCCAAGACTTACGACGGCGTCGCCATCGCGCCGCTCTATGCCCGCGCGACGACCGAGAGCCCGCGCGCGCTGCGCAAGACGCCCGGCCGCTGGTCGATTTTGGCCCGCGTCGATCTCGCCGACTCCGACGCGGCGAATAAATTGGCCCTCGAAGATCTCGAAGGCGGCGCCGACGGCCTGCATATCGTTTTCGCGGGCTCGCAGGGCGCTTATGGCGCGGGGCTGACGGACGACAGCGACGAGACGATCGCGCATCTCCTCGCCAATATCCGACTCGACTATCGCGTCCCCGTCCTTATCGAGGCCTCGCCCCGCGCGCCGAACGCCGCCAGCGCGATCATGCGTTATGTCGACAGCCATCATATCGAGCCGTCGATCACCCGCATCTCCTTCGGCCTCGATCCCTTGGGACTTCAGGCGCTGCATGGCTTTGCGCCGGCTCCGTGGCGCGATGGCGCCAAGACCTTCGCCGACGCCGCCAAAACCATCGCAAAGGCCGGCTTCGCCAATGGCGCCGTCGTCGCCGACGCCCGCGTGATCCATGCGGCGGGCGGTTCGGAGACCCAGGAGCTCGCCTTCGCGCTCTCGGCTGGCGTCGCCTATCTCCGCGCGCTCACCGACAATGGCCTCGACATCGAGACCGCCCGTTCGCTGATCGCCCTGCGCTTTGCCGCAGACGCCGACGAATTCCTGGGCGTCGCGAAATTCCGCGCCGCGCGCCGTCTCTGGGCGCGGATCGAGGAAGCCTGCGGCCTCGCGCCCAAGCCCGTCCTGATTTTCGCGGAGACCGGCTGGCGCATGATGTCGCGCCGCGACCCGTGGAACAATATTTTGCGCGGCACGCTCGCGACCTTCTCCGCCGCGATCGGCGGCGCCGATACGATCACCGTCCTGCCTTTCACCCAGGCCTTCGGCGCGGCGGATGGTTTCGCGCGGCGCCTTGCCCGCGACACGCAGCTCGTGCTGCAGGACGAATCCCATATCGACGTCGTCGACGATCCGACGAGCGGCGCCGGCGGCTTCGAGGCGCTGACGCAGGAGATCTGCGAACGCGCCTGGGCGGCCTTCCAGGAGATCGAGGCCGAGGGCGGCCTCCCTGTGTCGCTGGAAAAGGGCGCCTTCCAGGGCCGCGTCGCCGCGACGGCGGGCGAGCGCGCCAAAAAAGTCGCGCGTTCGCGCGAGAAGGTGATCGGCGCCAATGAATTCCCCGATATTCACGAGAAGGCGCTCGATGTCGCCGCGCCTTACGACGCCTCGCGGCTCGGCGCCGATGCGCCGGCGGGGGCGCTGAAGAGCGCGCCGCTCGCCCCGCATCGTCTTGCCGAGCCCTTCGAGCGGCTGCGCGATAATTCTGACGCATTTGCTCAAAAAACAGGCGGTCGCCCGAAGGTCTTCCTGGCCAATCTCGGCTCGGTTGCGGCCTTCACCGCGCGCGCGAATTACGCCAAGAATTTCTTCGAAGCCGGCGGCATTGAAGCGGTTTTCGGTCCGGAGACGGAGTCGGCGGCCGGTGTGGTCGACGCCTTCCGCGCCTCTGGCGCAAAACTCGCTTGCCTATGCTCGTCCGACAAGATTTACGCAGACGCCGCCGAGCCGGCCGCCACCGCCCTGAAGGCGGCGGGGGCCAAGCTCTATTCCGCCGGCCGCCCCGGCGAGATGGAGCAGAAGCTTCGCAATGCGGGCGTCACAGAGTTCATTTATGTCGGCTGCGACATGTATGACGTTCTGCAGCGGGCGCTCGAGGAGGCTAAATGAGGTTTTGGGCTGTTGCGGTGGCGGCGTCGCTCGTGGCGAGCGGCGCGGTGGCGAAGTCCTATAAGCACCGCAAGGAGGGGGAGCAGAGAGTCGCGGCGGCGGCGAGCCCCCGCAATCCCAACGGTCCTTGGACCATCGAGGCGACGACGCGCGTCGGCGACTGCCCGGCGCTGATCCCGACGGGCCTCACAGTCGCAGACAACAAGGTTGCGAGTGCGTCCGGGGCCAATCTCTCGGCCTGGGGCTATGTCGACGAAGACGGGAACATCGTCGCGCGCTTCACCGGGCAGGGCGAGCATGTCGTCCGCTTTCACGGACTGGTGAGGGGCGGCAAGGCCTCGGGCGCTTGGTCGTCATCGACCGACATGTGCGGCGGCGCCTGGCGCGGCGAACAGCAGTAGTTCCTGATCGACGCTGAGTCTTACAATGAACCCCGCGCCCAATGGCTGGGGCGTGGGACCTCTCGGGTTTAGCCCGCTCTTGATCGCGCCGCGCCGCTCGGCCATAAATTGGCCCGCGCGGGACGCCGTTCGGGTTCCGCCGCAATATCGAGGCGCCAGAAGGGCTTCCATATGTCGCGTCCCCCCCTCAACTCGCCGTTTCTTCTCGGCTTCGACGAAATCGAGCGGGCGCTCGATCGCGTCGCCCGGAGCGGCACCGACGGCTATCCCCCCTACAATATCGAACGCATTCCGCGTACCGAGAACGAGCCTGAGCGGCTGCGCATTACCTTGGCCGTGGCGGGCTTCACCCGTGACCAGCTCGATGTGTCGCTCGAGGAAAACCAGCTCGTGATCCGAGGCCGTCAGGTCGACGACCGCGAACGCCACTTCCTGCATCGCGGCATCGCCGCCCGGCAATTCCAGCGCGCGTTTTTGCTCGCCGACGGCATGCAGGTTCTCGGCGCCGATCTGGTGAACGGGCTTCTGTCCGTCGATCTGGTGCGGCCCGAGCCGGCGCGGGTGATCAAGAAGATCGATATTACGGCGCGGGATTGAGGGGTCGCTTTGTCATGGGGCGAGCCTGTCTCGTAGGACGGCGCGTCCGCGGCAAGTCTTGAGCCTTGGGCGCGAGCTCATCCCTCCCCTTTACGGGGAGGGTGACCCCGCGTAGCGGGGTCGGGTGGGGTAAAGCCCCACCAGAGTCGTTGCGGCGGGAGCCCCACCCGGCGGCCTTTGGCCGCCGACCTCCCCGTAAAGGGGAGGTATTGGGGCTAACGACGCAAGATCGTCACCCGATCACCAAGAAACCCTCGATCACTCCGCCGGCGCAGGCGTGGGCGGCCGCGCACCCATCGTGGTCAGCTTCGTCGCCGCCATGATCGCCACGATCGTCAGCACATAGACGACCACCTGCATCTGCGACGGCTGGTCGGCATAGCCAATGAGCGTATGCAGCACGCGGCCGAAGATGCTTTTGTCGGAGAGAATCCAGGAAGTGTCCCACACCGTATCGGTGAGCGCCGTGATGGTCCCCGACTGCTGCAGAAAGGCCACCGCCTGAGCGGCGAGGCCGGCGGCGAGCAGCGTGATCATCGCGGTCGTTACGGCGAAGAGCTTTTTGGGCGGAATGGAGACGAGGCCAAAGAAGGTCGCAAAGCTGGTCAAGGCGCCGAGCGCCAGACCACCGAGGCCTCCGATCAGCACGCTCGTCCCCGACTCGCCCGAGGCGAGCACGCCGTAGAGGAAGAGCGCCACCTCCGATCCCTCGCGCAGCACGGCGAGGCCGACGACAGTCGCGAGCGCGAACAGCGTGCGGTCGCCCCGCGCCACCGCCTTGCCGACGGCGGAAAGCTCCTGCGCGAGCTCCCTGCCGTGCTTGGCCATCCAGATGTTATGCCAGGCGAGCATCGCCACCGCGAGGATCAGCACGCTGGCGTTGAACAATTCCTGCCCGCTGCCTTCAAAAGCGCGCGACAGTTGTTCGGCGAAGACGGCGACAATCAGCGCGCCCAACACGCCTGCGCCGGCCCCGCCCGCGATGAACCGCCGCGAGCCCTCGACGCCCTGCGTCACCGCCGCGACGATGCCGATGATGAGGCCCGCCTCAATGGCCTCGCGAAAGACGATGATGAGCGCGCCGAGCATTATTCTGCAACCACCTCGCCCTTGGCGCTGTCTTCATGGAACTCGCCGAAGAATTTATAGCGGCCGGGCTTCAGCGCCCGAATCTGGAAGGTCGCCTCGCTATTGGCCGGAACGACTTTCTCGATGCGCAGCGGCTTCGACTCGAACTCTTCCGGCGTGCCGTCGAGATTCTTGACGACGAGGGTCGCTGGCTTGTCGGCAGGGATTTTCAGCTCGGCAGGATCGAACTTATGGTCCTTGATCGTGAGCGTATAGGTCTCGGCCGAAGCCGCGCCCGCAAAACCGGTGATCAAAATCAAAAACGCCGTCGCTATCCTGTTCATGTTTGTCGCTTCCTGGCCGAATACTTACCACAAGCAACGTAGGGACCAGCAGCGCGGCCGTCAAAGGGGATAGTCTGGATTTTTTCCAGACTACTGAATTGACGTTTTTCTTACCCGCTACTGTCGCTTTTCTCACAGCTCTTGCTGCGGATGAAGAGGCGTAACACGAACGAATAATTTTTTCAATTACTTAGCCGCCAGGATAGCCATGGCGGGCCTTCGAGGCGCGCACAAGCGAGATCGCCTTGGCGTCTTGTCCTGACGAACAGGCGGCGGCGGCTTCGGAGATTTCGCCCTGGATCTGGCCGTAGACGCTCTGGTTGACGTGACCCATGGAAAGGTCGTTCTCGATCACCGCCTTATAGCGCGACACAGAGCCCGAGCAGCCGGCGCCTTCCGGCATCTGAAAGGCCGAGGGCGCGGCGCTCTGCTGTGGCGGCTCAGCCGCGGGCTGGCTCTGGCGCGGCGCGTTGCAACTGGCCAGGGCCATCGCCGTCAGGCTGACTGCATGGAAGGCCGAAAGGCGCATGTCTCTCCTCCGAATCGGGTAGGTCTCGCGCCCAGTCTTTAAAGCGTTGTCACTCCGCCGCAAGCACCTGCGGGGGCGGGAAGGCGATCTCGATCAGCGTGCCTTCGTTCTTGCGGCTCTTGATGGTGAAGGAGGCGTTGTTCGCTTCGATCAGGGCCTTGGTCAGCGGCAGGCCGAGTCCCGTGCCCGGCCGCTTATGGGCGGTCAAGACCTGCTTGAACGGCTCCAGCGCCATCTGCACTTCGTCGTCCGACATGCCGATGCCGGTGTCCTTCACGCGGATCAGGACATAGCCCGAGTCGGTGAGCGCGGACGAGACGATCACCTGGCCGCCCGCTTCATTGAACTTCATCGCATTGGAGAGAAGGTTCAACAGAATTTGCTTGAGCGAGCGCCTGTCGGCGCGGATCGGCGGCAGTCGCGAGGCAAGCGACAGACGCATGACGACGCGCGCCTGATTGGCCTGCGTCTGCATGATCGAGGCGCATTCGGAGATGACGGCGTTGGCGTCCACGCGGTCGAAATCGAGCTCCATCTTGCCGGCCTCGATCTTCGAGAGGTCGAGGAGGTCGTTGACCAGCGAGAGCACATGCGCGCCCGAGGCGTGGACGTCTTTGAGATATTCCTTGTAGCGCACCGAGCCGATCGGGCCGAAGCGCTCTTCCATCATCACTTCGGCGAAGCCCAGGATGGCGTTGAGCGGCGTGCGAATCTCATGGCTGACGCGCGCGAGGAAATCGGACTTCGCCGCGCTCGCTTGTTCCGCCGCGTCGCGGGCGGCTTCCAGCTCGACGTTTCGCGCCTGTGCGCCCGGCTCCCGCAGGGTGAGGCACAGTTTGCGCGCCGGACCCAGACGGCGGCAGGACGCCTCGAAGCTTTTGCCGCCGACCCGCGCCGTTAGACGCAGCGTTTCGGAGGTCTCGCCCGCGCGGATCAGCCTTGCGGCGAGCGCGCGCGTCTCTTCCAATGCAAACAGCGACGCTAGAGGGAGGTCCTGCAAGGCGCGGTTTTCGGCGTCGAAGAGCTTCGCGAACGCGCCCGTGACGTTCTCGATGCGCGCGTCGTCAGCCAAGATGGCGACGGCGACGCCGCTTGCGTCGAGAATGGCGCGCAACAGGCTGTTGTCCGTCTGCAGGCGGGCAAGTTTTTCCTCGCGCTCGCGGACCAGCGCCAGGGCGCTTTCCTCGGGGCCGGGCAGGCGGTTGCGATTGCGGCGCAGGGTGACGAGAGTCGCCGGCGCGCCGTCCCACGCGACGGATTGAAGGTGCACGTCGACGTCGAGCGCTTCTCCCTCGCTCGACCGCACGGCGGCGGCGCGCGCCCCCGGATCGGCCGGAGGGCGGCCGAAAAACATGCGCGCGAGCCCGCCGTCGGCCTCAAACGCCGCAGCGTCCTTGTAGCCGAGATAATCGAGCAGCGTGCGGTTGGCGAACAGCGTCTGCGCGCCCCGCGCGATCAAAACGCCGACAGGCAGGCAATCGAGGACGTCCGCCGACGGCGCGGGAGCCAGTTGAGCTGGAGCCGCTTCGGATGGGCTTTGTTCGAGCCGCTGAAGCTCCGCCGCAATGGCGTCGAGGCCCGCGTCGGCAGGCGGCGCGTCCGCAGCTTCCGTGTCCTCGGCGGGCGCATCTTCCGCAGCATTCATCACGGGAAGCTCGCCGGCCCGCAAGGCGCGGGCGATCTCCTCGAAATTCAAGCGCTCGGACGACGTCAGAGCGCTTTTTTCCGGCGCAGGCGCGCCCCGACGCTCCGCCTCTTGCCGTTGAGCTGCGGGGCGCAAAGGCACGACATTGGCGCCGGCATAGGCCTCCTGCGCGGCCGGCGGCGAAGGCTCGGGGGCCGGGCCCGGGTCTCTCTGCGGCGGTTGCTCGGCGACGAAGGCCCGGGCAAGATGCAGGACGCCATAGCCTTGGAAACCCGCGAAATGGCGATCCGCGTCCATCGCCGGCAGCGCGCCAAGCGTCGTCGGCGCGAGGGCCGAGGCGTCGTCGAGAGGCCAGTTTACCTCTACGCCGCCCCAGCTTTTCGGGGCGGCCATTGCGGCGGCGAGCGCAGGACCAAGCGAGAAAGCCGTCGCGACCTCCTCGACCGTGCGGCCCAATATGTCGGCGCTCGCGACGCCGACGACATCCGCGAGCGTCTGCGTCACGTCGGTGAACCGGCCCACAGCATCCGTCTTCCAGAGGAAGCGCGCGCGCTGGCCGTGACGCGCGACGAGGTCTTCCCGCAGCGCGGCTTCGCTTGGAACAAGGGAAGGCGGCGGGGCGACAGAGGGCGGAATTTCCGCGGGCGTCGCTTCCGCGGGGGCGCCCGTTTCGGGATCTTCGCGAGTCCGTCTCCCTGCCGCAGGGCGCACGCCGAGCGCCGCGATGACGAAACAGGGGCGCGCGTCGCCCTCCGCCAGCTTGCGGCAGAGGATGGTGACGGTTTGAGGCGCGTCGGCGAGGTCGAAATGCAGGCGCTCGAGGCGCAGCGCGGCGCCGTGGCGGACAGATTCGACCAGCTCCGCAAGCCGTCTCGCGCCGGGCGCGTCGCTGAAAAAGAGCCGCTTGGCTACGGCCTCCGCATCTGAGCCGAAAACGGCGCGAGCCGAGTCGTTGAGATGAACAATTCTAAGAGGATCGCCGGAGGCCGCGACAATCGGCGCTCCGGAAGCGTCGAGCGCAGAAAATGCAGGATCGGCCGCGATGCGGCTGGCGGCGAAACTGCCCCCTTCGACCTCGACCTGCGAAACGCTCATGCACGAACCGCCCTTGCGACGGAGACGCCACATCGCCGCCGTAGCGCCTCCCCAGGGGTCGATCGATCCCTTCCAAGGGGGCGCCCAGGCTCGGGCGTTAACGCAAACTTAATCGTACGGCGCGCGCCGCGTCTATTGGGGTTCATCCGAATTTCAGCGTATTTTTGTGTAAAGCCCTGTGTAGAACGTGGATGATTGTGCGACGCAACAAAATGTTGCAACGCAGCAAAGTTTCGGGCATAGTTTCCTTACCAGTCTGCGTTACAGCCGATCGGCGGCGGCGCGCCGCCTGCGCGGCGACCCTGAAAAGATCGTCGCGCGGCTTCAACAGGAGATGTCCATGGCTGACCCGATCTACCAAGTTCCAAATGAAGTTCGTGATTTCGCCGAGAAAAGCGTCGAGCAGGCGCGTAAGGCCTTCGAGGGATTCGCCGGCGCGGCCCAAAAGGCGCTGAGCTCCACCACCGAGCTGCCGATCGTGCCGCCGGGCGCCAAGGACGTCGGCGTCAAGGCGCTGTCTTTTGCGGAAGCTAACGTCAACGCCGCCTTCGACCTCGCGCAGAAGCTCGTGAAGGCGAAGGATCCGCAGGAGGTTTTCCAGCTCCAGGCGGAATATGTGAAATCGCAGCTCGCGACGATCCAGGAACAGACGAAGGAACTGGGCGCCGCCATTCAACGGTCCACCACGCTCAAGTCCTGACCCATCGGTTCGAACACTCGAAGGAGCGGTATCATGGCGAAGCAAGGCAAAGTTGATCAGCACAGCGGCGCGCCCGGCGCTGGGCAGGAAACCCCTGTCGACGCGCCGGCGCAGGCGCCGCTCGAGGTTCACGCCGACGAAGCCGCTGCGCCGGCGCCGTTGAACGAGGGCGCCGCGAGCGCCGTCGTCGCGCCCCCCCTCGCGGTCATCGAGGAAGCGGTCGAAACGGCGCAGGAAAGCTTCTCGGCCTCCTTCGAGTTCGACACGGCCCTTTGGTCGAAAAGATCCTTGGAGCTCTGGTCGGAGAATGCCGCCGCTTTCCTCGGATTAGCCGAAGGAATCGCCAAAGCGAAAAACTTCGAGGAGGTCGTCGACCTTCAGTCGCGCTTCGCGAGCGAGCGCTTCGAGGCCTTCATCCGTCAGTCGAAGGAGCTGATGGAATTTGCGAGAAGCCTCGCGGCCTTGTCCGCCGCGCCGCTTTGCGCCCCTTCGAAAAAGGCCGCCTGAGACAGCGTTTTCTTCCGGCCGCCGCGTTATCGTGGATGCGACGAAGCAATCCGGCGACCTATCGTCGCCCGGGATTGCTTCGCGTCGCTCGCAATGACGGGCTTATTCTACAGATCCGCCACGATGAGGGCGCGGAGCGCCGGCGTGACGTCCGGCATGGTTCCGGTCCAATCGCGGAAGGCCGGTCGCGCCTGATGCAGCAACATGCCGAGGCCGTCGACCGGCGTCGCGCCCATGCGTCGCGCGGCGGCGAGCAGCGGCGTCTCCAGCGGGGCGTAGACGATGTCCGCGACCAGCGCCGTCGTGGGCAGAGCGTCGAGCGAGAGGTCGAGCGGCTCCTGGCCGACCATGCCCTGGCTCGTGGCGTTGACCAGCAGCCCCGCGCCCGCGAGCGCCTCATGGCGCTCCTCCCAGCGATAGGCTGCAACCGGCGCGCCAAAGTCAGAGGCGATTTTTTCGGCGCGGGCGCGCGTGCGGTTGAAAAGGCGGATTTCCTTCGCGCCCGCGTCGATCAGGCCCGAGACGATCGCTCTTGCGGCGCCGCCCGCGCCAATGACGATGCACGGCCCGCTCGCGGCCTGCCACTTCGGCGCGGCTTCGTGAAGCGAGGCGACGAAGCCGTAGCCGTCGTAATTCTTGCCGGTGAGCGAGCCGTCGGGCTCCGCCACCACGCAGTTGACCGCGCCGATGCGCGCCGCATTCTCTTCGATGCGGTCGAGGACGGTCAGCGCCGCTTCCTTATGCGGGATTGTGAGATTGCAGCCCGAAAATCCCAGCGCCGGCAGCGCGCGCAGCGCCGTCTCCAGTTTCGCGGGCTCCACTTTCAGGGGGACATAAGCGCCTTTGAGGCCGTATTGCGCGAACCAATGATTATGAATTTTGGGGCTACGCGAATGACCGATGGGCCAGCCCATGACGCCCGCGAGGATGAAGCTGTGATGGTTCGGCATTTCTTCTCCCGAGCGGCCGGAAACGGGAGCGATCGAATCCCCCGTCGAGGTCTATCAGTCAAGCGCGCTTTCCGATGATCCTGAATTATGCGAACCATTGGAATTCGAGCGGGCGCCCGGGCGCCGGCGGGGAAAGCTAGATGACTTTTATAAGGAACAGGCGGCTCGGCGCACTTTTGGAAGATGCGGAACCGTCCATCGCCGCGCATTGGGAGCGCTGCCGCGAGAGCGCGGTCGCCGGAGCCACACGAGAAGCGACCGATCGCATCGACTTGCGCATCCGCGGCTTTTTCCAGGCGCTGAAGGCGCTTCCCCAGGCGCCGTCGGAGGAAGAAATCGTAACGGCGCTCGCGAGCCTTTTCGACGACCTCGAACGGATCGACCAGGAGACGGGCGGCGGCCTGTTGGAGGAGGCCGAGCGCGATCTGCTCGAGCCTCTTTTTCTCAACGCCGCCGAAATCGCAGGATTGGACCCCAACAACTTCCCCCGCCGGGAGCCGGCGGGGCGCAAGCTCGATTTCAGCGTGGCGCGAGAGCGCTAAAGAGCGCGTCGTCCTCGTTCACGCCCTTGTTGCCGGTCGTCAGCAGCTTCTCGCCGTAGAAAATCGAGTTGGCGCCGGCCACCAGACAGAGGATTTGCGCCTCTCGGGTGAGGAAAGAGCGGCCCGCCGACAGACGCACGCGGGATTTGGGCATGACGATCCGCGTCGTCGCGATCATGCGCACGAGATCGAGCGGATCGACCTTGTCGCGCTCGGCGAGCGGCGTGCCCTCGACGGCGACGAGCGTATTGATCGGCACGCTTTCGGGATGGGGATCGAAGCCCGCAAGCACCTGCAACATGCCGGCGCGGTCGCGCACGCTCTCGCCCATGCCGATGATGCCGCCGCAGCACATCTCGAGCCCGGCGCCGCGCACCGCCTTCAGCGTGTCGAGGCGATCCTCATAGGTGCGGGTGGTGATGATGTCGCCGTAGAACTCCGGCCCGGTGTCGAGGTTGTGGTTGTAGGCCGTGAGCCCGGCCTCGACGAGGCGCTGCGCCTGGGTCGCGTCGATCATGCCGAGCGTGACGCAGGCCTCCATGCCGAGCGCCCGCACGCCGCGCACCATATCGACCACCGCGTCGAAGCGCTTGTCCTTGGGCGCCGAGCGCCAGGCGGCGCCCATGCAGAAGCGGTCGGCGCCCGCCTCCTTGGCCGATTTCGCCGCGGCGAGCACGTCGTCCGTCGAGAGGAGATCGACACGGTCGAGCTTCACCTCGCGGTGATGCGCCGATTGCGGGCAATAGGAGCAATCTTCCGGGCAGCCGCCGGTCTTGATCGAGAGTAGCGCCGACTTCTGAATGTCGTTGACGTCGTGGTAGCGACGATGGACCGCGTTGGCCTGGGCGATCAGATCGAGCAGCGGCAGATTATGGATCGCGACGATCTCGTCGACGGTCCAGTCGTGGCGGATGTTGAAATCAGCAGGCCCCACGGCGTTCACTTAGCGGCTCCCTTGCGGTTCTGCGAGCGGGCGGCGAGCTTGCGCTCGGGCGCAGCGGACTCCGTCTCCTTGGCGAATTTGCCCTTGAGGGTCATGAAGGCCACATAGAGCGCCGCGACGACGTCGAAGCCGGCATTGGCCACGACGAAGGGCGCCGGCGCGAAAGCCGAGCCCGAACCGAAATAATGCTCATAGAGCGTCCAGGCCGCATGTAGGGCAAGGCCGGCGGTCACGAACCACGGCGAGCCAATGATCGACAGGCCGGCGAGCGTGCCGAAGACGGCGACGGCGCTCATCTCGAAGCCGGTCCATGTGCCGGAATTCTCGGCGCGAATAGCGAAGCCGACGTAAAAGAAAGAGATGGCGATGAGCGCATAGGCGGCGAGCAGCGCTGGCCGCGTCTTCGACCAGCGGGCGAGAACGGCGAGGCCGATGGCGAAGAATACTCCGAGCCCCGCGAAGAGGGCGATTTCCACAGTGTCGAGCATGGCATGACCGTTGGGCCCGGCAGACGGCGGGCGATTGACGATATTCTGGCCGCCCGTGGTCTATAAGGGTGGCTGGCGGCTGGAACAAGGGCTGGCGCGCTTTCATCGGCTTGCTTTGCCGGCGTCGTTCTCGAGCTGTGCGCTGCTTCCTTTCGAGACCATTTCGGTTTGATCGGGCGCGTGTCATTCCCGGCGGGCTGAAAGTCCGCATAAGAGCGCTCGTTTTGCTCAGAGCCCGTCATTGCGAGCGAAGCGAAGCAATCCAGGGCAGCGATGCGGCCCTGGATTGCTTCGTCGGCTCCGCCTCCTCGCAATGACGGCGGTGATTTCTCGTTATTTGCCCTTCGCGTCCCACATCGGCTTCTCGGGCGCGCGGAAATCCAGCTCCCACGTAAACTGGTCGATGAGATTATAGCCGAGAATAAAGGACGTCTCGCGGCCCAGCGCCTCGCGCAACGGGCCGAAATCATAGACGAGCGCATAGAGATCACGCGCCACCCGCCCGTCGCCGAGATCGAGCGTCTTGATCTTGTAGAGGCGGGACGAGAACTTTTTGCCGCCCACTTCGCTCGCTTTGGCTTTTTCCTTTACCGGCGTGAAAAGCTTGCGGTTCTTTTTCATGAAGGCGAGATCGACGGCGCAGATTTCGGCGCCCGTGTCGAAGAGCCCGACGCTTGCAGCATTGCCTGTGCGAAGCTCTATGCCGACGAGGCGCTTGTCGGGGCCGATGGGACGGAAGGGCCTGGCGTGGCCGCTCGCGAGCGGCTCGCCGAAAAAGACCATCTCGCGGCGCGCAAAATCGAGCGAGAAGCGCGCCTTCCTGAAGAAGTCGAGGCCGAGGAGATCGTCGCCGTCATTGGCGGCGCAGCGCGAGACTTCATATGTCCCTCGCGCGATGTCGTTGCCTTGCTCCGCCTTCAACGCGACATTCTTCATTTCGACATCCTCGCAAGGCGTCGTCTGCCCGGTGGCCCCGGCCGAAAGGCTTTGCGACAATTCGGGCAAGTCCTTGTTCCAGGGCGCGAGCCGCAGGCGCGTCGTCGAGGCGCCGGTGTCGAGCCGGATGGTCCCCATGACATTGCCGAAGCGCATCGGGAGATAGATGCGCCCGCCGCCGTAATCGCTTTGCGTCAAAGTCATCGCAACGACGGAGCGGCTGGCCTGGGCGCAGGCGCCTTCCGCCCAAAGCGGCGTGGCGAAAAGGGCGAGGGCGAAGAGGGAAAAATATCTCATACGAGATCCGCTCGATTGGTGCGACGCCATTCCTGATGCTCGCGCCGTCTGGACACAGAGGAAATCACCACCGTCATTGCGAGGAGGCGGAGCCGACGAAGCAATCCAGGGCCGCATCGCCGCCCTGGATTGCTTCGCTTCGCTCGCAATGACGGGCTCCGGGCAAAACCAGCGCTTTTGCGGCTCTGGTTTCCCGATCGGGCTTTGCCCGCCGGGGATGACACGCGCCCGATGCGAGCTGTTCAAACGCAAATGACATCATGCGCCGATATGGCCACTTTTAACGCGGCAAGATCAAGCGGCTTTGCGAGCGCCTTTTGGGGCGATCAGTTCGGGACTTTCACCCGCGCGGCGCGGCGGCGGGCCTCGGCGGCGGCGCGGTCCAGCGCAGAGCCCGCCGCCTGCATCTGCGCGGCGCGCTGCTTGCCGTCTTTCTCGGGCGTCGGCGTGAGCGGCGTGTAATCCATCTTCTCGGGACGCGATTGGCGCACGAAATCCGGCGCGGGCGGCGGCGGCTTGCGCAGGCCGAGCGACTCGAAGAGCGCGCCGACCGCCTGGCCGCCGGTCGCAATGGCTCCGTCCTGCGCCGCGGCAGGGCTGGCGACGGCAAGGGCGGCGGCGATAGCGAGGAAACGAGGCAGAGACATGCGCATATCGGACCCGAAAATTGCGGCGTCAGCAAGAAGGCTCAAATCCACCCCGAGAGCTCGCGCTTCGCGAGCGTCGCCATCAGCGCCATGCCTTCTTCGCTGTCATTGAGGCAGGATAGTCGCGCAAATTTCTCGCCGCCTTTTTGGACGAAAAGATCACGGATTTGCACGCCGAGCTCCTCGATGGTTTCGAGGCAATCGGCCGAAAAGCCCGGCGCCACAACCGCCAGGCGCTTTATGCCCGACGTCGCCAGCTCTTCGACGACCTCGCTCGTATAGGGCCCGATCCATTTTGCCGGCCCGAAGCGCGACTGGAAAGAGAGCCGCAGCTTCTCTTCCCCCATGCCGAGCCGAGCGCGAAGCAAACGCCATGTTTCCTCGCAATGCGCACGGTAAGGATCGCCGCGATCGATCTGCGCCTGCGGCAGGCCGTGGAAGGAGGCGACAATCACTTCCGGCTCGAAATCGAGCGCGGCGAGGTCGCGCGTGATGCGCGCCGCAAGCGCCTCGATATAGGCGGGGTCGTCGTAATAGGGCGCGCCGATGCGCAGCGCCGGCTGATGGCGCAGGCGCTTCAAGGCGGCGTAGGCGGCGTCGGCGACCGAGGCGTTGGTCGAGGCGGCGTATTGCGGATAGAGCGGCAACAGAACGATGCGCGCGCAGCCCTTGGCCATCAGCGCGTCGATCTGCGTGGCGATCGACGGCGCGCCATAGCGCAAGGCGTAGTCAACGATGACGGGCGCCTTGCCCGAGAGCCCAAGCGCCGCAAGCTTTTCGGCCTGGCCACGCGTGATCGTCTTCAGCGGGCCTTCGCCGATGTCGTGATTCCAGATCGTCTCATAGGCATGGGCGGATTTCTTCGGCCGCGTGTTGAGAATGATCCCGTACAGGATGGGCAGCCAAAGCAAGCGCGGAAGATCGACCACGCGGGGGTCGGAGAGAAATTCCGCAAGATAGCGCCGCACCGAGGCGGCGTCCGGGGCGTCCGGCGTGCCGAGATTGACGATGAGGAGGCCGACGGGCGTCTCCAAAGAGGTCATGTTTCGCCTGCTGTTCACGAGACGCCGTCGCCGGCGCGAGAGGGCCACCAAGGCCTAGATATAGAATTTTGCGGGGGCGGAAAATCCCGCGCCTTCGCCAGCACGCGCAGAGAGCGGCACGACTTTCGCTGGGTGTTGGCGCCCTGGGTCGCATTCGCGACATTCTCGGCTCTCCCTGCGAAAGGGCGCCATGAGGTCCATCCACCGCGCCCGCGCCATGTGCGAATGGGGGGACTTTGCCGGCGCCGCGCCGAAAATGCGCGCAATGATGGCTGCCCCTGAGGACGGCCTTGTCCCTCCCTTTCTTCTTCTCTCGGAGCCGGGCGTCACGGCGCGCGAGCAGCGCGCCTGTTCCGAGCGCTGGACCGCGGAAAGACGGGTGGCGGCTGCTGTCGAGCGCGGCAGGCTCGACTTGCGTTTCGACTTACGCCGCCGTGAAAAAATCACGGTCGGCTATCTGTCTTCTGATTTCCACGACCACGCCACCGCGCATCTCCTGATCGAGACCCTGGAAGCCCACGATCGGACGCGCTTCGATATTCGCGGCTACAGCTATGGCCGCGCCGATGATGGGAATATGCGGCGGCGTCTGACGGCGGCCTTCGACGGCTTCTGCGATATTTCGTCGGCAAGCGACACTGAGGCGGCAATGAGGATTCACGCCGACGGCGTCGATATGTTGGTCGATCTCAAGGGATTTACCAGCGGCGCGCGCACCGGCGTGACCATGCTCCGGCCCGCGCCCCTGCAAGTGAATTATCTTGGTTATCCCGGAACGATGGGCGAGGGCGTCTGTGATTACATCATCACCGACCATTTCGTTACGCCGAGCGCGGCGGCGCCGGATTATGCCGAAGCCTTCGCCTACATGCCGCAATGCTACCAGCCGCGCGGGCGCGCGCCGCTCGGGCCCGCGCCGACGCGGGCCGCCGCCGGCCTGCCCGAGCAGGGTTTTGTCTTCTGCTGCTTCAACCAGGCCTACAAGCTTACGCCCTTCATCTTCGATCTTTGGGCGCGCCTCCTCGACGATGCGCCGGGGAGCGTGCTGTGGCTTTTGCAAACCGAGGCCGCCGAAGGGAATCTGCGCAACGAAAT
Source organism: Methylocystis sp. Sn-Cys (assembly GCF_016745395.1). Classification (GTDB taxonomy): domain Bacteria; phylum Pseudomonadota; class Alphaproteobacteria; order Rhizobiales; family Beijerinckiaceae; genus Methylocystis; species Methylocystis iwaonis. The sequence goes on from NZ_JAERVJ010000001.1 coordinate 752,633, forward strand.
GCGTGGCAGGGGGATCGATGCGGCGCGTTTGATTTTCGCCGCCCATCTCGGCCAAAGCGACCATCTCGCCCGCCTGCAGCTCGCCGACCTCGTGTTGGACACGAGTCCGTTCGGCGCGCATACGACGGCGAGCGACGCTCTGTGGTCGGGGGCGCCAGTCGTCACATGCCCCGGCGAAACCTTCGCCGCGCGCGTCGCGGGCAGCATTCTGAGCGCCGTCGGGCTGCCCGAGCTGATCGCGTCGGATTTCGACGATTACGTCGCCATCGCGCGAACGCTCGCCAGCGATCCGCCGCTCCTCGCTCGATTGAAGTCGAAACTGGCGGAAAACCGTCTGACGACGGCGCTCTTCGACGTCGGCGCCTATACGCGCGGGATCGAGGCGCTTTATTTCGAAATGTGGAGACGCAAGCTGTCGGGCATTGCCCCGGGGATCATCGACTTCGCCTAAAGGCGCGCTCCGTTCAGCTACGCTCTTGCAGCCATTTTTCGAAGGCCGCGCGTTCGTCGGCGGCCATTTGGAAAGCATGCTCGGGACCGGGGAAGGCGCCTGCCCGCACATCCCTCGCATAGGCGGCGACGGCCCCTCGTAACGCCGCGCCAATGTCGCCATAACGGCGGTTGTGTTTGAACTCGCGGGTGGTCACGCCCGCGAGATCGTTGACGACGAGCACCTGCCCGTCCGTTTCCAGCCCCGCGCCGATGCCGATGGTCGCCGCCTTGACGGCTCGAGAAATGCGTCCCGCAAGCTCGCTCGGTAGGAGCTCCAGCACGAGGAATTTCTGCCCCGCTGTGTCGCCCGCGAGCGCGTCGTCATAGAGCCTGGCGGCGGCCTCGGCGGTCTTGCCCTGCCGGCGCTTGATCTCCTGATGCTGGGATTCGAGCCCCAGATGCCCGCAGACGTCGAAGCCCGCCGCCGTCAGCGCTGCGACGACATCGGGCTGCGCGCCTTCGAATTTCACGCAGTCGGCGCCGGCGTCGCGCAACACGTGCGCGCTCGCGAGCGCCATTTCCGGCGTGTCATAGGTGGCGTAGGGAAGATCGCCGATGACGTAGATCTGAGGCGCGCCGCGCCGCACGGCGGCGATGTGGTGCGCCATGTCGGCAAGCGTCACGTCGCGCTCATGCGCATAGCCGAGGACATTCACGCCGACGCTGTCGCCGACGAGGATGATGTCGACGCCCGCCTCCGCCTCGATGCGCGCCGTCGGCGCGTCATAGGCGGTGACGACGACGAGCTTCTCGCCGCGGCGTTTCTTTTCGAGGAAGGGATCGGCTTTCGACAAGCGGGGCCTCCGGCTGGCGCAACCCTTGGCGCCCCATAAATTCAGCGCGCTTCTGGGGCTGATGCGATCTTAGCGCGCGGCGGCGTCTCGACAGGCGTGGGGGAGGCTTGGCGCGCGAATTTCCTGGAAGCCGCCGCATTTGTCGCAGGCGGAAAGCGCGAGCGAGAGGCCGAAGAGAGCCACAATCAATGCCGCTTTGCCTGTCATGCCGCTCGCCCTCCTGCCGGTTGCGCGCGGACCATAGCCTCGCGCGCCGGCGCCGACAAGGATGGGGCAGGGGGTCAGAGGCCGTCGAGGAAAGTGACGAAAAGCGTCTGACCTTGCGGGCATTGGGCGTTCGGCTGGGGTTTGTCCGCGGGATATTTACAGGCGCCGGAGGTCGACATCGGGAAGAAATAGGCTTGCAGGCAGGCGCCGTTGAGGCCGCCGATGCAGCTCGGTTGATTGAAGGGCGCGCCGCAATTCTGGGGATAATTGGCGCCGTAGACGCCGAGCGGTCCCAGCGGACCGCGGCAGGTGAAGGTCGGCGCCCCCGAGCAGGCAAGCTGCACGGGCGCATTGTAGGAGGGGCCGCCGCTATTCTTGCAATTATCGGCGTTCCACGCGCAATTGGTGCAGCTTTCGGGGACGACGCTGATCTCGTACCAGACGCAGCTTTTCTGCACGACGCCGGCGGCGAGCGGATTGCCGGTCCGATTACAACCCGCGCCGCTCGTGAAATTCGTTCCGATAATCGTGAGATTCTCGGCTTGCGCCGCAAAGCAGTTCGGCGACTTTCCAGGCGGCGCGGGATTCTCCCGCGCGCAAAAGCGCGAGGGGCCGGCGCTGCTCGGCACAGAGGCTGTGCAGGCCTGGCCGGGCGCCAGATAGACTTGGTCGTTGAAGCGCTCGCAATCCGACGACCATACGGCCGGCCCGGGGGCTCCCGACTGGAGCGTAAAGGCGACATAGCGCGGATTGGCGGAGCGGTTGACAAAGGTCACGGAGCTCGCGGGGATGAGGCCGCTGCCGTAGGTCTGGGCGCGCGCGGGGCCGGAGACGGCGATGAGCGCCAACAGGAAAAATGCGCTGAAAATGCTTCGCATCAATCTTCCCTCTCCCCGGGCGGGCGTGGGAAACTAAAGGTGTTACCCGGATGTCAGCCCGTCAATCGGCGCCGTCGTCGCAGGCGCTCTTGCATCTTGGCCAAACCCGCGTATAAGGCGCGGATCGCGACGTTCCCGGCCGGGGGCTGAACGGAAGCGCCCATGCGCGCATATTTACGAAAAGCGCCACCAGAGTTTCGGAAAAGAATGTGCGCCAAACGCATATTCCCGAAAAGTGCAAAGCGGTTTTCGGAAAAGAATATGCGCAAGCAAAGGGCGAGGGGCTCGCCTCGTCTTCCCGTGTCTCCGCCTTCGAACTCACTTCCTCTCGAGCCTTTCCCAGGGGTCAATACCCCCAAGAAGCGCTCGAAGGGCTTGGCGCCGGAGCGGCTCGCGGCAACGGAAAGGCGAAACACATGGCTCTCTACGAGCATGTCTATCTCGCCCGTCAGGACATTTCTCCCCAGCAGGTGGAGACTCTGACCGGGCAGTTCAAAAATGTCGTCACGTCGCTCGGCGGCACGGTCGGCAAGACCGAATATTGGGGCGTCAAATCGCTCGCCTATCGGATCAAGAAGAACCGCAAGGCGCATTTCACGCTCATGAACATCGACGCCCCGCCGGCCGCCATCGCCGAGCTGGAGCGCCAGCAGAGCATCAACGAAGACATCCTTCGCGTCCTGACGCTGCGCGTCGAGGAGCTGGAGGAAGGCCCGTCCGCACAGCTCCGCAAGCGTGAGGATGACGACCGCGGCGAGCGTCGCGGCCCTGGCGGGGCCCCGCGCGGCGATCGTGGCGAACGCCGCCCGCGTCGTGAGGAAGGCCGAGTTGAAGGAGAGACCGAATGAGCACCGCGCCCCGTCGCCCCTTCTTCCGCCGCCGCAAGTCCTGCCCCTTCTCCGGCGCCAATGCGCCGAAGATCGATTATAAGGACACGCGCCTGCTGTCGCGCTACATCTCCGAGCGCGGCAAGATCGTGCCCTCGCGCATCACGGCGGTCTCCGCCAAGAAGCAGCGCGAGCTGGCTCAGGCCATCAAGCGCGCCCGCTTCCTGGGCCTGCTGCCTTATGTGATCCGCTGAGATTTCGGCTTTAGAGCGCATTCCGCAAAAGTTGATAGACTTTTGCGACAAGAATGCGCTCCAACTTTCGGAGTCTGCGCGCTTTCTCATCGCTCGCATGATCCATGCGAGCGGAAAGCGCGCTAAGTCGAATCGCGAGCCGCGCCCGAGAGGGCGCGGTTTTTTTGTGCGCTTCATGTCGTCGCGAATGCCCCGGTCTCGCTGTGGGTGGCGCACGGAAAGGACAGAGACTCCCTTGACGCAAGCGCGTCCGTATGAGATCCAAATTGCGCTTAATGCATGAGAATATCTATGGCCTTTGAGGATCCCGCCTCAGAGGCCATTTTTTGCTTGCGCCGCCTGCCTCCCAGCCGCTTCTCCGCTATGGTCGTCTTTGCCGAAATACACTAAGAGTGCTTCGGTCCAATTCATGCGGACAAAAAACCCTCGGGAGGGAAAGCGAATGCATAAGCTGCTCAGAACAGCTTCTGTAGGCATTATTGCGCTACTTACATCGGGCCAGTTGCACGCCCAAACCTGGAAGCTGACGCCCGAGGAGGCGGCGAAATATGGCGCGAAAGCCGCGGCCGCGGAAACGCCCGCCGCCCCGAAAGCCGAAGCGCCTATCGTCCCGAAGGCGGAGGCTCCCGCCGCTGTGAAAGTGGCCGCGCCGCTCGCCTATGACGAATTGCTGACCTTGTCGAAAGACCCCAAGCAGTGGGTTTCTCCGACCGGCGACTACGCCAATCTTCGCCACTCCGGCCTCAAGCAGATCACGGCGGACAATGTCGGAAAGCTCCAGCCGGCTTGGCAGTTTTCGACGGGCGTTCTGCGCGGCCACGAAGGCGCGCCGCTCGTTCTCAACAATGTGTCGGTCACCGACAGCTCCGGCAAGACCATCACGACCGACGTGATGTATCTGCATACGCCGTTCCCCAATATCGTCTATGCGCTCGACGCCAAGGATCCGGCGCATCAGATCCTCTGGAAATATGAGCCCAAGCAGGATCCGGCGGTCGTTCCGGTCATGTGCTGCGACACGGTCAACCGCGGCCTCGCTTACGGCGACGGCAAAATCTTCCTCGCTCAGGCCGACACCACGCTGATCGCGCTCGACGCCAAGACCGGCAAGCTCGTCTGGTCGGTGAAGAACGGCGATCCGTCGAAGGGCCAGACCTCGACCGCCGCGCCGCATGTCTTCAAGGACAAGGTGTTCGTCGGCATCGCCGGCGGCGAGTTCGGCGTGCGCGGCCATATCACCGCTTACGACGTCAAGACCGGCAAGCAGGCGTGGCGCGGCTACTCCATGGGCCCGGACGCCGATACGCTGATCGACGCCGAGAAGACCACCCATCTCGGCCAGCCGGTCGGCAAGGACTCCGGCATCAGCACCTGGCAGGGCGACCAGTGGCAGACCGGCGGCGGCACCACCTGGGGCTGGTATAGCTACGACCCCGAGCTGAACCTCGTCTACTACGGCTCCGGCAACCCCTCGACCTGGAACCCGAACCAGCGTCCGGGCGACAACCGCTGGTCGATGACCATCTGGGCGCGCGACCTCGACACCGGCAAGGTGAAGTGGCTCTACCAGATGACCCCCCACGACGAGTGGGACTATGACGGCATCAACGAGATGATCCTCGCCGACCAGGACATCGGCGGCAAGAAGGTCAAGACGCTCGTCCACTTCGACCGTAACGGCTTCGCCTATACGCTCGATCGCACCAACGGCGACCTGCTCGTCGCCGAGAAGTATGATCCGGCGGTGAACTGGGCGACGAAGGTCGACATGGACAAGTCGTCCAAGACCTATGGCCGTCCGCTGGTCGTCGACAAATACTCGACGCAGCACAATGGCGAGGACACGAACACCCAGAACGTCTGCCCGGCCGCTCTCGGCTCGAAGGACGAACAGCCGGCTTCTTTCGATCCGGCGACGGGCCTGTTCATGGTGCCGACCAACCACGTCTGCATGGACTATGAGCCGTTCCGCGTGTCCTACACGGCGGGCCAGCCCTATGTCGGCGCGACGCTGGAAATGTTCCCGGCGGGCAAGGTGCTGGGCGACGGCACGAACCACACCGGCAACTTCATCGCCTGGGACGCGCGGACGGGTAAGATCGTCTGGTCGAACAAGGAGCAGTTCTCGGCCTGGTCGGGCGCTGTGTCGACGGACGGCGGCGTGACCTTCTACGGCACGCTGGAGGGCTATCTGAAGGCGGTCGACACGAAGACCGGCAAGGAGCTCTACAAGTATAAGACCCCGTCGGGCATCATCGGCAACGTGATCACCTATGAATCGGCCGGCAAGCAGTATGTGGCGGTTCTGTCGGGCGTCGGCGGCTGGGCGGGCATCGGCCTCGCGGCCGGTCTGTCGAAGTCGAACGAAGGTCTCGGCGCGGTGGGCAACTACGCCTCGCTCGCCAATTACACCGCCCTCGGCGGCGTGCTGACCGTCTTCGCCCTGCCCAACTAAGCAGAGCGTTAAGGTCTAGCACTCGAGGATTGGCGCCCGGCGAAATCTCGCCGGGCGCTTTTTTTGTGGAGGATTCGCGCAGGTGCGCCCCCTCCCTGTCCCTCCCCCGCTTCACGGGAGAGGGGACGCTCGCGATCAGCATTCTCTAAGAAGGCCACGGCCTGACTCCCTCTCCCGCGAAGCGGGGGAGGGCTGGGGAGGGGGTGCGCTACCCCGCCCGCGCCTGCGGCGCCGTTGGCTCGTGCAACCCTTCGAGCCCCGCCGCCGGCTGCGCTGGCTCGGTCATGAACTGCGCCGCCGCCAGCGCCTCGAAACGGCCGCCCTTGGCCACGAGCGTCTCGAAGGAGCCGCTCTCGACGATCTCGCCCTGGTCGAAAACCAGAATATGGTCGGCGTTGCGCACAGTGGCGAGGCGATGGGCGATGACGAAGGTCGTGCGCCCCCGGGTGGCGGCCTCCAGCGCCTTCTGAATCTGACGCTCGGTGGTGGCGTCGAGCGCCGATGTCGCTTCGTCGAAGACGAGGATCGGCGGGTTTTTCAGCAGCGCGCGGGCGATGGAGAGGCGCTGGCGCTCGCCGCCGGAAAGCGAGCGGCCGCGTTCGCCGATGCGGGTGGCGCGCCCGTCGCTCTGGCGGGAGACGAATTCCGACGCTTGCGCCAGCTCCAACGCCCGCGCGATTTCCGCGTCTGTGGCGTCGGGGTTTCCGATGCGCAGATTCTCTTCGATTGTGCGGGCGAACAGCATCGGCTCCTGAAAGACGACGCCGATGTTGCGCCGCAGCGAGAGCAAAGTGAATTCCCTAATGTCGACGCCGTCGATCTTCACCGCGCCTTCCTCGGGATCGAAGACGCGATGCAGGAGCCCGAGCGTCGTCGACTTGCCCGAGCCCGTGGAGCCCACGAGCGCGATCGTCTGTCCGGGCTTGACGGAGAAGCTGACGTTCTTCACCGCCTTGCGGCGCCCATCATAGGAGAAGGTCACCTTCTCAAAAGCGACGGCGCCAGAGAGCCGCCCGGCGTCACGCGCGTCCGGCCGATCGGCCACTGTGGGCTGCGTGTCCAGAACCTCGAAAAACTCGCCGATCTTGGCCGATTGCTGAAGCAGGATGTTGACGAAGCCGACGACCTGCTCGAGCCGTCCGATCAGCATGGTGGCGAAATTCGTGAAGGTCACGATCTCGCCGATCGTCGCCATGCCATGCAGATGCAGCCACGTGCCGAGCAGGAAGATCGAAAGGATCGTCAGCGTCGCCGACGCCCGGCTCGCGGCCGCGACCAGCGCCCACCAGGAGAGCACCGGCATCTGCGCGGCCAGGAGGTCGTCGACGATGCGCTTCAACGCGCGGGATTCGCTCTCCACGCGCGTGAAGCTCTGGACGACCGGAATATTCCCCAGCGCGTCGGAGGCGTGCTCTGCGAGCGCGGAGTTGATGCGCTCGACCTTTCCCTGCAGCCTCTCCGTGCGCCGGACGACAAAGCTCGTCGATACGTAAAAGGCGAGCACAAGGACGACCAGGAGCCCGCCCAGGCGCCAATTGAGAAGCAGGGTCGCTGGAAGCAGAATGAACAGCGCGACGAAGGAGGCGCAGTTCTCGCGGAAGAAAGAGAGCCAGAGGCTGAACATCGCCATGGCGCCGTCGAGCATGGTCTTGAGCAGACGCCCGGAGTGCACATTGGCGTGAAAGTTCAACGGCAGGTTAAGAACATGCTCGAAATATTCGGACATGACGGCGACGCGGCGGCGGTGCGCAAGGCGGTCGGCGTTCAGCCCGACGAGTATCGCGCCGCCGATCGAGAACAGGCCGAAACCGGCCCAGGCGGCAAGGAGGGGCGCGAGATCGCTCCAGGCCACCGTCTGACCCGGCGCTTGCGTTTGCGTCATGCGGTCGATGATGCGGCCGAATAGAATTGGTTCGGCAAATTGCGCAATGGCGAGCGCCAGATTCGCCGCAACAAGGATGGAGGCGAGCCTTGCCTGGGGACGCAGTTGGCTCAGGACACGCGCGTAGATCTTGAGGATCGACATCTTTCGCCCGCTGTTTCGTTTTGGGATACCTCGCGGGTTCCCAGTCGCGCAAGCGCCCAGGCCGAGCCGGCGCGCGCTACTCGTCCTCGCCGAAGCGGTTGGCGACGAGCGCGTCGAGCGCCTCGATCGCTTCCTCGGCCTGAGGGCCGTTTGCAGTGACGGTGATCGTCGAGCCCTGGCCGGCGCCCAGCGTCAGAATGCCCATGATCGAGCTGCCCCCGACCGTCTCGCCGTCCTTCGAGACCGTGATCTCGGCGTCGAATTTTTCGCAGCACTGGACGAATTTCGCCGTCGCCCGGGCGTGGAGGCCTTTTTTATTGATAATCGGCAAATCGCGGGAGATGACGGCCTCGGCCGCCCGCTCATCAGCATTAGGCATAGGAAGATCGCTTCGCTAGGTTTCTCGGTAGGGGAGGGCTAGCTGAAAAAAGCGCTCTGGAAAAGGCCGCTCTGAGAGCTCACTTGGGGTTGAGCACGCGGCTCGCGATATAGACATATTTTCGGCCGGCGTCCTGCGCCTGCAGAACCGCCTGCTCTAAAGTCGCGCTGTCCCGGACCGAGGCGAGCTTGATCAGCATGGGGAGGTTCACGCCGGCGAGAACCTCGACATTGCCGCCGTTCATCACTGAAATCGCAAGATTGGACGGCGTTCCCCCGAACATGTCGGTCAGCAGAACGACGCCGTCGCCGCTGTCGGCGTTATGGATAGCGTCGAGTATTTCGGCCCGGCGACGCTCCATGTCGTCCTCGGGGCCGATTGAAATGGAAACGAGCTGTTTTTGAGGACCCACGACATGTTCGAGCGCCGCGCGGAACTCCGTGGCGAGGTGGCCATGGGTCACCAAGACCATTCCGATCATTCGACCCTACCACTCATGAAGACGTCTCGCGCTACGCGATGGCCCCACAACGGGGGTTCCTACATAAGCTTGCCGTCGCTTCTCGTCCCCTGACGACAGCATATACAAGCTCAGCCGCCCCGCCCATCCTCTTTTTTCCTGGGCGCGCGTCAGGGGCGCCATTTTGTGCGTTGCGGCGAAATTCGCAAGCGAAAATCGCGATCGCATGTCAAATTGTCGCAATCGATTGAATGAAAAAGATGATTCGCGCAACTGAGACATCGCCGCAATCCGGCGTGCAGAGGCGTGGCAGAACAATCCCGTGCAGCGCGGCATATTTTTCCGCCTCCTGCGGCAGACGCGCGGGGGGATCGTCGGGCGCGCAAAGATCGACAATGGCGTTCAGGACGCAGGCGGCCTCGTAGTCGATGCGCGACAGCCCGTGGCCGCGGATTTCGATGACGCCGGCAATGGCGGGATGCGGCCGCGCGACGAGGCGTCCGTTCAACGCCTCCACACTCACCCGGTCGTCGCCGACAAGGCGGGCGAAATCGCCCTGGGATTGGTAGCGGGAGATCAAAGCGAGGGTGAGCGCGCTTTTCCCGCTTCCGGAGGGGCCGCGCAGCAGCACCCCTGTCTCGCCCAGAACCAGCGCATTGGCGTGGACATATTGGGCGCTCATCGCGCCGCCGGCAGCCAGACCACAAATCGCGCGCCGAGCACCTTGTCGCCGGCCTCCGGCTCGTCGGTTCCGTCGGGATGCGCGAGGGTTCGGTTCAGCGCGCGAATGCGGCCGCCATGCGCCTCGATGATCTGACGGGAAATGGCGAGGCCGAGGCCGGAATTCTGGCCGAAACCGTGCTCCGGCCGGTCGGTGTAAAAGCGCTCGAAAACGCGCTCGAAGGCGCCTTCGGGAATGCCGGGCCCATCGTCGTCGACGATGATCTCATAGCCGTCGATCGGCGCGCCACCCGGGCCTTTGGCGCGTTCGGGCCACAGGAGCACCCGCACGACGCCGCCGGGCTTCGAGAATGAGCGGGCGTTGTCGATCAAATTGTTGAAAACCTGGCCCAGGCGCGAGTCGTTTCCGGTCACCCGCCAGCGAATGCGGGGCTCGCTCGAAAGATGGCGGATGGTAAGCTCGGCCTTGACCCCGTCGCCGCGATCGACGGCGCGGGTCATGTCGACGACGGTGATGAGCGCCCTGGAGAGATCGACGTCGCCCATATCGGCGCGCGCGAGCTCGGCGTCGAGACGCGAGGCGTCGGAGATGTCGCTGATCAGCCTGTCGAGGCGGCCGACGTCGTGCTTGATGATGGCGAGGAGCCGGTCGCGCGCCGATTCTGTCTTGGCGATCGGCAGCGTCTCGACGGCGCTGCGCAGCGAGGTCAGCGGGTTCTTCAGCTCATGCGCGACGTCGGCGGCGAAATGCTCGATCGCCTCGATGCGATTATACAGCGCCGTCGTCATGTCGCGCAGCGCGCAGGAGAGATGGCCGATCTCGTCCTGGCGGTCGGAGAAATCCGGGATCTCCTGACGGGATTTTGCGCCCCGGCGCACGCGCTCCGCGGCTTCTGCGAGCAGGCGCATCGGTTCGGTGATGGTGTTGGTGAAGAAGAGCGAGAGCAGCAGCATCACCCCCGCCGAGACGAGGAAGATGCGGATGATGCCCCAACGCTCCATCGCGATGATGGCGTCGATGTCGCCGCCCATGGTGGAGAGCAGCAGCGCGCCGCGCACCGAGCGGAAGCGCTGCACGGGGACGGCGACCGAGATGATGGTCTCGCCCTTGGCGTTGGCGCGCACGACCGAATGGGCGCGCGCTTCGAGCGCGCTCACGACTTCCGGATAGGTCTTGCCATTGCCCATACCGATGTCTTCGTAAAGCGGCAGCTCGGGGCGGCGCGTCAACCTGCGCAGAAGGTCGAGGGTCTTTTGCAGGAAAGACGAGGCGTCGATGGTCGTTGTGTTGGGCGAGGGCGGGAGATCGAAACGCAAAATATTGGAGCGCCCGGATACCGAGCGCGAATCGAGCAGCAAATAGCCGTCGCGGTCATAGATGCGCGCGCGCAGCCGCGTCGGCGAGACGAGGCGGCGCAGCAATGGGCCGACGCGTTCCGGATTGAGCGAGAACTCCATCGCGGGCTGGTCTTCGCCGGGGCTCGCGCTTTCGCCCGGGGCGAGCCGTAGAAGCTTCTCCGGATCAATCGTAATCGCGTCGGTGTCGACGGTCGCCGACGCGGCGACGGCGGCGGCGATGATCTCGCCTTGCGTTTGCAGGCTCTGCACGCGCGCGTCGATCAGGCCTTCACGAAACTGGTTGAGATAGAGAAAGCCGCCGAGCAGCGCGACCAGCCCGCCCAGATTGAGGACGACGATGCGGCGCGTGAGCGAGGAGGAAAGATGCGACTGCGCCGCTCGCGACAGGCGCCGCAGGCGGATGTTCAGCGTGCGGGCGCGCCGCGCCGGCGGGCGGCCCTGGGTCTCGGCGCGCGCGGCGGCGTCGGCTGGGGTCTCGGGAGCCCCCGACGCAAGGACGTCGCTGGTCTCGGATGCGCTCATCGGCTGCGCGTCCCGTTACATTTCCTTGAAGCGATAGCCGACGCCGTAGAGCGTTTCGATCATCTCGAAATCCGTATCGACCACCTTGAACTTCTTGCGCAACCGTTTGATGTGGCTGTCGATGGTGCGATCGTCGACATAGACCTGATCGTCATAGGCGGCGTCCATCAGCGCATTGCGGCTCTTCACCACTCCCGGGCGTTGCGCCAGCGATTGCAGGATCAGGAACTCCGTCACGGTGAGCACCACGGGGTCGCCCTTCCAGGTGCAGGTGTGGCGCTCCGGGTCCATCACCAGCGCGCCGCGCTCCAGAACCTTGGCTTCGGTTTCCTTTTGCGCGGCGGCTTCCTTCGGGTTGGCGCGGCGCAGGATCGCCTTGACGCGCTCGACGAGGAGGCGCTGCGAGAAGGGCTTATGGATAAAGTCGTCGGCGCCCATTTTGAGGCCGAAGAGCTCATCGATCTCCTCGTCCTTCGAGGTGAGAAAAATCACCGGGAGGTCCGATTTCTGCCGCAAGCGACGCAGAAGCTCCATCCCGTCCATGCGCGGCATCTTTATGTCGAAGATGGCAAGATCGGGCGGATTGGCGCGCAAGCCGTCGAGCGCCTGGACGCCGTCCGTGTAGGTCTGAACGCGATAGCCTTCGCCCTCGAGCGCGATGGAAACCGAGGTCAGGATGTTGCGATCGTCGTCGACGAGAGCGATGGTCGGCATGAGCATCCTTTTGCTGTTGGCGGCGATGGGCGCTTGCGGCGCTCGCTGATCCTCCAGGATCCGCGAAAACTCCGGCAGCGCCCATGCTTTCGGGCGACGCCGTCCGTAACGCCCGGCGACTCTGCGGTTTTTCTCGATCCGATCAGAGTCCCGGCCCATCGCGGCTGAAATGTGGCCGATACAACGGCCAAAAACGCCTAATGCGCATCGAGGAGGCGCCTGTTCATCTCTCGAGCGCGTCTTTCGAACCCGCTCCAGTCTGCGACAGCCTTGCGCCTCTCTTATATACACATTTGGTCGGCAATGCGACCCGGCGCCTTTTTGAGTTAGAAATGCGGGCAAAATCATGACGCTAGAAAATAATACCGCGCCGCCGCGCGATCCTCGGCAGGATCCGGCCTTCGATCCGGTGGGTGAATCCAAGCGGCTTTTACGTGCGATCCGAACCGCCACCCTGGCCACATTGACCGAAAGCGGCGCCCCCTTTGCGACATTGACGGCCATCGCCACGGATTACGACGGGACGCCGATCCTCCTCTTGTCGAAGCTCGCCCAGCACACGCGCAATCTCGAGCGGGACGGGCGCTGCTCGCTGCTCCTGGCCCAGGGCGGGCGGGGGGACCCGATGGCGCATCCGCGCCTGACGCTCGTCGCCCGCGCCGCGCGCACGCAAAGCCCTGCGGCGCGCGGGCGATTTTTACGCCGCAACCCCAAGGCGCAGCTCTACGCCGATTTTCCCGACTTTTCCTTCTGGCGGGCGGAGATCGAGGCCGTGCATCTCAACGGCGGCTTCGCCCGGGCTGCGGATTTCGGCCCTGGGCCGCTTTTGACCAACGTCGATAGCGCCGAGGCGCTGATCGCCGCCGAGGAAGATATTCTCCAACATATGAACGCCGACCACGCTGACGCGCTGGCGCTCTATGCGCAGAAGCTCGCCGGGGCCAAGCCCGGCCAATGGCGGGCAAGCGGGATAGACCCCGAGGGGCTCGACCTCGTCAGCGGCGATGAGACGGCGCGGGTGGCGTTTCCCAGAGCCGTGGAGAGGGCGGAGGAAGCGCGGCGGATGCTCGTCGAGCTGGCGCAGCTTTCGCGAGGTTGATGCAAGTTCAAAAGCGCGCCTGAAGGCGCGCGGTCCAAGCAGGCGCCCCCGGACCGCGCGCCTTCAGGCGCGCTCGTGTCTTCGCGTCCAGCCGTGTCAGAGCCCGGCCATCAGACCCGCAATCTCATCCTTCAACGCCAGGCGCTTCTTTTTCAGCGCCTCGACGGCCGCGTCGTCCGCCGGCTCGACCTCAGTCTCCATGCGATGAATCGTGCGGTTGAGGCTGTGATACTCTTCGGCAAGACGCGCGAAATGCGCGTTGCTGGCCTTCAATGCGTGGATGGCCTGCGCCTTCTCGGGAAACTCTTCGTGCAGTTCATGCGCGACATGGCTCATTTTTCTCTCCCTCTTAATTAAGCGCGTGACGCCTTGTGCGTCTCCCAACCAGTTTTACCGGCCGGCAAGGGCAAAGCCCAAGCCCTCGGGTCCTGCGGCGAAAGCGCGCAAGCGAGGCATTTAATTGACGGAAAACAAAAAGGCGGCGACGCCAGGCTGGCGCAAGCTTCTCGGCCCCGGCCTCGTCGCCGGCGCTGCGGACGACGACCCTTCCGGGGTTGCGACCTATTCGCAGGCCGGCGCCGCTTTCGGTTATGGCTTGCTTTGGGCCGTGATGCTGACGACGCCGCTGATGCTCGCCGTGCAGCTCGTGAGCGCCCGCATCGGCCGGATAACTGGCGCGGGCGTCGTCGCCAATGCGCGCGCGCATTTGCCGAGAGGCGTGGCGCACGGGCTCGTCGTGCTGATGCTCGTCGCCAACGTCGCCAATATCGCAGCCGATCTCGCCGCCATGGGCGAAGCGCTGAAGCTGATTCTGCAGGGCTCCCAGCGCAATTATGCGTTGGCCTTCGGCGCGGCCGGCCTTCTCGCTCAGATCCTCGTGCCCTACCGGCGCTATGCGGGCTTCCTGCGCTGGTCGACGCTCGCGCTCTTCACCTATGTGGCGGCCGCCTTTGCCGTGGAGATCGACTGGCGCGCCGCCTTGCGCGGCGCCCTTCTGCCAAATGTCGGCTGGGGCCGCGAGGCGATGATGATGGTCGTCGCCGTGCTCGGCACGACCATCAGCCCCTATCTTTTCGTCTGGCAGGCCGCGCAGGAGATCGAGGAAATGAGGGTGGGGCACAAGGGCCCCTTGCGCGACGCCTCCGCGCGCAGAGAGTTGCGGCGGTTGCGCGTCGATACGGGCGTCGGCGTCATCCTTTCAAATCTTGTCGCCTTTTTTATCATGCTGACGACCGCCGCGACGCTCAACGCCCATGGCGTCTCGGGCATCGACACGGCGGCCCAGGCAGCGGAAGCCCTGCGGCCGCTCGCCGGCGACTTCGCCTTCTTTCTTTTTGCGCTCGGCATCATTGGCACGGGCTTGTTGGCGATTCCCGTCCTCGCCGGCTCCGCCGCCTATGCGGTCAGCGACGTCATCGGCGGAAAATTCAGCCTCGAGGCGCCCTTCGCCCGCGCGCCGGGCTTCTATGGGATCGTGATCATTGCAACGCTTTTGGGCGCGGCGCTGGATTTCACCTCGATACCGCCGATGCAGATGCTCTTGTGGACGGCGGTGCTGAACGGGATCATTGCGCCGCCCTTCCTATTTGCGATGATGATCGTCTCCGGAAATGCGCGAGCGATGGGCGCTCATGTTTCGCCGAAATGGCTGTCGGCGCTCGGCTGGATTGCGACGGCCGCGATGACGTTTGCCGTGCTATTGCTTGCAATTTCAACATTCGGGTTTGACCTTTGATAAGGTATAACCACGCTGCGGCGTTTGCCGAGAAAGCCATTTGCGCCGGGCATGCCGCCACAGCCGATTTTTTCTTGGTTTCCGCTGAATCTTCGCTTGACGCGATGGCGAGCCGCGATTAGTTTCCGCCCACTTTCGACAGGCCGTAAGTTCACGCCGTTGATGAGCGCCTCGCTCTCGATCTTCCGAACTTAAACGCTGTCGCCTTGCCTGTGACCGCCAGTAAAGACCGGCTTCGGTCGGTTTGGTAATCATCCCGTCGCTTTGCGGCGACGGACAGGAAGGCACGATCCCGGGTCTCTCGGGGTCCTCTGCGTTAGGAGCGCCTTGGCCTTGCGGCCATCGGCGCTTCGCTCGTTTGCGCGTTTTTAAGTAATGCGCTCTCGGGTTCACCCGAACATCCGCCATTCGCGTCAGAAGCGAAGCGAAGGACTTTTTGATGCCGACGATCAGCCAATTGATCCGCAAGCCGCGTCACCCGAAGACGTATCGCGAAAAGGCCCGCCATCTCGGCGCCTGTCCGCAGAAGCGCGGCGTGTGCACGCGCGTCTACACCACGACGCCGAAGAAGCCGAACTCGGCGCTTCGTAAAGTCGCCAAGGTGCGTCTGACCAATGGCTTCGAGGTCATCGGCTACATTCCTGGCGAAGGCCATAACCTTCAGGAGCACTCCGTGGTCATGATCCGCGGCGGCCGCGTGAAGGATCTTCCGGGCGTTCGCTATCACATTCTGCGCGGCGTGCTCGACACGCAGGGCGTCAAGGATCGCAAGCAGCGCCGTTCGAAATACGGCGCGAAGCGTCCGAAGTAATCCGGCCGAAGTAGGGAGACACACATGTCGAGACGTCACCGGGCGGAAAAGCGCGAAGTCATCGAAGACGCCAAGTTTGGCGACATCGTTCTCGCGAAGTTCATGAACTCCATCATGTACGACGGCAAGAAGTCGGTCGCGGAAGCGATCGTTTACGGCGCGCTCGACCAGGTCGAGTCGAAGGCCAAGAGCGATCCGCTGGCGATCTTCCGTCAGGCGCTGGACAATGTCGCGCCGGCGATCGAGGTCCGTTCCCGCCGCGTCGGCGGCGCCACCTATCAGGTGCCGGTCGAAGTGCGCAACGAGCGCCGTCAGGCGCTGGCGATCCGCTGGATCATCACCGCGGCCCGCGCCCGCAGCGACAAGACCATGGTCGATCGCCTGTCGGCGGAGCTTCTCGATGCTTCCAACAATCGCGGCGCCGCCGTGAAGAAGCGCGAAGACACGCACCGCATGGCCGAAGCCAACCGCGCCTTCTCGCATTATCGCTGGTAAGCCCGAGCTCTCACGAGGACTATAGTCATGGCCCGCTCGCATCCGATCGAGGACTACCGCAACTTCGGCATCATGGCGCATATCGACGCCGGTAAGACGACGACGACGGAGCGCATCCTCTATTACTCCGGCAAGAGCCACAAAATCGGCGAGGTGCACGAAGGCGCCGCGACGATGGACTGGATGGAGCAGGAGCAGGAGCGTGGCATCACGATCACGTCCGCCGCGACCACGACCTTCTGGAACGGCAAGCGTCTGAACATCATCGACACCCCCGGCCACGTCGACTTCACCATCGAAGTCGAGCGTTCGCTGCGCGTTCTCGACGGCGCGGTTTGCGTTCTCGACGGCAACCAGGGCGTCGAGCCGCAGACCGAGACGGTTTGGCGTCAGGCCGACAAATACAGCGTTCCGCGCATCGTGTTCGTCAACAAGATGGACAAGATCGGCGCCGACTTCTACCGCTGCGCAGAAGAGATCAAGACCCGCGTCGGCGGCCGTCCGGTCTGCGTGCAGCTGCCGATCGGCTCTGAGAACAACTTCAAGGGCGTTATCGACCTGATCCGCATGAAGGCGGTCGTCTGGGAAGACGAAGGCCTTGGCGCAAAGTATCACGACGAAGAGATTCCGGCGGACCTTCTCGATAAGGCGAAGGAATATCGCACGGCGCTGATCGAGGCGGCCGTCGAACTCGACGACGACGCCATGGCGGCCTATCTCGACGGCGTCGAGCCGGACGAGGCGACTCTGAAGTCGCTGATCCGCAAGGCTGTGCGCGCCATCGTTTTTCACCCGGTGTTCTGCGGCTCGGCGTTCAAGAACAAGGGCGTTCAGCCCCTGCTCGACGCCGTCGTGGACTTCCTGCCGTCGCCGATCGATCGCGAAGCGATCAAGGGCGTCGACATGGACACCGGCGCCGATATGGTCCGCAATCCGTCGGATAGCGAGCCCTTCTCCATGCTCGCCTTCAAGATCATGGACGACCCCTTCGTCGGCACCATCACCTTCGCGCGCGTCTATTCGGGCAAGATCGAGTCGGGCACGACCGTTCTGAACTCCACGAAGGACAAGAAAGAGCGCATCGGCCGCATGCTGCTGATGCACGCCAACAACCGCGAAGACATCAAGGAAGCCTATGCGGGCGACATCGTCGCGCTCGCCGGCCTCAAGGAAACCCGCACGGGCGACACGCTCTGCGATCAGCAGAAGCCGGTCATTCTGGAGCGCATGGAGTTCCCCGATCCGGTCATCGAGATCGCGATCGAGCCGAAGTCCAAGGCGGACCAGGAGAAGCTCGGCATCGCCCTGCAGAAGCTCGCGGCCGAGGATCCGTCCTTCCGCGTGTCGACCGACCAGGAGAGCGGCCAGACCATCCTCAAGGGCATGGGCGAGCTGCATCTCGACATCAAGGTCGACATTCTGAAGCGCACCTATAAGGTCGACGCCAACATCGGCGCGCCGCAGGTCGCCTATCGCGAGCGTCTCGGCAAGAAGGTCGAGATCGACTACACGCATAAGAAGCAGACCGGCGGCACCGGCCAGTTCGCGCGCGTGAAGATCATCTACGAGCCCAATGAAGCGGGCGCGGGCAATGAGTTCGAGTCGAAGATCGTCGGCGGCGCGGTTCCGAAGGAATACATCCCGGGTGTCGACAAGGGCATTCAGTCCGTCACGACCTCGGGCATCCTCGCGGGCTTCCCGGTCGTCGATCTCAAGGCGACGCTGATCGACGGCGCGTTCCATGACGTCGACTCGTCGGTTCTGGCCTTCGAAATCGCGTCCCGCGCGGCGACCCGTGAGGCCCTGCAGAAGGGCGGCTCGGTCCTGCTCGAGCCGATCATGAAGGTCGAAGTGGTGACGCCGGAAGAATACACCGGCTTCGTCATCGGCGATCTGAACTCGCGTCGCGGCCAGATCCAGGGCCAGGACATGCGCGCCAACGCCGTGGTCATCAACGCCATGGTCCCGCTCGCGAATATGTTCGGCTATGTGAACCAGTTGCGCTCCGGCACGCAGGGTCGCGCCAGCTACACCATGCTTTTCGATCACTACGAACAAGTGCCCGAGGCGGAGTCGAAGAAGGTCCAGGCGAAATACGCCTGATCTCACGAACGCACGGGTTAAACGGAACTCTCTAAAGGAGCACGGCAATGGCCAAGGAAAAATTCTCGCGCACCAAGCCGCACTGCAACATCGGGACGATCGGGCACGTCGACCACGGCAAGACGTCTTTGACGGCGGCGATCACCAAGGTTCTGGCGGAGACGGGCGGAGCGACGTTCACGGCCTACGACCAGATCGACAAGGCTCCGGAAGAGAAGGCGCGCGGCATCACCATTTCGACGGCGCACGTCGAATATGAGACGCAGAACCGCCACTACGCCCACGTCGACTGCCCCGGCCACGCCGACTATGTGAAGAACATGATCACCGGCGCGGCGCAGATGGACGGCGCCATTCTCGTGTGCTCCGCCGCCGACGGCCCGATGCCGCAGACCCGCGAGCACATCCTGCTCGCCCGCCAGGTCGGCGTGCCGGCGCTCGTCGTGTTCCTCAACAAGGTCGACATGGTCGACGATCCGGAGCTGCTCGAGCTCGTCGAACTCGAAGTCCGCGAGCTTCTCTCGAAGTACGACTTCCCCGGCGACGACATTCCGATCGTCAAGGGTTCGGCTCTGTGCGCTCTCGAGAACAAGAATCCCGAGATCGGCCATGACGCGATCCTGAAGCTGATGCAGGAAGTCGATCGCTATATCCCGCAGCCGGAGCGACCGAAGGACCAGCCCTTCCTGATGCCGGTCGAGGACGTGTTCTCGATCTCGGGCCGCGGCACGGTGGTGACGGGCCGCATCGAGCGCGGCGTGGTGAAGGTCGGCGAGGAAGTCGAGATCGTCGGCATCCGTCCGACGACCAAGACGACGGTGACCGGCGTCGAAATGTTCCGCAAGCTGCTCGATCAGGGCGAGGCGGGCGACAACGTCGGCTGCCTGCTGCGCGGCACGAAGCGCGAGGACGTCGAGCGCGGCCAGGTTCTGTGCAAGCCGGGTTCGGTGAAGCCGCACACGAAGTTCAAGGCTGAGGCGTATATCCTCACCAAGGAAGAAGGCGGCCGTCATACGCCGTTCTTCACCAACTATCGTCCGCAGTTCTACTTCCGCACGACGGACGTGACCGGCATTGTGACGCTCCCCGAGGGCGTCGAGATGGTGATGCCGGGCGACAACGTCACGATGGAAGTGGCTCTGATCGTTCCGGTCGCCATGGAAGAGAAGCTGCGCTTCGCTATCCGCGAAGGCGGCCGCACGGTCGGCGCGGGCGTCGTCGCTTCGATCATCGAGTAATTGAGCGGATCTGGACCGCGAGCCTTCAGGCTCGCTTGTGAAAAAACGATCGCGAGTCGGAAGGCTCGCGATCCAGAAGCGATCTTCCTGGATCGCGGTCCCAAAGGATGAAGCAATGAACGGTCAAAATATCCGGATTCGCTTGAAGGCGTTCGATCACCGGATTCTCGACACGTCGACCAAGGAGATCGTCTCCACGGCGAAGCGCACCGGCGCTCAGGTTCGTGGCCCGATTCCGCTGCCGACCAAGATCGAGAAGTTCACGGTGAACCGTTCGCCCCACATCGACAAGAAGTCGCGCGAGCAGTTTGAGATCAGGACGCATAAGCGCGTTCTCGACATCGTCGATCCCACCCCGCAGACGGTGGATGCGCTGATGAAGCTCGATCTCGCCGCCGGCGTCGACGTCGAGATCAAGCTCTAAGAACGGATTGGGCGGCGCGCTCTCGAGGCCGCCGCTTCGCGAAGGAATATTGAACATGCGGTCGGGCGTCATCGCGCAAAAGGTCGGAATGACCCGCGTCTTCACAGAGGCGGGCGAGCATGTGCCGGTCACGGTCCTGAAGCTGGACGGCTGTCAAGTCGTCGCTCAGCGGACCAAGGAGAAGAACGGCTACACCGCCGTTCAGCTCGGCATCGGCCGCGCCAAGGTGAAGAATGTGTCGAAGGCCGAGCGCACGCGCTTCGCTGCGGCGAAGGTCGAGCCGAAGCTGAAGCTGGCCGAGTTCCGCGTCAACGAGGAAGCGCTGCTTCCGGTCGGCGCCGAAATCACGGCGGATCACTTCGTTGTCGGTCAGTTCGTCGACGTGACGGGCACCACGACGGGTAAGGGCTTCGCCGGCCCGATGAAGCGTTGGGGCTTCGGCGGTCTGCGCGCGTCACACGGCGTGTCGATCTCGCATCGTTCGCATGGTTCGACCGGCGGCCGTCAGGATCCGGGCAAGACCTTCAAGAACAAGAAGATGGCCGGCCATATGGGCGTCGACCGCGTGACCACGCAGAATCTGCGCGTCGTGCAGACCGACGTCGAGCGCGGCCTGCTGCTCGTCGAAGGCGCCGTTCCGGGCGTCGCCGGCGGCTGGATTTACGTCCGCGACGCCGTCAAGCGCGCGCTCCCCGCGGAAGCGCCGCAGCCGGGCAAGTTCCGTCTTGCCGACGCCGCCGCTCCCGCTCAAGAAGCAAACAAGGAGGACTGAGCCGTGAAGATCGACGTCACGTCGTTCGACGGCCAGGCGGCCGGTTCGATCGAACTTTCCGATGAGATTTTTGGCCTGGAGCCGCGCACGGACCTCATCCACCGGATGATCCGCTGGCAGCTCGCCAAGCGCCGCGCCGGCACCCATGCGGTGAAGAACCGCGCGGACATCGCCCGCACCGGCAAGAAGATGTATAAGCAGAAGGGCACCGGCGGCGCCCGTCACGGCTCCGCCCGCGTGCCGCAGTTCCGCGGCGGCGGCCGCGCTTTCGGCCCGCTCGTGCGCAGCCATGAGCACGACCTGCCGAAGAAGGTCCGCACGCTGGCGCTGAAGCACGCCCTCTCGGCCAAGGCCAAGGACGGCGGCATCATCGTCTGGGAAAAGGCCGAGCTCGAGGCCGCCAAGACGAAGGTTCTGGCCTCCGGCTTCGCCAAGACCGGCCTGCAGAATGCGATCATCATCGTCGGCGGCGCGCCGCAGCAGAATTTCGCGCTTGCCGCCCGTAACATCCCGCTGATCGACGTGCTGCCGGTCGAGGGCGTCAATGTTTACGACATCATCCGTCGCGAAAAGCTGGTCCTGACCCGCGAAGCGGTGGACGCGCTGGAGGCGCGCCTGAAATGAGCAAGGACGTGCGCCATTACGACGTGATCGTCGCCCCGGTCATCACCGAGAAGGCGACCATCGCCTCCGAGAACAACAAGGTGGTCTTCAAGGTCGCCAAGACCGCGACCAAGCCGCAGATCAAGGCGGCGGTCGAGGGTCTCTTCGACGTGAAGGTCGAATCCGTGAACACGCTTGTCCGCAAGGGCAAGGTGAAGGCGTTCCGCGGCGTGCGCGGCCAGCAGAGCGACGTCAAGAAGGCCGTCGTGACGCTTGCCGAAGGGCACAAGATCGACGTGACGACCGGACTGTAAGGAAGGCTTAGAGAACCATGGCGCTGAAGACATTCAAGCCGGTCACGCCGGGCCTTCGCCAGCTCGTCATCGTCGACCGCAGCGATCTTTATAAGGGCAAGCCCGTCAAGACCCTCACCGAGGGGAAGAGCTCCAAGGGCGGCCGCAACAATAACGGCCGCGTCACGGTTCGCTTCCGTGGCGGCGGACATAAGCAGACCTATCGCCTCGTCGACTTCAAGCGTCGCAAGCTCGACGTCGTCGGCAAGGTCGAGCGTCTGGAATATGATCCCAACCGCACAGCCTTCATCGCGCTCATCCGCTACGCGGACGACACGCTGGCTTACATCCTCGCCCCCCAGCGTCTGTCGGTCGGCGATTCGGTGGTCGCCGGCAATCAGGTCGACGTGAAGCCGGGCAACGCGATGCCGATCGCCAATATCCCGGTCGGCACGATCGTCCACAATGTCGAGATGAAGATCGGCAAGGGCGGTGCGATCGCGCGTTCGGCGGGCACCTACGCCCAGATCGTCGGCCGCGACCAGGGTTACGTCATCCTCCGCCTAAACTCGGGTGAGCAGCGCCTGGTTCACGGCCAGTGCTTCGCCACCATCGGCGCGGTGTCGAACCCCGACCACATGAACACCTCGATCGGCAAGGCCGGTCGTTCGCGCTGGCTTGGCCGTCGCCCGCATAACCGCGGCGTCACCATGAACCCGATCGACCATCCGCACGGCGGCGGTGAAGGCCGCACCTCGGGCGGCCGTCATCCGGTCACGCCCTGGGGCAAGCCGACCAAGGGCAAGAAGACCCGCAGCAACAAGTCCACCGACCGTTTCATTGTGTCCTCGCGGCACAATCGCAAGAAGAAGGGCTAATCCATGGCTCGCTCGATTTGGAAAGGCCCGTTCGTCGACGGCTATCTGCTGAAGAAGGCGGAAACCTCGCGCGCCTCCGGCCGCTCCGAAGTTATCAAGATCTGGAGCCGCCGCTCCACCATTCTGCCCCAGTTCGTCGGATTGACCTTCGGCGTGCACAACGGTCAGAAGCATATTCCTGTGAATGTCAGCGAAGACATGATCGGGCACAAGTTCGGCGAATTCGCTCCGACGCGCACCTTCCACGGCCACGCGGCGGACAAGAAGGCGAAGAGGGGCTAAGAAATGTCCAAAGAGGCTAATCCGCCCCGCGTCGCGGAGAATGAAGCGCGAGCCGTCGCGCGCATGATCCGCGTGTCGCCGCAAAAGCTCAATCTTCTTGCCCAGCTCATCCGCGGCAAGAAGGTCGACCGCGCGCTTGCCGATCTCGAGTTTTCCCGCAAGCGCATCGCGCATGAGGTGAAGAAGACGCTGGAAAGCGCCATCGCCAACGCCGAGAACAATCACGGCCTCGACGTCGACGATCTGATCGTCGCCCAGGCCTATGTCGGCAAGGCGCTGGTCATGAAGCGCTTCCACGCCCGCGCCCGCGGCCGCGCGAGCCGGGTCGAGAAGCCCTTCTCGAACCTCACGATCATCGTGCGCGAAGTCGAAGCGCAAGCGAACGCCTAAAGGATAACAACCATGGGTCAGAAGGTTAATCCGATCGGGCTGCGCCTCGGCGTCAATCGCACCTGGGACTCGCGCTGGTTCGCGAGCAAGGGCGAATACGCCAAGCTTCTGCACGAAGACATGAAGATCCGCGAGACGGTGGCCAAGACGCTGAAGCAGGCGGCCGTCTCCAAGATCATCATCGAGCGTCCGCACAAGAAGTGCCGCGTGACGATCCATTCCGCCCGTCCGGGCGTCGTGATCGGCAAGAAGGGCGCGGACATCGACAAGATTCGCAAGCTCGTCGCCAAGCTGACGGGCAGCGAAGTCGTGATCAACATCGTCGAAGTGCGCAAGCCGGAAACGGAAGCCGCGCTCGTCGCCGAGTCGATCGCGCAGCAGCTCGAGCGCCGTGTGGCTTTCCGCCGCGCGATGAAGCGCGCCGTTCAGTCGGCCATTCGTCTCGGCGCCCAGGGCATCCGCATCAACTGCTCGGGCCGTCTCGGCGGCGCTGAAATCGCCCGTCTGGAATGGTACCGCGAGGGCCGCGTGCCGCTGCATACGCTGCGCGCCGACGTCGATTACGGCGTCTCCACCGCGCATACCGCCTATGGCGCTTGCGGCATCAAGGTTTGGATCTTCAAAGGCGAGATCCTCGAGCACGATCCGATGGCGTCCGAGCGGCGCGCGGCGGAGCAGGCGTCTTCCGGCGACCATGGCGAGCGTGAACGCGGCGACCGCGGCGATCGCGACCGGCGTCGTCGTGAACCGCGCGAACCCCGCGGCGACGCTGCCTAAGGCGCAACAAACGATTTAAAGAGCACCCATCATGCTGTCACCCAAGCGCACAAAGTTCCGCAAGGCCTTCAAGGGCCGCATCCACGGCGTCGCGAAAGGCGGCTTCTCGCTGAACTTTGGTCAGTTCGGCCTGAAGGCGCTCGAGCCCGAGCGCGTCACCGCGCGTCAGATCGAGGCGGCCCGCCGCGCCATGACGCGCCATATGAAGCGCGCCGGCCGCGTATGGATCCGCGTCTTCCCCGACGTGCCGGTCTCCACCAAGCCGACCGAAGTCCGCATGGGTAAGGGCAAGGGCGCTCCGGATTTCTGGGCCGTGCGCATCGCGCCCGGCCGCATCATGTTCGAAGTCGACGGCGTTCCGGCGGCGCTGGCTCGCGAAGCGTTGACGCTTGCGGCGGCCAAGCTGCCGATCAAGACCCGCTTCATCGAACGCATCGCAGAGTAAAGGGAGGACGACATGAAATCCAAGCAACGCCTCTCCGACATCAAGGCGATGACCGAGGACCAGCTCAACGACGAAGTGCTGAAGCTCAAGAAGGAGCAGTTCAATCTGCGCTTCCAGCGGGCGACCGGCCAGCTCGAGGACACCGCCCGCGTGCGCGTCATTCGTCGCGACATCGCCCGGATCAAGACCGTCGCCGCGCAGAAGAGCGCGGACAATCAAGGTTAAAGCCCAATGCCGAAGCGAATTCTCCAGGGCGTCGTCGTCAGCGACAAGCAGAACAAGACCGTGGTCGTGAAGGTCGAGCGCCGTTTCACGCATCCGCTGTTCCAGAAGACGGTGCGTCGCACGAAACATTATCACGCGCATGACGAAAACGGCGCCTTCAAGGTCGGAGATACGGTTTTCATCGAAGAAACCGCGCCGATCTCGAAATTGAAGCGCTGGCGGGTTGTGGAAACCGGCGCAACCGCGTAAATACCCCGCTCGAGCCGGCTGACAGAGGTCACGAAGCTTTTCGGACCCGGCCGCTCGTGCCCTGAAAAAACTGGCGCGCTTCTCGATCGCATGGCCCATGCGATTTGGAAGCGCGCTGGAAGTTGGAAACAAAGGTTTTCCGGACGAAGTCGGTCGTCGCGATTGGGCGGGTCCGAAACCAGACCGGAGTGAAAGGCGGAAATGCCATGATTCAGATGCAAACAAACCTCGACGTCGCCGATAACTCCGGCGCCCGCCGCGTGATGTGCATCAAGGTGTTGGGCGGCTCGAAGCGGAAATATGCCGGCGTCGGCGACATTATCGTCGTGTCGATCAAGGAGGCGATTCCGCGCGGGCGCGTCAAGAAGGGCGATGTGCTGAAGGCCGTCGTCGTGCGCACCTCGAAGGACATCAAGCGGTCGGACGGTTCGGTGATCCGTTTCGACTCGAATGCTGCCGTTCTGATCAACAATCAGAAGGAGCCGATCGGCACCCGTATCTTCGGGCCGGTCCCGCGCGAGCTGCGCGCCAAGAACCACATGAAGATCATCTCGCTCGCGCCGGAGGTGCTGTAATGGCCGCCAAAATCAAGAAGGGCGACAAGGTCGTCGTTCTCGCCGGCCGCGACAAGGGCAAGTCCGGCCAAGTGCTGAGCGTGAACCCCGGTGAGGGTCGCGCCATCGTCGACGGCGTCAACATGGTCAAGCGCCATCAGCGCCAGACGAAGGACCGCGAGGCGGGCATCATCAACAAGGCCGCGCCGATCGACCTTTCCAATCTTGCGATCGCCGACCCCAAGGACGGCAAGGCGACCCGCGTGGGCTTCAAGATTCTCGACGACGGCCGCAAGGTCCGCGTCGCCAAGCGTTCCGGAGAATTGATCGATGGCTGAGGAAAAGAAAGCCAAGGGAGCCAAGGCGCCGAAGGCCGCCAAGGAGGCTCCGGCGGTCGCCGCCGTCGCTCAAGCGAGCATCGCTGGCTATACGCCGCGCATGCGGAAGCACTATGAAGAAGTCGTTCGCGGACAGCTCATCGAGCAGTTCGGCTACAAGAACGCTTTCGAAGTGCCGACCATCGAGAAGATCGTGCTGAACATGGGCGTCGGCGAGGCGGTCAACGACACCAAGAAGGTGACGTCGGCGGCTGGCGATCTCAGCCTCATCGCTGGTCAGAAGCCGGTCATCACCCGCGCCCGCAAGGCCATCTCGACCTTCAAGGTGCGCGAGAACATGCCGATCGGCGCGAAGGTGACCCTCCGCAAGACCCGCATGTACGAGTTCCTCGATCGTCTGATCACGATCGCGCTGCCGCGCGTGCGAGACTTCCGTGGCTTGAACCCGAAGTCCTTCGACGGGCGCGGCAATTTCGCGCTCGGCATCAAGGAGCACATCGTGTTCCCTGAAATCGACTACGACAAGGCGGAGTCGATCCTCGGCATGGACGTGATCGTCTGCACGACGGCCAAGACCGACGACGAAGCGCGCGCTTTGCTGCGTGCGTTCAATTTCCCGTTCCGGCAGTGAGGGGTTAATCCCTCTCAAACGCGGATACCGAAAGGCTAATACTGATGGCGAAGAAAAGCGCGATCGAAAACAACAAAAAGAAGGCGAAGCTCGTCAAGGCTTTCGCTGGCCGCCGCGAGCGGCTGAAGGCGAAGGCCAACGACAAGTCGCTCTCCATCGAGGAGCAGTTCGAGGCTCGTCTGAAACTCGCTGAGCTGCCGCGTAACTCCGCGAAGATTCGCGTTCGTAACCGTTGCGAGATTTCCGGCCGCCCGCGCGCCTTTTATCGCAAGCTGAAGATGTCGCGCATCGCGCTGCGCGAGCTCGGGTCCAAGGGTCTGATCCCGGGCCTGGTGAAGTCGAGCTGGTAAGGAGACTCTTAAAATGGCGATCAACGATCCGTTGGGAGATCTCCTCACCCGCATTCGCAACGCGCAGATGCGCCGCAAGGACAAGGTGTCCTCGCCGGGCTCCAAGCTGCGCGCCCATGTCCTCGACGTTCTCAAGGACGAGGGCTACATCCGCGGCTACTCGGCGACGGATTTCGGCAATGGTCGGACCGAGTTCGAGATCGAGCTGAAATATTTCGATGGGCAGCCGGTCATCAAGCAGATCGAGCGCGTTTCCCGCCCGGGCCGCCGCGTCTACGCGGCTGTCGACGCCGTTCCGCGCGTGGCCAATGGCCTCGGCGTGACGATCATGTCGACGCCCAAGGGCGTGATGGCCGATCATGCGGCCCGCGAGAACAACGTCGGCGGCGAGGTGCTCTGCAAGGTCTTCTGACCTTGCGTGAGCGCTCAGACTGAACAGGATTGCAACTATGTCACGTATCGGCAAGAAGCCTGTGGTCGTCCCGGCCGGCGTCACCGCCAAGGTCGACGGCCAGCTCGTGTCCGTGAAGGGCGCGAAGGGCCAGCTCGAATTCCTGGTGCCGGACGACGTTTCCGTCGTGCATCAGGACAACGCCATCAAGGTCGACCCGCGCGGCGACTCCAAGCGCGCCCGCGCGCTGTGGGGCACGTCCCGCGCCCGCGTCAACAATCTGATCGTTGGCGTCACCTCGGGCTTCGAGAAGAAGCTCGAGATCACCGGCGTCGGCTATCGCGCCGCGGTCCAGGGCAAGGTGCTCCAGCTCGCGCTGGGCTATTCGCATGACGTGAACTATCCGATCCCCAACGGCATCGCCATCGTGACGCCGAAGCCGACGGAAATCACGATCAGCGGCATGGACAAGCAGCAGGTCGGCCAGGTCGCGGCCGAGATCCGCGCGCTGCGCGGCCCCGAGCCCTATAAGGGCAAGGGCGTCAAATACGCGAACGAATTCATCTTCCGCAAGGAAGGCAAGAAGAAGTAAGGACCAGGCTCCATGGCCAAGGATGTCAGCATCGAACAGCGCCGCAAGGCGCGTGTCCGCAAGGCGATCCGCGAGCGCGCCTATGGCCGCCCGCGTCTCTCCGTGTTCCGCTCGTCGAAGCAGATCTATGCTCAGATCATCGACGACGAGAAGGGGCAGACCCTCGTCGCCGCTTCCTCGATCGAGAAGGCGAACCGCGAATCTCTGAAGACCGGCGCGAATATCGACGCCGCGAAATTCGTGGGCAAGCTTCTCGCCGAGCGCGCCGCCGAAAAGGGCGTCAAAGAGGTCGTGTTCGACCGTGGCGCTTACATGTATCACGGCCGCGTCAAGGCGCTGGCCGACGGCGCCCGCGAGGGTGGTCTGCAGTTTTAATTTCCCTTCTCCCGCACGCGGGAGAGGGCGCCATGCGAAGGCGTGGCGGATGAGGGCCTTACCCGACCTCTGCGGAGGCCGGGTCCGCTGTTTCCCGAAAGGGGGAGAGGCGGGAAGCCCAACGAAGCGAGCGGCGGAGACGCCGCGTAAGTGACGGAAGAAAAAATGGCGCGTGAAGCTGAAGGCGGTCGCGGTCGCGACCGGGATAGAGAAGAGCGCGATAGCGAATTCGTGGATCGTCTGGTCCACATCAATCGCGTCGCGAAAGTCGTGAAGGGCGGCCGTCGTTTCGGCTTTGCCGCTCTCGTCGTCGTCGGCGACCAGAAGGGCCGCGTCGGCTATGGCCATGGCAAGGCGCGCGAAGTGCCGGAAGCGATCCGCAAGGCGACGGAAGCCGCCAAGCGCGCGCTGATCCGCGTCCCGCTGCGCGAAGGCCGCACGCTGCATCACGACGTCTATGGTCGTCACGGTTCGGGCCGCGTGATTCTGCGCGCCGCGCCGGCCGGCACGGGCATCATCGCCGGCGGGCCGATGCGCGCCGTCTTCGAGACGCTCGGCATGCATGACGTGGTGGCGAAGAGCCAGGGCTCCTCGAACCCCTACAACATGATCCGCGCCACCTTCGACGCGCTCGGTCGCGAGGACTCGCCGCGTTCCGTCGCCGCGCGCCGTTCGCTGAAAGTCTCCGCGCTTCAGGCGCGCCGCCAGGGCGTCGACGCTGACGCCGTCGACGCGTAAGGGAGGCTCTCGACATGTCGAATGGCAAGCAGATCACCGTCGAGCAGACGGGCAGCTCGATCGGCCGTAACGAGCGTCAGCGCAAGACGCTTTTGGGCCTCGGCCTGACCCGCATCGGCCGCAAGCGCCAGTTGGAGGACACTCCGGCTGTGCGCGGCATGATCGCCAAGGTGGCGCATCTCGTCAAAATTGTCGGCGAGAAGTGAGGACGCGGCAATGAAACTCAACGAAATCTCCGACAATCCGGGCTCCAGCAAGAACCGGATGCGCGTTGGCCGCGGCATTGGCTCTGGCAAGGGCAAGACCGGCGGACGCGGCGTGAAGGGCCAGAAGGCGCGCACCGGCGTCGCCATCAAGGGCTTCGAAGGCGGTCAGATGCCGTTGCATCGGCGTCTGCCGAAGCGCGGCTTCCACAATCCCTTCCCGACCGACTACAATGAGATCAACATCGGCCGCGTGCAGCAGGCGGTCGACGCCGGCAAGCTCGACGCGAATGCGCCGGTGACGGTCGAAGCGTTGATTGCGGCCGGCCTCGTGGCCAAGGCCCGCGACGGCGTGAAGATCCTCGGGCAGGGCGAGATCAAGGCGAAGCTCGCCTTCGAGGTCGCCGCCGCCTCCAAGAGCGCCATTGCGGCGATCGAGGGCGCGGGCGGGTCGGTGAAGCTCCTCGCGGGCGAAACGGCCACGGCCTAAGATCAGGTTTTTAGGCGGCCGCTCTCGCAAGAGCGGCCGCTTTGTCTTATAGAGGCGTCTCCCGTCGCAGATGCGATCGGGCGAACACTGCCCTCCGGGCGACAAACAAAAAAGGCGCCAAAGAAAAATAGGCGCGACAAAGGGGAGTTCCTCCATGGCATCGGCAGCCGAGCAGCTCGCGGCCAACGTCAATCTCTCCGCCTTCGGCAAGTCCGAGGAACTCAAGAAGCGCATCCTGTTTACGCTCGGGGCGCTGATTGTCTATCGCCTCGGCACCTATGTGCCGCTGCCGGGCATCGACCCGGAGGCTTTCGCGAAGAGCTTCTTCGGCCAGTCGAAAGGCATGCTGGAGCTGTTCAACATGTTCGCCGGCGGCGCCGTGCAGCGTCGCGCGATCTTCGCCCTCAACATCATGCCGTATATTTCGGCGTCCATTATCATTCAGCTTTTGACCTCGGTGTTTCCGTCGCTCGAATCGCTGAAGAAAGAGGGCGAGCAGGGCCGTAAGGTCCTCAATCAATACACCCGCTATCTGACCGTCGCGCTCGCGACCTTTCAGGCCTACGCCATGGCGATCGGCCTCGAAGGACAGCAGGGCGTCGTCACGGAGCCCGGGCTCTTCTTCCGCATCACAACCGTCGTGACGCTTGTCGGCGGCACCATGTTCCTGATGTGGCTCGGCGAGCAGATCACCTCGCGCGGCATCGGCAACGGCTCGTCGCTGATCATTTTCGCCGGTATCGTCGCAGCCTTCCCCTCAGCGATCGTCTCGACTCTCGAACTCGGCCGCCAGGGCGCCATTTCGACCGGCATCATCCTCGGCGTGATTGCGATGTCGTTCCTCGTCATCGCCTTCATCGTCTTCATGGAGCGCGCCCAGCGTCGCCTGCTGATCACCTATCCGAAGCGTCAGCACGGCAACCGCGTCTATGAGGGGCAGACGTCCTTCCTGCCGTTGAAGCTCAACACGGCCGGCGTCATCCCGCCGATCTTCGCTTCGTCGCTGCTGCTGTTGCCGACGACGGTTGCCAACTTCTATCAATCGACGGGTTCGGAAAGCATTTTTGCGACGATCTCGGCCTATTTCGGTCATGGGCGTCCGCTCTATATGCTCGCCTATGTCGGCCTCATCGTCTTCTTCGCGTTCTTCTACACGGCCATCGTCTTCAACCCGACGGAGACGGCGGACAATCTCAAGAAGCATGGCGGCTTCATCCCCGGCATTCGTCCGGGCGAGCGCACGGCCAAGTTCATCGACGACGTGCTCATGCGCATCACCGTGCTCGGCGCCGCCTATCTCGCCATCATCTGTCTTCTGCCGGAAGGGCTCATCGCTTATGCGAATCTGCCCTTCTACTTCGGCGGCACCTCTTTGCTCATCGTGGTGAGCGTGACCATGGACACGGTCTCGCAGATCCACGGCCATATGCAGGCGCAGCAATATGAGGGGCTGATCCGCAAGACCAAGCTCAAGGGACGTCGTAAATGAGACTCGTCCTTCTCGGCCCCCCGGGCGCCGGCAAGGGAACGCAGTCCGCTCGCCTCGTCGAAAAGCTGGGCGTGCCCCAGCTCTCGACCGGCGACATGCTGCGCGCGGCCGTCGCGGCCGGAACGCCGATCGGCCTGAAGGCCAAGGCGCTGATGGACTCCGGCCAGCTCGTGCCCGACGAAGTGGTCATCGGCATCATCGACCAGCGGATCGATGAAGCAGACTGCGCCAATGGCTTCATCCTGGACGGCTTTCCGCGCACCGTCGCGCAGGCCGAGGCGCTCCGCGATCTTCTGGACCGCAAGGGGTTGAAGCTCGACGCGGTGATTGAGCTTGTCGTCGACGAGAATGCGCTCGTCGACCGGATGCGCAGGCGCGTCGCCGAGACGCTCGCCGCCGGCAAGCCGGTTCGCGCCGACGACAATCCGGAAAGCTTCAAGACGCGGCTCGACACCTATCGGGCCCAGACAGCCCCGGTCTCGGCGCATTACGCCGGGCGCGGCGAGCTGAAACGGATCGACGGCATGGCGCCGATAGACGATGTGACGGCGGCAATCGACAGATCGCTCGGCGCCTGATAGAAAGCTTCAAGAAATCAGACATCGGCCCGGCTCTGCCGGGCCGATGCTTTTTGTCCTCCCGACAAACCCAGAGACTTCACCGATGGAAGCAAAGTCATTTTGCGGCCTGGACTTCGGCACGTCGAATTCGACAGTCGCCGTCGAGGGGGCGCAGGGCATGGAGCTCGCGCCGCTTGAAAACGGGAGCCGCACGCTGCCGAGCTCGATCTTCTTCGATTTCTCGGACGGCTCGCCCGTCTTCGGCCGCGCGGCGATCAAAGCCTATGTCGACGGCGTCGAGGGGCGGCTGATGCGCAGCCTGAAATCGGTGCTGGGCACAGCGCTGATGGACGAGACCACGCGCATCAAGACGAAAGCCTATACGTTCAAGGACATCATCGGCCTCATCGTCGGAAAGCTGAAAGACGCCGCCGACGGCGTTGCTGGCGATGACGTCACAAAGGTCGTCCTCGGCCGACCTGTGCATTTCATAGACGACGACCCGGCCGCCGATCGCCGCGCGCAGGACGCGCTCGAGGAAATTGCGCGGGCGCGGGGTTTCCGTGAGATCGCTTTTCAATATGAGCCGATCGCCGCGGCGCTGACCTATGAGCAGAGCGTGCGCGAAGAGCAATATGCGCTCATCGCCGACATCGGCGGCGGCACGTCGGATTTCTCGGTCGTGCGCGTTTCGCCGCAGGCGCGTTGGCGGGCGGATCGGGCAGGGGACGTGCTCGCCAATAAGGGCGTGCATATCGGCGGCACCGACATAGATCGGCTCTTCAGCCTGAAGTCGGTTATGCCGCATCTGGGGCTCGGGAGCGAGATGCGCCTGCCTTTCGGCGACAAAGTGCTGCCGGCTCCCAACGGCTTTTTCGTCGATCTTGCGACCTGGCATCGGATCAATCTCCTCTATACGCCCAAGGTTGCCCGGGAACTCGAGGAGATGGAGCGCTATTCGCTCTCGCCGTCCAAGATCGCCCGTCTCGCGGAGGTGATCGAAAGCCGGCGCGGTCATTCGATCGCGCTATCGGTGGAGCACGCCAAGATTGATCTCTCGGACTCGGATTGCGCGACGATCGACCTCACAGAAGTGGAGCGGGCCTTCGAGATCGAAACGACCGCCACTACGCTGCATGAAGCGATTGCGGACCAGCTCGGCTCGCTTTCGCGTACGCTGAACGAAACGCTCGCCGCCTCTGGGCTTTCCGGCGAGCGCATCGACGCCGTCTTCCTCACCGGCGGCTCGACCGCTATTCCGGCCGTGCGCGCGGCGGTCACCGGCCAGACGCCGGGCGCGAAAATCGTCGAAGGCGATATGTTCGGCGCCGTGGGTCTCGGCTTAGGGCTGGACGCGCAACGAAAATTCGGTTCTGATGGCTTGCGTCGCAGCGCTTGAGTCTCGCGAGGGAAGAAAATCGCATTTCCCTCGCCAATTTTGCTTGACTCGTGCGCGATCGCTCGCTATCGCCTGACTTCCGACGGAAATTCGAGGGAAGCTCTCTTCGGAGGGCTTCCGTTTTTGCGTTCGGACAATCGGAATCACCCGCAGGGGCCGGCCTCCACCGGACGCGGGTTCACTCCGGCGGCGCCGCAAGGCTGTCGCCCGAAATGGAGAAAATCGTGGCACGTATCGCAGGCGTCAACATCCCGACCAACAAGCGCGTCGTCATCGCGCTTCAGTATATTCACGGCATCGGCCCCAAGAAGGCTGAAGAAATCTGCGAGAAGGTGAGCATCCCGGCCGAGCGCCGCGTGGCCCAGCTCACCGACGCGGAAGTCCTGCAGATCCGCGAGACCATCGACCGCGACTATCTCGTGGAAGGCGATCTGCGCCGCGAAGTCGCGATCAACATCAAGCGCCTGATGGACCTTGGCTGCTACCGTGGTCTGCGCCACCGGCGTCAGTTGCCGGTTCGCGGCCAGCGCACCCATACCAACGCCCGCACCCGCAAGGGCAAGGCGAAGCCGATCGCCGGCAAGAAGAAGTAATTCCGGCAGTCGTAGTCGGGCAGTCGGTAAATCCGGCTGCCTGCAAGGTGGAGCCGCTGGCGTTACGGCGGCGTCGATATCGAAAGGCAAGAGTTAAATGGCCAAGGACACTACCCGCGTTCGTCGTCGCGAGCGCAAGAACATCGTCTCCGGCGTCGCGCATGTGAACTCGACGTTCAACAACACGATGATCACCATCACCGACGCTCAAGGCAATACTGTGTCGTGGTCGTCGGCCGGCTCGATGGGCTTCAAGGGTTCGCGTAAGTCGACCCCCTACGCCGCGCAGATGGCCGCCGAGGACGCCGCCCGCAAGGCCGGCGAGCATGGCGTGCGCACGCTCGAAGTCGAGGTTTCTGGCCCCGGTTCGGGCCGCGAATCGGCTCTGCGCGCGCTGCAGGCGGCGGGCTTCACCGTTACGTCGATCCGCGACGTGACGCCGATCCCGCACAATGGTTGCCGTCCGCGCAAGCGCCGCCGCGTCTGACGCTACGGCAATAGGAAGCCTGCTTTCAATCGAGCATATTTCGCGCGGCCCCGGCTCCTCCCCGCCGGAGCCGCGTTCAGGAGCTTCAAGGAAAGGCGCCCCAGTGAGCATCCAGAAGAACTGGCAGGAACTCATCAAGCCGAACAAGCTCGACGTGACGCCCGGCGACGATCCGCGCCGCGTGGCGACCGCCGTCGCCGAGCCGCTGGAGCGGGGCTTCGGCGTGACGCTCGGCAACGCCCTGCGCCGCATTCTTCTCTCGTCGCTGCAGGGCGCGGCGATCACCTCGATTCACATCGACGGCGTTCTGCACGAATTCTCGTCGATCCCCGGCGTGCGTGAGGACGTGACCGACATCGTCCTCAACATCAAGGACATCTCCGTCAAGTATCAGGGCGAGGGGGTGAAGCGCCTGACGCTCAAGAAGACGGGCCCGGGCATTGTCACCGCCGGCGACATTCAGGCGACGGGCGACGTGCAGGTTCTCAACCCCGACCTCGTCATCTGCACGCTCGACGAGGGCGCGGAGTTTCGCGTCGAATTCACCATTTCGACCGGCAAGGGCTATGTGCCGGCTGACCGCAACCGCGCCGAGGATGCGCCGATCGGCCTCATCCCGGTCGACAGCCTGTATTCGCCGGTGAAGAAGGTCAGCTATCGCGTCGAGAACACCCGCGAAGGCCAGGTGCTCGACTATGACAAGCTGACGCTGACCGTCGAGACCAATGGCGCGATCACGCCGGAGGATGCGCTCGCCTTCTCGGCGCGCATCCTGCAGGATCAGCTCAACGTCTTCGTCAATTTCGAGGAGCCGCGCCGCGAAGAGGCCGCGCCGTCGATCCCGCAGCTCGCCTTCAATCCGGCGCTGCTCAAGAAGGTCGACGAGCTGGAGCTTTCGGTCCGCTCGGCGAACTGCCTGAAGAACGACAATATCGTCTATATCGGCGACCTCATTCAGAAGTCGGAGGCGGAAATGCTCCGCACGCCGAACTTCGGCCGCAAGTCCCTGAACGAGATCAAGGAAGTCCTCGCGCAGATGGGTCTGCATCTGGGCATGGAAGTCCCCGGCTGGCCGCCGGAGAACATCGACGATCTCGCCAAGCGGTTCGAAGAGCATTATTGAGTTTGACAGCTTCTCCCGCGCAAGCGGGAGAAGCTGTCGCCACCCCTCACTGACCCCTGCTCAGCAGGGGCCACCCTCTCCCGCAAACGGGAGAGGGACATAAGGAGACGGCCGTACCTTGGCACGGCGGCCGCATAAGCAACGGAGAGCCACATGTATCACGGTCACAAGAAGCGCCGTTTCGGCCGCACCCATGAGCACCGCAAGGCCATGTTCGCGAATA
The DNA here is from genome assembly GCF_016745395.1 of Methylocystis sp. Sn-Cys. Lineage (GTDB taxonomy): Bacteria > Pseudomonadota > Alphaproteobacteria > Rhizobiales > Beijerinckiaceae > Methylocystis > Methylocystis iwaonis. Next base: position 788,036 of record NZ_JAERVJ010000001.1, read on the forward strand.
TGGCGCAGGCGCTCATCAAGCATGAGCTGATCATCACCACTCTGCCGAAGGCGAAGGATCTTCGTCCCGTGGTCGAGAAGCTGGTGACGCTCGGCAAGCGCGGCGATCTGCACGCCCGCCGTCAGGCGATCGCCCAGATCAAGGACGTCAAGCTCGTCGCGAAGCTCTTCGACGTGCTCGGCCCGCGCTACAAGGAGCGCAATGGCGGCTACACCCGCGTTCTGAAGGCGGGCTTCCGCTATGGTGACAATGCGCCGATGGCCGTCATCGAATTCGTCGATCGCGACGTCAATGCGCGCGGTCAGGACTCCGGCCCGGTTCAGGTCGAAGAAGAGGCGGCGTAAGCCCATGAAGACAATCGGCGCGGAACCGGGTTTTGTTTCCGGCGCGCCGAAGCTTTTGCTGAGACTTGAAGGGGCGGCGCTTATGGCGGCCGCCCTTTTCTATTATGCGCAGGCCGGCGGCGACTGGGGACGTTTCGCGCTGCTGTTTCTGTTCCCGGACCTTTCGCTCTTGGCTTATCTCGCGGGGCCGCGGCTCGGGGCGATCGCCTATAATCTCGCCCACACGACCATCGGCCCCTTCGCCTATGGCGTCTTGGGCGCCGCGACCGGGCAGCCGCTGCTCATGCAGATCGCTGCGATCCATTTGGCCCATATCGGTTTCGATCGGCTGCTGGGCTTCGGGCTCAAATATGGCGTGAGCTTTTCAGCGACGCATCTTGGCCAGGTTGGAAAGGCGGCGCCCCGGACCGCGAGCCTTCCGGCTCGCCCGTAAGCGCGCCCAAAGGCGCGCGGTCCATAGCTGCATCCTCGCGGTCGCCAGAATTCATGCTTATATACCGCCCCGTTGGATTCTCTTTCCGGAGCGGCTGATGCGCCTCGATCTGCGCCACCTTGTTTTTGGAGCCCTTGCCTGCGCGGCCGGCATTAGCGCCGCCTATATCGAACGCGCGGTCGAGCCCGCGCCCGCGCATGCGCAGGCGGTCGAGGGTAGCGTCGTTCCCAAAAGCCGCGCCGAGATCACGCTTTCCTTCGCCCCGGTCGTCAAAAAAGCCCAGCCGGCGGTCGTCAATGTCTTTGCCTCGCGCGTCGAGCGCATGCCGGCAAATCCCTTCCTCGACGACCCGATCTTCCGGCGTTTCTTCGGCGAGGGGGGCGGCATGCCCGGCCGCTCCAATACGGCGCAGTCGCTCGGCTCCGGCGTCATCGTCGACCCCGCCGGTCTTGTCGTGACCAATAACCACGTCATCGAGGGCATGACCGACGTGAAGGTCGCGCTCGCCGACAAGCGCGAGATCCCAGCCAAAATCCTGCTGCGCGATCCCCGGACCGATCTTGCCGTGCTGAAGCTCACCGAGGGATCGAACTTCCCGACGATGGAGCTTGGCGATTCGGACGCGCTCGAAGTCGGCGATCTGGCGCTCGCCATCGGCAATCCCTTCGGCGTCGGCCAAACCGTCACGCAAGGCATCGTCTCGGCCCTGGCGCGCACCCATGTCGGGATTTCCGACTATGGCTTCTTCATTCAGACGGACGCCGCCATCAATCCGGGCAATTCCGGCGGCCCGCTCGTCGATATGAACGCCCGCGTCGTCGGCATTAATTCAGCGATCTTCTCGAAGTCCGGCGGCTCCATCGGCATTGGCTTCGCGATCCCCGTCAATATGGTGAAAAGCGTGCTGCTCGCGGCCAAGGGCGGCGGCAAGATGGTCAAGCGGCCGTGGCTCGGGGCGACGCTGCAAACCATCTCTCAGGAGATCGCCGAAGGGCTGGGGCTCGATCGCCCGACCGGCGCGCTGCTCGCCGACATCGATCCCAAGGGGCCTGCCGCCGATGCGGGGCTGAAGCGCGGCGACGTGATTGTCTCCATCGACGGCCAAACGGCGGATGATCCGGAAGCCGTCGGCTATCGCCTGGGCACCAAGCCGCTCGGCGGGCAGGCCACGCTCGGCGTGCTCCGCGGCGGCAAGAAGATCGTCGCGCAAATGCGCCTGACCCCCGCGCCCGAGACGCCGCCGCGCGATACGATCAAGCTCAAGGGCCCGTCGCCTTTCGCCGGCGCCACGGTGGTCAATGTCTCGCCGGCCGTCGTCGAGGAAATGTCGGTCCAGGGCGCCGCCAATGGCGTCGTCGTGTCCGAGATCGAGGACGGCTCCTTCGCTCAGCAGCTCAATCTGCAACGCGGCGACGTCGTGCTCGCGGTCAACGACCAGAAAATCGAGACGACCCGCGACCTCGAAAAGGCCGTCTCCAGCCGGGCTTATTACTGGAAGATCACGTTGGCCCGCGGCGGGCAGGTCTTCACCACGGTCGTCGGCGGCTAGGATGAGCGGCGTTTCGATCCTGGTGACGACAATCGATTCGCACGAGAAGGCGCGCGCCCTGGCGCATGCCGCTCTCGCCGAAAAGCTCGCCGCCTGCGTGCAGATCACGCCGATCTCCAGCCTCTACGTCTGGAAAGGCGCATGCTGCGAGGAGCCCGAATTCCGCATCGAGATGAAGCACCGCACGGAAGATTATGCGGCGCTCGCGGCTTTGGTGCGCCGCCTGCACAGCTACGAGACGCCGGAGATACTCCGCGTCGACGCGGCCGATACGGAGCCCGCCTATGCCGCCTGGCTGCGCGAGTCGACGCAGCGCGGCTGATTTTGCGAAAATTTGAGCCCTTTCGCGGCGTAGGCTTTGCAAACCGCCCCTGCGGCGCTTACCTACTGCCCGCAGCACAGCGCTGCCAGGAGCGATGAATGACGGCAACCACGGATTATTTGCTCGACCGTCGGCGGTTGCGGCGAAAACTCGGCTGGTGGCGCATGGGCGCCATTGTTGCGGCCGTGATCGCCACGCTCATTGCGCTCTCGCGGCTGTCGGGCGCCGATTCCCCCGATAAGCTGACGCCCCACATCGCCCGTCTGTCTCTGCAGGGCGTGATCACCGGCGACAAGGATACGATCGACCTCATCAAGAAGATCGGGGAATCGAGCCAGGCAAAGGCGGTGCTGCTGACGATCGATAGCCCCGGCGGGACGACGACAGGAGCCGAGAGGCTCTACAACGAGCTGCGCCGCCTCGGCGAGAAAAAGCCCGTCGTCGCAGTCGTCGGCACGGTTGCGGCCTCCGGCGCTTATATCGCGGCGCTCGCCGCCAATACGATTGTCGCCGAGAGCAATTCGCTCGTCGGCTCGGTCGGCGTCCTGTTTCAGTTCCCCAATTTCTACAAGCTCTTGGAGAATGTCGGCGTGAAGGTCGAGGAGGTGAAATCCTCGCCCTTGAAAGCCGCGCCCAACGGCTATGAACCCACGAGCGAAGCGGCCAAGGCGGCGATCGCCAATCTCGTCGCCGACTCCTATGGCTGGTTCAAGGATCTCGTGAAGCAGCGCAGGGGGCTCGACGACGCCGAGCTGGCGAAGGTCGCGGACGGCCGCGTTTTCACCGCGCGCCAGGGCGTGCCGCTCAAGCTCGTGGATATTATCGGCGGCGAGCGCGAGGCGATCGTCTGGCTCGAGACCAATAAGAATATCGCCAAGGACTTGCCGATCCGGGACTGGAAGAAGAAGTCGAGCATCGAGCGTCTTGGGCTCGTCGAAGGCGCGGCCGCGCTCGCCAGGTTCGCCGGCCTCGCCGCCATCGCCGAGGTGCTGGATCAGGCGGCGAGCGCCGAGCGGAGCGCGAGTCTTGACGGTCTTCTGGCGATTTGGCAGGGTTTCGACGCGCGCTGACGCCGACCCGAGGTCGATTTTCAGCAGAAAAGGACACTAGAGCCAACATGATCAAGTCGGAGCTTATTCAGCGAATTGCACGCCGCAACGGTCATCTTTACCAACGTGACGTCGAGACGATCGTCAGCACGATCCTCGACGAGATCACAGCGGCTCTGGCGCGCGGCGACCGGGTCGAATTGCGCGGTTTCGGCGCTTTCTCGGTCAAGAAACGGGACGCGCGCACCGGCCGCAACCCGCGCACGGGCGCGCAAGTCTCCGTGCAGGAAAAATCCGTGCCCTTCTTCAAGACGGGCAAGGAGATGCGCGAACGCCTGAACGAGAACTACCAGGGCTGACGCCAGCCGCCGCGCTCGATCGGGCGCGGCGCCATCATGACGCCGGGCTCCCGCGGCCGATGCGCTGCCAACAAGCCGGCGCGCGGTCGACGTTAGGGAGAGGCCATGAAATCGATTCTGCGAGTCCTCGTCTTCGTTCCGCTGGCGTTGATCATCCTGTTCTTTTCCATGGCCAATCGCGCGATGGTGAAGATCGGGCTCGATCCTTTCGCGGCCAATCCGGCCGACGCGCCTTCTGTCGAAGCGCCGATGTATCTGGTCGTCCTGGCCGCGATGGCGCTCGGCGTGCTCGCCGGCGGCGTCTCCTCCTGGCTCGGCCATCTGCCGGTGCGCCGCGCCGCCAAAGTCGCGCGCGCCGAAGCCAAGAAAACCCGGCTCGAGATCGAGAAGCTGCGTCAGCAGGCGCTTGCGGAACTGCCGAGCGAGTCCAAGGCGGCCAAGCGTTGACGGCTCGAGGGAGCCGGAGGCGCGACTCACAAAATCTTGCCACCAAGACGCTTGAAAAACCACCCGCACGCCGATAAGAGAAACCCGCGCGCCTAGAGCCGCGCATGCCGCAATAGCTCAGCTGGTAGAGCACATCATTCGTAATGATGGGGTCGGGGGTTCGAATCCCTCTTGCGGCACCAGTAAAATCAATAGGTCGCAAGTTTCGTCCGGTGCCTTGCCGCTCGTTGGTGACCAGATGGTGACCGCTTAGCGCAAATCGAGGCCGCATTTGGCTCCCGTTATCCCACCCGCTCCCTTTTTCGGAAGCGGGGCAACGCCCCGCCGGAACATAAGCCTGCCTTGAGCAAAGCCTTTTGCTTCCGCTCGCCTGCCAAGATCGTCATCTCCTGCCTGCCGTTAATTCACGACCTGCGTAACGCTGGCCGTTGAACGCCCGCGCCCGACGCCTTTGTGTCAGCTAGTAAAAATCTAGCAGGAAAGCGCCTACTGCCAATTGACAGGTCCATAGCGTCGCGATACTGAAGGTGAACATCATTCCTCCGTGCAGGTAAGCGCCTACTCAGTATGGAAATACAACTCCGTCTCGTCGCCAGCATCCGCCCCGGAATCCAGTTCCGGGAAGCGATTCGGCATGCGGAGCATGGGGAGATCGGCGTTGTGCAGGCCGGCGATATCGGCGTCGATGGGAATATCGACTTCGACCGGGTGACGCGAGTGACGGGCATCCCCAATCTCCCGAACCCTCAGCCGCTTACGGCTGGCGATGTGGTGCTGCAGTGCCGCGGGCAGGCCTATCGAGCGGCGATCGTGCCTGCGACCGACATGAAGCTGGTGGCCTCCGCAAGCCTGCTGATCCTGCACCCGCAGCCTTCAATGCGGGCGGCCTACCTGGCTCACTTCCTGAACGATCCGAGCACGCAGGCGGAGCTTCGCAAGTTGGCCACTGGCGCGACTATCGCAAATCTGAAGCGAAGCGCTTTGGAGCAGCTCGAGGTGCTGCTGCCTTCGCTGGAGGATCAAGACAGAATCGTCGCGCTGGGCGAAACCCTGCGCCATCAGTCACGGATCGAGGCTCGGCTTGCCGAGCTTCGCCGTATCGAGCTTCGCGCGCTTCTCGAGAAGTGCGCAGAAAAAAACCGGAGGCGCGTCAACGCCTCCGGTTCATGAAGCGGCCTGACGGGCGCGTCAACGCCCCCAGGCCATGGTTCTAGGACATCTAAAACAGGATGAATCTACAGATGGCTATCAAGATCGGCAACTACACGTTCGACGGCGCTTATTCTTCACACGGCTTCCTGGATGACCGCTCCGGGGTCTATGCAGTGCTCGGCGCCACCGTTGGTGGCCGCAAGGTCGTCGACATCGGCGAGTCTGGCGCGATCCGCACGCGCCTCGCGTCGCATGATCGCGCGCCGGCCTGGGCGCGTCAGGGGCTGCCGCTGACCTATGCGGCGCTCTACTGCGACGAGGCGAGCCGCATGCGCATCGAGCGCGAGCTGCGCGCCGCGTATAATCCGCCCTGCGGCGACCGCTAACAGGCTTACGGGTGAGGTGGGGACGCTCTTGCGCCCCCACCAACCCACCAATGCATAATTGTCGCGTTTAAGAGACAAGCGTCATGACTGACAAAAAAAACCAAGCAGAGAAGACCTCGATGGACGACATCAAGCGTGTCGCCTGGGCGGCCTGCAACACCTTTCGTGGGTTGATCGACCCGGCCGAATACAAAGACTACATCCTCATCATGCTCTTCCTGAAGTTCATTTCAGATGTCTGGAAGCAGCACGAAGACGACTATCGTCGCGAGTTGAAAGGCGACGAGGTGCGCGTCAAGCGCCGCATGCAGCGCGAACGCTTCGTCATGCCCGAGGGCGCCACTTTCGACGAGCTCTACGCGGCCCGCGACGCCGACAATATCGGCGAACTTGTCGACATCGCGCTGGAGGCCATCGAAAACACCAACAAGGCAAAGCTCGGCGGCGTCTTCCGCAATGTCAGCTTCAACTCTGAAACGAAGCTCGGGCAGACCAAGGATCGCAACCGGCGCATCAAGAACCTGCTGGAGGATTTCGCCAAGCTCGACTTGCGCCCGGGCCATGTGGTCGAGGACGAGGCCATCGGCGAAGCGTATATCTATCTCATCGAGCGCTTCGCGTCGGAGGCCGGCAAGAAGGCGGGCGAGTTCTACACGCCGCTTCAGGTGAGCCAGGTGCTGGCGAGGCTCGTGCAGCCGCAGCCGGGCGACCGCATTTGCGATCCGGCCTGCGGGTCCGGCTCTTTGCTCATCGAGACCGCCTATGAGGTCGGCAGCAAGGACTTCGCCCTGTTCGGCCAGGAGGTCAATGGCGGCACGCATGCGCTCGCCAAGCTCAATATGTTCCTGCACGCCATCGACGGCGCGCGGATCGAGTGGGGCGATACGCTCAACAATCCGCAGCTGATCGAGGACGACCATCTCATGGCGTTCGACGTCGTGGTGGCCAATCCGCCCTTCAGCCTCGACAAATGGGGCGCCGAGAACGCGCCGAAGGACAGGTTCAAGCGCTGGACGCGCGGCATTCCCCCAAAGAGCACGGGCGATTGGGCCTTCATCACTCATATGGTCGAGACGGCGAAACCGAAGTTCGGTCGGGTCGCCGTCGTGGTGCCGCATGGCGTGCTCTTTCGTGGCGGCGCGGAGGGGAAGATCCGGCAAAAGATGATCGAGGAGAACTTACTCGACGCCGTCATCGGCCTGCCGGCGAATCTGTTCCAGTCAACGGCAATTCCCGTTGCCGTTCTGGTCTTCGACCGGCGACGCGAGAAGGGCGGCGCGCGCGCCAAGACGACCGATGTGCTTTTCATCGACGCGTCCCGCGAGTTCAAGCAGGCCAAGACCCAGAACATTCTGGAGGCCGCGCATACGGCGAAGATCGTCGATGCGTTCAAGGCGCGGCACGATGTCGAGAAATATGCGCGCGTGGTGTCCGCCGCTGAAATCGCCGAGAACGCCTTCAACCTGAACATTCCGCGCTACGTCGACACCTTCGAGGTCGAAGCCGAGATCGACGTGAAGGCGGTTCAGGCTGAAATCGAGCAGCTTGAAGCCGAGTTGGTCGAGGTGAAGAAGCGCATGGCGGGCTACCTCAAGGAGCTCGGCGCAGATGCATAAACACCGATCGTTGCGACTCGAAGAACTTTGTGACTTCGTCAATGGTAACGGCTTCAAACCACAACAATGGAAAAGCCAGGGCCTACCGATTATTCGGATACAGAATCTCAACGGTTCGACCGATTTCAATTATTACGATGGCCCAGTCCGTGATAGGTGGGTCGTAGAACCGGGTGTCATTCTCTTTGCTTGGGCTGGCGTAAAGGGCGTTTCCTTTGGCCCATGCATTTGGCCCGGTCCGAAAGGCGTACTCAACCAGCACATCTTTAGAGTTGAACCTCGTGAGGAGGTCGACATCTACTGGCTTTATGGCGCGCTAGAACTCGTCACTGCGCGGATTGAGGCGAAGGCTCACGGCTTTAAGGCGAGTTTGCTACATATTCAGCGGAGCGAGATAACAAATCAAATCGTTGATGTGCCCAAGTTAGACGAGCAGCGGCGCATCGGATCCATCCTGCGCACGTGGGACGAAGCTATCGACAAAGCCGATCGGCTGATCGAGGCGAAGACGGTCTTATCGAGAGAGCGCTATCGAATTTTCTTCGGTGGAGGACACGGCGCCCATAAGGGTACGGACTTAATGCCACTTTCCAAACTTTCTAGGCGTGTGCGTACAGCCGATGATGGAGGCGGCCATCCCGTTCTGACAATTTCCGGAAAGGAGGGCTTCTTACGACAAGATGAGAAGTACGGGCGCTTCATGGCTGGAAAAAGCGTTGAAAGTTACACTTTGCTGAGGCGCGGCGAATTCTCATACAATAAAGGTAACTCCAAGACTTATCCGCAAGGATGTGTATATCGTCTCGAAGATGAAAGCGGTCTTGTCCCACACGTCTACATTTCTTTCTGTCTAACGAGCAGTAAATTGGACTCGGACTATTTCGTGCATGTGTGCAGGTCGGGCTACTTAAACCGTCAGCTCAGTCGTCTCATTAATTCTGGGGTCCGCAATAACGGGCTTTTGAACATCACTGCGCAAGAGTTCTTTACCTGTAAAATCCCTGTCCCGTCGCTGAGCAAGCAGAAGACGATCGCTCGCATCTGTCATGACGCGGACCGAGAAATAGCCATCCTCAAAGAGCAACGTGGAGCCCTCGAGAAACAAAGACGCGGCCTGATGCAAAAGCTGCTGACGGGCGAATGGACAGTCAGCGCGGCCAAATCGCGGGAGGCCGCCGAGTGAGCGGCTTCCGGGACGGCGAGAAACATTTGAGCCAGGTGCCGGCGCTTCACCTCCTTCAGGTGATGCAGCCGGGCTGGACGCTGCTGAGCAAGGCGGAGGTCGACCGCGAGCGGCGCGGCCGGCTCGGCAATGTGGTGCTCGAAGACATTCTCGCCGCGCAATTGACCGCGCTCAACCGCATCGAGCAGGACGGCCGCTTTTTCCCCTTCTCCGAAGCCAATATCCGCACGGCAATCGAAAGGCTGCGCATGCCGGAGCCGCTCGGCCTGATGACGCTCAATGAAAAGACCACCGATCTCCTGCAACTCGGCGTCTCTTTGGACCAGACTATCGACGGCGTTACCCGCGGCCGCTCCTTGCGCTATATCGATTGGGACCGGCCGGAGAAGAATGTTTTCCACGCGGTCGCCGAATTCGACGTCGAGAAGACGGGGAGCCACGAGACGCGCCGGCCGGACATCGTGCTCTTCGTCAACGGCATCCCGTTCGCGGTCATCGAATGCAAGGCGCCGGACAAGGACATTGCCGAGGGCGTCGGCCAGATCATCACCTATCAGCGCGCCGAGGAGATCTCGCATCTCTTCCGCAGCGTCCAGCTCGTCCTGACGGTGAAGCCCTCAGAGGCCAAATATGCGACTGTCGGCTCGCAGGCCAAATTCTGGGCCGTCTGGAAGGAAAAGGAATTCGACGATGCGGCGCTAGAGCGCCTCGTCAATGCGCCGCTCGATTCCCGTCAGACGATGCGCACCTTCGGCGACGGCTTCGCCGAAGAGCAGGCGCCGTTCGAGCATCGCCTGGAGGAAGGCCGCCTCGTCACCGAGCAGGACCGCCTGATCTACGCCCTCTGCCGACCAGATCGGCTGCTCGACCTCGCCCGCCGCTTCACGCTATTCGACCTGGGCGTCAAGAAGATCGCGCGCTATCAGCAGTTTTTCGCGGTGCGAAAAATCCTGGCGCGGGTGAAGGGCGAGCGCGACGAGAATGGCGCCCGTCGCGGCGGCGTCGTCTGGCACACGCAGGGTTCGGGTAAGTCGCTGACGATGGTCATGCTGGCGAAAGCCCTCGGACTCGATCGCGAGATCGCCAACCGCCGGGTTGTGCTGGTCACCGACCGCATCGATCTCGACGACCAGCTCACGAGAACATTCAACGCTTGCGGCATTGCCGTTGAACAGGCGAAGACGGGCAGTCACCTGCTGGAGCTGGTCGCCCGGAACAAGGCCGCCATTGTGGCGACGGTCATCAACAAATTCGAGGCGGCCGTCGCCAAGCGCGATTTTCAGGACGAGTCAACCGAGGTTTTCCTTCTCGTCGACGAGAGCCATCGCGGCCAGTATGGCGAGATGCACACGCGCATGAAGCGCATGTTCCCGCGCGCCTGTTACGTCGGCTTCACCGGCACGCCGTTGATGACCGGCGAAAAGAAGACCGCGGCGCGGTTCGGCGGAATCATCGATACTTACGCGATTGATCAGGCTGTCGCTGACAAAGCCGTCCTGCCGTTGATCTACGAGGGCCGTCAGGTCGCGCAGGAGGTCAACAAGTCCGGCGTCGACGCATGGTTCGAACGGGTGACCCGGGGTCTGTCGGACGAGCAGCGGGCAGATTTGAAGCGCAAGTTCTCGCGTTACAGCGAGATTGCGCAGGGCGACCAGACGCTGACCGCCATCGCGTACGACATCGCTGACCATTTTACGAAGTTCTGGAAGGGCACGCGCTGGAAGGCGCAATTCGCAGTCCGGTCGCGCGACGCCGCCGTTAAATACAAAGATATCTTCGACGCGATGGGCTCCATTTCGGCCGAGGTCATCATGTCCGCGCCGGACGATCGGTCAACCGGCGACGATCCGGCCGAGGAAGTGACGGAGCCTGTCAACCGGTTCTGGAAGACCATGATGACGAGGTATGGCGGCGAGGCCGAATACAACCGCCAGATCGTCGAAGGCTTCACGAAGCGCGAGGAGCCGGAGCTGCTGATTGTCGTCTCGAAGCTGCTTACGGGTTTCGACGCGCCCGTCAACACCGTGCTCTACATCGACAAACCGCTGACGGGCCACAATCTGCTGCAAGCTATTGCGCGCGTGAATCGCGTCGAGGAAGACAAAGAGTATGGCTACATCGTCGACTATGCCGGTGTGCTTGGCGAACTTGACACAGCCATGCGCCAATATTCAGCGCTTGGCGAGTTCGATCCGGAAGACATAGACGTTGGCCACGCCATCATCGATGTCGCGGCGCAGATCGCCAGGCTGCCTCAGGCGCACGCCAATCTCCTGAACCACTTCAGAGGTGTCGAAAAGACTCGCGACGAGGAGGCTTATGAAGTTTTCCTGGCTGATGAGGCCTTGCGCAAGGAATTCTACGAGCTGCTGTCGGAGTTCGCGCGGCTGCTCGCCACGGCGCTCGCTGCCTCGGAGTGGGTTAACGACCCACGCAATGAAGCGCAGGCACGCCTATACAAGGATGATCTCCGACGGTTTCAAAAGCTCCGCACGGCGGTTCGAAAGCGCTACCGCGAAGCAATCGACTTTGCCCAATACGAAGCGCGCATCCGCAAGCTGCTGGACACCCACATCAGCGCGGACGCCGTCGAGATCATCACCGATCCGGTCAATATTTTCGATGCTCCGGCTTTCGACAAGGCTGTCGCAGAGCAGACCTCGCCCGCATCCAAAGCCGACCTGATCGCCAGCCAGACGAAGCGCACCATCACGGAGCGCATGGAGGAAGACCCGGTCTTCTACAAAAAGATTTCCGATCTGATCGCCGAGGCGATAGCCGAGCATCGCGCGAAGCGTCTCAGCGACAATGACTATCTCGCCCGGATGCGAGACGCTGCCGAGCAGATTAGACGGCCGAAGCACGACGACGTGCCAGAGGCGATCAAATCCGACGATAACGCCGTCGCTATATTCCATTTGCTCGGTAATGCGCTGGGGGGCATTGCTACCGCGCAGGGCCTCAACCTGGAGCCGATTATAACCTCGGCAGCGATTGAGCTCGTCGCGATCGTCAAAAGCCTGAAGGTCGTTAATTGGGAGGAAAACCCAGACGTCCAGAACGCGATGAGGAACCGGATGGACGATTTCTTCTTTGACCAGATTTGCGGTGAGCACAAAATCGAGCTTTCGCCCGAACAGATCGATGCGATCATCGACAGCATTCTCAGGGTCGCTCGGGCTCGGATGCCGGGCTGACCTATGCGTGGCAGCGTCAATTACGTGGGACAGACTATCAACTATCGAGCCCGGCATTCGGCACGCAAGACGTTGGCTATCTCTGTCCATCCCGATGGCGACGTTGAGGTCGTCGCGCCTGAAGGCCTCAAACAGCAGCTTATCGAGCAGCGGCTGCTACGCCGTGCTGGTTGGGTGCTTAAGCAGCAGAGATATTTCGATCAATTCCGCCCTCGCACCCCGGAGCGGCGGTTCATTGCGGGAGAGACGCACCTCTACCTGGGTCGGCAGTACCGACTGAAGATCGAAGAGGGCGACCGCGACCGCGCACGCCTCAAAGGAGGTTTTTTTTGGATTTCGGTTTCGGGAGCCCCCACCTCCAATCGGGTGCGCGAATTGATGACCGAGTGGTACAGGGAGCATGCCCGCGCCAAGCTGACAGAGCGTTATATGGCCGCGTCGGAACGCTACGGCCGTCAGCTTCCACGCATTCCCGCGCTGTCAGTAGCGCCGATGAAACAGCGATGGGGCAGCTATAGCGCTAACGGGCGAATTACGTTGAATGTCGACCTTATTCGCGCGCCCGTATTCTGTATCGACTATGTCGTCCTGCATGAACTCCTCCACGCGCGCTACTCTAAGCACGGACGGGCGTTCTTCAATCTTCTCGACCAGATGATGCCCGACTGGAGAGAACGCAAGGTGAACTTGGAGCGAGTATTGGCGTAACGAGCGGGTTTCAATTGCACGTCGGTTCAGAGAATCTTTGGTAGCGATTCCTTCTGGTATTGGTGAGCGCTTACAGCCGATTGCCAGATGATCTATATGCTTTTCTAAATCCTCGGTCGCTTGCGATGAATCGCTCTAACATCGGCGCAATGAGTTTTCCCGGGTCGATCGCCTTCCCTGAGTCGCGCGCGAGGATTTCGGCATAGACGACCAGATTGCGATGCAGGGCCGCCGACAGTGTCACGGTGACCTTGACGGGCTTTTCATCTTCCACTGAAGAGAGCTTCAATTTGGTCATGGCGTGCTTCCTGTCGCTGCGGCGTCGCCGGGCGCGCGGTAAGGCGCCAGCACGAGATCGCGGGTGACGATCACCCTCACCGGAAACCCCGGCCGAATGGTGAGAGTCGGCTGGATATTGAGATTGCGCCCGACGATCTGCTGGCCGGTCTGATTGAGGCTTTGCGCGCTGCCGCGGCGCAGGGCCTGAATGAGGGCGTTTTCGGTCCCTGTTGTCCCGAGCTGCGTCCCGACGCCGAGAATGGTCGAAAGCGCGGCGGCGCCGGCGAGACGGAGCCAATGATGATCGACGCCGTCTTCGAGGCCGGAATAGCCGGCGGCGTCGGCGCCGGGCTGGCGCTCGAGAACGATGGAGCGCCCGTCGGGGAGCATGAGGCGATTCCAGACTAGGAGCGCCCGTGATTGGCCGAAGGCGATCTGGGAGTCGTAGACGCCGATGAGCTTGGCGCCCTGAGGGATGAGCAGAAAGCGCCCGGTGGGGCTGTCGTAGACATTCTCGGTGACTTGCGCAGTGATCTGCCCGGGAAGATCGGAGCGGATGCCGGTGACGAGCGCGGCGGGAATGACCGCGCCCGCCTGCAGGACATAGCGCGACGCCGGGGCGGCGAGGCGGTCCGGACTCACCGTGCGCCGATCGGCTGGCGCATTGACGAAAGCGAGCTTGCGATCCTGCATGTTCTGGACGTCGCCGGGATCGATTGGGGCCGGCTCGGTTGGCAGCATCGACGCTTGGATGCCTGAAACCACCGTCGATCTTTGAGCCCCATCGGCATTGCTCGACGGCCGCTCGCGGACATTCGTGGTCGCAAAGAGCTTCGCGGTCCGCGCCGCCTCGCGCTCCTGGCCGATGCGTTGTTGTTCGGGATCGGGGCCTGTGGAAGGCAACTGCCCCTGGGCGGCGAGGATCGGCCGTCCGAGATCGCCCGGAAGCGGGGGCCCGAGCTTGGGGACGTTTTTCGGCAGGCCTGCATAGTCGCGCGGCAGTGACGCAAGGCCGTCGGGCGTCGCCTTCGCTTCCGTATTGATGAGCTCCGGCGCGGAGCCGGAGCGCGATCGTCCCTGCAAGCCCCAGATCATCATGCCGAGAAGCGCGGCGGCAGAGACGCCCGCGAGCGTGATCAGCACGCGGCGCGACAGTCGCGTCACTTGTGGCCGTTCGGGACGCAGGCGCAGCTCCTCCGCGAGCTTCTTCTCGTGTTCCGGCCCGCTCATATGGCGGACCTCCCGTCGCTGCGCACGATACGGACGATCTTCTGGTCGTCAGCGCCGAAGCGCAGTTCCGCGGCGGCAAAGAGCCGATCGACAATCATGTGATTGCCGCGGACGCGGTAATTGACGAGCTGACTGTCGCCCGAGGCGCCGGTGACGAAGAGCGGGGGCATCTCGCCCTGCGAGACGCCGCGCGGGAATTCGATATAGACCTTGCGGCCGTCGTCGAAGGCGCGCAGAGGCCGCCAGGGCGCGGCGTCGCCCTCGATCGCATAGCGGAAATTGAGTCTCGCGAGATCAAGACCGACATCGACCGGCGCGGCGGCCTCGGCGGCGACGTTCTGGCGGCGCAGCGCGATGAGCTCGTCCTGCGGATATTGCCAGGAGACCGAGGCCATATAGGTCTTTTCGGTCGAACGCAGCTCGAGGTGATAGGTGCGGCGATCGGTGTTGATGACGAGATTGGTCATCAGATCCGCGCGCGTCGGCTTGACCATGATGTGGGTCTTGCGGGCGCTTCCGGCGCCGCTCTCCGTATCGCCGATGATCCAGCGCACCGTGTCGCCGGCGGCGACGGGGCCCGAGCCGACGAGCTGCTCGCCATCCTGCAAGGCGATGTCGGTGATCTCGCCGGGGGCGGAATAGACCTGATAGAGCGCGCCTTCGGTGAAGGGATAGATCTGGACGGCGTTGATGTAGCCGGCGCGGCGCGGCTCCATGCGCGCGGCGGCGTTGGCCTGTTCGATCCGCGCCTTCGGGTCGATCGGCTCGGGGCGCTCGCTTTTGCCCCGCGCCAGGGATTTGAGCTGGCCGGGCAGCGGCAGAACCTTCGGGACTTCGACGATCTTGACCGGGCCAAGCGGATCGCTTTGCAGGCTCGCCGGAACCGGCAAATCGTCATAGGCGATTTCGGGCGGCTTGAAGCTCGAACAGCCAGCGAGCAAAGACGACGAAAGAAGCAGGCTCGTGAAAGTGCGAAACGAGAATAGCCTCATTGTCCAAGCTCCTTCGACCAATTGATGGCGTGAATGAAAAGGCCGAGCGGGTTCTTGCGCAGGCGCTCGGCTTCGCGGGGCGGCTGAACGATGATGGTGAGAATGGCGGTCCAGCGTTCGGTGGAAGCGAGGCTCGCGTTCTCGTAACGGCGTTCGGTCCAGGCGACGCGGAAGGAATCGTCGGAGGCGCGAATGACGCTGGCGACGTCGATCGCGATCTGAACCTGCCCGACCTTGGCGAAGGGATCGTTGGCGCGGGCGTAGTCGTTCAGGGCCAGGGCGCCCTTGTCGGTGACGAAGTCATAGGCCTTGAGCCAGTTCTGCCGCACGACGATGGGGTCAGCCGGAATCGAGCGGACATGCTCGACGAAACGGGCGAGATGCCAAGCGATCTGGGGATCGGTCGGCCGATAATCGGCGATGGCGGGCGCGACGGCCTGCGCTTCCCCGAATTTATCCATTTGCACGACCCAGGGCACGACCGAGCCGCGCGCATTCTGCCAGACGAGGGCGATTGCGAGACCGCCGGCGAGGAAGAGATTGCCAAAGGCGATCAGTCGCCAGTTCTTCGCCTGGACGCGGGCCGAGCCAATGCGCTCGTCCCAGACCTGCGCGGCTTTCTGGTAGGGCGTTTCGGGTTCGGGCGTGCGCCCGTAGCGGACGGAGCTTCGTTTGAACATCAGCGGGCCTCGGACAGATTGACGGAGGCTCCGCCGCCATCGGCGTCGCCGGAACGAAGCGCGTGGGCGGCGATCGAGACGCCGTGCGAGACGGATTGCGAGCGCTTGAGGCGCTTCGCCCAGGCGGGTTCGGTGGAAGGCGCTGGACTGACGCCAATGCCTGAGGAGGCGCCGACATCAGGGGGAGGGGCCGACGCGGCGCCGGCCGAAGCGAACGGTCGCGCAGCCGCACCTCCCGGCCCGCTGCCAGAACCGACAGGGGGCGCGGAAGGTGGCCCGCCGCCGGCGGGCGGCTGCGGCCCCCGCGTGGGCGGCAATGTCGCCGCGGCGTGTGTCTCGCTCTTTCCGGCTAGCCCTGAGACCACCCCGCCCGCAAGACGCAGGGCGCCATAGCCAGCGGCCCCCGCGCCGGCCGCGGCAAGCCCGGTCCCGACGACGGCGCCCGCGCCGAGCTGCGGGCCGCCCGAGATGATCCCATTGGCGATGCCGGGGCCGAAGATTCCGAGGCCGAGTAGGGAGAGCGCCGCGAGAACCAGCGCCATCGCGTCATCAACGGTGGGCTGGCTTGCAAAGCCTTGCGTGAATTGCGCGAAGAGCGTCGAGCCGATGCCGACGATAACCGCAAGCACCAGCACCTTGACGCCGGAGGAGACGACATTGCCGAGGACTCGTTCGGCGAGAAAGGCGGTTTTGCCGAATAGGCCGAAGGGAATGAGGACGAAGCCCGCAAGCGTCGTCAGCTTGAATTCAATCAGCGTGACGAACAGCTGGATCGCCAGGATGAAAAAGCTCAGGAGAACGATGAGCCAGGCGATGAGGAGAATGGCGATCTGGATGGCGTTCTCGAAGAAGGAGACATAGCCCAGAAGCTGCGAGAGGGAATCGAGCAGGGGGCGCCCGGCGTCGATCCCAACCTGGGCAACGCGGCCGGGCCGCAGGAAGTCCGCGGCGGAGAGCCCCGCGCCGGCTGCCTTGAGGCCGAGACCCGAAAAGCTCTCGAAGACGATGCGGGCGAGATTGTTCCAATTGCCGATGAGATAGGCGAAGGCGCCGACGAACAGGGTTTTCTTCACCAAGCGAGCGATGATGTCCTCGTCTGGCCCCATGCTCCAGAACAGCGCGGCGAGTGTCACGTCGATGACAACGAGCGTAGTCGCCAGAAACCCCACTTCGCGGCCGAGAAGGCCGAAGCCCGAGTCGATGTAGCGGGTGAAGGTCTCGAGGAAGCGATCGATGACGCCGGTTCCGCCCATGGCGCTACTCGCTCTTGCGCGCCCGCTTAGGCGACGCGCCGTCGGAAGGCGAGCGATGCGACGGGAACATGTCGATCGCGTGCTCGGCGGGTTGCGCCGGCTCTCCATCCCCGAGAAACCTCCTGCGCTCCTTCGCCCAAAGATCCTTGCAGGCAGGATCGCCGGCTTCTTCGATCGGGAGCTGGGCGCAGCGCAAAAGCTCGGCGTCGATCGCAGGCTCTCTCGACGGCGCCCCAATCGGCGAGACGGACGCTGGCTTAGTCCGCGCCGCGACATCTGCGTCGCAGGCGGATTCGACGCCAATGAGCGCGATTGCCCCGATGACGACGCCCACGGCGACAAAGCCGATTTTCTCGGGCGCGAGCCATTCTCTCCAGTTCATGACATCGCCCCCGCTCAATGAAACATGGCAACATTGCCGGGCTGATAGGCCTGGCCGGGCGCAACGAAGCGGCGCATCTGCTCGCGCGCCTGTTCCTGGGCTTCGGCGTTGCGCGCGAGTTCGAGGGATTGGGCGCGGCCTTGCGAGACGAGGAGCGCCGTCACTTCGGCGAGCTGCTTGCTCTGAAGCGCGAGAAGCTGATTGCCGGCCTGCGACGCCTGAAGGGCGCCGAGCGCGGACTGGTTCGAGGAGATCAGCGCGCCGGCTTCCGAACGGGCGGTGTCGATGGATTGCACGATGCCGGCCTGAAGGCGCATCGCGTCCTGGAATGCGGACAGAGAGTTTTGCCAGCGCTGCCTGGCGCCGTCGACAAGGCTCGCCGAACTCACCGAAGCATTGACGGGGCCGTACTGCGTCGAGAAAGCCTGGTCGATCTGCTGCACGTCATAGGCGATTCGCTGGGCTTCGCGGAGCAGCTGTTGCGTTTGTGAGATCGACTGCTGGATCGTCTGCAGCGAGGAATAGGGGAGGTTCGCAAGATTCCTCCCCTGATTGATCGGCATTCGCGCCTCGTTCTGGAGGCTGGTGATCTGATTGTTGATCTGCTGCAGTGTATTCGCCGCGGTCAGAATATTCTGGGCGTAATTGGTTGGGTCGAACACCACGAATTGCGCCGAGGCGGGCGCGCTGAGGAAAGCCAGCGACAAAGCGAAAGCGCTCGCGGCTGCGAGGCGACGAATGCGGGTCATTACGATGTCTCCAGATCGGTGGGGGTAGGCAGAAATTCAGCGGCCCAGTCGAGGCCGCGCGCGGACAACCAGGCGCGGGCGAAGCCTTCGCGTCCGGCGTTTGTGAAAATCTCGGCGATGAGCTTTTGGTCGGTCTTCGAGGATGCGGCGCAAAGGGCGAGCGCCACGGGACCGAGGCCCAGTTCGAAGAGGCGGTTGCCGCGCCGCGACTGGCAATAATAGTCGCGCTTGGGCGTCGCCCGCGCGATGATCTCGATCCGCCTGTCATTGAGGCCGAAGCGGCGATAGATCGACAGGATCTGCGGTTCGATCGCGCGCTCGTTGGGGAGAAAAATCCGCGTCGGGCAGCTCTCGACGATCGCGGGCGCGATCGGGCTCGTCTCGATATCGGCGAGCGACTGAGTGGCGAAGACGACGGAGGCGTTCTTCTTCCTCAGCGTCTTGAGCCATTCGCGCAATTGCGCGGCGAAGCCGGGATCGTCCAGGGCGAGCCAGCCTTCGTCGATGACGAGGAGCGCGGGCGCGCCGTCGAGCCGTCCTTCGATGCGGTGGAAGAGATAGGAGAGGACGGCGGGCGCGGCGGCGAAGCCGATCAGCCCCTCCGTCTCGAAGCATTGGACGTCGCCGGAGCCCAGAAACTCAGTATCGGAATCGAGAAGCCGCCCATGCGGCCCGCCCAGGCAAAAAGGTTTGAGGGCGCGCTTGAGCGGATTGGATTGCAGGAGCACCGAGAGTCCGGTGAGGGTACGCTCCTCGATCGGCGCGGAGGCGAGAGACGACAGCGCCGACCAGAGATGCTCCTTCACTTCAGGGGTGACGGCGACATTTTCGCGGGCAAGGATGGAGCCGATCCAATTGGCGGCCCAGCTGCGCTCCGCGGGATCGTCTACCGCGGCGAGCGGCTGCAAGGCGACGGAATCGACGTTATCAGCCGATAGGGCCCCGCCGAGATCATGCCAGCTGCCGCCCATGGCGAGCGTCGCCGCCCTCGCCGATCCCCCGAAATCGAAGACAAAGGTTCGCGAGCGCGCGTAGCGGCGGAACTGCAGCGCCATCAAACCCAGCAGCACGCTCTTGCCCGCGCCGGTCGGACCGATGACGAGCGTATGGCCGACATCGCCCACATGCAGCGAGAAGCGAAAAGGCGTCGAGCCTTCCGTCCGGCCGAAGAACAGGGGCGGCGCGTCGAGATGCGCGTCCGTCGA
Organism: Methylocystis sp. Sn-Cys; assembly: GCF_016745395.1. Classification (GTDB taxonomy): domain Bacteria; phylum Pseudomonadota; class Alphaproteobacteria; order Rhizobiales; family Beijerinckiaceae; genus Methylocystis; species Methylocystis iwaonis. The sequence goes on from NZ_JAERVJ010000001.1 coordinate 807,551, forward strand.
CGGGCCCGCCCAGACCGCCGAGAGCGGAATGATATGGGCGAGATTGATCGTCGAGATCGGCGGCTGGCGGACATTGGCGTAGACATGGCCGGGAAGAGAGCCGAGCCAGGCTTCGATCGCGTTCACCGTCTCGATCATTGACGTGAAGTCGCGGCCCTGGATGACTTTTTCCGCGAGACGCAGCTTCTCGTCGGCGAGGCGCGGATCCTCGTCCCAGACGGTGAGCGTCGCCGTCACATAGGCTTCACCGATCAGATCGGAGCCCAGATCCTGCAGCGCCGCGTCGGCGTCGAGCGCCTTGTTATGCGCGTCGGTGTCGAGAAGGACGGAGGACTCATTCGTCATCACCTCCTTCAGGATCGCCAGGATGGATTTACGCTTGGCGAACCACTGCCGGCGAATGCGAGTGACGATCTTCGTCGCATCGATCTTGTCGAGGGTGATCGCCCGCGTCGACCAGCGATAGGGAAAAGCGAGGCGATTGAGCTCGTCGAGAATCCCGGGATGGGTCGCCGAGGGGAAGCCCATGACGGTGAGGATGCGCAAATGCGCCCTTCCGAGCCGGGGCTCGAGGCCGCCGGTCAGCGCTTCGTCGACGAGGATGGCGTCGAGATGCATCGGCGTCTCGGGAACGCCGACCTTGTGGCGCTTGGTCGAGACGCAGGAATGGAGATAGGTCAGCGTCTCGCCATCCGAGAGCCATTCGGCCTCCGGCGCGAAGCCCTCAATGAGCTGCAAGAGCAGGTCGGTTCGGTCGATGAAACCGGAGAGAACGGCGCTTAGCCCGCCTTCGGGAGAGCGAGCCTCATAGAGCCAGCTCTCGGCGCCTGCGGCCTCGTCCTCGGGCGGGAGATAGAGTAGCGTCAGAAAATAGCCGCTCTCGAAATGCGCCCCTTCTTCTTCGAACTGCGCGCGGCGTTCTTCATCGACGAGAGCGGAGACGGGGTCAGGGAAGGCGCTGGCCGGATAATCCTGCGCGGTGTTGCGCTGCGCTTCGAAGAAGATCGCCCAGCCGGACCCCAGCCGCCGCAGCGCATTGTTGAGCCGCGCCGTGACGCCGACAAGTTCAGCTTGCGTGGCGCTTTCGAGATCGGGGCCGCGAAAGCGCGCGGTTCGCTGAAGCGAGCCGTCCTTGTTCAATACGACCCCCGGCGCGACGAGCGCGGCCCAGGGGAGGAAGTCGGCGAGGCTTTGCGGCTTTTTGCGATATTCGGCGAGGTTCAGCATCGTGCCTACACCCCGAAATGCGCCGGATAGCGCAAATGCCGGCGTACGACTTCGACGAAGTCCGGATCGCGCTTGGCCGCCCAGACCGCGGCGAACTGCGCGATAACCCAGAAGGCAAGCCCAGCTAGCCAGAGCCGCAGACCGAGGCCGAGCGCGGCGGCGAGCGTGCCGTTCAGGATGGCGATCGACCGCGGCGCGCCGCCGAGGAAGATCGGTTCGGTCAGCGCCCGTCGAACCGGAACGCGAAATCCCGCGACCGACCCGTCGACCGGAAGAGTCTCGTTCTCCATCAGATCAGCGCTCCGCCGCCGAAGGAGAAGAACGACAGAAAGAAGCTCGACGCGGCGAAGGCGATCGATAGCCCGAAGACGATCTGCACCAGCCGCCGGAAGCCGCCCGACGTGTCGCCGAAAGCGAGCGTCAGGCCGGTCGTGATGATGATGATCACTGCGATGATCTTGGCGACGGGCCCTTCGATCGATTGCAGGATCTGCTGGAGCGGCTGCTCCCAGGGCATGTTGGAGCCCGCGGCGAAGGCCGGCGTGCAAAGTGCGGCGACTGCAGCGATGTGGGAAAGCCCAACACAAACGCGAGCGCGGAATCGATCGCGGATCGGAACCCTATTCATTGACGTCTCCAAAGGTGACCAAGGTGATGTCGGCGAGCGCGTAGTCGCCGTATGAATCGAGGCCCTGGACGGCGGCGAGTTCGATCAGCCGCCGTTCTCTCCCGTGGCCGGCAAGAACGGCGATGATCTGGATCGTCTCGGCGATCAGCGCGCGCGGGACGGTGACAACGGCTTCCTGGATCAGCTGTTCAAGACGCCGCAGCGCTCCCAGCGCCGACCCAGCGTGAATGGTGCCGACGCCGCCGGGATGGCCCGTGCCCCAGGCCTTGAGGAGATCGAGCGCTTCCGCGCCGCGCACTTCGCCGATCGGGATGCGATCCGGGCGAAGACGTAAAGATGAACGGACCAGATCGGAAAGCGAGGCGACGCCGTTTTTGGTGCGCAGCGACACGAGATTGGGCGCGGCGCATTGCAGCTCGCGCGTATCCTCGATCAGCACGACGCGGTCAGCACTTTTGGCGATCTCGGCGAGCAGGGCGTTGGCGAGCGTTGTCTTGCCAGTGGAGGTGCCGCCGGCGACGAGGATGTTTTTGCGCTCGCCGACAGAGGCGCGAAGGATGGCGGCCTGATTTTTCGCCATGACGCCAGTGGCGATGTAATCGTTGAGCGAGAACACCGCGACGGCTGGCTTGCGGATGGCGAAGGCCGGCGCATAAACGATCGGCGGCAAAATCCCTTCGAAGCGCTCGCCCGTTTCCGGCAACTCCGCCGAGACGCGCGGCGCACCGGCATGCACCTCGGCGCCGACATGATGCGCGACGAGCCTGATGATCCGCTCGCCGTCTTCCGCCGACATTCGCGCGCCCGTATCCTCTAATCCGCTGGTCAAGCGATCAAGCCAGAGCCGTCCGTCGGGATTGAGCATGATCTCGACGACGCTTTCATCGTCGAGCCAGCTTGCGATCTCAGCGCCGAGCGCCGTGCGCAACATACGGGCGCTGCGCGATAGCGCTTCAGCGTTGTCGTTTTGAGAGCGCACGTCCGTCCCCGGTGTTCGCGGAACCGCAAGGCGGCGGTTCAAAGCCGGGGTTGATTAAGAAAGGCCGGAACCGAGGTAGTGCAACAAGTCAGTTAGGGGCGTAGGGCCGTGGCGTGCAATGACAGGGGATTGGCAGGGCGCCTCCGGCTATGCCTGGCGCTAAAAAGGCACGAAACACGGTACCACGCGTTACTTTGGAGACGGGTTCAAGTCTCCTTTGCGCCATGAACGACATTCGATCCGATGTGATGTCGGCGGGAAATGGCCGATGATGAGGGAACAATAGCCGCCCTTCGGCAAGCCCGCATAGCCACCGCCTCGGCGACCATAGAAACACCTTTGGCATTGGCCGCTCGAGCGATTTCCGCGGGGGTCTACGTCTTAAGAACGCCGCCGAGGACGACGGCTGGAATCCACAAGTATGCGAACACGAGGTCTGGCGTGGCGACGGTTCATTTCTGGCCTACAACAATTCCCGAAGTTGCTTTCCGAGTATCTTGCGTCGTTCAGAAATGAAAGTCGGAAAATTTGTGAAGGCGAGAATTGCAGCGTCATCGGGAAGGAGATGATCCGAGCAGAATTTCTCGACAGATATTTTTTGGCGCGCTACTTCCATCTTCGTCCAATCCGCAAGCGGCGTGTCGTTTTTCGACTTATTTTCGTTTTCATCGAGATGTGCCAGATTCAGGATGCTGTTCCAGTGCTTCGCGTCCCGGTAAAATTCAGCATCTGTCTCTGCAACGCCTGCGGCTTTCAGAGCTTTGAGATTGAATGCAGACGCCGGATGTAAATGGTCCTTGTGAAACTTGTTCTTGTAATCGAGACCGGGAGCGAGAAGTGCAAGGATGGTGAAAGCCTGCCTGTCTTCGTATTGCGTTAGCAGCAGGGACTCGATGAATTCATCCGTCACCTGTGGGTCTTTGCCCTGCGTTCGTAAGACCGTCGCGATAGCCTTCGATGGGAAACTCTCGATTCCCGGCATGACGTAGGGCTCGCCGAAATCCTCTCCGACAAACGCCTTCCTGATCGCCGCCAGAATAGTATCCGCAGATGATCCGAATACGCCCTTAAGCAGCATTGTGTGCAGCCACCTGCGGATAATATCCCTTTCATCCCGCAGCCCGAGCTTTGAAACAAGCGTCTCGTTCAACGCTTGGTGATGCACCCAATAGACGATTGGCAGCAGCGCGTTTTTCGACGTCAATGAGCTTTCGTCATAGCCGAAATTCTTGATTAGATCGAAGACGGCGAGAATGCTTGTCTGAATCTCGTTCCAGTTGTCCTCGAAGGGTTTGACCTGGGTGGCCGTGAAATTCGATACCCTGTAACGAATGTCCGAACTATAGAGGTACAGACATGCCTTGAGCACGAGGTCCTTGCTAATAAAGAAACCCTTCGCCTGGACCTGATCGACAAGGCCGAGTATCTCTTTCTTTGCGTCGCGTTTTGTCCAGTTGGCGATCGCCGTCGACATCAGCATGTCCGAAAGTGAGAGGGGTTCTCCGCCGCTATTGACGCGGACGAAGACGTTCAGCGCCTTCTCCATGTTAGCCTGTTTGACAGTGTAGTAGTTTATGATTCGCTCGGTGTGTACGACGGAGTGGAGCTTGGATAGCGCTCTCGATGCGAATTCGCTGTCCTGGTAACCTGCTGTCTTCAGCATCTGATTTAGGTCGTAAGCCTCCGTTAGCTCCAGAATTTTGCCGGTAGCGAACCATTTCTTCTCGTTCTCGGCGTACTCCTCTTGCGTCAGGAATTTGAATTCGTATTTCAGTCCGGTTTCGTTGTCGGTTGCAGGAGCCGGTTCAGTTACGTTCAGGTAAAGTTTGCGCGTCGGGAGGGCATATTCATTGTCGTCCCACCACACCCTTGGCTTCTTGTAGGCATACGTGCCGGTTAATCCAATATTTAGCGCTGTCAGGCGCTGCTGCCCGTCAAGCACGGCCTCAAAGTCGATGTGTCCGCGCGTATTGAATTCGGAATTGTGCGTATGATAACGCTCCCGGAATTTGGTCAGGAACTCATAGTATCTGTATTGGAGTTTCGCCTCATCATCATGCACCTCCCAAAAAAGAAAGCTTCCGATCGGGTAGCCCTGTAGCAGTGAGTCGAAAAACCACTCCACCTTCTTCGGCTCCCAGACAAACTCACGCTGAATAGCGGGCAACAGGAGTCTGCGCGAGCGGATTCGAGAAATCGCGTCCGAGATACTGATTGGCGCTTGAAAAGACATTGGGTCGTCCTCTATCAAACTTGTAAGAATACTGCGCTACGGGCGGGACGCCTGTCGCGTGCCTATCGGCTCATCATCGCAAGGCGCATCGACCTATGCAACCAAGACATATCGCATCTGCCGCGCCGATCTATGCAGGATATCTTTCCAACAAGATGGGAGTTTGACCTGATCAGCGTAGCGAATGATCATCCTGCCGCAAAATGATCAGATGGCGATGACATTTCCGTCGCCGAACCACTCTTTCGCTCTTGCGATGACCTTCAAGGAAGGGTCCCGAAAATACACCGCAAGCGAGTCTTTTGATCGCGTGCAGCAGACATAGAACAGTTTTTCAGTGCGCTCGCGGACGGAAGCTGTCCCGCTACCCTCGAACAGATAGGTGAAATTGTACTTGTTCCACCCCCCAGAATCCAGAACGACGAGAACCCGATCAAACTCTCGTCCTTTGATCTTGTGCTGCGTTGAGTAGGTCGTTCGGCCTTCGAGATACTCGTAGAGCGCCAGGTAAGATGAGCACTTTACTGGCGTTACGCGATTGAAGAGGTAGGGCTTGCGGATCACAAAATTGGTGAAAGCGTCGTCCTTGCGGACCAGTCCATGTTTCTCGGCGTAATCTATGACTTCGATAATCGGACGGTCGCTCATCGCACCGATTTCGTTGATACATTCCTTGAGCCGCACCTTGTCTTTTGCTGACCCAAGCTTGAACTCGGTACGCCTCAGAAATTCATTGAATTTCCGTAGCTTATAGAGGTGAACGACGTCCAGGATTTTGAAGACGTGCTTGATAAACGGGCATCGTTGTGAGCCCTTGCGTGCGGCCTCCTCCTCGGTTTGTTTCTTGTCGTCGACGAGCTGGTCCTTATCGACATACATGCGCCTGAATACCAGGAAGTTGCAGCTTTTTGCATCTGTCAGCCAGTCTGGATGGGCGTCGATGAAATCCTTCATCCCCGGCGTCGGAGCCACTCCCGGGAACTTGGCCATGACTTCGCCGAATGTGTCGGCGTCGTATTTGGTGAGGTCATCGTTGCCTTTGATATGGTCGACGAGCCTGTCGCGGAATTTGAGCACTCCGTCTTTGTCGTAGATTTCCATGAGATCGCCGAACCCCGCCTGAGGCGCGATCAAATTGTGCGTCAGGTTCAGCTCTTTGGTCTCAGCGACCTCGCTGAAGTTCCATCCGAGGGCTTTCCGCACGGCATCGAGTTTGTCGCTTCCGTTCGCCGCGTAATAAAAGCGGATTGATCCATCCTTCACGGCACCGCCATGCATATTCGGAGCATTTTCGTCAGCAGACTCCTTCTGTACGATCCCGTCTGATCTCAAGCGGTTCGCAAGCTCGAACACGAGGCGAGGATTTCGGCGGTTCTGGACTTTTTGAACCTCCACCACAGAGGCAGCCGCCACATAATCCTTTATCGATCCAACACCGTTATCATAGATTGATTGCATGCTGTCACCGAAGAAGCCGCAGACGCCTTTCCTGTGCGCCAAGGGCAGAAAATCGAGAAGGATTTTGATGACGTCGGGTGCGGTATCCTGGTATTCATCGACCAGAATATACCGATAACGATCTCGAAGGATTTCTCGAATCTTCGGATATTTTTGAAACACACCGTGGGCGAGAGTGATAACCTCGTCGTGGGAAATGATCCCTTCGGCTAGTATTCTTAACTCCTTGTATTTAATCGATTTGCCGTCATACATCCCATCGGAAACAGCGGTGCTCCCGGGTTTAATGCGAGGGCTATCTCCAGTCATCAAATCGATCAGAACAAGGCGCAGCTCGGCCTGGAACGGGCTGATAGCTGCCCAGAGAAAATCATGGATGGTGCTGACGGCCAGTCTCTCGCTCACGACGCGTGACTCGATTTCACGAACCGCAGCGTTCGTATAGGTGATACAAGCAATGAACGCGCTTGGCTGGGTCCGCAGCAGCTCTCCAATGACCTGGACCAAGGAGTACGTTTTTCCGCTCCCTGCTCCACCGCTTAGCAGGAAGTTCTTGCCGTCGGCGACATGTTTGAGAACTCGCTCGACCTCAGGCTCCAGCTTCAGCCCACCTTGATCCATCTTAGACCTTCGTGAATGTATTTCGGAATGTTCCAGTTGCTGAATTCCAGAGTGAATTCTCGGGTCTGGCCGCCCTTATTTGTCTTGGTCAGCTTAGTCGTTTCGCTGTTGAGCAGTATCTCGATGGCGAAGGAGGGCTTCTTATCAATTCCGCTATCAGCCATTGCATCGGGCTTGCCGCCGCCGATGAACTCGGCCAGTGCACCTTGTTTGAGACTTGGAAACTTTGGCGGATCGTGATCATCGGCCACCGCGCTGGCCGATGTCATGCTCGATTGACGTGGAAAAATGCGTCCTCAAAGCTCCGAGCACAGTATGTTTCATTCTCGGCATTAGTCTCGGTGACCTGGTAAGCGCACATGACTTCGCCAGCGGGGTCCGTAGCCCAGAGGGCGTCTGGCTTCTTCTTGACGGTCTTTTGTTCAAGGGCCAGCCCCAGGAAATATGCGAGCGCGGAGCCAACTCCGAAGAAAAATCTTAGGGCAGCATTGGTCGTGTGGGTTCCGCCTTCCACCGGGTGAGCAACGACATCAATAACTGGTTGCCCCTTCTTGTTGGTGACCAGGTTGCCGTCTTTCATGCGCTGCCGCTCGACGGCCGAATCCAGGTCCGTGATGATGAGCGTCTTCACGCCGATGAAGTCGAGGAAGATTTCAAAAATATGAGAGTGGGCACCGACCTCGATTACTGAGATGTTTTGAGACATCAAAGGCAGCGGGGCGATTTCAGAATCTGCGAAAGCGGCTGCTTCGTCGATTTGATCAATTTTGCGCATCATCGCAGGAAGGAGGATTCGCTCTGTGTCACCCTCAACTAAAATCGCCTTGTCGGCGAAAAAAAGCTGCGAGCGATGGAGAGTCAGGTACTGTCTTAGAAAGGTGTAATGCCCGTCTTTCCCCGAGGCCTTGTACATGGCGCGCAAATCGCGCAGTCCCTTGGCCACAGTGGTTCCGGCGGACTTCTTGAAATACTTGATGTCATCGAATTCGGACTCGGCCACGATGTGTGCCGAATGCGTCGAGAGAATTGTCTGGAGCGGGCGCTTAATACCGTCCGCGTTTGAAACGGACCGTCCAACGAGGTTCTTGATATTCTTGATGAAGATCGCCTGCATCTGCGGATGGGTATGGGCTTCAGGCTCCTCAATGAACAGGAGATTGATGTCAGCGGGTTTCGGCTTATTTCCTCGCTTGAACTCGTTAAGGATGATCTTGATATCGAAGATCATGCTGATCAAGTTTAGGTAGCCCAAGCCGTTGTAGCTCTCGGGCAGGACGTGCAGTTCTGCTCCCTGCCCGTACATGACGGTCGTGTTGCCCTCAAGCAATTCACGATGCTGCAACGTCGACCTAATTTGCAGCTGTGTATCGCCCTCCTTAACCCCGCCAAACCGCCTCACATCGTCGATGACCTCTTTGAAAAGTTTGTCATAGATGGTGTCGAGTTGGACGTCCGTATCGCTGAGCGCCACCTTAAACGTGTCGAAAACCTCCTCATCTCCGGCGTCGGATGACATTGCTGAGTAAATCTTCGACGACATCGTCGACAGCGTTTTATCAGTTTCCTTGTTTGAAACCGAGCGACGCGCGGCGATGCGCTTGAACGAGATGATGTCGTCGATACGGATAGATTCCTTGATGAGATCAACAAAAATGTCTTCCTGAACCTTCCGCGCGGCATGGTCGAATTGCACGCTTCGCTTAGCGACTTTGAAATACTCCCTGTGGTTTTCGCGAAGGTATTTGAGAACGTCCTGCGCCTTATCCTTCTTCTTGTCTTGGTGAGCCTTGAAGTCCCTCCGCAGGATTTCGAGATACTCCGATGAGAGGTGGTACAGGAAGTCCAATACGACCAATTGCGTCGAGGTCATCGGCGCGTCACCGGCCTGCCGCACCGCGTGTTCCGCTTCCAGCACGAATGGGTTGGAAGCAGTAAGATGTCCTGGCGGGATGTAAAGTGCTCCTGGCGCGTGTTCTTTCGGAGGCGCATGGACAGGGCCTCCATTGGGCGCCGGTCGCGCGCCACCAGCACGAGATCATGGCCGCGGCGCGCGAAGCGCTCGGCATAGGCAGGACAACGACGTCATCGTCGTCCGCGACGCCGCGGCAATGGGGAAGTTCGAGTCCCGGTTTGGGAAGCTTTGGGAGGCGGCGAAGCCGGTCCCGAAGTCCGGCGACCTCCTCGGCAGGGAGGCGCCGAACGGGCGAGCGGCTTCGCGGTAGTGCGTCGTCAAGGGCAACGTCAACGCCAAGGGCGAGCGGATCTACCACCTGCCCGGAAGCCGTAACTAAAACCAGCGTGGCAATGAACGGACCCGAGCGCTGGTTCTGCTCCGCGCAGGAGGCCAAGGCGGCGGGGTGGAGGCCGGCCGGAAGATGACGGGGAAGAAGCCGCGCAGCAAGATTCTTTTGGTCTCGGTCGCCAGCCCCCATAGATCCCCTTACGCCTCCCAAAAATGGAAGCCGCTATCCGTCTCGCCATAACCAACCTCCGGCCTCTCGGTGTCCACGAAACCGGCAGCAGCTCAAGGAGCGCATCGGAGAGCGGAACGGTAGCGCCATTCCCTTCCCGATTGCCGAACAGAAATTTGCAGCACCTACTTTCCCCGTGAACTTAACCGGGCGACAGCATATGGCATCCGGACCCGCGGAGTTTTTGCGAAGGGCTTGTGTGTCACGCGCCATTGAGCTTTACTCTCAAAATTGATGGCCGTGATCTGACGGGGCAGACATGATACCTGTTGTTTTTCTTGCCTTGCTTCTCACGTCGCTTCCCTACGCTGTCCTGGCGGCAGATATTCGGACCTGCGGGGATCAGGGAGCCGACAACCGACCTAATTGGTGCGCGCGACCTGACGGTGCTGGCGGTTTCCAGCAAGGCAAATCCGAATGCAGAAAAATCAGCGATACGGAGTATGAATACACGCACTGCTCCGGAACAAAAAAGACATATTCGGGAAGTGATAAGTGCTGCACGCAGAGCCAGCAATGCACTGGCGCATTTTACGTCGCCACTTGTGTTAGATAGATAGGCTAAGGCACGTCAATTTGCAGGGGGCTTAGTTTTACTGTGTCGTAAATCTTGCCGCCGGATTTTTCGTTGACAACACGGACATCGGAACAGCCGTAGCACCAAGGCTCGCGCAACCTAATTCGTATGCTCGCGATTGATGAGACGACGTGGCGTTCGGGCCGGATTGGCGGATCCGCGAGGTCGATAACCGTCGGATAAGGGAGGCGCTTTGAGGATCGTGGTTTTGACGCCTGAGGGGGGAATCAGACTCCTCTCGGAGACCAGGAATCCATAGGCGGCGACACAGAGCGCCATGTGGTGGTGAAAGCCACGCCAACCTCGTCCCTCGTAATGATCGAGCCCGAGTTCTTGTTTGAGTTCCTGATAATCACGCTCGATCCGCCAGCGCAGTTTAGTGTGTTTGACTAGCGCTGAGATGGTCGTGTCCGGCGGCAAGGTTGAAAGCCAATATTTGGTTGGCTGGCTTTCACGCTCGGGCCATTCAACGAGATAACCACTCTTCGGCATGGGGCGCTGAACGCCAATAGTCGCGATGAGCCGGCTGAACCCGAACGGCCGCGAAACGAGAGGTGAGATTTTCGTTCGTGCCTTCGCGCCATGCTATCTTATCCCAAGCATTTTCAGGGAGCGACATCGCAAGGTCGATTTTTTCGGGAACGCCGGCCTTGCGGCGGCGCTCGGGATCTTCGGCCCAATTCTCTGGTAGGTAGAGCCGAAAGGCGATCGGCAAGCTTGCGTGATCGTTGGCGACCGACAAGGATACGGCGACCTGCCAATAGTCTTGTTTCCCGGGTTGCCCGCACATGGTGGGCTATTTCGAAGGGCTCGACAGCGAGCGCGGCATCGCCTCGCGCTACGCCGATTCCTATTCGCTGCGCGATTTTCTGCGGCTGGCCAACCGGGACAAGGTTCCCGATCACTCGTGGCTGTCGAAGACGCGCTCGCGCCTCCCGCACGACGTTCACGAGAAGGTCTTCGGCTTCGTATTGAAGCTCGTCGCCGAGCGCGGCCTGCTGAAGGGCGAGCGGCTCGGCGTCGACGGCTCGACCATGGAGGACAACACCGCGTTGCGCAGCATCGTGCGGCGGGACAGCGGCGAAACCTATCGCGAGATGCTCACGCGCATGGCGACGGAAAGCGGCATAAAGACCCCCAGCGCCAAGGATTTGGCGCACTTCGACAAGAAGCGCAAAGGCAAGAAGCTATCGAACGACGATTGGGACGAGCAAGAATGACGCCGAGGCGCAGATCGCCAGGATGAAGGACGGGACGACGCATCTGGCCTACAAGCCGGAACATGCGGTCGATCTCGACACGGGCGTCATCGTCGCCGCGCCGATCCATGAAGCGGACAAGGACGACACGGCGACATTGAACGAGATGAAGATGGCGAAGGACAATCTCTCGGCGGTCGGTCTCGCGCCCACGCGCGACGATCCCTGCGAGATCATTGCGGACAAGGGGTATCACTCGCGTTCGGTCTTGAAGGACCTCGATGGCGGCGAGTGGAAGAGCCGCATAAGCGAGCCGGCTCCGGCGAAGGGCTATTTGCGCTGGCAAGGCGACGAGGCGGCGCGGGAGGCGGTCTACGCCAATCGGCGGCGGCTGAAATCGGGCGTCGGGCGCGCGGCCATGCGCAAGCGCGGCGGATTGGTGAACGCAGCTTCGCCCATGTGCTGGATCGCGGCGGCATGCGTCGGGCCTGGCTTCGGGGCCGCGAGATAATCGCCAAGCGTTACCTGATCCATGTCGCCGGCTTCAATCTCGGCGTCCAGATGCGCACCCCCTCACCGGCTGCGGGACGCCGAGAGAACGCGCCGAGGCCGCCAGAAACGACTTTTTGTGCGTCGTTCGAACAGATAGCGCGATGGCCATCGTCATGATGGCGAGATCGGCGGCGCGCCGACCATGCTCGCCGTGATCGTCGCTCCAGAACCCGATTAATCAAGCTGCGACTTCGTCAACGGGTTGTTAGTGAGCCCATGGCCTTGCTTTTTTACGCGGGTGGCGTTGCGGTTATCCACTCTGCCTTCGCCCCTAATCTGCTCGCCTCTGGGCAATGAGGGTGAGCGTTGGCCCCCGCGGCGCTCCGCGCGAGTTCACGCGGAAATGTTTAGCAATCTGACGAGAGTCGGGGCGCTTGACAGTTGCTACGGCTGGCGCGACGATTGGCCGCAGAAATGGATAATTTTTGTTGGGAATGCTTCATGCTAACGCTCAAACACCACAAAGTCATTGCAATGGGCTATGTCTTTCTTGAGGCGAGCACAGCTACCGCGGCCGAGCCTCCCAATCCGTCATTAGCATCTGTCGTCGTAATGGCCATAAGCGATGCGAGCGCGCTTTCAGCCAGCCCTAAAAGGTTAATCGCTTTTGAGTCTGCCGGCGCACAAATTCCGAGCAACTTATTGCGCGACCAATCCTTCTTAAAAAGAGCTACGATATTTGACAATATTCCATTGGATAATGGTCAGCCAAGCTCCGTATCAATGTACGAAGTTCTCAGGAATGCCTCTTCGAGTATTGAGATTGGCGCAGTTTCACTTAGTTCGGACCAAAAGCAAGAGCTTTCCAAGGCAGAGGGCCTGCTTTACTCAGATTCTAAAATACACTCACCCTCCCCTCAGCTACTTGCGTACTCCAAATACAAGGGTCAAAGCGACGCATTAAAGCAGAAGCTGACAACTCCTAGTCTATCAAATGCAGATCGCCTACAAATCTTAAATGAGCTGAAGTCAGTTGAGATTGATTGGCGTCTCTATGGCTACAAAGAAGACGTTGAGCAGGCAATGCAGACCATGAGGCGATATAGCCAGGGGGCTACGACTGAGCTTCGTGATAATTGGATAAAGACGCTGGATGAAGAGACGGAATTCGATGTTAAAATGCTGGACGCGGCTTTTGGTCGATCTGACTGGTCGCGACTAACTTTCTCCGCTCAAAAATACAATTTGAACGTCAAGGTTTCTTATGGCGGCGGGACGTCATCCACAACAGACAAAACCGCGACAATCTCCTTCGATTTCCTCTTTGTGCCGTTGCGCCGATCTGTAATCGAGCATCCTTTCCTAGTAGACACTGGTTGGCGGTTGAAGGGAGGAGAGCAGGTCATCTCCGACGGTGTCAGTGGTGCATCCGCACGCGAATTGATACCTAAGCTATATACCGCTTTGGTCCTTATAAAAAACGTCGAAATCGGCCTAACAAGCCCCATGGATGGGGTTTTTATTGATGGGCTGAGTAAAGCGGCTTCCGTGGACATTTCCGGCTTTGCTGTAAGCAGGGACCTTAGCACTCCAATCTATCAGAGCAAATATGTAGGTGTGCCGCGTGTTTACATTGTCGGAGCCGCGGTTGAGGAGCTGCCTAAAATTCCTAATCCAGAACCCGGTCGGATCTGGCCTTGAGATATGAAATAAATGGGAGGGGGAAGATGAACAGATTTTTCTTGGCCACGCTAGTCGCCTGTTTATCAACTAGCACCCAAGTCAATGCCTTTACGCCAGAACAGGCAATGTCAGTTTTATACGAAAAACTGCGTGGTACTTTGGGGTTTAGTGGAGAATCAAAGAAAAACTGGTTGAGTTTATCTATGGTTGGTTCTCTCGTTGATTCTTCCGATCTATCGCAGGTGAATGATCTCGCAAATTTTTGCCCGGATACGCAACCCGTAATCCAATCTTTTCAACGTGCGCGAAAGATCGACTTAATCTATGAAAAGTTGCTCAATAGCCTTACAGGGCCACTGCGACCTGAGCCGCAAGATGTGAAGGATGCTCAAGACCGACTGAGAACACGCACCAGCCCGCCAGCTGAAACACCTGAATACTCTGTATGGAAAAGCTATCAAAAGTCATATTCAACGAAATTCGGCGATCTTTTCACGTCTAAAACGCCAGCGGAACGCGCTCAAAAGCAGAATGAGCTTCTGCAAATAGATAAAGATTGGAAGGTTTTGGGGTATAAGTCTTATATTGCAGAAGCATTCAACGTCATCAACGCGAACGACATCAAATATGGAGCTATAAAACAGGAGAACCGGCGCGATGTTCTTAGTTACTATCGGCTCTCGGGATTAGCCCCAAGCGACACTCCTGGCGCGTTCAAGGCACCCGCATCTGAAGTGTCCCCAACTGTCGATAAATGGGACGATGTGGCAGGGTGGTCCAAATTCCTCTACACCAGCAAATCAACAAGTACCGATTTCAATCAATCTACGTCCAATGCGCGTGGATTTGGCGGCCTTAATTTAGGCTTCATAACCATTGTTGGCGGAGGCGGTAGCGGAAGCGGCTCTACGTCAAAAGTGACGAATGTGGATCAGTTTGACTATAGTTTCGAATTAAAGCGCGTAACAATCCGGCGTCCATGGCTCGATACAGAAGTTTTCTTTGAGCCGGCAGGTTGGACATGGCGAAAAAGTCCAAATACGGCGCAATTTCCTTATGTCTCCGCCTACGTCGACTCCAATGGAAAGCCCGCGGCTCCAACGGAAGTTGTGTACGACAACAAGCCGATCGATTGTGCAATGCTTCCACTTGAATTGGTTATCGCACGGAACCGTTCTTTGACGACGACGACAACCAAGCAAACCTATGATGAAACCGTTTCGACGGGATCAGTTTCCGGGGGTGGCGGTTTTTTCGGGATTTTCGGCGGTCACGGCGGCAAAGATTGGTCATCTATAAAAATATCGGAGACAGGAAACGATGTAACCTTCAAGATAGACGCCCCCGGTATCGCCGTGATTGGGATTATATCTGAAGTGATTCCGGTTCTCCCAGAGCCAAATCTGCATGATACGTGGCCAGACAATGCCTGGATAAACAAAAAGTAATCCCAAAAAGTGTTGGTTCGGGGCGAGGTTATCCGCAATGCGCCTAACGAGATGGCTGATCTTTGGAGTTTTCGGTCTCGCAGCTGTGTCAGTAAGCCTAGCTGACGAAGCCGCGGACGAGAGGCGTGCATTCCTTGAGCAGTTATCTGGCAACCTCAACGGATCGAGCGTAGTAGAGATTCCGGTGGAGCAAGGCCGGCGAGGGTGGTCAGTTGTAATGCTGGCCCCCCCCGGTGTTTCTCTCGCTGCCCTTACGGAGGGCTACAATGGTGTGACCGCTGATCTCTCGCGCGCTTGGGGAGCTACTGCGGTATTCGATAAACCAGTAGAAATGCGCAATGGATATGCGGTCCTCGGTCCAAGAACACTAGAAAGCGTCTGGTCGGACTTACTTTCAGATTTGATGCCGGCGACCATAGCGCCGGTAAAACGAATGACGCGGAGCGAGGCGGAGAAGTGGCTGTTTGCTCCTCAAGCAGGGCGGCTGCGGCGCCCAAGCACTTTCATGACGGACTATAGGAAGCATGAGGATATAATACGAGTCCTCATCGCTGGACGCGATTCTGGATTGTGGAAACTAGACACTCGATTACGCCAGTACAAGACATTTGAAGATGCGTACCGTAACGAAAACCTGAGATGGATCAAATTTGGCTACAAGGATGAGATTGATTCGGCCATCAAGGTGATTGACGCAGAGCAAAACACAAAGAAATGGCGAAACTGGCTGCGGTTGCAGAACGCATACGAGGCATTTCGTGTTCCTATTGATTATACACGCTCAATACCACAAACAATTATCCTTCCTCCTCCTGGAACCTGGGCTGATTCAACTGCTTGGTCTCGAGCGTCTGCACTTTCGTTAAGCGGAGTCAGAGTTAATTTCCAGGTAGCTAAAATAAAATTATTTAGGCCTTGGCTTGATTTTGATTTCCTGATCGATAATCCAGATTTATTCGTTGGCGACAATAGAAACAGAGAGGCGATCGTTAGTGATGGAGTTCAACCCAGCGCGATTAATTTCCCTTCTGGAAGCGCTTCCGCTATGGTTGATGAGCTCATTCTCGTAAAGCAGATCCGCTTCGAGAGCGATGCAACGACCATATTGAACCATCCTCTGCGTTCATACGCGTATCCTGAGGCCGTGAATATCCTTGGTTACGTTGTGAGAACGCTACCAAAACTTCCGCCGTGAGATGCGGGCGGATGTTGATGAACAATCTATTCACGTTTTTTGCATCCCGCTTGAGCCTATGAGGCCGAAGGGGTCGCAGTAGCCACTACCCCAAATGTATCTGACACGGCCTTGCAGGCCGGTATCTCGCCAAGCCGCGTCGTTTGGCGTGTGAGCGCCATGACGTTGAGGCTGCCCATTCTTGGCTTTTCCGCTTCAAGCGCCGCACCGTCGCTCAAGCCAATGAGCTCTAAGCAAGCGCCTTCTCACCCGGAGCTTGAATTTGGGTCACGCGAGTGGTACACGCATCCTGCCAACGACGTGTGTAATGCTTTGATTCTACCTGCTTTTTAGATGCGAGGAGCCAATCCCTTCTAGTGCAGCTGAGATTGTATTGCCGATCATGTCAGCAGCTCGCCGAACTGGGCCGGCATCGAGATGAGCGTATCTCTCTGTGGTAGCTGCTTGCGAGTGCCCAAGAAGCTTCCCTACTATTGGCAGACCGAGTCCTGCTCCGGCGCCCACGCTAGCAAAAGAATGGCGCAAGTCGTGAATTCTAAGGTTGGGAAGGTCTGCGAGCTTTATCGCCGCCGCCCATGGCTTTTTCAAATCTGTTCTAGGTTGGTCGAAGTTCTTGCCGGGAATGACATAAGTCCCTTCGCGATTGAGCGATGCTAAAATTGTGATTGCAGGAGCGCCTAGCACGATTGTCTTCCTGCCCGTTTTCGAGTCAGGCAGAAAAAGCATTCCTCTTTCAAGGTCGACGTTTTCCCACCGAAGATGCAAAATCTCTCTTAGTCGAGCGCCAGAAAAGAGGAGCAGTCGCAGGGCGGCAATACCCGAACCGTGGCGACCTTCGACCTCAAGGTGCCGGAACGCTTCACCCAATCGCGCCAATTCATTTGATGACAAGAAACGCTCACGGCGAGGTTCGGGATAACGTTCAATTCCAAGTGCTGGGCTGACGCCGTCGGGCACGATTCCGTGCTTTGCACCAAAGGAATACATCGACGCTACAACGGCAAGCACGTGGTTTGCCCGGTAAGGAATATGCTTCATCGAAAGGTGCAATCTGGCCAGATCCGTTCTGGTCAGATCGTACGCCTTTCGAGCGCCAAGCGTCGGCAATAAATACAGTACGATCGCGCTCCGATAGTGGCTCGCCGTCGATCCTTTACGCTTGGCATCGACGTGATCCTCTAAGAAGCGAGCAGCTAAATCTCGGACGTTTATCGCCTGTCTATTCTTCAGGCGGGTCTCCGCTGGGTCCTGGCCGCAATCGACGGACGCGAGAAGCCCTCTTGCGAGTCCGCGCGCGACGTCCGGAGTCAGGGGGCCATAGCGGCCTACCGACAAAAAGCGCTTCCTGCCATTGGAGCGGTATCGAACGAGGAAGCTCTTTGTGCCGGATGGTTCGACGCGGAGACCAAAGCCCTTAAGCTCAGTGTCCCAAACGATGTACCGTTCGAGCGAAGGCGCTGCCGCGTCGACAGTCCTCTTAGTGAGCCGACCAGTCCGTGTTGACATGGCGTCCCCTTTCGGTGACCATATGGTGACCAGTTTAAAGGAAAGCATCGGTCGTCGCGGAGTGCAATAGGGAAGGCGAATATCATTGATTTCCAATAAAAAATGGTAAGATAGCGGGGGTTTGGATATGATGTCGGATGTCGCGGTCTGAAATTCGTAATGATGGGGTCGGGGGTTCGAATCCCTCTTGCGGCACCACTTTTCCGGAAATTCGCAACGGCAAGCACGGCGAACGCCCCAGTAAGCTTTCGGACGGGCGGGCGGCTTCAACTTTGAAGGGGCGAAGCGCTGGCGGCTGGCGTGCGGCTTCGCAGGCGGCAGGAAAATCTCGCGGTCGGCGTCTACGTAGTTGAACGAATGAGGTGATTTGCCGCGTTGTGGTCCGCCAAGCTGTCATGCACACATCAGTGTGTCGCGCCTGCCGAACTTTTCCGAAGCCTGCTTATGGAGCCGCAAGGGCTCCGAGGCGAATCGAGCATCCGGGATGGCTCCGGCGGGCGCCGCAGCCTGAGCGGCTTAGAGAGCGCCTGCTCGGCCCGCCTTGGTCACGTCTCTGCATGAAAATCGCTGGGGCCGTTTCGAACAGCAAATGGCGCCGCCGCCCGGAGTTATAGTCGGCCGTTCATGCTCCTCTGAAGATCGACTTTGTCATCGAAGGGCGGCCGCCGGATTCCTGAACTTCGTCGTTATCGGCGAGCAAACGAGCTGGCAATAAGGCTTGCAGCAGCGAGGCCGTCCCCTTCTGTCCATTGAACAGCTCGCATCGGGCGCGTGTCATTCCCGGCGGGCCGAAGACCGGGAATCCAGAGCCACAAGAAGCGCTGGTTTGCCCAAAGCCCGTCATTGCGAGCGAAGCGAAGCAATCCAGGGCGGCGATGCGGCCCTGGATTGCTTCGTCGGCTTCGCCTCCTCGCAATGACGGCGGTGATTTCCAGTTTGTCAAAACGGCGCGAGCGTCGGGAAGACACGGAACCAATGTTGGAGCTTATGGCTGGCCCGCCGACCGAGGAGGCAAGGGGCGCCGCATAAAAGAAAAGGCCCGGCGTTAGCCGGGCCATCTCTCACATCACGAACAGAGGCTGGATCTGTTCGATCAGTATTTCGCGACGACCGGAGCAGGGGCGCCCCAGTTGAAGTGATAGTTCAGGCCCGCGCGGACGATGTTGCCGTTGAAGCGGGTCGTGACTTGCGGGAAAGCCGAGCTGTAAGTGCCGCCGGGAACGGCCGACGCGGGGCCGCCGATATTGACGAGCGGGCTGCCGGCCACGGTGACGCTGCCGAGATCATAATAGAGATATTCGACCTTGGCGGACCAATTGGGCCAGAACATCCATTCGACGCCGCCGCCAGCCGTCCAGCCGACGCGCGTATCCGAGAACGCCGCCGCCGAGAAATAGCTGTTCGGCAGACTTGCGTCTCTGAGTTCGGTGCCGACGGAGCCGTAGTTCAGGCTGACGCCGCCGTAAGCAAGGCCGCCCGTGCCATAGATCAACAGGGTCGGCGTGGCCAACCAGCCGAGACGACCGCGCACCGTTCCGATGTAATCGAGCGAACGTGACACGGAGGTCGTCTGAACGAGCAGATTGGTGAAGCTCGGGTTCTGCAGCGCGGCCGAGGAAATCGCGTTGCGGCGGGACGCGGCGACGCCCTGGATGTCCGCCTCGACGCCGACGACGAAGCTGTTGTAGAACTGCCAGTTGTAGCCAATCTGGCCGCCGCCGATGAAACCGCCCTGGTTTCCGTTGTTGATGTTGCCGGTCGACACCGCGGCCAGGAGCTGGCTGGAGTTCGGGACAGCGGCGCAGCCGGGGAACCCTACGTTACATCCGCCCGGGAAGGACGCGTAAGTAATATTGTTGCTGTTGGACCAGGTGCCGCCGGCGTTCAGGCCGACATAGAAGCCCGTCCAAAGCGGCGGCGGGGGCGGCGGCGGAAGGACCGGCGGGCCTTTGCGGGAGGGGAGGTCGGCGGCGAGGGCCGAGCCGACGGTCATCGTCAGGGCAAGAGCCGAAAGAGCGATTTTGTGCATGTGTCTTTGATCCCAATTAGAGGCGACCGCAAATCGCCCTAACACAAACGAACAGGCAAAAACCGGAAAAGTCTTTGCGGAAAATCAAATATAACGACATTGCCGCGCGCAGCGGTACTTGTGCAACATATAGCTAAGATCGCGCTTGATAGATAAAATAGCCGCCAGGAGGCGACCTCGCAAATTTGTATTTGGAGTTTACTTTGGCCTAGCTTACGCTCTGCGAAATGCCGTCGCGACGGGCGGGCGCGATCGGATCAAGCGAACGACGGCGCGGCTGCAAGCGACCTGGGCATATTTTTCGGCTATTATCCGGCAAGGAAAACGGCGCGCCTCGACCCCATCCAGGCGCTTCGATACGAGTGAGGCGCGCGGGTATGAGAAGAGATCCGCTCGATTGGTTCGGCGCTATTCGCGACGCTTCGCGCCAGCGAAGCGATCGGAAATCCAGAGCAAAATCATCGCTTTCGCGGCTCTGGATTGTGGGGCGGGCTTTCAGCCCGCCGGGAATGACAAGCCCCCATGCGCGCTGTTCAACCGGAAACAATATCAGGCCGTTGATCTTTGCGTTTGCGGCAATCGCGAGCCTACTCGGCGGCGTCGTCGCGAGCGTCGGCCAGGAATCGAATCCGGCCGCCGCCGATGCGCGAATCACGGGCCATAAATTCGCGCTCCAGGTCTGCGCGGCCTGCCATGTCGTCGCCAAAGACCAGACGACGCGGCCGATTTTGAAACCGCCGGCGCCGAGCTTTTTGCGCATCATGCGCCGCCCGAGCATGACTGGAGCGTTTCTTCGCGGATTTCTGAGAACCCCGCATGGGAAGATGCCCAATCCGGAGCTTGCCGATTTCCAGATCGACGAGGTCGTGGCCTATATGCTGAGCCTCGAGCGGAAAAAATAGCGCTGCGCCGAGATGTTCGAGGATAGCCGATGTTCGTGAAGTCGTTTCGCGGCGCTGTGAGCCTGTTCGCTGTCGTTCTCATCGCATCGGGCGCCGCTGCGCAGGCGAGCAAGCCTTCGGCGCCGGAGCGCCTCGACATTGCCGATATGACCTGGGTGGAGCTGCGCCAGGCGATCGAGCAAGGCTACACGACCGTCATCGTCCCGAGCGGGGGGATCGAGGAAAACGGCCCGCATATGGTCTTGGGAAAACACGACCAGATCGTTCGCAGGACGTCACACGAGATTGCGCGCGCGCTGGGTAACGCTCTGGTGGCGCCGGTGATCTCCTTTGTTCCGGAGGGCGAGGGCCTGATGCAATTTCCCGGCACCATCGGCGTGCCCGAAGAGGTTTTCGCCGGAGTGCTCGAGGGCGCGGCGCGCAGCCTGAGAGGGAGCGGGTTCAAGAATATCTGCCTCATTGCCGACCACGGCGGCAGCGTGGGGCCGCAAGCAGAGGTTGCGTCACGTCTGACGCGCGAATGGGCCGCCGACGGCGTGCGCGTTTTCGACGTGTCGGATTATTACGGATCGATCGCGGCTCAGAATGATCTTTTGAAGGCCCAAGGCGAAACGCCGGCCTCGATTGGAGAGCATGCCGGCATTGTCGATACCTCCGAACTCATGGCCATAAATCCGAAAGGCGTCGATCTCTCGCGCGTCAATGAGGCGTCGCCCTTTGCCGTGAGCGGCGTCATCGGCAATCCAAAGAGAGCTTCGGCGGAGCGTGGGCAGGCCTTGCTCGCCATAAAGATCGAGAAGGCGGTAAAGCAGATTAGAGCGTTGATCCTTCAACCGGCGGCAAACGCTTACGAAGGCCGATAAGGCGAAGCAGCTCCTCAAAGGGATAGACGAGCTGGCGCGTGAATCTCGGCGGAAAGGCGTGGTCGTCGATACCGTAACGCGCCGGAAGCGCGCCCGCCGGCATGAAAAACGTGCCGAACAGGACATCCCAAATGGCGAAGGTCGGCGCGAAATTGGCCGCGCCGCCCTGATTGGATCGGGTGTGATGCCAGCGGTGAAAGACAGGCGTCGCAATCACATATCGCAGCGGACCGAGAGTCCAGTTGAGATTGGAATGCACAAAATAGCCGACTGCCGTGTCCAAGGGCGCCAGGAGGATGATGACCTCGAGTGGGATGCCAAGATAAAGCATCAGCAACGGAACCAAATGGGCGCTCAGCGCCAAATTGATGGGATGCATGCGGTATCCGCTCGTCCAATCGAGGTCTTCGCTCGCGTGATGAATCGCGTGGAACGGCCAGAGAATTTTGCGATGGAACCCACGGTGAATCCAGTAAAGCAAAAAATCGGATATGGCCAAATAGAGCGCGCATTGCGCGGCAAGCGGGAAACGCGCAAACAGGCCGTTCCCCTGCAGCAGCCGGATAATTTCGACCGCCGGGAGGAACAAAGTCAAAGTCAAGGCAAGGGCAATTGCGACGGCAGTTGAAAGATACGTGGCCAGGATCGCATTCAGCGCCAGATAGCAGCCGTCTGTGGCGAGGCCGCGATTTCGCCACCAGGGCTTTCCGGGATTGCACGCGACGCCGGGGACAAGTGCCAATGCGGTGAAAATGGCGCCGCCGGCAAGGAGCGACGTCGTCATATTTCGCAGGGCGCTCAGGATTTCCGGCGATAGCTGCTGCAATAGCCATTGCATGATTTCTTGCCCCTGACTTGGCTGCATCGCTGACTGGCTGGCGATGATGAAGCGAATGAGAATTGAAATCGCCGGTACGAAAAGCCAAGACGAGCCGCCAAGACGGCATCG
This sequence comes from Methylocystis sp. Sn-Cys, assembly GCF_016745395.1. Classification (GTDB taxonomy): domain Bacteria; phylum Pseudomonadota; class Alphaproteobacteria; order Rhizobiales; family Beijerinckiaceae; genus Methylocystis; species Methylocystis iwaonis. Next base: position 830,011 of record NZ_JAERVJ010000001.1, read on the forward strand.
ACCTTGTCTTGCAAGTCATGCCTGATCGCGCTGCAACAGCACTGGCCCCGAGCCGGTGGCGCCTAACTCGTCGGAGGGATTACGTAGCGGACAATCCTCTAGCGACAGGCATCCACACCCGATGCAGCCATCCAGATGGTCGCGCAATCGGATCAGTCCGTCGATGCGAGCCTGCAAGGACTGCCGCCAGTTGCCGACCATCTCACGGACAGCAGCGGCTGTAGGTTGTTTTCCGGCTGGTATCGGCTTCAGAAGGGCAGTGATTTCCGCCAACGGCAGCCCCAGGTGCTGCGCCACTCGGATAATGGCGATCCGACGCAGAATATCCCTCGAAAAGCGCCGCTGATTGCCGCGGCTGCGGGTTGCCGCGATGAGCCCCTTGGCCTCGTAAAAATGCAAAGTCGAAACGGCGACGCCGCTCCGTTGCGCCACTTCGCCCACTGTCAATTGCTGGGGCGGTGTCCCACGTCTGTCCAATGCGAAAAACCCTTGACCTCAACCATGCTTGAGGTTTTATACAAGGTGTCCGCTTGCCTATGCAAGCCCTTCAGCCAAGCTCGGCCGAAGTGTCTCCTGCGTCGACGGCCGTGTTCGCGTGAAGGACCGGCGTGACGCTTGCACATATGGGACGGACATAATGGGGACAAAAGAGATTATCGTCTTGGTCAGCGGCGCGAACCGCGGCATCGGGCTCGCCATTGCAGCCGGGCTGGCCCGTCATAAAGGCGTGAATGTGCTGCTTGGGTGCCGCGATCTCGACCGAGGCAAAGAGGCGAGTATCCCGCTGCAGGCGGAGGGGCTACGCGTCAGGCCGGTGCAACTGGACACTACGGACGAAGACAGCGTATCGGCGCTTACTGACTTGATCGAAAGAGAACACGGCCGACTGGACGCTCTGGTCAACAACGCCGGTATTGGATTGGATTATCACCCGACGTTGTCCGTCGCCGAACAGATGAGGCAGACCTTGGAGGTCAACGTCGTCGGCGTCTTACGACTCACAGAAGCGATGGCGCCGTTCCTGGCGAAATCTAACCGTCCGCGCATCGTCAACGTATCGTCGGAACTGAGTTCGTTCGGAATGCGCGCGGATCCGAACTGGGCTTATAGCGCCATCAAGCTTCCCACCTATGCGGCATCTAAGGCGGCGCTGAACTCGCTGACCGTCAGCTATGCCGACCAACTGAGAGATAAAGGGTTCAAGGTAAACGCCATTTGCCCGGGCTACACGGCGACCGAGGCGACCAATTTTTCAGGGACACGCACGCCCGAACAGGCGGCCGTCATTGCCGTCAACTTCGCGTTGCTCGACGAGGAGGGACCCAATGGCATTTTCGTCAATGAAGCACGAGAACTGCCTTGGTAAGGTGAGCTGAAATCAAGCGCAAAATTAGCCCGTGGGCGTCGATTCGCAGACAGGATCGTGGTGCGTCGGAGACGAAGTAACCCGGTCCGTCTGTACGGCCGCTGCTATAGGCCACGTTTATGTGGCAATTCCTCGTCTGCACTGGGTAGACGCCGCAACCTCCGGACCGGAAAAATTCTCGTCGCAAACAGAGCTGGCGAGGCCCGCCCGTACGGGAACAAAAACCTTCTGGATGCGTTGTTGGGCTTTACCGAGACGATCTGCGACCGTAACCGACTCGGGCGCAACGCATGAAGGGAACACAATGCCTTTCGCGCAGAGATCGAGCGCCCGGCGACCCCTATCGTTCACGCCTGCGGCGGCGACGCCGCTCACGCGCGGGGCCGGCGGCGAGCCCCATTCGGGTCGCGGTTGATCATGCTTCCCGGCGCGTCCGACATCGGGCGACTTACCTCGCCCGACGCATTTTTATGGGCGGTGGGAATCGAAGACACTTTCATAACGGCGCCGCATCGCGGAACCGGGCGGACGCTGGACGAATATGAGCTGACCGACCATTACGGCCGGTGGCGCGAAGACATCGGCCTGATGGCGCAACTGGGCGCGCCCTGCGCGCGCTACGGCGTTCCCTGGCATCGCATCCAACCTGCGCCCAATGTCTGGCAATGGGAATTTGTCGACGCCGCGCTGGAGCGGATGCTCTCGCTAAAGATCGATCCGATCGTCGATCTCGTCCATTACGGCCTGCCGGCCTGGATCGACCAGGCTTTTCTCAACCCGGATTACCCGCGTTACGTCGCCGAATACGCCGCGCGCCTGGCGGAGCGGTTCCGTGGGCGCGTGAGGTGGTACACGCCGCTGAACGAGCCGCGCATCACCGCTTGGTACTGCGGCCGGCTCGGCTGGTGGCCGCCCTATCAGCGAAGCTGGCGCGGGTTCGTCGCGCTCATGCTCGCCATCTGCCAAGGCATTGTGGAGACGGTGCGGGCGCTGCGCCGGGTCGATCCCGACATCACGCCCTTCCATGTGGACGCCACGGATGTCTTCGAGACCGACGATCCCGCGCTCGCGGCGGAGGCCGCCCGGCGTCTGGACCTCGTCTTTCTCGCGCTCGACCTCATCAGCGGGCGGGTGAATTCGCGGCATGCGCTTTGGGATTGGCTGCGCCGCAATGGGGCGGATGAGAAGCTGCTCGAAAGCTTTGCGCGCGAGCCGCTGGACTTGCCGATCATTGGCGTCAATCTCTATCCGATCTTCACCAAGAAACGGATTCTGCGCGACCACGAAGGGCGGCTGCGGATCAGAATGCCCTATGCCTCCGGCGATCTGGTCGAGAAGATCGGACATATGTATTTCGAACGCTATGGCGTTCCGTTGATGATCTCCGAGACGGCGGACAAGGGCTCTGTCGAGCGGCGGCTCGAATGGCTGCGCCGCTCCGTCGCCGCGGTGGGCGCGCTGCGCGCGCAGGGAATTCCCATGGTCGGCTACACTTGGTGGCCGATGTTCGCGCTGGTGACCTGGGCCTATCGCCAGGGCCTGCGGCCGTTGCACGACCATCTCTTGCAAATGGGCCTCTGGGATCTCGATCCAGATCCCAAAGGGCGTCTGGCGCGGATCGAAACCCCGCTCGTCGACGCTTATCGCGGCCTCGTGTCCGGCGGCGCCGCGGCAGTGGGACGCCTCGCGACGGCCGAGGCTTCCGTCGATCGCCTGCGCGCCGGATAGCGCGCATTTCGCCTCCTCTTTGGCCAATAATGAATGCGGAGGAAAATTATGTTTCGCAGCTTCTTTCTTGCCGGCTTCGAGGGCTCGACCGGCTACAACCGGCATGGCGAATGGTTCGATCACGTGGCCGCGACCGGCCATGACGCCTTGGTCGACGAGGATTACCGCGACATCGCCGGGGTCGGATTGCACGCAGTTCGGGAAACGGTTCGCTGGCCGCTTGTCGATATTGCGGGCCGCCACGACTTTTCCACTGTGAAGCCCTTCATCGAGGCGGCGAAGCGTCACCATGTGGAAGTGATCTGGGATCTCTTCCACTACGGCTTTCCCGACGACCTCGATCTCTGGTCGAATGCTTTTCCCCGGCGCTTCGCGGCTTACTGCTACGCCTTCGCGCGCTATGTCGCCGCGCATATGGACGGCCCTCATGTTTTCACCCCGGTAAACGAACCGTCGTTCATGTCTTATGCGGCGGGCGAAAAAGGCTTGTTCGCGCCGCATGCGACGGGCCGCGGCTTCGAGCTCAAGGTCGCCCTCGCGCGCGCGGCGATCGCGGGCATAGACGCCATCCGCGCTGCTTGTCCGACTGCGCGTTTCGTCAATGTCGATCCGCTCTGCCGGGTGGTCGCGCCCCCCGACCGGCCCGATCTTGCGGCGCAAGCCCATCATTTCAACGAAGCGCTGGTCTTCCAATCCTGGGACATGCTTTGCGGGCGGCTGCTCCCGGAACTGGGCGGCAGCCCTAAACATCTCGACGTCGTCGGGATCAATTATTATTGGACAAATCAATGGGCGCTCGATGGCCTCCCAAATGCGCAAGGGGTCATCCCGCCGCTTGCCGACGACGATCCGCGCCGCGCGCCGCTCGCCGATCTCATCCGCGCGGTTTGCAAGCGCTACGGCCGCGATGTGATGATCACGGAAACGAGCCACGTCGGCGACAATCGCGGACCATGGCTGCTCGAGGTCGCGGCTGCGTGCGAGACGCTGCTTTGCGAAGGCGCGCCGCTGCGCGGCGTATGTCTCTACCCTATTCTCGGCATGCCCGAATGGCATGATCGAAACATCTGGACGCCGATGGGCTTATGGGATCCGATGCATCGTCACGATCCCTGCGCCGGGCGCCTTTTATGCGAGCCCATGCTGCATGCGCTTCGTTCGGCGCAGAAGACTGTCACGCCACGCTGGCAGCCGCTGCGGCGAACAGAGACGTTGGCGCAAAGACGCGGGCGCCCCGCGTCACGACTAAATGCGCACACTGTCGCCAGTGATCGCGAACGGAGCGAATTTAAAAGGCGGCGAAGCTGGCGATGGTGAAGCGCTGCTTCCGGTCGTCAGTCTAACAAAATGTCGCAGCCGCAAGGCTGGCTCATGTCCGGCTCGGACCTAGATGCTCACAACGGGGCGGGCCGCGGCCGCCCTAGCCCTAGCAGGGAGCCGGGAGCATGGAGACAACGCCTCAAATCGATTTTCAGGGCATGGAGCCATCGCCTGTTTACCGTCAGCAAATTTTGGAACACATCCAGCGGCTCGAGGATAAATTCGGGCGGATGACAGCCTGCCGTGTCGTGGTCGAGGCGCCGAGCGGGCGCCATCGCACCGGCGGCCTTTACGAAGTTCATATTTACCTGGCCCTGCCGGACGAGCGGGAGGTCGCCGTCGACCGCACCCCGCATCTCGACGAGCGTTTTCAGCGCTTCGAATTTGCCCTCAACGACGCCTTCAGCCGCGCCGGACGCCAGCTACAGGATCAGGTCGGGCAAATGCGCGGGAAGGTGAAGCATCACGAGGAGGCCCCGACTGGGGTCGTGAAAAGGCTGATGCGCGAGGACGGCTATGGTTTTCTCGAGAGCGTCGATGGTCGCGAAATCTATTTCCACCGCAATAGCGTGAGGGAGCCGGGTTTCGACCATCTGGAGCTCGGCGTGCGCGTGAACTTCGTCGAAGAGGAAGGCGCGCAGGGGCCGCAGGCCAGCCGCGTCATGCCGATCGCCGAAAAGGCGCCGGAATAGCGCGCGTTCTTATCGAAAAGCGCCCTGAATTTTTCAGGAAGTCGCTCTAGCTAACGAAAGAACGAGGTCCCGTTTCAGGCGCTGCGCCGCTTATGGACATGAACGCAAATGCGCGATCTGACGCCGCCTCGGGCGGGCCGTCGCGCGCGGTCGCCCTCATCGCTTTGCTGGAAGAGCTTTCGCATGAGCTGCGCCCGAAGCAGAGCCAGCCTTTCGGCGTTCGAGCGGAGAGCAGGCTCGAACAGGACCTCGGCATAGACAGCTTGGCGCGAACGGAGCTGAGCGCGCGCATGGAGCGGCGCTTCGGCGTTCGCTTAGCCTTCGACGCCGTCAGCCAGGCCGAGACGGTCGGCGATCTGCTTGCGGCGCTCGAACTCGCGCCAGCGACTGGGGCGGGCGCCGAACCGAGCGTGGTCGCGGCGGCGCCGCCATTGCCGAGCGCGGCGACGCCAACCACGGCGCGCACCCTGATCGAGGCGCTCGAATGGCATGTCGCGCATCATCCGGAGCGGCGCCATCTCAGCGTGCTGGAGGATGACCGCAAAATCATCGGCGAGCTGACCTATGGACAACTCGCATCGCAGGCGCGCCGTGTTGCGGCTGGCCTCGTTGAGCGGGATATCGTGCCCGGCGACAGGGTCGCGATCATGCTCCCGACAGGGCTCGATTTCTTCACGGTGTTCTTTGGAATTTTATATGCCGGCGCGACGCCGGTTCCGATCTATCCGCCGATGCGGCTGTCGCAGATCGAGGATCATCTGCAACGCCAGACCGGGATTCTGCGCAACGCCGGCGCGCGGATTCTCGTCACCATGCCCGAGGGGCTGCGCCTTGCGCAGCTCTTGCGCGCACAGGTCGAGAGCCTCGACTCCATCGAAAGCGCCGCAAGCCTTTCAACCGCCGAGGACGTCGCCTTGCCCACGTCGCGCGACGAGAGATCCATCGCGCTGATCCAATACACGTCCGGCAGCACCGGCGATCCCAAAGGCGTCGTGCTCAGCCACGCCAATCTGCTCGCCAATGTGAGAGCGATGGGCGCGGCGATCGGCGCAAGCTCCAAGGATGTGTTCGTGAGCTGGCTGCCGCTCTATCACGACATGGGGCTCATCGGCGCCTGGCTCGGCTCGCTTTATTTCGCCGCGCCGCTGTTTGTCATGTCGCCTCTGAGCTTCCTGGCGCGGCCGGCGAACTGGCTCTGGGCCCTGCACCGCTTTCGCGCGACTTTGAGCGCCTCGCCCAATTTCGGCTTCGAGCTATGCGTCGCCAAGGTGGACGAAGGGAGCCTTGCTGGACTCGATCTTGGTTCCTTGCGCATGGTCGCCAATGGCGCCGAGCCGGTGAGCGTCTATACGCTCCGCCGCTTTTGCGAGAAGTTTCGCCGCTTCGGCTTCAGGGAAGAGGCCATGGCGCCCGTCTATGGCCTTGCCGAGAACGCCGTCGGCCTCGCCTTTCCGCCGACCGGCCGTCGCCCTTTGATCGATCGTATCGAGCGGGACGCTTTGACTCACCGTGGCCTTGCAAAGCCGGCGCGCGAAGCGGACGCCAAGGCGATCGAACTCGCGGCCAGCGGCCAGCCCTTGCCGGGCAACGACATACGCATCGTCGACGAGGGCGGGCGTGAGTTGGGCGAGCGCCAGGAAGGGCGCCTCGAATTCCGCGGCCCTTCGGCGACGGCGGGTTATTTCATGAATGAGGCGAAGACCCGCGAGCTCATTCACAACGGCTGGCTCGACAGCGGCGACCGCGCCTATATCGCCAATGGCGACGTCTTCATCACCGGGCGGATCAAGGACATCATCATTCGCGCCGGCCAGCATCTCTATCCGCAGGAGATCGAGGAGGCCGTTGCGCGCATCCCCGGGATTCGCAAAGGCTGCGTCGCCGTCTTCGGCGCCGCTGATCCGCGTTCGGGAACCGAGCGCGTCGTCGTGCTCGCCGAAACCGCCGAAACCGACCCATCGGCGCGCGCAGGGCTCGAAACAAAGGTGCAGGAGGTCACGACGGACATCAGCGGGACGATCGCCGACGAGATCGTGCTGGCGCCGCCGCGCAGCGTTCCAAAGACGTCGAGCGGCAAAATTCGCAGAAGCGCCGCCAAGGCTCTTTACGAGCGCGGCGCCGTCGGGGGGCCGCAGCAGCCAGTATGGCGGCAATTTTTACACCTGGCGCTCGCGGGTCTCGGTCCGCAATTGCGCCGTTCCCTGAGTTTCGTCGGCGGCGGCCTTTATGCGGTCTGGTGGTGGCTGGTTGTCGGTTCGAGCTATGCGGCCGCTTGGTTGGGCGTGATGGCGCTTCCGGGGCTGGGACGACGTTGGGCTTTCGTGCGACGCCTCGCCAATGGCGCGCTCGCCGCGTTGCGCGTTCCAATCTCCGCGAGCGGATTGGAAAATATCCCGAACGGCAACGCCATGCTCGTCTTCAACCATTCGAGCTACGCCGACGCCATCCTCCTTACCGCCATATTGCCGGGCGCGCCGGCTTTCGTCGCCAAAAAGGAGCTGGCGCGGCAGATGTTCGCCGGACCATTCCTGCGTCGCCTCGGGGTGCAATTTGTCGATCGTTACGATGTCGCGAGCAGCCTCGGCGACATCGACGCGCTCATCGCGGCGGCGCGGGGAGGCCGCAATCTGGTTTATTTCCCCGAGGGCACATTCACGCGCCGGGCGGGACTTTCAGGCTTCTATCTCGGCGCCTTCAAAACCGCCGCGGAGGCGGGCCTCGCCGTCGTCCCAGGCGCATTGCGCGGAACGCGCTCCATGCTGCGCGGCGAGCAGTGGTTTCCAAGGTGGGCGCCGCTCGGCGTCACGATCGGAAAACCCATAAGCCCCGCCGAAAAGGATTTCGCTTCCTTGCTGAAGCTGCGCGACGCGGCGAGACGCGCAATATTGGCGAATTGCGGCGAGCCCGATCTGGATGAGCTCGTCAAGCCGCCCGCGCCCGGCCTCGTCGACAAGCCGCGCGCGACCTCGTGAGACGCCGCCGATCTTGCGATGCAAGGCTTGCGGCGATGCGCGCAATCTCCGTGTTGCCGATAAGGTTTTGGCAAGCCTTCTGGGCTAAGTTGATTCGGTAGAATCGGCGCGCCGCTCGAAGATGAATTTCGACCCCCGCCTCGTCTTCCCCGGAGCCCAAAAGTGTCGACGATTTCCAGCTATCAGCAGATCTCGAAAAATTTGAGCAAGTGGCAGGCGATAGAGGCCAAAAAGCCTGAGATCTCGACAGCGAACAAATACTTCCAAGAGAATATCGGAAAGGTAAAAAACGCGGATGATTTGATCAAAAATCCGCGCCTCTTCAACTACGCGATGTCAGCTTTTGGGCTGGGCGACCGGACCTACGCCAAGGGCCTCATGAAGCAGGTCTTGCAGCAGGGGGTGACAAGCAGCAAGGCGCTCGCAAACAAGCTCAACGATCCTAATATTCAGGCATTCGCCAAGGCTTTCGACTTCGCCGCCAAAGGCGCCGATACGACCAAGTCGTCCACGCTCGTTTCCAGCGTCGTCAACCGCTACACGGAAAATGCGCTGGAGACGGATCAGGGCCAGCAAAATCCGGGCGTCCAACTGGCGCTCTATTTCAAGCAACATGCGCCGAGCATCACCAGCGCCTATGGCATACTCGCCGATAAAAACATCTTGACCGTGGTGCAAACCGCCCTTGGCATTTCGCCGCTCACAAAGGCGCAGCCCGTCGACACGCAATATCGGCTCTTGAACCAAAAGCTGAACATCAAGGATTTCCAGGACCCCAAAAAGCTCGAAGCCTTCATCTCGCGCTTCGCCGCCATGTACGACTCCAACAGCGTCGACCCGACGAGCGCGTCCTATACGGGGTCGGGTGCGGCGAATGCGATCCTGCTCGGCGCCTCGGTGGCGGGCACGGATGGCGTTATCGGGGTTGACCAGAGTCTTCTTCTGCAAATAGCCGGCAAGCGCACGTCCGCATATTTCGCGTGATCACACAAGGTCGCGCCGGGCCAATGATCGGAAAAGGCCATTGCCGCCAATCCGCCAATGGCCTGCCTTGTAATCGCCCGATCAGGCGTTAACTCTCCAATGCGCCAGCGGCTTGGTCCGCTGGAGAAAAACGGCCCGAGCGCGAAGGTACCGCCGGGCCGTTTTTCGCGATGTCAACGCCAGTGGCCGCGCCCGCCGAAGCCGTGATGCCAGCCGCCGCCATGCCCGCCACGCCAGCCATAACCGTAATGGCGGTAGTGAGGATGGCGCCATCCGTAGTGGTAGCCATAGGGACGGCGCCAGCCATAACGATAGGCGCCGTAATAGGGGCGCCTATAGCCGTAATAAGGGCCTGTCGCTCTCCACCAGCAATGGCCATAGGCGTTGCACACGCGCACGGCGGCCACATCCTCGATCTGCGGCGCCGGAACGAGGCCGACATTGGCGATCGGCATCGCCGACGCCGCGCTCGGCGCAATGGAGACGGCTCCACAAGCGAATGCCGCCGCGACAGCAAATTTGACAGGGTTCATGCCAGACATCCTTCCACTGCGGCTACACCGCTGAACGCGTCATTGCGAGGGCTTAGCGGCGGCGCCATCCAGGGCCGCAAGGCCGCTCTGGATGGCGTCGCTTCGCTCACAATGACCCGCAGCATTTAAGCGCCGGGTACGAGCGTCGCGTTCGACGAAGGCGACGAACGGAACCTGTCGCTGGCGGCCTGTCTTTCAAGCCCTAGCGCGCTTTTGGCGCGCGCCCGAGTGTTTTTTCGACGTCGACGATGCGCGTCGTTGTGCGCAGGATGGTGTCGGGGTTCAGGCTGATCGAATCGATCCCGAGGCGCACCAGAAACTCCGCAATCTCAGGATAATCCGATGGCGCCTGGCCACAGATGCCGCAATGACGTCCATTGCGTTGCGCACCCTCGACCGCCATGCGGATGATCGTCTTCACACCCTCGTCGCGTTCGTCGAAATCAAAGGCCACAATCGCCGAGTCACGATCGACGCCGAGCGTGAGCTGAGTGAGGTCGTTCGATCCAATCGAGAAACCGTCGAAATGTTGCGAGAAGGCGTCGATCAGCAGCACATTATTGGGTATCTCGCACATCACGAAAATCTCGAGCCCGTCCTTGCCGCGCTCGAGGCCCAATTCGCTCATCAGCGCGACGACCTTCTGGGCTTCGTCGATGCGGCGGCAGAAGGGGATCATCAGTTTGACGTTGGTGAGACCGAGATCGTCGCGCACCCGCTTCATCGCCGCACATTCCAGCGCAAAACCCTCGCGATAATTTGGGTGGGCGTAGCGCGACGCGCCGCGGAAACCGATCATCGGATTTTCCTCATGGCACTCGAAAACGCGGCCGCCCAGGAGCGACGCATATTCGTTGCTCTTGAAGTCCGACATGCGCACGACGACGGGCTTGGGATAGAATGCGGCGGCGATGGTCGCGACGCCTTCCGAGAGGCGCTCGACGAAGAATGTGCTGGGACTCTCATATTGCGCCGTCAGCCGCTCGATTTCGGCGCGCTCCTTTGCGTCGAGACGTTCGGGGTGGATGAGCGCCATCGGATGCGCCTTGATCGACTCGGCGATGATAAACTCCATGCGCGCAAGCCCGACGCCGTCATTGGGCAGCGCCGAAATGCCGAAGGCGATATCGGGGTTGCCGACATTCATCATTACATGCGTCGCGGGCCGCGCCAGATTGGCGAGATCCGTTTTCACGACCTCGAAATCGATCTCGCCCTCATAGACCTTGCCGACATCTCCCTCGGCGCAGCTCACGGCGATGAGGTCGCCCGTGCGGATGACATGCGTCGCCCGATCCGTGCCCACGATGGCTGGAATGCCGAGCTCGCGCGCGACGATCGCCGCGTGGCAGGTGCGACCGCCGCGATTGGTGACGATGGCGGCGGCCGATTTCATCACCGTGCCCCAATCGGGCGAGGTGGTGTCGGCGACGAGAATCTCGCCCGGCAAGAAGCTCGACAACTCGGTCGAATGCGCGATGACGCGGGCCTTGCCGAAAGCGATCTTGGCCCCGACGGCGCGGCCTTCGACCTTCACCGCGCCGTGTTTCTTGACCTTATACTCCTCGACGACATTGCGGTTGCGCCGCGACGCGACGGTCTCGGGCCGCGCCTGCACGATATAGAGCTTGCCGTCGACGCCGTCCTTTGCCCATTCAATGTCCATCGGGCGATGTTCGCGCGCCTTGGCGCTGTAGTGCTTTTCGATCTCGATGGCCTGGCCCGCAAGCGTCAGAACCTCGTCGTCCGTGATGCAGAATTTCTCGCGCTCTTTGCGGTCGGTGGGAATATTGCGCGTGGTCACGCGGCCGCCGCTGGAAAAGATCATCTTGATCTTCTTGGGGCCCAAAGCCCGTTTCAGCACGCCGCGCTTGCCTTGCGCATAGGTCGGCTTGAAGACATAGAATTCATCCGGGTCGACCGCGCCCTGCACGACATTTTCGCCGAGCCCATAGGCGCCGGTGATGAAGACGACGTCCTCGAAGCCGGTCTCCGTGTCGATGGTGAAAATCACGCCGGAGGCGGCGAGATCCGAGCGCACCATCTTCATGACGGCGACGGAGTTGAACACTTTGAAATGATCGAAGCCGTTGTCGATCCGGTAACGGATGGCGCGATCCGTGAAGAGACTTGCGAAGCAATGGCGCACCGCGTCGAGCGTCGCCGCTTCGCCGCGAATATTGAGATAGGTGTCGTGCTGGCCGGCGAAACTCGCGCTCGGCAAATCCTCCGCCGTCGCGGAAGAGCGCACCGCGACCGTCAGCTCGGCGCCATATTCTTCGGTCAACCGCGCGAGCGCCGCGCGAATATCCGCTTCGACATCCGCCGGCAGGCCGGCGCCATAGACGATTTCCCGCGCACGGGCGGCGCGGCGGGCGAGATCATCGACGTCGTCCGGATTGAGCCCTTGCAACGATTCCTTCAACGCGGGCCAAGCGACGGCGGCGTCGAGCGCATGCCGATAGGCTTCGGCAGTGACGGCAAAACCGTTGGGAATGAGAAGGCCTTTCGCCGTCAGCTCGCGATACAATTCGCCGAGCGACGCATTCTTGCCGCCGACGAGCGGCACGTCGGCGATCCCGATCTGCGAAAAGAAACGGACATAACGGCCTGGCTCGGTCTTCTCCGACGCGCGTGTGTTTTTGGTCGGCTGCATGTCTTCCTTCCCTCTCATTGGGCGCTTCCAGCGCCTCATGTCAGTTGGATAGCGAGTCGATTTTGCGACATTCAGCCTAACGGGGCCTTGCCTCTTCGCCTTGGAGGCATTTAGCCGCGCGTCGCTTCGGCGCCATAGCGGTCGAGAAGGTCGATGACCTCATCGTCTTCAGTCTGGCTGAAATCGGCGTAGTAGCAGCCCACCCCCAGGAAATACTCGTGGGACTCCAGGCAGATAATCTCGTCGGCCTCGGCGCGCAGCTCTCCGAGACTCTCCGTCGGCGCCACCGGCACGGCGAGGATCAGCTTTTTTGGCGCGCGGGCGCGGACTGCCCGGAGCGCCGCGCGCGTCGTGGCGCCGGTCGCCACGCCGTCGTCGACGACGATCGCAACGCGACCTTTCGCGTCGGCGCATTCGCGCCCGCCAAGATAAAGACGGCGGCGGCGTTCGATCTCCGCGGTTTCCTGCGAGACTGCGCGATGAAACTGCGTTTCGGTCACGCCCGCGAGCGCGATGACGTCCTCGTTGCGCGCGACGACCAACTCGCCGCCGTCGGCGATCGCGCCCATGGCAAGCTCGGGCTGGAAGGGAACGCCGATCTTGCGCACCAGCACGAGATCGAGCGGCGCGCCGAGCGCCTTGGCGATTTGCGCGGCGACAGGAACGCCGCCGCGCGGCAGCGCGAAGACGACAGTGTCAGGGCTCTTGAAGCGCTCGAGCGCTTCGGCAAGGCGCTGGCCGGCTTCTTGACGATCCTGGAACGGCAAATCCTCCTCCCTTTATTAAAACCCGCCGTCGAGCGCCCGCGCAGCGAGACCAAGATAACGATTTGCGAGAGGCGCCCATTTCTCCGGGTGGCGCGGCGACGCATCTAAGAGATGCGCGATGGAGAGGCGCGCGCGCAGCGCGGCGCGCCAGGCGGCGTAAAGCCAGATCAAGTCCCATGGCGGGACGGCCTCTTCCAAATGCGACGCAAGCGCCTCGATGAAGCGGCGCAAGAGGTGCGGCGCGCCGAGTTGCGCGCATTCGACGCCCAGAAACGCCACCTCGTCGAAAGGATCGACCTGACGCAGCTCCGCGTTGAATTCGAGACAATCGAAAATGACCACGGGCTCGGTGAGGCAAATATGCTCCGGGCGCAGATCGCCATGGCCATCGACGATGCGCCCCGCCGTGACGCGCGCTTCGAGCTGCGGGCGTTGGGCGGTCAGGCGCGCGTCGAGACGCTCGAGGATCTGCGGGGCGCCGTCGATCCCGGGATGCGTCAGCATTGCGCGATTGATGTCCTGCTCGGCAGCGAAGCGCGCGATATATTGCTCGGGCCCGATTTTTGAGCGCTCCGTGCGCCGGTAGAATTGTGCGAGCGTTTCGCAGACAGCTGTGATCTGTGAATCGCACAAGCCCTTTGTGCGGAGCAGCGCGTCGAGCATGAGCTCGCCCGGCAGGCGCCGCATTTCGACGAGCCAGTCGACGATTTCGCCCGTATCGTCAAACGATAGTCGATCGCCCACCGCCTTGAGCGGCGCCACGTCGAGATAGACGTCTCTCGACAGGCGGCGGTTGAGGCGCAGCTCCTCGCGACAATCGCGCTCGCGCGCCTCGATGGTCGAGAAGTCGAGAAAAGGATAACGCACCGGTTTCTTCAGCTTGTAGGCGCGCGCGCCAGCAAGGAAGACATAGGACATATGCGTCTCGACCAACTGGACCATGGCCGGCTTATGCGGATAGGCGGCGGGCGCGCAGAGAAAGCGCAGCTTGTCGCGAATCGAAAGCGCGTTGTCGGAAGCGCCTGGTTCGAGCTTTTCAGCCATTCGCATTCCTGCCGTTTCATCACATATGATAGGCCGCCTTCGATCATGATGGAAAATGTCATGGCCTGGGACATATGGACGCGAAATCCTTTCGCCTGGCCGCTCCTGACCATGGAGATATGGCGCCGCACGCTCGAAGCGGCGGCTTTTCCGCCGCCTGCGATGGGCGCCGGGCCCGAGTGGTGCACGCCCAATCGGCTCGTGCTCGAGCTCGATGCGCTTCGTCTGTGGGATTTTTCAACCTCGGACGCAGGCGCGCCCGCGCTGATCGTCGGGCCCTACGCGCTGCATGACGCGCAGCTTGCCGATCTCGCGCCCGGCCACAGCATCGTTGAAGCCTTGCGGCAAAATGGATGCGAAAGGCTCTATCTCGCCGACTGGAAGTCGGCCACTTCCGAGACCCGAATGGTCGGCATCGACGCACAGCTTGCGGCGCTGAATGTCGCGGTGGATGAGATCGGCGGGCCAGTCGATCTGATCGGCCCGTGCCAGGGCGGTTGGTTTTCCCTCATCTACGCCGCGCGCTTTCCCAATAAGGTCCGCCGCATCGTGCTGGCCGGCGCGCCCATCGATCTGAAAGCTGCATGCTCTGCGCTCTCCGAGCCGGTGGAAAAAACGACGAACCATGTCATCGATCGGTTGATTGAGAGCGGCGGCGGCATTGTGAGAGGCGAACAGATGGCGCCGCTCTGGCCCAGAGAGGATTGCGAGGAGAGGCGGCTCGTCGACTCGCTGCAGCTCCGGCCGCCTTTTTCGTCGCCTCCTGAACAGGCCGCCGTCGTCGCCTTCCAGCGTTGGGACAAACGCGTCGTCGATCTGCCGGGCCCCTACTACCGCGAAGTGTTCTGCCGTCTTTTCCGTGAGAATCTACTGGCGCGCGGCGCCTTTCCGGCCCTGGGAAAGACAGCGAATATTTGCGCGCTGGACAAACCCCTGTTTCTGCTCGTCGGCGAGCATGACACAATCGCGCCGCCGGGGCAGGCTCTGGCCGGCGCTGATCTTGTCGCTGGCGCGGTGGAAACGGCGATCGCCCCCTGCGGCCATCTTGCGCTGTTCATGGGGCGCAGCACGATCGCAAATGAATGGCCGCGCATCGCATCCTGGCTCGTGGAGGCATAGGCGTCGTCATGGGGAAGCTCTCTCTCTTTGCGCTGAGCTCCAGCCGCGCTTTTGGCGAGGCGGTCGCGCAAAGGCTTGGCGTCGAGCTCGCGCCGCTCGAAGAGCGCGCTTTCGAAGACGGCGAATATAAGTTGCGCCCGCTTACGAGCGTGCGCGGCCATGACGCCTATGTGCTCTTCAGCCTGCATGGCGAATCAGGCGCGAGCAGCGCCGATAAGCTTCTGAAGCTTCTGTTTTTCATCGGCGCGCTGAAGGATTCCGGGGCGGCGCGGGTGACGGCGGTGGCGCCTTATCTCTGCTTTTCGCGCAAGGACCGTCGCACCAAGCCACGTGATCCGATCACCACGCGTTATGTGGCGCAGCTCTTCGAGGCCATGCGGACAGATGCGGTGATGACCGTCGACGTCCACAACATCGCTGCATTCGAAAACGCTTTTCGTTGCGAGACAATTCCGCTCGACGCTCATGCGCTTTTCGCGCGCCACTTCGAGCCTCTGATCGGCGAAGCGCCCGCCGCGGTCGTCTCTCCCGATCTCGGCGGCGAGAAACGCGCCGAGTTGTTTCGCCAACGGCTGGATCGCATGTTGCGACGTCCTGTCGCCAAAGCTTTCATGGATAAGACGCGCAGCGAAGGAGAGGTGACGGGAGAGATTTTCGCGGGCGACGTCAACGGCCGCATCGCCATCATACTGGACGATCTGATCGCGGGAGGCGGCACGTCGGCGCGGGCTGCGGCGGCGTGTCGCACGCATGGCGCCGCCCGGGTTTTTGTCGCGGCGACGCATGGCGTCTTCGCCAAGGCCGCGGCGCAGACTCTGCGGGACGCGCCGATCGACGGCGTTGTCATTACAGACGCCGTTCCTTTGCATGGCGACGACGCAACGGCGCAAGCGCTGGGAGAGCGCTTAACCATCGTTTCAGTTGCTGATCTCTTCGCGCAAGCGATCAGTCGGCGTCATGAAAACGGCTCGATCACCGAGCTGCTGGCGGAAGGCCCTTAGCCTGATCTTCACGCATTTGCTATAATGCAGCGGCAGAGTGGGGTGGACGTAAAGGGCCAGCCATGGACCAGCCTGTTGGAAAGCGCAGCGTGAACGCTCCTCGCGCACTCGAGCGCCGCGCGCCGCCGCCGCTCATGTCGTTGACGCGGCCGCAATCTTTCGAGACCGTCGATCGCGTTGCGCAGGCGACCATCGCGCGCTTTACCCAGGGCATTTCGCCGCATGCGCAAATCTCGGCCTGGATCGACTGGGCGGCGCATCTCGCGCAGTCTCCGGGACGTCAGCTCGAATTGACGACGGAGGCTTTTTCGTCGGCCGCGCGGCTTGCCCATTTCGGCATGCATAATCTCGTCAGCGACAAGGCGGAGCGCCCCTTTGCGCCCGAGCCTTCCGATAGACGCTTCAATGATCCGGCCTGGGCGGCTTTTCCCTATCTCTTCTTCGAGCAGGCGTTTCTGTCGCAGCAGCAATGGTGGCGCAAGGCGACGAGAGAGTTGCGCGGCATGCGGCCGAACAACGCCGCGCGCGTCTCTTTTCTCGCGACGAAATATATCGACGTCTTTTCGCCCTCGAACTTTCCCTGGCTCAATCCCGTCGTCATGGATCGAACCCAGCGGGAAGGCGGGGCCAATTTGCTGCGCGGGCTCGAATTTTTCATTCAGGATTTTCTCGACGTCGCGGCGCAATCCGGCAAGGGCGACAATGGCTATGAAATCGGCAAGGATGTTGCGGCGACGCCGGGCGAGGTGATCTTCCGCAACCATCTCATGGAGCTGATTCAATATCAGTCGACGACGGAAAATGTGGCGGCCGAGCCGATCCTGATCGTTCCCGCCTGGATTATGAAATATTACGTTCTCGACCTTGCCGCGCATCATTCGCTTGTGCGCTATCTGGTCGAGCGCGGCTTCACCGTGTTCATGATCTCCTGGCGTAATCCGACGGCCAAGGACCGCGACGTCGAGTTCGACGACTATCGCACCTTCGGCGTCATGGAAGCGATCGAGGTCGTCAACGCTGTCTTGCCCGGACGCAAGATCCATGCGGCCGGCTATTGCCTCGGCGGAACGCTGCTCTCCATTGCGGCGGCGACAATGGCGCGCGACGGCGACGATCGGCTGGCGTCGATGACGCTCCTTGCCTCGCAAACCGACTTCAGCGAGCCCGGCGACCTCATGCTCTTTGTCGATGCAGCGCAGGTCGCGTTTCTCGAAGATATGATGTGGGATCAGGGCTATCTCGACACGTATCAGATGTCCGGCGTCTTCATGGCGCTGCGCTCCAACGAGCTCTTCTGGGCGCGCGCGATACAGGAATATTTCCTGGGCGAGAGGGATCACGCCTCCGATCTCATGGCCTGGAGCGCGGATCAGACGCGCATGCCCTATCTCATGCATGCGCAATATCTGCGCGGTCTGTTTTTGGAAAACCGGCTGACCGCCGGGCGCTACGCCGTCAATGACGATGTGATCGCCTTGAAGGATATTTCCGTTCCCATGTTCGTCGTCGGCACGGAGACCGACCACATCTCGCCATGGCGCTCCGTCTATAAGGTTCACCTCTTTACGGATAACGATCTGACCTTCGTGCTCACCAATGGCGGGCACAATGCCGGCATTGTTTCCGAGCCCGGTCACGAGGGGCGGCGTTATCATCTCGCCGTGCGCCCGCGAAACGACCGCTACGTCAGCGCCGAGCATTGGCGCGAACGCGCCAAGCTTTTTGAAGGCTCATGGTGGCCGGCATGGGCGTCATGGCTGGAGCGCGAGAGCGCCAAGGAGCGCGTAGCTGCGCCCCAGATGGGCGCGCCGGAAAAAGGCTTCGTGCCACTCGAGCCCGCGCCGGGCAGATATGTTCATCAACACTGATCGAGGCGGCGGCCGCTCAAGCCTGCGCCTGCTTATTGGTCTGAACGTCGTTTATCCACATAAGTGTTGAGAAGGAAAACGAAATCGACCCGCAAAAGCGCGAAAACGGATTAAGCTTGCGCCCGTAGCGAATCGTTCAAGCGAGCTGGGAATTGCGCGAAGAGGGGATCGACATGGCGACGTTCAGGCCGGAAGAGGAAGATTCCATCTATATCGGACAAGGCGCCGAGCTAACGGGCGCGATCAAGGCGCGCGGCAGCGTCGTGGTCGACGGTTCGTTCGATGGCGAGATAGATTGCCGCCACCTGCTCGTTGGGCCGACGGGAGTCGTCAAAGGCAAGATCGAGGCGTCGACCGCCGACATCTCCGGCTACGTCAATGCCGACATCGCTGCGCGAGATTTGCTCGCCGTTCGCGCCATGGGCCGCGTCGAAGGCAAATGGGACTGCGGCGCCATAGAGGTGACGCGTGGCGGCGTGTTGAACGGCGCAGCTCATGTGTCCGAGACAGAGAGCGGTCGGCGCGTCGTCGAGGAGTTTGCCGAAACAAGAGTGGCGCTCATCGAGCGCGAAGAAGCGCCTCTGGCGCTCGAGCCGCCGCCCGAGCCCCGCAAGGTGACCAAGCTTCAACTCCGCTCGCCGCTGCGCTCGTCGCGCCGCTCGGTTGGGTGATAGTCCGAGACTTGGGCCGCTGTCATTCCCGACGCTCGCGCCGTTTGGACACACAGGGACTCACCGCCGTCATTGCGAGGAGGCGGAGCCGACGAAGCAATCCAGGGCCGCATCGCTGCCCTGGATTGCTTCGCTTCGCTCGCAATGACGGGCTCTGGGCAAAACCAGCGCTCTTGTTTGTGGCTCTGGATTCCCGGTCGGGCTTTCAGCCCGCCGGGAATGACACGGCCCGGCGCGCGCTGTTCAAACGGAAACCGTATTAAACCTCAACCTTCCAAATCTCTTCCGCATATTCGCGAATGGTGCGGTCGGACGAGAACCACGCCACGCGCGCGGTATTGAGAATTGACGAGCGTCGCCACGCCTTCTGGTCGCGCCAACGCGCGTCGACCTTGCGCTGCGTCTCGCAATAGCTATCGAAATCCTTCGTAATCAAGAAGTGATCGTAATAGGTCAGCGTATCGACGAGCTGCGCATAGCGATGCGGATCGTCGGGCGAGAACATGCCGCTCGCCACTGCCTGCAGCGCTTCGGCGAGACGTGGGCTCGCCGCAATCGTCTCGCGCGCGTCTATTCCGCGCGCACGGCTTTCCGCCACTTGCTGCGCGTTCAGGCCGAAGATGAAGATATTGTCGTCGCCGACATGTTCCTTGATTTCGACATTGGCGCCGTCGAGTGTGCCGATGGTCAGCGCGCCGTTGAGCGCGAATTTCATATTGCCAGTGCCGGAAGCCTCCATGCCGGCGGTCGAAATCTGCTCAGAGAGATCGGCGGCGGGGATGATGATTTCCGCCAGGCTGACATTGTAGTTCGGCAGGAAAACAATCTTGAGCAGATCGCGCGTCGCGGCGTCGGCGTTTACAATGCTCGCGACGTCATTCGCGAGCTTGATGATGAGCTTCGCCTGATGATAGCTCGCCGCCGCCTTGCCGGCGAAGATTTTCACGCGCGGCACGAAATCGCGGCTCGGCTGCGATTTGATGTCGAGATAGAGCGCGACAGTCTCCAGCACATTGAGTAGCTGGCGCTTATATTCGTGGATGCGTTTGATCTGCGCGTCGAAGAGCGCGTGGGGGTCCACCCTGACGCCGACGCTCTCGAAGATTTTAGTGGCGAGCCGCTCCTTGTTTTCGCGCTTGGCGGCGGCAAAGCGGTTCTGGAAATTGGGGTCGTCCGCGAAGGCTTCGAGCTTGTTGAGCAGTGTGGCGTCGTCGAAGACGCTTGTTCCGATCGTCTCCGCAAGCAGTCGCGACAGCGGCGGATTGGCCTCGAGCAGCCAACGCCGGAAGGTCACGCCATTCGTCTTGTTGACGATGCGATCCGGGGAAAGACGGTGGAAATCTTTGAAAACCGTTTCCTTCACCAATTCGCTGTGCAAGGCGGAAACGCCATTGACCTTATGCGAGCCGAGAAAGGCGAGATGACCCATGCGGACATGGCGTCCATTGTGCTCGTCGATGAGCGAGACGGAAGAGAGCACGCCGGAATCCGCAACGCCCTTCTCGCGTAAGCCGTCGAGATGCATGGCGTTGATGAGATAGATGATCTGCATGTGGCGCGGCAGCAGCTTCTCCATCAGCCATACCGGCCAGGTCTCCAGCGCCTCGGGCAGCAGTGTGTGATTGGTATAGGCGAAGGTCGCCTGAGTGATCTTCCAGGCCATCTTCCATTCGACGCCATGGACATCGACAAGAAGACGCATCAGCTCGGCGACGCCGATTGCGGGATGTGTGTCGTTGAGCTGGATCGCGGTTTTTTCGGCGAGCTTGGTGATGTCGCCGGTCTGTTTCATGTGGCGGCGGATGAGATCCTGCAGTGACGCGGAGACGAAGAAATACTCCTGCCGCAGCCGCAGCTCCTGGCCGGCGGGCGTTGCGTCGCTGGGATAGAGAATCTTGGAGATCGCCTCGGCGCGCACCTGCTCGGTGAGCGCGCCCACATGGTCGCCCTGGTTGAAGGCGTCGAGACGCAGCGGATCGAGGGCGCGCGCCGACCATAGGCGCAGCGTGTTCACATGCTTGCCGCGCCAGCCGACCACCGGCGTGTCATAGGCGACTGCGACGATCGTCTCGCCGGGCCGCCACACATGCGCAGCCGCGCCATCCGGGAGCCGCGTCGTTTCAACATGCCCGCCAAAGCCGATGTCATAGGTGATTTCCGGGCGCGGGAACTCCCAGGGGTTTCCGAAGGAGAGCCAATCCTCTGGATATTCGTGCTGCCAGCCGTCTTTGATCGTCTGGCGGAACAGGCCGTGGTCGTAGCGGATGCCATAGCCGCAGGCGGCGATTTCCAGCGTCGCCATGCTGTCCATGAAGCAGGCGGCGAGGCGCCCCAGCCCGCCATTGCCGAGCGCCGCGTCCGGCTCGACGTCGCGCAGTCTGTCCAGATCGACGCCGAGCTCGGCGAGCGCGTCGCGCATCGCGGCGGTGAGGCCGAGATTGGTCAGCGTGTCGATCAGAAGCCGGCCAATGAGGAATTCGAGCGAGAGATAATAAACGCGGCGGCGATCTTCGCTGTAATTGCGCTTGGTCGAGGCGAGCCAGGACTCGACCACCTGGTCGCGCGCCGCCAGCGCGGTGGCGACGAACCAGTCGCGCGGGCTGGCCGCCGCGGCGTCCTTGCAGATCGTGAAGGTGAGGCGATGCAGCACCTCTTCCTTCAGCGCGGCGACGGTTGCGGCGTGAACGGGCGGCGTGATGGCGTCCAAGGCGGTCTTTCTCTCCAGCGAACGGCGCCGCACGGCTTATCCGGGCCGTTCCTCTCTCGAAAACAAAAGCTGTGCCGCTCAGCGCAAGATGTATTCGATCGCGACGGGGCGGCGCGCCTCGCCCGCCTTCTCGCAGCAGCCTATGGCGACGAGTTTATGGCCAGAAACGCCTTCCAGGCGCAAATAATGCACGGCCGCCAGCGCGCGGCGGCGCGACAAGAGATCGTCCTCGGCGCCGCCGTCGCCATGGCCGCGCACTTCGATCGTCGCTTCGGGGCACTGGCGAATGACTTCGGCGGCCTTGTCGAGCGCAAGCGCGGTGCGCCGGTTGACGGTGGCGCGCGCTTCGCGGAAGGCGACCGGGTCGGAGACCTGGACAGCGTCCAGCGCGCGCTGGCAGGCGGTGTGGTCTAATTCGGCCGGCGGCTGAGACGCAGGCGCAGGAGCAGGGGCGTTCGCAAGCGTCGGTGACGCTTCCGGCACGGGGGCCGCCACATTCAGTTCCTTGTTCGCGGCGACTGCCGGGGGCGCCGTCACCTCGCGCGGCGCCATGCCCGAGGGATCGACGCCCGCCGTCTGGGCCAGCGCTGCGACGCGTTTTTGCAGCTCCGCCTCATAGGCGGGCTCCGTGAACTCTGATGCGCCCCACCACAGGAGCGCCGCGGGAATGAGCCCGAGCGCCCAGGCCTCATGGCCGGCGAGCGAGCGCTGGAAGATGAGGGCGGCGGCGCCGGCCCCGATCAGGAAGGCGGCAAAGCAAGCGAGCGCGGCTTCTATATGGAGGGAGACGGTCCCTTCAACGGCCCCAAGCGCGATTGCAGCGGCTCCGGCGATCGCTGCGAGGCAGAACCATATCAGCCAGCGGGCAGGGCTCTTGCCCCTCGTTTTCCCCGGGGCCAGAGCGCCCATCGCTGCACCCACGGCAAAGCAGGCGGCGAGCCAGGGCCAGAGAGGGACATAGAAATCCAGCATGGAAGCCTTTGTTCTGTAGGAACGTGGCTTTTTGACAATGACGCGCCGCCTCGCCGCTCGCAAGCGCTCAGAAGCGCTACACGCCGTCGCGCCCGCTCCGCCATGCCGGGCGCTTCGTAGGCGCCGAACGCCGTTAGACGCGCATCGGCATCAGCACGTAAAGCGCGCTCGCCCCGTCGCGGTCCTGGATCAGCGTCGGCGAGCCCGGATCGGCGAGCTTGAAGAGCGCCGTGTCGCTGTCGAGTTGCTGGGTGATGTCGAGGAGATATCTGGCGTTGAAGCCGACGTCGAGCGGCGCGCCGTCGTAATCGGCTTCGATCTCCTCGACCGCCGAGCCCTGATCGGGGTTGGTGACCGAGAGCACGAGCTTGCCTTCCGTCAGAGCGAGCTTAACCGCCCGGCCGCGCTCCGACGAAATGGTGGAGACGCGATCGACCGCCTTGGCGAAGACGTCGCGCTCCACGGTCAGACGCTTGTCGTTGCCTGCCGGTATGACGCGGCCGTAGTCGGGGAAGGTGCCGTCGATGAGCTTCGTCGTCAGCAGCGCGTCGCCGAAGGAGAAGCGCATCTTATTGGTCGAGAGCTCGACCAGCACCTCGCCCTGTGCGTCTTCGATGAGGCGCTGCACCTCCTGCACCGCCTTGCGGGGGAGAATGACGCCCGGCATGCCCGCGCAGCCTTCCGGCGCCGGCAGCTCAAGACGGGCGAGACGGTGGCCGTCGGTCGCCACCGCGCGCAGCATCAACTGGCCCTCGACCTCCATCGCGTGGATGTAGATGCCGTTGAGATAATAGCGGGTCTCTTCGTTGGAGATGGCGAATTGCGTCTTCTCGATGAGCCGCTTGAGATCGGCGGGCGCCAGCGAGAAGCTATGGCTGAATTCGCCCGAGGTCACGTCGGGGAAGTCGCTTTCGGGCAGCGTCGACAGGTTGAAACGCGAACGCCCCGAGCGCAGCGTGAGCTGGCCGGCTTCTCCCGAGCCGTCGAGCGACACCTGCGCGCCTTCGGGCAGCTTGCGGACGATGTCATAGAGCGTATGGGCGGGAAGGGTGGCGCCGCCGGCCTGCCCGACCTCGGCCGGCGCCTTTTCGGTGATCTCGAGATCGAGGTCGGTCGCCTTCAGCGTCAGCGTTCCGTCCCTGGCGTCGATCAGCACGTTGGCGAGAATGGGGATCGTGGTGCGCCGTTCAACCACCCGATGCACATGGCCGAGCGCCCGCAACAGCGCCGCTCTCTCGATCGTAACCTTCATCGCCTTGGAAACCGTCTCGTTCATTGACGCGGCGCGCCGGGGGCGGTGACTTTGGCAAGCCCGAGAAGGAAGCGCAAGGGGCGGCGCGTCGGGAGTGGTGGAGAATTCAGCCCGCGAGCCAGCTTTCGGGGTCTCTCGCGCCATGAACAATGGCGATGATTGTGAGGCCGTCTTCCGCAGGCTCGTAAATAATCAGGTAGCGCCCCTCGACGAGGATGCGGGCGTTGCAAGTCGCGCTTTCTTCATTATGCGTTGGAAAAGCCCGTCGGCCGCTCGGACATTATTGAGCGCCACTGTCGCCCATATATCGAAAAGCGCCGCTTCCGCAGCCGGCGTGAGGGTGACCCTAGCTACTCAGGCCGGCTTTCCTTTTGAACTCGGCCAGCAGCGAATCTGCTTCCACCTCGCGTCCGGGGCCGCTCGCCAGGCCGGTCTCATAGGCCTGCTTGAGTCGCTCGAGTTCGAGCGCGCGGATTTCCTCGCGTTGCTCCCAAAGGCGAAGCGCTTCACGGAGCACCTCGCTATTCGATGCATAGGCGCCCGTTTCCACCGCTAGCTGGATACGGCGGGCCTGTTGGTCTGAGAGAGAGATTGTCATCGTGCGCATGCGGCATGCTCTCTAAAAACCACAAAAATTAATAGCCCGCGCCCGCGCGATTTCTTAACCAGCCCTTAAAGCGCCTTCCTTAAGTTGAATTCAGGGGCAGGCGGAGAGCCTCTGGACGGAAAAAATGGCGCGCGGCGGCAAACGTCAGGAACCCAGATTCGACGACGGCGAGGACGACGACTGGGACTTGCGGGCCGAGAGACGGCCTTCGCCCCGGTCCCGTCAGGCGCGTGAGGCGGAGGAGCCGGACGATTTCGACGCTGAAGCAACTGCCGAACCGAAGCGACGGCGGCCCGGATCGATGATCGGCGCGCTCTTTTATTGGGGCTTCACCCTTTCGATTTGGGGCGTGGTCGGCGCCGGCGCGCTCGCGGTCTATTACGGCTCGCAATTGCCGCCGATCGACCAGCTCGCGGTGCCCAAGCGCCCGCCCAATATCGCGATCATGGGCTCGGACGGCGAGCTTCTCGCCAATCGCGGAGACACGGGCGGCGCGGCGATCCGCATTTCGGAGCTGCCGCCTTATCTGCCCAAGGCCTTCATCGCCATCGAAGATCGGCGTTTCTATTCGCATTGGGGCGTCGATCCGCAGGGCATCGGCCGCGCGCTGCTGCGCAATGTCACCGGCCGCGGCGGCATGCAGGGCGGCTCGACGCTGACCCAGCAGCTCGCCAAAAACCTGTTCCTGACGCAGGAGCGGACGATCTCGCGCAAGATCCAGGAGGCGATCCTGGCGCTTTGGCTCGAGCATAAATATTCGAAGGACCAGATTCTCGAGCTTTACCTCAACCGCGTCTATTTTGGCTCCGGCGCCTATGGCGTCGAGGCGGCGACGCAGCGCTATTTCGGTCATAGCGCCAGGACCGCGACTCTCTCCGAATCCGCCGTGCTCGCGGGGTTGATGAAGGCCCCGAGCAAGCTCGCCCCTGACCGCAATCCCGAAGGCGCGACCGAGCGCGCCGCGCAGGTCATCACGGCAATGGCGCAGGAAGGCCATATCAGCGAGACGATGGCCAAGGCGGCGCTCGCCCATCCGGCGCAGGCGGCCAAAGGCCTGGGCACGGGCTCGGCCAATTATGCGGCCGATTACGTCATGGACATGCTCGACGACACGATCGGCGCCATCGACCAGGACATTGTCGTCACGACAACCATCGACCCGCGCCTGCAGGCCGTGGCGGAAGGCGCGCTGAAGGAGGAGCTCGACAACAAGGGCGCAAAATTCGGCGTGTCGCAAGGCGCCATCGTGTCGATCGACCCCAATGGCGCGATCCGCGCGCTGGTCGGCGGCCGCGACTATTCGGAGAGCCAGTTCAATCGCGCCGTCTCCGCCAAACGCCAGCCGGGCTCGGCCTTCAAACCCTTCGTCTATCTCGCCGGTCTCGAACATGGCATGACGCCGGACTCCGTGCGCGAGGACGGTCCGCTCAACATCAAGGGCTGGACGCCGGAGAACTACAGCCACGAATATTTCGGCCCCGTCACGCTCACCAAGGCGCTGGCGCTCTCGCTCAATACCGTCGCGGTGCGCGTCGGTCTGGAAGTTGGGCCGAAGGCCGTGGTGAAGACGGCGCACCGGCTCGGCGTCCAATCCGACCTTCAGCCCAACGCCTCCATCGCCCTCGGCACGTCGGAAGTGACGCCGCTGGAGCTTGTCGCCGCCTATGCGCCCTTCGCGAATGGCGGGGTCGGCGTGCAGCCGCACATCATCACACGGGTGAAGACGGCGAGCGGCAAGACGCTTTACCAGCGCAAAGGCTCCGTCTTCGGCCGCGTGATCGAGCCGCAATATGTGGCGATGATGAATACGATGATGCAGGAGACGCTGCTGACCGGCACGGCGCGCAAGGCGGCGCTGCCCGGATGGCAGGCGGCCGGCAAGACAGGCACCAGCCAGGATTTTCGCGACGCCTGGTTTGTCGGCTATACGAGCCGGCTCGTCACCGGCGTGTGGCTCGGCAATGACGACAGCTCGCCGACGAAAAAGGCCTCGGGCGGCAATCTGCCGGTGGGAATCTGGAGCCGCTATATGGGGATCGCCCTGCGCGGCGCGCCGGTCGCGAGCCTGCCGACCGGCTCCTGGCGCTCGGACGCCGAGGAGGTCATCGCCAAGCCGCTCGACGAGCTGATCGGCATCTTCACAGGGGCCGACCACCAGCCTGCGCCCACGCCGCCGCCAAGGCCACAAAGACAAGCGCCACCGTCTCCGCCGGAAAATCGGGCCGCCGAGGAGACTTTGTCGGCGCCGGACGAAACGGCGACGATACTGCCGCCCCCACGCGCTCGCGCGGCGCGTCAAAGAGAGATCGACGACCTGCTGCCGCCCGCGGACGTCCCCAATGCCGGCGCGGCGCCTCCCCCCAGCCCGCGGCGCGGGCGCAGCCCGGCGCCGCAGGAGAAGAATATTTTCGAACAGCTCTTCGGGGGTAATTGAACGCGCGAGCCTCGCCCGCTCAGTCCGACGTCACCATGACTGGCGGCATCTCGTCGTTTTCCGGACGATCGAGTCCATCTTCCTCGGCAAGCTCCACCCCGGTGATGCAGACATCCTCGCCGTCGACGACGACCTCGATCTTTTCCAGCGCGGCGCCGGCGCAAGGGCCGTCGTAACAATTGCCGGTCACCGGATCAAAGAGCGCGCCGTGCTTGCCGCAGACGATGGCGCGGTGGCCCTGGTCGAGGAAGTGGCCGGGCTGGAAGTCGATCCGCGCGCCCTGATGCGGGCAGCGGTTGGCGTAAGCGTGGTAGACCCTGCCCTGGCGGACGACGAAGATTGGGAAGGGCACGGTCTTGTCGCCCTCCCTGCGCGCCAGCACGAAGCCGACCGCGCCGCGCTTGGCGACGTCGTTAACGTGACAGACAGCAAATAACTCGGTTGCCGGCATGAACGCCTCCATGGCGGGGCAGGCGGCCCCTTTCCGATATGGAAGCAAAAACCCTGCCTTCGTCCCGCCGGTAGGGCGAATGGCGATTA
This sequence comes from Methylocystis sp. Sn-Cys, assembly GCF_016745395.1. Taxonomy (GTDB): domain Bacteria; phylum Pseudomonadota; class Alphaproteobacteria; order Rhizobiales; family Beijerinckiaceae; genus Methylocystis; species Methylocystis iwaonis. The sequence goes on from NZ_JAERVJ010000001.1 coordinate 857,244, forward strand.
TCAAATGAAAATGCAAAGGCGGCCCCGGCCCCGCGGCGGGCCGGGTCTGTTGCCCAACATCAGTGCAGGCTGACCATGGTGAGGTCGTTTTCCCGGGCGTTGCCAATGGCGCCCTCTTCCGAGTCGGCGAGAACGATCGGGGCGCCGTCGGCCCCGATCAGCGCGAAAATGGTGAGACCGGGTTGGATCTGCGGCGCTTGCGGATAGAGGCGGTTGACGTCTTCGGACCGCATGGCGCGCACATAAGCGATCATGCCGTCGCCCAGATTGGCGAATTGTTCCGGCGTCAGGAGCGGCTCCCTTCGCTCGATCGTGATTTTTTCTTGCATGTTGCTCCTCCTCGGCGTCCGTGACGACCCGCCCGTCGACGCCTGCCGCGCAGCGCGTCTTGCAGCTAGATGTGTGGCGCTTTGGAGCCGTTTTAAAGAGGGCGCCACGGCCGATTCTGCGGCCAAGGTTACCCCTTTATGCGGGAGCGAAGCGGCTGTTTCTGGCTCAGCGCCTCACCCTCTCTAGCAGGAATCGTGCGAGTTTGGGGGGAGGAGCGTTCCCCTCCCCTTACAGCGCCAGCGCCAGACGGCCCGGGTCCTCCAGCGTCTCCTTGACGCGCACGAGGAAGGTCACCGCCTCCTTCCCGTCGACGAGGCGATGGTCGTAGGAGAGCGCCAGATACATCATCGGGCGGATCTCGATCTTGCCGTCGACCGCAATCGGGCGCTCCTGAATCTTGTGCATGCCGAGAATGCCGGATTGCGGCGCGTTCAATATGGGCGTCGACATCAGCGAGCCATAGACCCCGCCGTTCGAGATGGTGAAAGTGCCGCCCTGCAGATCGGCGATGTCGAGCGCGCCGTCGCGCGCCTTCTTGCCCAGCGCGGCGATGCTTTTCTCGATCTCGGCCAGAGACATGCGATCGGCGTCGCGCACCACGGGCACGACGAGGCCCTTATCCGTGCCCACCGCCACGCCGATGTGGCAGAAGCGCTTGTAGATGATGTCCGTCCCGTCGATCTCGGCGTTGACCGCCGGGATTTCCTCCAGCGCCTGACAGCAGGCTTTCACGAAATAGGACATGAAGCCGAGCTTCACGCCGTGCTTCTTCTCGAAAAGGTCCTTGTATTTGTTGCGCTGGGCGATGAGCGCCGACATGTCGACCTCGTTGAAGGTCGTCAGCATCGCCGCGACATTCTGCGCTTCTTTCAGGCGCCGGGCGATGGTTTGGCGCAGGCGCGACATCTTCACGCGCTCCTCGCGCGCGGCGTCCTCCTGCGGCGCGGGGGCGCGCGGGGCGGGCGGCGGCGGCGCTTCGACGACTGGCGCCGGCGCCGCAGGGGCCCGGGCGGCGAAATCGATCACGTCGGATTTCAGCGCCTGGCCGCGCTTGCCGGAGCCCGCGACCTGCGAGACGTCGATGCCTTTCTCCGCGGCGATTTTGGCGGCGGCGGGCGAGGGCGGCATGGTCGTGGCCGGCTGGCTCGGCGCGGCGGGAGCGGGCGCAGCGGCGGCAGGCGCCGGAGCGGGTTTTGCGGCCGGCGCCGGCGCAGCAGCAGCGCCCCCGGCGACGATCTGGCCGAGCAGCGCGCCCGGCTGCACCGTTTCGCCTTCCTTGACCAGAACTTCGGCGAGGACGCCCGCCGCAGGGGCGTTGACCTCCAAGGTCACCTTGTCGGTCTCGAGCTCGGCAAGCGTTTCATCGGCGCGCACCGTGTCGCCCGCCTTCTTGAACCAGCGGCCGATCGTCGCCTCCGTGACGGATTCGCCGAGGGTCGGGACACGAATTTCAGTCATCGATCATTCCTCGTATGGCTCAGCGGAGTTGGTAAATTTTCTAAGTGTGCCCGCGAGGCCCCCTCCCTGTCCCTCCCCCGCCATAGGGCGTCTGAAGGACGCCCGTCTTTCGACGGGCTATGGCGGGAGAGGGGACCCTCGTGATCAGCGTTGTCGATGAAGGCCACGATGTTCTCCCTCTCCCGCAAAGCGGGGGAAGGCTGGGGAGGGGGCGCTAGGCCGCAAAAGCGTCATCCAGGAAAGCCCGAAGCTGCGCCAGATGCTTCGACATGGCGCCGGCGGCGGTCGAGGCCGAGGCGGGGCGTCCGATATAACGCGCGCGCTTCGCCGTCGCGCCCACCTGGGCCAGCACCCATTCCAGATAAGGTTCGACGAAGAACCAGGCGCCCATGTTCTTGGGCTCCTCCTGGCACCAGGCGATGTCGGCGTTCTTGAAGCGCGACAAAGCGGTGACGAGGCTCTTCAGCGGGAAGGGATAAAGCTGCTCGACGCGCAGCAGATAGACGTCGTCGATCCCGCGCTTCTCACGGTCTTCCAGCAAATCGTAATAGACCTTGCCGCTGCACAGCACGACGCGGCGGATCTGCTCGTCGGGTTTCAGCAGCGCCGTCTCATGCGTCTCGCCGTCGTCGAGCAGGATGCGCTGGAAGCTCGACGCCATGCCCATCTCGCCGAGCCGCGAGACGCAGCGCTTGTGGCGCAGCAACGACTTCGGCGCCATGAGAATGAGCGGCTTGCGCAAGTTGCGATGGAGCTGGCGGCGCAGAATGTGGAAGTAGTTCGCCGGCGTCGAGCAGTTCGCCACCTGCATATTGTCTTCGGCGCAAAGCTGCAGATAGCGTTCGAGGCGCGCCGAGGAATGTTCCGGCCCCTGTCCCTCATAGCCATGCGGCAGCAGGCAGACGAGGCCGGACATGCGCAGCCATTTGCGCTCGCCCGCCGATAGGAACTGGTCGAAGATCACCTGCGCGCCATTGGCGAAGTCGCCGAATTGCGCTTCCCACAGCACGAGCGCATTGGGCTCGGCGAGGGAATAGCCATATTCGAAGCCGAGCACGGCTTCTTCAGAGAGCATCGAATTGATGACCTCGAACCGGCCCTGCTCTGGCGAGATGTGATCGAGCGGAATGTAGCGCGCTTCCGTTTCCTGATCGATCAGCACGCTGTGGCGCTGCGAGAAGGTGCCGCGCTCGCTGTCCTGGCCGGAGAGGCGCACGTCCCAGCCCTCGATCAGCAGCGCGCCGAAGGCCAGCGCCTCCGCCGTCGCCCAGTCGATCGACGTCCCTTCCTCGATCGCATTGCGGCGATTGTCGAGGAAGCGCTGGATGGTGCGATGCGCCTTGAAATCCGCCGGGACTGTCGTCAGTTTCGCGCCGATGTCGCGCAAGGTTTCGAGCGGCGCGCCGGTTTTACCCCTCCGCTCGTCCTCGGACGCCTGATAGCCGGGCTTCAAGCCCGCCCAGCGCCCGTCGAGCCAATCCGCCTTGTTGGGCTTATAGGTCCCGCTCGCTTCGAACTCGACCTCGAGCCGCGCGCGCCACTCCTCCTTCATCCGGTCTGCGTCGGCCTTCGCGAGCTGGCCTTCGTTGGCGAGCTTCTCGCCATAGAGGTCGAGCGTCGTGCGATGCGCGCGGATCTTTTTGTACATCAGCGGCTGGGTGAAGCCGGGCTCGTCGCCTTCATTGTGGCCGAAGCGGCGGTAGCACCACATGTCGATGACGACGGGTTTCTGGAATTGCTGGCGGAACTCGGTCGCGACGCGCGCAGCGAAGACGACCGCCTCCGGATCGTCGCCATTGACGTGGAAGATCGGCGCTTCGACCATTTTCGCGACATCCGATGGATAGGGCGAAGAGCGCGAGAAGCGCGGATAGGTGGTGAAGCCGATTTGATTGTTGATGATGAAATGCACCGAGCCGCCGGTGCGATGACCCTTGAGCCCGGAGAGGCCGAAACATTCCGCCACGACGCCCTGGCCCGCGAAAGCCGCGTCGCCATGGATGAGCAGCGGCAGCACTGTGCGGCGGTCGCCGTCATGTTGATCCTGCTTGGCGCGGACTTTCCCGAGCACGACCGGATCGACGATTTCGAGATGCGAGGGGTTCGCTGTGAGCGAGAGATGGACCTTGTTGTTATCGAACTCGCGATCGGACGAGGCGCCCAAGTGATATTTCACGTCGCCGGAGCCTTCCACCTCGTCGGGCAGGAAAGAGCCGCCCTTGAATTCATGGAAGAGCGCGCGATGCGGCTTGCCCATCACCTGGCAGAGCACGTTCAGGCGGCCGCGATGGGCCATGCCGAGAACGATCTCCTGCACGCCGAGCGCGCCGCCGCGCTTGATGATCTGTTCCAGCGCCGGGACCATCGCCTCCGCGCCGTCGAGGCCGAAGCGCTTGGTGCCCGTATATTTGACGTCGAGGAACTTCTCGAAACCCTCGGCCTCGACGAGCTTGTTGTAGATGGCGCGCTTGCCTTCGTCGGTGAAGACGATCTCCTTCTTGGGGCCCTCGATGCGCGCCTGCAGCCAGGCTTTCTCGTCCGGATTCGAAATATGCATGAATTCGAAGCCGATCGAGCCGCAATAGGTGCGGCGCAGGATCGTCACCATCTCGAAGACGCTGGCGTATTGCATGCCCAAGACGCCGTCGATGAAGATCTTGCGGTCGTAGTCCTCGTCCTTGAAACCGTAGGTTTCGGGATGCAGCTCGCCGTGGTCGGGGCGCTGCTCAAGGCCCAAAGGATCGAGATTGGCGTGGAGATGGCCGCGCATGCGATAGGCGCGGATCATCATCAAAGCGCGCACGGAGTCGCGCGTGGCGCGTTGAATATCGTCGGCCGTTGCGGCCACGGGGGCCGGCGCCGGCGCGCCTTTGGCGGCGGGCTTTTGGGCCGGGGCGGGGTATTCGCCGGTGAGCGCGCTGACCCATTCGCCATTGGCCGTCGGCGGCCAATCGCGGCGCGCCCAGGAGGGGCCGGAAGAAGGGGGCTGGGCGGCGCTCGGCGCTACGCCCATTTCAGCGAAGAACTTCGCCCATTCGGGGCTGACCGAGGAAGGGTCGGCCTCATAGGCGTCGAGCAGGCCCTCGATATAGGCTGCGTTGGCGCCCTGTAAGAATGAAGTAGTGGCGAAATTATTATTTTGCGTAGAACGCGGGCCGCCGGGAGCCGCCGGTCCGGCCACGCCATCAGTTTCAAGACGCGCCATTGTCTCGCTTCTCTTGGAGCCGACGATGGCGCGTCTGCGAGCATGCAACCCGCCGCCGAAGGCTGATTTCGAGGCGCCGCCGACTTGCGGCGTCGCCTCTAATTTAAGTTCCTCGAGGCGGTATAGAAGAGGCGCGGCTGCGCCTAACCTTTGAGCACCTCGACCAAAGTCTTGCCCAGACGGGCCGGAGACGGCGACACGCGGATGCCGGCCGATTCCATCGCCGCAATCTTGCTCTCGGCGTCGCCCTTGCCGCCCGAAATAATCGCGCCGGCATGGCCCATACGACGGCCGGGAGGGGCCGTGCGGCCGGCTATGAAGCCCACCATGGGCTTCTTGCGACCGCGCTTGGCTTCGTCCTTCAAGAATTGGGCCGCTTCCTCTTCGGCCGAGCCGCCGATCTCGCCGATCATGATGATCGACTTCGTCGCCTCGTCGGCGAGGAAGAGCTCCAGGATCTCGATGAAGTCGGAGCCCTTGACCGGGTCGCCGCCGATGCCGACCGCGCTCGTCTGGCCAAGGCCCTCGCGGCTGGTCTGGAAGACGGCTTCATAAGTCAGCGTGCCGGAGCGCGACACGACGCCGACCGAGCCTTTCGAGAAGATATTGCCGGGCATGATCCCGATCTTGCTCTCGCCCGCGGTGACGACGCCCGGGCAGTTCGGCCCGATGAGGCGGGACTTGGAGCCCGACAGCGAGCGCTTGACGCGGATCATGTCCTGCACCGGCACGCCCTCGGTGATGCAGACGATCAGCGGGATTTCCGCGTCGATCGCCTCGCAGATGGCGTCGGCCGCGCCCGGCGGCGGGACATAGATGACCGAGGCCTCGGCGCCGGTTTTCTCGCGCGCTTCCACGACCGTGTCGAAAACGGGGAGGCCCAGATGGCTGGAGCCGCCTTTGCCCGGAGACACGCCGCCGACCATCTTGGTTCCATAGGCGATCGCCTGTTCCGAATGGAAAGTGGCGGTCTTCCCGGTGAAGCCTTGAGTGATGACTTTGGTGTTCTTGTCGATCAGCACGGACATGCAGCGATTCCTAAAGAGAACGGGCGGCGCGGAAAGCGCGAGCCGCCGCCTCCCCAAGGGGAGCCGGGCTCTCGCGCCGCGATTTTTCGCGGTCGCCAAACTATTGGGAAGATCGCCCGCATACAAGGCGGAAAGCGCCCACTTGGCGGGCTGTCGGGATTAATTTTGGCGCAGGGACAGGCCGGGCGCATGCCGCAAGCGCTCTCGCCCCGGCTCGGCTTCCATGAGAAGAGGATAATCCGACGGAGTTCGTCGCTCCCCTTTCACAAACGCGTCCAAACCCCTATATTCGTTCTGCCGGTTCGCGCCGGCTATGGCGATAAACGAACATCGAAATAAACCATCCGGACCCGGGGGCGGTACCCGGCGCCTCCACCACAGCGCGTCACGGCGCGCTGTGGCGGGGGCGAAATAGGATCGACGGGGGCGTAAAGGGTGCTTTTTCGCTCGGCATGATACCGCCGTTATCGGGTCAAACCTTATAGTTGCCAACGACAACTATGCTCCGGTGGCCGTCGCCGCGTAATGCGGCGCCCAAACTGGGATCAAAGCCCTAGGGGTTAGCACTTCTAGGCGGGGCTCGGAGGCGCCTGGCAACAGAAGCCTCCACTTCATTATTCGCGCTGGCCGGGAGGCTGGGCGCAGGCGCGTGATCGTGGCGCCCCTTTTGGGACGGGACCATGCGCCGGGGAAGAGCGCATGGCCACTGATCTTATTCGTTACGATCTACTCGTTCAGGATGCGATGCGCAGCGTGGTGCGCAAGGTTTTGGGAGATGTGGCGGCGAGCGGCTATCTCCCCGGCGATCATCACTTCACCATAAGCTTCAAAACAGACGCGCCCGGCGTGAAAATCTCGCGTCGTCTGGCCGAACAATGGCCGCAGGAGCTGACGATCATCCTGCAGCATCAATATACCAACCTCGAGGTCGACGACGAGGGCTTCGGCGTCACCCTGTCCTTCCGCTCGATCCCCGAGCGCCTCTACGTTCCCTACGCCTCGATCACCGGCTTCTACGATCCGTCGGTGGAGTTCGGCCTGCGCTTCGAGGCCGCCGATCTGGAGGAGGAGGAAGAGGAGGAAGAGGTCCCGCCGGCGTGCCCGAGTCTCGTCGCCGCGCGCCCGGCCGAGGAGAAGGCCGAGGCAAAGCCAGAGCCCCAAAAGCTGGAGAAGGCGGATAGTCCCAAGCCTGCGGCCGCCGAAGCCGCGGAAGGCGAAGGTGACGCCAAAGTCGTCTCCATCGACGCATTCCGCAAAAAGACCTGATGGCCGAGGTCGTCAATCTCCGCCGCGCCCGCAAGGACCGCGCGAAGCGCGAGAAAGAGGCGCAGGCCCAGGAGAACCGCTCTGCTTTCGGCCGCACGAAAGCAGAGCGTGAGCTGACCGACGCGCAAAAGCGGCTCGAGGCCGCAAAGCTCGACGCGCATAAGCGCGAAGAAACCCCATGAGCACGGACCGGGCGCCTTCAGGCGCGCAAGCGGATAGCTTCGGTGAAGATCCGCAGCCTGAAGGCCGCAAGTCGGGCGTCCGGGTAGTCAAACATTCCATCGTCATCGCCGGCCACCGCACCAGCGTGTCGCTGGAAGACGCCTTCTGGCGCGCGCTGAAAGGCATCGCGGCAAAGGACGGCGTCTCGCTCGCAGGGCTGGTTGCACGCGTAGACGCCGAGCGCGGCGAGGCGAATCTCTCCTCCGCGCTGCGTGTGTTTGTGCTGGAGCGGGCGATGGACAGCCGGTCGTCCGCCGATTGATACCATCTCCGGTTGAACAGCTCGCATCGGGCGGGCGTCATTCTCGGCGGGCTGAAAGCCCGACCGGGAAATCCAGAGCCAAAAAGCGCTGGTTTTGCCCAGAGCCCGTCATTGCGAGCGAAGCGAAGCAATCCAGGGCGGCGATGTGGCGCTGGATTGCTTCGTCGGCTCCGCCTCCTCGCAATGACGGCGGTGATTTCCTGTGTATCCAAACGGCGCGAGTGACCGTAGCGCCTTCACCGCCTCGCCGGGGAAGTTTTCATCGGCGAGGAAGCGCATGTCAGGCGGCGCTGGGGTAGGTTTTCTCGGATCTCAGAGCGTCTCGCGCATAGGCAAGGCAGGCAGAGATATCCTCGTGCGACAGCGCCGGATAGTTGCGCAGGATATCGGCCTCGCTCCAGCCATCCGCCATAAGGCCGATGACAAACTCGACCGAAAGGCGCGTGCCGCGGACAATTGGTTTGCCGGCCAGAATTTCCGGGTCCAAAATTATGCTTAGATGGGTCGGACATCGGCGGCCTCCGGCACGAATTATAGCCTTCAATCGCCGCTATCCCAACCCTTCGGTCACACCAACCGGCTCTGCGCCTTCGCCGCCGCGATAAAGCTCGCAAACAGCGGATGCGGTTCGAACGGCCGCGACTTCAGCTCGGGGTGATATTGCACGCCGATGAACCAGGGATGGTCGGGGATTTCGACCGTCTCGGGCAGAAGCCCGTCCGGCGAAGAGCCGGCGAACAGGAGCCCGCAGGACTCCAGCCGCTCGCGATATCCGAAATTCACCTCATAGCGGTGGCGGTGGCGTTCGGAAATCTGGGTCTTGCCGTAGATCTCCGCGATGCGCGAGCCGGGCTTGAGCAACGCCGGAAAGGCGCCGAGCCGCATCGTGCCGCCGAGGTCGCCGCCCGCCGCGCGTTTTTCCAGCTCATTGCCCTTGAGCCATTCGGTCATCAGGCCGACGACCGGCTCCTCGCAGGGGCCGAATTCGGTGGAGTTCGCCTTCTCTATGCCTGCAAGCGCCCGCGCCGCCTCGATCACCGCCATCTGCATGCCGAAGCAGATGCCGAAATAGGGCACCTTGCGCTCGCGTGCGAAGCGCGCCGCGAGAATCTTGCCCTCGGCGCCGCGCTGGCCGAAGCCACCGGGCACGAGAATGCCGTGCACATGTTCGAGATAGGCGGCCGGATCGCCTTCCTCGAAAACCTCCGATTCGATCCAGTCGAGATTGACCTTCACGCGATTCGCCAGGCCGCCATGGGCAAGGGCCTCGATGAGGCTCTTATAAGCGTCCTTCATCTCAGTATATTTGCCGACGACCGCGATGGTGACTTCGCCCTCGGGATTCATGATCCGCTGCGTCACCGCGCTCCAGCGGCTCATGTCCGGCTTGGGCGCCGGCTCGATGCCGAAGGCCGCCAGCACCTGCGCGTCGAGTCCCGCCGCATGATAGGCGCGGGGGACGTCATAGATATTGGCCGCGTCGCGCGCCTCGATCACCGCCTGCTCGCGCACATTGCAGAACAGGCCGAGCTTGCGGCGCTCCTCGCGCGGAATCTCGCGATCGGTGCGGCAGAGCAGAATGTCCGGCTGAATGCCGATCGAGCGAAGCTCCTTCACCGAATGCTGCGTCGGCTTGGTCTTCAGCTCCCCGGCGCTCGGAATGAAGGGCAGCAGCGTCAGATGCACGTAGATGCAGTGATGCGGCGGCAGGTCGTTCTTGAGCTGGCGGATCGCCTCGAAGAAGGGCAGTCCCTCGATGTCGCCCACCGTGCCGCCGATCTCGATCAGCGCGAAATCGACATTGTCATTGCCGTCGAGGACGAACTCCTTGATGGCGTTGGTGACATGCGGAATGACCTGGATCGTCGCGCCGAGATAGTCGCCGCGCCGCTCCTTGTTGATGATGTCCTGATAGATGCGGCCGGTCGTGACATTATCCTGCTTCGTGGCCGGACGGCCGGTGAAGCGTTCGTAATGCCCAAGGTCGAGATCCGTCTCGGCGCCGTCGTCGGTGACAAAGACTTCGCCGTGCTGATAGGGGGACATGGTCCCCGGATCAATGTTGAGATAGGGGTCGAGCTTGCGGAGCCGGACGGTGTAGCCGCGCGCCTGCAAGAGCGCGCCGAGAACCGCCGACGCGAGACCCTTGCCGAGGGAGGAAACCACGCCGCCGGTGATGAAGATGTAGCGCGCCATGGGGCCTAACGCCTAACGCCTTTCGGTGGATTTTGATAGCGCTGATTGCGCCGGGGAAGCAGTCTTCCCCAGCGGAGTTTCGTGTCGTCTGTGTGAAGCAGCCGCGCGCTTATTGGGTGGGCGATTTCCACTGCGTCGGAGCCGCCGGCTTGTCGGCGGGCGTTTCGGCCTTCGGCGCTTCCGTCTCGGGCTTGGGAGCCTCAGCTTTCGGGGCCTCGGCGGGGGCCGCCGGCGCTTCCGATTTGGTCGCCTCCGGGGCCTTGGGGGCCTCCGCGGCCGGCGCTTCGCTCTTCGGCGCCTCGGCCTTGGGGGCTTCCGTCACCGGCTCGGACTTCGGAGCCTCGGCCTTCGGCGGCTCCTGCGACGGGCGGAGGGCCGGCTTTTCCTCGGCCGGAGCGACCGGCGTGCTCTGCTGGCGCTTCTGCTGGGCGCGCTGGAGCTGCTCGAAGACCGAGTCTTTCCCGGCCTCCGGCGCCTTCTCGCCGGGCTTCACTTCCTTGAGCTGGATGTCGCCCTGGTCGATCGCCTTGGTCCAGTCGTCGCCGCCCGCGGCGCGGCGCTCCCAGGCCGGCAACACGGTGAGCGCGATGCTGGTGAGGAAGAAGATCGTCGCGAGAATACCGGTCGCGCGGGTGAGCGCATTGGCCTGGCCGCGTCCCGTGAAGACGCCGCTGCCGCCCATGCCGAGCGCGCCGCCCTCGGACTTTTGATAAAGAACGAGGATAACGAGCGCCGTCACCACCATCAGGTGGATCGCGATAATGACCTGCTGCATTTTCGACCTTCTTCCCGAGCGGAGCCGCGGCCTGGCCGGGCTCGACGCCTAATCCCTAGGCGGCTTCTACACTATGCGGAAGGCGCAAGGAAGGGGCGACGTTTATGTGACGGTTGGCTTGCCCTCATCCGACCCTCGCTGACGCGAGGGCCACCTTCTCCCGCTGGCGGGAGAAGGGAGAGCCCGCTGATTTTGGATCACAAATGCGGGAGCCAGTCTCCTTCTCCCGCGCGCGGGAGAAGGTGGCCCCGCGAAGCGGGGTCGGATGAGGGCTTACGGCCCAACAAAAAAGCGGGCCGCTCGGGCCCGCTTCTCGATTTCTCCGGCGTTCCAGCTCAGTAGAGATTGCCGTCCTGGCCTTTCCACTGGCCGCCGCTCTGGTCGAAACGCGTCTCGTCCTTGAACTCGACGACCTTGCCGGGCTCGATATACTGCTTTTCCTTGATCATCTGGTTCTGGACGGTGGTCGAATAATAGGTGCTCGCCGAGCAGCCTTGCTTCACCTGGCCGGGGCTGTCGGGCTTGCATTCCAGATTGGCGCCCTTGGGGAAGCGCACACTTGCGGTAAAGTAGAATTCATAGCCCTTGTGACCCGCGCCCTCGACGTCGAGCGGCCAATAACGGGTGACGTCGAACTTCTCGATGGTCGCGTCCGGGTCGAACCTCTTCTTGATCAGATTTTCGAAAACCTTGCGCGCGTCCTCGGGCTTGGGCTCGCAGTTGAACAGGCAGAAAGCCTTGGCGGGCAGCGCCCCGGCAAAGGCGGCGAACGCCGCCAGCGCGACAATCTTCATAAGCTTCATGAGTAGCGTCTCCCTCGTTCCGCCCTCGGCGTTGCGAACGATCGACGCTCGTTTAGCGCGCTTTCGGCTCGGGCGGAATTGCCCAGCAAAAATCGCGCATTGGAAATGGCGTCGACTTCGAACTGCAACGCTTTTGACATTTTTCAAGCTGCACGGCTTCGCCCTTTCCGGCAAGAGCGGCGCGGCCGCGCGAATTGTCGCATGGAATGCCCGGCGCGTCGCCATGTTGCGCCGCTCGCCCCGCCGCTCTATTGAGCGGCGCAGGCTTCTCGAACGCAAAGAAGAGGGTTTCATGTCCGCCTATAAGCTCCTGCTCCTGCCCGGCGACGGGATCGGCCCCGAAATCTCCGCCGAGGCCGAGAAGGTGATCGACTTCCTGGGGCAGGCGGGCGTGGCGAAATTCGAGGTGGAGCGCGGCCTCGTCGGCGGCTCCGCCTATGACGCGCATGGCGTCGCGATCAGCGAGGGCGACATGGCGCTGGCCCAGGCCGCCGACGCCGTGCTGCTGGCCGCCGTCGGCGGGCCGAAATGGGATGGCGTGCCTTATGACGTGCGCCCGGAGGCGGGCCTCCTGCGCCTGCGCAAGGATCTCGCCCTCTTCGCCAATCTGCGTCCCGCCATCTGCTATCCGGCGCTCGCCGACGCCTCGTCGCTAAAGCGCGAGCTGGTCGACGGCCTCGACATCATGATCGTGCGCGAGCTCACCGGCGGCGTCTATTTCGGCGAACCGAAGGAGGTCGTCACCCTCGAGAACGGCGAGAAGCGCGCCGTCGACACGCAGGTCTACACGACTCACGAGATCGAGCGCATTGGCCGCGTCGCCTTCGAGCTCGCGCGCAAGCGCAACAACAAGGTCACCTCGTCCGAAAAGGCGAATGTGATGAAGTCGGGCCATTTGTGGCGCGAAGTCATCACCGCGCTGCACAAGCGCGAATATCCGGACGTGAAGCTCGAGCACATGCTCGCCGACGCGCTCGGCATGCAGCTCGTGCGCTGGCCCAAGCAGTTCGACGTCATCTGCACCGACAATCTCTTCGGCGACATGCTGTCGGACGTCGCCTCCATGCTCACCGGCTCGCTCGGCATGCTGCCCTCGGCCTCGCTCGGCGCCGCCGACGCCAACGGCAAGCGCCACGCCATGTATGAGCCCTGCCACGGCTCGGCGCCGGACATCGCGGGCAAGGGCATCGCCAATCCGATCGCCATGATCGGCTCGCTCGGCATGGCGCTGCGTTATTCCTTCGACAACGCCAAGGCGGCCGACGCCATCGACAACGCCATCGCCGGCGTGCTCGCCAAGGGCCTGCGCACCATCGACATCAAGGGCGAGGCGCCGACCTCCATCTCGACCGCCCAGATGGGCGACGCCATCGTGGCCGAGCTGAAGACGATCCTGGCGTAAGAGCCTCGTGTCGATAATCAGGCGCTCGCCGCGAGATCGGCGAGCGCCTGTTCGATTTTCGGGCCGAGGGTTTTCTCGCGGCTGCCCAATAGGTTTCGAATTTTATCGGCGAATGTGTTCCGGCCGGCGATCATGCAATCGACAAAGGTTTGCCCGCCCTCTGGATGCAGTCCTACCGTCGCGACGCTTTCCGTCCTCCCTAAGTCGAGCCGCAGGACGACAAGCGCGTCGGGGCGGCTTTCGATCACCGCGGCGGCGCCGAGCGCAGACCAGCGCGCGGGATCGCTCGCGAGGTTGAACAGCTTGTGCGTCCCCGCGTCGATCGCGATCGAGCGCCGCACCATATAGCGGTCGGATTGCAGGATGATCGCGGCGGCCAGTAGGGCCAGCGCGAAATAAAGCAGAACGAGCCCGACGCCCAGCATGATCGCCTCCCTGGCGCGCGCATGGAGGTCAAACTAGCGCTCCTCGGCGAAGCGGCGACTCCACCCATGCGCGGCGCTGTCCTGTTGCGGGCCAGCGCGCTAAGATCGTCGCGATGCCGACGACGCCCCAGCAAATCGATCTCAATGCCGATCTCGGCGAAGGTTTCGGCCCTTGGCGCATGGGCGACGACGCCGCCATGCTCGATGTCGTGACCAGCGCCAATGTCGCCTGCGGCTTTCACGCGGGCGACCCCGACATCATGGCCAGAACCTTTGCGCTCGCCCGGGAGAAGGGCGTCGCGATCGGCGCCCATGTGGGTTTTCCTGATCTCGCCGGCTTCGGGCGCCGCCCGATGGCGATGACGCCTAAGGAGATCGAGCATGCGGTCGCCTATCAGATCGGCGCCGCGCAGGCGCTCGCCGCCTATGCGGGCCATCGCATCGCTTATGTGAAGGCGCATGGCGCGCTGGCGAATATTGCGGAGAAGGATGCTGATGTCGCCGACGCTCTGGCGCGGGCGACGCGCGCGGTCGATCCTTCGCTGACTCTTCTGGCCATTGCGCTTTCCGAACAGACGCGGGCGGGCGAGCGGGCGGGCTTGCAGATCGCCCATGAGATATTCGCCGACCGCGCCTATCTCGACGACGCAAGGCTGCAACCGCGCGCCGAGCCCGGCGCGGTGATCTCAGATTGCGACGCGGCGATTGCGCGCCTGCGCGAGATGCTGAAAGAGGGCGCCCTCGTCACGGTCAGCGGCAAACGCCTGCTCACGCAGATCGACTCCGTCTGCGTGCATGGCGATACGCCCCATGCGGTGGAGATGGCGCGACGCCTGCGCGCGGCGCTGGCGCAAGACGGGTTCCGGCTGCGGCCCTTCGTCGAGGGCTGAGATGCGCTACGACCCTCCGCGCTTTCTCGACCAGGGCGAAGCGGCGTTGACAGTGGAGTTCGGCGACGCCGTCGACGCCGAGCTCAATGCGCTGGTCCTTGCCCTCGACGGCGCTTTTCTCCAAGAGGGTTTGCAGGGCGTGCGGGAAACCACGCCCACTTACCGTTCCCTGCTCGTGCATTACGAGCCGTTGGAGATTTCACGGCAGGCGCTCATCGGCTGGATCGAGCAGCGCCTTCCCGTCATTGCGAGCGAAGCGAAGCAATCCAGAACCGCCTCGACAGCGCTGGATTGCTTCGTCGCAGGCGCTCCTCGCAATGACGGGGGGGCATGGGTCATCCCGTGTTGCTACGATCCTGCCATTGCCGAGGACATTGAAGATGCGGGGTCGATTCTCGGTCTCTCCCCGTCGTCGCTCGCCGAAAAACACGCGGCGGCGGACTACCGCGCCTTTATGTATGGCTTCGCGCCGGGCTGGTGCTATCTCGGTGGCCTGCCAGAGGCGCTCGCCATCCCGCGCCGCTTAGCGCCGCGTGGCTCCACGCCCGAGGGCGCCGTGCTGATCGGGGGCGGATTGTCCCTCATCGCGACCAACCCGATGCCGACCGGCTGGTATGTCATCGGCCGCACGCCGGAACGGCTGTTTTCGCTCACCCGCGACCCGCCTTTCCTCATCGCGCCGGGGGAAACGCTGCGTTTCGAACCCATCGACGCCGCGACTTTCGCGGTGCTCGACGCCCGCGCGGCGCAGGGTGAAATCCTCGCGCGGCGCGAGGGGAGGGCGTGAGCGCGCGGCTGCGGATACGCGCCGCCGGGCCGGGCGTCACCGTGCAGGACGCGGGTCGTTTCGGCTATTCGCGCTTTGGCGTCACGCCCGCAGGCCCGATGGACGAAGCCGCTTTCCTCATGGCAACCCGCGCCGTCGGCGCCGCTGCGGCAATCGAAGTCTCGCTCGGCGGCGTCACCCTGGAGAGTGAAGGCGCGTCGCTGGCGGTCGCCATTGCTGGCGGCGCCTTCGACATCCGACTCGATGCGGACAAGCTCCCGCCCGCCTGCCTCATTGCGCTGGCGCCCGGCGCGCGACTGGCGATACGCGCGGGCGGCTCTGGCGCCTGGTGCTATGTGGCCGTCGGCGCGCGCTTCGATCTGCCCTTGGCGCTTGGGTCGCTGTCGACCCACGCCCGCTCGGGCATCGGCCCCAAGCCGCTCGCAGCCGGGGACGCCCTAAGGCTTCTCGACGTTGCGCCTGCGCCGCAGGGCGCGCAAGCGATCGACGCGCCCTGGCTCGCGCGCGACGACGCGCCGATCCGCGTGATGTTCGGCCCGCAGGATGATTATTTCACGCCCGAGGCGATCGAGGCTCTTCTTTCGTGTGAGTGGCGGGTCGGCGCGCGCAGCGACCGCATGGCCTATGCGCTGGAGGGGCCGAAACTTTCCCATTCGCGCGGCCACGACATCGTATCCGACGGCGCGGCCATTGGCGCCATTCAAATTCCCGGCTCCGGCGCGCCATTTGTCTTGATGGCCGACCGCCAACCGACCGGCGGCTACCCCAAGATCGCGACGGTCATCGGCGCCGACCTCGGGCGGCTGGCGCAATTGCGCCCCGGGGAGACCCTGCGGTTCACGAAGGTGGGGTGGGCGGAAGCCGTCGCTGCGCGGGCGGCGCTTAAAAATAAATTGGCGGCGGGAGCGGTTTTGACGCCCCTCGCCGCCGAGGTCTCGACGGAGAAGCTGCTTGCCGTGAATTTGATTGGCGGGGTCGTGAGCGGGCGGGAGTGAAACGGGGGCCGCCCAGCGCCGTCATTGCGAGCGAAGCGAAGCAATCCAGGGCCGTGATGTGGCTCTGGATTGCTTCGTCGCTTCGCTCCTCGCAATGACGGTGGGCTTCATCGGGCTGTTACTCCGCCGGCTCCTTGACCAGCGTGGCATTCTCCTCCGCCGCCACGACGGGCGTCTGCGCGGCCTTGCGCGCCTTCCGCCATTTCCACAGCATCATCCACCAGGGATCGCCGACATGCAGATGGTAGCGCAGCGGCGTCTTGATGATGGCGAGCACCAGGCCGATCGAGAACAGGCACCAGACCGCCGGCCATTCATTGATGTTGCTCGTCGTGAGCCCGGCCAGGAACGGGCCCGCCACCCAGGAGAACAGGATGAAGCGCCAGCTTCCGTAGAGCGAGGGAATGAAGAAGGCCATCATCGGATAGCCGATAAAGCCGCGACCAAGCCACGCGTCGCCGGCCATGGAATTGCCGATGCCGTTCGTCGGCAGCAGCCAGGCGATGTGCCATTCGCCCTTCACCGTGCAGAGCACATCGCCGCAAAGCGGACGGCCGACGGCGCAATGGCCGGCCCAGGCGAAGGGATAAAGCTGGATCAGCATGAGGATCGCCGCGACGAAACAGCCGAAATAGGCCCAGGGCGCGATGATCCGGGCGCTGTCCTTCGGCATGAAATACAGCGCCACGGCGTTGATGAAGAAGGGCTGGAAGGTGATGTGCAGATAACCGAACAGGGTCATCACCTGATTTAGTGGCGAGTCGCATTGGTTGAGCACCGAATAGGCGACCGCCTGCAGCGACTCCATGCTCGCGAAGTAGAGAAGGCATACCCATAGCGCGAGCGGCTCGGGGTTCTTTTTGAGCGCGGAATAGGCCGCGCCGGCGATGCCAGTCGCCGCCAAGACAGTAGAAGCTTCCCCACTCCAGCACATGGGCGCGGTTTCCTCGTGAAATGTTGTTATGCGCCCCGATACACTATCCCGCGGCCTGCAAAAAGCCCCGCTCTCGGACTCGCCTCAAGCGAGCGGGATCTGGCCCGGCTCGGCGATCTCGAAATGGGCGAATTCGAAGCCCGGCGCGACCGTGCAGCCGACAAGCGTCCAGGCGCCGAGGCTCTCGGCCGATTGCCAGACCCCCGCCGGCACAATACCCTGCGGGCGCTCGCCGCCCAGGAGATCAGCGCCGAGCCGTATGGCGGTGCGGGCGCCGTTTTCGAACAGCGAGAGCGCCAAGGGCGCGCCGGCGTGCCAATGCCAGATTTCGGCGGCGTCGACCCGGTGCCAGGCCGAGATTTGCCCGGCCGGCAGCAGATAGTAAATTGCGGTCGAGGCCGACCGGCCGTCGATGATGCGTGGATCGCGGAAGGTCTCGCGGTAGAAGCCGCCTTCCGGATGCGGGGCGAGATCGAGCAGCCGCGCGACCTCTTCCGCCGAGAGGCGATCGTGCCCGCTCATCCGGCGAAACTGTTTTTGCGTTCGCGCATCGTGGCGAAAACGGCAAAGGGATCGGCGCCGGCCATGCCCATCGCCGCCTTCACCTTCGGGTCTTCGGCGCGCAGGAAGGGATTGGTCGCGTTTTCGAGAGCCACCGTCGAGGGCAGGGTGAACTTGCCGGCCGCGCGCAATTGCGCGACTTCCTCGATCCGGTCCCGCAAGGCGGGGTTTTCAGGATCGACCGTGACGGCAAAGCGGCCATTCGCCTGGGTGTATTCGTGGCCACAATAAACGCGGGTCTCGCTTGGCAGATTGGCGATCCTTTCGAGGGAGTGGCGCATTTGCGCCATCGTGCCGTCGAAAACGCGCCCGCAGCCCAATGAAAACAGCGTGTCGCCGACGAAAACCGCCGCATCGTCGGGGAAATAATAGCAGACATGCCCCGATGTATGGCCGGGCGTGGCGATGATCTGCGCGCGGGAGGCGCCGAGTTGCACGCTGTCGCCGTCCGAGACAGCCTGGTCGAGCGGCGGCAGGCGATGCGCGTCCTTGGCGGAGCCGACGATCTTCATGCCGGGAAAACGCTTTTTCAGCACGTCCCAGCCCTCGATATGGTCGAGATGGTGATGGGTGATGAGAAGATGGGTGAGCGGCCAGCCGCGCCGCTCGGCCTCAGCAGCAATGGCCTCGCCTTCGGGCGCGTCGATGCTGGCGGTCGCGCCGGTCTCGCGATCATGGACCAGCAGGCCGAAATTGTCGGTGAGGCAAATGAATTGGTCGACCTCTATAGACATCGTTTTCCCCCGCGAGCGAACCTTGCCGAAACAGCCGGCAGGAAGTCGCTCCGCTATGTTGGATAGCGCTGGTCGCGGCCATCATACCGCTTGCAAGCAAAAATGCGACCGGCGGCTCCCTTGCGCCTTCGCGCGAATAAGGGGATGATCCGGCCATGGCGCTGGACGTGGTCGAGCTGCGGGCCTTTTACGAAACCGCTTTGGGCGAGGTCGCCCGCCGCGTCGTCGGGCGTCTGCTGCGCGCGCGCTGGGACGACCATGTCGGCCTGCGCGTGCTCGGCATGGGCTATGCGCCGCCCTATCTCGACAATTTCCGCGAGAAAGCCCAGCGCGTGCTGGCCTTCATGCCGGCGACCCAGGGCGTGATGCATTGGCCGCTCGACGGCCGCTCGGCGACGGCGCTGGTCGAGGCTTCCATGACGCCGCTGCCCGACGCCAGCATGGATCGTATCCTGCTGGTGCATGCGCTGGAGGTCGAGGAGCATCCGCAGGATTTGCTCGACGAGGTCTGGCGCATTCTGGCGCCCGGCGGGCGGGTGGTGATCGTCGCGCCGAGCCGCACCGGCCTCTGGGCGCGGCTCGACACCACGCCCTTCGGCCATGGCCATCCCTATTCGCGCGGCCAGTTGCAGACTTTGCTGCAAGAGGCGCAATTCCTGCCGGTTTTCTGGGGCGAGGCGCTCTACGTGCCACCCTTCCAGCGCGTGACGCTGCTGCGCTCGGCCCCCGCCTTCGAGCGCATCGCCGGGCGTTTTTCGCTGCCCGGCGGCGGCGTGCATGTGGTGGAGGCGACGAAGCAGCTCTACCGCCCGATCGTCCGCCGCGCGGTGCGGCGGATTCCGCGATTCGCGGAGCCGGTGCTGGAACCGGCGCTGGAGCCGGATGGGGCAGAGCCGGCGTGACGCGTAGGCCCTCATCCGACCCCTGCTAACGCAGGGGCCACCTTCTCCCGCGTGCGGGAGAAGGGGAAGAACCTCTCGGTTTTGGATCACAAATATTGGGACGCGATTCCTTCTCCCGTTTACGGGAGAAGGTGGCCCCGCGAAGCGGGGTCGGATGAGGGCGCGCCCCGCCTACCGCCGCCCGTATTCCACCTTCACCCCAAAAGCCTGCGCCAGAAACAGCGCCCCATGGATCAGCCCGGCGTTGTCGATGCCGTGGCCCAGGCCGGCGGACATATGCCATTGCGCCGGCACGCTCATGTCGGCGAGCGAATTGGCCGATAGCATCATGGCGTCCACGGGGATGAGGTCATCCTCTTCGCCATGCACGAGCAGCACGGAAGGCGGCGGGTTCTGCGGCGGCCGTTCGGCCCCCGGCTGGTTGGGGCCGAGCACCAGAATGCCGGAATAGCCGAGAATGGCGCGCGGCGCCTTGGGGCGGCGCAGGCCGGTATGCAGGGCCATCATCGTGCCCTGGCTGAACCCGACCAGCGCCAGCGAGCGCTCGTCGAAGCCGCGCTTTTCGAGCTCCGAGTCGAGAAAGGCGTCGAGCGTCGGACGGGCGGAGATCACGCCGCGCCAGCGCTCGTCGGGGTCGCGCATGGTGAGCGGAAACCATTGCCGCCCCATGGGCGACATGGCGCAGCGCTCGGGCGCATGGGGGGCGATGAAATCCGCGTCGGGCAGGAAGGAGCGCCATTGGCGCCCGATCTCGATGAGATCGGCGCCATCCGCTCCAAAGCCATGCAGGAAGACGACAAGCTGGCGGGCCTTGCCCGACTTCGCCCCAACTCTCGGACCGTCGATCGCTGCTGCCATATGTCGCGCTCCCCCTTTTTGACAGATTAGCTGTCACGGGTTCGCGCGCCGAGGTCAAGAGGCGGCGACGCCCAAGAAATCGGCGCCGACGCGGGAGCGCGAGCGTCAGTGGGCCAAAGCGAAGCGCAGAATCTTGAACGCGAAGATGCACGCGCCGGCGAGCGTGCCGTGCTTCACCATTGTCATAGCGATAAAGAGATGGTCCGGCCTCATCATGTTACTTTTACCTTTTCGATCGAGCGCGTACGGCGCCCGCGCCTTCGCTGAGAGTGAAGAAGAGACGTTTTGTTATTCGGGTTCAGGGCGTCTGCGTCTCGACAGGCCCTTGCGAAAGACGCGCCATGGCGCCTTCATTCGGCTGAGCGATTTCGTCGCACTCTGGCGCGATCCGTCGCTGCTCGAAACCCGACAGCGAGGTATCGGCGCGCCCGCTTTTTTGCAAGCGAGGGGGCTCGCGATTTGGCCTTTCGCGACAATATGTCGCCTCGTGCGGGGGATGCGCGGCGGAGAGGCGATCAATGCCTAGATTATTGATTTTGGTGGGGATCGTGCTTATTGCGCTCGGCCTGTTCTGGCTCGCGGCGGAACGCCTGGGCTTCGGGCGCCTGCCCGGCGACATCGTCTTCGAGCGCGGCAATCTGCGCGTCTATATTCCGCTCGCCACGTCGCTGCTGCTGAGCGTCATATTGAGTCTGATCTTTTGGCTCCTCAACCGATAGAGCGGGTTTTGACAAAGCCTTGCTTCCATCGCCAAAATGATGGCGCGGGGAGTAGGCGATGCATGATTTGTTAAAAGGTTTTTCGACGATGGAGCTGGCCCTCATTTACTGCGTCGGCTTCGCGGCGCTCACCGTGGCCTGTATCTTCCTGTGTCGGCCATATTCGCGGCGATGGATTCACGGCCGACGCAACGCCAATGACATGATCGGCTTTTCGCTGCAGAGCTTCGCGGCGCTCTATGGCATTCTGCTCGGCCTGCTCGCCGTCGAGGCCTATCAAGACTTCTCGAGCGTCAAGGACGCCGTCTCGAAGAAGGCGCTCACTTTCGCGACGCTGCGCCACAATCTCGATGGCTTGCCGGCGCCTGTGAGCGGGGCGCTGCAGGAGGATTTGCGCGATTACGCCGTGGAGGCGCTCGAGACCCACTGGCCCAAGGATGTGACGACGCCGCCGCCGACCGGCGCGTCGCCGATCTTGCGCCGCATGCTCGGCAGACTCCTCGCATTCCAGCCCGCGACCAAGAGCGAGGAGCTCGTTTACGGCGAGGTTTTCCGCCAGGTCAATCTGCTCATCGAGCAGCGCCGCCTCCTGCTGTCGAGCGAAGGCAATGGCATTCCGGGCGCGATGTGGGCCGTCGTTTATATCGGCGCCTTTCTCTTCATTCTGCTCATGTGCCTCTTCGATATGGAGGCGCATGTGCATGTTTTGCTGGGGGCGACCACCGCGCTCTTTCTCGGCGCGGTCGTCTTTCTGATTGCCGCGCTGGATAATCCGTTCCGGGGCGGGGTCACTGTCGACCCCGCGCCCATCGTCGAAATGCGCGACGCGCTGGCGCATGAGAATCCCCCCGCCGCGGCGGGCCAGCGGCGAGAACTCTGAAAGTCGGTTCTCGGCTTTTTTTAAAGAGGCGGACCGCTGAGAGGCGGCGGATGCGCTTCAAGCTGCTCCGTATTTCCCGTAACGTAAGCTCGAGCTTTTATTCAAGGGGAGAGCGATCGTGACACCCGATAGGAATATCTTGCGCGGGCTTGTGTTTTTTGCCGGCCTTCTCATCTCTGGCGCCGTCTCCGCCGAGGAACTCAAATCGCAATACACCTCTCTCCAGGATTGCGAGACGCTCGAACGCCTGAAGCTGCCCGGGCGCGCGCTCGAGAAAGGGGCCGGGACGGGCATTTTCCGTTGCAAGGGGATCGACAATTATTCCGTCTATGTGATCGAGGACGATCCGCGCAGCTTTCTGGTTTTGGGCCGGGACGGAAAGCTTTTCTCCTTGGAAAAGACGCTGGTCTCGAATTTCAAGCTCGGGGAGTTTCCCAATGTCTCGGGCGCCAAGAAAGCGGAGTGGCGGATCGACGCCGACGGCAAGGCGGCGGGGCTGATCGTGCGCGTCTCCTATCAGCGTGCGGATAAGGCCGGCGCCTCCGCGTCGGCGCTCTTCGTGTTCGATCTGCGCGGGGAGCCTGCCTTCATTGGCTCCGCGGCGACAAATGAGGAAGCGCGCGGGCTTATCGACGGCGCGCTTGGCGCGGGCGCTGCGGCCGAGGACAAGCGGTCGCGCGACTGCAATGCGATCTATGCCGGACTCTGCAAGGGATTCGAGCCCGGGCCGGAAATGCTCGGGCGCTGCTTCGATAAACGGCCGGCCATCGCCGATAAAATTCCGCCCAAATGCATCGCCGATTTCCAAACGAACATCGAAAACTATCACGAGGCCACCGCCGGCGGGAAATAAAGGACGTCCCTCATCTCCCTTTCATATGAGATCCGCTTGGACCGGCGCCATCCCGACGCTCGCGCAGCGAGCGATCGGGAACAAAAGCGCTAGTCTTACTCAGAGCCCGTCATTGCTTCGCTTCGCTCGCAATGACGGCGGTGATTTCCTGTGTGTCCAAACGGCGCAAGTGTCGGAAATGGCGCCGAACCAATCGAGCGGATTTCGTATGACATCTCCCGATGCGAGCTGTTCAAACAGAAATAGCATCATCGTCTCATTTCCATCTGCTTCCAAAATTTTTCATCCGGGTCGTTTTTAAAGCCGCTGTTCCTACGACCAGCGCATCGCTCGCAGCGAAGCCTTGCCGTGTGAAACGCCGGCAAGCGAAAGCGTGTGGGCCGCCTCCAAAGGCGTCCAATGAGGCGCTCTTTCAGCATACAAATAAAAGCGCTGGCTTAGCGTTTGATGTAGGTCAAAAATTTTAGGTCGCTGGCAATTTTGTAACAGGGGATTAAGAAAATTACCGCAGCTTATTCGAGTAAATACTTGCATAAACTATGCAGTTTCCGCGAGTTTTGGATGAGCGTGGCAATATGCCTGGAAGATATGCTTCAGCTTTGCAACAATATCTCCGCAATGACATTGCTTTGGCGTTCGGCGCATTCGCCGGGGACACTGCTGGGTCTTATGTCGTCCTCGCCGCTCTCTCGATGCCTGTCATCATCGGCAGCGTCAGTCTCGGGGCGGAAGTTGGGCTCTGGTATTACAAGCACCAGCTCATGCAGAGCGCCGCCGACTCCGCCGCGCTCAGCGCTGCGGCGGCGGCCGCTCTCGGCGAGAGCAATCTCACGACGCAAGCCGCGGCCATTGCGTCCTCCTATGGCGTTGCGCCGGGAACGAACGGGGTCACGCTCGCCCTCAACACGCCGCCGCTCTCCGGCCCCAATCGGGCGACCGCGGGCGCTTTAGAGATCGTCCTGCAAGGGCCCCAGCCGCGTTTCTTTTCGCAGTTTTTCAGTTCGCAGCCTCTCGCCGTTGCAGCGCGCGCCGTCGCGGTGAGCGGCCATCCCGGTTGCGTCCTATCCTTGAACGCGAGCGCGAGCAGCGCGATCAATCTTCAAGGGACAAACACGGTCGCTCTGAACAACTGTAGCCTCTATGGCGATTCCAGCAGCGCCACGGCGCTCAACGTCGGCGGCTCCGCTACGCTTTCGGCGATGTACGCCGCGGTCGTCGGCGGGATATCCGGAGCGTCGAATATCACGACCACGCTGGGCATGAAGTCTGGCGCCTCCGCAGCCGCAGACCCTTACGCTGCTGCGGCCTATCCGCCGTTCTCAGGTTGCGACTACACCAATTTCACGACCAGCAGCACGCAAACCATGACCCCGGGCGTCTACTGCGGCGGCATGACCTTCAAAGCCGGCGCGAATGTCACGCTGTCTCCGGGCGTCTATTATCTGGATCAGGGAAGCTTTCAGGCGGCCGGCCAGTCGACCATTCAGGGCACGGGCGTCACGCTGGTTTTCACGTCCAGCACGGGAAAGAACTACGCCACCGCGACATCGACGGGCGGGGCGACGATCAATCTCACCGCGCCGACGACGGGTCCGCTGGCGGGCGTCGTCATTTTCGGCGATCGCGGCATGCCGGCGTCGACGAGCTTCAAATTCGCGGGAAATGGCGACCAGGTCTTTGGCGGCGCCGTCTATCTGCCGAAAGGCGCGCTCTCCTTTTCCGGCGGCACGGGCGGCGCGAATAATTGCACGCAGCTCATCGCCGACACCATCAATTTCGTCGGCGTCTCGAATCTCGCCATCAACTGCGGCGCCTATGGGACGAAGCAAATGTCCAATCTCGCGTCGCTTGTGGAGTGAAGATGATGCGTCTTAACGCGCAAACGGCGAGCGGCGCCCTATTCGCTCTTCGGACTTTGTTCGACCACAGCGGGCGGTCGATCGCGGGGGTAATGAGCATAGAGCTCGCGCTCATCCTCCCGGCGCTTGCCCTTTGCACCATCTGCGTCGCGGATTTGGGTCTCGGGATCTACCGAAAGATGCAGGTGCAATCAGCCGCGCAAGCCGGCGCCGAATATGCCGCCGTGCATGGCTATGATCAGAACGGAACGACCAACGCCATTCTCGCCGCCACGAGCTATTCGGGGGTCAGCGCCGCTCCGCAGCCGCAGCTCTATTGCGGTTGCGCCTCGGCGACCGGCGTTGTGGCGGCCGCCTGCGGCTCGATTTGCGCCTCCGGTTCGGCAGCCGGTCAGTTCGTCCAGGCGTCGGCGAGCGCGACCTACCAGACCGTCCTTGCCTATCCGCTGCTTCCCAAAAGCTTCGCCCTCACGGCTCAATCGACGGTGCGCATCAAATGATTTCCAAAAAATTCCTCGATAATGTCTCTGGCGTCGCCGCCGTTGAATTCGCTTTCACGGCGCCGCTGTTTCTGCTCGGTCTGTTGGCGACCTTTCAGCTCGGCATGTGGATGTGGACGCAAGTCGGATTGCAGCACGGGGCCGAAATGGCCGCGCGATGCGCGACCATTAATCCGGCGGTCTGCGGCTCGCCCGCCGCGATCCAGCAGTTCGCAGTCGGTCAGGCTTTCGGTCTGAACCTTCCCGCTACGACCTTCTCCTTCAGCCAGTCATCCTGCGGCAATCTCGTTTCGGCGAGCTACGCCTTCCCGAATTTCGCGCCCTATTTGAACCTGCCGAGTTTCGACATCCGCGCGTCGTCCTGCTTCCCCGTGTGAGGACTCAAAGACCGAGCTCGGTGAGGCCGGGGAAATCGTCGGGACGACGCCCTTGCGGGAAGGTCAGCTTGCGCTCTTTTTCGTCGATCGGCAGATCATTGATGCTGGCGATGCGCCGGCGCATGAGCCCGTTTTCGGCGAACTCCCAATTCTCGTTGCCATAGGCGCGAAACCAGTTGCCGGACGCGTCGTGATATTCATAGGCGAAGCGCACGGCGATGCGATTGCCCTGATGCGCCCAGATCTCCTTGATTAGCCGATAGTCTTGTTCGGCTGCCCATTTGGCTTCGAGAAACGCGATGATTTCGGCGCGGCCGGAAATGAATCGCGACCGATTCCGCCACTGGCTGTCGAAGGTATAGGCCAAGGCCACGCGCGCCGGGTCCCTGCTGTTCCAGGCGTCTTCGGCAAGCCTTACTTTCTGCCGCGCCGTTTCATCGGTGAAGGGCGGCAGCGGCGGGCGGGCTTCATCGGCCATGGATCAGGCTCCGGAATAATCGGTTGTCGAGCCGGCGGGCGCGTCTCCGACGCCAGTTTCAGAAAGGAAGATGCAGGCTGAGGCCGCCGCCGTAATTCGAGGTAACCGAGTTTCCGTTCGATTGGTAGGTGTTTTCCGATTGATAGGCGCCGCCGCCGGGGCCGGTCGGGCGCGGGTTGAGCTTCGCTGTCGGCTTGATCTCGATGCCGTCGGCGGTCCGCTCATGTTGGATCGAGGCAGCCGATGGAACCGGCAAAGCGTCTCGGTCTCCTTCTCCGAAGCAGACGGGATCGTCCTTCCATGTGGCGCGAGGGCAGGGCGCCGGCTCGCTCACGGGCGGCGCCGGTCGCTTTTCCGCGCTGGATTTCCTTGCGTGGGACGGTCGATCTTGCGCATTGGCCCACCCCGCGGCGAGCATGATGATCACAGCGGCAAGGAAAGCTGTTGGGCGGCGGCGCATATCCGAAAATCCATCAAAAAGGAAGGGCGCGAGAGCGTACCGCGGCATCGACGCCACAGCGCATCTTTTGGCGGAAGCGTCCGTGTGAAAAGAGGCGCGAAGATGGCTCAGATGCGACGTCATGGAACCGGGCGCTTCCTCGCATGGACGCCGCACAGCGACCCTCATTGGCGCACGGCAAAGCATGTCCTCCTGTACGTAGCTACACGTAAGCAGATATAAGTAAGTATAACTACTACACATGCCTATGACTTAACTTTATTATTGGCAATATCTGTTGCACATTTGGCACATGCGATAATAAAGAACGACTTTGCCGTAATATCCATCTTCTCATAAAACTATACGTGCGATCTATTCCCCGCGATCACTAGAGGCGTGATTCAAGGAGGATGATCGTTATGAAAAAATTCTGTCTTTCGGTTGCTGCTTCGGCGTTGATGGCGGGCTCCGCCTTTGCGGCGGACCTTCCGTCCCTTAAGGCTCCGCCCGCCGTGGCGCCGGCGGCTGCGCCCTTGCCGACCTGGACAGGTTTCTATGCTGGCGTGAACGCCGGCGGGACATGGGCCTCCGACACAACGGCAACGCTCACGCAGTTCGACGGCGTCCTCGTGACGTCTGCGCCCACCAAGCGCTGGGGCGGCCCCCAGCCTGCGCCTGGGCCCGGCCAATGGGCCTGGTTCAGCGGCGGCCAGGGATTTGCGGGGATCGGCAACCGTTCCGGCTTCATCGGCGGCGGCCAGGTGGGCTATAATTACCAGTTCTACCAGAACTTCCTCGTGGGCCTGGAGGCGGACATCCAGGGCGTCGCCAGCGGCGGCGGCGACACCACCCTTTTTGGCGTGCTGCCGCTCCCCTCGGGCTTCAGCGTGAGCCAGTTCACGCGGCTTTCAGGCAGCCTCGACTATCTCGGCACGGTGCGTGGTCGCTTGGGCTGGCTCGTCATGCCGACCCTCTTGCTCTATGGCACGGGCGGCTTCGCCTATGGCGGCGTGACCTTGAACGCGAGCACGCTTCAAATCCTCAACCCGACCAGCCAGTTCGGCGCCGGCTTCTCGAGCTTCTCCGACACGGCGACGGGCTGGACGGCGGGCGGCGGCCTCGAATGGATGTTCATGCCGAACTGGTCCGCAAAGGTCGAATATCTCTATTACGACTTGGGCGCGATCCACACCTTCGGCGGCGCGGGCATCGCTTTCACGCCGGTTCCCACTTGGACCTTCGCGGCGACAACGCCTGTGGTCTCCGCGCCCATCCGCGGCAATATCGTGCGCGCGGGCGTGAACTACCATTTCAACTGGGGCTCGGCGCCGGTCCTCGCGAGTTTTTGACCGAGCGAAATCCAGCCTTTCGTTTTCAAGGGAGGCCCGGTTCACGCCGGGCCTTTTCTTTTTGTTTATGCCCGTCGAAGAGTATTGCCGAGCGCAGATTTTCTTTGAAGCTTATGGCGGTCCCGACAGGATTCGAACCTGTGACCTTCGGTTTAGGAAACCGCTGCTCTATCCTGCTGAGCTACGGGACCCGCTTGCCGCTACATCTACCACAGCTTGCCCGTTTGAAAAGTTGCCTTTGCCGGAAAGAGACCCATGTTCGAATCCGCCAACCTGCCGCATGTCATGACCAAGGATGAGTTCGAGGCCGCCGAGACGCGGTTGCGCGAGCTTTTGCTCGACGCGCAGTTCGAGGTGGCGGAGCAGAGGCGCGCCGCGATCATGGTGCTCGTCAACGGCTCGGACGGGGCCGGCAAGGGCGAGGTGGTCAACCGGCTCTACGACTGGCTCGACGACCATCTCGTCGAGACCCTCTCTTACCGCAAACCGACGGACGAAGAGCGGGCGCGCCCCGGCTCCTGGCGCTATTGGCGGGATATGCCGCCCAAGGGACGCATCGCGCTCGTGCTCGGCTCCTGGCACCATCGGCTGCTGCGCAACCGCGCCTTGGGGCGGCTGGATAAAAACGCTTACGACAACGCGCTCGAGGATATGATCCGCTCCGAGGAAATGCTGCGCCGCGAGGGCGTGCATCTCCTCAAGATCTGGCTCCATATGGACGATCGCGAGGCGCAGAAGCGGCTCGAGAAGCTGCGCGAGGCCAATGGCGCGCTGCGCCGCCCCGCCGTCATCGAATGGGACGAGATCGACGGCGGCAAGGCTCGGGCCCGCCTGACCGACGCGGCGTTGGAGATGATCGAAAAGACCTCCACCGGCAATGCGCCCTGGGCCGTGGTGCCGGCGTCCGACCCGCATTACCGCGACGCCGCCGTCGGCGATCTCTTATTGCAGACCCTGACAAGCGCCGCCGAGGGGACGCCGGCAGCGCCGAGCACGCAGGCCGTCGCGACGCCGGAGAGCGCTTTGCCGCGGCCGAGCCTCGTTTCCGCGCTGGATCTGGCGAAAACCGCCGATCGGGAGACCTACAGTCAGGAGCTGCGGGACTTGCAGCAGCGCCTGACCGAGGCCACGACGGCCAAGAGCTTTCGCAACAGAGGGCTTGTCCTGGTCTTCGAGGGCAATGACGCTGCGGGGAAGGGCGGGGCGATCCGGCGCGTGCGCGAGGCGCTCGATCCGCGCCGCTTCCGGGTCCATGGCGTCGCCGCGCCCAGCGACGAAGAGCTGGCGCGGCCCTATCTCTGGCGCTTCTGGCGCAATCTCCCGCGCCGCGGCGACGTCGCCATCTTCGACCGTAGCTGGTACGGACGCGTGCTCGTCGAGCGCGTGGAGGGCTTCGCGCCGCCGGAGGATTGGATGCGCGCCTATCCGGAGATCAATGATTTCGAACGCCAGCTCGGCGAGTGCGGCTATCTCGTCGTCAAATTCTGGCTCGCGATCTCGCAGGACGAGCAGTTGCGCCGCTTCCAGGATCGGGAAGCCAAGCCGTTCAAGCGCTACAAGTTGACCCCCGACGATTGGCGCAACCGCGAGAAATGGGCCCTTTACGAACAGGCGATGACCGACATGGTCGACCGCACCAGCTCGCGGCTCGCGCCCTGGACGCTGGTCGAGGCCAATGACAAGAAGTTCGCCCGTCTCAAGGTGCTGCGAACAATTGTCGAGCGGCTGGAGGCGTGATTGGAGAGCCTCTTCAACTTCACTTCTGCGCCTTCAACCTGCGCAGATGTCTCCAGCGTCATGGCCGCGCTTGTCGCGGCCATCCACGCCGCGCCGAAGCGGAAAGCTGAGAACATGAGCGGACCAACGCCGCTTCTTCTCCCAGCGTGTCGTCATGTCTCGGCGTGGATGCCCGCGACAGGCGCGGGCATGACGCGGCTGCACAGGGTTTATTAACCTGGATTCGGAGCCCTGAGCTTTTTCGGCAGTAGGCCGCCGCGCACTACGGGCCCGCGGCGACCATACTGCAGGACCGGCCTACCCCGGATGACCCGAGCGCTCGCCGAGCTTCCTCTCCCAATCGAGCGCCTGCCGCACGATCTCGTCCAGATTATCGTGCTCCGGCGTCCAGCCGAGCACATTGCGGGCGCGATCATTGGCGGCGACGATGGCCGCCGGATCGCCTGGCCGGCGCGGGGCGTAGTCGACCGGGAAATCGACGCCGGAGATGCGCTTGACCGCCTCGATGACCTCCAGCACCGAGAAACCATGCGCATAACCGCAATTGGCGACGAGGCTTTTTCCACCGTCGCGCAGATAGCGCAAAGCGTCGAGATGGGCGCGGGCGAGGTCCGTGACCTGGATATAGTCGCGCACGCAGGTGCCGTCCGGGGTGGGATAATCCGTGCCGAAGACCTGCATCTTCGGCCGCTTGCCGAGCGCCGCCTGCGCCGCGACCTTGATGAGATGGGTGGCGTTCGGCGTGGATTGGCCGGAGCGGCCCTTGGGGTCGGCTCCCGCGACGTTGAAATAACGCAGCGCTACATAGGCGAAATCATGCGCCCGCGCCGTATCCTCAAGCATCCATTCGACCATGAGCTTGGAGCGGCCATAGGGGGAGACGGGCTTCAAGGGCTCGTCCTCGGTCACGGGCAGATGCTCGGGATCGCCATAGACGGCGGCGGTCGAGGAGAAGATGAAATGCTTCACGCCGCAGCCGACCGCGGTCGCGATCAGCGAGCGCGCTTTCGCCGTATTGTTGAGATAGTAGCCCAAAGGATCGGCGACGGAGTCGGGGACGACGATCTTGGCGGCGAAATGGATGATGGCGTCGACTTTATGGTCGCGGATCAGCTCCGCGACGAGCTTTTCGTCGCCGTCGTCGCCGACGATCAGTTGCGCCCCCTCGGGGACCGCCCAACGAAAGCCGGTCGACAGATCGTCCAGCACGACCGGTCTTTCGCCGGCGTCGAGGAGCTCCAGAACTGTATG
The DNA here is from genome assembly GCF_016745395.1 of Methylocystis sp. Sn-Cys. GTDB lineage: Bacteria > Pseudomonadota > Alphaproteobacteria > Rhizobiales > Beijerinckiaceae > Methylocystis > Methylocystis iwaonis. The sequence continues at coordinate 887,722 of NZ_JAERVJ010000001.1, forward strand.
GCTGCCGATGTAGCCGGCGCCGCCCGTGACCAAAACCGTCATCTTGCCCCTCCGGTGTTCCTCACCCCAAATTAACGCCGCATCGTTAAAACTCAGGCTGGCTGCGTAGAATTTGAGTCTTTTACGCGAGATTCGGCGCTTCCGTAACCTAACCACTCGAAGTCGGACCAATGACCAAACGCATACGTAAGGCTGTTTTTCCTGTCGCCGGCCTCGGCACGCGCTTCCTGCCGGCCACAAAGGCGGTGCCGAAGGAAATGCTGACGGTCGTCGACCGTCCTGTGGTCCAGCATGTGGTCGACGAGGCGCGCGAGGCCGGAATCGAGCACTTCGTTTTTGTCACCGGACGCGGCAAGGCCGCGATCGAGGACCACTTCGACATGTCCTATGAACTCGAGGACACCCTCAAGCGCCGCAACAAGACAAAAGAATACGAAAGCCTGATGGCCGATCTGCCGAAGGCGGGCGCCACGAGCTTTACGCGCCAGCAAGCGCCGCTGGGCCTCGGCCACGCCGTCTGGTGCGCGCGCGAGATCATCGGCGACGAGCCCTTCGCGGTGCTGCTTCCCGACATGATCACCCTCCCGGCCGCCGGCAAAACCTCGCGCTGCATGGCGCAGGCCGTCGAGGCCTATGAGAAGCACGGCGGCAACATCATCGCCGTCGAGGAGGTGAGGCCCGAGGAGACGCATCAATATGGGATCGTCGCCAAGGGCAAGGATTTCGGCGAGACGTTCGAGATCACCGGCATGGTGGAGAAGCCGCCGCAGGGCACCGCGCCCAGCAACTTCATTATCTCGGGACGCTATATTCTCGAGCCGGAGATTTTCGCGCTGCTCGAAAAGGGCGAGAAGGGCGCGGGCGGCGAGATCCAGCTCACCGACGCCATGATCCATCTTGCCAAGGAGCGGCCCTTCCACGGCGTGCGCTTCGACGGCCGCACCTATGACACGGGCTCGAAGCTCGGCTTCCTCGCGGCGAATGTCGCCTTCGGCCTGGCGCGGCCGGATGTGGCCGACGGCCTGCGGGCGGAGCTGAAAAAGCTTCTGGGCTGAAGATAATCAGGCGCGCCTAAAGGCGCGCTCGGACTGCTGATAAAGTGGCGACGACGCCCCTCGCGCTTCGAGACGCCTGCTGCGCAGGCTCCTCAGCATGAGGGGCTTCTGCATCAAACACTTAGGCCTCATCCTGAGGAGCGAGCGAAGCTCGCGTCTCGAAGGACGAGGCCGCCTTGGAGGTTTGCTGATAAACTGAGCGCGCCTGAAGGCGCGCGGTCCAATGGTGGCGCTGGACCGCGCGCCTTCAGGCGCATCGCCGCTCAGCCCTTCTTGGGGCGGATGCGGATGATCACGTCGCAGCCGACGATCTCCATGCCCTCCGGCGGCGCCGGCAGGCGGGAGAACTCTACCGAGCGATCGGCCGCGTCGAACATGCGGCCTGTGGCTTCATCCATGAAATGGTGGTGAGGCGAGGTGCGGGTGTGGAAATAGGTGCGCGGGCCCTGGACCGCGATCTCGCGCAGAAGCCCAGCTTGCGCGAATTGGTTCAGCGTGTTGTAGACCGTCGAGAGCGACATGGTGAGGCCGGCTTCGCGCGCCTCCGCATGGAGCGCCTCGGCGCTGACGTGACGATCGCCTTTGCCGAAGAGAAGCTTACTGAGCGCCAGACGTTGCACGGTGGGGCGCAGGCCGGCGTTGCGGAGCTTGGTCTTGGGGTCCAGCGGAACGCCGGCGGGCTGCTCCCGCAAGCGGCGGGAGTCGTTGAAGCTTCTAGGCACAGCTTGATGTGTCATTGTAAGGACCGACAGCGAGCAATCTCGCCCCTCAAAACTCTGTTGTCTTCAGTAGACGGCAGCGCGGCTGGCCTGTCAAATGCTGCAATATGAAAGATTTCCAAACAAGCAGGGCCAAGGGAAGCCAATGAGCCGCAGGGAAAGAGCCGTGAGCCTTTTCGATCGTCGCCGCGCCTTGTTGCAGGGCCTGGCTCTGAGCCTGACCGCGCTCGCTTTTCCGGCGCAGGCTGAAGATTTCGCGCAATTTCTGCAAAACATCTGGCCGCAAGCCCAGGCGGCGGGCGTCTCCCGCGCCACCTTCGAGGCGGCGGTCTTTGGCCTCGCGCCGGAGCCGGGCGTTCTCGCCAAGCCCAAGGCCCAGGCGGAATTCACCATTTCCATCCCCGCCTATCTCGCTGGAGCGGTGACGAGCAGCCGCGTCGCGCGCGGCCAATCCGTCGCGGCGGAGCTCGCCGGCCCTTTGCGCCGGGCGACGGCGCGGCATGGCGTTCCTGGCGAGATCATCGTCGCCATTCTCGGCGTCGAGAGCAATTTCGGGACGGCGACCGGGGGCGCCGATGTGCTGAAGGTGCTGGCGACGCTCGCCTGGAAAGGCCACCGCGCCGAGACGTTTATCGAGGAATTCGTCGCCGCTCTGGTGATGCTGGAAAAGGGCTATGCGACGCGCGCCCAATTGCGCGGCTCCTGGGCCGGCGCCATGGGCCAGCCGCAGTTCATGCCTTCCGCCTATCTTAAATATGCGGAAAGCGACGACGGCGCCGGCGCGCCGGACATTTGGCGTTCGCATGCGGACGCTGTCGCCTCGATCGGGAGTTTCCTTGCGAAATCCGGTTGGGTCGCTGGCCTTCCTGCGGTCGTCGAGGTCCGCCTGCCGGATGGCTTCGATTTCGCCGCCTTCGATCTCGACTTCGGCCGCTGGCGGTCGCTGGGCGTTCAGCGGGCGGACGGAGAGGCGCTGCCCTCAAGTGGCGCAGCAAGCCTTTACTTGCCGGCTGGCGCGAATGGGCCGGCGTTTCTCATCTCGGACAACTTCGAGGTGATCCGCCAATATAATACTTCGGACGCCTATGCGATGTCGGTCGCGATACTTGCGGATCGCATCGCAGGCCGCGACACGCCCGTGACGCCCTGGCCGCGCGTCACGCCGCTTTCCACGGGCGACGTCAAGGCGATGCAGCAGTTGCTGACCGAGAAGGGCTATTACCGGGGCTCAATCGACGGGAAGTTGGGCCGCACCAGCCGTAACGCCGTCCATGCCTTCCAGATCGCGGAAGGGATACAGCCCGCTGACGGCTTCGCGACGAAGGAAATCCTCGCGAGGCTGAAAGGGCGCTGAGCGTCATGCCATTTCCGTTTGAACAGCTCGCATTGGGGATTGTCATTCCCGACGGGCTGAAAGCGACTGGGAATCCAGAGCCAAAATAGCGCTGATTTTGCTCTGGATCCCCGATCACTCGCTGCGCGAGCGTCGGGAATGACACCGAACCAGCCCAAGCCGATCTCGTATCAGTCGATCACTGCGAGGAGATTGCTTCGCTACGCTCGCAATGACGGCGTGATCAGCGCACGGGCGCGGAGACGAAGCCGAAGGCGACGCGCGTCAGCATATCCGAGCCGAAGCGCTCTTCCGCGCGCCGGACGGTCTGGCCGCCGAGGCCGCGGTAGAAAGACAGCGCCTTCTCATTATCGGCGAGCGCCCAGACGATCGTCGAGAGATAGCCGTGCTCGGCGAGCTCGCGCCGCGCTGCGTTGAACAGGCGCCGGCCCAAGCCCAGGCCCTGATGCTGCGGCGCCAAATACAGTTCGAAGATCTCGCCCGAATAGGGCATCGACGGCACGCGGTTGCGGCCATAGGTCGAATAGCCGGCGATCTGCTTGTCGAAATCCAGCACGAGCAGGCCCGTGCCGCGCACGATCGCGGAATGCCACCAAGCCGGGCCGCGCCGCGCAATCATGCGTTCGAGCTCGACTCCAGGAATGACGCCGCGATAGGCGTCGCGCCAGGAAGCGTCGTGAACCCGTGCAATTTCCTCGGCGTCGCCGGGGCGTGCGTGGCGGATCGAGAAGGCGGTTTTGACCATGGAGAGATGTTAGGGCTCATATCGGCCTTTGGGCAAGAGGCACGAATGGCGGAAAGCGCAAAAAAACAAATGCGCTTCGAATAGACTTTTGATAGCCTCGACTTACGCCGGACGCGCAGGCGGTCGCTTGCCTGCCGCCGCGTATTTGCTTATCCTTGGGCGGATTTCGGCCTGGAGAAGGCCGTCGAAGCGAGGACGTCGGAAGGTGGCTGCCGATACCGCCACATTTGAAGCTAAAAAGGCGTGCGGGCTTGCCGGCTCTTGCGCGGCTTTTGCGCGCGCCGGCCTGCTGCTCCTTCGTCGCCCCTGACGCCCGCAGGGCTTTTGCCCAGGCGGTCAGGGGCTCGACGTAACCCGAATATGCCCTGACATCGGGCGCAGCAGCTTCAGAAAGTTTCATCATGACCCATACCGCACATGGCTCCCAGGACGGCGAGCGCGTCGTCATTTTCGACACGACCCTGCGTGACGGCGAGCAATCGCCGGGCGCCTCCATGACGCTGGAGGAAAAGCTGGAAGTCGCCGAACTGCTCGACCAATTGGGCGTCGACATCATCGAGGCGGGCTTTCCAATTGCGAGCCCCGGCGATTTCGAAAGCGTCTGCGAGGTCGCGCGGCGCGTGAAGAATGCGACGGTCGCGGGCCTGGCGCGCGCGTCCGAAAAAGACATCGACCGCTGCGCCGAGGCGCTGCGCGAGGCAAAGCGGGCGCGCATCCACACTTTCATCTCCACCTCGCCCGTTCACATGAAATACAAGCTCCAGATGGAGCCCGCGCGTGTGCTGGAGCTGGTCGCCTCTTCGGTCGGTCGCGCGCGCAATCAGGTGGCCGACGTCGAATGGTCGGCGGAGGATGGCACGCGCACGGAAATCGATTTCCTGTGCCGCTGCGTCGAAACGGCGATCAAAGCCGGCGCGACGACGATCAATATTCCCGACACGGTCGGCTATACGACGCCGCAGGAATATGAGCAGCTCTTTCGCACCGTGCGCGAGCGCGTGCCCAATTCCGACAAGGCGATTTTCTCCGTCCATTGCCACGACGATCTGGGGCTCGCGGTCGCCAATTCGCTCGCTGGCGTGCGCGGCGGCGCGCGGCAGGTCGAATGCACGATCAATGGTCTGGGCGAGCGCGCGGGCAATGCCGCGATGGAGGAAATCGTGATGGCGCTGAAAACGCGTCACGACATTCTGCCCTATCGCACCAATATCGACGCGGCGCTGCTGACGCGCGCCTCCAAGCTCGTCTCGGCGGTGACGTCCTTCCCGGTGCAATACAACAAGGCCATCGTCGGCCGTAACGCCTTCGCGCATGAGAGCGGCATCCATCAGGACGGCATGCTCAAAAATGCGCATACTTACGAGATCATGACGCCCGAGAGCGTCGGCGTCACCAAGACCTCGCTCGTCATGGGCAAGCACTCCGGCCGCCACGCCTTCCGCGAAAAGCTGAAGGAGCTGGGGTACGATCTCGGCGAGAATGCGTTGCAGGACGCCTTCAACCGCTTCAAGGATCTCGCCGACCGCAAGAAGTTCGTCTACGACGAAGATCTGGTTGCGCTCGTCGACGACGAGATCGTTTCGGCGCATGATCACATCAAGGTGCTCGCTTTGATGGTCATGGCCGGCACACATGGTCCGCAGTCCGCGGCGCTGACGCTCGACATCGACGGCGACAAGGTGACCCACCAGGCGACCGGCAATGGCCCGGTGGACGCCATCTTCAACGCCATCAAGGCGCTCGCCCCGCATGAGGCGACGCTGGAGCTCTATCAGGTCCACGCCGTCACCGAGGGCATCGACGCGCAGGCGGAAGTCTCCGTGCGCCTGACCGAAGACGGCAAATCCGTCACGGGCCGGGGCGCCGATCCGGACACGCTCGTCGCCTCGGCGCGCGCCTATGTCTCGGCGCTCAATAAGTTGATGGTGAAGCGCGGCCGCTCCAAGCCGGAGGCGATGCAGGCGGTCTGATTGTCGAAAATGAGCGTCCCTCAACCTCTCTGGCGAGGGACGCCCTTTATCTCGTGACGGAACGACTATCGCCGGCATTTGCCTTCGCGTCAGCGTCGCGAGCCGAGGGCGCCGGTCTCGCGTGCGTGGCGCGCCGAAGCGTCGTTCCGCTCATTCCCGATGTGCCCGACTGGATAATCCCATGCCCGACGAAGAGAGGAGTTTTCCGGATACGATCGTTCAGGAAAACTATGTGACCTTTCAGCATGAGTTCATCGAGTTTCTGGTCGCCCAGCTCATCGATTTTCGTAAGGTATTCAACGGTGATCTCGACGAGCTGCTGATCTTTATTTTCGTTTCCCGTTACTATCTGCGCGAGGAGCGCGGCCGCCTGCAGGAGCAGGAGCAGGACGTTCTGTGGGCGGTTCCGCCCACCCTCTCCCGAATATCGGAGCTCACCGGAATCCCGCGGGAGACGGTGCGCAGAAAGCTGCTCGCTTTGCAGAAGCGCGGCCTTCTGGAAAAGGTCGAGCCGGACAAATGGCAGGTGGCGGTGCGTAACGACCAGCCGATCATCCGGGCGGATTACGAACAGTTCTGGCAGCGAGAAATGCGCCGCCTCGTGAAACTGGTGCGCGCGCTCGCCCCTTATATCTGATCTCGAAAGAAAAATGGGCTGCCGTCGCCAGCAGCCCAAGTCGGGGGGAGAACGCCCAAAAGGGCAAGATCAGCAGGAAGGTAAGCTGACTGATCGTGAATCTATTGGGCGCTTCCGTTTGCTTCAACGAGGCCGCGCCCATTTTGGGCGGAGAACGCAAGAATGGACAAAATGCCGCAACGCAGCGCGTCGCGCAAAAGCGGCAAGCGCCTCGGAACGCTCGGCATTTACGCGCGTTAACGATCCATTGCTTGAGCCGCGCGTGAGCGCTTGCCGTTAATCGACGCGCTTCTTCTCGGGAGATTGGCGTCCGAAACCGCAGGATTGCTGCGAGGAGAGAGGCTCCGCCGTGAATTTGCCCCTGGATGAAGCGCAGGCGCCCGAAACAGCGCCGCACCCCCGGATGAAACGTCGCCAGCGCGCCCTCGACGTGCTGGTCGTCGAAGACGAGTCCATCATCGCCAAAGACATAGAGTTCATCATCACCGACCTCGGGCACCGGGTGATCGGTCCGGCCCGCACCCAGGAAGAGGCGTTGTCGCTCGCCCTCAAATCGCGGCCGGCGGTGGTGGTCGCCGATGTGCGGCTGGCCGACGGCAGCTCGGGAATCGTCGCGGTCGACGAGATGCTCAAGCAGATCGACGCGGCGGTGGTGTTCGTGACCGCCGTTCCGCAATGGCTTCAAACCGGCGACCTCGAGCCCGTGTTGGTGATACCCAAGCCTTACACGGTCGAGGAGGTGAAAGCCGCCGTGGCGCAGGCCGCCTCCAAGCGCGCGCAGTCGCTCGAGACCATCATGGCGACGAAAGCGGCGGTCGGCCGCCTGACGCGCAAGCAATAAGGATTTTCTAGCCATGCGGCGACCCGCCCGCTCGCGCGGGGATGGCCGAGCGCCTATATTATGGCCGGACGATTTGAACGAAAACCATAGAGGGAGGCGGCGTCGATGTACAAGAAGATTCTCGTGCCCGTGGATTTGGGCGAGGCCGACATGACCAGGATCGGGCTCGACGCCGCCTTGTCTCTGGCGAAGGCCGCCCCCGAGGCGCAGTTGCGCCTCGTGAGCGTCCAGCCGCTCGTGCCGGTGGCTTTTGTCGATTACATCCCGCCGAATTTCGACGAGGAAATGCGCCTTGCGGCGGAGAGGGATCTGGCGGATGTCGCCGGCAAGGTCGATCTGCCGGCCGGGCGGGTTTCTTCCACGGTGCGTTTCGGCGCCGTCTATCCCGAGGTCCTCGCCGAGGCTGAAGACTGGGGCGCCGATCTCATCGTCGTCGGCTCGCATCGCCCGACCATGGCGACCTATCTCCTGGGCTCCAACGCCAAGACGATCGTGCGCCACGCGAAATGCTCGGTGCTGGTGGTGCGGCAATAGGCGCGGATGGCGGGCGCCGGGGCGGCGGCTAGATTGACGAACATGCTTCGCTTCGCGCTCTCCGCCGCCCTCGTTGTTCTTGCCGCCACGCTCGGCTCGGCGCCTGCCGCGGCGGACAGGGGGCGTCCGGCTCTCGGCGCCAGCATCGCAAAAGCCAATTGCAGCCGCTGCCACGCCATCGGCCGAACAGGCGCGAGCGCCAACCCCAAAGCGCCGCCCTTCCGTTACCTCGCCCGCAGATATCCCCTTTCCAATCTGGAGGAGGCGCTGGGCGAGGGCATTGTCGTCGGCCATGAGGGGCCGGAGATGCCGCAGTTCCGGTTCGACGCCAAGCAGGTCGAGGCGCTGCTCGCTTATCTGGCGTCCATCCAGCGATAGGCCTGCAACGCCCCGCGCCGAGCGTTTCTAGGCGGACTTTGCGCTTCCCCTTGGGCTGGTCTAAAACGCCCCGAAAGCAGCCGAGGAAACGATGTCCGCCATCCCCGATTTCACCAAAATCCCCTTCGCCGCCACCAAAGTCGCGCAGGAGGCGCCGCCGCGTAGCTGGCTGACGCCCGAGGGCATCGAGGTGAAAAGCGCCTATGGGCCGGCGGATGTCGAGGGGCTTTCCTTCATCGACGGCTTCCCCGGCGTCGCGCCCTTCGTGCGCGGGCCTTATTCCACCATGTATGTCGCCCAGCCCTGGACGATCCGCCAATACGCCGGCTTCTCCACGGCCGAGGATTCCAACGCCTTCTATCGCCGTAACCTCGCCGCCGGCCAGAAGGGCCTCTCCGTGGCCTTCGACCTCGCGACCCACCGCGGCTATGACTCCGACCATCCGCGCGTCATGGGCGACGTCGGCATGGCAGGCGTCGCGATCGACTCGATCTACGACATGCGCACGCTCTTCGACGGCATTCCGCTCGATCAGATGTCCGTGTCGATGACCATGAACGGCGCGGTGCTGCCGGTTTTGGCGCTCTTCATCGTTGCGGCGGAAGAGCAGGGCGTCTCCGCCGACAAGCTCACCGGCACGATTCAGAACGATATTCTCAAAGAATTCATGGTGCGCAACACCTACATCTATCCGCCGGACCCCTCCATGCGGATCGTGTCGGATATCTTCGCGTATACCTCGCAAAACATGCCGAAGTTCAACTCGATCTCGATCTCCGGCTATCACATGCAGGAGGCGGGCGCCTCGGCCGATTTGGAGCTCGGCTACACGCTGGCCGATGGCGTTGAATATGTGCGCGCCGGCGTCGCGGCGGGCCTCGACATCGACGCCTTCGCGCCGCGTCTCTCCTTCTTCTTCGCCATCGGCATGAATTTCTTCATGGAGGTCGCCAAGCTGCGCGCCGCGCGGCTGCTGTGGGCGCGGCTGATGAAGGATCTCGGCGCCAAGTCGGAAAAGAGCCTGACGCTGCGCACGCACTGCCAGACCTCCGGCTGGTCGCTCACGGCGCAGGACGTCTACGTCAACTCCATCCGCACCTGCGTCGAGGCCATGGCGGCGACGCAGGGCCACACCCAGTCGCTGCACACCAATGCGCTGGACGAGGCGCTCGCGCTCCCCACCGACTTCTCCGCTCGCATCGCCCGCAACACGCAGATCGTGCTGCAGCAGGAGAGCGGCACGACGCGCGTGATCGACCCCTGGGGCGGCTCCTATTATGTCGAGCGCCTCACGGCGGAGCTCGCCAAAAAGGCCTGGGCGCATATCGAGGAGATCGAGGCGTTAGGGGGCATGGCCAAGGCCATTGCGGCGGGCGTGCCCAAGCAGCGCATCGAGGAGGCCGCCGCCAAGACGCAGGCGCGCATCGACAGCGGGACGCAGATCGTCGTGGGCGTCAATAAATATCAGCCCGAAAACGACGCCAAGCCCAACGTCCTCAAGGTCGACAACGCCGCCGTGCGCGCCGCGCAGCTCGATAAGCTGAAGCGCCTGCGCGGCGAGCGTGACGAGGCCACGACGCAGGCCGCGCTGAATGCGCTGACCGAGGGCGCGACCTCGGGCGCCAATCTGCTCGACCTGGCGGTGAAGGCGGCGCGCGCCAAGGCGAGCGTTGGCGAGATTTCCTTCGCGCTCGAAAAGGTCTTCACACGCCACAAGCCCAAGGCCAATGTCATCTCGGGCGTCTATGCGCGCGAGGCCGGCAAGGACAGCGCCCAGGTCGGCCGCGTTGTCGGCATGACCCGCGACTTCGAGGACAACACCGGCCGCAAGCCGCGCATTCTCGTCGCGAAGATGGGCCAGGACGGCCATGACCGCGGCCAGAAGGTCATCGCCTCGGCCTTCGCCGACATGGGCTTCGACGTGGTGATCGGCGATCTCTTCGCGACGCCCGACGAAGTGGCGCAGAAGGCCAAGGAAGCCGACGTCCATATCGTCGGCGTCTCGACCATGACGGCGGGCCATTTGACGCTGACCCCGGAGCTGCGCGACGCGTTGGCAGGAGTGGGGCGTCAGGACATTATGATGGTCGTCGGCGGCGTCATCCCGCCGGATGATTTCCAGGCCCTCTACGACTTCGGCGCCGCGGCGATCTTCCCGCCCGGCACGAATATCCCCGCCGCGGCCGAGAAGCTGCTGCATGAGCTGAACATCCGGCTCGGCTATGCGCAGCGGGAGCCAGCGAAGGCGTAATCGGGACGCGCCCGACTCCTCTCCCCGCTCGCGGGGAGAGGTTGGGTGAGGGGCCGGGGGATTATTGAGCGCCTTTCCCATGCGCGACCTGCGCTTCATCGAACTCCGGCGCGCCGTGAATTGCGCCGAAACGCGACTTCTGCCGGAAAAACTTTATCGGCGCGATTGAACCGGCGACAAAAACCAACTCGACACCCTGACCCAATCGAGATACAGAATTGCGGTTCTGATATTTCAGGACGGTTATCGATGGCTAGAACCCGAGAATTTGATCCTGCGGCGGCGCTCGATGCTGCGATGAAAGTGTTTTGGCGATACGGCTATCACGCGACCTCTATTGAGGACCTCGTAACTGGCACGGGCGTCAGCCGCTATGGCCTTTATGGGGTGTATGAGAGCAAGCATGGTCTCTTTCTTGCGGCGCTTGACCACTACCTAACCACTGTGGTTCGGGAACTAGCGGGCGTCCTGCACCACGACGATGCCTCGCTCGATACAATCAAAGACTTTATACATCGCCTCGGAGAAATCGCGGCTAAGCCGTCGGGCCGGATAGGATGTTTGCTGTGGAATACAGCTACTGAGGTTGGCCCCGATGACAAAGCGGTGGCGCGAAAAGTCGCCGACTTTCGAACTTTCCTGTCAACAGGCTTCGAAAGCGCCCTTCGCAATGCAGTGGCTAACGGCGAGTTGAGGCCTGAGTTCGACACCAAAGGGGAGGCAGATTTCCTTGCGGGTGTTGTTCAAAATCTCGCCGCTCTCGCGCGGTCGAGCGCGAGTCCTCGCTCCATCGCCAATTTTGTAAATATCAGCCTTGGGACCCTGAGCTAAGCGCGCAGCGTCGCTAAAAATAACAGAACAGTTGTTCTTGTTCCCTATTGACTCTTTTCAGAATGCATGTTCTGTTATCTGTCGAGATTAAAGCGAACAATCACAAGGCGGCTCGTTCGCGGATGTTGATGTTGCAAAAGGAGCGGATGCATGAATGTATTTGCGGTCGGGAATGAAGCCGTGTGTGCGGAAGCCGCCAGCAAAATTCGAGCTCCCTTGCGCTTCGAAGGTGTCGGCTACTATGACGCGGCCCCCGAAAAAATGTTTGCGGCCATTTCCGAGCCGGAGTTGATGAGCAAATGGCTCCCGATGCTCAAATCATTGCATTTGAGCCATGCGGCGTCTGACAACGGTCCCGCCTCATGCGGAATCGGTTCGGAGCGCAGCTGTTCATTCAGCATGATGGGCGACGTTTTCGAGCGGGTGATCTGGTGGGACCCGCCGCGTGGTTATGCTTTCAGCTTTCAGCCCAAAAACCGGCTCATGATGCCGACTCGCGATCACTCGGTCGTTTTCCTCGTGCGTCCTCATGGGAATGGCGGCAGTGAATTCGTTTTCCGAACCTACTTCAACTGGCAGCCGGGACCAATGCGTTTTGTGGCGGCGCACATGATGCCGATGATCCTGAACATGTCCCTTGCAAACCTTAAGAGGCTGCTCGGCGGCAAGGGCGGCAAAGCGCGGCGGGTGGCTTAAGATCATGAGCAAGCAGCAAGCCAACAGCATCGACCCGGAAATCCTCGCGCACGAGTCCCTTACACAGCAGATCGCTGCATTCACCGCAGCGGCGGAGCAGCGTCTTCCGTCTGGCTACATCGACTCTTTCGGAGCCTTGGTGGCCCGTCTCAAGAATGAAGGTGTCGGATATTGCACGCCAGTGGTTGGCGCGGAATTTCCAGACTTCGAGTTGCACGATGACGGCGGGAACAATGTGCGCGCCAGTGACTATTGGGGCCGTCGCACCCTGATTATCAAATTTTATCGCGGCGGATGGTGTCCCTACTGCAATCTGGAGCTTAAAGCTCTGCAAAAGCATCAGCCAGACTTTGAGCTGTTAAACGCCGAGGTTTTTGCGATCGCGCCGGAAAAATCTACGGCGCTCATCGAGACCAAAGCGAAGGCTGCGGCGAATTTCAGATTCCTGTGGGACAACGATAATAAGCTCGCTCGTCGACTCGGTATTTCGTTCGCTGTTGGCAACGAGGTTAAGGACATTTACGGAAAGCTCGGGCTTGATCTTCTGGAAATCAATGGCGCTTGGGAGCTTCCAGTGCCCGCGACATTCGTGGTCAGGGACGGTCGGCTAAAATATCGGTTTCTCGACGCGAACTATCTGGAGCGACAGGATCCGGCCGAACTAATCGCGTGGCTAAAAACGGACGCGGCAATCAATCGAGCGGGGGCACTTAATGGCTAAGAACTCGTCTAAGAAAAAGCCGCAGCAACGTGACACACGGTGGGAAGGTTCCCGCCTGTTCGAAGTCGTCGCCGAAGCAATGCACGCGACTGAGTCTCACGTAGAGCGGGTGAAATTATTCGGGTTCGACTGCCTGCGGCTCAAGGGGAAGGTGTTTGCAAAAGCCAGCAAGGGGCGGCTTGTCGTGAAGCTCCCCGCGACGCGCGTCGCTAGCCTCATGATGGCAGGCTGCGTTGAGCCCTATGCGGGAGCGCGGGGCAATATGAAAGAGTGGGCGGTCGTCACGACCGACGATTTAACGGCCCTTGGCCTCTCGCAGGAGGCGCTTTCCTTCGTCAGGTGATACCAGCTCAAATTACGCAAAAGTCCGCCCTTCCGGCGGGCTTTTGCACTTTACCGCGTCCTTTTCTTAGCGCTGCGCCCATATGCATAATTCTTGATATTTTGCACGACTCTATAGACCTTATGAGATGCCGAAGACCGGCCCGATGATCATCATGGGCTAATCCAAGTGGAGGCAGGTAGCTTAGGTCGTCAAAAGCGCTAAAAAAATCCAGACTGTATCCGCGCTGAAGGCTGCCCCAAAAAGGTGTTGTTATGTGGGAATTTCTTCTTGTCGCCGCGATTGTGATCGTCGTTTTTGGATTTTCGATTCGCCGACAGCTGCGCTTTTTTCTGGGCGCGAGACGGGAAGTCGCGGGAAGGATTTCGGACGTCGAGCCCTTCCTCGAGCAGGACGATAACGGTTCGCGGTGGGTCACTCGATGCAGGGTAGAATATGAAGTGGACGGCAAGCTCTACCAACGGCGAATCATGCGCCGTGTGCAGCCCGCACTGGGCGAAGCCATTATACTGACCTATCCGGCGCGCAGACCAGACGAGGCGGTTGAAGGTCATCAGCGGGCAGCGACCAAACAGCAAATTTTTGCTGTTATGGCGACTCTGCTTGCTTTACTGTTCGTCATCTTGTTCCGAGGTTATCAGGCGGGCCTCCTACAGGAGTGAGCCGAGATCATAATTGGGGCGCGAGGGCCCAGCCTCTCCCCGCGCGCGGGGAGAGGGGTAGTCCGGGTTTCGCAACAGACTTCTGCACGTTGGAAGGGCTTGAAAAGTAAGGGGTCCGCCTGTTGTAAAAAGCTGGAGTTTTGCACAACGCGCGAGCGGCTTAGTAGAGTTTTTCCTTCCACAACACGGAAATCGCTTCGAACGGAGCCGCAAACTCTGCCTTTATAGCTTCGATAGCCTTTTCCGTCTCAACTTGGCGAATTCCCCATTCATTGATGTTGAGGTAGACAATGAGCCAGCAAGGACTCGCATAGTTCTTTTTGCTTTTGGCTTCTATCACTTCACGAAGATTGGACGGGATCGACTCGGCGCGTGCGACCCAGCTCTCCACAGGGTCCATTTTTGTCGTCCACCGGCCTCGATATTCCTTTCCGAGCTTCCGCCCTCCATGCGTGCTGGTAATTTCGATATTGTGGGTCTTGCCTGCTAGCGTCACGTAGCCATCTGGCCACTGCTCCGCAACGCCGGCGAGACGGACGTTCTCCACCGCCGTCAGCTCCACGAATTTGGCAAGGACGTGAGCATCATGTAGAAATTTCAGATATGGGCGATTGAAGAAATCCTCCGCGTTGCAGCGGCCGCACAAGGTATTTGTGTTCGCGATAAACTCGGCCGGCATCTGGGACATCGCGAGGCACAGATGCCCATCACGGCGCTCGTCGGGCGATAGGGGCGGTCCACGCGGCGGCTCAAGCTCTTCGTCATAGTGCGGCAGGGGATCGGCCTCGCAAGCTCGATCGATCAATTCATCGAGTTCGTCGCGGACTGCCGCGCCCATATCTTTGGATCGAATCATACGTGCAGCTTACTTCAAGAATTAGGCCCACTTAGAGGCAGGCGATCCGTTGCGGGCTGCCGAAATCGCGTTTCCATACTTGAACGTTATCTGAACCCAGCGCGTCACAGTTCGAATAAAACCCTCCATTATGGAATCTTCACGAACGCCGCCATCACACCCTCCACTCTGGGGACGACGGGCCGGGCCTCCTTCTGCGTCAAATAAATCTATCCCCATCCCCCAGACTCGCCCTTACGTTCCCCCCGCCTCGCCACCTAAGGGGCGTCGTCAAGGTCGGCGGCGCGGCGGGGTCGGTCAAGCGTCCGCCGGGCCTTTCGGCGGATGTGGGCGGGTCGTCGGTCGGGCTTCCCCTTGGCGGGGGGCGCGTGAACGCTCACGCGCAAAAGGCTGGGCCTCAATATTCCTTCGGGCTGCGCCGCGGTCACTCCTGAAAAGGGAGCCCGCGCCCCAAGGAAGACGGCATTGGAAAACTGCGGGAATGACATTGCCCGCGGCGTTCGAGCGCGCGCCCGTCTGGCGTTTTGCGTCAGGCGGGAAAGAAGCGGTCCTGTCAGGGGCCGTGTCCGGGAGCGAGGTCACTCCGTCGGGAAAAGGTGCGCGTGTATAAAGACCGTGTCCGGGACGCTTTAGCTCCGGTGCGCATAAACAAAATACATCTCGGCCGAACGGGGCCGGGGCGTTCCGGACTTCCCTTACAGCTCGCGTCGAGAGACGGCGGGGCTTTTCGTGTCGGTGAATTTGCTGGAGAGAGGTCGCCTTGGCTGCATCGCCCCCTGGCCCATCCAATGAAACGCTGGATGCAAGCCCCCTTGCGTCCGTGCCGTTCTATCGCCATTTGCTGGGCGGTCGCCGCGCGGGCGGCTGCCGGAGCGCGCAACGATCGCCGGTTTTCATCAAAGGCGCGCTTCCAAGAAGAGGCCATGCATGACTTTCATGTTCGACGCCGCCCTCGCCTCCCTGCGCGAGATCGTCTCGCCGCCGTTCCGCAATGTGTTGTTCAAGAGCTTAGGGATGACCTTCCTGCTGCTGGCGCTGGCATGGGTCGGGCTCGATAAGCTTGCTCTGTCCTATATCTCCGTCGACCATTCCTGGCTGCAGCTCGCGCTCACTTATGCGACGGGCGTCGGGCTGTTTGTCTTTCTCGCCTTTCTCATCGGCCCGATATCGGCGCTGGTCACGGGGCTTTTTCTTGATGATCTCGCCGATGTCGTCGAAGCCGATCTTTATCCGCCCGGCGAAAGGGGCACGGCCATACCGGTCTCTCAGGCGGTCATGATGGGCGTGAAATTCGCGGCCGTGTCGGCGGGCGTGAATTTTCTCGCTTTGCTGCTGCTGCTTCTGCCCGGCATAAACGCCGTGGCCTTTCTGCTCGCCAACGCCTATCTGCTCGGGCGCGAATATTTCCTCTTCGCCGCGACGCGCTTCCGCTCGCTCGAGGAGGCGACGGAGCTGCGCCGGCGCTATGCGCCGCAGCTCTTCCTCGCCGGCCTGTTCATGGCCGCCTTCGTCGTGACGCCGGGCCTCAATGTGCTGACGCCGCTCTTCGGCGTCGCCTTCATGGCGCGGATTCACAAAATGCTGTCGGCGGAGCGGCAGGCGCGTTGGGCGGGGCGGTAATCCAAGCGTCTGGAAGCCCCCTCCCCAACCCTCCCCCGCTTCGCGGGAGAGGGAGCAGATTGTCGCTTTCATCAAGAATGCTGATCGGGAGCGTCCCCTCTCCCGCCATAGCCCGTCGAAAGACGGGCGTCCTTCAGACGCCCTATGGCGGGGGAGGGACAGGGAGGGGGCGTCGCGAGCGCATCCCGCCTTCCTCTCACGCCTCCAGGCGCTGCGCCTGATACTGCCCGGTCTTGCGGTAGCGATAGAGATAGGTCGGCGCGATGGCCTCGAAGGATTGCGGCTCGACGCCGAGCCCCTGCAGCGTGCGGCCTTCCTTGATCGCCGCAGCGCTCACGACATTGTCGTGCTGCAGCAGCTCCACCTGATCGGCCGTCATGCGCAGCAGTGTCGGGAACAGCCCGAGCGACAGCTTGGTGAAGAGGCTGGTGATGGAGGCGACGAGCTTGCCGGTCGCGAAGGAGAGCTTGGCGACATGCCGCTCGCGCTCGGTGACCTTCAGGACGAAGTCGATCAGCGCCGCGAAGCTGCGCACCTCCGGGCCGCCGAGCTCATAGACTGCGCCCGCCTTGGCGCGGCCGGCGACAGCGGCGGCGACCGCCTCAGCGACGTCGCCGACATAGACCGGCTGGAACTTCGTCTCCGCGCCGACGACCGGAATTGCCGGGAAATAGCGGGCCATGGTGGCGAAGCGGTTGAAGAACTGGTCCTCGATGCCGAAGATCACCGAGGGGCGCAAAATGACGGCGGTGGGAACCGCGGCGAGCACAGCGGCCTCGCCCGCGGCCTTGCTGCGGGCGTATTGCGAGGCCGAATTGGGGTCCGCCCCGATCGCCGAAATATGCACGAGAGTGTCGATGCCGGCGGCCTTGGCGGCCTCGGCGATGGTCTTGGCGCCCTCGGCCTGCACCTTGGAGAATTTCTGCGCGCCGCTCTCGGCCAGGATGCCGACGAGATTCACCACGGCCGAAGCGCCGCGTAGCGCGGCGGCGACCGATTCGGGATGGCGGACATTGGCCTGCACCGCCATCACCTGGCCGACGCGGCCCTGCGGCTGCAGGTGAAAGGCGAGGTCAGGGCGGCGGCAGGCGATGCGCACGCGCCAGCCGTCGCGCGCCAGCGCCCGCACGACATAGCGCCCGACGAAGCCCGAACCGCCAAATACCGTCACAACGCGCCCCGCGCCACCGTTCACGCCGTTCATCGTTCTCTTGCTCCGTTCGCCGCGCCGGCCGGGCCGGCTGGAAAATTCGTCGCCCGTGCTCTAGCGAAATTCGGTGGGGAAGGAAATGCGCCGCGAGGCTTTGGCCGCCCCGCCGACGCTCTTTTTCCGTTCGAAGGCGCATTTTCCCACAGAGCCACATTGACAGACGCCATGCGGCGCCCCTAAGAGAGCGTCCCACGTGCCCAGGTGGCGGAATTGGTAGACGCGCTGGTTTCAGGTACCAGTGGTGAAAGCCGTGGAGGTTCGAGTCCTCTCCTGGGCACCATCCTAACGCGATAAATCCGTCAACATTTCAGCAGGTTAGCCAAGTCACCGCCTTGCTTGCAAGGTGGGCAACTTTCTGGGCAACCTCCATGAAACTTATCCGCAGATTGTCTTCCGGTATCTTCCTAGTGGCAAAGCACCTTACCCTCGTTGGCGGGGGGCTATACTACTACTACAACCGCAAATACCCCCGGGGAGCTACGTTCAAGGTTCGGCGGGAGGGTGCGGAAGAAAGTCAGCCTCCGGATTACTGACGAAAGCGTTGCGGCTCTCAAGGCTGCTAAGATAGCCGCAGATAATGATGCGCTGTGGAAGGCCATGCGCGGCGACCCGGACCTCCCAGTCCCTGAAGTTCGTAAAGCCGCAACGCCGTGCTTGGCGACACAAGCTCGGGCGCAGTGTTCTTCTGCCGAACGCGCGCCATGCGGGCTGCTGACTTCGTGGGAACGAGAGGAGGATTCGTTCAAAGACGGGCTCAGCCTGAAGCTCGCTAGAATCTCTTAAATCCATACTTCTAAGCGCTTTGTTAACAGGCCACTAGATCGCCTATGATGAAGTTTGACAGGGCAGGGTATCTGCAGACAATAAGCCACATGCGACTCGATTCTGGCAACACTCTTCGCGACCTTCGGGACTCTCTTGGTCTTTCCCAAGCCAAGCTGGCGGAAGCATCCGGCATTCCGCAATACATTTTGTCTGGGTTTGAATTAGGCAAGAACGAGTTGGCTGACGCTCACCAGCAAGCTCTTCTCGCCGTCCTTAGAAACTCTGAAGGGCTGCGAGCGATAGTAGCTCGAAAGAAGCGCTACCGTGAGCATACTTATGTTGAGGTTAAGCACGATTCCAAGCGTGTGGCTCGGCATGCGCCTTCCAACGGTAATGAAGCATATCTTTCTGCGTTGAAAATGCTTGAGACCAAACCAAAGCGCTATAGCCACCGGGCTATTAGCCTCTTCTCTGGTTGTGGTGGCTTTACTCTCGGGTTCGCTTCGGCAGGGTTTGAGATACGGGGGTTCTTGGAAAAGGAGAAAGACCTACAGGTTATTTACCAGAAAAACTTTCCTGAAGCTGTTAAAATCGGCGGCGATATTGCGGCTGTTCCGACGTCTGACATCGAGGATATAAAGCGATCGACTGGAGAAGTCGAAGTAATAATTGGAGGGCCGCCCTGTCAGGGATTTAGCCTCGCGGGCAAAAGAGATGTGAACGATCCACGCAATGCATTATTTCGGCATTATCTTCGTTTTGTTGATGTCTACAGGCCGAAAGTTGCGATTTTGGAAAATGTTCGTCTATTAACTTCGATGAGATCACCAGACGGTAATTATGTTAAGAATCAGATTAGGTCGGAGTTTGGAGATCATGGATACAGCGCGCGCATGTTCGAAATCAATGCAAAAAACTTCGGGGTTCCGCAACATCGGGAGCGCGTGTTTTTCATAGCTGTGCGAGAAGACATCAATAAAGCTCCTTCCTTTCCGACGGCGTCGCATGGCGAGGAAGTGGGCCTGTTTTCAGAGAAGCTTCCCTGTCTCACTTTTGCTGATGCTTGTTCTGATCTGGCATACATTGAGTCGGGGGAGGGGTCGGGCGACCCATTGCATGTCTCCGTGTCCCACCCCAAGCACGTCATAGATTGGCTCTGGGATGTAAAGGAGGGCTTTAGCGCTCACGACAATGCTGACCCAGCGAAGCGCCCTCCGTCGGGCTACAATACAACTTACAAACGGCAGATCTGGCGAGAACCTGCTTCGACGGTCCAGACAACATTCGGTATGATTTCTGGTTGCCGAAACGTGCATCCGATCGCGACTCGGTCTTTGACAATTCGGGAGGCCGCTCGGATACAATCCTTTCCCGACTCGTTCCGCTTCGAAGGTTCCGCCGGAACAATTCGCACGGGAATAGGGAACGCCGTTCCTCCCTTATTGGCCCGAGTTGTAGCTCAACACCTAATCGCTGAGTTTCTCTAGGCCATAGAAATAACCGGCTTCAAGGTTGAATTGCAACTGTTCAGGATGCTGCGCTTGTCCGCCCCTTTGCATTTGAACAATTCCGAAACGCGGAGCCAAATGCTGCACCCCTTGGGGGTCGCGGTAGCTACCCTTGTTGACTCGGTATGGGCGCCTAACGAAACCTTGGTATTTACAAGAGAGCTTAACTAGCTCATCAATCGAATATAAAGCCACTTCCGAAGTGTGCCAATCGTTGGCCAGTTTGGTCTTATGCGTTATAAAATCGGGGATGAATGGGTCATCGATGTAGGCCTTTTGCAAGAGTAGGCGCGTTATTTTTTCCTGATGCCGCGCAAGCGTTACCTCCCATTCGTCCCTGGCATCGGCGTCTATTTCTTCCCAGAAAAACCTTCGAGGGTCCACGATTCGCGTGGCAAGTATTTCGGCGTTGTCGAGCGGCCTAAAACCGGCGTCGCCGCAGAATTCCCTCAACCCACTCAACGCAGCATCTGAAACGGCTATACCATTATCCCGTAGAAGCTTCACAAACCCCCTAGCGGTTGTAAAGAAGAGCTGGGCGTTAGTCGGGGTCTTTTTGCTGCATTGCTTCGTTGAAATCCCCACTGTTTGACTGGCGTGGGAGTCGGAGATCGTAATGACTATGTCGCTTTTACACCGCCTTACGTTTGCGCCGTTTATCGAAAGCCACTTTTGCCCAGCTTCAGAGGTTGCTAGCGCGCCGGTTGAAATAGCAACAGCTCGGGAAATGACTTTAAATCCCAAGCTTGAGCCAATGTAATTAAGCAGGGTCATGGCAGGATCTCCCACTATAACGTGCTTCGCGCCGTTCGGGCGGCTCGTTGGCAGCGGGTATTCCATCGAATTTATGCGTAGGGTGATTTCATCCTCGAAGGCGTGGCCTGCTTTTCTTCCTATGGTTCCTGCCTGAATCTGAAGCGCATGCGTTTCGTCAATCGGTGCCAGTGCCACGGCTATACACCTCGGTTAATTTAGAAACCGAGGTCTCGAGCCCTTCTGCCAGCTTCAGAAGATTGAGAAACGCGGGGTTTCGTTTGCCGCGCTCGATCATGCTGATGTAGGTCCGATCAAAACCGCATCTATCGGCTAATTCTTCTTGTGAAAAACCGAGAGCTTCCCTGCGCTTTCGAACGCTTTCTCCCAGAGGAATCAGTGACTTCGGCATCGCCGAATGGAATACGGGTGATGCCTTTGCGTCCACGGACAATGCGTCACATGGGGTGGCTTATTCAGTCTCATGCCTTGTCCGAGGGTGAGAAGCCTTGACCGCCTTCCGAGAATGGGTAATTTTACTGGGCAATCCCGCTATCCTATTCTGGCACAGATTCTTATTTGTCAGATAGTTAGTGATGGCCTCATGGTAGGGCTCGGCTGCTTCTGGGCACCATCCTCTCAAGGATCGTTCCGTAAGACTCAGGCGTTCGCCACCGATGCTGGTCAGCGCTCGTTCTTCCCATTGGCGAGTTCCGGCTCCACCAGACTGTAGCGGATCAGAAATTTCAGCGCCCGGCTCCAGGATTCGTCGGTTTCGTTGCGCAGGTCGGTTTGCGAGACATTGACGAGCGCGCCGGTTTTGGCGTCGCGGATACGAAACTCCAGATTTTGCTCCATGACGCTGATCTTGCGGAAGAAGCCCATGAAGGACATGTCGGCTCCGAGTTCGCGGGCCGCGTCGGCTTCGCATCCGTTGCATTTTCGCAGCCAGTGATCCTTGGCCATCGGGTGACTGGAGTTGCTTGCGTCGATGATCTCGAACAGGCCGGAGCGGGCCAATAAGTCGCGCACCAGGAGATTCATGCGCTGGAGCCGCTCGGTCTCAGCAGGGCTCTCGCCCGCGAGCGGGCCGCCGGCGCTGAAATCGTCCAGCTCCATATCGAAGACGGCAAGCTTGATCGGGCGCGGGGTTTCGGCACGTCCCGCCAAGGGCTGAAATAAAAACAGCCCGAAGGCGAGCAGGCAGGCGGGTGCGGCCAGTTTGAAGGCGCGGATGCGCATAGGCGTCTCCTGAAATCGTCTCGCAGACTTTGCGTCTGCGCGGCTATTCTAGGAGAGGGCCCGGAATGCCGGCCTCGGCGCTTTTCCCGCCGCCTGCCGGGCAAAATTCCCGGAGATCACGTCACGTCGGCGTCGCCGACGAGTCCTGCGCCGATGGCGAGCCAAACCAGATGGGCGTCCGTCTTCGCGCCGATCTTGGATTTGATTTGGTAGTGATAATTCTGAACCGTCTTGCAACTGAGGTTGAGCAGCGCGGCGATCTCGTCGCTCGTTCGCCCCGACGCCACAAGACGCAATATTTCCGTCTCGCGCGGGCCGAGCTCGTCGGCGAGCGAACGGCCCTCGCCGAGGCGTTCGGCGGCGATTTCCCGCGCAATGTCGTCGCTGAGGGCGCGCCCGCCATGGGCCACGGTCGACACGGCCCGCAGCAGCTCCGCGGCGTCGCTGCTCTTGGTGATATAGCCAGCGGCGCCCGCTTCAAATGCCTTGAGCGCGAAGGCCGCGGCGCTATGCATGGTGAAAACGAGAATGCGCGCCTGCTTGTCCCATTGCCGGATATGGCGCACCGCCTCTATGCCCCCGGCGCCCGGGAGCGACAGATCCATGATGACGACATCAGGCGAGGTCTCGCGATATAGGCGATAGGCCGCAACGGCGTCTTCGGCCTCCGCGACCACCGAGAAGCCTGCGTGGCGCTCCAGGAGACGGCGATAGCCCTCCCGAACAACAGGGTGGTCGTCGACGAGAAGGATTCTCACATCGCTCATGTTCGATTGTGTGATCGGGGCCCAAGGGAGCGGCCATTAGATCAGCAATCAGGATGAGTGCAATATGAGCGGCGCGCTTTTGGCCGGCACGGTATGACGTCGGGCAAATTGCCTATGGAGGCCGCGCCCATTCGCGGCCTCTCTCTTCTCGCAGACGTTTTACTTGAGCTGATCCGCTACCTTGTCGATCGCCGCCTTCGCGCAGGCTTCGTCCTTCTCTCCGCCGGGCGCGCCGGAGACGCCGACGGCGCCGATCACTGTGTCGCCGGTCTTGATCGGCAGGGCTCCCTGGGCGGCGACAATATTGGCGAGATGCACTTGCCCCGAGGTCGGATTGTCCTTCACGCGCTGCGCAAATTCGCCGGAGGGGATGCGGAAGGTGCGCGAGGTATAGGCCTTCCGGAGGCTATTCTCGATCGTGTGAGGCGAGGTGCTGTCTCCGCGAAGCGAGATCAGCGGCTGGCCTTCGAGACCAACGACAGTCACCGACACATGATAGCCCTGCTGCAGGCAGGCGTCATAGGCGGTTTGAGCAATGCTCAAGGCGATGGGCGCCGACAGCGCCTTGAGCGAGAGAAGCTCGGCGCGCGCCGGCAAAGCGAAGGGCGCGCCGAGAGAAGCGCCAAGCGTCGCGACGGCGGCGAAAGTGGCAAGAAACCTCATAAATTCAGCTCCAAACTGAGGCCGCCGGGTCGGCAGGCATATTCATACTAGGATTATGCATTTTACTCAGTCAAGACAGCGGCGCAGATCGCACCCATATCGCGCCAGATGGGTAGGCATACCCATCCCTTTCTGCCTAACCAACAAAACTCCTTGACCACGGCTGAGTTGGAGACATAAATGGTTAGATGATAGGGTCTATAGACATGAACAAGCATGGTCAGAAGCGCGAGGCCGCAGCGGAAAGCGCCCTTGCCGCGCTTGTCGCCGATCGATTGAAGCAACTCGTCACGCTCGAGGGCCGTTCCTTCAAGAGGCTTGCGCAACTGACCGGCATAGATCCTTCCGAGCTTTTGCGGATCGAGGCGGGGGCGGTGGCGCCGACGATCAACCATCTCTGGCGCATCGCCAATGCGCTGGGGGTTCCCTTCGGTCGTCTCGTCGCCTCGGCGGGACGCCGCGGCGTCCTGGTTTTGCGCAGCGACTCGCGTCAGAGCGTCACGTCGCAGGACGGAAATTTCAGCACGCGTCCTCTCTTTCCCTATGACGGGCTCCGTAGCGCGGAGTTCTACGAGATCACGCTCGCGCCCCACCATAGCCAGCATGTCGAGGCGCATGCGCCCGGCACCAAAGAGAATCTGGTCGTCGCCAAGGGGGCGATCGAAATCGTCGTCGGCCGTGAGAGCCCGCAAATTCTGCAGGAGGGCGACGCCATCGATTTCCTGGCCGATGTGCCGCACCTGTATCGGAACCTCGGCGACGCGCCTGCGACGCTTTATCTAGTCATGTCCTATGAATTTTGCCCTCCAGACGGGGCGCTTTGAGACAATTCGATCAGTTTGGGCCGGCCCCGCAAGGGCTGCTCGCATGCACATATCTTCATGTCGCCGCCCTCGTCATGGCCGGGCTTTTCCCGGCCGCTCACGCCACGCAAACAACGGCGAATGCCGGTCATAGGTCGGCGTGACCGCAAAGCCTGTACCGAGCTTTATCCATAGCGATAACGCGTCTCGTTGAGCTGCGCCCGGGGCGGGGGGCGCCGGGACAAGCTCGCCTATGACGGTCCTCGAAATGTGCGACTCCCTTCGCCCTCGGGGCAGGGGGGCCTCTCAATTGCTATAGCGAAACCCGAAGGCTAGCCGTCAAAACCGCCAGGCCCGCCGCGCCAAAAAATCTGGATTTAAAACATACAATATAGGTAGACTTCATAGTTTAGGTAGGCTAGCTTTCGCTCATTCGGGACACGCCTATCCCAAAAGCGAATCCGCAGAGAGCCATTGGATCGAGGCAGAAGAAATGAAGAAAACTGCGAAGAAAGCCTACCTTGCGATGCTCATGAGCGTCTCCCTCGCCGCGCTTGCCGTGGCGGCGGAGGTGAAGCCCAATGATTCCGCCGCGGCGGCGCCCGAAGCTCCGAAGGCCGCAAGCCCCTCATCTAAGCCGCATTGGTCGTGGCTGCCCGTCCAGGCGCAATTCGTTCCTGTCGTGAAGCAGAAGGAGTGGGTGCGCTCGCCCCTCGACGCCTTTGTGCTCGCGAAGATCGAAGGCAAGAGCCTCGCGCCCTCCAAGGACGCCGACCGCGCCACCTTCATTCGGCGCGCCACGCTCGACGCCTGGGGCATTGTCCCGGCGCCGGAGGAGGTCGACGCCTTTGTGAACGACACCGCGTCAGACGCCTATGAGAAGCTTGTCGACCGCCTTCTCGCCTCGCCGCGTTACGGCGAGCGTCAGGCGCGCCTGTGGCTCGATCTCGCGCGCTATGCGGATTCGACCGGCTTCCAGAACGACAATACGCGGCCCAATCTCTTCCGCTACCGCGACTATGTCATCAAGGCGTTCAATGAGGACAAGCCTTATTCGCGTTTCATTCAGGAGCAGATTGCCGGCGACGAGATTGCCCCGAACGATCAGGACGTCCTCGTCGCAACCGGCTTTCTCGCGGGATATCCCGACAACAGCAATTCGCGCGACCTCGTGCAGCGCAAGTATCAGATCACCACGGACATCGTCGATACGATCGGCCAGGCCGTTCTCGGCACGACGGTGAGCTGCGCCCGCTGCCATAATCACAAGAGCGACAAGTTCACCCAGAAAGATTATTTCTCGCTGCAGGCATTCTTCGCCAATACCGCCTTCCAGGAGAAGGCGCCCGCGAAGAAAGGCGAGCAGGAGCTCGCCTATGAAAAGGCGCAGGCGATTTACGACGAGGCCACGAAGGATATTCGGGCCAAGCAGAAAGCCATTATCGATGGCGTTTACGAAGCCGCGCTCAAATATCACAAAGAGCGCTACCTCACCGACAGCCGCGAATCCATCTTCAAGCCGAAGGACCAGTGGAACGCGCTCGATCGCTGGGTCAATCATCGTCTCGACGCGGTGACAGACCGGCCGCAGCTCGCCGCCTATCTGCGTTACGCCGCCGAGGATAAATCGGCGCCCGAGCACAGCCCAGAGGCAGTGCAGAAATACGAGGAGTATCAGAAGCTCCAGCGTGAGCTGCAAAAATTCGCCGATAAAAAGCCCGCGCGCGGCGCCAACACCTTCACGACGGCGACGGAACTCGGCCATCCGGATGCGCCGCCAACCTATGTCCTGTTCGGCGGCAATCACGAGAAGCCTCTGGAAGAAGTCCAGCCCGCTTTCCCCGAGGCGATCACCGGCGAGAAGCCCGACATCAAGCCGACGGCGACATCGTCGGGCCGTCGCACGGCTCTGGCGAGCTGGCTGGCGAGCGCGACGAATCCGCTCACCGCGCGCGTCTTCGTCAATCGCGTCTGGAACCAGTATTTCGGCAAGGGCATTGTCGGCACGGTCTCCGATTTCGGCAAGGCTGGCGACAAGCCGACCAATCCGGAGCTGCTGGATTACCTTGCCGATCATTTCGTGAAGGACGGTTGGAGCGTCAAAAAGCTCCATCGCGACATTCTGCTCTCGTCGACCTATCGCCAATCCTCCGATTTCCGCGAGGATATCGCCAAGGCCGATCCGGAGAACAAGCTCCTCGCCGTCTTCCCGCGCAAGCGTCTCGAGGCCGAAGAGATTCGCGACTCTGTTCTCGTCGCGTCGGGTAAGCTCAATGAAGAAATCGGCGGCCCGAGCGTCTTTCCGCCGCTTCCCGCCAATGTGAGCGGCGGCAACAACTTCAACGCGGACCCGGCCTGGACGACGTCGAAAGACCCGAAGGACCATGCGCGCCGTAGCCTCTACATCTTCACGCGTCGCAGTCTGCCCTATCCGCTGCTCGAAACCTTCGACATGGCGAACGCGCAGCAGATTCACAGCAAGCGCGACGTGACGACGACGCCGCTGCAAGCGCTGACGCTCTACAACAGCGATCAGTTCTTCCAGTGGTCGCAGGCGCTCGCCGGCCGCGTGATCAATGAAGCCGGTCCGGACGAGACGGCGCGCATCGACCGCCTTTATCAAATCCTCTTCTCGCGCAAAGCGACCGACGCCGAGAAGGATGCGCTGCGCGCCTTCCTCGATCAGCACCAGAAGACGATCGCGCAAAAGGCCGAAGACGGAAAGCTCGCCATCGCTTTGCCGATCGGCGCCAAGGAAAAGCCTTCCGATCCGCTGCGCGCCTCGGCCTTCGTCGATCTCGTGCACACGGTCATGAACTCCAACGACTTCGTCTATCGCTTCTGATCCTTCGAAAGGAACATTCGTCATGTTGATCAAGACCTCTCGTCGCGACTGGTTGCGCGGCGCCACTTACGGTCTCGGCGGCTACGCCGTCAGCGGCATGATGCCGGGGGGCGGCTGGTTCGGCGCTCCAGCGGCCAACGCCGCCAGCTTCGTCGATCCGCTGGCCCCCAAGGCCCCGCATTTCGAGCCGAAAGTGAAGTCGGTGATCTGGCTTCACATGGATGGCGCGCCCTCGACGCTCGATCTCTTCGACTACAAGCCCGAGCTCGTGCGCCTCGCCGGGCAGGAGGTGCCGGAATCCTTCCTCAAGGGCATCAAGACTTCGACGCAGGGCGGCGTCGGCAAGCTCTTCGCCACCAACCGCACCTGGAAGCAATATGGCCAGAGCGGCGCCTGGTTCTCCGACTGGGTTCCAAACATCGCGCAGCACGCCGATAAGCTCACCTTCATCAAATCGAGCGTCACCGTCGGCGCCACGCATGATATTTCGATCCTGAAGCTCAACACCGGCGACCTCTCGCCGGGCCGCCCGTCGCTCGGCGCCTGGGTCACTTATGCGCTTGGCTCCGCCAATCCCGATCTTCCGCCCTATGTCGTGCTCTACAGCGGCAAGCGCGAACCGCGCGCGGGCTCGGTGAACTGGAGTTCCGGCTTCCTTCCGGCTGTCTATCAGGGCACGGCCTTCCGTCCCGGCGCGCAGCCGATCCTGCATCAGGCGCCGCCGGATCTCATCGGCTTGCAGCAGCAGCGCGAGAGCCTCGACCTCTTGAAGCAGCTCAACGATCTGCGCGGCGCAGCGCATCCGGAGGACACCGAGCTCGAAGCGCGCACGCGCTCTTATGATCTCGCCTATCGCATGGAGGCGACGGCGCCGGAGGCTGTCGATCTCTCCAAGGAAACCGAGGCCACCAAAGCGGCTTATGGCCTCAATGATGACGCCACGAAGGACTACGGCACGGTGCTGCTGCGCGCGCGTCGCCTCGTCGAGCGCGGCGTTCGCTTCATCCAGGTCGTTTCGGGCCCCATCGAAGGCTCTGGCGTCGGCGACGATTCGAACTGGGACGCGCATCGCCAGCTCGAAAAGAACCACAGCATGCATGTCAAAGCGGTGGACAAGCCGATCGGCGCTCTCCTCGCCGACCTCGAGGCGCGCGGCCTGCTGGATCAGACGCTCGTCATCTGGACCTCGGAATTCGGCCGCACCTCTTACGGCCAGAGTGGCGACGGCCGCGACCATAATCCATGGGGCTATACGCAATGGCTCGCCGGCGGCGGTCTGAAGCACGGTCTCACCTATGGTCAGACCGACGAGATCGGCTTGAAGACCGTCGAAAATCCGGTGGACACCTACGATGTCCATGCGACGGTTCTTCAGCTTCTCGGCCTGGATCACCTGAAGACGATCTATCTGCGCGCTGGCCGCGCCGAACGTCCGACCGTCGTCTATGGCAAGGTCGTCAAAGACATCCTCGCCTAGGCGTCGCTGCATGCAGCCTGGTCGCGGATCTTTCTTTCTCCTCCTTGGACTGGCGGTCTCCGCCAGTCCTTCCACAGCAGGGGCGCAAAGCGCGCCGGCAAAGATCGTCATCGAACACTATGCATTCGGTCCGCCGGCTCTTAGCGTGAAAGTCGGAGAGAGGATCGAATTCACTAACAACGACCAAATTCCCCATTCGATTGTCCTCGAAGGGCCGAATGGCGAGACCTTTCGCTCCAAGGAGCAGCTCGACGAGGGCGAGAGCTTCGGCGTCGTGCTCTCAGCGCCAGGCGAAGCGGTTTATTACTGCGGCGTGCACTCGGGGATGCAAGGGAAAATCACGGTGACCAAATGATCGAGTTTCTCAAGCTACTGCGTGTCGACTTCCTGATTGCATTCGCCGCGGTTCTCGTGAGCGCGCCCGTCATCGCAGCGATCGATCTGCGTGACTACGACAATGATCTCATGCGGGACCTCGATAAGACCGTCAAATATTTCGAGCCCGACATCACCGCGAAGAATGCCGATGCGGCGAAGGAAGATGCGCAGGTGCTGCTCGACGGCTTCAAATATACAGAAGACTATTTCGCCAAGAAGGGCGCCGACGACGCCGTCGAAATCTCGCGCAAGGGCGTGAAGCTCATCAGCGCCGTATTGGCGAGCGTCGACAGCAACGACTTCGATGCGGCGGCGTCGGCAGCGCGCGGCGCGCCCGACCTCTGCAAATCCTGCCACGAGATCTACAAGCCGCGTCTCGCGCGCTAGGCCTTCAATCCAACGCCAAAGGGAACAACATGACTCGCAAGACGGCTAAGGATTTCAGTCCCGCTGTGCTGAAGTCTTTCGATCTCTATGTCCATGGGGACATCGACCGGCGCGGCTTCCTCGATCGCGTCGGCAAGCTCGGCCTCGGAGCCGCTGGCGCGGCTGCGATGCTCGACGCCCTGAATCCGCGCTTCGCCGAGGCCGAACAAGTCAAGAAAGACGATGCGCGTATTGTCGGGCGGATAGTCGAATATCCCTCGCCCGACGGCAATGGCGTGGTGAAGGGCTATCTCGTAAAGCCGGCGAATGTCAGCGGGAAGCTGCCTGTCGTTCTCGTCGTCCATGAGAACCGCGGCCTCAATCCGCACATCGAAGATATTGCGCGCCGCTTGGCGCTCGCCAATTTCATCGCTTTTGCGCCGGACGCGCTGGCGCCAGTCGGCGGCTATCCTGGCGATGAAGACAAAGCGCGCGAACTTTTCCAAAAGCTCGATCAGGAAAAAACACGCAAGGATTTCCTCGCTGCGGTTTCGGCGCTGAAGGCGCTGCCGGACGGCAATGGCAAGGTCGGCGTGGTCGGCTTCTGCTATGGCGGCGGCGTCTCCAACTTCCTGGCCACCAAAGTTCCGGATTTGGCGGCGTCCGTGCCGTTCTACGGCGGCCAGCCGAAGGCCGAGGACGTCAAGAACATCAAGGCGCCTCTGCTGCTCCATTACGCCGGCAATGACGATCGCATCAATGCAGGCTGGCCGGCCTATGAGGCGGCGCTCAAGGACGCGAAGATCTCCTACGAAGCGCACGTCTATCCTGGCGTGCAGCATGGCTTCAACAATGACACCACGCCTCGCTACGACGAGGCTGCGGCGAAGCTCGCATGGGGGCGCACCATCGATTTCTTCAACGCCCATCTGCGCGGCTGACAGAGTTCCCAAAGGATACACGCCATGAAGACACCGCTCTTGTTCCTCGTCTCTTTTCTCGCCGCCACGACGGCCTTCGCCGCCGACAATCCGGCTGCGCCCGCAGCGGCGGCGCCCGCGGCGACGAATCCGGCGCCTGTCACGCCGGCAAATGACCCGGCCTATACTTATAAGACGCTTCGCCTCAATCGCGCGGCTTTCGATGCGCTCGCGGCGCGTCCCGGTGAACTGCTCGTTCTCGATGTGCGGCGGCCCGACGAGCTTACGAAAGTTGGCGGCTTTCCTGTCTATCTCAGCATCCAGACCAAAGAGGTGCAGAATAGTCTCGCCTATATCCCGCGGGATCGGCTGATCGTCGTCGTTTCAAATCGCGCGCATCGCGCCGGCGCTGTCGGTGACCTGCTCTCGTCTTATGGATTCCGTGTCGTCGGCGCCATCGGCGTGCGCGATTATGAAGACGAGGGCGGTTCCCTGTTGAAGATCGCGCCGCCTGCGCAGAGCGCCGCCGCGCCCGGGGCCGCGCAAACCGCTGCCGCGGCTCCTGCTCAACAGGCGAAATAGAAAAGGTCCGTCGCGATGAACATCACGCGCGTTATCATTTCGCTATTCCTCGCTTTGTCGGTCAGCGCGGCGCATGCCGCGTTGAAGCCCGGCGACGCAGCGCCGGACTTCGCCGCGCAAGCGGCGATCGGCGGAAAGGATTTCAACTTCTCCCTCACGGAGGCTTTGAAGAAGGGCCCCGTCGTCCTCTACTTCTATCCGAAGTCGTTTACGCGCGGCTGCACGATCGAGGCGCATGAATTCGCCGAGAGTTATGACAGTTTCGCTGCGGCGGGCGCGTCCCTCATCGGCGTATCGAGCGACACGATCGAGACGCAGCGAGAATTCTCGACGAAAGAGTGCCGGGACAAATTTCCTGTTGCGGCGGACCCGGCCTTCAAGGTGATCAACGCCTATGACGCCAAGCGGCTCAAACCGAGCGCCTCGGGAGATACGGTCGCCGACCGCATCTCTTATGTGATCCTGCCGGACGGAAAAGTCGCTTTCTCACTGACCGACTCCAACCCGAGCCGGCATGTCGAGAGCACGCTCGAGTTCGTTCGCAAATGGCGTGAAGAGCACAAGCCGTAAGCCGGCTGTTTCCACCACTATTACTCATCGCAAATGGAGTTCGTTGCATATGTCTCGTCTATCACACCGCGCCGCGCCGCTCACGATCGCTGCCGGCGTCATTGCTCTCGTGAGCGTCGCCGTTGTGGCTGGCGCTCAGGCGCAGAACGCGCCCGCGCCTGGCAAGCAAGCCGTCGAGAACCGCAAGGCCGGTTTCCTGCTGATCGGCAATTACTTCCGCTATTTCGGCGCTGTTTCGAAGGGGACCGCCCCGTATGACGAAGCTGAGGCGACAAAGCGCGCGTCAAGAATCGCCTTTTTGTCGACGATTGTCGAAGACGCCTTTCCCGAAGGCTCGAACCCCGGCGAGCCCGAATCCAAGGCCAAGGCCGACGTCTGGAGCAACCGCGCCGATTTCGACAAGAAGCTGAAAGATTTCCAGGCGCACGCCCAGGCGCTCGTCGAGGTCAACGCTAAAGAAAAGGGCGCGACCGACGCTTTCAAAGCGGCCGTCGCGGCTCTGGCGGGTGACTGCAAGGGCTGCCACGAGACCTACAAGGCGAAATAACCAAGGTGAAATAAGACTAAAACGGTGACGAGGCCGATATGACCACCATCGAGAATGACCGTCTCTCTTCTGCAACGTCGTACAGTGAGACGAGGACTTATCGCAAGG
Organism: Methylocystis sp. Sn-Cys; assembly: GCF_016745395.1. Lineage (GTDB taxonomy): Bacteria > Pseudomonadota > Alphaproteobacteria > Rhizobiales > Beijerinckiaceae > Methylocystis > Methylocystis iwaonis. Next base: position 919,439 of record NZ_JAERVJ010000001.1, read on the forward strand.
TTTGGGATTGGCCGACACGCTTCTTCCATTGGAGCCTCGTCGCCGCATTCGCCGGAGCCTATGCGTCCAACAAGCTCGGCGCGGCCTATTTCTCGCTGCATTTGTTTTTCGGCTATGCGGTTATCGTCCTCGTGACTTTCCGCATCGTCTGGGGTTTTGTCGGGGCGCGGCATGCGCGTTTCGCCAGTTTTTTAAAAGGGCCGCGCAGCGTGCTGCATTATGTGAGCGCGGTTGGACGCGGTCGACATACACGCTATGTTGGGCACAACCCGCTCGGCGCATTGATGGTGATCGCGCTGCTGGCGGCGCTCGGCGCGCAGGCGGCTTTCGGGCTCTTCGGCGACGACGAGATATTCAATGCGGGGCCGCTTGCCCCCCTCGTCAGCAAGGACGCAAGCCTCCTTCTGACCTCACTTCATCGCAAGCTCTTCTACGTCATTCTCGCGGCGGTCTTCGTGCATGTCGCCGCAGTGCTCGCGCATGTCGTCGTTGCGCGGGAGCCGATCATCCGCGCCATGGTGACGGGAAGCAAACCCAGTGAATTCGTGCCGCCCGAGGAAACGCTGCGATCTTCTCGCGGCGCGGTCGCCTTTCTCCTGTTCGTCGCGATCGTCGCCGCTTTCGCGTTCGGCCTGCGCTTTGTGCCCGGGGCGCAGGTCGATATCGCCGCTTTCTGAACCTTATCCATAGTCACGAACGATGGAATAGTCGCGTAGGTCCCCTCGCGTTCTCCTACGTGGCGACAAGGCCGCGATCTCTCACGAGATCGCGGCCGATTTTGTTTTGTGGTGCGTTTTGTTGCTGTTTTGCAACATCAGGCGATATTGGGCGCAGTCTGGCGGCGAGATCGGGCGCGAAAGCGATTGCCAGCTTGACCGGCAGTTAGAAATATACATAGTTGGTGGATATAATAAGCAAACGGGTGGTGTTCCAATGCGCCGTAACGGCTTCGCGTTTCGTAGAATGCTTCTTTCCAGCGCCGCACTCGCGCCGCTGTCTCTTGGCGCGCTTGCGACGCTGGTCGCCGACGCTGCCCGCGCCCAGGATGCGCAGGTGGAGGAGGTAAAGGTCACGGCGCGTCAGCGCGAGGAGAAAGCGCAGGATGTGCCGTTGCCGGTCAGCGTGGTCGGCGCCAAGACGCAGGAGAGAGAGCGTCTCGAGCGCTTGCAGGACTTCGCGCAGAAAGTCCCGAATTTCGTGCCGTCGATCAACAATCCGCGCACCTCGGCGATGTCGATTCGCGGTATTTCCGGCATCTCTGGCGGCGCAGACGGTTCCGAGTCGGCGGTGGGCCTCATCGTCGATAACGTCTTCTACACGCATGTCGGCTTCCAATGGGCCGACTTCGTCGATTTGCAATCGCTCGAGGTTGCGCGCGGCCCGCAAGGCACGCTGCTCGGCAAAAACACGACGGTGGGCGCCGTCGTGATCCGCACGCAATTGCCGTCCTTTGCCCGATCTGCGACGTCCGAGACGACCATCGGCGCCTACAACCGCGTCACGCAAAAGCTCAACGTCACCGGTCCGATCATCGACGACAAGCTCGCCTATCGTGTGACGCTCTATTACGATCGTGGCGACGGCTGGATCCATAACCAGTTCAACAGCCAGAAGCTCCTGGACAACAATCGCTGGGGCATTCGCGGGCAGTTGCTCTATGTCGGCGAGAACTTTACCGATCGCCTGATTTTCGACCGATTGCGTTCCGATGAGTACAACAACTACAGCGGCGTCGTCGGAAACTCCTTCCCGCTATGGGCAAATGGCGCTCTGGCGAGGACCTATGCGCAAAATCTCTGGACGCGCCTGCGCACGCCGATCCTCACATTCGATCCCTACCAGCCTTATCTCACGCGACTGGGCAAGCTCGATCAGCGCACGACCGGCGTCTCGAACGAGTTCAATTACACTTTGGGAGAGAATACGCTGACCGGCGTCTCGGCCTGGCGTCAATTCATTCTGCATCCCAACAACACGACCGGCAATCAGCTCACCGACATCAGCGCGAACGCCTATGACGTGAAGGTCGATCAATTCTCGCACGAAACGCGCCTTGCTTCGCCGCAGGGCCAGGAATTCGAATGGACGATCGGCAACTACAATCTCTACGAACATGTCTGGTCGTATAACCACGTCGATTTCGGTTCACAGGCGAGCCAGTGGTTCGCCAACAACATCAACGCCAATCCCTATAATCTCTGGGGCCTCTCCTATCGCAACGACGGCGTCGCGCGCACTTTCAGCACGGCTGCTTTCGGCCAGGGAACTTGGCACATCGACGAAAAATGGGCGCTGACGGCGGGGTTGCGCGACACTTACGAGATACGCGAGGGCTCGGATTTCGGCTGGATTCAGGGGCTTTCCAGCCTCAGCCAGCTCGCGGCGGTCAGGCAGGCGACCGGCGGCACGACGTTCTTCGACACGGGCGGACAGCAGAAACGCGTCAATTCGATCTCGGGACTTTTCAATCCCTCCTATCGCATCAACGAAAACGTCATGACCTATGGCTCGGTGGCGCGCGGCGAAAAATCCGGCGCGGTCAACACCCAGGCCTTGCCGATCCTCAACAGCGCCGGCGTTTTCCAAGGGTGGCAGCCCGTCATCACCAAGCCGGAAGTCTCATGGGACTATGAAATCGGCGTCAAGACAAACTGGTTCGACAACCGGCTCATCCTCAACGCCAACGCCTATTGGAATGATATCTACAATTTCCAGTCGGTGCTCGTGAACACGGATTATACCGACGTCTCCGGCGTGCCGATTCGCAAGAACTATCTCGGCAACATCGGTCATGTGCGTCTGCGCGGTTTCGAAATCGACGGACGCTGGAGCCCGATCGATCGCCTGTGGCTGACCTTCTCGGGCGCTTATACCAACGCCCAATACGTCGATTTCCCCAAGGCCTCGCCATCGCCGGAATTCCTGTGGCCGGCCTCGAGCAATATCGGCGGCGTGGCGGCGCCGGCCTATATGAGCCTCTCGGGCCACAGCATCACCGGCGGCGTTTCGGGAAATAACCCCGTTGCGCCGTTCTCCTTCAATCTCGGCTTCAATCACGAATATCCGCTTGGCGCGATCTTCCGCGACGTCGGCTATACGGGGCCGGTGACGCTCTTCAGCTATTCCAACGCCGCATGGCGGGCGCGCACGCAGCTTTCCAATCCGCTGTCCATCTATCCGTTGTTCATGCCAGCCTACGCGATCTGGAACGCTGGCGTCGGTCTGAAGACTGACGACGATGTCTACAGTTTCAATCTCTGGGTCCGCAATCTTCTCGACGAGCGCATCATCGTCGCACAAACGATCGCGTCTACGGGCCTTTCACCCTCGCCGTCCACCGTCACCTTCGACGCATACAACCCACGCACCTTCGGCGCGACGCTGCGCGTCAAGCTCTATTGAGCAACGTCCTTCCGCTACACGTTCAGGAGTTCGTACGATGAAGAGAATTACCGTCTTCCATCTGGCCGCTATGACGATCTCGCTGCTCGCAGGATCGGCGGCGGCGGCCGATCTGCCGAGCGCCAAAGCGCCTCCACCGCCCCCGCCGCCGCCGCCGGTGTTTAGCTGGCAGGGCGGCTATGTCGGCGTTTACGCGGGCGCAATTCTCGGCGAGGGCGCATTCACGCTCGTCAATCAAACGCCCCTGCGCGGCTCGGCTTTCGTTGGTGGTGGAACGATCGGCTATAATTGGCAATGGACCGATACGATCGTTCTCGGCGCAGAAGCCGATTTCGGCTACCGCGGCAGCATTCAGCCTGGTCGCACGGGTTGGAGCTATCCCGGCCGGACCGACTCGGGGGTGCTCGGGACCCTGCGTGGCAGAGTGGGCTACGCCTTCGCGCCGCGCTGGCTCGCTTATGTCAGCGCCGGCTTGGCTTACGGAACGAATTTCATCTCGAATAATTTTTCGAGCCTTCCGCCTTTCACCTATGGGCAGTTGAGCTCGGGGCCGACGCTGCGTCCCGGTTGGACCGCCGGCGCCGGCTTCGAATATGCCTGGAACGACAAAATCTCGATCAAGGGCGAATATCTCTATGCCTGGCTTGCCGAGACAGGCGTCGCCTACAACACTAATCGCGGCGTCCTCAATGCGAATGTTTCGAGCGCCGGACATGTGGTGCGCGCTGGAATAAACTATCATTTCTCCGCTGGCCCGCTCGCGGCGCCGCCGGCGCTCGTCAAATAGCTTGTGCCGATTTTGCAGCGCTTTGGGCTCGGGGCATTTGTTCCGAGCCCTTTTTTTGTTGCGCGGCTGTGGCTCGCGCGATGAAGTGAAAAGAATGTGCGATGCAGCTATAATCACATTGCGTCTATAGGAAATATACGCTAGTCATTGGGCGTCTGGTTTTCATGAGAAAGGGCGACATCGATGGCGACAGCCGCCGCGCCGAATTTCGACTCCGCCGACGCCGCCGGCGATGATTTCCTCGTTGATCCGCAGGGTGTGCAGGGATTGCTGCAGCCGAGTGGGTTGCGGCCGAATTATCCCGCCCAATTGGGGGCGGCCGCCCTCTACGCTCTTCTGCTCGGCCTGATCGTCACCCTGTCTTTCAAAGCCGCGGAGGCGCCCGTCGAAGAGCAGCAAGTGATCGAACTTGCGCCCGTGCCGGCCGAGGAGCCGCCCCCGCCAGAGGACACGCCGCCGCCGCCCGAGGAGCTCGTGCTCCCTGACGAGCCGCCGCCGCCCCCGCCGGTCTTGGACCCGATTGCGCCGATCGAGCCGCCGAAGCCGATCGAGAAACCCGCCATCAAGCCCAAGCTCGAGAAGAAAATCGAAAAGCCGGTCGCCGCGAAGCCGGCGGCCGCCCGCGCGCCGACGGCCGCGAGAACGGATGCGCCTGCTGTTCGTGCGCCGGCGGCTCCCTCGGGTGCAACACCCTCGGCGATCGCCAACCAGTTCCATGCTTGCATGCAGCGCGCCGCCGCCAACGCCTATCCGGATTCGCAGGCGCCGCGCACCGCGCATATCGGCTACCGCGCGACCTTCGGCGCCACGGGATCGATGACCTCTTTCTCGATCACGCCTTCGGGTAATGGCGCTTTCGATGCGGTCGCCAACCGGCTCGGGGGCCGTTGCGGCTCCGTCGCCGCGCCCGGCAAGCCGGTCTCGCTTTCGGGCTCCTTCACCTTCAGCCCCTGATTCCCAGCAATTGAAAGGCAGATAAATGGCAGATCCTGTCACCAACACGGCCTCGACGGCGCTCGCGCATACGCTGACGCCCATCGAGCTCTTCCTGCAAGCCGACGCCATCGTGAAGAGCGTCATCATCCTGCTCATCATCGCTTCGGCTTGGGGTTGGGCGGTGATCGCGGAGAAGCTCATCCGTCTTCGCATTCTGCATAAGCGCGCCGACAAGCTCATCGCCAGCGTTCAGGACGGCTTGCCGGTTGCGGCCGTCGCGGAGAGCTTCAGCTCGGCCTCCGAGGACGATCCGCTCGTGCAGGTCTATCGGGCGATGGTCGACGAGCAGACACGTTCGGCGGATCTCGTTTATACGGAGGCGCAGCGCGACTCCCTGCAAGACCGCGTTCACCGCGTTGCGCAGCTTGCGAGCTCCCATGCGCTCGATCAACTGCAGTTGCGGCTGCCGTTCCTCGCCACCATCGGCGCAGTGGCGCCCTTCGTCGGCCTCTTCGGCACGGTCTGGGGCATCATGAACTCGTTCCAGGGCATTGCGGCGTCGAACAACACCAGCCTCGCGGTGGTTGCGCCCGGCATCGCCGAAGCGCTCTTCGCGACCGCGCTCGGCCTCGTCGCCGCCATTCCCGCCGTCATTTTCTACAACCGCATCAGCGGCGACATCGGCGCCTATGGCAAACGCCTGACCGCCTTCATCGGCGTCTTCGAGGTGGAACTGTCCCGTCATCTGTCCAAGAGAGGAGAGCGCAATGGCCTTCGCGTTGCGTAAGCACGATTCGGAATTCGATTCGCAGCCTATCGCCGACATCAATGTCACGCCGCTCGTCGACGTCATGCTGGTGCTGCTCATCGTCTTCATGGTGGCGGCGCCCTTGATGACCTCGGGCGTGCCTGTCGATCTGCCCAAGACGGCGGCCAAGCAGCTCAACGACCAACAGCCGCCGATCGTCGTCAGCGTCGACGCCAACGGCTCCTATTTCGTCGACAAGAAAGAGGCGACCGGCGTCGAAGGCCTGCTCGCCGTGCTCAAGGAGAACAGCGAGAACAACAAGGACCGCCGCATCCATCTGCGCGCAGACAAGGCCGTCGCCTATGGCAAGGTCGCCGAAGCGATGGGCGTGATCAACGCCGCCGGCTATGTGAAGGTCGCTCTCGTCTCCGAGGGCGCTGGATCGGGCGCCAGGGCCGCTTCGGCGGCGCAATAGGCGCGCGAAACGTCCCGGGCTCGTTTCCTCGAGGCGCTCCGCCGTCCTCGGAGCGCCCAGTTTCTCCCGGGCCCGGGACGTGTTTTTTGATAATTTCAGGTTATAAAATCAGTTGCTTGCCCCAGCCGTCCAAGCGGCGGAGGCGCGATAGGCGGGCAGATTTGCGCTTCTGCTTTCGCCGGATGTTCCTATATGATAGCTAGCGTTGATCGGGGCGGGTCCGCATCGGAGGGCCTCCCAAGCGCGCGGGCAGGCCGATTTGGCCTCGAAAGAAGAATGCTCTCGAATAAAGCGAAATACGGGCTGAAGGCGCTCATCCATCTCGCCAAGGCGGACGACAAATGTCTGGCCGGCGATATCGCGACCGCCAACAACATCCCCCGAAAATTCCTGGACGCTATCCTGGTCGAGCTGCGCAACGCCGGCATCCTCAACAGCCGGAAGGGCAAGGGCGGCGGCTATCACCTGGCCCGCCCGGCGGAGAAGATCACCGTCGGCCAGATCATCCGCATCCTCGACGGCCCGCTCGCGCCGATCGCCTGCGCGAGCCGCACGGCCTATCAGCGCTGCGCCGACTGCCCCGACGAAGACGCCTGCGCGATCCGCGACATCATGCTGGACGTGCGCGATTCGATCGCGCTCATTCTGGACCGCACCAGCATTGCGTCGCTGCGCAATCGCGGCAATCGAGAGACGCAGATTTTGCGGTGACGAGCGCCAACTCGTACGAAACGCGTTTGATCACGTGTCATTCCCGGCGCTCGCGCAGCGTGCGATCGGGAATCCAGAGCAAAACCAGCGCTTCTGCGGCTCTGGATTCCCGGTCGGGCTTTCAGCCCGCCGGCAATGGACAAAATCCCCAAGGGAGCTGTTCACGCGCAAACGGCGTCGAAGCCTTCTTTCGCTCCGCACGCGTTTACTTCGGTTTCGGCCAATTGCTGCTCTGCGGATCCGGCGCGCCGACTTGCGTCGTCGTTACCGGTCCGACCCCGATGATCTGCACGACAACCTCTTCCGCGCCGGCGCCGTCCCAATGCACGCCATTGGCCGGATGCAGCATGTAAGAGCCTTCCTTCAGCGGCGCGGCGGCGTTGAAGTCGATCTTCTCGCCCACTCCAGTGTACCAGACGCCCTTGATGACGGTCGCGTGCCGGTCCTGGGAGTGGAAATGCGGGTTGGAATGCGCGCCGGGTGGGAAGCGGTTGCGCACGACATAGAGGCCGGGCTTGGAAGGATCGCCATAGATGATCGCCTGGGACGGCCCTGCGCCAAGCGGCGATTTGAAGGGCGCCTGCTCGGGCAAAAGGCGGATGAATCCGTTTTCCGTGTCCGCCCGGCTCGGGAGGGCGACTTGAAGCGCCCCCGCGAGGCTCAAAACAAGACCCGCGCCGAGCGACGCGTTCAGCAATTTACCCATGTCTTATCTCACTCCCGGATACGAGCGGCTCGAGCGGCCATGCACCGACCTCATTTGCTATCGGACAAGATGACCGCAGCGCTTCTCGCATCCTCCGCGCGGTCGAACACGAGGTCTTCGAGTTCTCGAAAAGAGTCTTCGATCGCGTAGAAGCGGTAGCCCTCGGGTCCGTCCGCGACGACGCCGACGGCGTCGACGCCGATTTTGATCAAATAGACGTGAAACATCGCTGGCCTCGCTCGATCGCCGCGCTTACTTTGCCTTGGCCGAAATATGGAAGCTGGCGTTCTCTGGCGGCGTCACGCTTTCTTCGCTATGCGGCGTTCCCTCCGGCGCCCATTCGTAAGGAACCGGCTGCGCCCGATAGACCGCGTAACTCACGGTGGCGCGACCGGTCTCGGGATCTTTGCCGCGGCGCGGATAAGGATTGACATATTCCCAGACGATCTCGCCCGCCGGCGTCACCTGGAAGAAACGGCCGATCTGGCCTTCGTCGATGAAGGTGTTGCCGTTGGGAAGCCGGCGCGCATTGCTGATATGCGTGCTTCGGAACGCCCATCCCTGCTGGCCCGAGCTGGCGCCCGTATATTGCCAGACGATTTCCTTCGTCACCGGATTGATCTCGAGCACGCGCGAGCCGCCGGTGATGGAGACGGCGGCGTGCGGATAGCCGGCCTCGCCCTGGTTGTCGAAGACGAGGAGATTGCCCGCGCCCGGCAAGCCTTTTGGGATGATATGCGCGTCGTGCTGGCCGGAGATCTGATCGACCGGACGCGGCACCTTCCGCGAGGCGGGGCTCCCATCTTCCGAAATCCCCGGATAATGCGGCCCCAGGGTCCAGGCGATCTTGCGCGTTTTGCGGTCGATGATGGCGATGAAGTTCGCAGAGCGCGAATCGAAAATGAGATTGTCCGGCGCGAAACGCTGGTCGCCTTCGTCGAACCAATGGTTCGGGCCGACGGGCTTCAGATCATTGACGTGAAGATAGTCGGCGCTTTTCGAGTTCTTTACGAGTTTCAGCTCCTCGGCGGTAAAGCCGATCTCGTCGATATGGTCCGATGCAGCCCATGTCCAGACGATGTCGCCCTCCGGATTCACTTCATAGGCGACGTCGTCGAGCACTTGCGGCGCGGCGAAGCCCGGCAGAGGATAGACGATATTCGAGAGCACGAGCGTATTGCCGTTTGGCAGCCGTGCAATGTCGTGATGTTGCTGCGCACGGCCGCCGGGCGCGTTGGCGCCGAATTCCCAAAGCTTGGCGCCGTTCCAGTCCACCTCGCCGACGCTTTTGCGGATTCGCGTGAAGGTGCGGCCCGGCACGAGATCCGTGCCTTTGCCTTCCTCCGTTTCCAGCGTGACGAAGACATGGCCGCGCGCGCCGCCGACAAGCGCCGGATCGATAAAGGCGACGGGCTGCCCCGAATATTTCCATTCGTGCACGACCTTTCCGGTGAGGTCGATCAAGCGGGAAACGTCGTCGCCGCCCGGAAAGAGCACGTAGGAATTATAGGCCTTGGCCGGATCGTAGATCGTCGTTCCGGTGGGGTAGACGCTCGGTTCGGCGTGGGCGGGCGGCGCCGCGCGCATCGCGAAGAAAAAGAAAGCGGCGCCCGTCAAAGCGAGGAGCCGCTGCTTGCGAGATTGGTTCTGAACGAGCGCGCAAGCCGTCGAATGAGCCATGAGTCTACCTCTCCGTCGCCTGGAACTGAGGCGATTATAACTATAGTGTTTTGGTATGCAATAGCCTGCGACCGGGACGAGGAGAATAGAGTGTTTGGTGTTTTTATATAAGGAAAAAGTTGTGCATGACGAGCGTGCGCTTGTCGCGGCAATATAAAATATCCTTCTTGTGGATAGGTAAGAACATGTTAGTTTGCCGCGCCGAAGACGTCGCCTCGAAGGAAGCGCCTATGAAATCATCCGTCGTCCTTGCTTTGAGCCTCTCGCTGTCCGCCGCGGCCCAAGCCGGCGCCGAAACAGCGCTCACGCTCGACCCCGACGACATCGGCGGCGTCGTGACGAGCCGCGTCGGCGCCGAGGCGGGCGTATGGGTCATCGCCGAGACGACGGAACTCGGGACTCGTTTCGCGAAGATCGCGGTGACGGACGAGGCGGGGCGCTACGTCATCCCGGATCTGCCCAAAGCGCATTACCGGCTTTGGGTGCGCGGCTATGGGCTGGTCGATTCGCCAAAGGTCGCCGCGGAGCCGGGACAAAAGATCGATCTGCAGGCAGTCGTTGCGCCGAGCCTCTCGGCCGCGGCGCAATATTATCCGCCGATCTACTGGCTTTCCCTGCTCAAAGTTCCCGGCCGTGAGAAGTTTCCCGGCACGGGAGCGAGCGGCAATGGTGTGCCTGAGAATTTTACATCGCAAGAGCAATGGCTCGATCTTGTGAAGACTAATGGTTGCGGTCCTTGTCATCAGCTCGGCAATCTGGCCACGCGCGCCATTCCCGCTTCGCTGGGGCACTTCGATTCATCCATCGAGGCTTGGCGGCGGCGCCTGCAATCGGGTCAGGGCGGCACGGCAATGATCAACGGGATTGCCCGTCTCGATTCGCCGGATGGCGGACAGCTCGCGCTTTTTGCTGATTGGACCGACCGTATCGCCGGCGGAGAGTTGCCGAATGAGACGCCGCCTCGCCCGTCCGGTGTCGAGCGCAACATCGTCGTCACCGTGCATGATTATGCGGACGCGAAGCATTATCTCCACGACCTGACTTTGACCGACAAGCGCAAGCCGACCGTCAATCCCTATGGCCTGATCTATGGCGCGACCGAACTCGGCAGCGACGACATTCCGGTTCTCGATCCGGTCAGGAACACGAAATCGCTGCTGCCCGCGCAGTTGCGCGACGCGGATGCGCCAAGCTCGCTCCTCGCCAATCCGGTGATCGCGCCTTCGCCCTATTTCGGCAATGAGGCCTTGTGGAACAGCAAATTCAACGCCCATACGCCGACGATGGATTCGCAAGGCCGCGTCTATTTCGCGGCGCAAATCCGCTCGCCAAAGAACACGCCAGATTATTGCACGAAGGACTCCCCACTGCGTTCCGCGCAGCTTTATCCGTTGCCCGCTAAGCCCGAAGGCTTCGTCGGCAATGCGCGTCAGGTCTCGGTCTATGATCCGAAGACGAAGAAATGGGCCTTCATCGACACCTGCTTCGGCTCGCATCATTTGAATTTTGCCGAGGATAAGAGCGACACGCTGTTCCTCAACAATGTGGGGCAGGGGGAGCTTGCCGTCCTCGGCTGGGTCAACACCAGGAAATTCTGGGAGACCGGCGACAGCGCGCAATCGCAGGGGTGGACGGCGCTCGTCGTCGACACCAATAGCGACGGCAAGCGCTCGGAGGACTACAACCAACCGGGCAAGCCGATCGACGCGACGAAAGACACGCGCGTGCCTTACGGGCTCTACAGCGTCGCCTCCAGCCCGCTCGACGGTTCCGTGTGGGGCTCCAATCTCACTTTCCCCGGCTATGCGGTGCGCGTCGCGCTCGGCGCCAATCCGCCGGAGACGGCGCTCACCGAAATCTACAAAGTGCCGTCGCCGGGCTATGGCATTCGCGGCGCGGACGTAGATCGCAACGGCGTCTTTTGGGCGGCGCTCGGCAGCGGGCATCTGGCGAGCTTCGACCGCCGCAAATGCAAGGGGCCGCTCAACGGGGCCGGCGCCGAAAATGGCGAGAAATGCCCTGAGGGCTGGAGCTTCTATCCGCTGCCGGGCCCCGGTTTCGCCGGCGCGCCGGGCGCGGCGGAGACGCCCTATTACGCCTGGGTGGATCAGCACGATATTCTGGGCCTCGGGCCGAACACGCCCTTCGCCACCGGCAATCAATCGGACTCGCTGCACGCGCTGGTGAACGGACAGATTGTCGAGCTGCGCGTCCCCTATCCGATGGGTTTCTATGCAAAGGGCGTCGACGGCCGCATCGACGATCCGTCCGCTGGCTGGAAAGGCCGCGGCCTTTGGACGACTTCCGGCAATCGCACGCCTTTCCATATCGAAGCGATCGACGCCCCTGCGCCGGGCGCGCCGGGCAAGACGCCGGAAACCTACTCGGCGCCGCTTGTCGTGAACTTCCAGCTTCGCCCGTCGCCGCTTGCACATTGAGAACCGAGGAGGAGGCCCCTTGTCGCGTTTTCTGCTTCTGACGCTGCTCCTGCTGTCGATGTCGGCGCCGCAATCAGTCATTGCGGCCGGCAAGCTCCCGCCTTGCCCGGCGAGCCGAAAGGTCGTGTGGACCGATTGCGAAGGCGCTTACACTTATGACGATTGGTCGAAATATGTCGGCGCCTTCAAAGACGATAAAAGACATGGGCAGGGCGCGATCACTTATCCGGATGGGCAGCAATATACCGGCGGCTTCGTGAATGACCGCCGCGAAGGCGCAGGCGTCTATACGAGCCAGAACGGCAACAAATGGTCGGGCGAATTCAAAAATGATAGACCGAATGGGCGCGGCGTGCTCACTGATAAATCGGGAAAGATTTTGAAGGAAGGCGTCTGGGTCGACGGCGCCTTCGCGGGGCAGGGCGCGCAGACGCCGCGCTGATCGCTACGCATATGCCTGGCGCAAATTGGACCGGTCGAGGCAGTCAGCTTGCGGAAAGCTTGTCTTCATAGGCTTGCAGCCGGCGACTTCCTTTTTTCGGCTCACCTTTGCCTATGGCCCGGTCTCGACATCAGACAGCACGACATGCGCCCAGCGCCTTCGCGCCGCCAGTAGGCGCGGCGTATTTTGTCGCGAAAGGCGCGGCCGAGCTTTTGGCGCGGCGCTATGCGCAGGCGCATGCCGCCTATAGCAAGGCGCTCAAATTCGATAAAAACTGCATCGACGCGCTGAGGGGACGCGCGCTGTCTCTGCACGCATTGGGCCGCGACAATGAAGCCCTCTTCGATTACGACGCCGCGCTCGCTCTTGCGCCGCGAGAAGAGGATCTATGGTACAATTTCGGCGTCTCATTATTGGGGCTCGGCGCGGTCGACGACGCGCTTCTCGCCTTTGCGCGGGCGCTGGAAATCAACCCGAGCTATGCGATTGCCGCGGATTCGGCGGCTTTCGCCGAGAGCAAGCGTGGGCGCTTTCTGGAGGCGATCGCCTATTGCGATCGGCTGCTCGAGAAAGACCCGCGCAACCAGCGCGCCTTGCGCCTCAAGGCCGATGCGCTGCTCGCGGCGAAACGCTTCGACGAGGCGTTGCAAGTCTACGATGCTGCGTTGCGCCTCTCACCGCGCGATGTCGAGCTTCTCGTCAATCGCTCTACGGCGCTTCTCTCGCTCAACCGGCGGGACGAAGCCTTCGCCAGCGCAAAGGAAGCCCTTGCTTGCGACGCAAACGTGTCGCTGGCCTGGCGCGCCTATGGCACTGTTGCTTTGAAGCTCGGCTTGTTTGAGACGGCGCGGGACGCCTTCATCCGCGCGCTGGAGCTCTCCCCCAATGACGCGGATGCCTTGAGCGGCCAGGCCATTGCGCTCAAAGAACTCGGAGAGGTCGACGCCGCTTTGCGCACATTCGATGCGGCGCTGGCGATCAACCCCGAAAATGAAGATGTGAAAAGCAACAAGGGCGCTCTCTTGTTGCTGCTTGGCCGCTATCCCGAGGGGCTTCCGCTCTTCGAATATCGGCGGGCGAATAGCCACACTCTACACTTGAAAGCGCGGTTGCCCTGGCCGGAATGGCGCGGCGAGGATTTAACAGGTAAGCGCCTGCTGGTGATGGATGAAGCCGGTCTCGGCGACGTCATCCAATATAGCCGCTATTTTCCCTTATTGGCGCGAGAACCTGCGCGCCGAGTTGCATTTGGTTGTCGCGCGAGCATGCGCGTTTTGATCGAGACACTCGACCCGCCGACCGGGCTGGTGACGGATGTGCGGGTCGACGAGTTCGATCTCTTCACGCCGCTTTGCAGCCTTCCGCTCGTCTTAGGGACGAGGGTCGACAGCATACCGGCGCCCGCGCGTTACCTCGCGGCCGATCCTCGGCGGCGTGACGTCTGGCGGCAGCGGATCGGCGCCCACGGGTTCAAGATCGGCGTCTCCTGGCGCGGCAGCTCGACCGCCCAGTCGGATGATACCCGCAGCGCGCCGCTTTCCGCTTTCGCGCCGCTCGCCGAGCTTCCGGGCGTTCGTCTCATCAGCCTGCAGAAGAACGAGGGCGTGCAGGAAATCACGAAGGCCAATGGGGTGTTTCGGATCGAGGAGCTGGGCCCGGATTTCGACGCGGGGCCCGATGCTTTTCTCGATACGGCGGCGGCGATGGAGGCGATGGACCTCGTCATCACGATCGACACGTCGCTCGCCCATCTCGCGGGCGCGCTCGGTCGTCCGCTATGGATCGCCCTCAAATATGTGCCCGAGTGGCGCTGGCTGCTGCAGCGCGAGGATAGCCCCTGGTATCCGACAGCGCAGCTTTTTCGACAGAGCGCGCCGGGCGATTGGGGCGGCGTGATTGCGGATATGACGGAGGCGTTGCGAGCGAGGCTATGACGACGAAGCAGTCGATCTTCGGAAACAATGATCCCTTGATGCTTCCGTCTTCGATCGGAGAGCTCTTCGATCGCATCTCCATATTGGAGCTCAAGGAGCATCACATCGAAGATGCAAAGAAGCTTGCCAATGTTCGGCAGGAGCTGAAGCTCTTGCGCGAAACGGAGTTCCGTCTCGGTCTCGGGGGCTCTGATCTGGAGTTCGTACGTCGCCAATTGGACGAGGTGAATGCGGCGCTTTGGGCGATCGAGGACGAAATCCGCGACTGTGAGCGCAAGGGCGATTTCGGCCCGCGTTTCATCGAGCTTGCGCGCAGCGTTTATCACCAGAACGACCGGCGCGCCGCGCTGAAATATCGGCTGAACCAACTCTGCGGCTCGTCTCTGGTCGAGGAAAAATCCTACTGCTGAGCCGCGTCGCGTCATTCCCGACGCTCGCAAAGCAAGCGGTCGGGAATCCAGCGCGAAACAGCGCTGTTGCGGACTCTGGATTCCCGGTCGGGCTTGCAGCCCGCCGGGAATGACGGCGGCTACAACCCTTCGAAAAGCGCCGTGGAGAGATAACGCTCCGCGAAAGACGGAACGATCACGACAATATTCTTTCCTTCGGCCTCCGGGCGGGCGCCGATCTCCAATGCGGCCGCGAGCGCCGCGCCGGAAGAAATGCCGACGGGGACGCCTTCGGTCCGTGCAATGAGCCGCGCGGTGTCGAGCGCCGTCTGATTGCCGATGGGGACGATCTCGTCGATCACGCTCCGGTCGAGAACGGGCGGCACGAAGCCAGCGCCAATGCCCTGAATCTTGTGCGGTCCCGGCGGGCGGCCGGAGAGCACCGCCGAGTCCTCCGGCTCCACGGCGACGACGCGCAGATTTTGGTTGCGCCGCTTCAGCACTTGTCCGACGCCGGTGATCGTGCCGCCCGTGCCGACGCCTGAAATGAAATAATCGATCTCGCCATTGGCGTCGTTCCAGATTTCCTCCGCCGTGGTCGCGCGATGAATTTCGGGATTGGCGGGGTTCTCGAACTGCTGGGGGATGAGCGCGTCGGGGTTCTGCGCAAGAAGCTCATTGGCTTTCGCGAGCGCGCCCTTCATCCCTTGCGAGGCAGGCGTGAGCACGAGCTCCGCGCCGAGCAGAGCGAGCATCTTGCGCCGTTCGAGCGACATCGATTCAGGCATCACCAGAACGAGCCGGTAGCCCCGCGCGGCGGCGACGAAGGCGAGCGCAATGCCGGTGTTGCCGGAGGTGGGCTCGATCAGAACCGTCCTGCCGGGCGCGATACGCCCCTCCTTCTCGAGCGTCTCGATCATCGCAACGCCGATGCGGTCCTTGACGCTCGAGATAGGATTGAAGAATTCGAGCTTCGCCAGAATATTTGCCTTCACGCCTTTGAGGCGCGCAATGCGGTCGAGCCGCACGATCGGCGTGTCGCCGATGGTTTGGGTGATGGAGTCGTAGATCCGGCCGCGCCCTGGCCGCGCCGCCGGCGTGAAATTCACGCTATGAATAGTCATTTGTCTATCCTTTCACTTCCTGCCGAAGCGCTTCCGGTCCGCCGATCGAAACTCATATGCCTGCCCCATGGTCGAAGACTTCCACGCGCGCCTTCGCCTGGGAAATGTTAGCGCCGGGCGGCACGCTCTGGGTGAGCCAGACATTGCCGCCGA
Source organism: Methylocystis sp. Sn-Cys (assembly GCF_016745395.1). Taxonomy (GTDB): domain Bacteria; phylum Pseudomonadota; class Alphaproteobacteria; order Rhizobiales; family Beijerinckiaceae; genus Methylocystis; species Methylocystis iwaonis. Next base: position 935,364 of record NZ_JAERVJ010000001.1, read on the forward strand.
TGGCGGAGCCACGGCCGATGGTGATGCGGCCGAGCACGGTGGCGCCCGCATAGATCACGACGTCGTCCTCGATGATCGGATGGCGCGGCTTGCCTTTTTCGAGCGCGCCGTTCTCGTCGACGTCGAAACGCTTGGCTCCGAGGGTAACGGCCTGATAGAGGCGCACGCGCTTGCCGATGACCGCCGTCTCGCCGATGACGACGCCTGTCCCGTGATCGATGAAGAAGCTTTCGCCGATGGTCGCGCCGGGGTGAATATCGATGCCGGTTTGCGAATGCGCGATCTCGGCGACGATGCGGGCGATCATCGTCGCGCCGAGCAAATAAAGCCGATGCGCGAGACGATGGCGGATGATGGCGGAAACGCCAGGATAGCAGAAGACGACTTCGTCGAGACTCTTGGCCGCCGGATCGCCTGTGAAGGCGGCGCGAATATCCGTATCGAGAAGCATGCGGACCTGTGGCAGCGCCTGCGCGAATTCTTCTGTGATCAGTCTGGCGCGGGTCGCGAGCGCATCGTCGGCGGCTTCGGGTTCGAAGAGCTTGAGCTCGCGGCGGACCTGCTCACGCAGCATCCGCAGCGCGCGGCCGAGAGTCCGGGTCAAGAAGGCGTCCGTCGTCTCCGGCGTCAGCTCATAAGGGCCGAAATGCCGTGGATAGAGAACCGCGGTCAAATCCTCGACAGTGTCGAGTATGGCCGCGCGCGACGGCAGCTCGGGAAGCCGGCCGTTTCCGTAACGATTCGTCTGCGATTTTCGCCGCAAGACGGCGAGAGCTGAGACGATGTCTTCGACGTCGAATCCGTCCGGGTCCAGGAAAATTGTCTCGAACTGTTGCGTCATTCCACGGCCTTCAAGCAGCGCGCGAATTAATCGATAAAAGTGATAGACTATATCATCAGAAAGGGCAATAGCCGCAAAACGCGCTTTGCTATCTTCGCCTCGGCTGTCAGCAGCATGTACGGCTGGTCGTATTAGTATATGTATTCTAATATAGTAGAACTTTGTCATGTATTAATTCCATGAAATACTCTTGAATCCAGAACGATAGCGTGTAGAGTTCACGCTGTCGCAAGCAACATGTTAGCGATTTCTTCTATTTGAAAAGACGACGCGCCCTCCCGCGCGGCGCCCGTCTGTTCCCGTCGACCCTCCTAGGACGATTGCATGACTGCAGAACCCGAAGTCCGCCGAACATTGAGCGAGGCGGCGGCGCGCCAGCTCGCCAACGCAACGAAAACCCGCCCGCAATGGTCGGGCATCACGCCGCGCTGGCTCGTGTCCTTCCTCCCCTGGGTGCCGGTCGAAGCCGGCATCTACCGCCTGAACCGCGTCAAGGAATCGTCGGCGTTGAGCGACGCCGTCGTGCAATGCAGCCCGGCGCGCGATCGAGATGCGGACCTACCGGAGACCTTCGTCGATTACGAAGATGCGCCGCGCGAATACTCGATGAACGCGGTGACGACGATCCTCGACGTTCAGACCCGCGTCTCGGATCTTTACAACCATCCCTATGATCAGATTCAAGAGCAGGTCCGTCTCCTCACTGAGAAGGTGAAGGAGAAGCAGGAGGCCGAACTCATCAACAATGCGGAATATGGCTTCCTCGCCAATGCGCATCCGTCGATGAGGATCAAGACCCGCAAGGGTCCGCCGACGCCGGACGATCTCGACGAGCTGATCTCCAAAGTGTGGAAGGAGCCGGCGTTCTTCCTGGCGCATCCGCGCGCCATTGCGGCGTTCGGCCGGGAATGCACCCGCCGCGGCGTGCCGCCGCCAACCGTCACGCTGTTCGGCTCGCCCTTCATCACCTGGCGCGGCCTGCCGCTGGTGCCGAGCGACAAGCTCTACATCGACGAGAACGGCAAGACAAATATTCTTCTGCTGCGCACCGGCGAGAAGAAGCAGGGCGTCATCGGCCTGTTCCAGCCGGGCGTCCCCGGCGAGGTGGCGCCGAGTCTGTCGGTTCGCTTCATGGGCATCAACCGCAAGGCGATCGCCTCCTATCTGATCTCGCTCTATTGCTCGGCCGCAGTGCTGACGCATGACGCCCTCGGCGTGCTCGAGGATGTCGACGTGAGCAAGTTCCACGAATACGACGACAAGCGCGTCTGATCGCAACAACGCCGGCGGCCCAGCGCCGCCGGCTCTCTTTCACGCCGAGGAAGCCGCCTTCATGTCGCCTGCGAAGCCCGCCATTCCCGCTTCCGCTGATTTGCCGCTCGACAATCTCCCCGTTCAGGACGCCGGCCATCACGCTGCGCCGACGATCGACCCGAATATGATCGCGCGGCTGGCCAACGCTTTTTTCCAGCAGCCGCCGGTGCCGCTCGCCAATTCCTCGCTGCCCTTCGGTCCGCCGGCGCTGACGCCGAGCCTGCCCGACGCGCCGGCGCCGTCGGTCGTGACGACAGTCGCGCCGCTCGCCCCCGCGCGCGCCCAGATGGGACCGCCGGACGTGCCGCCAACGACAATTCTCTCCGTCATCCCGACGCCGAACATCCCCGCGCCGGCCGCGCCGACGGGTTTGCAGTCGCCGACGCGCCCGCTCGGTCTCGACCAAATTCCGCAGCCAGGCGCGTCGCTCGGCAGCTCCACGCCCTCCGCTATTCCCTCGGACGTCGATTACAGCCTCATTCCGCGCCTTCTCTCCGCCGACATGTCGCTTGTGCCGCAGAGCCATTCTGGCGCGCCGGAAGCCATCGGCCCCGCCGGGGTAAGCGCGAGCCCTGCGGTCGATAATCTCTACTTCCTGCATGAGCGCGCGGCCCCCACGAGCGCGCCGTCCGCGCCCGCACCGTCCTATCTCCCGCCGCATACGCCGGCGGTCGCGCCGCAGCCGGAGCTTGGACAGCCGAACATTCCGGTCTCCGCGCCGAGCGCGCCGTCGGAAGCTGAGGCCAGGGCTCCCACCGCGCCGGAGCGCTTCGCCATCTCAGGACCGTCGGAAGCCGACCCGCACCGCCTGTCCGATTCCGCGTCGCTCGCGACGCCGCCCGTTGGCGGCGAGCAGTTTTCGAGCAGCTTCGAGAGCTTCCCGACGCCCGGCCAATCCGGCTCCGCCGCGAGCGACGCGCTTTACTTCGTGAGCCATACGGGCGGCCATCCCGCCGCCGCGCCGGCGCAGCCTGCCGCCGAGCCGCAGGGCTTCGCGCCGCAGCTTTCGCCCAGTTCCGCAGAGACGCGCCAGGTCTTCGATCCCTATCGGGTGAAGCGCGACTTCCCGATCCTGCAGCAGCAGGTTCATGGCAAGCCGCTCGTCTGGCTCGACAATGCGGCGACCACGCAGAAGCCGCAGTCGGTCATTGACCGGCTGTCGCATTTCTACGAATATGAAAACTCCAACATCCACCGCGCCGCCCATGCGCTCGCCGCGCGCTCGACCGACGCCTATGAGGCCGCGCGCGAAAAGGTTCGCCGCTTTTTGAAGGCGCCCAGCGTCAAGGACATTGTGTTCGTGCGCGGCGCCACGGAGGGCATCAATCTCGTCGCCCAGGCCTGGGGCCGCCGCAATGTGCGCGAGGGTGACGAGATCGTCGTCTCCTGGCTGGAGCATCACGCCAATATCGTTCCCTGGCAGATGCTCTGCGCCGAAAAAGGCGCGCGGCTGCGCGTCGCGCCGGTCGACGATCGCGGCCAGCTCATTCTCGAAGAATATGAGAAGCTGCTCAATCCAAAGACGCGCATCGTCGCCGTGACGCAGGTCTCCAATGCGCTCGGCACGGTGACGCCGGTGCGCGAGATCACCGCCATGGCGCATCGCCACGGCGCCTGCGTGCTGATCGACGGCGCGCAATCCGTCTCGCATATGCCGGTCGACGTGCAGTCGATCGACTGCGACTTCTTCATCTTCTCTGGCCACAAGGTCTTCGGGCCGACCGGCATCGGCGTCGTCTATGGCAAGGACGCAGTGCTCGAGAATATGCCGCCCTGGCAGGGCGGCGGCAATATGATCGCCGACGTTACCTTCGAGAAGACGATCTATCAGGGCGCGCCGGAGCGTTTCGAGGCGGGTACGGGCAATATCGCCGACGCAGTGGGTCTCGGCGCGGCGCTCGATTATGTCGAGAGCATCGGCATGGAGGTCATCGCCCGTTACGAGCATGACCTTCTCGTCTATGCCACCGAGAAAATGCGCCTGGTGCCTGGCCTGACCTTTATCGGGACGGCGGCCGAGAAGGCCTCCGTGCTGTCCTTCGTGCTCGACGGCCACAGCACGCAGGAGGTCGGCAAGGCGCTCGATCGGGAAGGCATCGCCGTGCGCGCGGGCCATCATTGCGCCCAGCCGATCCTGCGCCGTTTCGGCCTCGAGGCGACGGTGCGGCCTTCGCTCGCCTTCTACAACACCTGCGCGGACGTCGATGCGCTGGTGGCGGCGCTGTTGAAGCTGCAGGCGGGCCGCGGCGGCTTCTGAGCTGGGGCAAAAGAGAGGGGCGGCATGGCGTCAGCCGCCCATTCACCCGCTTGATCGGCTGATTTAGAAGCTCGACCGTTTGTCTGTTTTGAAGCCTGTATAATCTATGGAAATAGTTGACTGATTAGCTGCATGGGGATAACAGCGGAAAGCGCTCGCTTTCGGGAAGTCATCCGCGTGCTGACAAAAAAGGGAAAATACGGCCTCAAAGCCATGGTGCATCTGGCGCAGTCGGAGCCCGGGCGACCGGTTCCCGTGCTTGAAATTTCCGAAAAGCAATGCATCCCGAAAAAGTTTCTCGACGCGATCCTCTGCGAGCTGCGCAACGCGGGATTTGTCCATTCGAAGATGGGGAAAGGCGGCGGCTACGCCCTGTCGCGCCCGGCAAGCGAGATTACCGTCGGCGAGCTCGTGCGCGCGATCGACGGGCCTTTGGCGCCGGTGCCTTGCGCCAGCAAGACGCGCTACCGGCGCTGTGACGATTGCTTCGACGAAAACACCTGCGCCGTGCGCAAGATCATGCAGCGCGCCCAGGAAGCCTTGTCGAACGTGCTCGACAATTGTTCTCTTCAAGAGATGGGCGACCGAGCGAAAAACAACGCGGAAGCGATCTTTTTCGAGATCTGACCCGTGCACTTGCATTGGGGCGCGTCACGCTATCTCCGTTTGAACAGCTCGCATTGGGATGTGTCATTCCCGACGGGCGAGAATCCAGAGCCTCGTTGGTTCTGCACTGAATTCCCCATCATCCGAAATCCGCTTGATTGGTTCGGTGTCATTCCCGACGCTCGCGCAGCGAGTGATTGGGAATCCAGAGCAAACCTGCGCTTTTGTGGCTCTGAATTCCCGATCGGGCCTTCGGCCCATCGGGAATGACAAGCGCCAATGCGAGCCATTCAAACGGAAACGGTATCACTCGCTGCGCGAGCGTCGGGAATGACGATGAACCAACCAGGCAGTTTAGTGTGTTCTCGGTTCGCACCTGCGGCAGCGCACGACGACACCAGAGTGCCTAAACGGATTTGAATGCGGGAATGCTGTAGAAAAAGATGAGATTAGAAATGCTATAATATAGAACTATTAAAATAAACAGAGATGCGTATATTTGTCGCATGTAATCTTCGTTGAGATAATTTGGCGCCGGTCCTAACCTTTCCTCGCAAAGCCCGATAAGGGGACTGCTGGAGGAAACAAATCATGCAGACAGCCCACAACAGCAAAGAACTATTTAGGGCCCTCGTTGTCGTCGCTGCAGTCGCAGCGGGATTCATCATCGTGCTTCACAACATCACCGGTTTGATCGGCTGACAGCCAACTCTTCCTCACTTCTGAATTTCGCCGGAGCCAGCAAACGGCTGACTCCGGCGTCTTGCTGCGCTTTGGGCTGACGCCGAGGCGCGCTTTTCCCAAGCGCTCATGACAGCGGCGCGCTTTTCTTTGCGAGCCATGCCTGCCTCGCGATAATCTTGGCGCCGTGATGCCGGCACCGGACTCCAACTGGACGCCGTCATTGCGAGGAGCGTAAGCGACGAAGCAATCCAGGGCCGCACCGCTGCTCTGGATTGCTTCGCTTCGCTCGCAATGGCGGTTTGCAGCTTGGCGCCTCCCGTAAACATGAGCCGGTTGTCGTTCCCGCCGACGCCTAAGTATTCGTTGCCAAGCGCGACTCAAGCGGCAAGGGTCGGAAAGGCGCCTCGCCTTCTCTCTCGGTTGCTACCGTTCGAGCGCAACCGCGTTTCACCACACAAGCGCAAATGATGAAGAATGTCCCTGTCTCGAAAAAATCATACTTAGCCCATTCGGCTTAGACCTTTTTGCCAGCCAAGCATATCCAGAATTCAACGCCGCTCGTTATTGATATAATATTGCTCTCATGGTCTGATCGATCCGTAATTATTCAAGGAAAAGCGGATCATGTTCATCGACGCGTTAGGTTTGGACGATGAATACAGGATAGAATCCGAGATCTGCATCATAGGCGGGGGCGTTGCGGGGATCACCCTCGCGCTCGAGTTCGAGAAACGCGGCATAAAGGTCGTTCTTATCGAGAGCGGCGGCTTCCAAAGCGAAGAGGCCAACCGCGACCTTTATCGTGGGGAGAGCGTTGGGCTGCCCTATCGTTTCGCCGATGGCTGCCGTAGCCGCTACCTTGGCGGAAGCAGCAACTGCTGGGGCGGCTGGTGCAGGCCCTTCGAAGAAGACGACTTCGTCGCGCGCCACTGGGTCCCCTATAGCGGCTGGCCGTTCGAAAGATCGGAGCTCGAGCGCTATTATGAGCGCACCCATTCCATTCTGCAGCTTGGCCCAACCAATTTCGACGCGTCTTTCTGGGTGGACGCGATCGGACGCAGCAACGTCCGGCGCCACTCTTATGCCGGCGACGATGTTATCGACGTTATTTCTCAGTTCAGCCCGCCGGTTCGATTTGGACAGGTCTACCGCCCGCAATTGAAGCAAGCGCGTCATGTCACCGTCTTCCTCAATGCCAATGTCACCGACATTTCGACAGGAGGGGGCGAGTCGATTCGCTATGCACAACTGAAAATGTTGAACGGGCGCTCGGCGACCGTCTCGGCCAAAATCTTCATTCTGGCGACCGGGGGCATAGAGAACGCGCGCCTGTTGTTGCTGTCCAACAAGGATCGGCCGCAGGGGCTCGGCAATCATCATGATTTGGTCGGACGCTTTTTCATGGATCATCCCTGCCTGACGACGGCAACCGTCCGCTTCCGCGACGGATGGTCCGACAACATGCTCTATGACGCGAAATTCCATTACCGCAACGACGCCGTCGCCGCCCACGGCACCTGCATCGCCGGGCATCTCTCTTTAAGTCCCAAAGCGCGCGAGCGCGAGCGGCTGTTGAATACCAACATCACCTTCGTGCCGATATTCCCGGGCGAATACACCGGCGTCAAAGACGCGCTTGTCCGCCTCAAGCGCCGACTCGAAGGCGTTCAAGAAACGCAACGCTCCCTGCTGCGCGAATTCCTGACGCTGGCGGGGCAGCCGCTCAATACTCTCGGCTTCATCGCCGCGCGTTATCTGCAAATGGGCTCGCTGCAGATGCGCTCGCTCATCGACCACACACGGCTCCAGGTCATTTGCGAACCGGCTCCCAATCCCGATAGCCGCGTGACGCTTTCCATGGCGAGGGATCAGCTCGGCTTGAACCGGGTGAAAGTCGATTGGCGCCTCGGCGACCAAACCAAGAGAACCATCGACCGTACGGTCGCTCTTGTCGCTGAAGAGTTGAGCCGCTCCGGAGTCGCCGACATAGCGCTCGACCCGCCCATCGTCGAAAATGGCTGGCCGGAAAGTTTCTCGCAGGAGGGATGCTGGCACCATATGGGAACGACGCGCATGCATGAGTCGCCCAAGCTCGGCGTCGTCGATCCCAACTGCCGCATTCACGAAATCACGAATATGTATGTTGCCGGCAGCTCGATTTTTCCCACAGCAGGCGGCGATTTTCCAACGACGACCATCGTCGCTCTGGCGCTTCGACTCGCCGATCATATCGCATCCACTCTGGAGCGTGGTTCGAGCGCCGACATCGTTACGAAACTGGCGAACGCAGAAAGCACGCTTCGAACGCCATGACAGGCTCGGTCCTGTTGTGCGCCTGAAGCAAATGTGGAGTTGTTCGAATGGTCCAGCCGAGGCAGATCGTCTACCCGATGCGGTACCTCACGCCGTGGGTCTCGGGAAACGCGCAATCAGAAAGAACCTTCATTGCGCAAAGCTCGGAGAGGCTGGGCGGCGCTTATATCCTCCCGCTTGGTCGGGCGCGGGCGGGGTTGTACCTTCTGGTCAAAAGCGCGCTGACCGATACGAGGCGGCGCGTCCTGATGTCGCCTTTGACGATTGCCGATGTCGTCAACATGGTGAGATTTGCCGGCGGCGAGCCGGTGTTCGTCGATTGCCTTCCCCACTCCACGAATATGGATGTCGCCCATCTGCGCTCTCTCATCGACGACAGCGCGGCTTGCGTGTTGCTCACGCATTATTGCGTCACCCAGAACAGGACGCAGGAGATTGTCGGCCTGTGCCACAGTAACGGCGTGAAAGTCTTCGAGGATTGCGCCGTGGCTCTCGGCGCGACGCTCGACGGACAGCCGGTCGGCGCGTTCGGCGACGCCAGCGTGTTCAGCCTGTCGGGCTTCAAGATTCAGAACTTCATCTGGGGCGGTTTTATCGCCACAAGAGATGCCGAGCTTTTCGACGCGCTCTCGCGCGAAGTGTCGCGCTGGCCACGTCTGCGGCCGCGGCAGTATCTCGGAATGGCGAAGACGGTGCTTCGCTATGCATTTCTGACAAGTCCGCTGGTGTTTCCCTTCGCGTTTCGGGCACGAAGACTAAGCGTGCAGCAAGGGAAAATCGCCGATCTTATTCCCCGCGTTCTGATCGAAACGCCAACTCTGGACGAGACGATCACGACCCGTCCGTCACTGGGCGCCTTTGCGGAATGGAACTACAAGTCCCGCGATGTCGAGCGCATCAATGCGCATCGGCGAAAGATCGCTGCGATCTATGACAAAAGATTCCGAGACCTTTGCGCGGCGACGGAAACGGACGAAGAGACGCGCGCGTCCTCGTCCTGGTTCAGCTATCCGATCGTCGTCGGAAAAGAGAACAGGGAGCGCGTCTATCGGGAAGTGTTGCGGCGCGGCTATGACATCGGCCTCATGTTGTATCCTAATGTGCACGAGCTTCCCGCGAATGCGACCATTCCAGGACGCTCCAGCACGATCTCCGCCTTCGTGCGCGCCATTCTCACGCTGCCGACGCATCCGAGAATCACCGCGTCTTACGCCGAGGAGCTGGCAAGCTGCGTCGCCGAGGTACTGGCGAACTACGCGCAGGATGTCCAATCTCCGAGTATCGACAACGCGCCAAAGGAAAGAGTTTAGGCGCTTTGCGTTTCACGAGACCCGGCGGCGAGCGCGCTGGTCTCGAGGAAATAGATCAATCGGTCGGCGCGAGGCGTTCATCGGCGCCATTACTTTTTCAACTCCGACGCGAGACCTGCTGACATGCGAGCATCCAATGCAGCGACGTGAGAACCGGCAATTGTCCGGGTTGTTCCGCCCGGCGCGCACATCCTTTGGGATTTGCCTGCTATCGGGCGCGCTCGCTTCAGATATTTGCAATCGACCGCAAAAGCCGGCGCCTATCGAGGCCCCTATGTCCGCGCGCGAGGCGACGAGCGGCATCAAGCTCCTGACGGCGCAAGAGGAGCCGCCAGCGCAAGCAAAGCTCTTGATCGACGCGCATCTCACCTCGCCTCGAGCCAGGTTGATCGGCATGGTGCGCGCCGAGGCAAAGATCAGGAATCTTCCAGAAGACCTCGCAGAAGCCGTCGCCTATATCGAAAGCGCCTATGATCCGGAGGCGAAGGGGGCGGTGGGGGAGGTTGGGCTGATGCAAGTGCTTCCCAGCACCGCTGCCATGATGGGCTTCAAGGGCGCCATGAGCGACCTAGCTGCGCCGCAAACCAATATCTACTACGGCGTGGGTTACCTCGCCAAAGCCTGGCGTCTGTCGAACGGCGACATCTGTCGCGCATTGATGAAATACCGAGCGGGCCTCGGAGAAGAGCGCATGACCGCGCGCTCGATCGACTATTGTCGGCGCGCAAAGCTGTATCTTTCGCAGATCGACTCCGGGTTCAAGCGCGAGGACGCAATCGCGCCGCGACTCATTTCAAGCGCGAATGCTGAACCGCGCGCGATTGCCCCGACCTTAAATGTGTCAGCCGGGGCGCCGCTTCCGGCCAAACTTCTTATTAGGCCGCAATCGCCAAAACGGTTCAAAAGCTCCGAAAATTTCTGGGTGTGGCATGAGGCGCGCATCCGGGCGCTCAAGCAAAAGGTCCATGCCAAATGGGGGCGTTTCCTATTTGCCCGAAACAGAGGCTGACGGCCGGGTTAGGCCATGCTTAAGCCCCGAGCGGGTATCCAGAGCCGCAAACGCGCTGATGTTACCCTGGTTCTCGATCGCTCGCTACGCGAGCGTCGGGAATGACACCCAATCAAACGGATCTCGTATCAGTAGTGCAACACGAAGCTCGTTTGGGCGGCGTTCAGCGTTATGTAGGAAAGGTCCGCCAGCACCTGAAGCGTCTTTCTCAGCTCGACCGTCGGCGCGTTGCTGATGTAGATGACGTCGCTGTGGATGACGTCGATTTGCTGGGACGCCAGCAAATGATTGGGATCTCTTAGATCAAAGTGATAGATGGTCGGGACGGTCGGCGTAACGTAGCTCGCCACCGGGCGCCCGATTTTCTCGAGCGCTTGTTTCTTCTCCCAGCGGAGCAGAAACACGCCTGTCGGATCGGCTTGCGTATCGAGAAGTCCTTGCGCGCGGCCGACGGCCTCCGCAAGGGTGATCTTGGGCACGTCGATTGGATAATGGCCGCTTTTGCCTGCCGCTCCGAGCGCTGTGTAGAATCTCGGCTCGCGTCGCAAAAAGACCGAATCCCCGGGGCGCAGAAAGATGTTCTCGCGAGGATCGGCGATGATGTTCTGCATCATGGCCGTCGCGGTCTTCCCCCCACGATTGATCGTGATGGAAGTCTCGTAATCGGCCCACTTCGGGCCGCCTGCGAGAGCGATGCCCGCGAGCAGTTTTTGGCCAGCCCAGTTGACTGGGAAGCTACCGGGCCTCTGCGCTTCGCCGAGAACCGAAAAGAGGCTCGAACGCGAATCGACGAGGCTGACGACAATCTGCGGCTCGACCGCTCGCGTTTTGAGCTGGCTGACGATTTCCTGCTCGAGCTGACGGGTTGTCTTTCCTCTCGCCATAATGCGGCCGGCGTAAGGAACGCTCACGGTTCCGTCTTGCTCGACGACCTGCTGCGGGAAATTCACGTAATTGCCTTGTCGGATCGTGTCCGTTGCGGCCGGCGTGAAGAGCCCTCCCGCGGAGGCTTCGTAGACCGAAAGTCCGATGACGTCGCCAACCCCGATCGTGACCTGCGAGGGACCCAAGCGGCCGCCGCCGAAGTGGCCATAGAGGCTGTCGCTGGACCGGCGCCGCAGGATCTCGAGGATCGGGCTGGAGTATTCGATCAGCTCATAGTTCGGACGGAGTACCTCGCCATCTTGGGTTACCGCATTCGCGTAAACAGCCTCGATCTGCGGCCCTGAGCCGGGCGTGAAACATCCTTCGAGGGCGAGCGGCAGCAACAGCAAGCCCGTGAAGGGGATCAAGCCTCGCATGGATCGGGTAATCCTTTTCGTTGAGCTACACGGCGATAGGATGCGTTACGCTATAGATATTTCTGCATGAACGTCTCATGCCTCTGCCAATTTACGCAATCGAGAATGTTACGTACGTACGAGAGTTTATGCTCACTGTTGCAATCTCACAACAAGCAAAATGGCCAAGACCCAGATAATTGGAACCCTCCGGCGCCAAGAGAATGGCGTCACAAGGCGTCAACTTTCGAGGTAATCTCAATGTTTACTGGGAGTTGACCTAGTTGCGACGCGCTCCGTCGCCAGGTCGACGAAAATTACCGCGACGAGATGCTTGGGCTTGAGCATTATCCCGGCGAAATCCGCGTTCTTATAGTTAAGGTCGCGCTCGGATCGGTCGCCGGGCTTTGCACGATCATCTCGGCAACACCGGCGAGGTCCGGGCGCCGCTGTGTCGCTCTGCTCACCGCATATGGACATTCGAAATTGGCGGGTCGAGCGGACGCTCAAGACGCGAACGCGCCTATGCCAAGGCAAGTCCGGATTACCACGACTTCGAGCGTGAGAGATTGGCGCCGCTACCTTTGACCAATTCAAAGATGTGCGCGCCCGGGCGCTAATGCCTCAGCGACCGAGTAGCGCTTTTTCGTTTCGAAAGCGCCGCTTCCGATTGAGGAGAACCGAATCCGTGGCCTCCAAAACCTTTATTACGACCAGTTGGGACGACGGACATCCGCTCGATCTGCGCGTGGCGGAGCTACTGGCGAAATTCGATGTGTCCGGCACCTTCTACATCCCTCGCGCCAATGAGAAAGCAACTCTGACAGAATGCGAAATCCGCGAGTTGAGCGCGGCGTTCGAAATCGGCGCGCATACGCTTGGGCATCAAGTTCTGACCGAGGTTTCCCTTCCACGCGCAGAGGCGGAGATCTCCGGCTCGAAAAGCTGGGTCGAGAGTGTCACCGGCGTCTCTTGCAGAATGTTTTGCCCCCCTCAGGGGCGATACAGCCGTCAGCATATGCTCATGGCGGAGCGGGCGGGCTATGTCGGGTTTCGAACCGTTGCGCTGCTGTCTCTCGATCTTCCGCAACGCGTGGGCGGCATCATGCTGATGCCGACGACGATCCAGGCCCACCCCCACGACGCGATGGTCTATGCGAGAAATACATTAAAGCGGGCGGCGCTCAGGAGCATATGGCGCTTCGTCACCCATGGCCGCTCGCGCGATTGGCCCGTATTGGCGCGCTCGCTCGCTTGCGAGGCCACGACAAGAGGGGGCGTGTTTCACCTCTGGGGCCATTCATGGGAGCTGCAAGACAATAATCAGTGGGAGCGTCTGGAATATATCCTCGCGCTTCTCGGCGATCTGGCAAAAGACGCGCGCACGCTCTCGAACGGGCAATTATGCGCCGAAGAGAGTCGCTGAGACGGCGATACATCTCCAAATTTTGAAGGCAGCGAGGGCTCCCCGATGGACATCGTCGTCGCGCACGACTTTTATCAGCAAAGAGGCGGAGAGGATCAGTGCGTCGAGGACGAGGTGAAAATGCTGAGGTCGCACGGCCACAATGTGATCGAATACTTTGTCCACAACGACTCTCTCGAGGGGATGCCGCCCCTCACGCTCGCCGCCAACACCATCTGGAGCAGACAAGCATTCAACGACCTTGGCGCGATCGTGCGTGACCGGCGCCCCCAGGTCGTGCATTTCCACAACACTTTGCCGCTGATTTCTCCTTCTGCATATTACGCAACCAAGCAGCACGGCGCGGCAGTCGTTCAGACCCTGCATAATTACCGGCTTCTTTGCCCCAACGGGCTTTTCTTCCGTCAGGGAAGGGTGTGTGAAGATTGCTGCGGCAAAATGGTTCCTTGGCCCGCGATCAAAAATAAGTGCTACCGAGCAAATCGCGCAGCGACCGCGACAATCTCCGGGATGCTCGCGATCCATAAACTCGCAGGGACATGGCGCAGCGCCGTTGATATGTATATTGCACTCAGTGAATTCGGCAGACGCAAGCTCGTCGCGGGCGGCTTTCCAGCCAGTAGAGTAGCGACGAAGCCTAACTTCCTCGCTCGTGACGCCCAGCCGGGTCCCGGGCGCGGCGGCTACGTCATATATGCTGGACGCCTTTCTAGCGAGAAGGGCGTCGATCTATTGCTGGAGGCCTGGGGCGCGCTCGGCCGCGAGGTTCCTCTCAAGATTATCGGCGACGGCCCGATGGCGGGGCGCGTAAAAGATGCTTGCTCGCAAGAGCCTGCGATCGAGTGGCTGGGCCAGCTCGACATAGAAGCTGTCTACGAACTCGTTGGAGACGCCGATGCGCTGATCGTGCCGTCAAGATGCTACGAAAATTTCCCGCGCGTGATCGTCGAGGCCTTTGGCAAAGGAACGCCCGTCATCGCGCCAGGCTTCGGGCCCATTGTGGAGATTATTGAAAATGGCGTGACCGGCCTGTTGTTTCGACCGGGCGATGCATCGGATCTCGCGCAGAAAGTTCGAGGCATGATGGCGGATGGAGTAGCGCGCGCTCATATGCGCCGAGCTGCCTATCGGGCCTATGCTGACAATTTTACCGAAGACGCCAATCACAAGTCGCTCATGCGAATCTACGAAAGGGCTATCGCGACGGCGGACGCCGGAAAGAGCAGGCGGCGCCAATCTATACGCGTTTACGCCGAGACCCGACAAAAAACGCCTCAGTAAATCGAGTCGAACAATTTCCGGAATTGGCTCGCACCGGTGTCTGTCATACGAGATTCGCTTGATTGGTTCTGCGCCGTCCCCGACGCTCGCGCCGTTTGGATACACAGGAAATCACCGCCGTCATTGCGAGGAGGCGGAGCCGACGAAGCAATCCAGGGCCGCATCGCCGCCCTGGATTGCTTCGCTTCGCTCGCAATGACGGGCTCTGGGCAAAACCAGCGCTCTTGTGGCTCTGGATTCCCGATCACGCGCTTGCGGCCGGGAACCGCGCCCGACGCAAGCGGATCACGACCTTCATCGAGCGGATAAGCTCTGCTCCGCGTCGCGACTTTCGATGTACCGCGCCGGTAAACGCTTTTCGATCTCGGCGTAAAGCGCCGCCGTCACGGACGGCCACTTGTAGCGCTGGTAGCGTCGGACTGCGCCATTTGCCAAATCGAGACGCTTGTCCTCATCCAGCGCAAGAGAAGCTATCGCATCGGCAAGGGCGCCGACGCATTCCGCCTCGCTTCGCCCCGCGGCCGGAATGACGCATCCGCAGGTCTCGTCCACCATTTTCGCCGGACCGCCCAACCCCAGGCAGATCGCGGGCAATCCATTGGCGAAGGCTTCGAGCACCACGGTCGGGGCTGCGTCATGCAGGCTGGGAAAAAGAAAGGCGTGATGTTCGCGAAACATCGTCAGCGTTTCATCATGGGGCGCCTGACCACGAAATCGGACATGCTCGGAAACCTCAAGACGCCGCGCCAACTGCTCGAAATCCGCTCGCGCAGGCCCGCTTCCGACAAGCGTCAATGTCGCTTCGGCGCCGCGCGAACGGGCAGCGGCGAGCGCGCGGATGGCCAGATGGCCGCCTTTCCAATAAACCAGCCGTCCCGCATAAAGCAGCCGAAATGGACGACCCGGGACGCGACGCTGCGGTCGCGTTTCCTCAGCCTCGGCGATGCCCATTCCGACGTCGACAACGGCTTTGTCCCGGTATCGAGGCGGGACCGCTGCGAGAGATTCTTCAGAACGCACGAAAATAAGCGCGCCATTACGGAAGGCCGAGCGGGTAAACGGGTCGATCCGCAACACCACATTGTGCATGTCGCGAAAAAGCTCCGAAAGCCGATCCTTCAGTGGCATGCTTTTGCGTAGCGCGAGCGGCGCTCTTTCGCCGCCGCCTAAGGGCCCGATCACTGTGGGAAGCCCAAGTGACGCGAGAAGAGTCGGATAGCGGATTCCCGCCAGCGTAACGTGGTGAATAATGTCGAAGCCTGCGTGTCGATAACGGCGCCAGGCGCGCTGAAGCGCGCAAAACTGCCATAGGAAATTCACCGTGTGCCAGGTGAGGGAAAAGAAACCCATCTTCAAGCCGCGGTCCCGCAACGCCTCGAGCCAGGGCGGCATGTATATGTCGAAAGTAAGATTTGGCGGCAAAGCTCCCGCACCGATCTCTCTTTCTATTTCGGGACGGAACTCTGTTTGGGTCAGCACATGAACAACATGACCCAATCGAGCTGTTTCGATCGCCATATTCCAGCCGACGCCAGGCTCGGATCCCTGCCCCGGGCCACATGAAAATGCGCTCATGAGGATCTTCACAGCAAAGCCCCGCATAATTGACGTTAAACGGATCGGAGGGTTTTGCGAGGCGCGAGGATGCGCTACGCGGACCTTGAGCAAATTCTTAAAGGCGTCCCTTGCAGGTTGGAAAATGCTCTTCGGAGATAATCCGAAGTCGCATAATTCTAAACCTTTGGGCTATGCTTGGGCATGAATTTCATGCCGGACGTTCTGCTCGGCGTCATTCGAATCCCGCGGCAAAGTAGTTCGCGTCAGCGCGGCCTTTATAAGAGCAACCAGGTTCTTGGACTCCTCGGCCGGTATTTCCTCCAATCGAAGCCGCTCCAAGACAAGCCTGCCGCTCCTCGTGATCGCGGCGTCTCCTCCCATCGCGTCGACCCAAGTTTCGATTTCCCGCATTTCATCCAGCCGGCGCCTTGCGTGATGGACATAGGTTGGAAGCGTTCGACGCAGAAACTGCAACATGCCCGGATAGAGTTCCTCAAAAAGGCTTATCGTGAGCTCGAGCTGGCTGGAGTTGGCGGCGGCGCCCATCGCCTCCAAAAAAAGAACCGGCAATGTTTTTGTCACGCTCGCCATAGACATTTTAACGGCGGCGGCTGCGACGAAATCGTCGCCTGCTATTTTGACTCGCGTAAGCGGTTCGAAAAGCGCCGCTGCTTCACGGGCGTTCTCTCCGCTTATGACGATGATGTTGTCTATGGTCAGGCTATCCGATGGACCGAACACGCTTACCTTCGCAGAAGCGACATCGGCCGGCACAAGCGCGTCGAGCACGTCTTGCGCCGTCAATGGCGAAATAGAGTTGCCATCCACATAAAGGGGCCGAGAGGAGGATGTCAGAATGTCGCGCTCGCTCCGGCGCCGCGCAACCAGTCGAGCGACAGATAATGCCTGGGCAGGGGGCACAAAAGAAAGGATCACATCACACGCGTCGACTGCCTCAGGAAGCGATGTCGTCAGAACAAGGCCGGCTTCGGCGGCGCGCCGCCTGGTTTGTTGGCTTCGACCGGAAACGTCGCAGAAGACTTCATGGCCCGTCGCCGCCAAAGCGCGCCCGATTGCCGCGCCAAGCCCTCCGGGCGACAAAAGTGCAATTCGGCTCATGGGTTCTTACCCGCCTGGACTCCGGGAAGGCGGAAGTCGATAGATTTCCCGAGGAGTCTCGCGCGGCACATCTCGACGAGCCGTAAGGCGCGCTGCGCATTGCAGTAGAGGCTCGGCGCTGGGTCTTTCCATGAAAAATAGGGAAGGACGCGCGCGTGCGATATGCTGCGCAGCCATTCAAAAAGGGTAATCTCGCCTCGCGATCGCAATTGCCAAAAGGTGCGGAGATCCTCAGCAGGCAGCCAAAATACGAGATCCCTCTTATAATCCTGCGTCGGGATCACTGGCTGACTTGTCAGACGGGCGTAGGTGATCCAGGCAAGATCGACGCCGCTTGCCACAAGCAAAGGGTCTCCCAAGGTGAAGCGGGCGTTGGCTTCGATGACCTTCAGACGGCCATCCCGTAGGTCGCGTTTGAATTCGATATTTCCGATCCCGCGGAGCTTCACATGTTTGAAGAATTTTCGTCCCAGCTCGGCGGCTTCGGGATTCCAGTCCGAAATATGGTAGCACGCGCTGCCCGTGTGTATCGGGGAGCGGCGAAGCAATCGCTTTGTAAATTCGACGATCGGTTCCCCTCTTTCATCCATGTAGCAATAATAGCTGCAGAGGAGATCGTCGCCGCCCGGAACAAATTCCATTGCAACGGTCTTGATCCCTGTCGCGAGCCGATCCTTGAGAGCGAGCAGCTCGCTCTCATTGCGAGCCATCAGGAATTTTCCGCCGAGCCGAGCCGAGTCCGGAGAGTAGAGGGGTTTGAGAATGAACGGAAAGCGAAACTTGGACGTCAGCTCGGAGAGTTGAGCAGCGGAATCGACGAGCGCGAAATCGACCGTCGGCACGCCGGCCTCCCGAGCTCTATAATAGGTTTGCAGCTTGTCGAGGAGGCAAAGCCGGGTTGCTGGATCACCCTCCTCGATCAGAAATTTGCGCGAGAGCGCTTCACTATTTTGAGAGATCAACTTTATAGCGGGATCGCTACAGGCAAGCAGCGCCGCTCCGCCAAGGTAATCCGACTCCGGCCCAAGCAGGAACTTTTCCCATGACGCGGGCGATCCGCCATCGGACATGCGTAGCCATGTGACGCCGCGAGAGTATCGAACGGGTTCGCTCGCATCGCAAAGGACATAAACTTTGATCCCTTTGCGGATGAGGCTGCGCGCCACAGACAAATTATTGTATGTCCCGTCGATAACGATCGCGGCGGCTGGTTGCTTTTGAGGGGAACTGAAATCGCTATGATCAACCATGAACGCTCCTCGCAGGATTTCAGCCGGGTGGGACGAACCCGTCTTTTTTCAAAAATGGTGACGAACGCAGGGCCATCATTGACCGCCAGGCAGGTGCCGTCATCGCCAATCTTCCGAGTATGTCAGTGCGCGGACCTCTAAATCTGCTCAGAATCTCCACCCCAAGGAGCCAAGGATGTCGTCGACCCAGGCATTCGAAAAGGTTCCTGCCCTTAGGCTCCGCCGGTAATCCGCGCTTCTCCGCAGGTAGTCCTGCAGTCGGTCGCGGATTTCGATCGCGTGCGCCTGTGGCACAATGACGATTCCGCTCGAGTCTCCGACAACAATGTCGCCCGGGTGGACGACGACGCCGCCGCAGCAAACTGGATAATTGATTTCGCCGGGGCCTCTATGGAGCGGCCCTACGGGCGTTGTGCCACGCGCGAAAACCGGAAAGCCGGTTTCTCGCACGCCGTCTATATCGCGCACATATCCGTCGACCACAAAGCCAGCAATGCCCCGATGCTTCGCCTTTGTGCAAACCATGTCGCCAAGCACAGCGTTTAGAGAAGATCCTCGAGCGTCGATAACGACGACGTCGCCAGGCCGCGCGACATCGAGCGACTTATGCACCATAAGATTGTCGCCAGGAAAAACCCGCACTGTACAGGCTGGTCCGATCAATCGCTTTTCAGACGCAGCCAGGGACTTGATTTCGGGATCGACAGCATAGAGCCTGTTCATCTGGTCGGAGATGTCGGCGACGTCGAGCCCTTCGAATGCCTCCAGCACCTCAGGCGCCGGCCTGTCGAAATCGAGTCTTATGCGGAATCCGGGGCCAAGGTGGATCTTTGCTGAACGCGGCGGGGTCACCCCCGTCGGTACGACATTTCCCGTCGAAGACACGGCTGTCGAAGCAAATTGTTTCATGAGCATGTTTCCCTCGTGGGATCGGAAATGCGCGCGCTCCATCCACGCCCGCCGTCTTCCTTGCCCACCGCGTCGAAAAAGTTTTTCTCCGCCAGAGAAAAAACTTTCACAGATTCAATGCCACATCCTGGGCTTCTACTGAATTAGATATACGGGCTACCTCTAAGGGGCCTCCGCAGCGCTCGCTAAAGCGAGGCGATGGTTTGCGAATGTCGTATGAATGTTGGAGTGGCGCTGGGAAGCCTTCATCCAATCGGAGGCATCCTCGAGAGTTAGTCCCGGGCGCCAAGCTGCATCCGCTTGCGCAATATCCATTCTGTCGTCGTCCGCATATCGTTGCCGCATCAGAGCCGAGGGCGATGTATCGGCGCTCGAGAAAGAAGGATGCGGCCATTGCGACCTTTCGAAAGATCTTGCGACGCTTCTTGTCACGGCGCCGGTCCAGAGAGTGTACGAGAAAAGATCGCTGAGGATGTAAGTGTGTTTGGGGTTAGGCTCAGCGCTACGAATCTCAGAGAAGCGTCCGCGCTTGTAGAGCGATCGATCCGTGAGCGTCGGAAAGTCTATATTTGCGTCACGGACGCAAACGCGCTTCTCGCCGCCCGGCAGGATGCGACGTTGAACGAAATCTATCAGAACGCAGCCCTATCTCTGCCGGATGGAATGCCCATCGTGTGGCTTTCGAAGCTGCTCGGAAAATCCGGGGTCGAACGGGTGCGTGGAACGGATTTCATGCGGGCAGTCACGGCAATGTCATGCGGGCTCGGTCTGCGTCATTTTTACGTTGGCGGGGCTCCGGGAACCGCTGCTGCGCTGAGCGCGAAGCTGATCGCCGCTCATCCTGGGCTCGAAGTGGTCGGCGCACTCTGTCCTCCCTTTCGGGAGCTTTCGGCCGCCGAGAACCTCGAAACGGTCGAGGAGATCAATGCCGCGAGGCCGGATGTCCTATGGATCGGCCTTGGCGCGCCCAAGCAGGAACGCTGGATGGCGGCGAATTTCGACCGCATCGACGCGCCCGTCATGGTTGGCGTCGGAGCGGCCTTCGATTTTTTGGCAGGAACCAAACCAGAGGCGCCGAAATGGCTGCAGCGAAGCGGCCTGGAATGGCTTTTTCGATTGGCTTGCGAGCCGAGACGGCTCTGGCGGCGTTATGCGATCGTGGTGCCCACCTTCCTATGTTTGAGCGCGCGAGAATTGTTACTGCGCCGTTTGATGAAGGTGCAGAAGGTCTAAGCTGTGTTAGCCGAGGTGTTCCACTGACTGGCGGATTCAACACACCGCACGCTTAAGTGGTTCGCGCGTGGCGCCGCGGAAGAGGAAGGCCCTTCGAGTGTGATCAAACAAGCAAGCAGCGCGTCATACCTGGGGGCACATGCATAATAGAAGCAAGATCAATCGGGCGGAGTAACTCCCTAAAGCAATTGAGTAGAATAGGCCAGGGCACATAAAAGTATATTTCTCGGGCGAAACTATCGGCGGAGAAATATTCAATGCTCTGGCAGCGTTTATCTCCTCATGTCGTTCGCAGCGCATCGTCGTGGTGGGAGGGAGCAGGAAGCACATTCAGCTCGGACAGATCGAGATGGCGCATCTCATATCCCTTTGTGCTGGCGGGTGTGGCGCTGTCAGAGGCTGCGGCAATTTTCGGCGGGGCTCTTGCGGTCGAGTATATTGGGCAATCTTTCCTGTCGCTAACGCCCTTTCTTGACCGAACGATTGCGCTGAGCGAGGTCGGTTTTGTTGTTTACGCCTTGCTCTGCCAATCAAAAGGTCTTTATCGCATGAGCGCGCTGCTGGACGCGCGGCAGCATCGGAATCACGTCATTCTCTCATGGTTGCTGGCGCTAGCGATGCAGCTTGCGCTCATCTACCCCTTGCGGCTGGCGGATTCGTTTTATGTCGGGCTTTTGTTCGCTTCAGGGGCAGTCGATCTGGCGTTGTTGCTCGCGATCCGGCGCGCGTTTGCGCGCGCCCTGCGAGCCTTCACAGCCAAACATTCGGTAGCGGGGCGTCGGGCGGTCGTTATCGGCGACGCCGAGGAGCTAGGGCGTTTGAGCGCCGCACATCTGAATCTGTCTTTCGGGCTCAGTGAGGTTGCTCGCATAACGCTCGATGACGAGGCCGCTGCAAACGGCCAGCTAACGGAGCGCGGGCAGTCCAAATTGGAGGAAGCCAGGAGAATTTCCGCCGAGACGAACGCGGACGAGTTCGTCATTGCGTTTCGTTGGCGCGACGTGGATCTGATCGCAGAGATAGACCTGCGCCTGCGCTGTTCGGCGCTTCCCGTGCGTCTCATTCCGGACCGATCTTTACGGAGATTGGTGAGCAGCGCGACGTCGATTGAAATGCCACGCATCGCGATGAGCGCGACAGAGCGCGCCATCAAGCGCGGATGCGATATCGCACTCGCGTCCTTAGCGCTTCTCTTGCTTTCTCCCGTCATGCTTGCGACGGCGATCGCTATCAAGGCGGGGAGCCCAGGTCCAGTTATATTCAGGCAAATGCGGAGTGGTTTCAATGAAAGGAAGTTCGTCATCTACAAATTCCGTACGATGAACGTATTGGAAAATGGCGCGTCGATCGAGCAAGCGCGGAAGAATGATGCGCGGGTCAATTGCGTCGGCCGCGTGTTGCGCAAGACGAGCATCGACGAGCTGCCCCAATTGTTCAACGTGCTGAAGGGCGATATGTCGCTTGTCGGACCGCGCCCCCATGCGCTCGCGCATGACGCTCAATATAAGGCGCTCATACAGGACTATGTGTATCGCTTACATGTCCTTCCGGGCATGACCGGTCTGGCGCAAGTGAATGGCTTTCGTGGCGAGACGGCTATGCTCAGCGACATGAGACGGCGCGTTGATTTCGACGTCCTTTACGTGAAGAATTGGTCGCTCTGGCTGGATATGTGGATACTGATGCGCACGCCGGTCGCACTTATCCTCGGGCGCGCCTATTGAGGCGGCGTGTCGATGAGAGCGACGGCGGACTCTCGATTGCTTGAGGCGTCGAGCTTTCCTTTGGCGCTCTCGGCGACCAGGAGCTGGTTTTGGCTCAGAGCCCAGACGGCTGCCTGGGTCCGATTTTGTAGCCGAATTTTGCGTAAAATTGCTTTCACATGCACTTTGACGGTCGCCTCTGCGATGCCGATTCTACGGGCGATAGATTTGTTGGAATCGCCATCGACGAGGCAGCGCAGGATGCGTCGCTCTTGGTCCGAGAATTGGGGCGTCGTGTCATTCTTTGCCAGCGCGATATGCTGCGCGCGTTCGCCAGCCACGGCCGTTGCGTCGATCCTGCATTTCAATTCATTCACCGAGGTCTCGGTTTGCAGTTGGGGCAGGGCGGTAGGAGCGCTCTTGGAGTTGACGAGCAGCGTCGCGAGAAGTTGTTGCGGCAAGACGGTCTCTCCGAGCATGACGAGTTCTAGCGCCTTGATGAGCGCCTCGCCCCGCATCGAGCTACTGAGGAAGGCCGAGACGCCCTCTTGGAGCAGTGGCGCCAGGTCGCTGTCCAAGCTTGGCGCAAGCACAGCGACTGGCGCGTCCGCACGAAAGCTTTTGAAGAGCCTGATCTGACTGAGCGTGTCCCGGAGATCCTGTCCGAGGTCGATGACCAGCAGGTCGGGTTTCTGGTCGCGGATCAACGCTATGGCGTCTGCGTCTATTACTGGGGCGGATAGGATGACGTCGAAACGGCTCGTTTGAAGTATTTCGACAAGCCCGTCTCTAAACAAGCCATTGCGCTCAACTATGGCAGTCACGACAGTCTTGTGGTCTGGATAGCTGCGCCTGTGCATAGGCCCCCTCCGGGAACGAGAACGCGAGCAATAAAGAATAGTGCTCGTCGAGTTATTTTGAGGTCATCCCGACTTCCTACCTCTAATTAAAAATAGGTGAAGCATCAACGCATTTTTTGAAAATATGGCGTGTATTGTCCATAATGCGCGGCTGCGTAACAATACGTATGACCAATTGACTAATTCAAACGTGCGCGAGCCAGTGTGGGCATCTCCGGCAATTATGGGTTATACGTTTTGCATGCGTTGTTTTGACCAAAAACTCACGTAAACTTTCCTGAAGCATTGTTTAGGACCCGTCGTTAAAGCGACGGACTTTCATTCAATGGGCAGGGCGCATGCTAGTGAAATTCTCGAGACAGAAACCTCTTGGAAGCAACAAGACGCGCGGGAAGCGGGTGGCCGAGGGGCCGGAAGACATCGGCGGCTCGGGGGCCAAGCATGGCAAGCAAACGCTTCGGGTTGGCTCCAAAGCGCTTCACGCGAAAGGCCGCACGCCGGCGATGAATGGTCGGAAGCGCTTTAAGCAGCGTCTTTGGTCGAGTTGCCCGCAAACAGCGGCGACGCCCGCCTCGATCGATCTTTTTTCATTCGGCGTTTCCGCGCAACGGACGCAAAAGACGTCCGGGTCGGTCGAGCGGGCTTCGCCGATGCAACAGCCCCCGGATCACGCCCCGAACCGGGGCGCCGTCTCTCGGAAGGCGTCGCTCGGAAAGCGAATTCTTTTTATTGCGGCTGGCGCATTCCTGGGGGGCGGCTTGGTCGGTTTTGGCGGGCTCTTATTTAGTCCGACCTATTCCGCCAAATCGCAGCTTCTGATCGAAATGCAAAAGGACACCGCTACCGGTGCAGAAACGCCAAATGGCGCCCAGCCGCCAGCGGCGCCCGTTCAGCCTGCGGCAATCGAGACCGCTATGGCGAAACTTCTTTCTCGCGACTTTCTACGCCGCGCGATGCTCGGATTATGGGAGCCGTCCCCCGATCCGGTTAGCTCGGCGACGGAGGCCACGGGCGGTTTCGAGGCGTCGCAGACTGGTCAGCTCAGCGTCTCCGAGCTGAAGCGCCGTTTCGAAATCTGGTTAGGCGCATTGACGAAAAAGCCATCCGGCGGCGGGCCCCGGCCAGAGGATTTCGAGAAGCGCGTGAAAGTTTCTCAAGAGGGTCACTCGGATGTCATTTCGATAAACTTTTCGTCTCCAGATCCAATCAAGACGGCTGGTCTTGTCAACCGGATGGCTGATCTCTTCGTCGCCAGCTCTGTGGAAACGAAGCGAAATGCGCTGGAGCTCGAACTGACCCGGATATCGGCCCAACTGGATGTCATAAGGTCGCAAGCAATACAGACGGACAGCCTGGCTCGAAATCTCCTGCAGAACCAGGCAGAGGCGATTCACGACG
Organism: Methylocystis sp. Sn-Cys; assembly: GCF_016745395.1. GTDB lineage: Bacteria > Pseudomonadota > Alphaproteobacteria > Rhizobiales > Beijerinckiaceae > Methylocystis > Methylocystis iwaonis. The sequence goes on from NZ_JAERVJ010000001.1 coordinate 959,714, forward strand.
CCAGTGGGCGCAACAAATTCACGGATCAGCGTATCCGCGAAGCCTTGACGCAGGCGTCCGCAGCGCGGCAATTGCAGCCAGCTTTGGAGCGGCAGGTGAACATTATCCGCGAGCGGATAGCGCACTGCAAACCGGATGCGCGGGTTCTCTCTTACGCCCCGATACCGGACAGGCCCAGCTCGATAAATCCTCTTCTGCTCGTGATCCCCGCGATGCTCGCCTTCGGCTACGCAGGAAATTGGCTCGCAGCTTGGCTGGCTCAATTCGATCGTCGGATAAGGACTGAACGGGACGTTATGACGTCACTGGGCGTTCCTTGCGCTGCGGTCGTGCCGCATATTCGGCTCCCAAAGAAGGAATGGCCATATCGAAAGCTGCTGATGGAGCGCTCCACGCCCTTTGCGCAATCTGTTCAATTATTGACCGACGCCCTGCAACCGGAGTTTCGAGTGGCGCCGGGGAACGCATCGAAAACGGTCATGGTGACGTCAGGCGGCGCAGACGAAGGCAAGACGACGCTCTGCCTTAGTCTCGCTGTCCTCTCCGCGATCCATGGACGGCGGGCGGTGGTCGTCGATTTCGATATCTGGCCCCAGGCTTTGCAACGTGATGGCCTGACGACCGGGACGCAGTCTTGTCTCGATCCAGGCGTGTTCGATCGGAGCATATTCGACTCGATCCAACGGATTCAGAGCCTAGGCGTCGACTATCTTCCCTTCGGCCGAATTTCCGACGATCTATCGGAATCGAATGCGGCTGTGCGCTTGCTTGCCGTGCTCGCGGCGCTGCGAGAACGATATGACTGGGTGTTCTTCGACGCGCCTCCGTTGCTCGACGTGGCCGATACGCGTTTGCTGGCGCGTTTCGCTGACGAAGTCCTTTTCCTTGTGAAATGGGAGAGCACGCGCTTCGAAGACGCCCGCAACGCGATCGAGCTCCTCAAAGATATACGCCGCGAAGAGACGACCGTCGTGCTGACGCAAGTCAATCTGAAGAAGCACGCGCAGAGCGGCTATGGGCGCCTCGCCAGTTATCTCATAAGGCACGAGAAATACGCGTCGGCAAAGAGGAAGGAAAAACGTCACCTCGATTTTGGCGCCGTTGCGACGAAGACCGCTCAGGCGGCGGAGGCAAAATAGCAATAGGCGGCGCGGGGCAGAAGGTAGTCACTCGTTTGCCTCGACGTGTATCGAGTTAGTGTTGGAGGAGCGAGCACATGGGCAGACAGCGCATATGGGTGGCTGGCCACAAAGGCATGGTTGGCTCGGCGGTAACCAGATGTTTGGAGTCGCGTGGCGACGAAGTGCTGAAAGTCGATCGCTCCGTCGTCGATTTACGGGATCAGCGGTCGGTCGAGTTGTGGCTGAAACAAAACCGCGCGGACGCCATTATATTCGCAGCGGCGAAAGTCGGCGGCATATTTGCAAATGACGCATTCCCGGCGGAGTTCATATATGACAATCTCACTATCGAAACGAATATCATTCATTCTGCGCACGCCGCTAACGTCGACCGGCTCGTGTTCCTGGGATCCTCCTGCATCTATCCAAAGTTTGCACCGCAGCCGATCAAGGAGGAGGCGCTGCTTTCCGGGCCCCTGGAGCCGACAAATGAATGGTACGCCGTCGCCAAGATCGCAGGCATCAAGCTCTGTCAGGCGTATCGGCGTCAATATGGGCGGCGTTATATCTCCGTGATGCCGTGCAATTTATATGGCCCAAACGATAGCTTCGACCTGACGACCAGTCATGTGCTGCCCGCGCTCATGCGGAAATTCCACGAAGCGAAATGTGACGGCCGTCGTGACGTCGTGGTCTGGGGAACGGGTTCGCCGATGCGTGAATTTCTGCATGTAGACGATTTGGCGAAGGGCGTGGTCTTCTGCATGGATCATTACGACGGTTACGAGCACATCAACTGCGGCGCAGGATCGGAGATCGCGATTCGCGATCTCGCGGAGCTGATCGCCTGCGCCGTCGGCTTCACCGGAAACATCGTATTCGACTCCTCGAAACCCGATGGAACGCCGCGCAAGCTGATGGACTCGAGCCGCATAGCCAAGCTCGGGTGGCGGCCGCAGGTGGCGCTCAAAGACGGGATCGCGAGCACATACAAGTGGTATCTTGAACGCCTCCACCAATCGGATGCGTGCGGGGCTGTTGCTGCTTAGCGGGCGTGCCCATACGCCTGGAATGCAGAAGTAAAAGTCAGTTGTGCTGAGGCTTTGGTGCATGAGCGTCAAGACGATCTTGTTTGACATATCGAACCATGGCTTTGGGCATCTGTCACAAACCGCTCCTGTTATCGACCGGTTGCAGGAGCGCTTTTCGGGCCTCCGGATCGTCCTGCGAACCAAACACCCGAGGCGCGTGGTCGAAGAGTTCATTTCCTCCGGCATAGAGATCCTCCAGGCGCTTATGGACGTAACCGTCGACGCTCCGGATGCGATGTCTGTCGATTTGGAGGCAAGTGCGGCCGCCTATATGCGTTTGTACGCGGCGTGGGAAAACCTTTTGAATGTCGAGTCGCAATTCATGCGGGCGCTCGAGCCGTCACTGGTCGTGTCGAATATCAGTCCACTGAGCCTCGCGGCGGCGCGTCGCGCGGGCGTGCGCAATATCGCCCTATGTTGCATGAATTGGGCGGATATTTACGAGAATTTCTTTAGTGACCGTCCCGAAGCTTCCCGCGTCCTTGGAACGCTGCGCGAGGCATATTCCACTGCGGAATTGTTTCTACAGCCGCGCCCGCATATGAGCATGGCGGATATTTCGAGTGGGCGGCCGATCGGGCCGATCGCGCGCAAGGGCGTCCGACGCAGGGACGAGCTGCGCAAACGGCTCAATATGGGTAACGGCGAGAGGCTCGTGCTGCTGACCCTTGGAGGCTTGCCAAACCCCGGTTCGCTCGATCTTCCAAGGGTAGATGGTGTACGTTGGTTGGTGCGTCGCGCGATCGCGCCGCTTCGCGACGACGTATCAGCCTGCGAAGCGTCGGATCTATCGGCGCTCGACCTGTTGTTTTCTGTTGACGCGGTCATTTGCAAGGACAGCTACTGCACTGTCGTTGAAGCAGCCTGTGCCGCGGTCGGAGTCGTCATTGCGCCAAGAAAAGATTGGCCGGAGACCGACTGCCTTGTCGATTGGGCGGAGCGTCATTGCAATTTTGCATTGGCGTCAGGAGGCCTCAAGGATCCACGCGGCTTGGCCGTCGAGTTGGAGAAGGTACTTTGCGGCCCACAAAGGGCCCCGATAGAACCGACTGGCGTCGATGAGGCGGTGGAGGCGATCGCGGCGGCCGCGGGCCTTTAGCGCGTCCGAGGAAAACGGCCAAGCGCGCGCCTTCCCGCCTCGAAAGGGCTAAGTCGATTGGAGGCGTGGGCGCGCCGGTGAAAGCGAGGTCGGCTTTGCACGCGAGCTTCAGGCTCGCCGCCGCCAAAGCGAGCCTGAAGGCGCGCGGTCCTAGGCTGCAGACCAAGACATCAAGAGGGGAGCGCAAGGTCCGATATGGCGGCTGCCAGAAACCGTCCAGCTTCTCCGCCCGACACGACGCGATGGTCGAATGTCAGGCTCAGGGGAAGCACATGTGAGACGGCTGGCGCGCCATCTCTGACTTTCACCTCGTCTCTGATACGGCCCGCCCCGAGTATCGCGACCGTCGGCGGCAACACAATGGGCGCGGCGTAGCGGCCGGCGATCGTCCCGAAATTCGACAAGGTGATTGTCGCGCCGCGCAGCTCTTCCGGTGGGATACGCCTTTCGCGAACATCGGCGCGCATGCGATCCAGTCCTCGGCGCAGATCGGCGGGATCGCGATTTCCCACATCGCGCAGAACCGGAACAAAGAGCCCGTCTGGCATATCCACGGCAATGCCAAGATCGATTTTTCGCAATATCCGGCGGGAGAGCGTTGCGCTCTCGAACCAGCAATTGAGGCCCGCCTCAGCTTCGCAACCTTTCACAAGCGCGCGGATCAGGCGGATGGTGACATCCGCGCCAGCCTCCCACGCGTCGACGACGGCGTCGTCCATGATCGTCGCAGCGGCCACCTCTGCTTGGGCAAAGGCCATGTTTTGCGCCATGGCGCGCCGCGGGCCTCTCAAAGGCTCGGCGGGCTCCGTTTCGCTCAAGACCCTGGCGACGCGGCGCACATCGTCGGGCGTGATGACGCCATCCGCGCCCGACGGCGTCACCATCGTCAAATCGACATCGAGTTGTCTTGCAAGAGCGCGCGCCGCAGGAATCACCCTCACCGAACCGTGGGAGCGGCCAAGAGACGTCGGTGCTTCACGCAAGATGTTCGCGCCGCTCTCGACTGCGCCGACGACCGTGCCGGCGTCGTCGTTGGCTTGCCCTTCAAACTCGACGAGAGGCGCGCCGACGCGGATAATGTCGCCTGCGTTTGCAAAAAGCCGTTCGACGCGGCCTGCGCAGGGGGAGGGAATCTCAACGACCGCCTTCGCGGTTTCGACGGCCAGAAGCGGCTGATCGACAGCGATCTCTTCGCCGGGCTTCACACGCCATTCGACCAACTCGGCCTCCTGCAAGCCCTCGCCGAGATCGGGCAATCGGAACGTCCTCATGACCCCTCCATGGCGCTGCGCACGGCCTCGACGATCCGATCCACGCTAGGGATGTATTGGCGCTCCAGGCGGGACAGCGGCACGACGACGTCATAGGCGGCGACGCGCTTCACCGGCGCAAGCAGCGAAAACAAAGCGCGCTCGGCAATTTCAGCGGCGATCTCGGCGCCGAAGCCGGCCGTGCGGGGCGCTTCGTGGATGATCACGCAGCGACCGGTCTTTTCGACGGAGCGTAGAATCGTTTCCACGTCGAGCGGCTTGATGGTCGCGACATCGATAACCTCCGCGTCGACGCCTTCCTGTTCGAGCGCGTCGGCTGCGGCGAGAGTCTCTTGCATCATCGCGCCCCAGGCGACGAGCGTGACGTCCTTGCCCTCGCGCGACAGAAAGCAAGCGTCGAGCGGCAGGCTTTCCCCGTCATCCGCGACCGCCTGTTTGAATAAGCGATAGAGTCGCGTCGGCTCGAGAAACACGACCGGATCGGGGTCGCGCATGGCTGCGAGCAGCAAGCCATAGGCGCGCGCCGGCGACGACGGGATCACCACGCGCAAGCCAGGCATATGCGCGAAGATCGCCTCTGGGCTCTCGGAGTGGTGCTCGGGGGCGTGAATGCCGGCGCCATAGGGCGAACGCAGCACCATCGGACAGGTCAGCCGCCCGCGCGTGCGATTGCGCAGACGCGATGCATGGTTGATCATCTGATCGATGGTTGGATAGATGAAGCCTGTGAACTGGATTTCCGCAACGGGCTTCAGCCCCATGGCGGCCATGCCGACGGCGACGCCCGCGATGGCCCCTTCGGCAAGCGGCGTATCGATCACCCTCTCGCACCCGAAGCGCGCTTGCAGGCCATTGGTGGCGCGAAATACGCCGCCATTGACGCCAATGTCCTCGCCGAGCAGCAACACCCTCTCGTCATTCGCCATCTCGTAAGCGAGCGCGTGGTTGACAGCTTCGACAAGGTTCAGCTCAGCCATGGCCGCCTCCGTTGCGTGGCGAGAAACGGCGGGCCATGTCGCGCTGGTAGGAATAAGATGCGGGAAGCGCGGCGTAGAGATGGTCGAACATGGCGTCGCAGTTAGGTTGCTGCGCGCCGAGATAAGCGTTTACCGCCTGCCCAACCTCTTCCAGACATTGGCGCTGCAGCGCGTCTTCCTTCTCTTGGCTCCAGGCGCCTTTTCTCGTGAGATAGGCGCGCAGCCGCGCGATTGGTTCGCGCATCCATTCGCGTCGCACGAGTTCTGGATCACGATAGCGTGTGGCGTCGTCGGCCGTGGTATGGTCGCCGAGGCGATAAGTGAGGGCTTCGATCAAAGTGGGCCCCTGTCCGGCGCGCGCCTTTTCGATAGCCTGGCGGACAGTGTCATAGACCGCCACGACATCATTGCCGTCGACCTGCCGCCCCTCTATGCCGACAGCGACGCTTTTTTGCGCCAGCGTGGCGGCCGCGCATTCGCGCGCGCAAGGCGTCGAGATCGCCCAGCCATTGTTGTTGATGACGATCACGGCTGGCGTTTTCCAAACGCCCGCCATGTTCAAAGCTTCGTAGAAACCACCATTGGAGGTCCCGCCGTCGCCGATGAAGGTGAGAACGACGCGGTCTTCGCGCCGCAACTTGAAGGCATATGCCGCGCCCACTGCATGCGCGATCTGCGTCGCGACAGGCACGCAGTTGGGAAAATCGAGGCGAGGGCCGGAGAAGTCGCTGCCCCGCTCGTCGCCGCCCCAATAAAGCAGGCATTCGGCCATGGTCATGCCGCGCAGGAATTGCGCGCCGTGATCGCGATAGGATGGGGCAAGAACGTCGCGCGCCTGCATTGCGGCGGCGGCGCCGACGCCGACGGCCTCCTGGCCGAGAGCGGACGCAAAGGTGCCGAGCTGCCCCGTGCGCTGCAAGGCGACCGCCTTGCCGTCGAAGATCCGCGTGCGCGTCATCGCCCGATAGAGCATCACGAGCAATTCGTCGCCAACAGACGAGGGGATCGGGCGGCATAAGGCGCCTTCTGGCGAAAGGAAGCGTACAGTATCTGTCTCTGGGTCAACGCTTGTGTGAATGCCCATGCGAGACTCGTCGCGTTCAAGTCACAGCGCGAACCAGGTCAGCGCCTCGATGCAGGCTGAAGTAGCGCGCCGAAGCTCGAAGTCACGTTGGGGCAGTCGAATTTTCAAGCGCCGCCTTCCTGCGTTGCACAATAGCGGCGCGCCATGGCGCCTCTTGACCAAGGGCCTCGCGCTTCCAAGCTAGTCGTTATGTCGTCCAACACAAATGCGGGGCTTTTCGCTCTCGGCGATGCCCTTGGGCCCGCGAAGATCGTCTACTTGCACACGCCATCGGTCGGGCTACGGGCGATCGTCGTCATCGACAATGTCGCCGCTGGCCCTGCAATTGGCGGAACTCGCATGGCGCCCGACGTCTCGGTCCTCGAATGTTTTCGTCTAGCGCGCGCGATGACGCTGAAAAACGCTGCCTGCTCTTTGCGACACGGGGGCGCCAAATCGGTCATTTTTGGCGATCCCGCCATGCCGCGACATGAGAAGGAGCGATTGATCCGCGCCTTTGCTTGCGCCATTGCGCCGCTCGTCGACTATATCCCAGGGCCGGACATGGGCACCGACGAATTGGCGATGGGCTGGATTCATGATGAAATCGGGCGTGCGGTTGGCCTTCCGGCGGAAATAGGCGGCATTCCGCTCAATGAAATCGGCGCGACGGGTTTCGGCGTCGCGATTGCGGCCGAAGTCGCAGCGCCTTTCGCCGGCCTTTCCTTGGATGGCGCGCGCGTCGTCGTGCAGGGCTTTGGCGCCGTCGGCGAGCATGCGTCGCGTTTCCTCGCAAAGAGAGGCGCGCGCCTGGTTGGCGTTGCGGATATCGCCGGGGCGATCTCGAACCCCGATGGGATCGACATAGAAGTGCTGACGGAACTGAAGCGGGCGGGTAAAAGCGTTTCGGCCTATCCTAAGGCAACAGTCATCCCCGGTGACGCGCTGGTCTCCCTCCCATGCGACATTTGGATTCCCGCGGCGCGGCCGGATGCGCTACGCGCCGACAATGTCGATCGCCTCGCCTGCAAGCTTGTCGTTCAAGGCGCAAATGTTCCGGCGACCAAAGACGCCGAAGCGCGAATGTTCGAACGAGGGATTATCAGCGTTCCCGATTTTATCGCCAATGCCGGCGGCGTGATCGCTGGCGCCGTCGAATATGGCGGCGGCTCCGAGGCGATCGCCTTGGCCGCCATCGAGGAGAAGGTCGGGCGCAACACGCGGCTTACGCTGGAGGGCGCCATTGCAGCGCATGTTCCGCCTGCTGTGGCGGCGACGAAGCTAGCGACGGACCGACTTCACAAGATGATGAAACTCAAGCGCTGGCGCTAGTGAAATCCAAGCGTCGGCGCTTACAGAGACCGCTCGATTGCGACGGCCGTCGCTTCCCCGCCGCCAATGCAGAGCGCGGCGACGCCTCTGCGAAGATCATATCGTTCGAGCGCTGCAAGCAGGGTCACGACGATACGCGCGCCAGACGCGCCGATCGGATGGCCGATCGCGCAGGCGCCGCCGTGGATATTCACCTTATCGTCTGGCAAAGCAAGGTCGCGCTGTGCGGCCATTGTGACCACAGCGAAGGCTTCGTTGATTTCATAGAGGTCAACTTCGTCCGCGCGCCACGCAACCTTCTCCAGCAATTTTCGTATGACGGCGATCGGCGCCGTCGGGAATTTGCCGGGAGGTCCGGCGTGGGTGACGTGGCAGACGAGCCTTGCGCGCGGCGTTAGCCCATTGCGCTCTACGTGTTTTAGGCGGGCCAACACCAAAGCGGCGGCCCCGTCGGAGATTGCGCTCGAATTCGCGGCCGTGATGGTGCCATCCGGTCGGAACGCCGGTCGAAGCGTCTCGATCGCCTCGGCGTTGGCTTTTCTGGGAAGCTCGTCGCTGAGAACTTCCGTCTTGGTTTTGGGAGAAGCGGCGGGCGTGATTTCCGCGTCGAAAAGACCCTGCCGCGTGGCCTGCTGCGCGCGTGTAAGCGACCGCAGCGCAAACGCGTCCTGCATTTTGCGCGTGAATTGATAGTCGGTCGCGCAATCTTCCGCGAAGGCGCCCATCAGCCGCCCTTTTTCATAGGCGTCCTCGAGCCCGTCCAAAAACATATGATCGAGCGCACGCCCGTGCCCCATACGAAAGCCCGACCGTGCGCGATCCAGCAAATAGGGCGCGTTGCTCATGCTCTCCATGCCGCCTGCGACCACGAGATCGGCGCTTTCCGCCAGGAGCTGGTCATGGGCCGAGATGAGCGCCTGCATGCCGGAGCCACACATTTTATTGACAGTGACGCATCCGGTCTCGACGCCAAGGCCCGCGCCGAGAGCGGCTTGCCGCGCGGGCGCCTGGCCCAGGCCAGCGCTCAAGACGCAACCCATCACGCATGAGTCGATCTGGTCTTTCGGCGCTCCTGCGCGGGTCACAGCCGCTTCAATCGCGCGCGCGCCAAGTTGCGGGGCAGTCACATGCGCCAACTCGCCGAGAAAAGCGCCGATCGGCGTCCGCGCAGCGCCGACGATGACCACCGGGTCTTTCATGCTCGTTCCGCCGCCTCCTGCGCTTGCCCCGCCAATTGATGAAGTGGGGTGCGGGCGCTGATGGGGAAGGGCTGGCACCTATTGCTGCAAAGAACCAAAATCGGGTTCTGGGTCGCCACGCCCTTCGAGAATTTTTTGCACAGTGATGTCGTCGACTTCCTCGAGCGGCGACGGAAGCCATCTTGGCGTCTTGTCCTTATCGATGAGCGCCGCGCGTATCCCCTCGTAGAGATCGTGGTTGTCCAGCAGGCTGCAGGCCGCACGATACTCGTTGATGAGACAGGCCTCCAATCTCCCGGCAATCCTCGCGCGCGCTAAAAGCGCGCGCGTGACCTTCAAGCTCGTCGGCGAGTTGCGGCGAATTTCCTCGGCCGCCTTGCGTGCGAAGGTCGATTCGCTCGAACGCAAATGATCCAGAACGCGCTCGACGCTATCCAAAGCGTTTATGCCTTGCAGCTCTTCTTCATGCCGCTGCAGTTTCCCTTTCCCGGCGTCGATCGCGAAAGAACAAAGTATCCTATCGACATGATTGGCGTTGGGCGCCAGCGTCAACTCTTCGAGGAGCTCGGGGACGCGCGCGGAAGCGACCGTTAAATCACACAGCCCGACATGGACGGCGTCAGCCGCGCCGACCGCAGCGCCCGAGAGCGCCATATAGACGCCGGCGCCGTTTCTGCGCGTCAGCAGCCACGTTCCGCCGACGTCCGGAATGAAGCCGATCCGCGTCTCGGGCATGGCGATCTGCGTGCGTTCGGTCGCGATCCGGCGATTCCCATGCGCGGAAACGCCGACGCCGCCGCCCATGACGACGCCGTCCATCAGCGCGATATAAGGCTTGGGGAAAGCCGCGATGCGCGCATTGAGCGCATATTCCTCCCGCCAGAAGGTCTTGTAATGCTCTTTGCCGTCGTTGCGGCATTCGTAAAGCGCGCGAATGTCCCCGCCGGCGCAGAGCCCGCGTTCGCCTTCCCCGGTGAGCAGCACGGCGACGACATCTGGATCGTCAGCAAAGTCTGCGAGCGCTCGCGTGAAACGCCGGACCATATCCAGCGTCAGGCTGTTCAGCGCCTTTGGCCGGTTGAGCCGGATGCGCCCGAGCCCGTGTTCGCGGGAAACGAGAACCGGCTCTTCTTCGCTCATTTCGTTTCGCTTTCGAGAAGCGAACGGGCTACGATCAGCCGCATGATTTCGTTCGTGCCTTCGAGGATGCGATGAACCCGCAGATCACGCACGATCTTCTCCAGCCCATAATCACAGAGATACCCATAGCCACCGTGCAACTGCAACGCCTGATCGGCGACCTCGAAGCCAATATCTGTAGCCACGCGCTTCGCCATGGCGCAAAGTCGCCCCGCATCCGGCGCGCCGGCGTCGAGCGCCGAGGCGGCGCGCCACAAGAGCGCGCGCGCGGCTTCGAGTTCGGTGGCCATATCAGCGAGACGAAATTGCAGCGCCTGGAATTCGTCGAGCCGGCGACCAAAAGCCTTGCGCTCCTTCATATAGGCGAGCGCATGGTTGAGCGCGCCGTCGGCGCCGCCGATCGAGCAGGCGCCGATGTTCAACCTGCCGCCGTCGAGCGCAGCCATCGCCATTGCAAAGCCGCGTCCTTCGGGCCCGAGCATGCAACTGGCGGGCACTTGGCATTCGTCTAAAATGACCGCGCGCGTGGGCTGCGCATTCCAGCCCATCTTCCGCTCATTGGCGCCGAGCCTTATGCCGGGACTTCCGCCCTCGACGAGAAAGGCGGAGATTCCAGATGGCCCCTCCGCGCCCGTGCGCGCCATCACGAGATAGAGATGCTCATTTCCGCCGGCGCCCGCGCCCGAGATGAATTGCTTCTCGCCAGTCAGAAAATAGGAATCGCCGCGCTTCCTCGCGCGGGTACGCAACGCAGCCGCGTCGGAGCCACAGCCCGGCTCCGTCAGGCAATAGCTCGTGAGGAACTGCATCTTGGCGAGGCGCGACATCCATGTCTCACGCTGTGCATCGGAGCCGAAGGCGTCGATCATCCAGGCGCACATATTGTGGATCGAGAGATAGGCGGCGATCGCCGGACAGCCTGTCGCCAGCGCTTCGAAGATCAGAGCCGCATCCAATCGAGAAAGGCCCGCGCCGCCGGAGTTTTCTCTAACATAGATCGCCGCCATGCCGAGGTCGGCTGCGGCGCGCATGGTCTCCACGGGAAAAAACTTATCTCTGTCCCAGTCATTTGCGAAAGGCGCAATCTGTTCTTGCGCGAACGCCGTCGCCATCTCGCGTATCGCAAGCTGGTCGGCAGTCAATCCGGCAGTCGAACACGCGCCCAATCGCAAATCCTCGCCATGCCTATGAAAGATGTGTCGCGCAGCGCTGTCCCGGCAAGCCTTCGCCTGCAAGGCGCGCCCGCGCGACCTTGCTCTCCGGCGGTCTGCCGAGGTTCCCGCAGATAAAGCGCGCGGCGTCGAGGAGCTTGTTCAGATCGACGCCCGTCTCGACGCCACATCCGTCGAGCATGTAGACCACGTCTTCCGTCGCGACATTCCCAGCGGCGCCGGGCGCAAAGGGACAGCCGCCAAGCCCGGCGATGGAGCTATCGACCACTTCGACGCCGACCTCCAGACAGGCATAGATGTTGGCCAAGGCCTGGCCATAGGTGTCGTGGAAATGAACGGCAATGCGCGCGACGGGGATAGATTGGGCCACGCGCTCGATCAGCCTCCGCGCGGCGAGCGGCGTTCCGACGCCGATTGTATCGCCGAGCGAAACTTCATAGCAACCAAGCGCGAAAAGGCGCTGAGCCGTTTCGACCACACGTTCTGGATCGACCTTGCCTTCATAGGGACAACCGAGCGCGCAGGAAACATAGCCACGCATCGGCAGCCGCGCGTCTTTCGTCGCTATCGCAACTTCGGAAAATCTTTTGAAGCTCTCGACGACTCCACAGCCCAGATTATGAAGAGAGAAGCTCTCAGTCGCGGCGGCGAAGATCGTGACTTCGCCCGCGCCGGCCGCGCTTGCGGCAGCGAAGCCCCGGACGTTTGGAACAAGCGCGGCCAGCCTTACGCCTTTTGGAACTTGTACCAACTGCAAGACGTCGGCTGTGCCCGCCATTTGTGGCACGGCTTTCTCCGAGACAAAGCTCCCCGCTTCGATGCGGTTGAGCCCGGCGCGAGAGAGAAGCTCGATGAGCCGCGCGCGCACGGCGACCGGCATGATCGCCGCTTCATTTTGGAGGCCGTCGCGCGGTCCGACCTCGACGATTTGCACGCGAGACGGCAGCTTCACGACGCCTCCGCGAGGCGCACGAGATCGGCGCCCTCGCGAACCGTCTCCCCCTCTTTGCAGTAGATATTCTCGACCTCTCCGTGGCGCGGCGCGGTGAGCGTGATTTCCATCTTCATTGCCTCCAGCATGAGAAGCTGTTCTCCTTTCGAGACCCGATCCCCCGCCTTGATCAAAATGCGCGTTACCCGGGCAGGGAGCGGCGCCAGGAGAGTCTCTTCTCTCGCTTGATCCGTCGCTCTTGGCGCGAACAGGTCCAAGCGTTCAAGCGAATAATTGCGTCCCGCAAGAACGATGACGTAATGTTTTCCCTGCCGAATGATCGCGACATCGCGCTTCACGCCGTCGACGAAGATAGCCCATCTGTCGCCGTCCCGGCTCGTTTGCACTTGAAACGCCTGCGACGAAGTTTCCAGCAAAAACGCGTTAGCTCCCAGCGGGCGAACGCGCCCCGATAGCGATTTGCCATCCCAGAGAAATGCGACTTCCTGCGAGGCGCTGTCGTAGAGGCGCCAGGCGTCAACCAGGCCCCATGGGGACCAGGGATCGCCAGAAGCGCCGGCGTCTCGTTCTGCGCTTCTGGCTACTTCGTCCAGCCAGGCCGCCGCCGCTGCTGAAAATAGGAATTTTTCATCTTGAGGCTCGGCGGGCTGCGTCCAGTCCTGGAATGCGCCTATCAAGCTCGTGTCATAGTCGCCAAGCGCGAAGCGCCGATCTCTTACCAGCGCGCGCAAAAAGTCGAGATTAGTAGCGACGCCCACGAGTTCGCAGTTATCGAGCGCTTTTTGCAGCCTCATGATGGCGCTAGCGCGATCTGGACTCCAGACGATGAGCTTGGCGAGGAGAGAGTCGTAATAGGACGAGACTCGATCGCCTTCCCGAATGCCGGAATCGACTCGCGTATGAGCGTCCTGCTGTGGGAACCGTAGGTGAGCGATGACCCCCGTTGCGGGAATGAACCCTTCGGCCGGGTTCTCAGCGCATATCCGCGCTTCGATTGCACAGCCTCGGGTTTCGATATCGTCCTGAGCCAGCGGCAGCGCCTCGCCCGCAGCGACGCGGAACTGCCACTCTACGAGATCGAGGCCGCAAATCATTTCGGTAACCGGATGCTCGACCTGAAGGCGCGTATTCATCTCGAGGAAATAAAACGCGCCGTCCTGGACGAGAAACTCTACCGTGCCTGCGCCGACATAGCTCGAATGGCGGGCTGCCTTCGTCGCCGCCGCACGCATTGAACGGCTCAGCTCGTTAGGGAGGTCTGCTGGCGTTTCTTCGATGACCTTCTGGCGTCTGCGCTGCAAGGAGCAGTCACGCTCTGGAAAGGTGACGACCGCGCCAAACGCGTCCGCGAAAAGCTGGACCTCCACGTGCCTCGGGTGGGTCAGATATTTTTCGATCATCAATCGACCATCGCCGAAGGCTGCGACAGCTTCGCGCCGCGCGCTCTCGACGGCGAGATCGAGCTCGCCCGGCGTCGAAACGATGCGCATGCCGCGTCCTCCGCCTCCCGCCGACGCCTTGACGAGAACAGGAAATCCGGTCGCCGTTGCAGCTTCGGCGAGCAATGCAGTTTCCTGCGCCTCGCCATGATAGCCCGGTAGGATCGGCACGCCGATGCGCGCCATCAATTCCTTGGCTTGCGCCTTGGATCCCATCAAACGCATTGCCGCCGCCGACGGCCCAATAAACGCAAGTCCACCCTGCTTGCACTTTTCTGCAAAATCGGGGTTCTCGGAGAGGAAGCCGTAGCCTGGGTGGATGGCGTCCGCGCCGCTTCGACGCGCTGCGTCCAGGATTCGATCGATCGATAAATAGCTTTCCTGTGGCGACGGTGGGCCGATGTTAATCGCTTCGTCGGCCACCGCCACATGCAGGGTGTTTTGATCCGCCTCCGAATAGACAGCCACAGTCGCGATGCCCATCCTACGCGCCGTGCGCGCAATGCGGCAGGCGATCTCCCCTCGGTTTGCGATGAGCACTTTTCGAAACATGTCAGGCTTGCCGGCGTGGACGCCAATTTGGCGCACGCCTTTCAAGAAAGCTGCTCAAGCCTTCTGCTCCTTCCGAAGAGGCCCAACGCGCCATAATCACATGCGCCGTTTCTCGCCTAAGCGAGAGATCGATCGTACGTTGCTCACAGAGCGCGACAAGGTCCTTGGTCTGCGCCTGCGCGCCCGGCGCGCCGGACAACAACGCATCGATCACATGATTGCGCGCCGCCTCGATTTCGTTTTTCTGGGCGATCTGGTGAACAAGTCCAATTTGCAGGGCCCTGTCTGCTGAAATGGGCTCGGCGGTCAGGAACAAGGCGCGCGACGCCCGGGGACCAACGGCTCTTACGACATACGGTCCGACAACCGCGGGCGCCAGCCCAAGCCTGACCTCGCTCATGGAGAACTTTGAGCTATTGTCGCATATGGCGATGTCGCAGCAGGCGACGAGACCAACGCCCCCGCCGAAAGCCACGCCTTCAATCACGGCCACTGTCGGTTTCGAGAGTCTGTCGAGCGTGTGGAACATCTCCGAGAGCGCCATCGCGTCGTCTTCCTGCGCCTCTGGCGAGGCGTTGGCGAGACCGCGCATCCATTCGATGTCGCCGCCGGCGCAGAAATTGCCGCCAGCGCCGGAGAGCGCCACGACACGCACGCGCGCGTCGGAGTCGAGGCGGCGCAATATCGTCGTCAGCTCCAGCATGGAGGCGCGATCGAAGGCGTTGCGTCGATGTGGACGATTGAGCGTCAGATGGACGACCCCGCCTTCGTCGATCGATTCGAGAATATCCATGCAACCTCACATGCGGAAAAGACCAAAACGCGTCTCCTCAATCTTGGCATTGGCGCTCGCCGACAGCGCCAACGCCAAAACGCGGCGCGTATCGACTGGATCGATGACGCCGTCATCCCAAAGCCGGGCGCTCGAATAGAGCGGGTCGCTTTGCCGTTCGTAATTCGCCTGGATCGGCGCAGCGAATTCCCGCTCTTGTTCAAGAGACCATTCTTCGCCGCGCGATTGCATGGCTTGGCGGCGCAGGCGTGAGAGCACCGAGGCAGCCTGGGCGCCGCCCATCACGCCGATGCGCGCGTTTGGCCACATCCAGAGGAAATTCGGCGAAAAAGCCCGGCCGCACATTGCGTAATTGCCGGCGCCGAAGCTGGCGCCGATAACGACCGTAAGTTTCGGCACCGCAGCCGTCGACACCGCCGTCACCATCTTCGCTCCTTCCTTGGCGACGCCTTCCGCTTCGACTTTGCTCCCCACCATGAAGCCGGTGGTGTTCTGCAGGAAGACGAGGGGGATTTTCCGCTGCGTGCAAAGCTCGATGAAATGCGCAGCCTTGAGCGCGCTCTCCGGAAAGAGAATGCCATTGTTTGCGATGACGCCGACGGGATAGCCCCAGATGCGCGCAAATCCGGTCACAAGAGTTGGGCCATAAAGGGCTTTGAATTCGTCGAGCTCCGATCCATCGACAATGCGCGCGATAATTTCCTTGACGTCGAACTGCTTGCGCAAATCGGCGGGAACGACGCCATAAAGCTCCGCCGGATCGTGGCGCGGCTGCATCGGGGGATTCTCGCAACGCGCTGCGCGTTGGTGCGGCAGAGTGGCTACGGCTTCGCGAGCGAGCGCGATGGCGTGCGCGTCATTTTCCGCGAGGTAATCGGCCACGCCCGAGCGTCGACAGTGCACCTCGGCGCCGCCTAGCTCTTCGGCGCTCACAACCTCTCCCGTGGCCGCTTCGACGAGCGGCGGGCCGGCGAGAAAGATGGTTCCTTCGTTTCTCACAATGATGGTCTCGTCGCACATGGCGGGGACATAAGCGCCGCCGGCCGTGCAGGAGCCCATCACCACGGCGATTTGCGCAATGCCCTGCGCCGACATTCGCGCCTGGTTGTAGAAAATACGCCCGAAATGCTCGCGGTCGGGAAAGACTTCGTCTTGCGTGGGGAGATTGGCGCCGCCTGAATCGACCAGATACAGGCAGGGAAGCTTGTTTTGCGCTGCGATCTCCTGCGCGCGCAGGTGCTTCTTGACGGTCATCGGAAAATAGACGCCGCCCTTCACCGTTGCGTCATTCGCAATGATCATGCATTCGCGGCCGTTGATCCTGCCGATTCCAGCCACGACGCCAGCGCAGGCCAGCTTGCCGTCATACATATCATGCGCCGCGAATTGTCCGACCTCCAGGAAGGGCGACAGCGGGTCGATCAGCGCGTCGATGCGCTCCCGGACGAGCATTTTCCCGCGCCGCCGCTGCCGCTCGCGTGCTTCCTCTCCCCCGCCTTCTCGAATTTTGCGGGAGATGGCGCGCAGCCGTTCGACCTGCGCCGTCATTGCGTCGCGGTTGTGCGAAAATTCTGAGGAACGCGTATCGATCGACGTCTCCAGCGCCGCCATCGGTTCCTTTCCTTCAGGCTGTCTCCTGGTACAATTCACGCCCAATCAGCATTCGGCGAATTTCGCTGGTGCCTGCGCCGATCTCGTAGAGCTTGGCGTCGCGTAAGAGCCGTCCGGCTGGGTAGTCGTTCGTGTAGCCATTGCCGCCGAGGCATTGGATTGCTTCCAGCGCCATCCAAGTGGCGCGCTCGGCCGCGAATAGAATCGCGGCGGCGGCGTCTTTCCGCGTGACATTGCCCAGATCGCACGCCTTGGCGACGGCATAGACATAAGCTCTCGCCGCGCTGAGCGCCGTATACATGTCCGCAAGCTTGCCCTGCATGAGCTCGAATTCGCCGATCGGTTGGCCGAATTGCTTGCGATCATGGACATAGGGAAGGACGACATCCATGCAGGCGCGCATGATGCCGATCGGCCCGCCAGCAAGCACCGCGCGCTCATAGTCGAGCCCGCTCATCAATACGGCGATCCCTTGCTCGCGAAGTCCCAGCACATTTTCTGCCGGAACGACGCAATTCTCGAACGCCAGCTCGCATGTGTTTGAGCCGCGCATGCCGAGCTTGTCGATCTTGGCCAAGGGCTGAAAACCCGGGAAAGCCTTTTCGACAATGAAGGCAGTGATGCCATGGGCGCCAGCCGAGGCATTGGTTTTCGCGTAAACCACCAGAACGTCGGCGTCCGGCCCGTTGGTCACCCACATTTTAGCGCCGTTGAGAACGTAAGAATCGCCGCGTTTCTCCGCGCGTAAGCGCATATTGGCGACATCTGAACCCGCGCCGGGTTCGGACATGGCCAGCGCGCCCACATGCTCGCCGGAGACGAGCCTGGGCAAATAGCGCCGCTTTTGCTCGGGCGAGCCGTTACGGTGGATTTGGTTGACGCAGAGATTCGAATGCGCGCCATAAGAGAGGCCGACAGACGCCGAGGCGCGGCTGATCTCCTCCATGACGATCACATGCTCGAGATAGCCGAGACCAGCGCCGCCATATTCCGGCGGCACTGTGACGCCGAGAAAGCCGAGCGCGCCGAGCTTTCTCCATAACTCGCCCGGGAATGCGTTATCGATGTCGATCCGCGCTGCGTGCGGGGCGATCTCGCGCGCGGCAAACGTTTCGACCTGCGTTCGCAGAAGGTCCGTGGTCTCGCCGAGATCGAAATCCAGGACCCTGGCAAAATGGCGCATCGCGCCCCACTCCTTTAGGCCAAGCGCCGGCATGACGGCTATATTTGCCAGCGTCGGCCGGTTTCAAGGCGCCGACCGCGCCTTTACTCGGCGTCTGGCTGTGCGGAAGGATGCGCAGCGCGAAAGGCGGGATGCGCGTCGCAGGCCGCGCCGACGGCGCGCACTTTCGGAAAGGCGTCGAGCGGGATCGTGAAGCGCGCCGCATAGAAGAGCTGCGGCGCGAGGCAGAGGTCGGCGATCGTCGGCTGCGCGCCGAAACAAAAGGGGGCGGGGTCGATCAACTGCTCGATCGCCGCCAGGCCGTCATGAACCCAGCGTTTGCGCCAGTCCGCAATGGCTTGCTCGCTCTGCCCAAGCTCGTCCCTCAAATAGGCGAGCACTCGCAAGTTTCCCAGTGGATGAATGTCGCAAGCGACGGCGAGCGCAACGGCTCGTGATTTCGCGGCAAGGATCGGATCGTCCGGAATGAGGCGGGGCGCCGGCTGCAGCACATCGAGATATTCGATGATCGCCAGGGACTGAGTCAGCGTCACGCCATTGTCGAGCTCGAGTGAGGGAACGAGAGCTTGAGGATTTTTTTCGCGATAGGCCTTTTTCTTGTGCATCCCGCCATCTCTCACGAGATGGACGAAGCGGCGTTCGACCGAAATCCCTTTCAATGCAAGAGCGATGCGCACGCGAAAGGCGGCCGACGAGCGAAAGTAATCATAAAGGAGCATTCTCCGTCTCCCGCGAAAAACATCCCGATAGGCTCGAGATAGGGCTTCAACCCCGGCAGCGCCGCTATATTTCGTGTTTGTTCGTCTCGCCTCTCGAGAGAGGAAGAAGACAATGGATCCGCTCGCGCGACAGGAAGAGAGCGACCTTCTCCCCGGCGATAATCCGATGGGGACGGATGGCTTCGAGTTCGTCGAATTCGCCCATCCAGATCCCGCGGCGCTCGCCGCGCTGTTCCAGACGATGGGCTTTTCGGCGGTTGCCCGCCATCGGTCGAAGGACGTCACGCTCTTTCGGCAAGGCGACATCAGCTATGTTTTGAATGCTGAGCCCGATAGTTTCGGCGCGGCCTTCGCGCGAAGCCATGGGCCGTCTGTCTGCGCGATCGGTTTCCGGGTGCGGGACGCCGCCCATGCATTGCGCCGCGCCGCCGCTTTGGGCGCAAAGGTTATCCCCGCGCATCCGGGTCCGATGGAGCTTCATATTCCTGCGATCGAGGGCGTCGGCGGCGCATTGATCTATCTTGTCGACCGCTATGGCGCGCGCGGGTCGATCTGGGACGTCGATTTTCATTGGACCGGCGCCGCCGAGCCGAGGCCCGAGGGCGTCGGCCTCCTCGTGATCGACCATCTTACCCATAATGTCCGGCGAGGACGCATGAACGAGCTTGCCGATTGGTATGCGCGCCTCTTCAACTTTCGGCAAATTCGATATTTCGACATAGAGGGGCGGTTCACTGGGCTTCACTCGCGCGCGATGACGAGCCCCTGCGGGAAGATTCGTATCCCGATCAACGAAAGCGCCGACGAGACCAGCCAGATCGAGGAATTTATCCACGCCTATAAGGGCGAGGGCGTACAGCATGTCGCCTGCTTGTGCCGGGACATCTACGCGACTGTGGAACGCCTGCGCGAACGTGGGCTCGACTTCATGCCGGCGCCGCCAGACGCCTATTATGAAGCGATCGAAAGGCGCCTCCCCGGCCACGGGGAGCCGATCGAGCGATTGAAGCGGCTCGGCATATTGATCGATGGCGCCGAGGGAGCCGCGGGTTCGCCGCCGCGTCTGCTTTTGCAGATCTTCTCGAAGACCGTCGTCGGCCCGATCTTTTTCGAGTTCATCCAGCGAAAGGGCGACGAGGGATTCGGCGAAGGCAATTTCCGCGCGCTCTTCGAGTCGATCGAAGAGGATCAATTGCGCCGCGGCGCGCTGAAGCCGGCGGAGTGACGCGCGATGACGGCCTATATGAGCGGCTTCGGCAATGAGTTCGAATCGGAAGCCTTGCCGGTTGCCTTGCCAAGAAGCCAGAACTCACCCCAGCGCTGCCCTTACGGGCTCTATGCAGAGCAGCTCTCGGGCTCGGCCTTCACTGCGCCGCAAGGGGCCAACCGGCGCTCGTGGCTTTACCGCATTCGTCCTTCCGTTCTCCATGCGCGCAACTTCCGGGCAGTCGACCTGCCACTATGGGAGACGGCGCCTAGTCGAACGACGACGGCGCATCCAATCGACCAGATGAGATGGGGACCCACGCCGCTGCCCGACGGCGCCGTCACCTTCATCGAGGGCGTGCGGATCATGACGACGGCGGGCGACGCAGACGCGCGCATTGGAATGGCGGCGGGCGTCTATGTTGCGACGCGGTCTATGGCCGACACTTATTTCTATAACGCCGATGGCGAGATTTTGATCGCGCCAGAACAGGGCGCGCTGATCTTCGACACGGAGTTCGGACGCATCGACGTGGGGCCGGGCGAAATATGTGTCTTGCCGCGCGGCGTGAAATTCCGCGTCAGTCTGAAAGATGGTCCCGCGCGAGGCTATTTGTGCGAGAATTATGGCGCGCCTTTCGTTCTGCCGAGCCGCGGCGTCATCGGCGCCAATGGTCTCGCCGACGCCCGCGATTTTCTCACGCCTGTCGCCGCTTTCGAGGATAGCCAGCGCCCCTCCGTCATGACGGTCAAATGGGGCGGGCGCTTTTATGTGTGCGATACTCCGAGTTCGCCACTCGATGTCGTCGCCTGGCACGGAAACTACGCGCCGTACAAATACGATCTTAGTCGCTTCTGTCCTGTCGGCGCCTTGCTGTTCGATCACCCCGACCCTTCCATCTTCTGCGTGCTGACTTCCCCGTCCACTCAAGCGGGCGTGGGCGACGTCGACTTCGTCATTTTTCCGCCGCGCTGGCAGGTCGCTGAGCATACGTTCCGGCCGCCATGGTTCCATATGAATGTCATGAGCGAATTCATGGGGCTTATCTTCGGCGCTTATGACGCGAAACCGAGCGGCTTCGTTCCGGGCGGCGCTTCTTTGCACAACGCTATGCTGCCGCATGGGCCGGATGCGGCGGCGTTCGAGATCGCGATACATGCGGAGCTTACCCCCGCCAAGCTCGAAAACACGCTTGCTTTCATGTTCGAGTCGCGCCTGCCTCAGCATCCGACAGACTTTGCCCTGACGCTCGAAAGTCGTCAGGCGGATTACGCCGCTTGCTGGGATGGTCTACCCGACCGGTTCGAGAGGGAGCGGCCATGAAGCTTGCATCCTTGAAAGGCGGTCGCGACGGCAGGCTCGTCGCCGTCTCACGCGATCTGACGCGCGCTGCGCTTGCCAGTGACATCACGCCGACGCTGCAGGCGGCGCTCGACGATTGGGCGCGCATCGCCCCGCTGCTTCAGGCGCTTTACGAACAGGTTGAAGCCGACTCCACGGCGACGTTCCGCTTTCGCGAGCGCGATTGCGCTTCGCCCTTGCCGCGCGCCTTCCAATGGGCGGACGGCTCCGCCTATCTCAACCACGTCGAGCTTGTCAGGAAAGCGCGCGGCGCGGAGATGCCCGCGAGCTTCTTGAGCGAACCGCTCATCTATCAGGGCGGCTCCGATGCTTTTCTGGGGCCACGCGATCCGATCTTTCTGCACAACGCGCAACACGGCCTCGATCTGGAAGCGGAGATCGCTGTCGTCACCGACGACGTGCCGATGGGCGTCGGGCCCGTCGCGGCGCGGGAGAGCATCCTGCTCGTCATGCTCGTCAACGACATCACGCTTCGCGGGCTCGTGCCCGACGAGATCGCCAAAGGCTTCGGCTTTTTCCAGTCCAAGCCCAACTCTGCTTTTTCTCCCGTCGCGGTAACGCCCGATGAGCTCGGCTCGGCCTGGGACGGCGGTAAGCTTTCGCGGCCGCTGCTCTCGTCTATCGATGGCGCGCCGCTCGGTCGACCGAACGCCGGCGCCGATATGATCTTCGATTTTGGACAACTGATCGCCCATGCGGCGCGCACGCGTCCGCTGTCGGCCGGAACGATCATTGGTTCGGGCACGGTGTCGAACCGCGGCGCGGATGGCGGGCCGGGGCTTCCCATCGCGAAGGGCGGCCTCGGCTATTCCTGCCTTATCGAGCAGCGCACCGTCGAGACACTGACGGAAGGCGCGGCGCGCACGCCTTTTCTCAAAGCCGGCGACGTCGTGCGCATCGAGATGCTGGACGATGAGCGCCACTCGATCTTCGGAGCGATCGAGCAGCATGTGGAGGCGAGATAGCGGCGACATCATCGAGGAAAATAAAGATGCAGGAGCTGACGCATTTTATCGGAGGGCGTCGCGTCCTCGGACGCTCTGGCCGTTTCGTCGACCTTTACGAGCCGATGACCGGCGCGGTCAGGACTCGCGCGCCGCTGGCTTCATCCGAAGAGGTTCACGCCGCCGTCGCCGATGCGCGGGCCGCGCAGGCCGAGTGGGCGGCGGTCAATCCACAGTGGCGCGCGCGCGTCATGATCCGCTTTCTGGAGATCTTGGCGCGAGAGCAGGACGCCCTCGCCAAGCTCCTTGCTTGCGAGCATGGCAAGACGATCGCCGATGCGCGCGGCGATATTCAACGCGGCCTGGAGGTCGTCGAATTTTGCGTGGGCGCGCCGCATCTCCTCAAAGGCGACTACACGAATTCGGCTGGCGCCGGCATCGACATCGCCTCCATGCGCCAGCCCATTGGCGTGGCGGCGGGGATCACGCCGTTCAACTTCCCGGCGATGATCCCGATGTGGATGTTCGCGCCAGCGATTGCTTGCGGCGACGCCTTCATTCTCAAACCGTCGGAGCGCAATCCCAGCGTGCCGTTGCGTCTCGCGGAGCTGATGCTGGAAGCCGGCCTGCCGCCGGGCGTCCTCAACGTGATCAACGGCGACAAAGAGGCGGTCGACGCGCTCCTCGATCATGTCGACGTCGAAGCGATCGCCTTTGTCGGCTCGACGCCAATCGCAGAATATGTCTATGCGCGCGCGGCGGGGAACGGCAAAAGGGCGCAATGTTTCGGCGCTGGAAAAAACCACATGGTTGTCATGCCGGACGCTGACATGGACCAAGCCGTCGATGCGCTGGTTGGCGCGGGTTACGGCTCGGCTGGCGAGCGCTGCATGGCGGTTTCCGTCGCCGTGCCGGTTGGTCAATCGACGGCGAAGGAGCTGCTGCGTCGGCTGACGCCGCGAGTCAAGTCCTTGAAGGTCGGTCTGTCGACGGATGAAACGGCGGACTTTGGGCCGCTGATCTCGAAGGCTCATCTCGACAGAGTGCAAAACTACGTTTCGCTCGGTGTTTCCGAAGGCGCCAAGCTCCTCGTCGATGGGCGCGGTTTCAAGATGCAGGGTTATGAAAGCGGCTTCTTCATCGGCGGCTGTCTGTTCGACGAGGTCGAGCCCAGCATGCGAATCTACCGGGAAGAGATCTTCGGCCCCGTGCTCTCGGTCGTGCGCGCGGAGAATTACCGACAGGCGCTCGCGCTTGTCGATCAGCACGAATATGGCAATGGCGCCGCCATATTCACTAGGTCGGGCGATGTTGCGCGGGATTTCGCCTCGCGCGCCAAAGCCGGGATGATCGGCGTCAATGTCGCGACGCCGACGCCGCTCGCCTATTACACATTCGGCGGCTGGAAACGCTCTTTCTTTGGCGATCTCAACCAGCATGGCGCGGATGCGTTTCGCTTCTTTACGAGAACGAAAACCGTCACCTCGCGCTGGGCTGGCGGCGGCAGGGAAGGGGCGAATTTCGCCTTTCCGACGATGTCCTGAGCAAGGAGAGCCCATTTGTCTCGCATCGCCTTCATCGGATTGGGCGCCATGGGGCTTCCGATGGCCGCCAATCTCTCGGCGTCGGGCTATGAAATCGCGGGCTTCGATTGCTCGGCCTCCGCCCGCGATAAGGCGGCGCGCCAAGGCCTCCGGCTCAGCGACTCGATGGAGCAGGCGGCCAAGGGCGCCGACGCAGTTGTGACGATGCTGCAAAACGGCGGCCAGGTTCTATCCGTCTGGAAGGGATTGCTTGGACTTGCAGCCGATGCGCTCTTCATCGATTGCTCCACCATCGATCTGGCGAGCGCCCGACGCGCCCATGGCCTGGCGCGCGCGCGGGGCGCGCTATCGGTGGACGCGCCAGTTTCGGGCGGAGTCGCCGGCGCACAGGCGGGCAAGCTTACTTTTATGTGCGGGGCCGAACTAGAGGCTTTCGAGAAGGCCCAGCCAATCCTGCAAAGCATGGGCGCGCGCATCGTGCGTTGCGGCGGCCCAGCGCTCGGGCAGGCGGCGAAGATTTGCAATAATCTGATGCTCGGCGTCGCCATGGCCGCCACGGCGGAGGCTTTTACCCTCGCCGAGCGGCTCGGACTTTCCAGCCAGGCGCTTTTCGACGTGGCGTCGGTCTCGTCGGGACAATCCTGGTCGCTGACGAGCTATTGCCCCGTGGCCGGATTGACGCCGGATTCGCCCGCCAACCGGGGCTACAAGGCCGGCTTCCAGACGAAGCTCATGCTCAAGGATTTGAGGCTCGCCGAAATGGCGGCTGCGGGTTCCGGGCTCGAGACGCCCATGGCTTCAGCCGCGGCTCGGCTCTATTCTGAGTTCGAGAGCGAAGGGGGCGGGGAAGACGACTTCTCCGGGGTGATTCAGGCGATGCGGCGGCGTTGAGGCGCAAGCAGTCCCCGCGGCGGGGAGCGCAGACGACGCCGAGTGATTGAATTTGTGGCGGAGAGGGAGGGATTCGAACCCCCGATACAGTTGCCCGTATGCCGCATTTCGAGTGCGGTGCTTTCAACCACTCAGCCACCTCTCCGGCGCGCCGATTCGGCCCCAAGGGGCCACAGCTTTGTGGTGAGGGGCCCCTTAACACGCAAATCGACGCGTGATCAAGCGGGAGTCGCGCCATTGGCGCAACTGAAGCGCCGTTTGGACGTAAAAGACGGAAATTTGGGCGCAAGAGGGATAATTTCGATCTCGGCAATTGCGTTCCGAGCCGCCATGAATATATTGCGCGCCAACGGAGGGGTGGCCGAGTGGTTGAAGGCGCACGCCTGGAAAGTGTGTATACGGGAAACCGTATCGCGGGTTCGAATCCCGCCCCCTCCGCCATTCCATTTCCGCTTGATTGGCTCGCATGCCGCGCCTCGCGGCGCTTCTCATCGTTCCCCTTTCCGGCCCGTTCTCGACGACGCCGCCAAGCCGAGGAAAACCATCACAGCCTGGTTGAGCCGGACCACGTCCTCGTCGTCCAGCCGGCCGATCCGCTCTCCGGCCTTGGATTTCGGGACGGTGGTAATCTTGTCCACCATCAGCCGAGAGGAGGAATTTAGCCCGTTGCGCTCGTTTGGCTCCACCAGAAGCCGGAACAGAGGCGCTTCGGTCGGGTCCGTGGTGAAGGCGCAGATCGTGATCGAATCCGTGGCATCGAAGCTGTCGTCCTGCACGATGACGACGGGGCGAGGCTTGCCTGCGTAGTGCTTGCCGCCGGAAACGGTCCAGATGTCTCCCCGCCTCATTCTTCGTCCCAGTCGGACACGGCGTCGATGAACGCCTGATCTTCGGCAGCATGGGCGCTCGCCGCCACGGCCAGAGATTGCCGGTGCGCCTCAGATCGGAAGGACGACGCCCGCACGTCCGGCACCCAAATCTGGATCGGCCGCAGGCCTTGGGCGCGCAGCCGGTCTCGGTGCTCCCGCACCTTCACCTTGATGGGCTTCGCGCCTCTCGCCTGCACCATGATCCGATCCTCTGATAAAGTTACATGTAACCCATCGGGAGGCGCCGGGCAAGGGGAACAGATCGGTTTGGCAGTCCGGGATGCCGATCTCGCGCAAAACCCCGACGGGCCCTCAACCCACCATACCCGGATTGAGGCGGGTGAACCCTTCCTGCCGCCGGTAAGGGAAATGCGGATAGGGCGCCGCAACGGCGCTCGCTTCGTCGAGCGTGGCGATCTGTTTGGCGGAAAGCGTCCAGCCGATTGCGCCGAGGTTCTGGCGAAGCTGATCCTCGTTGCGCGCGCCGATGATCACGGAGGAAACTGTCGGGCGCTGGATGAGCCAGTTGATCGCCACCTGCGGCAGGGTCTTGCCGGTTTCCGCCGCCACCGCCTCCAGCGCATCGACGACGCGGTAAAGATAATCGTCCTCGACCGGCGGGCCGTACTGAGCGGTGTCGTGCAAGCGGCTTCCTTCCGGCAATGGCGCGCCGCGCCTGATCTTGCCCGTGAGCCGTCCCCAGCCAAGTGGACTCCACACCAGAGCGCCGAGACCCTGATCGGCCCCGAACGGCATGAGATCCCACTCGTAATCGCGGCCGATCAGCGAGTAATAGACCTGATTGGCGACATAGCGCGGCCAGCCGTAGCGGTCGGCGACCGCCAGCGCCTTCATGATCTGCCAGCCAGAGAAGTTCGACACGCCGACATAACGGACCTTGCCGTCGCGCACGAGCGTATCGAGCGTGGACAAAACTTCCTCCACGGGCGTCGCCGCGTCGAAGGCGTGCAACTGCAAGAGGTCGATATAGTCGGTGCCGAGCCGCCTCAGCGCGTCCTCGACGGCGCGGATCAGGCGGAAACGCGACGAGCCCGCGTCATTCGGGCCGTTGCCCATCGGCAGGCTGGTTTTTGTCGAGATAAGCGCGTGATCGCGCCGCCCCTTCAGCGCGGCGCCAAGCGCCTCCTCGGAGGCGCCGTTGGAATAGACGTCGGCCGTGTCGAAGAGGTTGACGCCTGCGTCCAGGCAAATGTCGACGAGACGGCGCGCTTCGTTGGCGTCGGTAGTGCCCCAGGCGCGGAACAACTGCCCGACGCCGCCGAATGTGGCGGCGCCGAAGCTCAAAACTGGAACTTTGAGACCGGATCGACCGAGCGAGCGATATTCCATTGAATGATCCTTTCAAATGCGAGGGGGGATCGCCGGAACGAAGCCTGCGCGAGACCAACCCGGAAGACGTTCCCAAGATAGACGCCGCGCTGAAGGCGACATAGAATGCCAATAGGAACATCACTTATGAATTGAATGACCAATGACGCGGCCAGAGATCAACCGTTCCGGCGAGATGGAGGTCTTCGTTTGCGTTGTGGAGCGCGGAGGGTTCTCCGCCGCCGCACGCGCGCGCCGCATGACGCCTTCGGCGGTCAGCAAGCTCGTCTCCCGTCTGGAAGCTCGCCTTGGCGCAAGGTTGGTCAACCGTTCTACCCGCGCCTTTCAGCTCACGCCGGAGGGATGCGCATTCTATGAGCGGGCGGCGCGCATTCTGGCCGACATCGAGGACGCCGAACGTAGTGCAGGCTCGGGCGAGCAGCCGGTGGGTCGAATCCGGCTCACTGCCAACGCCTCCTATGCCACGCATATCTTGGCGCCGATCCTGCCCGAGTTTTTGGACCACTATCCCGGTGTCACGCTCGATCTCATCCAAACCGATATGGTGGTGGATCTGCTGGCGGAGCGAACCGACGTGGCGGTTCGCGCGGGACCGCTGAAAAGCTCCAGCCTTGTCGCCCGAAAGCTGGGCGATACGGCGATGGTCGTCGTCGGCGCGCCTGCTTATCTCGCCCGCTTCGGCGAGCCGAAGACGGTGGACGAGCTCGACCGTCACAACCGCCTCGGCTTCAGCTATGTCCGCACAGTCGATGGCTGGCCAATGCGCAAGGACGGCGAAATCACCGTCGTTCCCACCGTGGGGCGCGTGCAAGCGAGCGATGGCGAGGCGCTGCGGCGGCTGGCGCTTTGCGGCGCAGGGCTTACGCGTCTCGCCAGCTTTACCGTGCGCAAGGATATCGACGCCGGCCGCCTTCGGCCGGTTCTCGAACATCTGAACCCCGGCGACCGGGAAGCCTTCCATGCCGTCCACATCGGGCAGGGCGGGCCGCTCCCCTCGCGGGTAAGGGCGCTCCTCGACTTCTTGGCGGAAAGAGGGAAGGTTTTATGACTCGGTCTCCGGTTATTCCTGAGAGCGATTACGTGCGCCACATCTTAACGATCTGGGGCGGGTAGCGGTCTCCCTCGATTGCCCCCGGCGCGAAGAGACGGTCCAGGGCGGCGCGGTCGTCGGCCGAGAGAAGGATGTCGGTCGCCTCGAGATTCTCGCGAATGCGGCTACGGTTGCTCATGCCCATCAGCGCCACGATGTCCTCGCCCTGCGCCAGCACCCAGGCGGCGGCGAGTTGCGTGGGCGTGCAGCCCTTCGCGGCGGCGATTTTCACGAATTCCGCGACAAGACCAAGATTTTTCGCGAGCGCGTCACCCTGGAAGCGCGGCGTCCAATTCCGGGCGTCGCCGGGCGGCAGCGGTCCCTTGATCGCGCCGGTGAGAAGCCCCTGCACGGCCACGCTGTAGGCGACGACGCCGACGCCAAGCTCGCGCGCCACTGGTAGCAGGTCGTCCTCGATGGCGCGCCCGGCCAGCGAATATTCGACCTCGACAGCCGTCACCGGATGAACCGCATGGGCGCGGCGGAGCTGCTCGCCGGTCACCTCGGACAGGCCGAGATAGCGGACCTTGCCCTCTTTGATGAGATCGGCGATCGCGCCAACTGTCTCCTCGATCGGGGCCGAGGTTGGAATGCGGCCGGGCTGGTAGAGGTCGATCACATCGGTGTTGAGCCGCTCCAGCGAATAGGAGCAGAAGTTCTTGACCGCGCGGGCGCTGACGTCGAGGCCAAGCGGCGTTCCGCTCGGCGCGACCATCATGCCGAATTTGACGCTGAGAAAAGCCTGGTCGCGCCGACCACGCAGCGCGTCGCGCAGCAGCAATTCATTGTGACCCATGCCGTAAAAGTCGCCGGTGTTGACCAACCGGATCCCGGCGTCGAGCGCCGCCTGGATCGTCGCGACGCTCTCGGCGTCTCGCGCCGCATCGTGGCGGCCCGGCTGCGGGCGCAACGGCGACATCCCCATGCAGCCGAGGCCGAGCGCCGGCAGTTCAGGTCCGTCCTTCCCTAATCGCCGCAGCTTCAACGGAATGTTCCTTTTGCTAGAATGATCGCTCTATCTTTATATCCACGACGGGAGCGGCGGGTCAAGATTCCTAGAGCGTCCGCTCTAGTTTTTGGAAGGGCAGCATGAGAAAGCTCGATCCCGCCCGGCACGATCAAAAGCGGCAGGAAATTCTGTCGGCCGCCAGACGCTGCTTCGAGCGCAGCGGGCTCAAGGGCGCCTCGATCGCGCACATTTGCAAGGAGGCCGGAATCAGCCCGGGCCACCTCTATCATTATTTCAAAAGCAAGGACGCGATCGTCGCCACGCTCTCCGAGGCCTGGCTCGACAACATCGGCCGGCGCTTCGAGCAATTGCCGATCGAGGAGGACGGCGTCGTGCCGTCACTCGTCGAGGAAATCAGCCAGCTCGTTCCCAGCGGGCCGAACGCCCGTTCGCAGCTCGTCTTCGAAATGCTCGCGGAGAGCACGCGCAACGCCGGCATGGCGAAGCTGGTGCAGGCGCACAGCCGCAGGCTGCGCAGCATTCTGGCAAATGTGCTACGGCAGGGGCAGCAGCGGGGAGCGATCGATCCGGCCCTCGATCCCGAGACGACGGCGACGATCATGATCGCGATGATCGACGGGTTGAAAGCGCTGCCCCTTCGTGATCCCGAGGCCGATCGCCGCGCTGTCGCGGACATGTTGCAGCAGACGCTTGCGGCCATGCTGAAACGCGATGCGGCGGAAAAGACGGGCGAAATATCCGGTCGCAGGCGATAACCGGCGCCCGCTCCAGACGCCCTGCCGATAAGGCCGTTTTTCGAGTTGCGCTGCGGTTGCTCGCCAGGACAGGGTCGCGACCGCTTGCACGAAGCCGAGCATGCTCAGGTTGTGAAACGCCGCATTGAACATACTTGACAATGACAGGCGCCGATCGAGCCATCCTCGCGGCCCCGGAGCCGAACATGCGCGCGAAAGATATTATGACGACAGACGTGGCCTTCGTTGAGAGCGATGCGACCATGCGCGACGTCGCGCGGCTGTTGATCGAGAAATCGATCAGCGCCGCGCCGGTCCTCGAGGCGGGAAAGCCCGTCGGGATGATCAGCGAGGGCGACCTCGCCGCCGCCAATGAGCTGCGCCGGAAGGAGCGCGCCCAATGGTGGCTCGCCCAATTAGCGGAAGGCGAGCCGCTGGATGAGAAATTTCTGGCCGCCGCCCGGAGCGACAATCGTTGCGTCAGAGCGCTGATGTCGCATCCGGTCATCTCGGTCGCCGAAACAGCGGAGGTCGAGGAGGTCGCGCGCCTGATGGAGGCGCATAAGATCAAGCGGGTTCTCGTTTGCGACGACGGCCGGATGGTCGGGATCGTAACGCGAGCGGATATTGTGCGCGCTATCGCGGCGGAGCTGGAGGCCGCCTTCCGAACGCCGCCGGTGACGGAGCAGGGCAGGGTGGTCGCCGCCGATTGAACGGGCGTGCGGCAAGGTTATGCTCGAGCAGGCTTCCCGGGACGGGATCGGCCGGCGTCCGGCATGGCGTTTGGTGGGGAAAAACCGTTATGGATCAATCCAGCGACAAGCCGAGGACACGTTTCGACATCGGCTATTTCCTGCTTGCCCTCTCGGCGATCCTCCTCATCCACCAGCTTCTGGACACAAGCAGCCGCGTCCAAATTGTCTCTTACAGCGAATTCTACGACATGCTGCGTGAGGGAAAGATCGCCGATGTCGAGGTCGGCGAAAAAACTGTGCGCGCCACATTGAAAACGCCGATGCCCGACGGGCGCAAGGACATTTTCGCCCGTCGCGTCGACCCGAATTTCGCTCAAGAGCTCGAAGCCGCGAAGGTGAAATATTCCGGGGCCGCCGAAAGCACCTGGGCGTCGACTCTTCTTTCCTGGATTTTGCCGGCGACGATTTTCTTTCTCATTTGGAGCTTTGTTTCCCGCCGCCTCGGGCAGGGGCTCGGCTCCATCATGTCCGTCGGGCAGAGCAAGGCCAAAATCTTCGTCGAAAAGGATATTCGGATCGGCTTCCGCGACGTCGCCGGCGTCGATGAAGCCAAGGAAGAGCTTCAAGAGATCGTGGCGTTTCTCAAAGACCCGGCGACCTATGGCCGGCTCGGCGCGCATGTGCCCAAGGGCATCCTCCTCGTCGGCCCGCCCGGAACAGGCAAGACCTTGCTGGCGCGCGCGGTGGCGGGCGAGGCGGGGGTTCCCTTCTTTTCAATCAACGGCTCGGAATTCGTCGAAATGTTCGTGGGCGTCGGAGCCGCGCGCGTTCGCGATCTCTTCGCGCAGGCGCGCGCCACCGCGCCTTGCATTATCTTTATCGACGAATTGGATGCGCTCGGGCGCGCCAGAGGGATTTCCGGCCTGAGCGGCGGCCACGACGAGAAAGAACAGACGCTCAACCAGCTCCTGAGCGAACTCGACGGCTTCGATCCAACGGTCGGCGTGGTGCTGCTCGCCGCGACCAATCGCCCGGAGGTGCTCGACCCGGCCCTTTTGCGCGCGGGGCGTTTCGACCGTCAGATCTCAGTCGATCGGCCAGACAAGAACGGCCGGGTCGCCATTCTTCAGGTGCATTTGGCAAAGGTCAAATTGGACGGCGACGTGGATGCGGCGCAGATCGCGGCGATGACGCCGGGGTTCACCGGCGCCGATCTCGCCAATCTGGTCAATGAAGCGGCGATGCTGGCGACGCGGCGCAAGGCGACGGCGGTTTCGGCCGCCGACTTTACCGCGGCGATCGAGCGCGTTCTCGCCGGCCCCGAGAAGCGCAAGCGCATTCTCAATCCGCGTGAGCGGCGGATCGTGGCTTATCACGAGATGGGCCACGCCATTGTCGCAATGGCGCTGCCGGACGTCGATGCGATCAAGAAAGTCTCGATCATCCCGCGCGGCCTCGGGGCGCTCGGCTATACGATGCAAATGCCAACAGAAGATCGTTATCTGATGACGCGGACGGAGCTGCTCCACCGCATGACCGTGCTGCTCGGCGGTAGAGCGGCTGAAATGCTCATTTTCCAGGAGGCGACGACCGGCGCCGCAGATGATCTCCAACGCGCCACGGAGATGGCGCGCGCCATGGTCACGCGCTACGGAATGGAGGAAGAGCTCGGGCGCGCGTCTTTCGTCGTCGAACGCCCGCGTTATCTGGATTTACAGGGTCTCGGTCCGCAGCAATCGGAAATGAGCGACGAAACCAGCGCAAGGATCGACGAAGCGATCGGCCGTCTCGTCGAGGAGGCGTTCGAGCGGGCGACCGAGGTTCTGCGCGCTTGCGCATCCGTGCATCGCGAGTCGGCGGAGCGTCTGCTCGAAACGGAAACCTTCGGCGAAGAAGACCTTGGCGCGTTGTCGGCGCGGGTGAAAGCGATCGTTTCCGCGCAAGCCGCGATGCATGTCGGCGTGAGCGATTCCGCTCCATGAGAAAATGGCGCAAGGTTTATTCGAAGGCTATTCTAATTTGTTCCCGGACTCATTTGCGTCGTTTGTAAACAAGCGGACGCAGGCCGGGTGAAAATTCCCATGGGATTGCCTGGGTCGGTTCCATTGCCGAGTTAAAGCGATTTTTTGAAGCTAAACTGGAAGCCTGATCAGGCTGGATCAAAAACAGTTCCTCCACACGCAAGACACCCGCTTCGGAAGCGCACACACTCGCGACCGATATGGAATCCACTGAACGACGGCGGCCGCCGAGGTCGTCGTTGCGTCGCCGATCGGTTCGAGCGCCGCGTCGTCGAGCCAATGTGTTTTCTTTTGCATCGTGTTGATGGAGGCCCGCACGCAGAGCGGCGCAAGGCTTCCACGGAGGGCTGGGATGAAGCTTCGCACGCAAGTCGTCAATTCTGGATCGCACTCCGCGCACACGGTCATTCTTTCCGGGAAGAGGGCCACTCTGGATGCAGGCCATGCCGAGCGCGTGGCTTTGGCGCTTCACGCCAACAGGGTTGCTGTTTACGAGCGTCAGGGCGACGATCTTATTCTCGTGTTGACGAATGGCGAATGGATCCGCCTGAACAATTTCTTCAGAGACGACGCGGACGGCCGTCCGGTCTTGTTTCTGGAAAAAGACGACTGCGCGGAAGCGGACGCCGAGGGCGTCGACGGCCGCTACATCGAAATAAACTTCAGGGACGACCGCCAGGGAATCCTTCAACCGATCCTGCCGGAGGAATCATGCGCGCGCATCGATGATCAAAGCGCGCCGGAGCACGCCGGCGGCCTGCCCGATATGGCGCTCTTGCCGTTGGCGCTGCTCGGCGCCGGAGGCGCCGCGGCTGGCGTTGCGGCCGCCGGGGGCGGCGGCGCATATCCTTTCGCCTGGTTTCCGCCCGCCGCGCCGGTTGCGCCTGCGGCGCCGACGTTGACGCTCTCCGACGCCAACGCCAACGGCCGACCGGAAGTCGCGGGGACTGCGGCGCCCGGCTCAACGGTGACGGTGACTTGGCCCGACGGCTCTACGTCCGTAGCGACGGCGGACGCGTCCGGCCATTACACGGCCGAGTCGCCGACGGTTCAGCCGAATGGCGCAGTGTCAGCGGTGGGGACTAGCCCCACTGGCGCAACCAGTCCGTCGGCGACGGCGACCTATACGGACACGACGCCCCCCGCGGCGCCGACGCTTGCCGCCATAGACGCCAACCTCAACGGCCGGCCCGAGGCCTCGGGGACGGCCGAGCCCGGCTCCACCGTAACGCTGACCTGGCCGGACGGAACGACATCTTCCGTGACGGCCGACGCCTCGGGTCAATACACGGTCGAGGCGCCGACAGTGCAGCCGACCGGGCCGGTGACCGCGACGGCGACGGACATCAACGGCAATGTGGGTCCGGCCGCCTCGACGATCTTTATCGATCCGCCGACGCTCGCTGTGTCCGACGCCAACGCCAACGGCCTGCCGGAAGCGGCGGGCGTGGCGGGGCCCGGCTCGACGGTGACGGTGACCTGGCCGGACGGCTCGATTTCGACGACGGTGGTGGACGCCGCTGGTCAATATGCGGTCGAGGCGCCGACAGTGCAGCCGAGCGGCCTGGTGACGGCGACGGCGACGGATCTCGCCGGCGAGGTAAGCCCAGCCACGACGGCGACCTATACCGACACGACCCCGCCGGCGCTGACGCTCGCTGTCGCCGAGGCGAATAGTTACGATCAGCCCGAAGCCTCGGGCGCCTCGGAGCCCGGCGCGACGGTGACCGTCACCTGGCCGGACGGTTCGACCTCGACGACGGTCGCCGATTTGGCGGGCCATTACCTTATCGAGGCCCCAACAGCCCAGACCAGCGGGTTGGTGACGGCGACGGCGACCGACATCAACGGAAACACCGCTCCCGCTGCGACAGTTGATTATATCGACTCCATCGCAACGAGGATCGCGAGTTTCAGCGATAGCGTCGGCGCGAACCGGGGTGATTATGCGAGCGGGACCGCGACGGACGACGCCTCGCCGGTTCTGCACGGCGCGATTTCCGCGCCGCTGCCGCTGGGCGAGGAAGTGCGCGTCTATGAGGGCGCGACGCTGGTCGGGACGGCGAGCGTCTCGGGGACGAGTTGGACGCTGGCGCTTTCCGGCCTCTCGGAAGGAACGCACAGCTACACGGCGGTGGTGGCGGACGCGGCCGGCATTGATGGTCCGATCTCGTCTCCCTTCGTGGTGACGGTGGACACGACGGCGCCGACGGCCACCAGCGTCATCGCCAGCTTCACCGACAATGTGGGGACGCAGCAGGGGAACTATGCCAGCGGGGCGGCGACGGACGACGCGTCGCCGGTTCTGAACGGAACGCTGTCGGCGCCGCTGGCGGCGGGCGAGGAGCTTCGTGTCTACGAAGGGGCGACGCTCATTGGGACGGCGCGCGTCTCGGGGACGAGCTGGGCGCTGGCGCTCTCCGGGCTCTCGGAGGGAACGCACAGCTACACGGCGGTCGTCGCCGACGCCGCCGGCAACGAGGGGACGGCGTCGTCGCCCTTCGCCGTGGCGGTCGATACGACGGCGCCGGTAACGACGGCGACGATTGCGACCTTCACGGACAATGTCGGGTTGCACCAGGGCGATTACCCCAGCGCGACGAGCACCGACGACGCGTCGCCGGTTCTGAACGGAACGCTGTCGACGCCGCTGGCGTCGGGCGAGGAAGTGCGGGTCTACGAAGGCGCGACGTTCATTGGGACGGCGAGCGTCTCGGGGACAGGCTGGACGCTGGCGCTCTCCGGTCTCGCGGAAGGGACGCACAGCTACACGGCGGTGGTGGCGGACGCAGCCGGCAATGAGGGGACGGCGTCGTCGCCCTTCGCCGTGGCGGTCGATACGACGGCGCCGGTAACGACGGCGACGATTGCGACCTTCACGGACAATGTCGGGTTGCACCAGGGCGATTACCCCAGCGCGACGAGCACCGACGACGCGTCGCCGGTTCTGAACGGAACGCTGTCGGCGCCGCTGGCGGCGGGCGAGGAGCTGCGGGTCTACGAAGGGG
>NZ_JAERVJ010000017.1 GCF_016745395.1 Methylocystis sp. Sn-Cys
CTCACCGAGTAAAATGTGACGACCCGCTCGCGCCCTTTAAGGGCGCGGGCGGAAGGTTCGGGGTGGGGACTTTTCTTTAGACAAGAGACTGAGCGTTTTCTGGCCGCCATTGGCGACTGGGGTGGTTCTTCTCGCGTCGCGGTCAGGGGGTTCCCTGGCTGAAAAGGCAAGACTTCGCTCAGGCGGCGCGCAAGCGCAGCCCAAAGGAAATGCCGGGCGGGGCCCTAGAGGCGATCGTCCGGGCGCGGTCCGGAGGCGCGACGCTTCCGGTCAGCGGCAAAAAGAAACTCGGGGCCTCAAGGCGCTCGAGAAACACCAAGGAGAAGAGTGATGTCACAATCGAAAAGCGGGGGGGCGGTCGGTCCGTTCAACTCCGTCGCCGAGGCGGCGGGTTGCGTCGCGACGACGGACTGGATGCTTCTGGTTCTGCTGTTCTTTGCGGTCCTGGGCGGCTATCACGTCCACTTCATGCTGACGGCGGGCGACTGGGACTTCTGGGTCGACTGGAAGGATCGTCGTATGTGGCCGACGGTTATTCCGATCCTCGGCGTGACCTTCTGCGCGGCGTCGCAGGCTTTCTGGTGGGTCAACTTCCGTCTTCCGTTCGGCGCCGTTTTCGCGGTTCTGGGCCTGATGATCGGCGAGTGGATCAACCGCTACGTCAACTTCTGGGGCTGGACCTACTTCCCGATCAGCCTCGTGTTCCCGTCTGCTCTGATCGTTCCGGCGATCTGGCTCGACGTGATCCTGCTCCTGTCGGGCTCCTATGTGATCACCGCGGTTGTCGGCTCGCTCGGCTGGGGTCTGCTGTTCTATCCGAACAACTGGCCGGCGATCGCCGCCTTCCACCAGGCGACCGAGCAGCATGGTCAGTTGATGACGCTGGCCGATCTGATCGGTCTGCACTTCGTCCGCACCTCGATGCCGGAATACATCCGCATGGTCGAGCGCGGCACGCTGCGCACCTTCGGTAAGGACGTTGTGCCGGTTGCGGCGTTCTTCTCGGGCTTCGTCTCGATGATGGTGTACTTCCTGTGGTGGTTCATGGGTCGCTGGTATTCCACGACCAAGCGGATCGAGCAGATCTAATCACCCAAAAAGACGCGGCGGATATTGGTTGGATCATCGGTTTGGCCTGATCTGTCGCGGATGAATAAATCGGCTGGCGCGCGAGGCGCCGGCCGGAAGAAGAACCTGGGAGGTTTGTTCATGAAAAAGCTAGTCAAGCTCGCCGCCTTCGGCGCGGCGGCTGCTGTGGCGGCGACGCTCGGAGCGGTCGCTCCGGCCTCGGCGCACGGCGAGAAGTCCCAGCAGGCGTTCCTTCGCATGCGCACGCTGAACTGGTATGACGTTCAGTGGTCGAAGACGACGGTCAACGTCAACGAGGACATGGTCCTGTCCGGCAAGGTTCACGTCTTCTCGGCGTGGCCGCAGGCGGTCGCCAATCCGAAGGTGTCGTTCCTGAACGCCGGCGAGCCGGGTCCGGTTCTGGTCCGCACGGCTCAGTTCATCGGCGAGCAGTTCGCTCCTCGTTCGGTGTCGCTGGAGATCGGCAAGGACTACGCCTTCTCGATCAACCTGCGCGGTCGTCGCGCCGGCCGTTGGCACGTTCACGCTCAGATCAACGTCGAAGGCGGCGGCCCGATCATCGGACCCGGCCAGTGGATCGAGATCAAGGGCGACATGAAGGACTTCACCGATCCGGTGACGCTCCTCGACGGCTCGACGGTCGACCTCGAGAACTACGGCATCAGCCGCGTTTACGCGTGGCATCTGCCGTGGCTGGCGGTTGGCGCCGCGTGGATCCTGTTCTGGTTCATCCGGAAGGGCATCATCGCCTCTTACCTGCGTGTTGCTGAAGGCCGTCCTGACGACGTCATCGGCGATGACGACCGCCGCATTGGCGCGATCGTTCTCGCTCTGACGATCCTCGCGACGATCGTCGGCTACGCCGTGACGAACTCGACCTTCCCGCGCACGATCCCGCTTCAGGCCGGCTTGCAGAAGCCGCTGACGCCGATCGAGACGGAAGGCACCGTGGGCGTGGGCAAGGAGCAGGTGTCGACCGAGCTGAACGGCGGCGTCTACAAGGTTCCGGGCCGCGAGCTGACGATCAACGTGAAGGTCAAGAACGGCACGTCGCAGCCGGTTCGCCTCGGCGAATATACGGCGGCTGGCCTGCGCTTCCTGAACCCGACCGTGTTCACGCAGAAGCCTGACTTCCCGGATTACCTGCTTGCTGACCGCGGTCTGTCGAACGACGACGTGATTGCGCCGGGCGAGTCGAAGGAAATCGTGGTGAAGATCCAGGACGCGCGTTGGGACATCGAGCGTCTGTCGGACCTCGCCTACGACACGGACAGCCAGGTCGGCGGTCTGCTGTTCTTCTTCACGCCGGACGGCAAGCGCTTTGCGGCTGAAATCGGCGGCCCGGTCATTCCGAAGTTCGTCGCCGGCGACATGCCCTAAGCGAAACTCGGTAGCCTGACTAA
>NZ_JAERVJ010000018.1 GCF_016745395.1 Methylocystis sp. Sn-Cys
CCGAGAGCCCGGAGAGCGCCAGCGTCCAGCTCGTCCCCGAGACGCTCGCCGTCCCAATGAACGTCGCGCCTTCGTAGACCCGCACTTCCTCGCCCGACGCCAGCGGCGTCGACAGCGTTCCGTTCAGAACCGGCGACGCGTCGTCGGTGCTCGTCGCGCTGGGGTAATCGCCCTGGTGCAACCCGACATTGTCCGTGAAGGTCGCAATCGTCGCCGTCGTTACCGGCGCCGTCGTATCGACCGCCACAGCGAAGGGCGACGACGCCGTCCCCTCATTGCCCGCCGTGTCCGCGACGACCGCCGTATAGCTGTGCGTCCCTTCCGAGAGCCCGGACAGCGCCAGAGTCCAGCCCGTCCCCGAGACGCTCGCCGTCCCAATGAGCGTCGCGCCTTCGTAGACCCGCACTTCCTCGCCCGCCGCAAGCGGCGCGGACAGAGTCCCGCTCAGAACAGGCGATGAATCATCCGTCGCCGTCCCGCTGAGGTAGTTCCCCTGCTGCGTCCCGACATTGTCGGTGAAGCTGGCGATGATGATGGTGGTCGCCGGCGCCGTCGTATCGACCGCCACAGCGAAGGGAGACGACGCCGTCCCCTCATTGCCGGCGGCGTCCGCCACCACCGCCGTGTAGCTGTGCGTCCCCTCCGAGAGCGCGGAGAGTCCCAGCGTCCAACTCGTGCCCGAGACGCTCACCGTCCCAATGAGCGTCGGCCCTTCGTAGACCCGCAGCTCCTCGCCAGCCGCCAGCGGCGCCGACAGCGTTCCGTTCAGAACCGGCGACGCGTCGTCCGTGCTCGTCGCGCTGGGGTAATCGCCTTGGTGCGCGCCGACATTGTCCGTGAAGCTGGCGATGACGGTGGTGGTCGCCGGCGCCGTCGTATCGACCGCCACAGCGAAGGGCGACGACGCCGTCCCCTCATTGCCCGCCGTGTCCGCGACGACCGCCGTATAGCTGTGCGTCCCTTCCGAGAGCCCGGACAGCGCCAGAGTCCAGCCCGTCCCCGAGACGCTCGCCGTCCCAATGAGCGTCGCGCCTTCGTAGACCCGCACTTCCTCGCCCGCCGCAAGCGGCGCGGACAGAGTCCCGCTCAGAACAGGCGATGAATCATCCGTCGCCGTCCCGCTGAGGTAGTTCCCCTGCTGCGTTCCGACATTGTCGGTGAAGCTGGCGATGATGATGGTGGTGGTGGTCGCCGGCGCCGTCGAATCCACCGCCACAGCGAAGGGAGACGAGGCCGTCCCCTCATTGCCGGCGGCGTCCGCCACCACCGCCGTATAGTTGTGCGTCCCCTCCGAGAGCGCGGAGAGTCCCAGCGTCCAACTCGTGCCCGAGACGCTCACCGTCCCAATGAGCGTCGGCCCTTCGTAGACCCGCAGCTCCTCGCCAGCCGCCAGCGGCGCCGACAGCGTTCCGTTCAGAACCGGCGACGCGTCGTCCGTGCTCGTCGCGCTGGGGTAATCGCCCTGGTGCGCGCCGACATTGTCGGTGAAGGTAGCAATCGTCGCCGTTGTGACCGGCGCCGTCGTATCGACCGCCACGGCGAAGGCCGCCGACGCCGTCCCCTCATTGCCCGCCGCGTCCGCGACGACCGCCGTATAGCTGTGCGTCCCTTCCGAGAGCCCGGACAGCGCCAGCGTCCAGCCTGTCCCCGAGACGCTCGCCGTCCCGACCAGCGTCGCGCCTTCGTAGACCCGCAGCTCCTCGCCAGCCGCCAGCGGCGCCGACAGCGTTCCGTTCAGAACCGGCGACGCGTCGTCCGTGCTCGTCGCGCTCGGGTAATCGCCCTGGTGCGCGCCGACATTGTCCGTGAAGGTCGCAATCGTCGCCGTCGCGACGGGCGCCGCCGTATCGACCGCCACAG
>NZ_JAERVJ010000019.1 GCF_016745395.1 Methylocystis sp. Sn-Cys
AGAATGCTGATCGTGAGCGTCCCCTCTCCCGCTTTAGCGCTATCGAATGCACACATCGTGATTGCCTCGGTCGGGTCTGTTTGATTCCGTGGGTCGCGTTTTGATTCGCGGGGTGGGGCATGGCGATTTCGTATGGACTGGGGCGGTTCGGCGACCGCCGCCTGGAAAAAGGGGGGTCTCGTTGCATCGGGGCCTCGTCGCGCGGCCGTGCGCGCGCATCCGTCGGATCGCCGGCGGGCGGCGGGCGCAGGAGGTGCGGCTCACGCGCTTCCTGCGCAATCCTGCGGTGACCGCCGAGGAGATGGCGCGGCACGCCGCCGGGCTCACAGCGGCGCGGGCGGCGGGTCGCGACATAGTGGTGGCGCAGGACACCAGCGAGCTGGCGCTCGGCGGCAAGCGCGCGCAGGCGAACGGCTATGGGCCGGTCGGCAAGGGCGGCGGGACGCGCGGCCTTTTGCTGCACGCGGCCCTGGCGCTCGACGCCGGCACGGGCGCGCTGCTCGGCCTCGCTCATGCCGAGGTCTGGAACCGCGACACGGGGGCCAAGGTCGCGGCGCGTCGCGCGCGCGCGCTCGCGGACAAGGAATCGCAGCGCTGGCTCGATGTGGCGACGCATGCGCGCGAGGATTTCGCGGCGGCGAAGCGGATCACTGTCGTCTCGGATCGGGAGAGCGACATCTACGCGCATCTCGCGCAGCGTCCGGGCGGCGTCGAGCTGATTGTGCGCGCCTGCCAGAACCGGACGATCGCCGCAGACGGCGAGGATGCGATCGAGCTTTTGTTCCCCTTCGCCGACGGATTGGCCGAGGCGGGCCGCTTCGTCGCCGAGATCCCGGCGGCTCCGGGACGCAAGGCGCGCAAGGCGGCGCTCGTGGTCCGCGTCTCGCCGGTCACTTTGCGCAAGCCGCGCCACGGCGCGCGCGACTTG
Source organism: Methylocystis sp. Sn-Cys (assembly GCF_016745395.1). Lineage (GTDB taxonomy): Bacteria > Pseudomonadota > Alphaproteobacteria > Rhizobiales > Beijerinckiaceae > Methylocystis > Methylocystis iwaonis. The sequence continues at coordinate 929 of NZ_JAERVJ010000019.1, forward strand.
CCGGACGCGGTCGGCGTGACTTTGGTCGACGTGCGCGAGGTCGGGGCCGCGGAGGGCGTCGCGCCCATTCATTGGCGGCTTCTCACGACCCATGCGGCGACGAGCCTGGCCGAGGCGCGCCGGGTGATCGACCTCTATCGAATGCGCTGGACCATCGAGGAATTCTTCCGCACGCTGAAGACGGCGGGCTTCGAGATCGAGCAGGCGGACATCTGCGATCCGAAAGTGATGATCAAGCTGGTGGCGGCGACGGCGGTCGCCGCGGTGACGGTCATGCAACTGGTCAAGGCGCGCGACGGCGCGACCGACCAGTTGCTGACGGACGCTTTCGAGCCCGAGGACGAAGCGCTGCTGGAGGCCGTCTCGGCGAAGCTCGAGGGCGCGACGGCCCGCCAGAAGAACCCCCACCGCAAAGGCAGCCTCGCCTTCGCCGCCTGGGTCGTCGCCAGGCTCGGCGGCTGGACCGCCTATTACGGAAAGCCCGGCCCCAAAGTAATGCGCCAGGGCCTCGACGACTTTCGACGAATAAAGTTCGGAGCCGCGCTGACCTTCTACGATGTGTGAATCCGATAGCG
>NZ_JAERVJ010000021.1 GCF_016745395.1 Methylocystis sp. Sn-Cys
CGCCGACAGCGTTCCGTTCAGGACCGGCGACGAATCGTCCGTCGCCGTCCCGCTGGGGTAGTCGCCCTGGTGCGTCCCGACATTGTCCGTGTAGCTGGCGATGACGCTGGCGGCCGTCGGCGCCGTCGTGTCGACTGTCACCACGAAGGGAGACGAGACCGGACCGTCAATGCCGGCGGCGTCCGCCACCACCGCCGTGTAGCTGTGCGTCCCCTCCGAGAGTCCGGAGAGTCCCAGCGTCCAACTCGTCCCCGAGACGCTCGCCGTCCCAATGAGCGTCGCGCCTTCGTAGACGCGCACTTCCTCGCCCGCCGCCAGGGGCGCCGACAGCGTTCCGTTCAGAACCGGCGACGAATCGTCCGTCGCCGTCCCGCTGAGGTAGTTCCCCTGCTGCGTCCCGACATTGTCCGTGAAGCTGGCGATGTTGGCGGCGACAGTCGGCGCCGTCGTATCCACCGCCACAGCGAAGGCCGCCGACGCGGTCCCCTCATTGCCGGCCGCGTCCGCCACCACCGCCGTGTAGCTGTGCGTCCCCTCCGCGAGACCGGAGAGCGCCAGCGTCCAGCCCGTCCCCGAGACGCTCGCCGTCCCGACCAGCGTCGCGCCTTCGTAGACCCGCAGCTCCTCGCCAGCCGCCAGCGGCGCCGACAGCGTTCCGTTCAGAACCGGCGACGCGTCGTCCGTGCTCGTCGCGCTGGGGTAATCGCCCTGGTGCGCGCCGACATTGTCAGTGAAGGTCGCTATCGCCGCCGTTGTGACCGGCGCCGTCGTATCCACCGCCACAGCGAAGGGCGACGACGCCGTCCCCTCGTTGCCGGCGGCGTCCGCCACCACCGCCGTATAGCTGTGCGTCCCTTCCGAGAGCCCGGAGAGCGCCAGCGTCCAACTCGTCCCCGAGACGCTCGCCGTCCCGACCAGCGTCGCGCCTTCGTAGACCCGCACTTCCTCGCCCGCCACCAGCGGCGCCGACAGCGTTCCATTCAGAACCGGCGACGAATCGTCCGTCGCCGTCCCGCTGAGGTAGTTCCCCTGCTGCGTCCCGACATTGTCCGTGAAGCTGGCGATGTTGGCGGCGACAGTCGGCGCCGTCGTATCCACCGCCACAGCGAAGGGCGACGACGCCGTC
>NZ_JAERVJ010000002.1 GCF_016745395.1 Methylocystis sp. Sn-Cys
TTCCGAAGTTCGTCGCCGGCGACATGCCCTAAGCGAAACTCGGTAGCCTGACTAATGCGCCGGCCGGACGAAAGTCCGGCCGGTCGCTTTTTTTTTCGGGGGGACGCTTGGGATGTCGCGCGCACGCCTTTGCGCCTTCGTTCCCATTTTTTGCTCAAAATCAATTCCTGCGTCCTTTCGACGCAAACGAGGCTCAGGTTTTTCGCTCGCGCCTGCGCATATTTTCGATGCAATCTAGCAATGGAGCTGGCGCCGTTTTGCCAAAGACGCCATTGCAGGCGCGCCATGCGCCGCGTTAAGTAGCGTCGCAGCAATTAGCGCAGCTATTGCAGGCGCATGCGATAGTTGGCGTAAATGGAACGACTGTGGGTTCGTGATCGACCGTGCAAAGCGGCGCACGGCAAAATCAAAAGAGGCGCGGTAAAAGCGCCTCGATAAGAAATCGAGGGAAGAAATGATGAATTGGCGCAGCCTTGCAGCCGCCTTCTTCGGCTTGGCGCTCTCGCTTAGTTTCGCGCCGCAGACGCGCGCGGAAGGCGGCGCGGGCCCAGAGGCCATGTCCATGGGCAATATGTGCATGGTCATGTTCGGCTATGACATGATCCACATCACTGCCTTTCAGCCGGATAAATCGCGCAGCGAATATTGCGATGAGATTCCCGCCACCGGCCGCACGATCATGGTCTTCGATCTCGAGACGCCGGCCTTCCGCGACCTTCCCCTCGAGCTACGCATCATTCGCGATCCGGTGACGCCGATCACCAAGGACACGGATCTCGAGGCGCTGACGGTGCTGCATCTTCCCGCGAAGAAATATACGAAGGGCACTTTCAGCCTCGAGCATAATTTCGATGCCAACGGCCATTACATCGGTCTCGTGACGCTCACGCGCGATAATGGCGAGCAGCAGACCGAGCAGTTCAGATTCAGGGTCGGCGAGACCTTGTGGGCGTGGGTGCCGCAGATTGCGGGCACGATCCTCATCGCGGGGATGGTCTTCGTCTATTGGAAGCACACCCATCCGTCCTCGAAGAAAAAGGCCACGGAGACGGTCGCGTCTTGAACGGAGGCGCTGTCGATCGCATCTCATAAAATAACTGCGAAAAAGGGCGGAAAAGCCCGGGAGGAAATCTCATGAAGGGACTGTTTATTTTCTCGCGGCGCGCCGCCATTTTCGCCGCCGCTTCGATGATCGCCGCAGGCGTCGTCGCGCCAGCGCGCGCGCATTCCTTCCTCGTCGAAGCGAACCCCTCCTCGAAGGACCACGTCGCGACGGCGCCCAAGACTGTCAAGCTGCGTTTCGGCGGCGGCGTGGAGCCGAAATATTCCAAGCTCAGCATCGAGGACGCCAGCGGAAAGGTGCTCGGCGAGGGCGCCAATGGCGTGCCCGACAAGCCGCGCGAGTTGTCGATGGACGCGCCGGAGCTCGCGGCGGGAAAATATGTCGTGCGCTACCGCGTGCTGTCGACCGACGGCCACATCGTTGAAGGAAGCTACGAGTTCACGGTCGATCCGAAGTAAGCGCTTCTCCTCTCAAAGCGCTCAATGTCGGGCGCGCCGGCTGACCAGCGCCGGCGGCCCTACGACTGGCCGCACAAGCGGCGTCTCTGAACGAAACGCGGAAGAGCCAAGGGGCGAGACCCGTCGATGTATCTTTCTCTGGCATTCATACGCTTTCTCGAGAGCGTCCCATCGGCGCTCGCGGTCGGTCTGCTGCTTCTGCCGCGGCTCATCGATGAGGATGGCGGACGCTTCAAGCCCTGGGTCGCCGCGGCGGCGGTTTTTCGCGCGCTGCTGGGTTTTGCGCTTCTCTATCTGACCGCCCGTGCGATTATTCCGGCGGAGCGGCCGATCGACGCCGCCGTTCTGCAGGAGTTCGCCTTCGGGACCAGCGTCGGCAAGGCGTGGGTGGGCACGCAGCTTCTCGCCTTTGTTTTTGCGGGAATGACGATCGCGCGCTTGTTCCGCGCGTCCGCTCTCCTCGACCGCGCGACGCTTTGGACCGGCGTCGGCGTGCTCGCCGTCGTATCCGTCACGGGCCACGCCATCGACGACGGTCTGCCGCTATGGACGCAGCTCAGCTTCCTCCTGCACACGGCGGCGGGACTCACCTGGCTCGGCGGGCTCTTCGGCCTGATCTGGTGGATGTTCACGGCGCATCACAAGCCGCCTCACCTTGCCGCCAAACTCGCGGAACGCTGGTCGAGGATCGCAAAGGTTGCGATTGCGCTTGTCGCCGTCACCGGCGTCGCCATGGCCTATGAGAATGTCGGCAGCGTGCCGAACATGCTCGCCACCCCCTACGGCCGCCTATTGACGCTGAAGCTCACTCTGCTCGTCGCCGTGCTGCTCTGCGCGCTCGCCATCGTGCGCTATATGCGCGCGCCCCCCATTGACGAATTCGACGTCGCCTGGGTCGGCAGGATCGGGAGCCTCGAGGCGGTTTTCGGCGTGGGCCTGCTGGCGATCGCCGGCTATATCGCCGTCATCACGCCGGCCTCGCATGAGACCGATCTTTATTGGCCGCTGCCGTTCCGTCTGTCTTACATCGCGACATGGGGGCAGAAGCCGGTCTTTCCGTCTGCGATCTGGTGGTGGGCCATCGGCTCTGGCGTTTTTGCGATTGCCGCCGCGCTCATCTGGTGGACGCCGGCGACCCGCGAGAAGCGTCTCTACGCCACGCCGGCGGCGACGATCGCCGCTCTGTTCTGCCTGGCGGTGTCCTTCTCCACCGAGGCCTATATCGACACCTACAACGATCCCACGCAGGATTTCACCGCCGAATCGGTTGCGCGCGCCATGTCGACCTTTCAGGAGAACTGCGTCGGCTGCCACGGTCCGATTGGCGAGGGCAACGGCCCCATGGCGAAGGATCTGAAGAACAAGGATGGCCTGCCGATCCAGCCGGCGGATCTCACCGCGCCGCATGTCGGCACGCATACGATCGGCGATATTTTCCACTGGCTGACGTTTGGCGGCCAGAGCGGCGTCATGCCGAGCTTCGCCCATGTGCTCGACGTCGATGATCGTTGGGACATGATCAACTATCTGTTGATGCTTTCCAGCACGAACCAGTCGCGCTTCATCGGGCCGCAGGCCATGGTCCAATGGCTGATCGCGCCCGATTTCGCGCTGATCGATCCGCAAGAGGAGGTGACGAGCCTCTTCAAGCTACGGGGTAAGCCGACGCTTTTGTCCTTCGCGCGCTGCACGGCGGGCGCCGACGGCGAAAAGGAGCTGGAGGCAAGTCTGTTGACTGCGGCAGGCGCGGCGAAATCGGCGGGCGTGAATCACGTCACCGTCTATAGCGACGATTGCCCGGCGGCGGCGAAGGGTCGCGAGGCGCTTCACCCGGCGGCGGCGGAGAAAGCCTATTCGATCATCAACCGCTATCCCAACGTACCTTATACGAACGAAATTTCGCAGGCGCATTTCCTCATCGATCGCTCGGGCTATGTGCGCGCGCGATTCAAGCAGTTCGGCGAGGGCGACGGAAACACGACGCAATTCGCCGCACAGGCCGCGATGATGGCCAATGAGCCGCTGATCGAGATCAACCTGCACTCGCATTGAGGCGCAGGCGAGCTTTCGAGCCGGCAATCGAGCCGGCCGTTGAAAGGGAGAGAGACATGATCATCAAGCGGCGTGATCTTTTGGCGACAGGCGGCTCTTTGCTCGCCGGCGCCTTTCTTGGAGTCTTTGCCCCGGCCCGTTCGGCCAAAGCGCATGAATATGACGTCGGCAAGCTCAAGGTCGAGCACCCGTGGCTGCGCGCCCCGGCCGACGGCGAGAAGAACGCGACTTTCTACGCTTTCATTCACAATAGCGGCGACACGCCCGACAAGCTCGTCGGCGTGAAGGTTGAGAAGTTCGAGAAGGCGGTTATCCACGGCGACCCCAAGCATCTCGAGCTCGAGACGCCCGTGGTTCTCCCGCCCAAGTCGAAGACGACGCTCGCGCCGGGCGGCGTTTACGTGGCGCTGCTCGGCGCCAAGAAGCATTTGGAGGTCGGCTGGGGCCTCGAAATGACGCTGGTCTTCGAGAAGGCGGGCGAAGTCGTGATCGACGCCGCCATCGACGCGCCCGACGCCCAGCATGCGCACGACGCCGAGGCCATGGAGCGCTGGGAAAAGGCGCACAATAAGGACACGTCCGGGCCAAAGGATGCTGGCCACGACCATCACGGGCACGAGCATCATCACGACATGGATAAGTCGGATAAATCGCACTGACAGCGTGCTGCCGGGGAGGGCGAACAAACGCCCTTTCTCCGCCGCAGCGGCGGAACGCCCCAAAACAAACAACGCGCGCCCGGCGGCGCGCGTTTTACGTCGACAGTCTTGAACGCTCAGCGATCGACGCTGACGAGACGGCCGGAGAATCCGGGATTGTCGGCGATCGGCGCGTGGCCGTGAGTCGTGTTCAGTGGCAGCGCGAAGCCCAGCACGAAAGCGGCCGTGGCCATCGCTGCGACGAGCAGGATGGAGATGCGGAACTGTCGGCGAGCCGACTCGCGATCGAAGTGACGCGTGAACGCTGGTTCAATCTGATCGTCGAATTTATCAACGAGCGACATGGTTGTTACTTCCCCTGGGTGATCGCCCTCGCATTCCCCTTCCGCCTGGGCTCTCCCTCTGCGCCGCGGCGGCGACGGCGCAAAGTCATCCTGCTTGCGCCCTCCGGATAGAAACGAGCACAAGCCCGAAAAGTTGCATGGGGCTGTGGACAATTTCACAATTTTTTTAAATCGGGGTCCGAACCGGGTTGATGAGGCGGAAATCACTCATGATTCGGGTTCGGTTCCAGGTTCTGCGCCTCCGTTTCGGGGCCGGTCCGGGCCGTCACGGCGAAGAGCAGCACGAGTACCGCGACGCCGATCGGAAGCCCGAGCGCCATGGCGGCCGGCCGGGCGACCAGCGGGGCGACATATGCGAGCGCGAGCGCCGTTTTTTCATAGGGGCGGAAGCCCTCGTCTATTCCGCGCGAGACCAGCAGAGCCATCGCCGGGGCGAGCGCCATCAGGTCGTAATCCAGTAGGTAGGGCGTGGTGAGCAGCATTGCTTCTATGGTGGCCGCGCCTTTGACCCTTGCGTCGGCGTTTGAACGCAGCACCCATATGAGGCAGGCGAGCGCGCCGAAGGTCGCCGATCCCTGCCAGAAATAGGCGGTCGGAATGTCGCCGCCGAGCAGTCGAACAGCGGCGAAGACGCTCTGGATTTTCTCGAAGCCGGGGCCGCCTTCCTCGACAACCTTGCGGGTGAAGCCGAGGCTTTCGAAAAAGGCGCGCCAGCTTGTTGCGCCGAAAGCCGCCAGGCTCGTCGCGCTCATGACGGCGAGAGTCGCAGCGGCGCTGCCGAGCGCGCGCCAGTGGCGGCCAAGGAGGAGCGCAAGCGGAAGGGCGAGGGCGAATTGCGGCTTATAGGCGAGAAGCGCGAAAAGCGCGCCGGCGACAAGCGGGCGCCGGTCGAGGAGCAGGAAGCCGCCGCCGAGTAACGCCGCGGTGAGGAAGCCGTTCTGGCCATGTCCGAGATTGACGATAACTGCGGGAAAGGCGAGGGCCGCGATCAAAGCGTCGCGCCGGGCGACGCCGGATTTGCCCAGTATCGCGACGATGGGGATGAGATAGAGCGCGAGCGTTCCGGCCTGCCAGAGCGCGAGCGCCGGCAGATAGGGCAAAGTCGCGAAAAACGCGGCGAGCGCCAGGAAATAGGGCGGATAATGCCAGCCGAAGATTCCCGTCTCGGGGCCGAATTCTTTGCGCTGCGCCTCGGCGTGGCGCGTTATGTCGAACGGCGCCTCGGGATGGCCCGCGAGAACTTCCTGGCCCGCGACCCAAACCTGGCTGAAATCGGAACCGAGCGGGAGATTGTTCGGCCCAATGCGGTCATGGGAGGTCGCGATGGCTCCGACGACAGCGACGAGGAAAATGGCGAGGAAGATAAGCGGGTAGACGCGCAGCCGCTCTGCAGTCAGCCAGTCCCCGCTTCTGATTGTCCCCAGCATTCGCCACTCCACGCCGACCGGCGAGACCATAGTGGGCGCGGGTTAATGCGACGGAATCGCCCAGGGTGAGCGACGATCGCGGATTTTCATTGCCCGCCGCGGCCCCGCTAATTATGGTGCGATGCACACTCCCCCTACAGGACAGACGGAAATGACCTTTCTCGCCCACGCTCTCTCGCGCGTTAAGCCCTCCGCCACGATCGCCGTGACGCAGAAGGCGCGCGATTTGAAAGCGCAGGGCAGGGAGGTGATCAGCCTCTCGGTCGGCGAGCCTGATTTCGACACGCCCGAGCACATCCGCAACGCCGGCAAGGCGGCCATCGACCGCGGCGAGACCCGCTACACGCCGGTGCTCGGCATTCCGCAGTTGCGCGAGGCCGTGGCCCGCAAGTTCAAGCGCGAGAACGGGCTCGACTACAAGGCCTCGGACACGATCGTCGCGACCGGCGGCAAGCACATTCTGTTCAACGCCTTTCTCGCCACCATCAACCCTGGCGACGAGGTGATCATCACCGCGCCCTATTGGGTGAGCTATCCCGAGATGGTCGCGATCTGCGGCGGCAAGAGCGTCTTCGTCGACACCAAGATGGAGGACGGCTTCAAGCTGCAGCCGGAGGCGCTCGAGGCGGCCATCACGCACAAGACGAAGTGGCTGGTGCTGAACTCGCCGTCGAACCCGTCGGGCGCCGCTTACAGCTATGACGAGATGAAGAAGGTGACCGACGTGCTCTTGCGCCACCCGCAGGTGCATGTGCTCACGGACGACATCTATGAGCATCTGGTCTATGGCGACTTCAAATTCGTCACGCCGGCGCAGGTCGAGCCCAACCTCATCGAGCGCACGCTGACGATGAACGGCGTCTCCAAGGCCTATGCCATGACCGGCTGGCGCATCGGCTACGCCGCTGGACCGAGCAAGCTCATCAAGGCGATGGATCTTCTGCAAGGCCAACAGACCTCGGGCGCCTGCTCGATTGCGCAATGGGCGGCGGTCGAGGCGCTCGACGGGCCGCAGGAGCATCTCGCGACCTTCCGCAAGGCGTTCCAGGAGCGGCGCGACCTCGTCGTCTCTATGCTCAATCAGGCGAAATATCTGAAGTGCCCGACGCCGGAAGGAGCCTTCTATGTCTTCCCGTCCTGCGCCGAGGCGATCGGCCGCAAGACGCCGGCGGGCAAGGTGATCGAGACCGACGAGGATTTCGTCACCGAGCTGCTCGAGGCCGAAGGCGTCGCCGTGGTGCATGGCTCCGCTTTCGGCACGGGGCCGAATTTCCGCATTTCCTACGCGGCGTCGGCCCTGACGCTGGAGACGGCCTGCGAGAAGATCCAGTCCTTCTGCGCGAGCCTGAAGTAAGGTCGCGGATGTCGTTCCCGACGGGCCGAAGGCCCGATCGGGAATACCGCCCCAAAGCCGTGACATTGCTCTGGATTCCCGATCGCCCGCTTGCGCGGGCGTCGGGAATGACCACGCGGTATCATTTTCGATTGGTCGAAAGACAGTCTCGCCGGCTTGCGTTCGCAAGCCACCCTAACTTTACGCTTTCGTTCGCAGCGCTCTAATATGAAGAAAAGCGCGGGCCTGTGAGCCTGCGCCTCAGGGGAGCGCCAAGATGACCCTTCTTTTCCTCGTTGCGCTCGCTCTTGTGAGCGGGCTCATCGCTTATATTTCCTTGCGACCGAATACGTTCAAAATCGTCCGCTCGGCGGTCGTGAATGCGCCGCCGGAGGCGATTTATCAGCGCATCAACGATCTGCACGCCTGGGAGGCCTGGTCGCCCTGGGCCAGGCTCGACCCCGCCGCAACCAACACATTCGACGGCTCGCCGCTCGGGCCCGGCGCCAGCATGAGCTGGTCTGGCAATAAAAAGGTCGGCGCGGGGAAGATGACGATAAAGGAAAGCAGCCAGAACGAGCGCATTCGTCTCAAGCTGGAATTCACCCGGCCGATGTCCGCGACCAATGAGGTGCAATTTGATCTCAAGCCGATCGGCGAGACAAAGACCGAAGTCACTTGGGCGATGTCCGGCCACAATGAATTCATTGGCAAGGCCATGCATGTCTTCACGAACATGGACAAGATGGTCGGGGGACAGTTCGAGCAGGGCCTCGCCAATTTGAAGTCGCTGGTCGAGGCGTGACCGCGCCTTTTGCATCTCAGGAGAAGAGCCTATGAAAAAACTGCTTATCGCTGGACTTGGCGCCATGACTTTCGCTGCGACTCTGGCTGTCATGCCGCAAGAGGCGAGCGCCGCGGCCTGCGCGGTGGGGCGCTATCATGCCGGTTGCGTCGGCTATCGCGGAGCGGCCGTCGTGCATCGCGCTCCGGCGCGCGTCTGCCGCACCGTCTGGACCGGCCGCGTGCGCCGCACGGTCTGCTACTGAAACTGATAAAGAATTAGGCGCGCGGCAGGCGTTCCGCCGCGCGCAAGAGATCGACCGCGCCTTACTTGGCGGCGTCGAGCATTTCCTCGGCGTGCTCCCAGTTCACGAGATGCTCGAGGAAGGTCTTGAGATAGTCGGCGCGGCGATTGCGGTAGTCGATGTAGTAGGAATGCTCCCACACGTCGGCGACGAGCAGCGGCTGCGCGCCGTGCACCAGCGGGCTCTCGGCGTTCGGGGTCTTGCGGATCGCAGCCTTGCCGTCCTTGAGCTCCAGCCACACCCAGCCCGAGCCGAACTGCGCCAGGCCTTCCTTCTGGAAATCTTCCTTGAACTTGTCGACCGAGCCGAAGGAATCGACGATCAGCTTCTCGATCTTGCCCGGAATCGCGCCGCCGCCATTGGGCTTCATCCACTTCCAGTAGTGGTGGTGGTTGTAGTGCTGGGCGGCGTTGTTGAAGATCGGCGTGTTCTTGCCGAAGGAAGCGACAACCACCTCCTCGAGCGACTTGCCCTCGAACTCTGTGCCCTTGATCAAATTATTGAGGTTGGTGACATAGGTCGCATGGTGCTTGTCGTGATGATACTCGAACGACTCACGCGACAAATAAGGCTGCAGGGCGTCGTAAGCGTAGGGGAGATCTTCAAGCGTGAAGGACATCAATGCTCTCCTGAACAGGAATAGGGCTCGAGGGCCCCGCGGTTAACTAGACCCGGCGCCGCCGTGCGGCAACAAGCAATAAGGATTCCGTATAGAAGGCGCGTGACACGGAAAAACGGCCCGGCGGGGGCCGGGCCGTCAGCATTTGCGCGAGAGAGGAAATCAGGCGGGCTGGCTGGCTGCTTCCTCCTTGTATTTCTTGGACTTTGCCCGCAGGGCCACCACCATGACGGCGACGAGCGACACGAAGCCGACGCCGTAAAGGATGTATTCGATCAATCCCCAGAACGTATAGAGGCCGACCGAGAAGGGGAATTGCGACACGAACTCATTGCCGAGATCGTCGCGCACTGTGACGATTGCGACATAGTGGCCGGCATCCTTGAAGTTGTGTTCGAAGGTCATGATGCCGTTGCGATAGATTTTCGGCTCGAGCTTGAAGACGGTCGTCGCATCTGCGTTGCTCGCCGCTGTCGCGTCGCCTTCAGTCTTGACGATGCGCACGCCCATCGCCATGTCGCGCAGCTCGTCCGAGACGGCTTCGAGCGCGATCACGGTTGGACCGGTCTTGGCGACCGCCTCGCAAAACTCCTCTTCCTCGCCCGTGCGCTGATAGGCGATGAAATGCATGTTGCTGGGGCCGATCTTGAACACGCATTCATCCTGTTCGAGCTTCACGCCGCCATGCGCTAGCGCGCCTGTCGATGCAAAGCCCAAAGCTCCGATAAGAGCCAAAGCGGCGGCCCAAATCCGGCGCTTCGATAACCCCCTCATGTCCGTCTCCTAATCAGGTTGAGAACCGGCCGCTTGGTTCGACAGCGCCTGCGCCGTCGCCCGCCGCTCTCACGGCCAATACAAGAGCTTTGTGCGGGGCGCTGCTTTTACCATGCGTCATCAGGACGCATGCTTGCTAATACATGTAACTATATGAAATACAATAACTTACAATGTCAACAATGCAGCGCGCTTCCTGTCCTGACGATCAACATATTGAACTGTAATGCGTTAATGACCATATTAGTAGAAAAACCATCTTCCCTCTGGCTCTGGGCATGAACGGCTTTCAAAGTATAGAAAGTATAGATTCGCGCGCGCCTTCCCGGCGACTTGCGCGCGGCCTCTCGGTATGTGCTAGAAGGGCGGCGACGACGATGGGAGCCGCATGAAGCGCAATCTTTCCGGATGGGGCGTGACAGCCGCTGGCCTGCTGCTCGCGGGCGGCGGGGCCTATGGAATGTGGGCCGGCTGGGACATGATCATGGTCGAGCGCGGCTGGAGCCTGTTTATCGCCGGCTCGGTCGCCTTGTCGGGCGGTGTGGTGACGGCGGCGCTCGGCCGGGTCGTCGCCCATCTCGCCCGCCTCGGCGCGGCGCCGGACGCCGCCGCGCAACCGGCCGCGCCCAAGCCGGTTGAGGATGCGCCAGTTGAGGAAGCGGCTCCTGTGGAGGCGGTTCAGGCGGAGATGTGGGTGAGCCCCGCTCCGGCGAAGCCCGAGTCTCCCAAGGCGAACGGCGTCACCGCCGAGCCGCCGCGGCCGGACTTCTCGTCCCTCTTGAGACCGCCGGCCGAAGAGCCGACGGAGGTCGACCGCTATACGGCGGGCGAATCGACCTATGTCATGATGTCCGACGGTTCGGTCGAGGTGCGCGGTCCCGAAGGCGCGCAACGCTATCCCTCGCTCGCCGCCTTGAGGGCCGAGGCCGAGTCGCGACAGCGCTAACCTGCCTCGCTGTATGCGGCCATTGGCCGCCTCACGGCGCCTCGCCAGCGTCGCTATCCTGCCGCGATAACAACGACAAAATCGTCGGCGGGGAGGCATATGCCAGGGATGGATGCTCTTTTAGACGCTGTTCGGCGGATCGAGCCCATCATCCGCGAAAATGCTGCGGCGGCCGAGCGCGACCGCAGATTGTCACCGCAAGCGGCCGCGGCGATGCGCGAGGCGGGCCTTTACCGACTCTGGCGGCCCAAGGCGCTCGGCGGGCTGGAAGTCGATCCCAAGACGGGTTTCCGCGTCATCGAGGAACTCGGTCGCATCGACAGCGCAGCAAGCTGGAATTTGCAGGTGTCGATCGCCCACGACCTTTTCGGGCCATGGTTCCCCGACGACGCCGCGCGTGAAATCTTTGGGGGCGACGCCATCGTCGTCGGCGGCCAGCAGCCGGCGCGTCGCGCCGTTCCCGTGGCCGGCGGCTATCTTCTTTCGGGCAGCACGCCTTTTGTCAGCGGCGCACATCAGGCGACCGCTTATCTGGGCTACGCCAACATCGTTGAGGATGGCGATCTGCGCCGCAACGCCGACGGCGCGCCGGAAACGCTTTTGGTCGCCTGCTCGGCGAAAGACGCGACGATCGTCGACAACTGGAACGTCTTCGGCATGCGAGGGACGGGCAGTCATGATGTCGACGTGCATGACGCATTCGTCCCCGCCAATTGGGCCGTCCCCTGGGAGCCGCTGCGCAAACCGGGCAGCGCCTATGAAGGGCCGCTTTATCGCCTGACAGTCTGGCCGGCGATCGCCGCGCTGACGCCGCCAGCGCTCGGCATCGCCCGGGCGGCAATCGACGAGGCGATCGCGCTCATAACGAAAAAGACGCCAGCTTTTGGCGCAAAGAAGCTCGAGGACAATAGCGTCGTGCAGTCGCAACTGGCGCGCGCCGAAGCGAGGCTCGGCGCCGGACGCGCCTTCTTCTATCAGACGTTTGAAGAGGCCTATGCGCAAGCGGTCGCGGGCCAGCCAATCGATACAAAAATAAAGGGGAGATTGCAGCTCGCAATCACCCACGCCATGCTCGAAGCCACGGCGGCGGTGGACATCGTGCATGAGATTATCGGCGCCTCTGGCATACGCGAGGAGTTTCGTTTCGCGCAGCACTTCCGCGATGTCCACGTCATCACGCAGCACGGCTTCATCAACGCCGCGAAACTGCAGCCGGTCGGGCAAATCATGCTGGGCCTTGCACCCGACTGGCCATTCTTCGCGTTTTGACGTTTGAACGGCTCGCATTGGGGAATGTCATTCCCGGCGGGCTGAAAGCCCGACCGGGAATCCAGAGCCACAAAAGCGCTGGTTTGGCGCTGGATTCCCGATCGCTCGCTCAAGCGAGCGTCGGGAATGACACCCGCCCAACAAGCGGATCTGGAAAGTCTATCAACTTTTGCGGAATGCGCTCTATGTGCGCTTGCCCCACATCAGGAACAGCGCCGCATCGCCCGGCAGGCCCTCGGGAAAATCGACGATCTGCGCGGCAATTTTGAAGCCGCGCGGCTGCAGCTCGTTGCGCCAGCGCTTGAAGACATCCGCCGGCTCGCCGCGCAGCGTTTCCGGCCAGTGCGAGTCGGGCGCGTTGATCGCGCGCCCGCCATCGAGGCAGAGCTGGGCCGGAAATCGGATGAGCATATGCTCCGTCAGGCCCGAGGCGGCGGCGCGGCGGGCCTGAGACACCATCTCGCGCCATTGCCCTTCGGTGAGGCGCTGGGCGGCAAGGTCCTTGATGCGCTGCTCGCGCAATTCCAACATGGCGCGGTGGCGGTCCTCGCGCTCCTTATCGAGCTGGCGCTCATGCGCGGCGACGAGATCGCGAAACTCTTCCGCCGTTGCGATGTCGCAGGCTTGCGGTTCGCGTCGCGTTTCTGAAAGGATGGATTTGGGCTGGCTGAGAACGTCCTGCTGCTGTGGGTGTTTGCGCTCAGAGAGCGCGTGCAGCACTTCGCGGCGCAAGAGCACGCCGATGATTTTGTGGCCGTCGACCACCGGCGCGCGTTTGAGATGATGCTCCTGCATCACTTTCGCGATGTCGGAAAGCTTGGCGCCGCTGGGGACGGAGATCGCGGGCGCCGTCATCACCTCGCGCAGCGCGCGGCCATTCGAGCGGAAGGGCGCGTTACGCCGGTTTTGCAGCAAGAACGCCGGAATGGGCCCGAGACCGGCGTCGGGGAGGGGGCGCGCCTTTTCGAGATTGCTGCGCGTGACGATCCCGATCGGCGCCAACTGCTCGTCGACGACGGGCACAACGCCGACCTCGCATTCCGAAAGAAGCTTCGCGACGTAATCGAGGTCCGCATCCGCCGTGACAAAAGGAAAATGCCGCGTCATCAACTCGCGCGCAATCATCTGGCCTCCCGTCGCTGCGCCGTTACTCCGACAACTCTATCGTCACCGGCACATGATCGGACGGACGCTCCCAGCCGCGCGCCTCGGTGAGCACTTCGAGCTTGCCGAGCGCGCCGCCGAGCGCTTCGCTCACCAGAATATGGTCGAGACGCCGGCCGCGGTTGGAGGCCGCCCAATCCGCCGCACGATAGCTCCACCATGTGTAAAGTTTTTCTTCCGCCGGCACGAAATGGCGCATGGCGTCGATCCAATTGCCGGCGCGCTGGACTTTGGTCAGCTTCTCGACCTCGATCGGCGTGTGGCTGACGACTTTCAGCAGCGCCTTGTGGCTCCACACGTCATGCTCGAGCGGCGCGATGTTGAGATCGCCGACGAGCACGACACGGCCCTTCGCGGCGCCGTTTTCGCCCCATTCTTTCATCTCGTCGAGAAAACCGAGCTTATGCGCGAATTTCGGGTTGATCTCGACGTCGGGCTCGTCGCCGCCGGCGGGCACATAGAAATTATGCAGCGTGATCGGCCCGCCCGCGCCCTCGACCTCGACGGCGATATGACGCGCGTCGCCCTTCTCGCAAAAGTCGCGCTTCTCGATCAGCCGCAGCGGCTTTTTCGAGACGACGGCGACGCCGTGATAGCCCTTCTGTCCATTGATGGCGGCGTGCTTATAGCCGAGCGCGGTGAAATCCTTCATGGGGAATTCAGCGTCCCGGCATTTGGTTTCCTGCAGGCAAAGAACGTCGGGCGCCTTGTCCTTCAGGAGTTGCGCGACGAGCGGCATGCGCAGCCGCACGGAATTAATGTTCCACGTGGTAATCTTCAATTTATTGAGCCTTGGTCTTGTCGCCACTGAACAGGAAAGGCGCGACGTCCTTCACGCCGGGCTGTTTCTCGGTGACGAAGGGAGTAGGGCGGCACACCGCCATGGCGGAGAGGCCGACGCGCGCCGTGAGCAGGCCGTTGAGCACGCCCTCGCCGAGCTTTGCGGAAAGACGCGCGGCGACGCCATAGCCCAACACCTGCTGCAACAGCGTATCGCCGACGGCGACCGTGCCGGTAATGGCAAGATGCGCGCCAACGGAGCGCGCGAGCTTGAAGAAACCGAGAAGGCCGGGGCGGCCGCCGTAGATTTCGGCGATGCGTCGCATCAGCATGATGGCCTGGCCGGCGACGAAGATGACGTCGAGGATGGCGCGCGGGCTGATCGCCGTCACAACGGAAACACGCTTGGCGGCGGCGGCGATTTCGCGACGCGCAATCTCGTCGAGCGGCGCAACGAGACTGCGTTCGGCGAGATCGACGAGGTCTTTGCCGTCGATGATCTGCTTCACATAGTCGGCGACGAGGGCGCGCGGGCGGGCGAGCTCGGCGCGGCTCTCGTAAAGCTTGCAAAGGTCCAGCACGCGCGTGCGCGCGGCGGCGACGTCGTCGGCCGTGCGCGCAGCGGCGAGGTCGGCGTGCAGTTTGGCGACGTGGTTTTGCAGCAGAATAGCGCGGATTTCGCGCGCCACGAAGAGAAGCGCCGTTAGGCCAGCGGCCGACGCCAGCGCGAGACCGATCGTTCCGAGAATGGGCGAACGGGCGAAGAGATCTTCGACGAAGTTCCAGATCCAGATGCTGAGCGCGAGCGTGATCAGACCGGTGAGAGCCGACAGGAAAACGCCGCCAGAGGAGAAAACATAGCGATCGAGGAAGCCCTTGGCGCGGGCGGCCTCGACCGCCTCCTCACCGCCCTGCGCGACGTCGGCGAGCTCGGCGGCTTGCGCGAAAATATCGGCCTCCTCCTCGACCTGCGGCGCGGGCTTCGAGGTCACGGTCTCGTCGCCATTGAGGCGGAAGGCGCGCGGGCGGGGTCTGCGCTCTGAATCGCTCATGTGTTCGGTCCGGGCTTCGACCCCTCCCTTTAGCGCTTCCGGCGGCAAAACGGGAGCGGGATGATGACGAGACACGCGAGTCGATTTTTTCGCGCGCGAGAACTATCCTCTTTTGCGGAAACCGGAGCTGGCAATAACTGTTGCGGTTCTGCGCCTCTTTTACGAAGGGCGAGACTGGGAACCGGCATTTTCGCGTTGGGCGTCTCATACCGTTTCCGTTTGATCAGCTCGGATTGCCATTTTAATCCAGAACCACAAGAGCGCTAGTTTTGCCCGACCGCCGTCATTGCGAGCGAAGCGAAGCAATCCAGGGCGGCAAATGCGGCGCTGGATTGCTTCGTCGGCTCCGCCTCCTCGCAATGACGGCGGTGATTTCCTGCTTGTCCAAACGGCGCGAGCGTCGGTGATGGCGCCGAACCAATCGAGCGGATCTCGTATCAGGTTGCAGCCCCGCCGCGCCTCCGTTAGCATCTGCGGCGCCTCCGCCCGCGCTTCTCGAGAACAGGTTTCAGCGTTTCCGATGTCCTTCCTGCCCGACGCGTTTGCGCTCATTCTCGGTTACCTCCTCGGCTCCATCCCCTTCGGCTTGCTGCTCACGCGCCTCGCTGGCACCACCGACATTCGCGGCATTGGGTCGGGCAATATCGGCGCGACCAATGTCCTGCGCACCGGCCGCAAAGACCTCGCGGCGGCGACGCTCGTTCTCGACGCGATCAAGGGAACGGCCGCCGTGCTCATCGGCGCCCATCTCTCGCCCGAAGGCGCCATAATCGCGGGCTTCGCGGCCTTTGTCGGGCATATCGCGCCGGTCTGGCTTCAGTTCAAAGGCGGCAAGGGCGTCGCGACATTCCTCGGGTGCCTTTTCGGCCTGCATTGGCCGGTGGGGCTCGCCTTTTGCGCCATATGGCTCTCGGTCGCGGCGATCACGCGCTATTCGTCGCTTTCGGCGCTCGTCGCCAGCGCCGCCGCGCCGCTGCTCTTGCTGTTTCTCGGCCATGGCGGCGAAGCCCTCGTCGTCGGCGCCATGGCGGCCTTGCTCTGGCGCAAGCACGCGGAGAACATCGCCCGCCTGCGCGCCGGCACGGAGAGCCGCATCGGCCAAAAGGCATGAGCAGGGCGCGGCTCAGCGACGAGCAGCTCGTCGACTGGCTGCGCCTCATCCGCAGTGAAAATATCGGGCCGCGCACCTTCCTGGCGCTCATCAACCGCTTCGGCGGCGCCGGCGCGGCGTTGGAGGCCTTGCCGGCGCTCGCCGCCAAATCGCTACGCGGGCGCGCCGTCCGCATTGCGCCGCGCGACGAGATCATGCGCGAGATGGACGCCGCGGCAAGAATGGGCGTGCGTTTCATCCCGATCTGCGACGCCGATTATCCGCCGCTTCTGCGCGAAATCGCCGACGCGCCGCCGGTCCTCTCTATCCGCGGAGTCGCCGAGACCACGCAGCGCGATGGGGTGGCGCTGGTCGGTTCGCGCAATGCGTCGACCGCCGGCCTCGCCTTTGCCGAGCGGCTGGCCCGTGGCCTGGGACGGGAGGGCTATGTGATCGTCTCCGGCCTCGCGCGGGGGATCGACGCGGCGGCGCATCGCGCGAGCCTCGAGACCGCCACGATCGCCGTGCTCGCGGGCGGGCAGGCGCGCCCTTATCCGTCCGAACATGAAAAGCTCGTCGCCCAGATCGCAGAGCGCGGACTCCTCGTTTCGGAAATGCCGATCGAATGGGAGCCGCGCGGCCGGGATTTTCCACGCCGCAACCGCATCATTTCCGGGCTGAGCCGCGCGACGGTCGTGGTCGAGGCGGCGCGGCGCTCGGGGTCGCTGATCACGGCGCGTTTCGCCAATGAGCAGGGCCGGGAAATCTTCGCGGTTCCCGGCTCGCCGCTCGATCCGCGCGCGGAGGGGACGAATGATCTGCTGCGCCAGGGGGCGACCCTGTGCGCGCGGCCGGAAGACGTCGTCGACGCTTTGGCGGCGGGCGGCGGAGGATCATCGGCGGGGTCGCTTTTCGACATGGCCGGCGGAGCCGATCAGGGGCCGTTCTTCGAAGAATTCGAGGCCTTGTTCGAGCAGGAGCAAATTGCGTTCGACGAGCTGGCGGCCAACCAACCGGATTTCCAGCCGACTGTTGACACAAGCGAGCATCTGCCGGAGGCGAATTATACTGCGCTCACCGACCCACGTGAGCGCGTCATGTCGCTTCTCGGACCGGCGCCGGTGGCGATCGACGACCTCATTCGGACCGCCGGCCTATCGGCGCGCGACGTGCAGGGCGCGCTCATGGAGCTCGATCTTGAAGGCCGCCTGGAGCGGCATGGCGCGAATTGCGTCGCGCTTGTCGGCAACCGAAAGTAGGAGCTACTCTTCCGGCTCGACCGCGCGCTCGCGCTCGCCAATCTCGCGCGAATGCGTCTCGGCTTCGACGCGGGCGAGGTTCAGGAAATAGGCGACCATCGGCATTTCGGATCGTCCGGCCAATTGCGAAAGCTCGGAGGCCATGTCGGCGATATAGCTCGCCAATGCGGCCGCGTCTTCCTCGGCGCGCCGCTCGGGCGTTTCGGCTTCGCCCGCCTTTTTCCCTGCATGGGATGCGGGCGGGATAGGCGCAGTAGAACGAGCCATTCAGTTTGCCTCCCGCCGACGCAGCGCCTCTGCGAAGGTAATTAAAACTCGACCTTGACGTGTCTTTTTCTTAAAGCGCAGCCTATGGATGTCAAGTTTCAGTTTTCGCGGAAGAGTTGCATACATACAATCGGGGTCGCGTCTTGAATAAACTCTAGCGCTCGACCTTTCGCCTGCAATAGCGCCGCGAGCGTAAACATTCAGTCGAGGCGCGACAGCCGGTCGAGCGCCCCTTGCAGAATATAGGCCGCCGCCATGCGATCGACGACCTCGGCTCGTTTGGCCCGGGAGGCGTCCTGGGCGATAAGCTCGCGGGTGACGGCGGCGGTGGAGAGGCGCTCGTCCCAGAAGGCAAAGGGCAGGGACGTCAGCTTACGCAGATTTCTCATGAAAGCGCGGGTCGCCTGGGCGCGCGGACCCTCCGTGCCGTCCATATTGAGGGGCAGGCCGAAGATCAGCGCCTGGACGTCGAAATCGGCGGCGCGTTTCAGGAGCGCGTCCGCGTCGGTCGAGAATTTCACCCGCCGGATGGTGTCGAGCGGCGAGGCGAGGCGGCGCTCGACGTCGGAGAGCGCAAGGCCGATGGTTTTGGTCCCGAGATCGAGGCCCATCAACCGGCCCTTTGGGGGCAGGGCGCCTCCCAGCTCTTCGATCGTCGCGATCTTATTGCTCATGCTCTCCGCGCTACCATGCCGCCGGCTCAGGATAAACTCCCGCCCCTCTCTTTATCCACCCGCATTGCGCCCCTGCGCCCCAAGCGCTATAGCGCCGTAACAGGTTCATCCCGGCGGAGCTCTCAAATGTCTGTCGATTCCGCGGTGGTTCGCCGCATCGCCCATCTTTCGCGCATCGCCGTCGACGAGAACGAGGTCGAGCGCCTGCGCGGCGAGATCAACGCCATTCTCCATTTCGTCGAGACGCTGAGCGAAGTGGATGTCGAAGGCGTCGAGCCGATTGCGTCGGTTCTGCCGATGCAAATGAAAAAGCGCGTCGACGTGGTCACGGACGGCGGCATCGCGGACGACGTGCTCGTCAATGCGCCGGCCAAGGAAGATCACTACTTCGTCGTGCCCAAGGTGATCGAGTAAGATCGTCGCCCCGGCCGAAACGTCCCGCTCCTTATATATAAAGAGACTCGATGTCCGATCTCATCCATCTCACTCTCGCCGACGCGCGCGATGCGCTGAAGTCGAAGAAAATCTCGGCCGTCGAACTGACCAAGGCGCATCTTTCCGCCATGGAGAGCGCGCGGCTTCTCAACTGCTTCATCACCGAGACGCCCGATCTCGCGATGAAGCAGGCGCAGGCGAGCGACGCGCGGCTTGCCGGCGGCCAAGCAGGCCCGCTGGAGGGCGTGCCGCTCGGCATAAAAGATCTCTACTGCTCGAAGGGCGTGCGCACGACGGCGGCGAGCCGCATCCTCGATGATTTCACGCCGACTTATGAGTCGACGGTTTCGGCCAATCTGCTGCGCGACGGCGCGGTGACGCTCGGCAAGCTCAATCTCGACGAATTCGCCATGGGCTCGTCCAATGAGACGAGCGCTTTCGGTCCGGTGATATCGCCGTGGAAACGCAAGGGCGATCCCGACGCCAAGATCGTTCCCGGCGGTTCTTCGGGCGGCTCTTCCGCGGCTGTCGCGGCGCGTTTGTGCCTCGGCGCCACGGCGACCGACACGGGCGGCTCGATCCGCCAGCCGGCCGCGTTCACCGGCACCGTCGGCATCAAGCCGACCTATGGCCGCTGCTCGCGCTGGGGCATCGTCGCCTTCGCGTCGTCGCTCGATCAGGCCGGGCCGATCACGCGCACGGTACGCGACGCGGCGATCATGCTGCGCTCCATGGCGGGGCATGATCCGAAAGACACGACGAGCGTCGATGCGCCTGTGCCGGATTACGAAGCTGCGATCGGCGCCTCGGTGAAGGGCCGACGCATCGGCGTGCCGAAGGAATATCGCCTCGACGGCATCTCGGCCGAGATTGCCGCCTTTTGGGACCAGGGCGTCAAATGGCTGAAGGACGCGGGCGCCGAGATTGTCGAAATCTCGTTGCCGCACACGAAATACGCGCTCCCGACCTATTACATCATCGCGCCGGCGGAAGCCTCGTCGAACCTCGCCCGCTACGACGGCGTGCGCTACGGGCTGCGCGAGCAGGGCCGCGACATCATCGACATGTATGAGAAGACCCGCGCCAAGGGCTTCGGCGCGGAGGTGCGTCGGCGCATCATGATCGGCACCTATGTGCTGTCGGCCGGCTATTACGACGCTTATTATGTGCGCGCGCAGAAGGTGCGCAGCCTCATCAAGCGCGATTTCGATCAGGCTTTCGCGGCGGGAGTGGACGCCGTTCTGACGCCGGCGACGCCATCTACCGCCTTTGCGCAAGGCGAGCAGGGCTCGACCGACCCGGTCGAAATGTATCTCAACGACGTCTTCACGGTCACGGTGAACATGGCGGGACTGCCGGGCATCGCCGTGCCGGGGGGGCTCGCGGCCAATGGTCTGCCGCTCGGCCTGCAGCTCATCGGCCGCCCGTTCGACGAGGAGACGCTGTTCTCGCTCGCGCATGCGCTCGAGCAGGCGGCGCCGAAATTCGATTTCCCCGAACCCTGGTGGCGCTAATGAACAAGGCCGCCGCGGAGCCAAACATCGACGCGATGCGGGACGAAATGTCCGACGTGCGCCGCGTCATCGACGCGCTCGACGATGAGCTCGTCGCGCTGCTCGCCAAGCGCCAGCGCCAGATCGAGCGCGCCGCGAAAGTAAAGCCGGCGCTCGGCGTTCCGGCGCGCGTGCCGGACCGTGTGGACGAAGTGCTGGCGCGCGTCCTCGGCGCCGCGCGGCGCGAGGGTCTCTCGGTCGAGGTCGCCATGAATCTATGGACGGCGATCATCGAGTGGTCGATTTCCTATGAGGAGCGGCTGATGGGGGATCGGGCGCCGAAGGGGGAGTGAGCCCCCGTGATTGACGCCCGGCGTTGCAGAGAGGTCGCCTGCTCGTTATCTTCATTTCGGATAACCGGAGGCGCGCTCCATGTCGGACATCCTTCTGCATGACGTCTCAGACGATCTGAGACGAAAGCTCGAAGAAAGAGCGCGCGCCCACAGGCGCACTCTCGCCGACGAGGCTGAACGGCTTTTGGAGAGCGCTCTGGCGGAGGCAGAATCTTCAGAAGCGGAGCCCCGGCAGCGGCTCGGCGCACTCTTGGCTGGGTTGTTTCCCGTCAAATATCGCGGCGACGATTTTGTGTCTCTCCGCGACCCAACGGAGCGGCCGCCACCGTTTGTCGAATGATCCTGCTCGACACCAATATTGTCTCGGAGTTCATCAAGCCCACGCCGAACGCGCGCGTCGAGGCGTGGCTGGACTCCCGCCCCCTTGAACATTTCTTCCTTTGCACCCCCGTTTTGGCCGAGCTGCGTTACGGCGCGGCTTTATTGGCGGCAGGCAGGAGAAAAAAGGCCTTCGAAGAAAGCTTCGATCGCCTCGAACAGGAGATATTCCGAGGTCGGATCCTCGTTTTTGATCTACCCTCGGCCCATAGATATGGCGTGTTTCGCGCTGACCGGCAAAGGCGCGGGCGCTCATTTGCCGTGGTCGATATCATGATAGCCGCAATCGCCTCCGCTCACACAATGACGCTAGCGACTCGCAATACCAGCGATTTCGACGGCCTCGACGTCGCTTTGGTCGATCCCTTCACCGCCTGATTGCGCGTCTCTAGCACGCTTTCTCATCGCTCGAACGGAATCATGCCAGTGATGAGAAAGTTCGGCAGATTCAAAAAGCGGGAGCGCATTCTTTTCCAAAAGTCTGTCAACTTTTGCGGAATGCGCTCTAGCCCTCCGTCGCAGGCGGCTCCTCCTTCCCTTGGCGCGGCGTCCGCTTGATCCGCACGAAGCCATTCTTGATCGACCATCTCAGAAGTCGCCGCGACAGCCTGTCCGCCGCGCGCCAATGCGGGGCCAAGATCGCCAGCCCCACCGGCGCCATCCAGAGGCCAAAGAATGGCAGAGGCGACAGCAATGTTCCGCCGATGATGAGGCCTGCGCCGACCGGCACGGCAATATGAGGCGGCGCGTCGCGAAAGCGGGCGATCAGGCCGTTTTTACGGTTCGCAGGCTGCTCGTTGTCCTTCGCCATGCGCCAGTCTCCCATGTGCGCCTTCTCGCCCGTTCCGCTCGCGCGCGCCGTGGTCTATATGAAAGGCCAAAGGTCTAGTGAGGAAAATATGGCGACACAGGCGGCTCCTTCGAAGCTCATTAAAGGCGCGACCGGCGACTGGGAAGTGATCATCGGCATGGAAATCCATGCGCAGGTGACGAGCAAGGCCAAGCTCTTCTCGGGCGCCTCTGCGGAATATGGCGGCGCGCCCAACGACCACGTCTCCCTGGTCGACGCGGCCATGCCGGGCATGCTGCCCGTCATCAACGAGGAATGCGTCAAGCAGGCGGTCCGCACCGGGCTCGGCCTCGAGGCGCAGATCAATCATCGCTCGGTCTTCGACCGTAAGAATTATTTCTATCCAGATCTGCCGCAGGGCTACCAGATCTCGCAGTTCAAGCATCCGATCGTGGGCGAGGGACAGGTCATTGTCGACGTGTCGCCGACCGAGCGCATCACCGTCGGCATCGAGCGCCTGCACCTCGAGCAGGACGCCGGCAAGTCGCTGCATGATCTCTCGCCCAGCGAAAGCCACGTCGATCTCAACCGCAGCGGCGTCGCCTTGATGGAGATCGTGTCGAAGCCCGATTTGCGTTCGGCCGAAGAAGCGCGCGCTTATGTGACCAAGCTGCGCGCGCTGCTGCGTTACATCGGCTCTTGCGACGGAAATATGGAGCAGGGCTCGCTGCGCGCCGACGTCAATGTGTCGGTGCGCCGTCCCGGCGATCCGCTCGGCACGCGCTGCGAGATCAAGAACGTCAACTCCATTCGCTTCATCGGTCAGGCGATCGAGGTCGAGGCGCGCCGCCAGATCGGCATTCTCGAAGATGGCGGCAAGATCGATCAGGAGACGCGTCTCTTCGATCCGGGCAAGGGCGAGACGCGCTCCATGCGCTCCAAGGAAGAAGCGCATGACTACCGCTATTTCCCCGACCCCGATCTGCTGCCGCTCGAATTCGACCAGGCATTCGTCGATGCGCTGAAGGCGGAGCTGCCCGAGCTGCCCGACGCCAAGCGCGCGCGCTTTATCGAGCAGTATGGCTTGCCGCCTTACGACGCCGGCGTGCTGGTGATGGAGAAGGCCAGCGCCGACTTCTTCGAGGAGACCGCAAAGGGTCGCGACGCCAAGCTCGCGGCCAATTGGGTCATCAACGAGCTCTTCGGCCGGCTCAACAAGGAAGGCCTCGACGTCACGCGTTCGCCCGTGTCGGCGCAGGCGCTCGGCGCCATCGTCGATTTGATTTCGAGCAATGTCATCTCGGGCAAGATCGCCAAGGACCTCTTCGAGATCGTCTGGACCGAAGGCGGCGATCCGAGCGAGATCGTCGAGACGCGCGGCATGAAGCAGGTGACCGACACGGGCGCCATCGAAGCCGCGATCGACGCCGTCATTGCCGCGAACCCCGATAAGGTCGAACAGGCGAAGGCAAAGCCAACCATGCTCGGCTGGTTCGTGGGACAGGTGATGAAACAGACCGGCGGCAAGGCGAATCCGCAAGCCGTGAACGATCTGCTGAAACAGAAATTGGGCATCTGAGCGACGCCCGTTTCGATCTGAATCGAATCACAATCGGCTTCGGCTTGCGCGATTTTTCATTTAGCGCACTGCCGAAGCCGATATTTTTTTGCTGTTGGGCCGCCTTCGCACAATTTTTTTTCGTTGTGTCGTTCAAGCGACAATGCATCTGAGAACGCGACTCAGCCGTTGGCGAACGCGCCGAGTTCTGCGCTCCAAATCATTCGCCGCAGATCGCGTGCGATCCGCTGCGTCGATGTATTTCAGGAGCCGCTCGAGCGTTGCGCGCTGCCTTGACAAAATGCATCTCGACGCAAGCGACTGCGAAGAAAAACAAATAATTGAAATACATTAGCGTCTCGCTTTGTCGTCTTGGTTCGCCGTTGGATCGCTTGTCGCCTGCGTGCTGTGAAGCGCGAAAACGCGCGCGAATTTCGAATGCGCCGACGTCGGCGAAAGCATTCAGATTGCGTTTCGATAAGACATCGGAAGCGCTCATCTTCATTGTCGATCATCCAATGCGGCGATGCGAAAGGCGTTGTAACGCTTACTTGTCCGGTGGCGCCACTTGAACCAGCAATTAACCACGTTACGCTAATTGCGCGTATTGTCGGTCGACCATAATTCCGGCAATTCGGATCAAGGGGACTTATTATGGCGAGAGCTACAACGAAGCGTAAGCCGGCCAAGAAGGCAGCGGCGAAGAAGGGTGCGCGCAAGGCCGCCACCAAGAAGGCGACAACCAAAAAACGCGCGACGAAGAAGACGGCCGCGAAGAAGGGCGCCCGCAAGACCGCCGTGAAGAAGACTGCTCGCAAGGCTGTCCGCAAGGTAGCGACGAAGAAGCGCGCCGCGACCAAGAAGGTGGCGACGAAAAAGCGCGCGACCAAGAAATCGACTGTCAAGAAGTCGACGGTCAAGAAGGCGGCCGCCAAGAAGCGCGCTCCCCGCAAGGTGAAGATCGCTCCGCCGGAAACGCCGACCGAAGGCGCCGCCTAAAGGCGTGTTCGTCATGCGCGATCGGAAGAGGGTCGCGCGTCACGAATGCGTTTTTTGCGCAAGATCGCAATCGCCCGGGCGCGCGTTTTATCGCGCGGCCCGGGCGAAGTTGTTTTTGCGGCCAGCTTTCGGCGCTCAGCGCGTCAGACATTCTGTCGCGAAATCGCGCCACAGCGGCTGAGCGGCGCGTGACGCGCGCTTGTGCTTTTCCCATTCCTCGGCGCAGATGCGCATGCGTTCGCGCGCGGCGCGCGGCAGCATGGGCGGCGGCGTCGACGTATCGACCGGCGGCAGCGGCGCCAATACGGCGCCCGCATCGGCTGGCGGCGCCGCCGGCGGTTGCTTCACGACGCCTTGGGGCGTCGTGGGCGTCGACGGTTTCGCTGTTCCCGGTTTCGTCGTCGGCGACTTCTGTACGGCGGTCGCAGGCGCCTTGGGCTTCGCCGCCTGACTCTTCGGCTGACGGGGCGCAGCAGGCTGCGTGGGCTGCGTCTGCTGCGCAAATGCCGGCGCGGCTGCAAGGAGGCTGGCGCCGAGAATGGCGCAACGAAAAATGGCGGCGGGACTGGTGGAGAGCGTTGGCCGGAGGCGTTCCACGGCGATCATTGCATGTTCCAATGCGCGCAAGGCTCACGCGCCATATCTGTCTATAGCGGAGTCGAATGGCGCCGTCCCGCGTGATAAGGCGTCCGCGACAAGAGGAGGCGTGAATGACGGACAAGGAGATTTCTTCGACGCGGCTGCCGCTGGTTCAGCGACCCCGGCGCAATCGCAAAAGCGATTGGTCGCGCCGCCTCGTGCGCGAGACCACGCTCGACGCCTCCGATCTCATCTGGCCGATTTTCGTGATCGAAGGCGAGGGCCGGCGAGAACCCGTTTCTTCCATGCCCGGCGTTTTTCGGCAGTCGATCGATCTTGCCGCGCAGGCCGTCGCAGAGGCCGCCGCGCTCGGCGTGCCGGCGGTGGCGCTTTTTCCCAACACCGATCCGAAGCTGCGCGACGAGAAGGCGAGCGTCGCGCTCGATCCGAATAATCTTGTTTGCCGGGCCTGTCGCGCCATCAAGGAAACGGCGCCCGACATCGGCGTCATCACCGACGTCGCGCTCGATCCTTATACGAGTCATGGCCACGACGGGCTTCTCTCGGGCGACGAAATCCTCAACGACGAGACCGTCGCCGTGCTCGCGGCGCAAGCCGTGACGCAAGCGCGCGCCGGGGCGGACATCATCGCGCCTTCCGACATGATGGACGGGCGCGTCGGCGCCATCCGCTCGGCGCTCGACGCCGAAGGCTTTCAGAATGTGCAGATCATGAGCTACGCCGCGAAATATGCCTCGGCGTTCTACGGACCGTTCCGCGACGCGATCGGCACCAACAAGACGCTGCGCGGCGACAAGCGCGCCTATCAGATGGACCCGGCCAATACCGACGAAGCGTTGCGCGAGGTGGCGCTCGACCTGGAGCAGGGCGCCGATATGGTGATGGTAAAGCCAGGCATGCCTTATCTCGACATCGTGCATCGCATCGCGGAGACCTTTCACACGCCGACCTTCGCGTATCAGGTCTCCGGCGAATATGCGATGATCATGGCCGCCGGGCAAAACGGCTGGCTCGACGAGGAGCGCGCGATGATGGAGAGCCTGCTCGCTTTCAAGCGCGCGGGCGCGGCTGGCGTGCTCACCTATTTCGCGCCGCGCGCGGCAGAGCTTTTGCGGGACGCGAAATGAGGATCAGGCGGCGCGATCGCGCAGATCGCGCACGCGGTCGTGGTTCTCCCGCACGCCGCGATATTGCCGATCGATGATCGCGTGCACGCGCGGCGGAAGCGGCTTGGCGACGGCGATCTCATACGCAGATTTGGCGACGTCTTCGCCGCGCTCGACCTCTTCCAGTATGGCTTTGTCACTCCGCGCGGTGACGAAGGATTTGAGATTGGTCCAGAGTCGATGCAGCGCGCCCGTGATGGAGCTCGACTGCGCCGGCGTGCCGCCGAGCTGCGCGATCTCCGACTCGAGCTCGCGCGCGCCGGTCGCGCAGCGTTGGGCCGCGCTCTGGAAGACAGTTTTGAGCTGAGGGTCGCGCGCTTGCTCGGCCGCGGTGAGAAAGCCTTTCTCGCCGTCGCGGCTGATCTCGACGAGATTGTTGAGCGTCTGAATGACTTCTTTGTTTTCCATCGCGCGCCTCCTGCCGTTGGGTCTCGCGTGCGACGGAAACAAGAGGCGAGAGGCTTTGTTCCGGCGATCAGCGCGCCGCGCGCCGAGAGCCTCGATCGTCTCGCGCCAATCTCTGCATTCGCGCGCGCCACTCCTCTGGCGAAGCCGATCAGCGTCTCGGGAGCCGCGCGCAGGCCAGGGCAGGGCGCGAACGGGGCGCCGTCGGGAAACCAGAGCGGTCCCGTCTGGTCGTCCGGGCGTTTCGACGCCGAACGGGGTTGCCAAAGCCTGCCGCGCGTGGTTTGCCTGTTCGCCAAAGACGGCGCTTGATCGCCGCCATGCGCCAACCTCTCCGGTTCAGCCCCGACCATGATGAGACGCCTGCTGCTCCCCGTTGTTGCAATGGGCCTGGCCCAGACGGCGCCGGCGCGCGCCGATTTTCGCCTGTGCAACAACACGAATGTCAGGGTGAGCGTCGCAATTGCCTATACGGACGGGAAAAACTGGCTTTCGGAAGGCTGGTGGAACCTGAGGCCCACCATCTGCGAGACGCTGCTGCGCGGGCCGCTCGCCGCGCAATTTTACTATGTCTATGCGATGGACGAGCGCGGCGGCGAGTGGAAGGGCAAGGCCTTCATGTGCACCCGCGACCGCGAATTCCGAATCGACGGACGCGAGGATTGCTTCGCACGAGGTTTCGAGCGGACGGGTTTCTTCGAGATCGACACCGGACGAGACGCCAAAAGCTGGACGGTGCAGCTCACCGATCCAAACGCCGCGCCGTCCGCCCAATGACATAGAGCCGCGCTATAGCGGACACGACAAAAGGATTCAGGAACGAAAATGAGAAGGCTCAGGCGGACCAAGATCATCGCGACGCTCGGACCGGCGACGGTCGACAAGGCGGTCATCGCCGGTCTCGTGCGCGCGGGCGCCGACGTATTCCGCATCAATATGAGCCACACCGACCATGCGGCTCTCGCCAATTACGTCCGCGTCATCCGCGAGATCGAGGCGGAGATGTCGCAGGCGATCGGCATTCTGGTCGATCTCCAGGGCCCGAAGCTGCGCATCGGCGCCTTCGAGGAGGGCTCCGTCCATCTGCGCAAGGGCGACGTTTTCATCCTCGACTCCGACCCCACCCCCGGCGACGTCACGCGCGTGCGTCTGCCGCATCCAGAAATCCTCGCGGCGCTCAAAGTGGGCGACACCGTGCTGATCGACGACGGCCGCGTGCGGATGCATGTGGTCGAGGCCGCGCCGGACCGCGCCCACGCCGTTGTCGACGTTGCGGGCCGGCTCTCCAACCGCAAGGGCGTGAGCCTGCCCGATACCGAAATCCCGATCACCTCGATGACCACCAAGGACCGCGCCGATCTCGACGCGGCGCTGGAGCAGGGCATCGATTGGGTCGCCATCTCCTTCGTCCAGCGGGCCGAGGACGTGGTCGAGGTGAAGCGGATCACCAAGGGACGCGCCCTGGTGATGGCCAAGATCGAGAAGCCGCAGGCGATCCACCGCCTCGACGAGGTGATCGAGGTCTCCGACGCGCTGATGGTGGCGCGCGGCGATCTTGGCGTCGAGGTGCCGCTCGAGCGCGTGCCCGGCCTGCAAAAGCGCATCAATCGTTCGGCGCGCCGGCTCGGCAAGCCGGTCGTCATCGCGACTCAGATGCTGGAGTCGATGATCCTGTCGCCGCTGCCGACGCGCGCCGAGGTCTCGGACGTCGCGACGGCGGTCTTCGAGGGCGCCGACGCCGTGATGCTTTCGGCGGAGAGCGCCGCTGGCCAATATCCGCAGGACGCCGTCGCGACCATGAGCCGCATCGCGGAGGAGGTCGAGACGGATGCGGTGTTCCGCTCGATCATCAACGCTCAGCGCGGCGAGCTGGCCAATCCGACCTATGCCGACGCCATTGCGGTGGCGGCGCGCGACGTCGCGCAGACGCTGCACTCGAAGGCGATATGCGCCTGGACGTCGTCGGGCACGACAGCCCTGCGCATCGCCCGCGAACGCCCGCAGTCGCCGATCCTGGCCCTGACGCCGAAGCGCGACACCGCGCGGCGGCTGGCGCTGGTCTGGGGCGTTCACGCGCTCGAGACGCGCGACGCCACGGACATCGAGGATATGGTGAAGCGCGCCTGCGAATATTCCAAGGGCGAGGGTTTCGGCGAGGACGGCGACCGCGTCATCATCGTCGCCGGCATGCCTTTCGGCTCTCCTGGCGCGACGAACATGATCCGCATCGCGCATCTGGGCGAAGAGGCGGCGATCCCCGACGAGGACGCTCCCTGATCGGAAGGAAGGGCCGCCTATTCCGCGGCCCGCCACTCCATCATGATCGTCTTGCGGCCCGAGAGCGTGTTGGCGCCGCGGCCGATCTCGGCGAAGCCGCGGCGCTCGTAGAAACGGATCGCGCGCATATTGTCCGCATTGACGTCGAGACGTATGACGCCCTGCGACAGCGCGCGGGCGGCCGCCATCAACGCGTCCGCATAGCCGTCGCCCTGATAGGCCGGACCGACGCAAATCTGGTCGAGCCAGCCGGTTTCGGGGTCGATCACGACAAATCCCGCAAGCCGCTCCCCGCTCCCGTCGAATATGCAGAGGGTGGCGGCGCCCTTCGCCTCCAGCGCCGCGATCTGCTGCGTCAGCCAATCCCGGCGGGCGTCGAAATCGATCTCCGGATAGGCCGCGCGCCAAGAGGCGACCCAAAGATCGAGCATCTCAGCCAGATCGGCGTCCTCGCGACGGCGCAGGCGCGGCGCGGGCGGCGCGCAGGCCGCCGCGTCCGGACCCGGGCAGGCGCTCACGCCTTCCTCATCACGTCGAGAAGCTGGCGGTGGATCGCCTCGTTGCCGACGCAGATTTCGCCCTTGGTCAGCATGTCGGACCCGCCCGAGAGGTCGCTCACGAAGCCGCCAGCCTCGCGCACGAGCACAATGCCCGCCGCGACATCCCAGGAATTGATGCCGCGCTCCCAATAGCCGTCGAAACGGCCGCAGGCGACATTGGCGAGATCCATGGCGGCGGCGCCCATGCGGCGGATATTGCCGATCTTGGCCATGCCGGCCGCAAGCTCCTTCTTGAAGGATTCATGGTCGCGCGCACGGGCGAGGGGCGGGATTCCGCAGGCGACCATCGACTCCGCCAAAGACCGGCGCGCGGCGACGCGCATGCGCCGATTGTTGAAATAGGCGCCCTGGCCCTTTTCGGCGACAAACATCTCGTCCGTCGCGGGATTATAGACCAGCCCGGCGACGAGCTGCCCGTCGCGCTCCAGCGCCACCGAGACGGCGAAGACGGGGACGCCGTGCAGGAAGTTCGAGGTGCCGTCGAGCGGATCGATATGCCAGGTGTGGCTCTTGTCCGAGCCTTCGACCGTCCCGCCTTCCTCCATGATAAAGCCATAGCCCGGGCGAGCCTTGGACAGCTCCTCGAAAAGGGTCTTCTCCGCGCGCTTGTCGGCGGCGGAAACGAAGTCCCCCGGTCCCTTCACCGACACTTGGAGATTTTCGACTTCGCCGAAATCTCGCTTCAGGCCGCGGCCGGCCTTGATGGCGGCGGCGGTCATCACATTCATCAAAGCGGAGCGAATCATCGGAAGAAGCCTCGGGGCGCGCAGGGGGGAGCCACGACATGCCTTTCGCTGGTCCATACGTCAAGCATTTGCGAGGGATTAGCATGGGGGCTGGCAGGGTCTTAACCGTGTGTTAAGCATTTTGGTCAAATTCTTTACATAATCGCGTTTGAACGGAGCATCGCCGATGGCGAACATGGACGTCGATTTCGGAATGGCGCGTCACGATCGGCCTCAGGCCATGATTGCGCTCTATCGTTCCGCGCTCCGTAGCCAGCCCCCGGCTTTTCGCCAGCCGAAAGCAACGCCGAAATATACGCGTATCGACGCCGGCCAATTTCTCCGAACGGTCGTTCTTCTCGCCCTCTGCTTTGGCGCTTTGCAGCTCCCGCGCGCCGAAAAGGCGCAGCACGAAAAGCTCGACGCCACCGCGTTTTTCATGCGCTAGCGCGTTCTCCGTTCGCAATCATGCGAGCGATGAGGACGTGCGGATTTATAAAAGCTGGAGCGCTTTCTCTCCGCAAAAGTCTATCAATTGTTGTGGAGAGAATGGGCGTTACTCATTGCAAGTGATTGATTTATCGAAGGCGCCTCTCACGTCGAACGAGCTTTGCCTATGGTGAATCCGGCGTAGCGCCGGAGCTCTTTTTATCGTCGGGGAATAAGCGTCACTGTTAAGGTTAAAAAACGCTTAAGCAAGCGCGTCTCTGTCAATTGAGCTAAGGTCCCATATATCGAATTTCGCCGGGGCTCGAAGACCGGCATGGGCGTGAGCGTATCATGGGTCGTGTAAGTGACAGTCGGGGTGAGCAGAATCAGCCCGTATCCTTCGTCGAAAAGCTCGCGGGCTCCGAAGCTTTCGGCATGATGTTCAGAGAAGGCATGGGTCTCGTGGAAGAGGCGGCGGCCTATCTCGACGGCGCGGGCCGCGACGAAGCGAAAGAGCTGCCGCGCACAGAAGCGCTGGCCTATGCCGC
This sequence comes from Methylocystis sp. Sn-Cys, assembly GCF_016745395.1. Taxonomy (GTDB): domain Bacteria; phylum Pseudomonadota; class Alphaproteobacteria; order Rhizobiales; family Beijerinckiaceae; genus Methylocystis; species Methylocystis iwaonis. Next base: position 31,035 of record NZ_JAERVJ010000002.1, read on the forward strand.
CGAAAGCATGCGGCTGACGACCCGTTTGATGCAGATCGCCTCCTGGCTCCTCTTGCAGCGCGCGGTGAACCAAGGCGAACTCACCCGCAGTCAGGCGGCGAGCGACCGGCATCGCGTCAAGCTGCACCAGCAGGAGCTGGCGTCGGCGCCGGATGTCTTTCAGCGCCTCCCGCAGCGTCTGCGCGACCTTGCCCTGCATTCGCTGCGCCTGCAGGCCCGGATCATCCACCTCGATCAGTTGATTTACGCTGGCCCCGAGGCTGCGCCCGCCAATGCGACGCCCGCGCCGAGCCCCGTTCAGGAGCAACTGGCCAAGCTGCGCGACGCTTTCGCCCAATAGAGAAGCCGGCTTCCAATATTGGCCGCCAGATCGACGTGGTGTCGACGCCCCTCGCGCTTCGAGACGGCTGCTGCGCAGCCTCCTCAGCATGAGGGGCTTCTGCATCTAGGCCAAACACTTAGGCCTCATCCTGAGGCGCGAGCGAAGCTCGTGTCTCGAAGGACGAGGCCGACTCGGTAGGTTTGTCGAAATTCCGGCGGCGGGACGGAAGTCCCGCCGTTTCCTATTTCCGGCGCTGAAACGAAAAACGCCGGAGCGGCAGGGCGCTCCGGCGTTTGATCTGTCTAAAGAGACGCAGGCAGAAGCTTACTTTTTGCCGAAGCTCAGGCCGCCGAAGCGCGAGTTGAAGCGGGAGAGACGGCCGCCGCGGTCGAGGAGCTGGGCCGAGCCGCCGGTCCAGGCCGGATGGGTCTTGGGATCGATGTCGAGGTTCATCGTGTCCCCTTCCTTGCCCCAGGTCGAGCGCGTCAGATATTCGCTGCCGTCGGTCATCACCACCTTGATGGTGTGATAGTCGGGGTGGATTTCGTTTTTCATCGAACGCGTCCTTCCTGCGATTTGAAACGGTCACGACCCCGAGACGCCTGTCGGCGCGGGGCGGCCGGTCGAAGCTGACGATTTGGTGCGCTCATAGCGCAATGCATGGCCGTCGGCAAGGTTTCCGGGCAAAAAAGCGGCGGCTCAACCTAGCTCCCGCCTTGCATGAGCATGTCCGGGTCGCTCAGGCTCTCGCCAATCGCTTCGTCGACATATTTAAAGAGCGCGAGATCGTCCGCGAGAAGGTCGTTCACGATGCCGATCTTTGCGAGAGATTCGGCCAAAGTCTTCACGCTCTGGAAAAAGACGGGCTCTTCGTCCCCGAAAATATTCGCCCCGGCGGCGGCTGTCACGAGATCCTTGAAAAGCGGGAAGCGCTCGCGCGTGCCGACGACGTCGAAGTCCGCCAGGGCGTCGAGCGCTCGGGAAACATTGGCGTTCTTGGGCATTTCATCGACGTCGCAGCCAAAGACTTTCGTCATCGGGCTCATCAGCTCGCGGCGTTGTTGCTCGGTCGTGCCACGAAACGCGCTGGTCAGGGCCTTCTGATCGTTGAAGGGCAGGTTGGCGGCGAATTCGAGAAGGGACTTCACGCCGGTCGTATAGCCGGCGAAGGAGGAGTCGGCGCTTCCCTCCTTGACGAGGAAGTTCAGAAAATAAAGCCGCTCCGCCAGCTCCTCATGCGGCTCGCGCAGCAGGGCCATCCGCAGATAGCCCTTTTCTTTCAGGAGGTCGTTGTAGCGTAGAAGCAGCGAGCGCCCCGAGATGAAAATGGACTTGCAGAAAGGGTTGGCGATGAGCGCGATAGTCGTTTCGAGACCGTTGCGCTCGGAGTTGAAGTAGCTGAGGCTGAATCGATTGTTGATTTCCTGCAGGATGCGGCGCTGGGGAATAAGCGTGCAGTCGAACAGGAATATTTTGCGCTCGACGTGGTCCGGCTGAAATCGCCGGTAGATCGGCAGATGGTTGTCGCCTTCGATGATCTCGACCTCGGGCAGATGCGCGAGGTCGGGCACGATATCCGGGCCGATGGAGAAGCCGCATTGACCCGTCGAATGGAGGCCGAAGTCGCGGATGTCGGCTCTGAGCAGATTTGCCGAGATCTCGATGTCATCGCGTCCGGGGATCGAAATAATGAATTTCGGTATCTCCGACGGATTATCCGGCGCGAGCCAACCTACGATCTGATCACCGGTGTCGGCGTCAATAATAAAATGCATATTTGGGGCGTTCTGGCTGGCTATCAGGAAGCGTTGTCGGCGGCATCCGGGAGAAGATCGCGACGATTCCCGGCCAATCCCTGGTTTCGATGTCCTCTATCCGAGAAGGCCTTCTGACTCAAGTCTGGCGGGCCTCGTCGCTTCACCATAAAGAGTGCGTCGGACATGGCCAGCGCACGGAGGCTAGACCTTGCGAATCATGATTCTCGGCGGCTCCAATTCCAGTCCGAAGCACGGTTGGGCGGCCGAGTTGGCGAAGATTGCGCCCGAGCATGTGTTCGACAACAAGTTCCTCGGGGCGGTCGGCTCGCTTTTCGGGCTCCTGCGCCTGCTCAAAATGGCGCGGGACGGCGATCCGAGGCCCGACGCGATCATTTTCGAATATACGCTGAACGACACTGTTTGGCTGGCGGGCGAGAGCCTCGATCCCCGGATCATCGCCGATACGTTGAGCGATGTTCTGACCTTCTGCGCGCGCGAACGGATCGCGGTCTTGTTTCTTTGCCTTTGTCTGCGGCCTCACGAAGGGCAGGGCGAGGCCGAAGGCTCGTTGTTCCTCGACAATATCTACAGAGCTGCGGCGGAAAAGCGGGGCGCAGCCTGCCTCTTTCTCTCCGACATACTCGGCCATATCGATGCGAGCCAATATGTCGACCACAAGCATCTCGACGCCGCTTCTTTCGGTCGCGTCGCACAAGCGGTCGCCGAGCGTCTGCGTAAGCCGATCCCGACACCGCGGGGACCGGCGCTCAACATGCGCTTTTGCTACGCCGACGCGACGCAGGCGTCGATTTCGGGGCCGGTCTCCCGCCTGCAACGCAGCGCGACCGTGTTCGAGGGCGCATTCGTTGAGATCGCCCGGGGCGGCGGATGCCAATGGAACATTCGCGGCCGCCTCGTCGCCGCTCTTTTGCGCTCGACCGAACAAAGCGGTTGCTATGCGATTAGGGCTGGAGATCGAACGATCCGCAAAAACGCCCAATCGCTCGCGCGCGAGGCGGTGGAGAACCTGATTATCCTCCATTACGTCGCGCAAGCGCTGCCAGCAGGCAAAAGCGTCGTTTTCGACATGCCGGCATCGGAATCGGCGTTGATGGGGCTTCCTGACGATCTCACCCTGATGGAGGGGCCCGCGCATGTTCCTTTCGAGGAGCAGACGTTGGAGATCGCTGGAATCATGGTCTACCGGCCGCCATCTTTGGCGCGCCGGGTCTATGAAGCGCTCTTGCCGGGATGACGGCCGAGGATGCCGCGCGTCAGGCGGCGAGCATGCGCTGAACCTCGCTCACGAGGTCGCGCAGATGGAAGGGCTTGGAGAGAATTTTCGCCTGCCTGGGCGCTTGGTTGTCTGGGTTCAGCGCGACGGCGGCGAAGCCCGTGATGAACATGACCTTGATGTCGGGGTCGAGCTCGGTGGCGCGGCGGGCGAGCTCGATCCCGTCCATTTCGGGCATGACGATGTCGGTCAGCAGCAGCTCGAAGGGCTCGACCCGGAGCTGGTCATAGGCGGAGAGCCCATTATCGAAGGAGGTCACCGAAAAACCCGCCTGCTGTAGCGCCTTCACCAGGAAGCGACGCATGTCGTTGTCGTCTTCGGCAAGCAGGATCTTCGCCGTCGGGCTGTCGTTCATCTCAGTCCTCTCGAGGGGGTTTTTTCCATATGAACCCCAGCCTGTAAATATCGGGTGAAAACCCGGCCGCGTGAGGGTAACTTAGAAGGCTAGACTATAGAACCTATCGAAGCTTGCGGCGCGCCAAAGCATGGAGCGTGCCGCGGGTCGGAGCGGGCCGGGACGATTCGATGGATGGCCGAAAATTAGGACAAGGGGAAGAGGGGGCGAGCGAAGCGTCGCCTCTCGAACCCGAGCTGTCGCCGCCTTTCCAGGTGATCGAGCCGGACGAACTTCTCTCGCCGCTCGTTTTTTCGTCTCCTCATTCCGGGCGGGTCTATCCTCAGCGCTTCCTCGACGCCGCAAAACTCGACGCCCTTTCCCTGCGCCGTTCCGAAGACGCCTATGTCGACGAATTATTCGAGTCGGCGCGGTCGGTCGGCGCGCCGATGCTGCGCGCACTGTTCCCGCGCGCCTATCTCGATCTCAACCGCGAGCCCTATGAACTCGACCCGAAGCTGTTCGAGGGGCCTTTGCCGCAATTCGCCAACACGCGCTCGCTCAGGGTCGCGGCGGGGCTCGGCACCGTTCCGCGGGTGGCGGCCGACGCTCGGGAAATCTACGCTGGCCGCATTTCGCTTGATGAGGGCCTGCAGCGGATCGAGGCGCTCTATAAACCCTATCATGCAGAGCTGCGCGCGCTCGTGGAGCGCGCCGCCCGCCGCTTTGGCGTCGCGATCGTCGTCGATTGCCACTCCATGCCCTCGTCTGGCGCGCGCGGCGCGTCTCCGCTGCCTGGCGGGGAAAAGAAACGCGTCGATTTCGTCATTGGCGATCGCTATGGCGCGAGCGTCGCGCCGAGCGTCGTCGACGGCGTCGAGGCGCGGCTTTGCGCGCGGGGCTATAATGTCCAGCGGAACCGACCCTATGCCGGCGGTTTCATCACCGAGCATTTCGGCCGCCCGCGCGCGGGCTGGCACGCGCTGCAGATCGAAGTCTCGCGCGGGCTTTACATGAATGAAGCGACTCTGGAAAAGAGCGACCGCTTTGCGGCGGTCGCCGCCGATCTCGCAGAGGTCGTCGCCGGGCTTGCTCAAGATGTCGAGCTGGGCGAATCCTTTGGCGGCCCGCGCAGGATGGCCGCAGAATAAACGCGGCCTCTCGTCGCTGGAGCATCTATGACAGTCGTCGATTTCGAAAAATTCGTGGAAGAGCTCGCCGATGTTTCAGGCGAGGCCGTCATGCCGTTCTTCCGCACGGCGATCGCCGCGGACGATAAGGCGCATGGCGGGGCATTCGATCCGGTGACGGAGGCGGATCGCGCCGCCGAGATCGCGATGCGGCGGCTGATCGAGCGGACCTTTCCGAGCCACGGAATCATCGGCGAAGAATTCGGCTCGAGGAATCAGGACGCCGAATATGTCTGGGTGCTCGATCCGATCGACGGCACGAAAAGCTTCATCTCCGGCTTTCCGACATGGGGCACGCTCATCGGCCTCTCACATCGCGGGCGCCCCTGCTATGGCCTGATGCATCAGCCCTTCACGCGCGAGCGTTTCCACGGCGACGGCGAGGCCGCCTTCTGGCGCGGGCCATCACGCCATGGCAAGGCCGCGGAGGAGCGGCGCAAGCTTGTCGTGCGCCCTTGCGCGACGCTCGCCCAGGCGACGCTGATGACAACCTCGCCGCTGCTCATCGAGCCGGCGCTGCGCGATAAATTCCACCGCGTGGAATCGCAAGTGCGCCTCTCGCGCTATGGCGGCGATTGCTACGCCTATTGCGCGCTCGCCGCCGGCCATGTCGATCTCGTGATTGAAGCGGGCCTCAACACTTATGACATTGTCGCGCTGATCCCTATCGTCGAAGGGGCGGGGGGCGTCGTCACGACATGGGACGGCGGGGATCCGGCGCAGGGCGGCGCGATTGTCGCTGCAGGAGACAAGGCGCTGCATGAGGCGGCGATGAGGTTGTTGGCAGGGTAACTGCGCCCCAGTTTTTTTGATACAAGGCGTCCAGTATCGCGCTGAGCTCATCGGCGCGTTGCCGCAGTCGCTCTTCGTAGTGGAAGCGCTCGATGAAGTTCACGGCTAGCCTGGCGTAAAGGTCGAGACAATAATGTTCTTGCTCGCTCAGGCAGCGGGGCCAGCGGAAATGTGTGGAGATGATTCCGAGGGGAGTCCCGTCGTGCGAGAGGAGGGGAGTCGACTGAACCGCGCGGAATCCGGCGGCGCGGGCAATGTCGCGATAAGGCGCGAATGCCGGTTCGGTCTCGACGTCCGCCACGACAACGCGCTCGCGCGTGCGCAAAGCCCGGCCACAGGCGGAGTCATCGTCCGCGGAAACTTCGGCGAAGAAGTCCAGAAATTCTGGATCGAACCCTTGCTGGACGGCGATGGTCAAAATGCCGCGTTCAGGCTGCAGGATTTGAACATTGCCCATGTCCGCGGCGAGCATTTCGATTGTGGCGGCGAGCATTTCCTGCAGCCCCTGCTGGCAGTCTCGGGCTCGCCAAAGCCTTGTGCTGATGTCGCTAAGGCGCTTCAGCGTCGAAATTTCGCAGTCATCTTGTCGTCGCATGCGGGCCACTGCTTTGCGTCGCTTTCCGCGCCTCGCTCCCGCGGCATATTATCGCACTGTAATATCGGGATTTCTCTGGGTCCAGTAGCTTAAAGAGCGGCAAGAATCTCGTCGAAGTATCGGCGCGTAGCCAAAGCTTCGGGGCGTCGATCGTCAGCCCCCGGAGCCCGGAATAAACGCATCGAACGCCCGCCAAAACTGCCCGCGCAACTCATCGCGCTCCATCAAAATCTCGTGCTTGGCGCCTGCGATGGTGAGCAGCGCGCCCGTGTCGAGATTTTGCGTGAAACGCTCCATGGCGGCGTTCGACACGATCTTCTCTCGCCCAGCTTCGAAAATCAGCGTCGGCGTGCGAATGGCGCGCGCGAATTCCGGCGCCTCGAAACGCTTCATCAGGCGGAAGGCGGCGTTGACCCAGCCGATCGTCGGATCGCCGATGACGAGCTGCGGCGCCGCCGCGATAATGCGCGCATTGCGGGCGAAGCGGACTGGATCGGTCGTGAGCTTGTTTCCCTCGAAGGCTAATTCGAGATAGTTGCGCCCGCCGCCGAAAGGGATGAACTGGCCGCCGAGGCCGAGCATATCGAGCGTATCGGCGAGCCATCGCGCGCCGCGCGGGAAAGGCAGATTGGCGAGGTCGACCATTGGCGCGATGAGCGCCATGCGCTCGAAAGGCGGGCGGGAGGAATGCGCCAGATCGAGCATGATCGCGCCGCCCATCGAATGGGCGAGCGCGAACCAGGGCTGCGGCCGGGGGCTCAGCACTTGCGCGACAAAGACGTCGAGGTCGCGCTGATACTGCGAGAAATCGTCGACATGGCCTTTGCGGGGATCGGCGAGTTCGCGTTCCGAGCCCGCCTGTCCACGCCAATCGAGCGCGACGACATCGAAGCCCCGCTTGCGCAGATTCTCTATCGTCTCGAAATATTTCTCGATGAACTCGTTGTGTCCCTGGAAAACGGCGACCGTGCCGCGCGCCGTCGTCGGGCAGGGGAAGATCGCGGCGCGCAGGCGTCTGCCATCATAGGCCTTCAACTGCTGAACGATGGCGCCGTCGGGAATGGGATTATCTGACGTCGCGACCAGCTCGAGCATGTGTCCTCCGTGGCGATGGCGGCCCGAATCCAACCGCGCGACCATAGTGCATTTTCGCGCGGCGCCGGAACAGGCGGAAAGCTGTCACATCGAGCAGAGCGCCGCGAGCCGGTCAGGCTCCGCAAAGTTCATCTTGCCTGTCACAATGGCGGAGACGGCGCCGGAGGCGTCGAGGAAATAATGCAGGGGCGTCGCCACGCCGCCCGCCTTGGTCTCGCCATAGAAGGCGCGCGCGGCCTTCGCCTTGGCGAGGTCGGTTTTGCTTAAATCGCCGACGCGGTAGATTTGCCAGGGCAGGCCGTAGCTCTTGAACTTCGCGAGGTCCTTGGGGAAGTCCTTTGCGATCGCCGAAACGACGACGATGTTCCAGCGTTGCGGACAGGCTTTGGCAATTGCCTTGTAGCCGGAGACCTCCCCGAGGCAATTGGGACACCAATAGGCCCAAAGGGAAACAAGCGTCGGTTTGCCATTCGCCATGAGCGCGCGCAGATCGAGCGGGGCGCCTTTTTCGTCGACGAGCGCGACCTCCCGCAAGGAGGCTTTCATCTCCGCCTCTGTCACCGAGCGTTCGACCTGCATGCCAAGGAGCTCCGCGCGGGCAAAAGTGGCGGCGCAGGCAAAAATAAGAAGGAACGCAATCCGGAATATCATTGGCCGCTTCCGTAACGAAAGGGCGACGCTTTCGCGCCGCTCAGATTGCCGACAAAGTGGCGGTGACGCCCCTCATGCTTCGAGACGCCTGCTGCGCAGGCTCCTCAGCATGAGGAGCTTCTGCAACTTCGCCAAACACTTAGGCCTCATCCTGAGGAGCGAGCGACGCTCGCGTCTCGAAGGACGAGGCCGCCTCGGAGGTTTGTCAACGAACTGAGCAACGCTTTTGCGTCGCAGCAGCCACAGAATGAGGGGCTTCTGCATCTGCGTCAAACCGGAGAGATGTAAGGATTTCGTCTCTCGATATGCGGCGCGACAGCGCCAAAAAATCGGGGCGACGCTTTCGCGCCGCCCCCGTCCTCAGAACTTCATCGTCATCCCGGCCACGAAATTGCGGCCCATGCCCGGCACGGGACCGTAATTGGCCGGGTTGTTCGTGACCTTGGCCAAGGTGAAATAGCTTCCGCCGAGCGGCGAAAAATATTTCTGGTCGAAGACATTCTCCAACCCGAGGTCGAAGCGCACATTGCCCCACTCATAGGCCGTGCGCAGATTGAGCAGAGCGTAGCCGCCGGTCTTCAGCTCGTTGCGCGCAACGGAGACATGCGTTTTGCTGTCGACAAGTTGCAGCTCCACCACATTTGACCAGCCGCCGAGGCGATGTTCGATGGCGCCGCGCGCATTGAGCGGCATGATGTGGTAGAGGCCGTCGCCCTTGCGCGCATTCTTCGCAAGCATATAGCAATTGAAGCCTGAGAGGCCGCACGCCGTGTAATCGGGCATGTCGAAATCGCGCCCGAAGACGTAGTTGATATTTCCGGACGCGAAGAACTGCCCATATTCCGGCGTCTCCCACAATTTCACGCGGCCCGAGATGTCGAAACCATAAATCTGGGCCTTGTGATTGCGGAACTGCAGGACCGGGAAGACCAGTCCCGCAGGGCCGGTCGTGTTGCCGTAGCGCTCGGCCGTGATGAAGTTTTCAATATAGGTGTAATAGGGATTGGCGCGCGCTTCCCAATTACCTCTCGGGTCCTTCCATTCGGCGGTGACGCCGAACGTATGGGCGACCTCGGGCTTGAGGTCCATATTGCCGGTGTAGCCGTTGAGGTCGCCGAACCAATTGTTCATGGTGGTCCCCATCGTCACCGGCCAGGCGTAACGCTCATAGAGGCTCGGCGAGCGCGTCTTGCGCGAATAGCCCACCTCATAGGCGCTCGTTTCGTCGCGCTGGTAACGGGCCTTCGCCACCATGTCGAAGTTCACGTCGGTGCGCGAACGGTTGCGGCTGTTGAAAATGCCGGCCGTGATGGCGTCCGGGTTATTCATATACATGGGCATGCCCATCATCATGCCCATCGGAATGCGCGCGCGCGGATCGTAGGGCGAGACATTGCCCGTATCCATCCACACGACGTCGTTTCGCACGCCCAGCAGGGTGGACCATTGCGGCGTCCAATTGGCTTCCCATTCGGCGAAATGACCGACGCGGTTGCGATCGCCGTTGTTGATGTTCCAGAAGGTGAGGGGGCCCATCATCATCGAGCGGTAGATGGGCTCCCACCAATCGTTCAGCCGGAAGCCGTGATATTCGCTGCCAAGCCGCAGAAGGTCGCGGCCGGAAAGCTGCGTGAAGGGGATTTCCGTCTTGATCGAATAGCCGAAATCCTTGCCGATCGTGTTCATCGGCATGTTCGACGGCTGCTTGTCCTGCAGGAAGCCCATCGTATGCGCGACATAGTGATAGAAGGCGCGCGCGTCGACCGTGCCCCAATCATAGGCGCCCTGATATTTGGCGTCCGCGGTATAGGCGCGGTTGCCGGTCATATCCATGCGCTGATTGGGGAAGCCCTGATAGGGAATGTTCTCGATGGCGCCGCGCAACGAGAACAGGTGCCCGTTGTTCTGATAGGCCGCCGTGACCGAATGCTGCTCGGAGATGAAGTTGGTCGACAGCACCTTCCTGCCATCGCCGCCCTGATGATAATCCGTCGCGCGCGACCAGGCGCCGTTGTAGAGCACGCTCCAATGCTCGTTGGCGACATTCGCCGTGCCCGAGACGGTGATGCCGTTGTTGTTGGTGCGGAAGAAGGCCGAGATCGCGCCCGTGGCGAGGATTTCGTTCTGGGCGCCGAAGCGCAGGCCCTGGCCGCGGAACGGCAAAAACGGCGGATAAGGCGAGCCGAGCAGGAACGGGCCCGTGGGTTCCACGACCGCCGGGGCGGCGGCGGGGCTTGGCGCGAAGGCGGGCTGCCGCGGCGTCACGAGAATGGAGCCGCCGATCGAATCCCCGCCCTTGCTCACCGGCATGACGCCGGAGTGCACTTCAATATTCTGGACGTTATTCGGATCGATATAAGAGAGCGGCGGATTCATATGGTTGGCGCAGGCCGAGGTCGCCTCGACGCCGCCAACGAGGATCTTCAGCCGATCGTCGGCCATGCCGTGAATGACCGGCAATCGGGAGACGCCGCCCGCTTCGTACCAATTCACGCCTGGCGCATTTTGGAGGAGCTGCACTGTGTCGGCGGCGGCCGGCAGCTCATTGGCGATCTCGCGCGGTCCGATCACGGTCGCGTCCTGCAGCTTGTCGGGCTGGGCGACAATCGTGTTGGGCCGCGGCGCGGCGGCAGCGGCGCCGCGGGTGGCCGCTCCCACGGTAATTGCGGGTAGGGGCGTTTGCGCTTGGGCGTAGCCGAACAAGGCGAGAGCGATCGCGCCGGCGGATGCGCCGCGCGTCAAGACTAGACGTGACATGGACAAACTTCTCCTGATCCGCCGAACGACGGCGGTTAGACTGGATTCGCGTTGGCTGGTTCCGTCAGGAGAAAAGCGGCGGCGCGCGCGCGGGATGGGCGGCGCGCCGGCGGGCGTGAGGCGTCGCAACGCCGCTGGGCAAGAAGAAGACGAGCCGGCTCGTAATGGCGGGCGCGACTTGAACGGACGGGCGCGCGTCGATCGCTGAAAAGACGCAGGCCAGACACGCGCTGCAATCATGGTCAGCGCTTGTCCCCGGCAGATGCGGCGCGCCCGCGCCCAGCGCGACGCCGGGACGCTGGCACTCCGCAGCGGCCATTGCCGAGCCGTGCCCGGAGCCGCCGCGCATCCACTGCGGGGAGCCAGCCTGCACGACAAGGAACAGCGTCATCGCCAGCGCGAGCGCGTGACGCGCCCAGCCGGCAATGACGACGCCGCTCCTATTCGCGCGGGAAATGTGGCCTCGAATCCGCATGTCGCGGATTTATGCTAAGGCGTTCGTGGCTTAGCTAGCGACTTAGGTCATATAAGAGTCGTATTTGCTTCAACTGTGTCTTTTCGGCAACCCTATTTTCGGCCAGCAACAAAAAGCCGGCCCTTGAACTCCCTCGAGCCGCTTCCCAAATCGAATTCAGCGCGGGCCGCACTGGACGCGCGAATAGGCGCGGCGCGTTACGCAGCGCGCCGCATGTCGCTTCATACGGAGGATATGTCATGCGTCACTTCGATCTTTCGCCCCTCTATCGCCAGACCGTGGGCTTCGATCGTCTTTTCAATCTTCTCGACCAGGGCGGCGGCGTCGACGGCGCGTCGACCTATCCGCCTTATAATATCGAGCGCACCGGCGAGAACGCCTATCGCGTAACGCTGGCGGTCGCCGGCTTCTCGCGCGAGGAGCTGACGATCGAGACCAAGGAAAATACGCTGTCGATCAAAGGCTCCAAGGATCAGACCCCGCCCGCCCAGGGTCGTGAGATGCTGCATCAAGGGATCGCCGCCCGCGCATTCGAGCGCCGGTTCCAGCTCGCCGACCATGTGGTCGTGACGGGCGCGAGCCTAGTCAACGGCCTGCTGCATGTCGACCTCGTGCGGGAAATCCCCGAGACGCAGAAACCGCGTCGCATCGAGATTGGCGGCAGCGCTCCGACCGCCAAGGTTGTAGAATCCAAGGCCGCGTAAGGCCGTTCGTCAATCGTCCTGTAGAGGCGCCCGCTCGGGCGCCTCTTTTATTTTGCCGGAAACTCTATGGCGTCTTCTGGGGCGTCTTGGCGCTGGGCGCGGCATGAGCCGTGGCGGTCGTTGGCGCCGATGGGGTGACGGCGGCGGCGCCTTCGGTCGCCTTCGGCGGGACGATGGCGCGATGCGAGGCGGCGGTCGAACGCGCAGCGACAGTGCGCGCCGGGGGCGCCTTTGCCGCTGCGGTCGGAGATTTGGCGGGGTCGGCGAGCGGCCCCGGCTGCGGTGGCTTGACGGCCTCCGCCTTGGTTTCGAGCGGCTTTTGCGCCGGAGCCGGTTTTGCTGGGGCAGGAGCCGCCTCAGGCGGCGTGGCCGCAGCCGGTTTTTGCGCCTCCGTCGGCTTAGGGGCCTCCTTGGCGGCTTCTGGCCCCTTGGGCGGCTCCGTCGGTTTGGCCGGTTCGGCGGGCTTCGCAATTTCGGCCGGCTTCGCCCATTCGATCGGCTTTTGCGTTTCGGCGGGTTTCACGGTTGGAGCCGGTTGGGCGACGGCCGGCGCGCTGGGCGCAAGCGCGGGACGCGCCGCGCCGCCGCTGGCGGGCCGCTGCGTCTGTTGGGCGGCGGGCGCCTCCGGGGCGGGCTGCGGCACGTGCAGGATACGCCCATTTCCGCGCCCTTCGTCGACCGGCGCGCGGTTTTTGCCGATCTCCTTGACGACCGGGTGGGAGCCGCCAAGCTGTGGAACGAATCCGTTATCGTCCGGGCGAGGACGCTCGGCGGCTGGCGGCGGGCCAAGCCGCACGGCGTGGAGGATGGCGCCCTCGAAGGGGTCGATGAAAAAGCGCGTCTCGCCCTCGCGGCGGCTGACGCCCGTGGCGACGATCTGATCGCCGCGCCGGCCAAGTGGCCCCACGAGCTGGAAACCCTCGCGGGCGAGGATGCGCGCCACGGCGCCGCGCGAGGCGAAGCGCGGCTCTCCGAAATCCTCGTCGTCGGGCGGCGGCTGATAGCTCCAGCTATAGGCGAAAGGGCGGAAGAAGAACTGCGCCGTCGCGGCGTCGGCGCCAATCCCGCAGGCCAACGCGAGCCCGAGGGCAAGAGGGGTTCCCCATTTCGGCCAGGTAGAAGACATGCACACTTTTCCTTAAACCGTCGCCCCCTCACGCTTACCATCTTCTCCGGGATTGCGGCGAGCCTTGGACGCGCAACATTAATTGCCGGTAAGAACGGCGCTCGCGGGAGGCGGTTGCTTGTCACCGGAGCATAAATCTGGCAAAAATTACGGGCGTCGATATGTCAGTGCTGCTGACCTTTCGGCGCCGTCGCCCTTCGATAGTCGCCATTTTCCATCGCGCCGCGGTCAGAGCCGGCGGCGCGGGCCGAACGACCGACGATCGAGACGGTTTGGCGCGCCTCTTGCCTGAGGCGCGGCGGCCTGGCCGAAGGGAAGGCGCAAGAAAGCGCGCGCAAGCAGGCGCTGGAGAGGGAGCAAGCGCGCTTCTATCCACCGCGAACTTGCTCTATGCAGTTTTTGGAAAACGAATGTGACGAGGCGTCGGCCGCAGAAACACGCCGCGCCGCGTCGAGGAGACGCCGCCATGACGAAGGTCGTTGATAACGCCGTGCAAGAGGCCCTGGGCCAAGAGATCGCCATCGGGCGCGATCCGGCCCTGCCGGCCGCGCAGGGGCTCTACGATCCGTCGAAAGAGCACGATGCTTGCGGCGTCGGCTTCGTCGCCAACATGCACAATGAGCGGTCGCACGCCATCGTCGAGATGGGCCTGCAGATTCTTCTCAACCTCGACCATCGCGGCGCGGTGGGCGCCGACCCGAAGCTCGGCGACGGCTGCGGCATTCTTGTCCAGATCCCGCACGACTTCTTCAAGGCGGAATGCGCCAAGCTCGGCTTCGCGCTTCCGGCCGCGGGTGAATACGCCATCGGCCAGTTCTTCATGCCGCGCGATCCGGAAGTGCGCGCCAAGGCGCGCGAGATTCTCGACGCGCAGATGAAGGATGAGGGCGTCGTCGTGCTCGGCTGGCGCGATCTGCCGGTCGATTCGAGCGACCTCGGCGAAGCGGTGAAGGCCGTTGAGCCGCACCACATGCAGCTCTTCGTCGGCCGCGGTCCCGATGTGAAGGACGAAGCAGATTTCGAGCGGCGCGTTTATCTCGCCCGCAAGTCGTCTTCCAACGAGATTTACAAGCTCGAGAACGGCCGCGAATTCTATTCGGTCTCGGTCTCGACGCGCACCATCGTCTATAAGGGCATGGTGCTGGTCTCGCAGCTCGGCGAATATTTCCGCGACCTCAAGGACCCGCGTTTCGTCTCGGCGATCGCTCTGGTGCATCAGCGCTTCGCCACGAACACTTTCCCGTCCTGGCGCCTCGCGCATCCTTATCGTTTCGTCGCGCATAACGGCGAGATCAACACGCTGCGCGGCAACCTCAACTGGATGGCGGCGCGTCAGGCGTCGGTGTCCTCGCCGCTCTTCGGCGATAACATCACCAAGCTCTGGCCGATCTCCTATGAGGGCCAGTCCGACACCGCCTGCTTCGACAACGCGCTCGAATTCCTGGTGCGCGGCGGCTATTCGCTGGCGCATGCAGTGATGATGCTGATCCCCGAGGCCTGGGCCGGCAATCCGCTGATGGACGACGACCGCCGCGCCTTCTACGAGCACCATGCGTCGCTCATGGAGCCGTGGGACGGCCCCGCCGCCATGGCCTTCACCGACGGCCGCCAGATCGGCGCGACGCTCGACCGCAACGGCCTGCGTCCGGCGCGCTACCTTGTGACCGACGACGGCCTTGTGGTGATGGCCTCGGAAATGGGCGTGCTGCCGATTCCGGAAGAAAAGATCGTCACCAAGTGGCGCCTGCAGCCGGGCAAGATGCTGCTCGTCGATCTGGAGCAGGGCCGCATCATCTCCGACGACGAGATCAAGAAGGAGCTCGCGCTCTCGCATCCCTATAAGGAATGGCTGGCGCGCACGCAGATTCAGCTCGAGGAGCTGCGGCCCGTCGAGGCGCGTCCGGCGCGCGCCGACGTCACGCTGCTCGATCGCCAGCAGGCCTTCGGCTACACCGAGGAAGACCTTTACACGCTGATGTTCCCCATGGCCGTCACGGGTCAGGAGGCCATCGGCTCCATGGGCACGGACACGCCGGTGTCGCCGCTCTCCGACAAGGAGAAGCTGCTCTACACCTATTTCAAGCAGAACTTCGCGCAGGTGACCAATCCGCCGATCGACCCGATCCGCGAAGAGCTGGTGATGAGCCTTGTGTCCTTCATCGGCCCGCGTCCGAACATTCTCGATCATGAGGGCTCGGCCAATAAGAAGCGCCTCGAAGTGCGCCAGCCGATCCTCACCAATGAGGATCTGGAAAAGATCCGCTGGATCGGCATGGTGGAGGACAGCTTCGACACCAAGACGCTGGAAATTTCCTATGATTCCAGCAAGGGCGCGGCGGGCATGGGTAGCGCTATCCAGCGTCTGTGCCAGCGCGCGGAAGAAGCTGTTTCCGGCCGCTACAACATCATCATCCTCTCCGACCGCATGGCGGGACCGGATCGCATTCCGATCCCGGCGCTGCTCGCGACGGCGGCGGTGCATCATCATCTGATCCGCAAGGGCCTGCGCACCTCGGTCGGCCTCGTGGTCGAGACCGGCGAAGCGCGCGAAGTGCATCACTTCGCCTGCCTTGCAGGTTACGGCGCCGAGGCGATCAACCCCTATCTCGCCTTCGACACGCTGGAGGCCTCGGCCGGCGAATTCCCGGCGGACGTCGACGCGGATACGGCGATCAAGCGCTACATTAAGGCGGTCGGCAAGGGCCTGCTGAAGGTCATGTCCAAGATGGGCATTTCGACCTATCAATCCTACTGCGGCGCGCAGATTTTCGACGCCGTGGGCCTTGCGCAGAGCTTCGTCGACGAGTTCTTCACCGGCACGACGACGCGCGTCGAGGGCGTGGGCCTCGACGAGATCGCCAAAGAGACGGTGCGCCGCCATCGCCTCGCTTTCGGCGACGCGCCTGTCTATCGCGACGCGCTCGACGTCGGCGGCGATTACGCCTTCCGCACGCGCGGCGAAGCGCATAGCTGGACGCCGCAGACCATCTCGCTGCTTCAGCACGCCGTCCGCGGCAATGCGCAGGAGCAGTATCGCGCCTTCGCCAAGGCGTTGAACGAGCAAGACGAGAAGCTGCTCAATCTGCGCGGCCTGTTCCGCATCAAGAGCGCCGATGAAGACGGCCGCAAGCCGGTTCCGCTCAATGAGGTGGAGCCCGCTTCCGAGATCGTGAAGCGTTTCGCCACCGGCGCCATGTCCTTCGGTTCGATCTCGCGCGAGGCGCACACCACGCTCGCCATCGCCATGAACCGCATCGGCGGCAAGTCGAACACGGGCGAGGGCGGCGAGGAGCCGGATCGCTTCAAGCCGCTCGCGAACGGCGACACGATGCGTTCGGCTATCAAGCAGGTCGCTTCGGGCCGCTTCGGCGTGACGACGGAATATCTCGTCAACGCCGACATGATCCAGATCAAGATGGCGCAGGGCGCCAAGCCCGGCGAAGGTGGCCAGCTCCCCGGCGACAAGGTCGATGCGGTGATCGCCAAGGTGCGCCACTCGACGCCGGGCGTCGGCCTCATCTCGCCGCCGCCGCACCACGACATCTATTCGATCGAGGATTTGGCGCAGCTCATCTTCGATCTGAAGAATGTGAATCCGAAGGCCGGTGTCTCGGTGAAGCTCGTCTCCGAAGTTGGCGTCGGCACGGTTGCGGCGGGCGTCTCAAAGGGCCGCGCCGACCATGTGACGATCTCCGGCTATGATGGCGGCACGGGCGCTTCGCCGCTTACCTCCATCAAGCATGCGGGCTCGCCCTGGGAGATCGGCCTCGCCGAAACGCATCAGACGCTGGTGCTGAATGGTCTGCGCTCGCGCATCGCCGTGCAGGTCGACGGCGGCCTGCGCACGGGCCGCGACGTCATCATCGGCGCGCTGCTGGGCGCGGACGAGTTCGGCTTCTCCACGGCCCCGCTCATTGCGGCCGGCTGCATCATGATGCGCAAGTGCCATCTCAACACTTGCCCCGTCGGCGTCGCCACGCAGGACCCGGTGCTGCGCAAGCGCTTCGCCGGCCAGCCTGAGCATGTCATCAACTATTTCTTCTTCGTCGCCGAGGAAGCGCGCGAGCTGATGGCGCAGATGGGCTACCGCAGCTTCGACGAACTCGTCGGCCAGATGCAGATGCTCGACAAGAGCAAGGCCATCGCTCACTGGAAGGCGCAGGGCCTCGACTTCTCGAAGCTCTTCTACAAGCCGGAAGGCGAGGGCGCGGCAATCCGCCATTCGCAGTTCCAGGACCACGGCCTCGACAAGGTTCTCGACAACAAGCTCATCGCCGAGGCGCGGCCGGCGCTCGACCGCGGTGCGAAAGTGTCGATCGAGACGTCGATCAAGAACGTCGACCGTACCACGGGCGCCATGCTCTCGGGCGAGGTCGCGCGCATCTATGGTCACACGGGCCTGCCGGAGGACACGATCAACATCCGCGCCGTCGGCACGGCCGGGCAGAGCTTCGGCGCCTTCCTCGCGCGCGGCGTGACGCTGCAGCTCGAAGGCGAGGCGAACGACTATGTCGGCAAGGGCCTCTCGGGCGGCAAGCTGATCGTCTATCCGTCGCGCGACGCCAAGAAGATCGATCCGTCGAACTCCATCATCGTCGGCAATACGGTGCTCTACGGCGCGATCGCGGGCGAGTGCTATTTCCGCGGCGTCGCGGGCGAGCGCTTTGCGGTGCGCAACTCGGGCGCCGTCGCGGTGGTCGAGGGCGCGGGCGACCACGGCTGCGAATATATGACGGGCGGCGTCGTGGTCGTGCTGGGCCAGACGGGGCGCAACTTTGCGGCCGGCATGTCCGGCGGCATCGCCTATGTCCTCGATGAGGACGACAGCTTCGCGAGCCGCTGCAACCTCGCGATGGTCGATCTCGAACCCGTGAGCGCCGAAGAGACGCTCATGACCGAGAACTATCATCAGACCGGCGATCTGGAGACGCATGGCAAGGTCGATGTTATGTCGGATATGACGCGCTTCGACGCCGAGCGCCTGCGCCAGCTCATCGAGCGGCACCTGCGCTACACGGGCTCGACCCGCGCGCGGCAGATTCTCGATGATTGGGAGAACTATCGCGGCAAGTTCCGCAAGGTGATGCCGATCGAATACCGCCGCGCGCTGACGGAGATGGCCAAGAAGGCGCAGCCGGGGCGGCTCAAGGCGGCGGGCGAGTAACGAGCCGAGCCTAAGAGCGGACCTCTAAAAGAATGGCGCAGGACGATGAGTCCCGCGCCATTTTCTTTGGGCTACTGCGATAAGCGCGGCGGTCATGAAAAGGGGTTCACAACCCTCAACCCGCCAATCTGATGGCCGTTGTGCATGTCTTCCGAGTAGAGTGTGCGGCAGCCGGCGAGCTGCGCCGCTGCGACGATCATGGCGTCGTAGACAGCGAAATTGTGCTGGCGTGCAAGGGCGACGCCGAGCTCATGTGTTTCGAGCGTCAATGCGACGACATTGAGCGTCTCTCTAAATGTTGAGACGCTCCTTTCCAGCGTCTCCCACGGGGTGCGGCTTTTCCTGCGAGAAACGGCAATGAATTCGTTCAACACCTGGACGCTCACCACGGCGCCGCGCGCCAGCAATTCCTTCGAGCGTCCCGACCGCTCCTTGTCCTCCGAAACAGCATAGACGAGGATATTCGTGTCCAAAAAGACGTCACTTCTCCTCATAGGCGTCGTCACGCTTGAATCGGTAGTCGGCAGGGAAGATTTTCGGAAGCGCGTCGAGCTTTTCGATTTGCGCCAACAAAGCGCCGGCCTCGGTGCGCTGCACGTCGAGCGACACCTCATCCCCTTCCTTCAAACCGAGTTCCTCAACCAATTTGGCTGGAAGCCGCACCGCCAGGCTGTTGCCCCATCTTGAGATGCGCATTTGCGCCTCCGGATATCCATTTTGCAGGACGTATATCTAGGCGCTTTCTTGCTTAGGTTCAATTTGGGAGCCGGACTCGCTTGACGGGGCCCAAGCGAAAGCGTTTAGAACTCCTCACGAAATCACGCAGTGGGCTGAGCAGACGGCGGACTGGCGGAATTCGAGCTTGATCCGGCTGGTTTCGACCATCCGGAGCCCGATGCGAAAGGTGGGATGCGATATGGGCAAGGTCACGGGCTTTCTCGAAATCGACCGGCAGGACCGCAAATATAAGCCGGCGGCCGATCGCATTCGTCACTATGACGAGTTCGTGATCCCGCTCTCTGAAGAGGCGACCAAAAGCCAGGCCGCACGCTGCATGGATTGCGGCATCCCGTTCTGCCACAATGGCTGCCCGGTCAATAACCAGATCCCCGACTGGAACGACCTCGTCTATCACGGCGAGTGGAAGCGCGCGCTCGCCAATCTCCACTCGACCAATAACTTCCCCGAGTTTACCGGCCGCATCTGCCCCGCGCCCTGCGAGGCCTCCTGCACGCTGAACCTTCAGGACCAGCCCGTCACCATCAAGACGATCGAATGCGCGATCGTCGACCGCGGCTTCGAGCAGGGCTGGGTCGTTCCCGAGCCGCCCAAGCGCAAGACCGGGCGGCGGGTCGCCGTCGTCGGCTCGGGCCCCGCGGGTCTCGCCGCTGCGCAGCAGCTCGCACGCGCCGGCCACGACGTCCATCTCTACGAAAAGAACGCCAAGGCCGGCGGTCTGCTGCGCTACGGCATTCCCGACTTCAAGATGGAAAAGCATCTGATCGACCGCCGCGTCGCGCAGATGGAGGCGGAGGGCGTCGTCTTCCATTATGGCGTCAACGTCGGCGTGGACATGAACGTCCGCGACCTCGTGGCCAGCCATGACGCGGTAATTCTGGCCGGCGGCGCCGAGCAGCCGCGCGAGCTGCCGATCCCCGGGCGCGAGCTGCGCGGCGTGCATGTCGCCATGGATTTCCTGGCTCAGCAGAACCGCCGCGTCGCTGGCGAGCCGCTCACGACCAACGAGCCGATCTTCGCGACCGGCAAGCATGTCGTCGTCATCGGCGGCGGCGATACGGGCTCGGACTGCATCGGCACCTCGGTGCGCCATGGCGCGCTGTCGGTGACGCAGCTCGAAATCATGCCCAAGCCGCCGGAGAAGGAAAATAAGCTCCTGACCTGGCCGGACTGGCCGCTGAAGATGCGCACCTCCTCCTCGCATGAGGAGGGCTCGGCGCGCGAGTTCTCCGTGCTGACCAAGGAGTTCATCGGCGAGGGCGGCGCGGTCGAGGGGCTGCGCTGCGTGCGGGTCGACGGCAAGATGCAGGAGATTCCCGACAGCGCCTTCACGATCAAGGCTGATCTGGTGCTGCTCGCCATGGGCTTCGTCTCGCCGATCAAGGAAGGGCTCCTCGAACAAAGCGGCGTCGATCTCGACGCGCGCGGCAATGTGGCGGCGGATACGCGCGCCTATAAGACATCGCGCGAAAAAGTATTCGCGTGCGGGGACATGCGGCGCGGTCAATCGCTCGTGGTGTGGGCTATTCGCGAGGGGCGCCAATGCGCCCATGCGGTCGACCTGCATTTGATGGGCGAAACAAATCTGCCAAGGTGAGAAAAAATGGTCAGCGAAAAATTGAACCTTTGGTACTGCGACACATTCGTCACCCAGCCGTGGCAGTTCTTCTTTCTGGTCCTGCCGCTGGCGGGCGCCTTTCTCTACGGGCGTGATCAGAAGAAAATCGCCTGGATTTTGATCGCGGCCTGGGTCGTCATTCAAATCACCTTGTCGGGGCTGACCAATTTCGTCTTCGACTGCAATATGGAATAAGCGTCCAGCCAGACGACAGTCAAAAAAAGCCCCGGATTTCCGGGGCTTTTGTTGTTTCGGCGGAGAAATAAATCATATCATTTCCGGTTGAATAGCTCGCGTGGGGGTCTTGTCATTCCCGTCGGGCCGAAGGCCCGACCGGGAATCCAGAGCCGCAAAAGCGCTGGTTTTGCCCAGAGCCCGTCATTGCGAGCGAAGCGAAGCAATCCAGGGCGGCGATGCGGCCCTGGATTGCTTCGTCGGCTCCGCCTCCTCGCAAATGACGGCGGTGAGCCCCTGTGTGTCCAAACGGCGCGAGCGTCGAGAATGACGCCGACCCAATCAAGCGGATCTCGTATCACAGCACCACGACATTCGTCCCGATCTTCACGCGGCTGAAAAGGTCGGTGACGTCGTCATTGGTCATACGGATGCAGCCGGAGGAGACGGCCTGTCCGATGGTCCAGGGCTCGTTCGAGCCGTGGATGCGGAACATCGTGTCCTTGGCGCCCGAGTAGAGATACATGGCGCGCGCGCCGAGGGGGTTCTCTTCGCCGCCGGCCATGTGGCGCGGCAGATCGGGACGGCGCTTCAGCATTTCCTTCGGCGGCGTCCAGCCAGGCCAGGTTTCCTTACGGCCGACGCGGACGCGCCCCTTCCAGGTAAATCCTTCACGGCCCACACCGATCCCGTAGCGCACCGCTTGTCCATCGGCGAGCGAGAGATAGAGGTAGCGGTTTTCCGTATCGACGGTGATCGTGCCGGGGCGTTCCTTCGTCGGGTCGGAGACCATCTCGCGCGTTACGGTGGGATAGTCCCGCTGCACGCGCATGTCGTCCTGCTGCTCGTAGGAGGCCTGTTGGCGGCCGTAAGAGGCATCCTCGTTTCCAGCCGCGGTGGGACTCGGTTCTTCAAAAAGCGCCAGGAAACTACGGTCTTGCGCCGAGGCTTCTGTTGAGAAGGCGCCGGCAGTCAGCATGAAGGCCGCGGCGGCGAGAGGCCGGAAATCGAAAAGATGCATTTGAATAGCTCCCCAGACTTATCTGGGCAGGAAAATGCCGGAGCCTGGCAAAGCGTTCCATATGCCTGCGCACATTGGCCGATAGGGTAAAATTTCCTTCAAAAAATCGAAATCGCGCTCGATCGCGTAAAAGCGCAATCGAGCGTCAGGGTGCAGCAGGCTTCCATGAATAATCGTCCGCTCGATTGGGGCGCGGCGGTTGATCGCCGCCCTCGACGAATACATGCCGCGCGAGCGCCTGCGCGTCGGCGCCGGCGGGCGCCGGGGCAGGCGCGCGTCGCGCCAGTTCCGGCGCCCCGGCCGGAGCCGGCGCGCCAGTCAAAGTCTGGACAGGTCCGATGGCGGGGCGCTCGGGAAGCGCCGGGGCCTCGCTCGAGAGAGGCTTTTCGGGCGAGCGGAAAATGAGCGGGGCCGAGGGGGCGGCCGCCGACGCGGGCGGCTGCGCTTTTGCCGCCGGCGCGTCAGGAGCGGCTTCCAGTTCCGGCTGCTTGCGCTCGTCGTAAAGCTTCTTGATTTCAGTGGCGACGAAATGCGCGACGCTGAGCGCGCCGGCCTCGGTGAAATGCACGCCGTCCGCCGTGCGCAGCTTGACGATCTGCCCGTTGATGTCGGGGCCGAAGGCGTTGAACCGGCCGCGCTCGTCAGCGAGCGCTTCCCAAAGATCGACGTAAATCCCGTCGTTCTTGGCGACCTCCTCCCGAAAGAGATCGTTGAGCTTTCCCATGTCGGCGGAAAAGCTCTCGTTCTTCATCATCGGCAGGCCGACCCAGACCACCGGAATTTTCTTTTCCCGGAACGGCGCCATCACCGCGTCAATGCGGGCGGCGTAGGTCTCGCGCCAACGCGGAGAGAAGGGCTCGTCGCTCTGCGCGCCCTCGCGTAGCGACTGCCTGTCATTCGAGCCGATCATCATCACGGCGACGTCGATCTTCTGCGACCCGTTGGCGATGTCTTTCGCCGCCTTCGGCCAGTCGTAGAAATCGCTGCGCACGAGGCCCGAGCTTTCCTTGCCCTTGCGCAATATTCCGATCTCGGGCTTGTCGGCGAACGTCTCCTCCAGGCCATTCGCGAGCAATATGCCCAGCGTATCGCCCATCACGGCGACGAAATAAGTCGCCGCGACCTCGGGCGTCTCGCGCTTTGCCGCTTCGCCCGCGCCCGGCGACGGCTCGCTGCGCTTCACGGCGCGTTTCGGCGTGGAGCGCGCCGCCTCGCCGCCGCGCCAATAGGTCGGCGGCCGATTTTCCTGGTGCGGCATGATCCGGCGCACGCGCGGCTCGTCGGCGGGGCGCTGAACCGGCGCGCGCTTGAAGCCGAACAGGCCGCCGAAGAAATCGGAAAAGGGGTCCTGCGCCACGGCGGCTTCCGGGCCTGCGAGGAGCGCGGCGAGCGCTATCAGAGCGAGCGCCAGCGCGCGGCGCAGCGTGACGGGACGAGCGTTGCGGGCGTCAACCATGTGGAAAGTATAAAGGGCTTTTTCGCAGCTTCGCAAATCGCCGCTTGACGCGCCGGCGCGCATTCGCCCCAATTCGGCCGACTCGATCGAGGGGATTCCCATGACAGGCTCCGTTTTTCGCCGCGTTGTTTTTCACTTGGCGTTATTTTGCCTCGTCGGCGCTACCTCGGCCTTTGCCGCGCCGCGCGAGCACGACCAGCCGGCGGAGTTTCGCGTGCCGCCTTACTCGGGGATTTTGCCTTTGTGCTCGGACCCGCTGGTGCTGACGGAAATCACCTCGAGCTTTGGCAGCCGGGAGGCCGAATATTGGAATTCCGGCCTCGTGATCGAGGGCTATGAAAGCGCCTCCGAATTTGGCTATCGCACCGATGGTTTGAGCTATATTCCGCGTCGCTACTGCCGCGCGGAAGCCTATTTCAACGACGGCAAGCGCCGCCGCGTCGTCTACAACATCGGCGAGGATCTGGGCTTCATCGGCATCGGTTCGGGCGTCACCTGGTGCGTCGAGGGGCTTGACCGCAACCACGCCTTCAGTCCGAATTGCCGCGCGGCCGGACCTTGAGCCCGACCGCTCAACAAAGCGGCTCCGAGGTTTTCCGATGACCAGCATTTTTTTGACTGCCGCGCGCGCGGCGGCGTTTTTCTCTGCTTTCCTCTTTCTGGCGCCCGCGAGCGCCAAGGACGACGATTGTATCCTTGACCATTGCGCCGATCGGCTTCCGCCGAAGCCGCAAGACGCGACGCCCGCGCCCGCTCCTGAAGCCAAGCGCGACGCCGGTTTCCGCGGCGGCGCGCCCTCCAAGGATTTTGATTTCTACGTGCTCGCCTTGAGCTGGTCGCCCGGCTTCTGCGACAGCGTCGGCGGCTCGCATGATCAATGCGAGCCGGGGAAGGGGCTGGGCTTCGTCGTGCATGGGCTGTGGCCGCAATATGAGCACGGCTTCCCCAGCGACTGTGACGGTCCGCGCACGCCCTCCCGCATCGCTCTGCAGCGCGCCGACGGGCTCTTCCCCGACGAGCGCCTCGCGCGCTACGAATGGCGCAAGCACGGAACCTGCAGCGGCAAGAGCCCGAGCGACTATTTCGGCGATGTCGCCCGCGCACGAGAGGCGGTGACGATCCCTGCGGCTTTCGTGAGGCCCAAGGGCGATCAGACCTTCACGCCCATCGATGTCGAGCGCGCCTTCTACGACGCCAATCCGCGGCTGCGGCCGGGCATGATGGCGGTCTCCTGCCGTCGCAATGTCTTCGAGGAAGTGCGCATCTGCCTGTCGAAGGACTTGCGCGAGTTCCGAGCCTGTCCCGAGGTCGTGCAGCACGGCTGCCGCCAGCGCGAGATTTCCGTGCCGGCGCCCTTGTGAATGTCATTCCCGCGAAAGCGGGAATCCAGGGCAGACATGACGAGCGCGCGGAACGACATCGGCGCGCTTGCGGCTCGGCGGCAACCGGCCGATAGAACGGCATGAACTATCGCCACGGTTTCCACGCCGGCAACTTCGCCGACGTCTTCAAGCATGCGCTGCTTGCGCGCCTGCTCGCCTATCTCTTGCGCAAGGACGCGCCGTTCCGCGTCATCGACACCCATGCGGGGGAGGGCGCCTATGACCTCGCCGCCGACGAGGCCGAGCGCACGCTGGAATGGCGCGGCGG
The DNA here is from genome assembly GCF_016745395.1 of Methylocystis sp. Sn-Cys. Classification (GTDB taxonomy): domain Bacteria; phylum Pseudomonadota; class Alphaproteobacteria; order Rhizobiales; family Beijerinckiaceae; genus Methylocystis; species Methylocystis iwaonis. The sequence continues at coordinate 55,948 of NZ_JAERVJ010000002.1, forward strand.
AATCGGTCGCCTCGCCGATCTCTCCAGCGCGGACGATGAGACGCGCGCGCTTCTCGCGCCCTATCTCGATTGCGTCGGCGTCTTCGACGCCGAGGGGCGGCCGGGGCTCTATCCCGGCTCGCCGCTCATCGCCGCGCGGATGATGCGCGATCAGGACCGCGCCATTTTTTGCGAGTTGCGCCCCGACGCTTTCGAGGCGCTGCGCTATCGCTTCGGACGCGACGCGCGGGTGAAGGCGATCCATATCGACGGCTACACCGGGCTCAGCGCCTATGTGCCGCCCAAGGAGAAGCGCGGCCTCGTGCTGATCGATCCACCCTTCGAGCGGACGGATGAATTCGACGCGATGTTCTCAGCCTTTCTGCGCGCCTATCGCAAGTGGCCGAATGGCGTTTACGCGCTCTGGCATCCGTCGAAGGACGCCATTGCAGAGCGCGCATTTCTTGGTCGCTTCGCGCGCGAGGGCGTGAAACGCACGCTGCGCCTGTCGTTCGCGGTTGCGCGTGGGGGCGAAGGTCTGCGGCGGACGGGATTGGTTGTCATCAATCCGCCTTTCGTTTTCGAAGAGGAGGCGCGGAAAATTCTCGCTTTCCTTGCGTCGAAACTGGCCCAGGCCGAAGGCGCGGGCTTCGAGATCGATCGCCTGACGGGGGAGTGACGTCATTTCCGGTTGAAAGTTCGCATTGGGGGGGGGCATTCCCGGCGGGCTGAAAGCCCGACCGGGAATCCAGAGCCACAAGAGCGCTGGTTTGCTCTGGATTCCCGATCGCTCGCTGCGCGAGCGTCGGGAATGACAACGAACCGCGATTTGAGGGCTGAGGTAAATCATTCGCCGGAACGAGGGAGCCTCATCGCGGGACAAGATGTCGCGCCCAATACATAAGATGAAACGAATTCTCATCTCGATTGTTTACCTGTCGTTGCGAGAGTGTCTCTCGCGAACGGGTCAATCCGTCATTAGCGCGACCTGTCATCGTTATACTCGGATGCATTATTGTGGAGGCATTTCGTATGTATTCCATGAGCATTCACAAGCGTGGCCCAGCCGAAAAGATCGCCCGTTTTTTTATGTGCGCACTCTTCTTCGCGAGTCTCGCCACTCCAGCTAAGGCCGGATTCTTTGAAGAGCTTTTCGGCCTGGGCGGCGCCGATGAGGCGCGCAGCGCGCCGCGGCCGCAAGCGCGCGTCCAGCACAGCGCCACGCGACGTCATTCCTTCACTTTGCGCTTCGACAATTCTCCAAAAAAGAATGCGCAAGAGCGCGCTCACGCGATGGAAACCGCCGAAGGCTCTGATTCGACGGGAGCCAGGCTGTCAAAACCCTTATTTTGCGGGGCGGAACCGCTTCAGCCCGCCGCGGCGGATAAATCCCTTCTGCGCTTGCACGACGCAACCTTGCGGGCGGGCGATAGCATCGTGACGCCAACGGGGATTTTGATATTCCGAGGCCGCATCGGCTGCCCGCACAGCGATGAGGATTTTATCGCGCTCGCTGATTCGCGCCTCCCACGGCAAAAACGCGACGCGCTTCTCAGCCTGGAGCGCACATTGCCTTCCCTCCAGCCGGACGACGGCGCCAAAGCGGAAAAGCTTACCGAGCTAAAAGTAGCCGGGGAGGGCCATCCCTGACTTCCTTGCGCAGGGGCGCGCGGTCGGGATAAGGAACGCGCCGACGTTCAGCAAAACGGCGGTGGTCCGCAAATGATGATCCTTCGTTATTCCCCCGCCTCGCCCTATGCGCGCAAAATCCGCATTGTCGCCGATCTGGTTGGACTTACCGCGCAGGTCGACGTCGTGCCTGCCAGCACGACCGATCCGGACGACACATTGCGCAGCCAAAATCCACTGGGCAAAATTCCGACGCTTATTCTGGCCGATGGAACGGCGCTCTACGACAGCCGCGTGATCGCGGAGTATCTCGACCATCTCAGCGGCGGAAAGCTTTTCCCTAGCGATCCCGCGCGGCGCTTCGAGGCGCTGCGCCTGCAGGCGCTCGGAGACGGGATCAACGACGCGGCGCTGCTGATGCGCTACGAGACCGCCATGCGCCGCCCCGAGCTGCGCGATCAGGAGGCGATCGACCTGCAGCAGGGCAAGATCGACCGCGCGCTTGCCGTGCTTGAAGCCGCGCCGCCGGTCGGCGACATCACGATCGGCCAGATCGCGGTCGCCTGCGCGCTCGGTTATCTCGATCTGCGCTTCGAAGGCGCATGGCGGGCGAAATATCCCAAGCTCGTCGCCTGGCTCGGCGACTTTTCGGCGCGCGCGCCGGCTTTCGAGGCGACGAAGGCGTGATTTGGAGCTGAATTATCGGGTGTTGGCGGCATTTCTAAAAATGGGATTCAAAGATGTGTTCAAACGATCGCGAGACACCGGCAAAGTTGCCGTCTTTTCGTAACTTGCTAATAAAATTGAATAGCGACCTGTTTGAGATCTCGTACAAAAAGCCTTTTGCTTACTGGGATTCTCCGGCGTTAACTGAGCTGGAAATATTGATCTTAATATTGGAGGATCGGCGTTTTTTTAGCCACCACGGGGTTGATTTAAAGTCGATCGCGAGAGAAGCGTGGCGTATTTTAAGCAGACAAAAACACGGAGGCGCTAGCACTATCGACATGCAGCTTGTGAGGACTCTTACCGGTTATAAGTCTCCTACCATCCGCCGGAAGGTTTACGAGATGATATTGTCTGTTGTTATTCAATTCCATTATTCAAAGATTGAGATATTGCGCTCCTATTTACATTGTGCCTACCTGGGGCATGGTTTGCGCGGGCTCGATGAAGCCGCTGATCACTGCTACCAGGCGAGACTCGACCAATTAACTTTTCCACAAGCAGCCGAGCTTGCGGCTATGCTTGTATACCCTTGCCCTCGAAGTCAGACACCTGAATGGTTCTCCAAGGTTCACCGACGTGCCCTCTATGCAGCCAAGTTATACCCCGTCCTTAAAAGAAGAATTGCTTAGTCAGAAGTATTTCTGGCGCTCCCGGAATAGGGATTTTAATAGAAATAGAGTAGTAAAGTAGTGTAGATTTTCAAATTTAAAATCTCTGCTATCTGGATCTATTACAATCACTGAATTACGGCTAATCTCCGTGAGGTAATCTCTGGAGAAATCAATAATCTCCCCGTTAATCGTATTCAGTCGGGCGTGAATTTTTAGTTTTCGTATTTTTTCAAAACGAGTTGCCTTGTCTTTCTTGTGTAATGCCGCTAGATCAGAGGTGCACAAAGACAAAGGGGTATGAATTCTCGTTTCGAGACGGATAGCGTCGTCGAAAGTTCTGTAAATACGAAGTTTCGCCAAAAAAGCTGAGTATCTCTCGTTCCATTGTACTAGCGTTTTGTCGAATTCGGTGAATCTCGACTTAATCAGTTCATCGTCGTCTGTCTCTAGCGAATAAGCAAATCGGGCCATATGAAATCGGCGTGAGGACGCTAGGCGTTCGATTTCATCTAGCAGCGCCATTTGCTCTTCATTCTTTTTCTGAGACACAGATACTTTTTGTTGGGCAATCCAATTTCGATATTGCCAACCTGCGGCAAGAAAGTTCCCGATGACCGCAGTGAGAACGAAGCTAAAGAATATCGTGAAAAGATTCCACATGACTTGGTTCCTGCACGACAAAGTGCTGCCCATCCTAAACTACGGGCTGCTTTTGGTCGAGGCGGTCCCGCCATCTGACCAAGCCTCCGATCCAGGTTAACAAACTTTACGCAACCGCGTCATGCCCGCGCTTGTCGCGGGCATCCACGCCGGGACATTACGACACGCGGGGAGAAGACGCGGCATTATTCCGGCTCATGCTCTCAGCTTTCCGCGTCAGCGCGGCGTGGATGGCCGCGACAAGCGCGGCCATGACGGCGGAACTCGTCTGCGCGTTAAACCGAATTCGGAACCGTGGCGCTGGTGCCAAAGAGCGATAGGTTGGCTGTCGCCCTCGTCCTAAATGGGAGAGGGCCGATCGTGATTAGATGTAGTGGGTGCACATTTACGCTTCTCCCGTCGCGGAGCTTCGGCCGCGCCCGGCCGCCTTTTTCTCCGCCCGAGCTTTATCCTTGGCAATCGCCTTAGCCCGATTCTCCGCAACGCGGGCCGCAAAGCTCGGATTGGCGGCAATGGCCTCGGCAATCAGCCCGTCCGAGGCGGTTTCGATGTCGTTTTGCAGCTTCTCGAAGAATTCGCGCGTCGGCAGACCCGGCGGGATGGGCGGCAGGAATTCGATCACCACCGTGCCCGGATAGATCAGGAATGAGCGCCGGGGCCAGAACAGGCCGGCGTTGAGCGCCACGGGCAGCACCGGCACTTTCGCGGCGGCGTAGAGATGGGCGACGCCGATCTTATAGGCCGGCGGCGCGCCAGCCGGGCGGCGCGTGCCTTCCGGAAAGATGAAGAGCTGGCGTCCCTGTGCAAAGAGCGTCTTCGACTTCTCGATGAGCTGCGGCAGCAGCTTGCCGCCCTTGGCGCGGTCGATGGCGATCTGCTCCGCGGCGAGCAGATACCAGCCGAAGAAGGGCAGCCAGACCAGCTCATGCTTGAGGATGTAGCTGAAGTCCGGGAATTGGGTCGGCAGGACGAAAGTGTCCCAGATCGACTGATGCTTCGAGGCGACGATCACCGCGCCTTTGGGTTTGTTTTCGAGCCCGCGGAACTCGACCTTCGTGCCGCAAATCTTGTCGAGCAGCCACAAAGACACGCGGCCCCAAGTGCGTCCGAGCTCCTGCGAGACCTGCCGGCCCATGAAGAGGCCCGGCAGCCAGATCAGCATCAGCGCGACCATGGCCAGGAAGAAGAGAATCTGGAAGACCAGCGAACGCAGATAGATCATGGGGCGGCGCTTCCTTGCGGCAGACCCGCGCCTTTTACGCCAGCGGCGCCCGGCTTAACAAGCCGCCGGAAAATGGACCGCGCGCCTTCAGGCGCGCATTTTTCTTGCGAGCCTGAAGGCGCGCGCCGTTTGTTGGCAAACCTCCGAGGCGGCCTCGTCCTTCGAGACGCGAGCTTCGCTCGCTCCTCAGGATGAGGCCTAAGTGTTTGGCCTAGAAGCAGAAGTCCCTCATGCTGAGGAGGCTGCGCAGCAGCCGTCTCGAAGCGCGAGGGGCGTCATCGCCACGTTGTCATCAGTCTGAGCGAGCCTGAAGGCTCGCGGTCCTACGGCGACGCCGGCTCCCCTCGTAGCGCGGTCATATCGGGGCCGGTCTCGTTCTGGCGCAGGGTGATGCGCGCGAGGGCGCCGAGATATTTGAGATATTCTCCGCCCACGAGCCTGATAACGCCAACGTCGCTCGCCCAGCCGGCGACGTTTACATGATCGCTCACAACCGGGAAGGGATGCAGCGTCACATCGGGCAGCTCGGCGGAGAGCTCGGCGAGCGCGCGCGGCATATGGTAATTCGAGGTCACGACGATGAGCGAATGGGAGATATTGCGCGTCTGCGCCCACTCGCGCGTTTCCCGAGCGTTGCCGATCGTGTCTTGCGCCTGATAGCCAAGATCGACGCAGCAATCGAACAGCCTGTGTGAGACGGGCAGCAATCTCGCCAGAACCGAGCTGCGGGTCGCCCGATTGACGCCGGTGATGAGCATGCGGTTCGCCTGGCCGCGCGCCAGAAGCTCGGCCGCCTCCTGCACGCGGTCGGACCCTCCGGTGAAGACGACGATCCCCTCCGCCCTGACCGTCAGGCGCGGCTCGTTGCGCGCCAGCGAGAGCGCGAACCAGACATATCCCGCGACAAAAAGCAGAATTCCGAACGCGAGGCCGCCGAGTGCGACGAGGCCGACGGCGCGCCCGATATTGGCCTGTCCCGTGCCTGCCTGACGCGCTGGCCCCGCCACTCTGCCTCCCTCCCGCCGGTTTCGTCGACCGCGCATCGAGGCGCGGTTTCTGGACAGATATATGGTCATAAGGCGGCGTTCCGGATGATCGCCGTCATCCCAGCCGCCTCAGGTAACGGAACACGATCGCCTGGGACAGAAAGCCGGTGAGAAGCGCAATGCCGCCGGCGAGCAAAAGGATCGTGACAACGCCGTCGACGCCAATGGAGAAGTCCCCGAACATCGCCTCCATTTGTTCCCCGCCCGCCGTCGCGCGCCAATGATGCGTCAAGGCGCGCGCCAGAAAGAGAAAGCCGATCGCTGCGCCGCCGCCGATCAGCGCGCCGCGGAACCCCAAGGCGAGAAAGCGGCGCTGGAACTCGCGCGCGATAAAAGTGTCGGCCGCGCCGACGATATGCAGCACTTCGACGATCTCGCGGTTGGTGGCGACGGCTGCGCGCGTCGCTGATGCAACAGCGATGCCCATGGCGCCGAGGATGAGGACGAAAATCATCGTCGAGACGGCGACGGCCGCGCGCGCCATATCTCCGAGCCGTTCGAGAAACAGGCGGTGGTCATCGAGCACGGCGTTGGGGACAGCCTCGGTCAGCTCCGCGCGTAGAACCAAGAGATCGGGCCGCTCCTTGGGATCGAGCTTCACCACGATCATGCGCGGCGTGGGAAGCTCGGAAAGGTCGAGGCCCTCGCCGAGCCAGGGCGACAGCAGCGATTCCGACTCGGCCTTCGTATAGACCTGCGCCTCGCGCACGCCGGGGGTTTTTCGCAAAAGTTCGGCCGCCGTCGCGAGATCGGCGTCGATGTCGCGACCCGGCGTGGGCCGTACCTGGACGCTGGCTTCGCTCGACGCCTCGGCGCGCCATTCGACGCTCGCCTGTGAGACGAGCAGCGCGGCGCCGGCGGCGAGGGCCGCGAGGAAGGTCATGATCGCAATGACGATGACGAGCGAGCGGCCGGCGACAGAATCGGTCGGCACGAGCGGCGAGCGGAAGGCGGCGGCGTCCTCCTCGGCGGCGGGCGCCGGCTGGCGCAGGACGCCGGCGCGCGCGAGGAGATCGGCGACGAAAGGCGGCAGCTCCATTCGCCTCACTCGAAAATATGCAGACGGCCGTCCGCGAGCACGAGGCGCCGCGCGGCTTCATATTGGTCCATCAGGCTCAGATCATGCGTCGCGATCACGACCGCCGTCCCGGATTTGTGCAGCTCCACAAAGAGCCGCAAAATGCGGCGGGCGAGAGTCGGATCGACATTTCCGGTCGGCTCGTCGGCGAGCAGGAGCTTTGGCTGCGAGATCAGCGCCCGCGCGATGGAGGCGCGCTGCTTCTCGCCGCCCGAGAGCACGGTGGGCAGGCTATGCTTTCGCTCGCCGAGGCCGACCCATTTCAGGAGCTCGATGACCTCCGAGCGATAGCTTGCCTCCTCGCGCCCCAGAACGCGTAGCGGCAGCGCCACATTCTCATAGACGGTCAAATGGTCGAGAAGGCGGAAGTCCTGGAAGACGACGCCGATCCGCCGGCGGGCGTCGGCGATCTCATCCGTCTCGAGCGTCGCCGCGTCCCGGCCGAAAATATTGATAAGACCGCGCGTCGGCTTCAGCGCCATGATGATGAGCCGCATCAGCGTCGTCTTGCCAGCGCCCGACGGGCCGGTAAGGAACTGGAAGGACCGCGGCGCGATCTGGAAGGTGAGGTCGCGTAGGGTTTCCGGGCCGACGCCATAGCGCAAGCCGACATTCTCGAAGCTCAGCACCGGTTTGCCGCTCCAGGCGATCGAGCCGCGTCAAAAGCGGCGGTTGGGTTGCTGGGAATCAGCGTCGAAGGATAGCAGTTCACGCGCTCTTAACCATAACAGCGCCTAATGGACGCAGGGCCATCGGGTGAATGGCGCGCCGGTATCGTTAGCCCAGATACCTCCCCTTTACGGGGAGGCGCCGGGTGGGGCTCGCGCCGCAACGGTAGCGGTGGGGCTTTGCCCCATCCGACCCCGCTTACGCGGGGCCACCCTCCCCGTAAAGGGGAGGGATCGGCTGACGTCCGGCATTCATCCGGTTGCCCTGCCGGTGGCGACGGCTCGCCGATCAGCGTTGCGACAGCGGGAACCTGAAATGAGCTTTACTCGAGAGGACATCCACCGGAGCAGCGCGCAGCGGGAAATCGCGGCCGAAGCCTCGAGCGAGTTCCCGCACGCTCCAAGCTATGAGGAGATGTGGGGCAGGCCCCCGCGTCCCGTCGCGCATCAGGCGCGGCAGGTCAAGCGGGACCGTGCGCCAATCGTGGCCGCCATCATCGCGATCATCATGGGCGCCACGGCGATGATCGCCATGCGGGAGCGGATCGTCCGCATCGCCCCGCCACTCGCGTCGAGCTATCGCGCGCTCGGCATGCCGGTCAATCTCGCGGGGCTGGAGCTGCGCGAGGTGCGCTCGCGCATCGTGATGGACGGCGCGCGCCGGGTGCTCGTCACCGAGGGCGAGATCGTCAATATCCGCCGCGAGCGCAACGCCGTCCCCGCCATCTCGCTTGCCGTGCGGGGGGCGAATGGCCTCGATCGCTACCGCTGGACGACTTCGGCGCCGAAGTCGCGGTTGGACGCCGGCGAGAAGATCGCGTTCCGCGCCCGCCTTGCGTCGCCGCCGGAAGACGGCGCCGAGGTGCTGGTCCGCTTCGCCAAGCTGGAGGCGCAGAAGGGTCGAGCGTCAGACTAAAGCCGGCGATCGCTTCACGCGCGCACGCAGAGCGCCGATTTTGATTCCCATAAGGTGCAGCGCGCCAGCAAGGGCCGCGCCATAGACGACCGCGCCCGCCGCGCCCAAAAGAATGAGCGCCGCCAGATTGGCCTGAGAGCCGAAATGCGCCCCGAAGGCCAGCGCGGGCGCCCGGCCGAAAGCCGCGACCATCGCCAGCAGCGCGCAGCCGACGACGGTCGCCCCCAGCGTCTTGGCGAAAGCGCGGTCGAAGTCGACAAATCCTCGCTCGATGGCGATCGCCAGGAGCGCGCCGAGATTGACCCAGACCTGGACCGAGGTCCCCGTCGCGAGCCCGACCGCGCCGAGCGGCTGGAAAAGCACAATTTTGAGCGCGACATTCACGGCGAGCGCCGCAAGCGCGATCTTCATCGGCGTCGCCGTGTCGCCGCGCGACTGAAAGCTCGCCTTTGCAGACGCGATCAGCACCAGCGCCATCAGCCCGCCGCCGTAAGCGGCGAGCACGTCGCCGGCGGCAATGGCGTCGGCGGCGGTAAATCTGCCGCGCATAAAAAGCCCGGCGACGATGAGCTCCGGGATTGTCACGAAGGCGATGAAGAAGGGCGCGGCGAGCGCGATGGTCAGCGCCATTGTGCGGCTCTGCGCTTGATGCGCGCCGTCGACGTCGCCGGCGGCGATGCGGCGGCTCATCTCGGGGAGCAGCACGGTGCCTGCCGCAATCCCGATAACGCCGATGGGAAGCTGATACAGCCGCTCGGCATAGGAGATCGCCGATACGCCGCCATCCGCGAGCATGGAGGAAAGAATCGTGTCGGCGAAGACGGCGATCTGCGGGCTGGCCGATCCGATCACGGCCGGGCCAAGATTGATGAAAAACTCGCGCACGCGCGGCCAATGCGGCTTGCGCAGGCCGCGCAACACGCCGATGCGCCGCGCCCCCCACATGAGGAGGCCCAATTCCAGCGCGCCGGAGATCGTGACGCCCCAGCTCGCCGCATAGCCGGCGTTCGGAAACAGAAAGGCGACGGCGAGCGCCGCCATCACCGTGAGATTCATGAGGTTGGGCGCAAAGGCCGGCAGCGCGAAACGGCCATGGGCGTTGAGCGTGCCCATGTGCAGCGCGAAGAGCGTCATGAAGAGGAGGTAGGGAAAGGTGATGCGCGTCAGGCTCACGGCCAGCGCGAATTTCTCCGGCCGATCGCCGAGCCCCGGCGCCAGCAGCCCGACGAATTGCGGCGCGAAGAGCCAGACGAGGGCAAGCAGCACGATCTGCGAGACGAGGAGCAGCGTATAGACCTCGCCGGCGAATTCCTCCGCCGGCTCGGCGCCGTCCTGTTCCAGCGCCTTGGCGTAGCAGGGGATATAAGCGGCGTTGAAAGCGCCCTCGCCGAAAATGCTGCGGAAACTGTTGGGCAGGCGCTGTGCAATGAAGAAAGCGTCGGAAACGACGCCCGCGCCCATGATCGCCGATTGCATCGCGAGCGACAGAAAGCCCGTGAGCCGCGAGAGCAGGGTGAAACCGCCGACCGAGAGAAGATTGCGAATCATTGCCTGCCTTTTAACAGGATCATTCTCGAAATCAGCGTCTCTTCCGCTGCCGGTGGCGCGCCGCGTCGAGAATCTCTAATTTCCGGATCGGGCGTTTCTCTGGCGCGGTTCTTAAGCGCGCCGCGTCGACTGGGCCAGTAATACGAGATCCACTTGATCGGTTCGGTGTCATTCCCGACGTTCGCGCAGCGAGCGATCGGGAAACCAGAGCAAAACCAGCGCTTCTGTGGCTCTGGATTCCCGGTCGGGCTTTCAGCCTGCCGGGAATGACAAGCCCCAATGCAAGCTGCTCAAATGGGAATAAGTATCACATGAGATTAAACCTGCTCCTTGCCATCCCTTTGCTTGCGGCGAGTGTTGTCCCCGCCGCGGCGCTACGCTGCGGCTCGGAGCTTGTCGTTGAGGGGCAGTCCAAGTTCGAGGTGCTGCAGCGCTGCGGCGCGCCAGCCTATACGGATGAACATACAGAATATCGGGCCGGCGGGACGAACCCGACCATACCGAGGCCGCTCGACTCGCTCGAGCAAACCTATCCGCTTCCCGTGGCGCGCGAAGTGCGGATCGAGCAATGGGTCTATAATTTCGGCCCGACCCGGCTCATGCCGACGCTCACCTTCGAAAATGGCCGCCTCATCAAGATCGAGACGCTCGGCTACGGGAGATAGCCGCGCGCCGCCTCAGACGTGGCTGGGGGTGACGCGGTTGCGGCCCGAGGATTTCGACGCATAGAGGCAGGAGTCGGCGCGTTTGATGAGTTCGTCGGGCGTATCATTGGCGCGCGATTGGGCGACGCCGAACGACGCCGTTATTTTCTGGGTCTGTGGCTTGCCGGCGATCTTCCAATTATTGCCATAGAGCCATCGCCGCATTTTCTCGGCGACCGCGACGGCGGCCTCGATGTTGGCGTGGGGAAGGATGACCGCGAATTCCTCGCCGCCGAAACGGGCGACGGTGTCCTCCGCCCGCACATGCTTCTGCATCTGATCGGCGAACATCTTCAGCACCTCGTCGCCCGCAAGATGCCCATGCTCGTCATTTATGCTCTTGAAGTGGTCGAGATCGGCCAGGATCAAGCTGATCGATGTTGCGCGCCGGTTGGCGTCCGCCAGGACATTGGCGAGCTTGGCGTCGAAATATCGCCGGTTAAAGGCCGACGTCAGAGTGTCCTTCTGAGTCTCGGCCTGCTTTTCCGCCAGCTCGAAGCGAAGCTTGCTGATCTGATCGCGCGAGTTGCGCAGGCTTGCCTGATAGGCCTCGGTCTCCTTCAACATCTTCTGGTTTTCGGAGATCAGGAATTCGATGGCGGATCTCAGGCGTTCCGGGCTGCTCGCTTTCGCGAGCTCGGCGCTGCCTCTGAGCACGGAATCCGCGAATTTCTGATTGCGTTCCGCATAGCCCTGGAGGAGATCGATGATGGCGCCGATCCCCTCGTCGAGCTGGCCCCGCATGATCGCGAGCTTGGCCGGCGTGATTTTCGAGGCGCTCGATTTTTCCGTCACCAGTATCGTCCCGCCGATCATCGTCAGCGCGATCAGGGCGAGATTCCGGGTCAAGGCGAAAGGCTCGTGAACGACCTTGATGATCCTGCCGTCGGCTGTGGTTTCGGTCGTCCAGGACTGGACCGCCCACGACCAAAGGCTCGAAATGTCCGACGCGCCTTGCGCTTGCGCCTTCACCGTCATTCCAGCGAAGAACGCCGCGCAGAAAATGAGCGCGAAAATCGAAAGTAAGGGGGCGATGGACCGTAGGGATCTCACGGGGCTTCCAATTCGCTCGACAACCAAAAGAAAGAAGAAGGCCGACGCATGGGGATCCGACCCGACACGCCGGCGTCCGCTTCCCGACTGCAGGAAGGAATCGGGAAGCATCGGCGAGGATGGATCGGTAGCCTTGCTGGAAGCTGACGCTCCATTTCAAGGCCATCCCCAAAACGGGGATTTATCGCGCTCTTGTTAAGCAAGCGCTAATGAGTTGGGCAATGCTGATAATAGCCGCCCGTGAGCTTGGTCACGCGCCCGGCGGCGTCGGCGCTCCACCGCAGGTTTCCACTGCGTCGGCATTTGTCGTTCAACCCCGCGCCGCGATCGTAAGTCGCGACGCGCTCCGGCGCGGCGGCGCGGGTGAAGCCCTGCGCGGCCAGCGCATCCAGAAGGTCCGATTCGGCGAAGCCCGCGGGAAAGGCGCGATCGAGGCGGGCGAGGAAGATTTCTTGATCCGCTTCGGTTTTCGAATCCGGCAGATTTTCGAGAAGCGGGGGCAAGGGCGCTTCTGCCCCGAACCAGACGAGGCGTAGCCCGAAGGCGAACGCCAGGAAAAGCAGGGCCGAGAAACCGAGAATAATTCCCAGCCGAGAGCCGGCGGGGCGCGCTGCGATCGTCATGATCGGATCAAAATATCACCCTTCTATCCGGAGAGCGACTGTCCTTCCGGCCAACCGACCGAGCGCCGCTCCGGGGTAAGGAAGGGGAAACCAAACCGGCAAACATGTGAAATCCAATCGGTTTATCCGCGCGAAACACAATACGGGCGCGTTTTCGCAATAGTCTTGGACCGCTGATCAGGCATTATGGCCAAGCTTACGTCGGCTCGAGGCACAATCAGGCCGGGGCGCGGCGGTGGGTCGGCGCGAGAGCAGGAGGAGCCACGCAAATCCCAGGGCGGATGCCCGGTCTGGGAAAATTACGGATCAGACAGATGCGTTGTTCGACGTCTCGTAGTTTCCATTTCAGATATGTCGCCAGGAGCTGAAATATGTCCGACGTTAGCCTCGAGCCGCAATTTCAGGAAGACTCTGTAATCTATATCAGCGACATGAGCGCCGAGCTCGCCGACATGGCGATACGGTCCCAGTTGCCGACGGTCGCCCATCTTCTTCAACTGGCCAGAATCGAAGCCCTGTCCGTGCTCGACAGAATTCCTGGCCCGAACGGCGCCGATCAATCCAGCGGCGACAAGGCCGCCGCTTGAGCCGCGAGACGCAGTTGCGTGGGTGAAGGCGCGGCGCGCCTTCCTCATTCTTTGGCGCGTCGAGATTGCTTGTTTGCTTCCACCCGCTCCGCCACGAGATAAAGCGGCCGTCCTTTCACCTCGTTGAAGATGCGCGCGACATATTCGCCGAGCACGCCAAGCGAGATGAGCTGGACGCCCGAGAAGAAGGCGATCGAGACGACGAGCGTCGGAAAGCCGGGCGTATCGACGCCGAAAAGCATGGTCCGCACCCAATAATAGCCGGCGAGGCCCAGCGCGAAGATCGAGATCGCGAGCCCTACATAAGTCCAGACTTTGAGCGGGATCGAGGAGAAGGACATGAGCCCGTCCAGAGCGAAGCTGACGAGACGGGTGAAGTTGAATTTCGATACGCCGCTCGCCCGCGCGTCGACCTCGAAAGGCACGCCGATCGATTTGAAGCCGATCCAGGCGTAGAGGCCTTTATTGAAACGGGCGCGTTCGCGCATGGAGAGCAAGGCGTCGACCGCCTGCCGATCGAGCAGACGAAAGTCGCCGGCGCCGGGCGGCAGCGAGACGTCGCCGAATTTTGCCAGCAGCCGGTAGAAAACCTCCGTGAAGATGGTGCGCATCTTCGGGTCGCTCGCCCGGTCCGTGCGTTGGCCATAGACGTTTTTATAGCCCTCGCGCCATTTCTCGACGAATTGGATGATGACCTCGGGCGGATGCTGCAGGTCGGAATCCATGATGACGGCGGCGCGGCCGCGCGCATCGTCGAGACCCGCCGCAATCGCGACTTCCTTGCCGAAATTGCGCGAGAAGGAGAGGGCGCGAAAACGCGGCTCCTGTGCGCACAGGGCGCGCAATTCGTCCATGCTGGCGTCATGCGAGCCGTCGTCGACGAAGATCGCTTCGAAGCTCACGCCCGCCTGCGCCAATGCGTGCGTGAGCCGCGCCGCAAGCGGGCGCAAATTGGCGCGCTCGTTGAAGACAGGGATGACGACCGATATATCGGGGGTCTCGATGGTGTCGCTCATGACGCAGGCTTCAAGCAGAAATTCGTCGCGCGGCATAGATGGGAGGCGGGATGGCCAAGGCAAATGAGCGGATCGTCGCCCTCTGCGCGGATGATTATGGCCTCTCCCAAGGGGTTTCGGTCGGCATTTTGAAAGCGCTCGACGCCGGGAGGTTGACGGCCGTCTCGGCGCTGGTGAACGGATCGCATTGGCCGGCGATGGGCCGTGACCTCCTGCGCCATTGCGAAAACGCCGACGTCGGCCTGCATTTCAACCTCACGCTCGGCCGCCCGCTCTCGCCCATGCCGAAGCTTGCGCCGACCGGGGCGTTTCCCGCAGTCCGGCAGGTCATTGGCCTCGCTATGAGCGGCAAGCTCCCCATGGAGGAGATTCGCGCCGAAATAGAGCGTCAGCTCGACCGTTTTGAGGCGGTGATGGAGCGCCGGCCCGATTTCGTCGACGGGCATCAACATATCCATGGGCTGCCGGGGATTCGCGAAGCGCTGCTCGACGCCATGGCGGCGCGTAAGCTCGCCGGCCGCGCCTGGGTGCGCGACGCCGCCGATGGGCCGCACCGCATCGCGTTGCGCCGCGCCCATATCGGCAAGGCGCTCGCGGTGCGCGCCCTGACCTCGGGCCTGCGCCGCGCCGCCAAATGGCGCGGCTTTGCGGTGAACGACGGTTTTTCCGGCTTTTCCGATTTCGATCCGGGGAAGGATTACGCCAAGGCCTTCGAGACCTTTCTGCGCGCGCCAGGGCGGCGTCACCTCATCATGTGCCACCCGGGCCATGTGGACGACGAGCTGAAGGCGCTCGACCCGGTGACGATCACGCGGGAGCAGGAGCTGGCGTTTCTGTTGTCGCCGCGCATGCCGGAGATGCTGGAGAGGCGGGGGCTGAAACTCGGGCGGCTGAGCGCGGCGTTGAGGTGATCGAACGGACCGCGCGCCTTCAGGCGCGCATTTTTTTGAGCGCGCCTGAAGGCGCGCGGTCCAGCGCTCAAGCGATTTCTATATCGAGCCCGAGGTCCAGAACCTTCGCCGAATGCGTCAGCGCGCCGACCGAGATGAGATCGACGCCGGTCTCGGCAATCTCGGCGACGGTGTCGAGCGTGACGCCGCCCGAGGCTTCGCAGATCATTCGGCCGCCGACCATCTCGACGGCGCGCCGCAGATCGTCGGGCGTCATATTGTCGAGCAGCACGGCGTCGGCGCCCTCAGTGAGGACGTCTTTTAGCTGAGCGAGCGTGTCCACCTCGATCTCGATCTTGACGAGATGGCCGACGAAGCGCTTCGCCGCGCGCAGGGCGGGGACCACGCCGCCGGCGACTGCGATGTGATTGTCCTTGATCAGCACGGCGTCGTCGAGGCCAAAGCGGTGATTAGCGCCGCCGCCGCAGCGCACGGCGTATTTCTCGAAGGCGCGCAGCAGCGGCGTCGTTTTGCGCGTGTCGCAGACCTTGGCTTTCGTATGGGCGATGCGGGCGGCATATTGGGCCGTGAGCGAGGCGACGCCGGAGAGCCGGCCCAGGTAATTCAGCGCGACGCGTTCGGCGGAGAGAATGGCGCGCGCCGGCCCGTCGATGCGTGCGACGATGGCGCGGGGGACCACATTGGCGCCGTCCTCGAGCCACGCTTCAAAGCCGATATTTTGATCCATCCGCCGGAAGGCCGCGCGCGCCAAGGGCAGGCCGGCGACGACGCCCGTCTCCCGCGCGGCGATGACGGCGCGGGCGGTGGCGCGCGCGGGGATCGTGGCCTGCGTCGTTATATCGCCGGCGCGGCCGAGATCTTCCGCCAAAGCGGCGCGGATGGCGTCGTCGACGAGAAGAGGAGAGAGGTCGAAGCTCATACGCCGTCTCCCGTGAGCCACTCTGCTTGCCACATCCCTCCCTCCCCCTTGCGGGGAGGGGCAGGGGTGGGGGTCGACAATCTCGGGCGTGAATGCGGCCGGGCCCCACCCGACCCGGCTTCGCCGGGCCACCCTCCCCGCGAGGGGGAGGGATGGGGATCGCGGGCGAGATTGTCCTCGGCGCGGTTGCGAAGGGCGTCTCTCGCTCGCGCGTCCAAGTTATGCATCGCCGGCGCCCGCAGCATCCCTCCCTCCCCCTTGCGGGGAGGGGCAGGGGTGGGGGGCGACAATCTCGGGCGTGATCGGGCTCGGGCCCCACCCGGCCCCGCTGCGCGAGGCCACCCTCCCCGCAAGGGGGAGGGATGGGGATCACGGGCGAGAGTGTCGTCGGCGCGTTTGCGAAGAGCGTCTCTCGCTCGCGCGTCCAAGTTATGCATCGCCGGCGCCCGCAGCATCCCTCCCTCCCCCTTGCGGGGAGGGGCAGGGGTGGGGGTCGACAATCTTGGGCGTGATCGGGCTCGGGCCCCACCCGGCCCCGCGGCGCGAGGCCACCCTCCCCGCAAGGGGGAGGGATGGGGATCGCGGGCGAGATTGTCCTTGGCGCGGTTGCGAAGGGCGTCTCGCGCTCGCGCATCTAAGTTACGTATCGCCGGCGCCCGCAGCATCGCTCCCTCCCCCTTGCGGGGAGGGGCAGGGGTGGGGGTCGACAATCTCGGGCGTGACTGGGCTCGGGCCCCACCCGTCCCGGCTTCGCCGGGCCACCCTCCCCGCAAGGGGGAGGGATGGGAATCGCGACGCCGATTAGCGCGCACCGTCACGTTCCGACCTCGTCCGCGATCCGCAGGGCCTCGGCGAGCGTCATCTGCGAGCGCCGGGCGAAGGCGGGGTCCGGCTGTGGATAATCCGAGCGGAACTGCGCGCCGCGACTCTCGCGCCGCATCAGCGCCGAGGCGGAGATCATCAGCGCCGTGGTCAGCATATTCGAGACCTCGATATCCCGCGCCCGGCTCGATAGCCGGCGGATCGCTTTGATCGCGCCGGAGAGCCCGGCGACGTCGCGGATGACGCCGACATTGGCGGACATGAGGTCGCGCAATTCCTCGATGATCGCAAAATCGCTTTCGCGCGCGGAAGCCTCGGCGCGCTCGGCGGCGACGCGCGAATCGATGTCCTGCAAAGGCGTCGCGCCGATGTCGGCCGCCACGCGCGCGCCGAAGACAACGGCTTCCAGAAGAGAATTGGAGGCGAGACGATTCGCCCCATGCACGCCTGTCGAGGCGACTTCGCCGATCGCCCAGAGGCCGGCGACGCTCGTGCGGCCGCGCGCGTCGGTCCACACGCCGCCCATGTGGTAATGGGCCGCGGGCGCGATCGGGATGGGTTCGCGCACCGGGTCGATTCCCGCCGCCTTGCAGCTCGCGTAAACGGTCGGGAAACGCGCGGGGAATTCGGCGCCGACGGCGGCGCGGGCGTCGAGGAAGGCGCCGCGTCCCGCCTTGACGCTGGCGAAGACGCTGCGGGCGACGATGTCGCGTGGGCCCAGCTCTCCCGCCGGGTCGACGTCGAGCAGGAAGCGCCGCCCGTCCCGGTCGACGATGATGGCGCCTTCGCCGCGCAGCGCTTCGGTCGCGAGCGGGGCCGGGTCGGCGTTTATATCGATCGCGGTGGGGTGGAACTGCACAAATTCCGCGTCCGCGACGATGGCCCCAGCGCGCGCCGCCATGGCGAGGCCGACGCCGCGCGACTCGATGGGGTTGGTGGTGAGCCGGTAGAGGTGGCCGACGCCGCCGGTCGCGAGCACCAGCGCGGAGCAGGGGATGTCGCAGATGCGTCCCGACGCATGGCGCGCGCGCACGCCGACGACGCGACGGTCGCGGGTGATGATTTCCTGCGCGGAATAGCCGTCGACGACGGTGATCGACGGGGTCTCGGCGACCTTTCTCTCCAGCGTCTCCATGATGGCGCGGCCGGCTCCGTCGCCCATGACGCGCACGACGCGGCGCCGGGAATGGGCGGCCTCGCGAGACGGCGAGAAAGCGCCGCAATCCTTGCGATCGAAGGGCGCCCCCATGGCGGCGAGATCCTCGACGCGCGCGCGCGCCTCCTGCGCCATGCCGAGCGCAATTTCAGCGTCCACGACGCCGCCGCCTGCCGCAACCGTATCCTCGGCGTGCCGTTCCGGCGTGTCGCCCTCCTCGACCGCCGCCGCAATGCCGCCCTGCGCCCAATAGGAGGAGCCGCTCGAGCCGAGCGGCGTCGGCGCCAGAATGGCCACGGGATGCGGCGCGAGCTTCAGCGCGCAGAAAACCCCGGCGAGGCCGCCGCCGACGATGACGATGGGAGGAAGCTGTTTCGGCATAGGCTAATCGAGTGAGACGGCGGCGAGCCGTTCGAGCGCGGCGGCTTCGCGCGCCACGGCGGCGGCGGCGAGCGCGCGGGCGCGCTCGGGCAGGGGTAAAGCAAGCGCTGCAGCATGGCCCTTGGGGGACATCTTGCAAAGGGTCTTGCCGAGAATATCGACGATCTTGTCGTCGGAGTAGCCGTCGTATTTGGCGAGGAACTCGTCGAAGTAATGTTCGAGGAAGACGACCGCCGCGACATTCTCCAAAGCCTGCGATTCCGGGTCTTTTTTCAATTGTTCCTTCCGGATCAGCGCGCCGACATGGGCGATCGCCGCTTCGTCATAGCCATTGGCGCGCATGATCCTGCCGGCGAGTTCGGCGTGATGGGCGCGGCACGTGCGTCGCCAGTCATTGTAGCCCTTGCGCCCTTCGGGGTAATCGCCGCGCGCAATCTCCCAGCGGCGCAGATGCTGCGCGCGGGCGGCGATTTTCAAAAGGTCCGAGGCGTTGGGGTAGAGCGCGGCGAGACGCGCGCTCATGCGCTCTGCATATACTGTCTCGACGGCGCGGCCGTCGACTTTGCGGGGGTCTTCGGCGTTGGCGGCGTCGATGGCGGCGAGAACCGCGTCGAGAGAGGGCATGTGGTCTTCCCGTTGCGCCCCCTCCCCAACCCTCCCCCGCAAGCGGGAGAGGGAGCAGGTTGGGGCCTTCATCGACAGCGCCGATCGCGAGCGTCCCCTCTCCCACTTGCGGGGGAGGGACAGGGAGGGGCTTCACCCCAGATCGATCATCCGTTGCACGCTTTGCCGCGCGCGGGCGGCCACGGCCGGGTCTACCAAGACCTCCTCGCGGATGTCGAGCAGCGCGTCGAGAATCTTCGGCAGCGTGATCCGTTTCATATGCGGGCAGAAATTGCAGGGGCGCACGAATTGCGTGCCCGTCGTCTCCGCCGCGATATTATCCGCCATGGAGCATTCGGTGACGAGCAGCACGCGCGCCGGCTTTTTCGTGCGCACATAATCGATCATCGCCGCCGTGGAGCCGGAGAAATCGGAGACTTCCACGACTTCGCGCGGGCATTCCGGATGGGCGATGACCTTGAGGCCCGGATGATCGGCCTTGAAGCCGAGGATTTCTTCGGCCGTGAAAAGCTCGTGCACTTCGCAGGCGCCGTTCCAGGCGATGATCTTCACCTTGGTTTGCACGGCGACGTTCTGCGCCAGGAAACGGTCGGGAACCATGATGACGCGGTCGACGCCGAGGCTCTCCACCACCTTCACGGCGTTGGAGGAGGTGCAGCAGATGTCGACCTCGGCCTTCACCTCCGCGGAGGTATTCACATAGGCGACCACCGGCACGCCCGGATATTTGCGGCGCAGCGCGCGAATGTCGGCGGCCGTGATCGAGGCGGCGAGCGAGCAGCCGGCTTCGGCGTCGGGGATCAGCACGGTCTTTTCGGGGTTCAGGATCTTCGACGTCTCGGCCATGAAATAGACGCCGCCCTGGACGATGACCTCGGCGTCGGATTTCGCCGCCAGCTTGGCGAGCTGCAGGCTGTCGCCGATATAGTCCGAGACGCAGTGGTAGATTTCCGGCGTCTGGTAATTATGCGCCAGAATCACCGCATTGCGCGTCTTCTTGATGTCATTGATCGCCTTTACGTAAGGCGCGTGAAACGGCCATTCGATCGCCGGAATCACCTTGGAGACGCGCTCATAGAGATGCGCCGTCGCCGCCTCGACCTCCGGGGTCCATTCCAGATTGGGGCGGGGAATGATCGGAAAGCGGCCGTCGGGCCCCAGGCCCAGCGCGCGCGGGCGGATCGTCGGCGCGGGCGCGAGGTCTCTCGTCAGTTCGGCGGTTTGGGACGTCATGGCTCGCTTGCCCCTCACAGTAGTCGACGTCTACGCGGCCTATATACTCAAAGTGAGTATAAGGTGGCCCTACAAAAACTCCGCGGCGAACCCCGCCCGGAGCGCTCATTCGCCAGAGCTTAATGATACTTGTCCGCACCCGCAACCCTAGCAATCCGACACATGTTCTCGCGGCGAGCATAAGTCAAGGCCAGACCCCGGAAAAGGAAACATTAACTCCTTTTCAGGCGCGCGCCCGGCACAGCTTTAACAATTGTCAACGTCTGCGGCGGAACATCCGATCGGATTCTCTCCCGGCATGACGCCGAGGGAAAAATGGGCCGCGGGATGGCATGATGTTTTTATCCGCATTTTCTGGCGCGCTGTCGCGCCTGCGCGCTTACTTTTTCGATTCCGACAGATCATGCCTCGCGCGTCTACGCCATTTTCTCGAGGGCGACCCGCTGGCTTTCGAGGCTTGTCCGCTCTCGCCTTCCGTTCGGGGGCGTTTCCGCGCCGAGCAACTCACCGATCTCGAACGGGGGACGCCGGTCATTTTGCTC
The DNA here is from genome assembly GCF_016745395.1 of Methylocystis sp. Sn-Cys. Lineage (GTDB taxonomy): Bacteria > Pseudomonadota > Alphaproteobacteria > Rhizobiales > Beijerinckiaceae > Methylocystis > Methylocystis iwaonis. The sequence goes on from NZ_JAERVJ010000002.1 coordinate 76,605, forward strand.
GTTTCCTGTTTCAGCGCGCTGACCTTTTTGCTGCTGATGTGGGAAACCCCCGTCGCCGGGCAGGTCGAAGTCTGGACAGCGCTGGTATTTTGCCTTGCGGGAATCGTTTACGCCCGGCGGGTGAGCGCGCCGCAGCGTCACCGCAGCGCCGTTTCCGCGAATGGCGTGTGGCGGGCCACGGCGAATGCGTTTCTGCATGGTGCGCTATGGGGCGTTTTTCCGGCCTTTTTCTTCGCCGACTCGCCGCTGCCGCAGCAACTTGTCATCGTCGGATTTGTCTTGTCGACCTTGTTCGGCGGCGGTTTTGCGCTGTGCATGATCCCCGGCGCTTTGCTGGCCCATGTCGCGCCGATCTGGGCGGGCTTCGCCGTCGCGCTCTTGAGCAAGCACGATCCTGTGTTCGACGTTGTCGGCTTCGCCACGACTCTCTACAGCCTGGTGATGATCAACGGCGCGTTCAAACGCGCGGAGGCGGCGGCGCAGCGTTGCGCGGCCGAGGCGGCGGCGCAGGAAGGGGCCCTCCGCGACGAGCTGACCCTTTTGCCCAACCGGGTCGCTTTTCGTGAAGAGCTTGCGCGGTCCTTCGCGCGTTTGGCGCGCAAGGACGAACGCTTCGCGCTGATGTGCCTCGATCTCGACGGCTTCAAAAACGTCAACGACTCGATGGGACATGAGGCGGGCGACCTCGTTCTTGTCGAAGCCGCGCGTCGGTTGAAGGCGTCCACGCGCGAAAACGATCTTGTCGCGCGCCTCGGCGGCGACGAGTTCGCGCTCATTGCGGTCGATATTCGCAACGTCGAAGACGCGGTGACGATCGCGCGACGCATCCTGGCCAGCTTTCGCGCGCCATTCGAGGTCGAGGGACGCAGCCTGCAAATCTCCACCAGCATCGGCGTCGCCATCGCGCCGAGCGACGGCGTCGATCCGGAAAGCATCATGCGTAGCGCCGACAGCGCAATGTATGCAACGAAGCAGGCCGGCCGTTGCGGATATACGCTATTTCGCGACCGATTCGGCTTCATCGCCGAGCGAAACACGCTCGGCGCCGAGCTCGACCGCGCCTTCGCCGAGCACGAACTCTTCATGGTCTATCAGCCCTTCGTCGATTCGCAGAGCTGTGAAACAACGGGCTTCGAAGCGCTCTTGCGCTGGCGCCATCCGGTGCGCGGCGTGCTCAGCGCCGCGGAGATCGTGCCGCTCTTCGAGCGTGAAGGCCAGATCGAGCGGGTCGGCTCCTGGGCGCTGCGGGAAGCGACCGCCGCGGCGCAAGAATGGCCGTCGCATCTCAGGCTCGCGGTCAATGTTTCCGCGCTGCAATTGCGCAAACATGATTTCGAGGAGATTGTCCGCGAGGCGCTGAATGCGAGCGGCCTCGAGCCGGGCAGGCTGGAGCTCGAGCTCACCGAAACGGCGATGATCCTCGACGGCGAAAAAGCCTACGACATGCTCGCCAACCTGCGCCAGCTCGGCGTGAAGACGGCGCTCGACGATCTTGGAACAGGCTATTCCTCCCTGGCCAATCTCGTGGGCCTGCCGCTCGACAGGCTGAAAATCGACCGCTCTTTCGTGGCCAATCTGGAAACCAATCCGATGTGCGCCTCGGTGGTGAAGCTGACGATCGAGCTGGCGCGCTCCCTCTCGCTTTCGGTCACCGCCGAGGGCGTCGAAACCGCGCGCCAACTGAAAATGCTCAGCGAATTCGGCTGCCGCGAGGTTCAGGGCTATCTGTTCAGCGCGCCGCGCCCGGTGCGGCAGATCGGCGACCTATTCGGCGGCTTTCCGATCGTCGAGGAGGCGCGAGCGCCGACGTCCCAGCACGAGCCCGGACGCCTCGCTGCGGCGGGGTGAGCGCGCGGATATTTCGAGGGGTCGCGGCGGCGGTCAAACCCCGCTATAGACATGGCCATGCAGCCAGATGTCCCAACCGTTTTCCCGCGCCGCCATCTCCTCGGCATCGAAGGCCTGTCGAGGCCGACGATCGAAATGCTTCTCGACATGGCCGAGCAGGCGGTCGAAGTGTCGCGGCAGGTCGAGAAGAAGCGGTCGATCCTGCGCGGGCGCACGCAGATCAATCTCTTCTACGAAGCCTCGACGCGCACGCAGGCCTCCTTCGAGATCGCCGGCAAGCGCCTCGGCGCGGATGTGATGAATATGTCGGTGGCGCGCTCGTCGGAATCCAAAGGAGAGACGCTGCTCGATACGGCGATGACCCTCAACGCCATGCGCCCGGACATCATCGTGGTGCGGCATGCGCAGGCCGGCGCGGCGCATCTTCTGGCGCGAAAGGTCGACTGCTCGGTCGTCAACGCCGGCGACGGCGCGCATGAACACCCGACTCAGGCGCTGCTCGACGCGCTGACCATTCGCCGCAACAAGGGGCGCATCGAGGGGCTCATTATCGCGATCTGCGGCGATATTCTCCATTCGCGCGTGGCGCGCTCGAATATTCTGCTGCTGTCGGCGCTTGGGGCGCGGCTCCGGGTGGTCGGGCCGTCGACGCTCGCCCCCGACAGCCTCTCTCGTCTCGGGGTCGAGGTCCATCACGACATGCGCAGCGGGCTCGACGGCGCAGATATTGTGATGATGCTGCGGCTGCAGCGCGAGCGCATGGCCGGCGCGCTCACGCCAAGCGCCCGGGAATATTATCATTTCTTCGGCCTTGACGAGGAAAAGCTCGCTTTTGCCGCGCCCGACGCGCTGGTTATGCACCCGGGCCCGATGAACCGCGGCGTGGAGATCGACTCCGCCGTCGCGGACAGCGGCCGTTCCTTGATCCGCGAGCAGGTCGAAATGGGCGTCGCGGTCCGCATGGCCGTTCTGGAGGCCCTCGCGCAGCACCTGCCCAATGTGTAAGATCGGTCGAAAAGAACCAAGAAGGGGCGCGAAATGCTCAAATTGATCCGCTTCATCGGATTAGTGTCTCAGTCGATCATGATCCAGTTCGCTCATGTGTTCGGCTTCGTCGCCTTCGCGGCGGCAGCGGCGATCGGCTATTTTCGGTTGCCGTCGTGGTCGGTGCCGATTCTCGCCGTCGTCTGCGGCGTCGTTTCAGACAAATTGCTCGATCAGGAGTCTGTCACCGGGCTTTTGGAGAAGGCGCATTCCGCCAATCAGCGCGGCGGCTTTCTGATCGTCGTGTATTTCGTAATCTGCGCGGTCGGCTATATCGTCGGCGCCTATGGGCGCCATTATCAGCGCAAGCGCGTCACGGCGGCGGCCGCGAAGGAGTGACCTTCTCCCAGCCGTCATTGCGAGCGAAGCGAAGCAATCCAGGGCCGCAACGCGGCTCTGGATTGCTTCGTCGCTTACGCTCCTTGCAATGACAGCGAGATTTGCGTCGCCTGTCGCGCTCAATTGTGAGCAATCGCCGTCAGCGATCCGCTGATGTTGACGCCGTTCCGGATGAAGCTGTTGTCGCCATAAGTGGAGGCGAAACCGCCTGAGACTTTGACGCCGGTCGGGTTTCCAACGGCAGTCGATTTCGTGAGGTAGATAAAGCCGTTATTCGTGACCGAAAGGCCGGTGGCCGCGTTCGCGGTCGCGTCGACCTGGTCGATTTCGACATAGGCGAGGCTCGTCGCGAGCACGCCGACCCCATTGGCGTTCGCCTTCACGCGCGTCAGCGTTCCGGTCGGCTGCACATAGTTCATATTCTGCGCGTTTGCGATATTGCCCTGCACGAGAACGCCAGTCCCGTTGTCGCGCACGAGGGTATCGGCGACAGCGAAGAGGCCAGGGCCCGCCTGCGGGACGATGGCGAGGCCATTGCCCTTGAACCCGATGACCGTGCAATCCTGGATGGCGATGTTGCCGAAGCCCGTGGCGTTGACGCCATTGGTGGCGGTTCCACCCCCGTCGATGACGAGACCCTTGATGAGAATCGAGGCCGTCGTCGGGGCCTGGACGGCGATTGCGTCGCCGGAGGAGACCGACACGCTGGCGTCGCCGACGTTCGCATTGACGATCGACAGCGCATTCTTGATCACGACTGGCCCATAGGCTCCCGGATCGCGCACCAGAATCGCGCCGCCGACGGCGACGATGGCGTCGTGCATATATTGGAAGGTCTTACAGGGGCTCGTAAGGGCGCCGCAGCTCGCGCTGTCGGCGCCGAACTGGGCAGACGCCCAGGCGCGCGGGAGCGCGCCCGAGGCATGAGAAATATTCGGGGCGAGACTCTCCGTAGCGAGGATCGCCGCAAAGAAAGCTGAAGATGATTTGCGCATAACCAACTCCTGACCGCGCAATTCCACTGCGCAATTCGCAATGGTAGCCAGGCGTCCAGAGAGTTCCGTGCGTCCGCTCACTTGGCGAACGCGAATGCAGCAGATGGCCGGAGAGGGATCGCTCGAGTTTAGCCCGTCATTGCGAGCGGGGCGAAGCAATCCAGGGCCGTGATAGCTGCTCTGGATTGCTTCGTCGCTTCGCTCCTCGCAATGACGGCGAGGCAGCTAGGTTTGCTTACAGCCCCTCGAACAGCGCCGTGGAAAGATAGCGCTCGGCGAAGGAGGGGATGATCAGGACGATATTCTTGCCCTCGGCCTCCGGCCGTCCGGCGATTTCCAGCGCCGCGGCCACGGCCGCGCCCGAGGAAATGCCCACCGGAATGCCCTCCACGCGCGCGAGCAGGCGCGCCGTGTCGAAGGCGGTCTGATTGCCGATGGTGACGATCTCGTCGATGACGCCGCGATCGAGGATCGGCGGCACGAAGCCGGCGCCGATGCCCTGAATCTTGTGCGGTCCCGGCGGGCGGCCGGAGAGCACCGCCGAATCTTCCGGCTCCACCGCCACCACGCGCAACGCCGGATTATGCTGCTTGAGCACCTGACCCACGCCGGTGATCGTGCCGCCGGTGCCGACGCCCGAGACAAAATAATCGACGTGGCCCTGGGTGTCGTTCCAGATCTCCTGCGCCGTGGTGACGCGGTGAATCTCGGGGTTCGCGGGGTTTTCGAACTGCTGCGGAATAACGGCGCCGGGGGTTTCGGCGGCCAGCTCCGACGCTTTGGCGAGCGCGCCCTTCATGCCTTGGGCGGCGGGCGTCAGCACCAGCTCGGCGCCGAGCAATGCGAGCATCTTGCGCCGCTCGATCGACATCGATTCCGGCATGACGAGGATAAGCCGGTAGCCGCGCGCCGCCGCGACAAAGGCGAGAGCAATGCCCGTATTGCCGGAGGTCGGCTCGATGAGCACGGATTGGCCGGGGGTGATCTTGCCGCTCTTTTCCAGCGCGTCGATCATGGCGACGCCGATACGGTCCTTGACGCTGGCGATCGGATTGAAGAATTCGAGCTTGGCCAGAAGGTTGCCCTTCACGCCTTTTTCTTTCGCCAGTCGGTCGAGCCGTACGAGCGGCGTGTCGCCGATCGTCTGGGTGATGGAGTCGTAAATGCGGCCGCGGCCCGGCTTTGCGGGTGGCGTGAACGGCGTGTCTTTCGACATGTCTTGCTCCGGAACGAGTTTCAGATCGACAGCTTGGCCCCCACCGCCGCCATCATTGTCGCAAGCGCGGGCCTCAAATAGTGGTCGGGAACGCGAGCGGCCAGATGACTTCCCAGCCAGATGCCGGGCAGCGAGCCCACAAGCAGGGAGAACAGCAACAGCCAGTCGACGCCGCCCATCAGCCAATGCCCGAAGCCGGCGACCAGCGTCAATGGCACCGCGTGAGCAATATCGGAGCCAACGAGGCGCACCGTCGGCATGCGCGGGTAAAGGGCGAGCAACACCGTCATGCCGACGGCGCCGGCGCCCACCGAGGAGACCGAGACCAGCACGCCGATGAACGCGCCGAGCACGATTGTCAGAAAGCGTGCGCGGCTGTCGGTCAGATTGTCGGTGTGGCGCGCAATGTAATTGAGGATCCAGCCGCGGAAGAGAATCGCCACGGCGGTCAGCAACAGGGCGACGCCGAGCGCCGATGTGATGAGGCCGTTCGCCGCATGGCCGGCCGTCTTGCCGAGCCAGGAGAGCAGGAGGAGCGACGCGATCGTCGTCGGAACCGAGCCACAGGCGAGCCGCCGCGTAATGCGCCAATCGACCGTATCGTTGCGCGCATGGACGATCGTGCCGCCGCTCTTGGTGACGGCGGCGTAGAGCAGGTCCGTCCCCACCGCCGTCGTCGGCGCAATGCCGAAAAGCAGCACGAGGATCGGCGTCATCAAGGATCCGCCGCCGACGCCAGTGAGCCCGACGAGCGAGCCGACGACAAATCCTGACAGCGAATATAGAGGGTTGAAGGCATGGAGCGCATCGGCGACCGAGACCATTGGGATGGGCTCCTTTCTTTTTCACATCCGCTTCCCGTGCAAACACGGGAGCCACCATCTTCTAATGTATATTGTCGGAAAAGTTTGTCGCGTCAAATGTCTACTGTTCTAGTTGAAAGCTAGAGTGACTGGAGGGAGGCCGTCAAGCTCTTATATGAAAGGCGTCGAATATGTGATTTAGTCGCGCCGCCGAGCGGGAGAATAGGGTAAGCCTCCCGACGCGGCGGGGGCCGCGCCTGGCGCGAAATCTGTGGTAAGCTGTCGAATGCTCACGAAAAAAGCAAAATACGGACTGAAGGCGATGTCCTATCTCGCTGGGATTGAGCCGGGCCAGACGGCGCTTGTCGCGGATATTGCCGCCAGCAATCAAATCCCCAAGAAATTTTTGGACGCCATCCTCAGCGAATTGCGCAACGCCGGCTTTGTCCATTCCAAGAAGGGGAAGGGCGGCGGCTATATGCTCGCCCGCCTGCCGGAGCAGATCGCCGTCGGCGACCTCGTGCGCGTTCTCGACGGGCCGCTCGCGCCGATTCAATGCGCCAGCAAGCGGCTTTATCGCAAATGCGACGACTGTCCGGACGAGTGTCGCTGCCCCGTCCGCCTGGTCATGCTCAAAGCGCGCGACGCCATCGCTCAGGTGCTCGACAACACCTCGCTCGCTCAAATGCGCGCGCTCGGAGAGGCGGGTTTGGCGCCGGCCGAAGGCAAAGCGGCGAAATCCGCGCCGGCTGCGGCCATGGACATGGCGTGAGGCTGAACCTATAAAGCCCGCGCCGGCTTTTCGCGCCGGGCGATCTTGCGAAATTAGAGGCCGGCCTGACGCCGGGAATTGAATGTCGGAAGCAGCGGTGGCGACGGTTCGTCGGGATGCGGAGCAGGGACAAGCGGCGGCTGCGTTGCGCCGCACGATGGTCGAGCGTCAGCTTCGTCCCTTCGATGTCACGGACGTGCCGCTCCTCGCGCGCTTCCTCGAGATTCCCAGAGAGCTCTTCCTGCCTGCGAGCCAGGCGCCGCTGGCCTATTCGGACCTCGCCATCACGGTGAACGGCGCTGGCGGAAACAAGCGCACGCTGTTGCCGCCGCTCGTTCTCGCCCGCCTCCTGCAAGGGGGCGAACCCCGCCCGGGCGAGAGGGCGCTCGACATCGGCGGCGCCGGCTATTCGGCGGCGCTTCTTGCCGGCCTTGTCGGCGAGGTGGTCGCGCTCGAATCCGATCCGGAGCTCGCCGCGCGCGCCAAGGATGGCCTGTCGGCGCTCGGCGCCGCCAATGCGCGCGTCGTGACGGGTCCGCATCAGCAGGGCTTCGCCGCCGCGGCGCCTTATGACGTCATCTTTGTCCATGGCGCGGTCGAGGCGGGTCTCGACACGCTCTTCGCTCAGTTGACGCCGAACGGCCGTCTTCTTGCGATCGTGACGCCGGAGACGGGCGCCGGACAGCATGTTGTGCGGTTCGAGCGTCAGGATGGCCAGCTCGCCGGACGAATCTCATTGCTCAGCGCGAATGCGCCGGTTCTCGAGGGTTTTGCGAAGGCGCCGTCTTTCGTCTTCTGACGCGCCTACATTCAGCTTTTTCGCGTACCTTGCGTTCCTTGTGCCGCGTCTTGTGGAGAATCGCCTGCTGGGCAGGGCGTTCTCGCTGTCGTGCTTCTGGCGGAAGCCGGATTGTGATGAGGAGCGTTCAGTATGGATGTGGCGTCTAAACGGTCGCCGGGGCAGGGCCTTGCGACTGTTGCGCAGAGCGCCCTCATCGCGGCGGCGCTGATTTCGGCTTCGATCAGCGACGCACAGGCCGAATCGCTTCTCTCGGCGCTCGCTCGGGCTTACGCCGGCAATCCAGATCTCAATCAGAGCCGCGCGAATGTGCGCGTGCGCGACGAGGAGACGCCCAAGGCCGCCGCCGGCATGCGGCCGAAAGCGAACATCCAGGCCTCTGCCGGCCCCCAATACGGTAATCTGCGCATTCCCGGCGGGCGAAATACGACGACCGGCCAACGGCAATATTTCGGCGACGAATTTGTCGGCTGGCCGCGCGGCGCCACGCTCAACATCACGCAGAATGTCTTCGACGGCGGACGCACCGCAAATTCCATGCGCCAGGCCGAGTCCGGCGTCTTCGCCGCGCGCGCCACGATGCGTCTCACCGAGCAGGCGATCCTGCAAAACGGCGCCACCGCTTATATGAATGTGCTGCGCGACACGGCGGTCGTCAATCTGCGCAAGAACAACATCTCCGTTCTCGAGCAGCAGCTCAAGCAGACCCGCGATCGATTCGACGTCGGCGAGGTGACGCGCACCGACGTGGCGCAGGCCGAAGCCTCGCTCGCCCAGGCGCGCTCCGATCTCTACGCCGCGCAAGCGCAGCTCAAGACGAGCATCGCCAACTATCATCAGCTCATCGGCAATGACCCGAGCCATCTCGAGCCCGGCCGTTCGCTGGAGCCGCTTCTTCCCAAATCGCTGAACGAGGCCATCGCCATCGCGCTCGCGGAGCACCCGGGCGTCGTTTCGGCGCTGCATCAGGTCGATGCGGCGGAGCTCGCCGTGAAGGTCGCGGAGAGCGCGTTGTCGCCGACCCTGTCGGTCAATGCGCAGGTCTCGAACCAATATGATTCATTCCTGGGCTTTCCGGGATCGAGGCAGTTTTCGGCCGCAGCGACCGGCCAGTTGAACGTGCCGCTCTATCAGGGCGGCGCCGAATACGCCTCGATCCGCCAGGCCAAGGAACAGCTCGGGCAGGCGCGCTTGAACGCCGACCTGCAACGCGACAGCGTGCGCGCCAGCGTGGTGTCGAGCTACGGATTGCTCGAGACGGCGAAGGCCTCCATCATCTCCCAGCAGGCGGCTGTGAAGGCGGCGGAGACCGCGCTTTCCGGCGTGCGCGAAGAGGCGAAGGTCGGCCAGCGCACGACGCTGGACGTGCTCAACGCCCAGCAGGCGTTGCTCAATGCGCGCGTGGGGCTGGTGATTTCGCAGCGTGATCGCGTGGTGGCGTCTTACGCCGCGCTCGGCTCCATTGGCCGTTTGTCGGCGCAGGAGATCAATCTCGACGTGGCGCTTTACGACCCTGGCGTCCATTACGAACAAGTCAAATTGAAGTGGATCGGAACGGACACGCCGGACGGGCGATGATCTGAAATGGTGACAGCGTGACCCGAAAGGTGTGGAATTCGGTACCGCCGTGTTGATTCGGAGGCGGGCGAGGGTCACTGATTAATCGACCTTTGCGTCGTAAGACACAACGCTAACCATTTCGAGAAAGCACTCCATGAGCGCAGCGAACGCTTCCGCCCCGTCGCCCTCAATCCATGAAGAGATGCGCGCGCACGAGCCGTCGATGGAGGAAATTCTCGCTTCCATCCGCCGCATCATCGCCGACGACGACACGCTTCCTGGCGCGCGTCGCGAGCGCGAGGAACGTCGTCGCCGCGACGCCGAGCGCGCCATCGCAGAGCAATCCGCCGCTCTCGTCCCGGAGGCTGTTGCGCCGGAAGCCGCCCTGCAGCCGGCGCCTGCCGCCGAAGAAGAGCCGCATCTCGCTTCCGCGGCCAAGATCAGATCGCTGCCGCTGCGTCTGAACCGCGCGCCGGAACCCGTCCAACTGGTCGAGGAGACGGACGCGCAAGAAGAAGACGATTATCTCGAGGAACCGGAGCTTTCCGAGCCGGTGGATTTCGCCCCCGAAGCCCCGACGGACGACGTCGACGACGACAGCGCCGACATCGTCGAATATGAAGCCGAAGACGCGCCGTTGGTCTCGGCCGAGGCCGCCTCCTCGGTCGCTTCGCAATTCCAGACGCTCGCGGCGAGCATGATCCTCAACGACAGCGGCCTCCTTCAGAAATACGCGCAGGAGATGCTGCGCCCGATGCTCAAACAATGGCTCGACGACAATCTTCCGGTCATTGTCGAGCGGCTGGTGCGCGCCGAGATCGAGCGCGTGGCGAGAGGCGGGCGCCGATAAAGCAGGCCCGGCTTTGACGGCCCGTTAACGATAACGATAGGAGTCGGCGCTAGCGTTTTGCTCATGCACCGACTCCGCCTGTTTCTTCGCTCGCTGATCTTGCCCGTCACACTGTTTTGTGCGGCCGGCGCGGTCGCGAGCTATTTTGTCTGGCACGGCGTCCACGGCCAGCGCGGCCTCAAGACCGGCGAAGAATATGAGCAGAAGCTCGCGCAGCTCCGCCTCGAACGCGACATGCTGAAGCTGCAGCGCATGCAATGGGAAGCCAGAATCGCGCTTATCAAGGGCGAGAATATCGACGCCGATATTCTCGACGAGGAAACGCGCAAGAGCCTCGGTCGCGTGCACAAGAACGAGGTGGTGATATTGCTCCCGGAAGGCGAGACGCCGTAATCCGCTCATACCGCTTCCGTTTGAACAGCTCGCATCGGGCAATCCAGGGCGGCGATGCGGCCCTGGATTGCTTCGTCGGCTCCGCCTCCTCGCAATGACGGTGGCGACCGAACGGCGCGAGCGTCGGGAATGACGCTGGACCAATCGAGCGAATCTCATATTACCTGAGCGAATATCGTCCCGCGGGTCGCGGCGGGCCCTCGCTTTCGACCAATCCGCGCCCGACCAAATCCTCCAAATGCGCGAAGACATTCATGGCCGCGGCGCCGTGGAGTCGCTTGTCGACGCCCTCATAAAGGCGCGCGACCATCTGGGGGATGGTGTCGTCGCCCTCGGCCAGGCGTTGCAGGATCGCCGCCTCGCGGGCGTGGCGATGGTGGACGAGGGCGCGAAGATAGCGGGCGGGATCGCGCACGGGCTCGCCATGGCCCGGCCAGAAAATGCGATCGTCGCGCAGCCGCAGATTTTCGAGCGATTCCATGTAGTCGGCCATGGAGCCGTCCGGCGGCGCCACCACCGTGGTCGACCACCCCATGATATGGTCGCCGGTGAAAAGCGCTTTCTCCTCCAGCAGGGCGAAGCAGAGATGGTTCGCCGTATGGCCGGGCGTCTCCAGCGTTTCGATCGTCGCGTCGGGAAGATCGAGACGGTCGCCCTCTCCGAGAATGACATCGGGCGCATAGGCCGCGTCATGCGAGGCGTCGAGGCCGGGGCCGACGATGGCGATGTTGGGCGAGGGGGTATAGGGCGCGCAGCCGGCGATCGTCGCGCCAGTGGCTTCCTTCAAGGCGCGGGCCGCCGGCGAATGGTCGCGATGCGTGTGGGTGACGAGAATATATTTCAGCCGCTCGCCCGCGATCGCGGCGCGCAGGGCGGCGAGGTGGCGCGGATCGGCGGGCCCGGGGTCGATAATGGCGACCTCGCCGTGGCCGACGATATAGCTGCAGGTTCCCTTATAGGTGAAGGGCCCGCCGTTCGGCGCGACGATGCGGCGCAGCAGCGGAGAGACGCGCTCGGCGGCATGTTGGACTGGCGCGTTCATCTCTTTCTCCCTGGATAGGGTGGAAGATAGAAGTTTTGCGCCAGTCTTTCAAAAGGCGGATGCGAGCCGCCGGCTCACATCGGGAAGAGGGCGCCTTCGCGCTGCAGCAGGCTTTCCATCATATAGCCCACCGTGCCGTTGTAATTGACCTGGCACCAGTTCGCCTGCCAGCCCGCATAGCAGGCGCCCTTATTGACTCTCGAACCGCCCGGCACCGCGCCGATGACCTTATATTTCATGCCCGGGCCCTTATAGAGATTGGCGAGCTCCGAGGTGACGACCGGCGCGATCTCGACATTATTGCCGGACGGCGCGAGCACGCCCGCCGCGATATAGCCGCTGATTTGCCCGAAGGAGACCTTGCACCAGTCGCGCTTCCAGCCGCCCCCGCATTGCAGGACCTGCACATCGGCGCCGGCCGGGATGGTGGCGATGACGGGCCATTTCGGGCTCGGGCCCGAGCGCACATTGACGGGGCTCGTGACGGGCGCGGCCGAGGCGGCGCTCGCCAGGAGCGGCAAAAAGATCGCAGTAAGAGCGAGGCTTTTGTTGAGTCGCATTCGAATACTCCCTTCGAAAAATCTGTTTTGGTTTCGGCCAAGCAGCCGAGTGATAATGCTTTTAATGTGAAAAGGTTTCGCTTGCGTTTCAGTGGAAGTTACGAGCTTTCGGCATCGCCTCGCCTTTCGAGACGCGCATCGCCTCCAGGAGGCGCAGATCGGCGGAGAGGTCGTCGACGCGCTGCGCAACCACATGGATGACGCCCGATTCTTTTTGCAGCCGGCCGGTGACGGCGACATAGCGGGCGCCGATGATCTCGGCGCGTTGACGCTCCAGAAGCTTCGGCCAGACGATGATATTGGCTTGGCCCGTCTCATCCTCGATGGTCATGAAGACGACGCCCTTGGCGGTGCCCGGCCGCTGTCGCAGCAGCACCAGGCCCCCGACCGTGACCCGCCGCCCGTCGCCATCGGGGAAGCGCGAGAGCGCCTCGCAGGGCAGGGCGCCGCGCGCCTCCAGCCGGGCGCGCAGGAAGGCCACAGGATGGCCTTTGAGCGAGAGGGAGAGGAAACGATAATCCTCGACGATTTCCTCCCCCGGCGGCATGGGCGGCAGATGGGCGTCGGGCTCCAGTGGCGTGAAAGAGAGCGCGCGCAGAAGCGGCAGATCGTCCTTGTCGCCGACGCGATTGAGCCCCGCCGCCGCCCAGAGCGCATCGCGGCGCGAGAGGCCGAGAGAGGCGAAGGCGTCGGCTTCGGCGAGGCGTTGGATCGCCGCCGGGGAGAGCTCCGCGCGCAGCCAGACGTCGCGAACGGAATCGTAACCCTTGCCACGCCGCGCCACGAGACGGCGCATGTCTTCCTCCGCGACGCCTCTGATCTGGCGGAAGCCGAGGCGGATGGCGCGGTCGCCGATAATGTCGCCTTCCATCTCGGCGTGGCGGGGGTGGAGAGACTTGGGGGAATGACTGACGCTGGGCGTGAGTTCATCCCTCCCCTTTACGGGGAGGGTGGCGCAGCGAAGCTGCGACGGGTGGGGTAAGGCCCCATCAGCGTCGTTGCGGCTCGAGCCCCACCCGGCGGCCTGCGGCCGCCGACCTCCCCGTAAAGGGGAGGTATTGGTCGCCATGCTCCCCTGATCCTCATTTGTCCCTTGGGATTCACCCGCCTCCAAGGTCGCATCCCAATCCGACGCATTGATATCCACCTCGCGCACGTCGACCCCATGCTCCTTGGCGTCGCGCACGATCTGCGCGGGGGCGTAGAAGCCCATGGGCTGCGAATTCAGCAAAGCGCAGGCGAAGACATCCGGGTAGCGGCATTTGAGCCAGGCCGAGGCGTAGACGAGCAGCGCGAAGGAGGCCGCATGGCTTTCCGGAAAGCCGTAAGTGCCGAAGCCCTCGATCTGGCTGAAGCAGCGCTCGGCGAACTCCCGCGCATAGCCCTTCTGCGTCATGCCGGAGATCATCTTGTCGCGAAAGCCGCCGATGAGGCCGGCGCGTTTGAAGGTCGCCATGGCGCGGCGAAGCTGGTCGGCTTCCGAGGGCGTGAAGCCCGCCGCGACGATGGCGATGCGCATCGCCTGTTCCTGAAACAGCGGCACGCCATGGGTTTTGCCGAGCACCTGCTCGAGCTCTTTAGACGGATAGGAGACCGGCTCCTTGCCCATGCGGCGGCGCAGATAGGGGTGCACCATGTCGCCTTGAATGGGGCCGGGGCGCACGATCGCGACCTCGATGACGAGATCGTAGAAGCAATTGGGCCTGAGCCGCGGCAGCATGGACATTTGCGCGCGGCTTTCGATCTGGAAGACGCCCACAGTATCGGCGCGCGAGATCATGGCGTAGACACGCTCGTCTTCGGCGGGGATCGACGAGAGGCGATGCGCGATCCCGTAATGCTGCGCGAGAAGCGCGAGGCCCTTGCGCAGGCAGGTGAGCATGCCGAGCGCCAGCACGTCGATCTTGAGCAGGCCCAGCGCGTCGAGATCGTCCTTGTCCCATTCGATCGTGCTGCGGCCCTCCATGGCGGCGGGCGCGACGGGGACGACTTCATCGAGGCGCTCGCGCGTGATGACGAAGCCGCCGGAATGTTGCGTCAGATGACGCGGGAAACCTTCAATCTCCTCGGCGAGCGCCAGCGCCTTGGCGAAGCGCGGCTCGGATGCGTCGAGGCCGAGTTTGGTAATATCCTCTCCGCGCTTACCGCGCTCGCTGCCGCGCCCGAAGGCCGCCGACGACAGGCGGCCGACGAGATCATTCGACAGGCCGAAAGCCTTGCCGATCTCGCGAATGGCGCTCTTGCCGCGATAGGTGGTGACGGCGGCGGCAAGCCCCGCGCGCTCGCGGCCGAAGCGGCTGTAGATATATTGGATCACCTCCTCGCGCCGTTCGTGCTCGAAATCGACGTCGATGTCGGGCGGCTCGTTGCGCGCGGCGGAAACGAAACGCTCGAAGAGCAAATCGTGCTTCGTTGGATCGACTTCCGTGACGCCGAGACAAAAGCAGATCACGGAATTGGCCGCCGAACCGCGCCCCTGCGCGAGAATTCCCTTGCTTCGCGCGAAGCGCATGATGTCGTGCACGGTGAGGAAATAGGCGGCGTATTTCAACTCGGCGACGAGCGTCAATTCGCGTTCGAGTAGCGCCGAGACTTGATCGGGAACGCCTTGTGGGTAACGCGCCTTTGCGCCGTCGCGCGAGAGCGCTTCGAGCGCTTCCTGCTCGCTTGCAAAGCCCTCGCGCAATTCGCTGGGATATTCGTAAGCGAGATCGGTTAGGCGGAAGTCGAGCCTTTGCAGAAAGCGCGCGCTTTCATCGACGGCGCCTGGCGCGTCAATGAAGAGCCGCGCCATTTCGGCGGCGCTTTTCAAATGCCGCTCTCCGTTGGCGACGAGGAGAAAACCAGCTTCGTCGAGCGTCGTCTTCTCCCGGATGCAGGTCAGCGCGTCGGCGAGCGGGCGGCGTTCCACGACATGCATATGCGCGTCATTCACCGCGACGAGCGGCAGGCCGAGCTTTTGCGCAAGCTCGATGCGGCCGAGCAGCCGCGCGCGCGGGCGCGGGCCGAACAGGGCGGTCGCCGCCAGCCAGACGCGGCCCCGCGCCGCCTCCAACAGGGCGGGGGGCGGCGCGCCATTCTCCATGAGGATGAGCTGCTGGTCTTCGGCGAAGTCGAGAAGATCGGCGAGAAAAAGCGCGCAGTCGCCCTTCTCGGTTCGCATATTGCCGCGCGTCAGCAGCCGGCACAGGCGCCCATAGGCGGCGCGATCCTTGGGGTAGCAGAGAATGTCCGGCGTCTCGTCGCGAAAGACGAGCCGCGCGCCGACCGCTAGGCGAAAATCCTCGACGCTTTCCTGATGCGCCCGCAGATAGGAGAGGGCGCGCACCACGCCCGCGAGCGAGTTCCGGTCGGCGACGCCAATGCCGCAATGCCCGAGCGCCAGCGCCATCGCCGCCATCTCTTCCGGATGCGACGCGCCGCGCAGGAAGGAGAAATTGGTGGTTGTCGCAAGCTCTGCGTAGCGGGGCGGCGGCATGGCGCGGACGGAGGTTTTTGTTCTCCTAATGTTCTAGGTATTTTCTCCCGGCGTCAAGTGGCAGGACCGCGAGCCTTCAGGCTCGCATTTCCTCGAGCGAGCGTGAAGGCTCGCGGTCCATGGCCGGACAAAAAAGGCCCCGCCGCGGGAGCGAGGCCTCAAGTAGGCGATTACGCGCAGAAAACGATAAGTTATTTTTCGAGCAACACGCGCTCAAATGCTTACGCCTGAAGACGCCCTCCGACTGTTCTCAGTCGAAGACCGAGCCAAGTCCCACGCCGAGGACGCCGACCATGACGGCGATCGGGAGGACGGCGTAAGCGCCGAGCAGGATGGCGCCGATCGCGCCGCCAATTACGGCGCCGACCAGGCCGCCGGCGATCTTGCCCGTGTAGCTTTCTTTCTTTTCCGCCGAACCGGCGCCGGCGTTCCGCGTCGTCTCATTCGCCATGACATTCCCCCGATTGTTGGAATGGCGCGACTTCCGGGTGACCAGAAAGCGCGCGATCGCACCGCATCGCCAGATTGCTAGCGGCGTCATGTGAGAGAGCCATGAGAGTTTTGTGGAGCTGCGATGATCGTTCGATGAATTGAACGTCACCTGCTGGTCGCCGAAGTTTCGCAGGGGCGCGTAAGCCGCGCGCGGTTCAGGCTGCTTCCGACAAGCTTAGCAAAACGGCCGGCGCTGGGCGCCGGCCGAAATATTTTTAGCCGATTACTGCTGCGGCGCGGGCGCCTCGGCCGGCGCGTCGGCGGGAGCCGCTTTGGGCTTGGCCTTCGGCTTGGGCTTGGGCTTCGGCTTGGGTTTCGGCTTCGCCTCGGCTTTAGGAGCGGCTTCCGGCGCGGGCGCCTCGGCGGCGGCCGGCTCGCTTTGAAGCGGCGCGGCGGCAGGCGCGGGAAGCGGCGCGGGGGTAAAGGTCTCGGCAGCGGCGGGAGCAGGCTGCGGCTCCTGCGGCGCGGGCGCCTCGACGGCCGCCGGCGTCTCGGCGGGGGCGGACTCGGCCGCGGGGGCGGTCGAAACGTCTGGCTCCTTCGGCGCTTCCTCCGCCGCGGCGGGCTCCGCGGGGGCCGTTCCAGCAGGCGCCTCTTCGGTCTTCGGCGCCGTCAATTTCTCGATCGCCGCCCTCAGAGAGGCGACGCCCTCGCTCGGCGCCGCATAGACGCCGAGGCCGAAGCCGATCGCGCCTGCGACGAGAGCCGTCACAATGGTCGATAAAACACGCGCCATTCGATGCGTTCCTCCCAAAAAATCGCTGTGCTCATGCTACCGTGTCAAGCAGCCTCACAGATACGTGTATTGGAGGATCGTAGCAATTCTGAGACTTTGTTCGTGGGCGCCAAGCGGTTTCAGGCCCTTGCCGCCGCCAGCCGACAAGTGGCCTTTCACCCTGGATTTTCATGGCTTTCGTCGAACGCGGGCGCCGTGCCCGGCGGGCGGCGCCGTTGGCGTCTCAAACGCCCTGCGCGCTTTTTCCGATCGGCCAAAAGCGCCTCCGGGCGCGAATCGGCCCCTTTTTGACGCCGTGGCGGCCATGCGCGACACTCGCCCGTTCATCGCCGCTAGAGCGCATTCCGCAAAAGTTGGTAGACTCTTGCGAAAAGAATGCGCTCCAGCTTTTGAATCTGGGCGTTAGGGAGGAATGACGAGATGAGGAAAGGATACGCCGGCCTGTCAATGGCCGTTGGTGCGACGATCTTTATCGGACTGGGCGCCGCGCAGGCGCAGAACGCCGCACAGCTCGCCGCCATGGAGAGCAAATTCGCCGCCGCCGATAAGGACGGCGACGGCAAGCTCACCGCGGAAGAGGCCAAGGCCGGCATGCCGCGCGTTTCGGCAAATTTCGAGAAGATCGACAAGGGTCGCAAAGGCTTCGTGACCGTCGAGGACATCAAGGACGCGATGGCGGTCATGATGGGCAGGTAGACGCAAGGGCAAGTAGACGCATGGGCAAGTAGACGCGCGGCGATCGGCGCACCGTCACTTTATTTACGGAAATACGCCGGCCCCGTTGCGCGCTGCTTCGGGGCCTGTTTGTTGAACTTGCCGGGGTAAGGCCGATGGCGCCCTCGCGCGCGTCGCAAGAGCGGGAGTATCGAACGGCCACAGCATTCGATCGAGCATGATTGCTGCGCCACTTCCAGGCGTTTGCTATGGCTCGACGCTACGCGATCACCCGCTTTGCAGGCAATCGGCTAGCAGCGGCGCTGCTGGCGGATCTGCGCATCGCGCCAAGCGATATTCGTATGAGCGCACACGATCGATTGCAGATAAAGCGCCTGCTCGCCGCTGTGTCGAAGCAACTCAGCCGACGCTTGATACCAAATCTGTCCAACTTTTGATGCGCCGCCTTCAGACAGTAGCGTTAGGCGATGCGCTCGACCCTCGCGCCTTTTTTTGTCTCGGTGATCTCGAAGCGCATTTTATTGCGAGAGCCGTACATTTTGGCCGCGTTGCGCACGCGCTCGAACGGGACGCCGAGATAAATGAACGCATCGCCGCGGCGATACTCGTTGAAGCCGTAAAGATAAGACGACCGCTTGTTTGTCACTCTAGCCACTCGTTTCTCCTGTTCCTGTGTAAGCCCGAACCGGAAGACGCTCCGGCGTCTCACCCCGTTCCGGCGCTTCCAAGCCAAATATCGGCCATACAGCCAAAGATAAGTATCCGATTGGTTATTAAAAGATGCTCAAGAGCGGGCAGTCGATTCTCCGCCCGTCCGACTGTCACCGCGTTCGGTTCTGGCCAGTTTTTTGACTTTTGCTTCTTGGTTCTTTTTGCCTTTTGGGCGTCGCGTCATTGCGCGCCTTGCCCTCAGAGGAACCGCTCAATCTCTCGACGCGAATATTGTCGCCGCCAGGACGGCGCATGTTCGCGGCGAATTGAGCCGCCGCGCGCGACGAGATTTCGACTTTCGTTTCATGGTCGAAAATACGAATGACGCCAATATCCTGCCTTGCAACGTCGCCTTTCCGGCAGAGCATCGGCAACAGCCATTTCGGATCGGCGTTCTTCTTGCGGCCGATATCGAGGCGGAACCACACGCCGGGTTCGGACAGGCTGACGGAAGGCGGGCGTTTGCGCGCCTCTTCACACATTTGAGTGGCGGAGAGACGCGGCTTGCTGCGCGTATCGCGGCGGGCAGGCTCCTCCCCGGGATCCACGACTTCCTCGATCGACGGAAGACGCGAGCGATAGAGCCGGACCAGCGCTACGCCGATCTGCTCCGGCGTACGTTCGGCGAGAAGCAATTCCGCCACGCGAAAATCTTCTTCCGCGGGCGTTTCCGTCAGAAGCGGATCCTTCAGCATCCGGTCCTGGTCCAAATCCAGGATTTGCTGGGCGGTTGGCGGCCCGCTCCAATGCGCTCCCACGCCCGCGTCCGCCAACAGCCGCTCGGCGCGCCGGCGCCGCGAGGCGGGGATGAGCAGGGCGCTGACGCCCTTGCGGCCGGCGCGGCCGGTGCGCCCGCTGCGATGTTGCAGGGCTTCGACGTCGTGCGGAAGGTCTGCGTGGATCACCAAATCCAGATTCGGCAGGTCGATGCCGCGCGCCGCCACATCCGTGGCGACACAGACGCGCGCCCGCCCGTCGCGTAGCGCCTGCATCGAGTGGTTTCGCTCGTGCTGGCTGAGTTCGCCCGACAAAAGCGCCGCTGAAAACCCGCGCTCGAGCAAGGTTGCGTGTAAATGCCTGACCGACTCGCGCGTGTTGCAAAAGACGATCGCGGTCGGCGCCTCAAAGTAGCGCAAGAGATTGACGGTCACCAGCTCCGTCTCGTGCGGCGCCACGCGGATCGCCCTGTATTCGATGTCGGAGTGGCCGCGCGAACCGCCGGCGACGTCGATCCGCTGCGCGTCGCGCTGATAGCGCCGGGCGAGCGCGGCGATGCCTTTCGGCATGGTGGCCGAGAACATCAAGGTGCGTCGCTCGACAGGCGACGCTTCCAGGATGAACTCGAGGTCCTCGCGAAATCCGAGGTCGAGCATTTCATCGGCTTCGTCGAGTACGACCGCCTTGAGCATCGACGCATTCAATCCGCCGCGCTCGATGTGATCGCGCAGACGTCCCGGCGTCCCGACGACGATATGGGCGCCCTCCGACAGCTTGCGTCTTTCGAGGCGCGCATCCATGCCGCCGACGCAAGCGACGATGCGCGCTCCCGCATATTTGTAGAGCCAGCTCAACTCGCGCTCGACCTGAAGCGCGAGCTCGCGCGTCGGCGCGACAATGAGCGTGATGGGCGCGCGCGCGTCGGCGATCTGCCCGGTGTCGCCGAGAATCGTGGGGGCGATGGCCAATCCATAGGCGACCGTCTTGCCCGAGCCGGTCTGCGCCGACACGAGCATGTCGCCGCTGCGCGCCTGCGCCAGGACCGCGGCCTGAACGGGCGTGGCCGCTGTGTAGTTGCGCTCTTCGAGCGCACGGGCGAGCGCGGGGCTCGCGTCGAAGAAAGTCATTGCGTGAGGGGCCTGGAAAGTTGAGTGTCTCGCCGACAGGGCGCTTCTGTCGTGCGCGGATAGGGGCGAATCACCGTCAGTCTGCGGTGACAAGAGCGTCAGGGGCGCGGAAAACCAGGAAATTGCGGCGCAGCCGCATGCTGGTCAAGGCCATTTTAGGCTTTGCCCTTATGGAGCACGCTTTAATCATTCGCGCAACTGCGGTCTTTGCACGCTCAGGGCTCCGATCCAGGTTAACAAACCCCACGCAACCGCGTCATGCCCGCGCTTGTCGCGGGCATCCACGCCAGGACATGACGACACGCGGGGAGAAGAAGCGGCGTTGCTCCCGCTCATGTTCGCAGCTTTCTGCGTCGGCGCGGCGTGGATGGCCGCGACAAGCGCGGCCATGACGGGGTTCGCCGCCATTCCAGATCGCTCGCGGGCGAGCGATCGAATCCAGAGCAAACCAGCGCTTTTGTGGCTCTGGTTCCCGGTCGGGCTGCCCGCCCAGAATGGAAGTTGTATGAAAATGCGGTCATAGGCGCCGATTGGCCCAAAATGAGCGGGCGCCGGGAAAACGCCGCCAATTATCCCGGTTAGGCGCTGTTAGACTGGCGCTCGCCGGCGCAGTACCATACAGGAGAGGGGACAGGGTCGTTCGGCGGTCGAACGTGAAGTCCCCACCCTGAGATCTTCCCGATATCCGAGTTCTCGCAGCTTTCGCTTCGATGCCGGAGCATCGGGGCGCGTCATGTGGCGTCTCAGTAGGGGCCGTCCCTCACTTTCAGATCGGAGAACTCGTGCAGGTTCTGGTTCGCGACAACAATGTCGATCAAGCGCTTCGTGTGCTCAAGAAGAAGTTGCAGCGCGAAGGCGTGTTTCGGGAAATGAAGCTGCGCCGCGCTTACGAAAAGCCTTCGGAGAAGCGCGCGAGAGAGAAGGCGGAAGCCGTTCGCCGCTCCCGCAAGCTTGCCCGCAAGCAGGCGCAGCGCGAGGGGCTCCTGCCGTCGCCCAAGAGTAAGGCTCGCCCCACGAAGCCGCGTCTGGCGGCGCCTGCGCCCGCAGCCCAGGCCAATTGACGCTCACGCCGGCCACGGTCGTGGCCGGCTGCTAGCGCGCTTTCCGCTCGCATGGAAACATGCGGGCGATGAGAAAGCGCGCTAATTGCACCAAAGGAGAGCCCAGCCATGGCTCGTAAACCGGCTTCGAAGAGCGAATTCGTCCTTTTCGATGTGATCTATGAAGACGGCAGCCAGCGCTCCAATCGCCGCGTTCCGAAGGAAATTCTCGGCGGGCTCGACGGCGACGCGCCCGCGCGCGCAGCCCTCGAAGCGCAGGATCGGGAGATCGCCGAGCGCTCGGGGCAGCCGATGGCGGCGATCAAGACGGTGCGGCGCTCGTCCTGACCCGTTTCTAGTTCAATTCGCTTTGGTAAGCGGCTTCCCAGCTTGGATCTGATTCCAGATGGTCCAGCGGAATAGCTCGGCCCCGGATTCGTCAATCGCGCGAACCGCTTCGGGCCATTCCCAGATATTGGGGCTTGCGCGTCTGTCAGGAAGCTCCTCCTGCGCCCATGCAACGAACGCCAGTTCATCGGCGAATGGCGGCATGGAGACGCTCCCCACGAGGCGCCCAACGCCACCGCCAATCGCTAATTTGTAAAACTGGATACGGGCCATTTCTCGCCTGCGCTTTCCTGACAAGCATGCGAGGGGAAATCGGTGGGCGCTGGCCGTAATCAACCCTGCCTACATTCAAATTGCCGTCTGCGGCGCCGTCACTGAAGGCGACGCTGACGCAGGGCTCCGAATTCGGATTATCCCGACGTCATGGCCGCGCTTGTCGCGGCCATCCACGCCGCGCCGACGCGGAAAAGCTAAAAAGATGAGCGGAACAACGCCGTTTCTTTTCCTCGCGTGTCGCAATGTCCTGGCGTGGATGCCCGCGACAAGCGCGGGCATGACGTGGCTGATGGACGCTGGCCAAAGGCAGGCGGACGCTCGCCCGTCGATTGAGCGACATTGTCACGGACGCAAAGACGCCCTGGGCCCAAACAGATCACGAAGAGGGCCGCCATGAATTACAGACTTGCGATCATCGTCCTGGGCGTCGCGATGTTTATCGTCGCGATGATCCCTTATGCCTACAAGCCGAGGTGCGCGACGCCCGACTGCCCGCCGGAGCCTCCGTATTTTGGTGAGCGCGGCAGCCGCTAAGGCGGACAGCCGCAGAGGTTATTTACCGCGTTTAATCGCGATACCGGCGCTCGCCAGAAGCAGAAGACCGGCGAAGACCCGCACCGAAAGCAGTGGCGCGTCGCTCCTCGTCGCCAAGCCCTGAATGACGCTCCCGGCGCCGAAGAGTCCGCAAAAGAGCAGGAAAGCCCGGCGTTCTCGCTCGTCCGGGCGCCAGTCGCGAGACAGGGCGCGGCGCATGCAAATTCCGCCGACGCAAACCATGATGAGTGCGACGATAAGAGCGCTCACACCGCCCCTCGCCATTCCTGGTGAACTAGACGCCTGCCTGGCAGAGCAGTGGTCTTTTCGAACTTGGATCGCGTAGCCGGCGAGGTGGGAGGCGAGGGCAATTGTCGCGCGATCGTCATTGCGAGGCGCGAAGCGACGCGGCAATCCAGGGCAGGGACGGGGCTCTGGATTGCTTCGCCGCGCTCGCAACGACGCGTTCGCGCGCACTTTCCCGTCGCCTTGAGGCGCTTCTTTCTTTGCCTATGATTTCGTTGGGGTCTTTTGGTGGAGCTGGGGGGATTCGAACCCCCGACCTCTGCAGTGCGATTGCAGCGCTCTCCCATCTGAGCTACAGCCCCGCTCCGAGGCGGGTGGATAAAGGTCGCGCCTTTCTCTGTCAATCGCCGATCGACGCCGAACGTCATTTTTCGCACATAAGCTTGCGGCGTCGCAAAAGGTTGCCGCGCGGGGGCGGGGAGGCTAGGAAGGCGCCGAGCCCATCATTTGCGGGACGAAGGCATGTCTTACGCGGTTGCGAATCTGCTTCTCACCATCATCGACCTCTATTGGTGGGTGTTGATCATCTCTGTCATCCTGTCCTGGCTCGCCGCCTTCGACGTGATCAATATGCGCTCCCAGGCTGCGCAGACGATCTGGCGCGCAATCGACGCCCTCACCGAGCCGGCGCTGCGGCCGATCCGCTCCATCGTGCCGGCGTTCGGCGGCCTCGACATCTCGCCGCTGATTCTGCTGCTCGCCCTGCAGTTCCTGCGCGACGTCATTTCCCGCACCCTGGTCTATGGCTGAGCCGCCCTGGTCGGTTGAACCCGACGGCGTCACGCTCTGGCTGCGGCTGACGCCCAAGGGCGGGCGCGACGCCATAGACGGGATCGAAACGCTGTCGGACGGCAAAAGCGTGCTCAAGGCGCGGGTGCGCGCTGCGCCGGAGGACGGGCGCGCCAACGCGGCTCTGATCGAGCTGATCGCCAAGGCGTTGTCGGCGCCCAAAAAAGCGGTGACGATTCGCTCCGGCGAAACGAGCCGCGTGAAGAAGCTTTTTGTCGCGGGCGACCCCGCGCGCTACCTCGATGCGCTGGCAAAGCTGGCGCCAACAAACGGCTAGAAATATGAGCAAGTCGAAAATCAACGTCGGCAATTTCTTCGAGGACTTCAAAATCGGCCAGGTGCTGCGCCACGCCGCGCCGCGCACTGTCACAGTCGGCGAGGTCGCGCTTTATACGGCGCTCTATCTGCCGCGTTTTGCCGTGCAGTCTTCCAAGGCCTTCGCCCAGGCGATCGGCTATCAGGAAGCGCCGATCGACGACATGCTGGTGTTTCATCTGGTGCTCGGCAAGACGGTGCCCGACGTTTCGCTCAACGCGCTCGCCAATCTCGGCTACGCCGATTTCAAATTCCTCGCGCCGGTCTATCCGGGCGACACGCTCGACGCGACCTCCGAGGTCATCGGCCTCAAGGAGAACTCCAACAAGGAGACCGGCGTCGTCTATGTGCGCACGACAGGCAAGAATCAGCGTGGCGAAACGGTGCTCTCCTACGCACGCTGGGTGATGGTGAAGAAGCGCGACAAGGACGCGCCCGTTGGCCCGACCGTCGTGCCGGACCTCCCCAAGGCCGTTACGCCGTCCGAGCTCGGCAAGGCCGTCCCGTCGCTCAATGTCGCGGCTTATGACAAGGCGCTCGCCGGCTCGCCCTTCTTCTGGGGCGACTATGAGGTGGGCGAGAAGATCGACCATATCGACGGCATGACCGTCGAGGAGGCCGAGCATATGCTCGCGACGCGCCTCTACCAGAACAACTCCAAGGTTCACTTCAACCAGTATTACGAATCGCAGGGCCGCTTCGGAAAGCGCATCATCTATGGCGGCCATGTGATCTCCATGGCGCGCGCGCTGTCCTTCAACGGGCTGGAGAATGTCTTCCACGTCTCGGCGGTGAATGGCGGCAAGCACGTCAATCCGCTCTTCGCCGGCGGCACCATCTTCGCCTGGAGCGAGGTGCTGGATAAGGCGGAGATCCCCGGCCGCAGCGACATTGGCGCGCTGCGCCTGCGCCTCGTCGCGACCAAGGACAAGCCCTGCGCCGAGTTCCCGCTGAACGCCGCCGACGGCAAGCCGGATCCGGCGGTGCTGCTCGACCTCGATTACTGGGCCGTGCTGCCGCGGTAAGCCGTTGCGGGCCTAACCGTCATTGCGAGAAGCGAAGCGACGAAGCAATCCAGAGCCCAATCGCGGCCCTGGATTGCTTCGCTGCGCTCGCAATGACGAGTTGCAAGATCGCTTCGTCTTCCCAACCCCGCCAAGCTAGGAACAACGCCCGAGCCCGTCTGTTGTAGGGGCACGTGACACTAGTCTCACGTGCCTAGAGCCTCGAAGAGCGTGAAGTCATGAAACGGGTGCGCGACATCGCACGCTCGCGGCTCGCGCTTGCGACGACGGAGTAACAGACATGTTGAAAGCGATTATGTTCGCGGCTGCGCTGGCGACGGCGGGGGCCGGCGCCGTCTATGCACAGGCGACGGGCGGCACGACCATGGGGCCGGGCGCCGGATCGAGCACGCGCGGACCGAACGCGACCATGGGGACGACAGGCGCCCCGGCGCAATTGATGACGACGCTGCCGCAGCACGCCTCGGCGGTCTCCAATTGGTACGATCAGAACGTCTATGACCAGCAGGATAACAAGCTCGGCGAGATCAAGGACATGCTCCTCGATCGCGAGGGCAAGGTGCAGGCGGTGATCGTGTCGGTCGGCGGCTTCCTCGGCATGGGCGAGAAGGATGTCGCCGTTTCGTTCGACGCCGTGACGCCGACGCAGCGCGAGAACAAGTTCTGGCTCGCAATGAACGTCAACAAGGATCAGCTCCGCTCGGCCCCGGGCTTCCGCTACGATCGGTCGAAACAGACGTGGACGGTCGCGGAGCGCTGACGGCGAAAGACGCTTCGATATGATATTGGGCCTCGCTCTTTGGCGGGGCCTTTTTACGTCGGCAGTCCGAGGAGGGCGTTGACGGAGACATCCTCATCGATGTCTGGCCAATGTATGCCTTCCCCCTTGCCGATCGGACGCCAGTTTCTCCGTTGCTCCGCCGAAGCATCGCGCAGGCGAGGAAGCCACTCTAGCGGGGTCGCCAGCTCGCGGCCGTCTGCAAGGAAAAGGCGCAGGGAGTGCTCGTCGAACTCCAAGCCGACAACCGAAGCATCACGTTTGACTGCGGAAATGGGCATCCCAGGCCTCCTGGAAGCGCGCACGATTTTCGATCACGAGCGCCCGCAGCTTTGTCAGCTCCTGAGCGCGAAACCCCTGCGATCGAGCCAATTCCACTGGCGACAGCCAGTATTTCGCGGTGCTCGTGCCGCACTCGATATGGATATGAGGCGGCTCGCCCGTTTCCAGACTGTAGAAGAAAAACCGATAGGGACCAACCCTGAGAACGGTCGGCATCGTCAGCCTCACATCGGCGCCGGCAGCTTGTCCTCGTCCGCGAGATTCGAGAAGCGGGTCACCTCGGCCTCGAAGGCCAGCGCCACCGTGCCCGTGGGGCCGTGGCGCTGCTTGCCGATGATCGCCTCGGCGCGGCCATAGGCGCGCTCCATCTCGGCCTGCCATTGGATATGCTCTTCGGTGCCTTCGCGCGGTTCGCGGTTCTTCAGATAATATTCCTCGCGATAGACGAAGAGCACGACGTCGGCGTCCTGCTCGATCGAGCCGGATTCGCGAAGGTCGGAGAGTTGCGGGCGCTTGTCGTCGCGCGCTTCGACCTGACGCGAGAGCTGGGAGAGCGCGATCACCGGCGCGTTCAGTTCCTTGGCGAGCGCCTTCAGGCCCGTGGTGATTTCGGTGAGTTCCTGCACGCGATTGTCGCCGCGCGATTTCGAGCCGGAGAGGAGCTGCAAATAGTCGACGACGAGGAGATCCAGTCCCTTTTGGCGTTTCAGCCGCCGGGCGCGGGCGACAAGCTGCGCGATGGAAATGCCGCCGCTCTGGTCGATGTAAAAGGGAATGCTTTGCATCTCGCGCGAGGCGTCGACGATGCGGCGGAAGTCTTCTTCGTTGAGATCGCCGCGGCGGATTTTGTAGCTCGCGACGCCGGATTGCTCGGCGATGACGCGGGTGGCCAATTGCTCGGCCGACATTTCGAGCGAGAAAAAGCCGACGATCCCGCCGTTGATGGTCTTGTGCGAACCGTCCGGTTCGGTCTCATATTGATAGGCTTTGGCGATATTGAAAGCGATGTTGGTCGCCAGCGCCGTCTTGCCCATGCCGGGGCGGCCGGCGACGATGATGAGGTCGGACTTCTGCAGGCCGCCCATTTTCTCGTCGAGATCGGCAAGCCCTGTGGAAACGCCCGAGAGGTGGCCGTCGCGCATATAGGCGCTCGACGCCATGTCGATGGCGATGGTGAGCGCGTCGGCGAAGCGCTGGAAGCCGCCTTCGTAGCGTCCCGTCTCGGCAATCGAATAAAGCTTGCGCTCGGCCTCTTCGATCTGGGCGCGCGGGCTCGCGTCGACGGGCGAGTCGAAGGCGGTGTTGACGATGCTTTCGCCGATGCTGATGAGGTCGCGCCGCGTCGCGAGGTCGTGGACGATGCGGCCGTAATCCTCGGCGTTGATGATTGTCGTCGCTTCCGCCGCGAGGCGCGCGAGATAGGCCTGTATGGTGACGCCGGCCGGCAGCTCGATGTCGGCGAGAAAGGTCTTCAGGGTGACGACGGTCGCGAGCTTGCCGGAGCGGATGAGCTGGCCCGTCGTCTCATAGATGCGGCGGTGCAGCTCCTCGGAGAAATGCTCGGGCTTGAGAAAATCCGAGACGCGGTCGAAGGCGTCGTTGTTGACGAGAATCGCGCCGAGCAGCGCCTGTTCGGCCTCGATATTGTGGGGCGGCGTGCGATAGGCGGGCGTCTCGGGCTGCGCGACCTGAAAGGCGCGGCGGCCCGCCAATTGTTCGATCGGCGGCATAGAAGCTCGTTTATTGCGAATGAAATTCCGGGGGCTTTCAAACACGCGACGCGGAAGCCGGCCGGTTCGAGTGTGACCTTCGCATGAACGAGGTAAGGGCGCCAGCCTTGACTCTTAAGCGAAGGTTTAGCGGCGCCAGTTGCGAGTCTTTTCCACAGAGCAGAAAAGAATCAGGCTGCGGGGAAGCGCTAGGGCTTGCAGCCCGCGCGAATCACTTCGCGATCGTCACTGCGAGGAGCGCAGCGACGAAGCAATCCAGCACACCGGTGCGGCTCTGGGTTGCATCGCTTCGCTCGCAATGACGGGTTCGGGCTGGAAGGCGGGGCAACGAAAAAAGCCCGGCGGTCTTGCGAGCGCCGGGCCAAACGACAAAAACGGGAAGAGCTTCTTACAGCTCCACGTCGCCGGCTTCCGCCAGCGCCGCGCCGATCTCGAGGCCGAGATCGTCCATAGAGGTCTCTTCGCGCGCCGTGGCCGATTCACCGCGCGCCTGGCGCTCGGCTTCTTCTTCCGAACGGGCGACGTTGAGCGTGATCTTGACGTCGACTTCCGGGTGCAGATGCACCGGCACGCTGTGCAGGCCCAGCGCCTTGATCGGATGGGTCAGCACGATCTGGTTGCGGTTGAGCGAGAAGCCGCCGGCCGTCGCGGCCTCGGCGACGTCGCGCGTGGCGACCGAGCCATAGAGATGGCCGCTCTCGCCCGCCTGGCGGATGATCACGAAGGTCTGGCCGTCGAGCTTCTCGGCGACGGCCTCGGCTTCCTTCTTGGCCTCGAGATTGCGGGCCTCGATCTGAGCGCGCTGGGTCTCGAAATGGCCCTTATTGCCTTCCGTGGCGCGCAGCGCCTTGCCGCGCGCAAGGAGGAAATTGCGCGCGTAGCCGTCGCGCACGCGCACCGTGTCGCCCATCTGGCCGAGCTTGGCCACGCGTTCGAGCAGAATGACTTCCATTTTCTTCTTCTCCGAGAGTTGGCGCCTTTGTCAGGAAAATCCGGCTTCTGTCAATCGCTTTTCGCCGGATTTTGGGGCGCCGCGGCCGTCTTGCGGTCGCGATAGTTGAAGATTGTGTCGGCGCCGCCGAGCACTGTGAGCGGCACGATCGGCCATCCGAGGAAGCCGAGCATGAAATAGAGAATCGCGAGGACCAATGCGCTGGACTTGGAGCCGCGCACTAAAATGTGAACGACAGCAAGGCCCTGCAGCATCAGCAGCATGCCCATGGTGGCGGCCAGAACCAGGCCGATCGCCCCCGACGGGCCAGGGAAAAACGTCAGAGCGAGGCCGGTCAGGAACAGCCCGCCCACGCTACGCGGAAGGCGGAACTCCATGGCGATGTCGGGCCAGGGACGCGTCAGAAGGCCGGAGGCGCGGGCGATTGCCGCTCCGAGCCAGATGTTGGCGACATGCACGAAGAGCCCGTAACCCGCCAGAAAGGCCGGCACGGCGAGGGCGACCTGGCCTGAAAGCTCGGTCGGGTTCAAGGATTCGGGCAGTTGGTGGTCGCGCCGCATATTGTCGAGCAATATGAAGGCGCGGGCGCGGATCGGGTTCAGCGCCTCGTCGAGCGAGCCATTGCTGACGGAGGCGACGACGAGCCACAGGATGACGGCGAAGGCGATCGCGCCGCCGGCGGCGAGACAGGCCCAGCTCGAAAAATTCGCCCGGATCAGATCGCGGCCGCTGCGCGGCGCGCCCGACGCCGCATAGGCGGCGAGCCAGGCCGGGCCGGCGACCAGCAAGCCATAGCCCATGCCCACGACAGGGTGGGGATAGATCGAGAGGATCAGCGTCGCGAGAATCGCAGAGGTCGCGCCGTGGACGATTCCAAAGCCGAAGGCCACGATGAGGATTGGCAGCGGCGCGAGATGGGCGAAGATCAGCCCGCCGACGCCGCCGCGCGTGACGACGAGCGCGATCGTCGCGGCGGCGAGGCCAGCGAGGATCGAAACGCCGATATTCTGCAGCGAAAACACGCTCTTGTCTGGCACGGGCGTCAGCTTCCGGGTCGAAGTCCGCGGCCCGCCCGCGGGATACGGCGCGGTCAAGCCAAAAAGCGCCGATACGGCCTCTCGGCCGGCGGCGCATCGCGTGCTTTTAGTCCGGCGCGGGCGGAAGGGCAAGGGCGAGCGTCGCGGCAGCCTTTTAGAAAAATTCAAAACTGGAAACGAACAACGGCTCAGCCCAGACGTTTGAATCACATGGGCCGCGATAGGCGGCGGCCTTGCAGGAGGAAGGCTCATGATGCTGCCTCAGACGGTCGCCCTTGCCGCGCTCGCCTTGGCTGCAACGCAGGTTTCAGCTCTGGCTCACGCTTATCTGATCGACTCGGTTCCGGCGAAGAAGCAGGAGGTGATGCATCCGTTGTCACGGATCAAGCTGGCCTTCTCGGCTACGGCCGATGCGCATTTCTCGGTCGTGAAGCTCACCGACGACAAGGGCGCCGTGATCGCCGAGACGACGCAGCAAACAGCCTCGCGAGAGATGACCCTTCCAGCGCCGGCGCTGAAGCCGGGGCCCTATCAAATTCGTTACCGGGTGCTATCGACCGACGGCGATATTGTGGAAGGAAAGGTAGATTTCGTGGTGCGCGCCGCGGCGGACCCGGCGCGGGATTTCCAGGATGAGCGGCCGCAAAGTTGAGGCGGCTGGCCGGCTCCTCGCCGCGCGCCCTGTCCTATGATAGGTTACGCGCGAGGAGCCGTCGCTCAATGCCGTCGACCATCACCAAAGCCGCCGAGGGATATTACCGCCGCGCCTTCACGGTCGACGAGATTATCGCCATGCAGGACGCCGGCATCATTTCCGAAGATGAGAATTTCGAGCTGATCGAGGGGGAAATTGTCCCCATGGGGCCGAAGTATTCTGCGCATGAGCGCATCAAGTCCAAAGTTGCAATGGCGCTTGTGCGCGCTTGCCCGCCTGAATTGATCGTCGGTTTCGAAACCTCGATCTTTCTTTCGTCGGATACGTTTGTCGAGCCCGATATCTCGGTTTACCCCGAGCGTCTGAGGTCACAAGAAGTCCGCGGCCCCGATGTTTCGCTCGCGATCGAAGTCGCCGCCTCCAGCCTCGCTTATGATCTCAACCTGAAGGCCAAGCTCTATGCCAGGCATGGCGTGCGCGAATATTGGGTCGTCGACGCCAATGAGCGCGTGGCCTTCGTCCATCTTGGCCCGAGCGAAACGGGCTGGGGCAGCGTGACGCGGAAGGGGCCGGAAGAGGTTCTCCGCAGCGCCGCCGTTCCGGATTTCAAATTCCGGCTCGTCGACGCCTGAGGCTCACAACTCCCGCAGCTCCGGTCCCGGACGACGCGACAGAACGCGCCAGGTGCCCGCAAGGCCGAGCGCGATCGTGACCGCAAGGGCCGCTGCTGTTGTCGCCGCCACGGCGCCCACCGGGAAAACGAAGTCGATCTTCATCAGCATGGTCGTCATTGCGAAGGCCGCGCCCGCGCCCGCCAGGAGCGCAATCAGCGAGGCGACGAGCCCGACGAGGCCGAATTCCAGCGCATAGGTCGTCGCAAGCCATCCGCGCGTCGCGCCCAGGGTCTTCAGCACCACGGCGTCATGCAGCCGCGCCCGCTGGCCGCTCGCCACGGCGCTGGCGAGGGCGAGAATAGCCGTGACGATGGCGAGCCCGGCCGCTGCGCGAGCGGCCAGCGCCAATTGCCCGGCGATTTTATCGACTGCCTGCAAGGCGTCCTTCACGCGCACCGACACGATCATCGGGAAGCGCTTCGCCGCCTCGCGCGCGAGGCGCGCATCCATTGCGTCGCGCGCCGCGACGCTCGGCGCGCCATAGGAGATGGTGAAAAGCTCCATGTAGGGCGCGGCGGCGAATGTGTTCGGCGAAAACACCATCACGAAGTTGATGCCGAAGCTGCGCCAATCGACCTTGCGCAGGCTGGTAATCTTCGCGACCGTCTCGCGGCCCAGCACATTCACCTTGATCTCGTCGCCCAGCGAAAGCCCCAGCCCCTCCGCGACCCGCTCCTCGAGCGAGACCAGCGGTGGGCCCTTATAATCCGCCGGCCACCATTCGCCCGCGGCGAGGCGAGAATTTGCAGGTAGGTCGGTCGAGAAGGTCACGCCGCGATCGCCGTCGAGCGCCCATTTGGCGTCCTCCGCGACGGTTATTTTCTCGACGGGAACGCCCTTCATCTCGATGATGCGGCCGCGCATCATCGGCACATGCTCGATCTTGGCGCCGGGCGCCTGCTCGGCCAGAAAGGCGGCGAAAGCCGGCGCCTCCGCTTTCGGCGCGTCAATGAAATAGAAATTGGGGATTTCCCCGGCGTCGGCGCGCGCGAGCTCATTGTGGATCGAGCCTTCCACGAGCGCGAGGGCGACGAGCAAGGTCTGGGTCAGGCCGATCGAGACGACGAGCGCCGGCGTGAGGCTCTTTGGCCGCCAGATATTGGCGAGGGCGAAACGCACACGCGCATCGCGCGGACGCGGCACGGCGCGGGCTGCGCGCATGGTGAGCCAGGCGGCGCCGCGTAAGGCGCCGAAGGCGAGGGCGGCGGCCCCGACATAAGCGAGCCCCAGCTTGAGATCGGAAGAGGAGAGGACGATCAGCGCGGCCAGCAACGCCGCAGCCGCCCAGGCGCCGGCGCGGTAGCGCGTGAGCTTGATGCTGCGGGTATCGTCGCGCAGCAGCGCCGCGACCGGGACTTCATGGGCGCGTCCGAGCGGAACGAGCGCGAAGATCAGCGTCACGAGCAGTCCATAGAGCGCGCCGAAAGACGCGCCGCGCATATCGAGAGACGCCGATACGGGAAGCTCGGCAAGCTGCTTCAAAGTCTCCGCGGCGGCGACAGGTATAACGGCGCCCACCGCGAGGCCGAGCAGGATCGCGAAAACCGCCGCGGCCAGGACCTGCGCAAGCGCGATGACGAAGACATGCGAGCCCGTCGCGCCCAACGCCTTCAGCACGGCGAATTGCATGCGCTTGCGCTCGACGAAGCCCTGCACGGCGTTGGCGACGCCGGCGCCGCCCGCGACCAGCGCCGTCAGCGCGACCAGCGTCAGCAATTGGGTGAAGCGATCGAGGTTGCGTGAGAATTGCGGGGAGACCGCGTCGCGCGTGCGCAGATCCCAACCGGCCTGCGGGAAAGCGGCGTCGGCGGATTTGGCGAAGGCTTTCACCTCCTCGTCGCTGGCGTTTCCGCTCAGCGTAATGCGCGTGGCGTTGCGCACCACAGAGCCCGGCGACACGAGCCCCGCGGCGACAAGCGTTTTGCGCGTCATCATCACGCGCGGGCCGAAGCCGACGCCGCCAGCGAGCTTATCGGGCTCGCTCATGAGCAGCGCGCGCAATCTCATCCGACTATTGCCGATCAAGAGCGTATCGCCGAGCTTCACGTCGAGCCGCGCCAGCAGGATCGGATCGACGGCGATTCCGTCGACGCCGTCTTTCTCCGCCAGCGCCTCGGCGAGTGGGACGGCGGGATCGAGCGCGACAGCGCCGAAGGCGGGATAGGTCGCGGGATCGACGGCTTTGATTTCGATCATCGCCGCCTCGCCGTCGTCGCGCCGGGCCATAGCGCGCATCAGCGAGATTTCCGAGAGGCGTCCGCGCGCCTGGAAAAACGCCCGCTGTTCGGGCGTCAGCTCCCGCGCGATAACGCTGAAAGATGCGTCGCCGCCGAGAATGGTGCGGCCCTCGCGAGCGAGGCCCTGAGAGAGCGAACGCGACAGGCCCGAGACGCCCGAGATCGCGGCGACGCCGATGACGATGCAGGCGATGAAGATCGAAAAGCCGCGCGGATCGCCGAGGAGATCGCGCAACGCGAAGCGCAGGCCAAAGGGGAGGGAGCGAAAGCGCGCGCCGGCCATTAGTTTTCGTCCGTCTCGATGCGCCCCGAGCGCAGTCGCACGCGCCGTCCGCAGCGCGCGGCGAGGGTGGCGTCATGGGTGACGAGCACCAGCGTCGCGCCCCGGCGCTTCTGCTGGGCGAAGATGAGGTCGATCACGGACGCGCCGGTCTCGGAGTCCAGATTGCCGGTCGGCTCGTCGGCGGCCAGAATCAGCGGGTCGGGGGCGAGCGCGCGGGCGAGGGCGACGCGCTGCTGCTCGCCGCCGGAAAGCTGGGTTGGATTGTGGGAGAGACGATGGCCGAGCCCGACGGCGGCGAGCTCCGCCTCGGCGACCGCGAAGGCGTCGGGCTTGCCCGCAAGCTCCAGCGGCACAGCGACGTTCTCGAGCGCTGTCATGGTCGGAATGAGCTGGAAAGACTGGAACACGACCCCTATCTTTTGACCACGGAAGCGCGCCAGCGCGTCTTCCGAGAGCGCCCCGAGGTCGTTTCCGTCGATCCTGACGGCGCCGGAGTCGGGCCGCTCCAGCCCGGCGAGGGTCATGAGCAGCGTTGATTTTCCCGACCCGGAGGGCCCCAGAAGACTCACAGTTTCGCCATGGGCTATGTTCAAGCTGACGCCCTTGAGGACATGGACCCGCGCGGCGCCTTCGCCCAGCGTGAGATGGACGTCTGCGAGTTCGATAACTGGTTGCACGGAGAGACGATCCTTGAACGACGCGCCGCTTCAGACGCCTTTTGCTTCGCCCTTATATCGCCTCTTCGGGGGCTGGCTCCAAATCTTGAGCGTTTCCATGGCGTTGTTTTCGGGCGGCGCCGAGGCGGCGCAAAAGCGGGTTCTGGCCTTCGGCGACAGCCTGACTGCGGGCTTCGGGCTGCCCGCCGGGGATTCGCTGCCCTCCCAGTTGAAAAAGCGTCTACAGGCCGACGGTTACGACGTCGATGTGATCAATGCTGGCGTTTCCGGCGACACGACCGCCACCGGCCTCGCGCGCCTCGACTACACATTGTCCGACGGCCACGTGGACGTCGCGATCCTGGAGCTCGGCGCCAATGACATGCTGCGCGGCTCACCCCCCCAGGAAGCCCGGGCCAATCTTTCGAAGATCATCGAAAGTTTTCAGTCGAAAGGCGCCACTGTCATTTTGGCGGCCATGGTCTCGAGCAACAATTGGGGGCAAGCTTACCGACAGGAATTCGATTCGATCTATCCCGACCTCGCCGCCAAATATGGAGTGACGATGGTTCCGTTTTTCATGGAAGGGATCTGGGGCGAGCCCAAGCTGCTGCTCGGCGACGGCTTGCATCCCAACCCGGCGGGCGTCGCCAAGGTCGTGACGAAAATAGCCCCTTATGTCGAAAAGGTTCTCGCGTCCCCGGACGCGAAGGTGCAGTCGCGCGCGCAATAGCGCGGGATGTTCACAGCATCGAGGAGGAGCGCATGCCTAGACTCTTTACGGCCCTGGAAGTTCCTCCCCACATCGCTGACAGTCTGGCGCGGCTGCGCGGGGGCGTCTCCGGCGCGCGCTGGATCGACGTCGAAAACTATCACATCACGCTACGCTTCCTCGGCGACGTCGACGACCGCTTCGCCCATGATGTGGCCAATGCGCTGTCCTTCATCCGCCGGCCCGAGGTCGTGGTGACGATCGATCAGCTCGCCTCTTTCGGCGGCGGCAAGCCGCGCGCCATCGTGGCGCGCGTGCGGCCGGACCCGGCGGTGTTGGAGATGCAGGCCGAGCAGGAGAGGCTGATGCGCCGCCTCGGCGCGCCGCCGGAGCCGCGCAAGTTTTCGCCGCATGTGACGCTGGCGCGGCTGCGCGGGTCGAACGCCGCCTCCGTTGCGGCCTATCTCGGCGCGCGCGGCTATTTCCCGCCGCTGCGGTTCACGGCCGAGCGCTTCGTGCTCTACTCGTCGCGCGATTCGGTGGGCGGCGGACCTTACGTCGTCGAAGCGGAATATCCGCTTTATGAGGCGCGACCGGCGCTGACCGGGGCGGTAGGGTTATAGGCAAGCAGATAGAGAATCGGGCGTTCCGGGCGGATCGGTTCCTGGAACGCCCTTTTGCACGCGCTTATTGCACCATGCGCGCGGTCGAGCCCGTGTTGCCCGTGATATTTGCCGAGTCGGGTGAGATCCACGCGGGGACCCAAGTCATCGCGACAATGACGAAGGCGACAAATCCGGCGATGTAGATCAGGACTTTTCCGACTTCGCCGGTATGGACGTTAACAGCCATGTTTCCCTCCCTTTAGTTGATTGTTTGCGAATTCCGCCTGTCGACGAGGGAGCGACGGCCGGCTCCCAAGGCCTCGCGGGAGGCCGGCCGTCGCTCGCCAACAAGGCAACAGGGGGAACGCCGTCTCGTTGACGCCGGCAGGTTGAGCGAGAAAACGTCCAAGCAAAAGGACCACAGACGCACAAACAGATGGGCAATTTATTTGGATCTATCAGATTTATACTGGCTGGATTCAAGACGAGACTGGTCTTACGAAAGTGGAGGGATGTGGCTGGGCCTTGCGCCGTCGCGGCGCCGCCGGACATTCATCGCCTCGGCGCATTCCCAACCCCGGCAAAATGCCCTAATCAGGCGCCATGTCGCCTCATCAGCCGTCGCCGCGGCCCTCCGCGCCGCTCCTTTTCGTCAACGCCCGCTTGATCGACCCCGCCGCGGGGAGCGAGACGCGCGGCGGGCTGCTCGCCGTGGATGGCCGCATCGCCGATCTTGGGCCGGCGTTGACCGCGCAAAACGCCCCCGACGGCGCCCGAGTCATTGACTGCGCGGGCGACGTCCTCGCGCCCGGCCTCATCGACATGCAGGCCTTCGTCGGCGAGCCCGGCGCCGAGCATCGCGAGACCATCGCCAGCGCCACACTGTCCGCCGCCGCCGGCGGCGTGACGACACTTGTCGCCACGAGCGCGACCTTCCCGGCGGTCGACGACCCCGCAGTGGTCGATTTCGTCCTGCGCCGCGCGCGCGATACGGGGCGCGTTCGCGTTCTGCCCATGGCGGCGCTCACCAAGGGCCGCGAGGGTAAGGAGATCGCCGAGCTGGGCCTTCTGCAGCAGGCGGGCGCCGTGGCCTTTTTCGATGGCGCGCGCTCGGTCAAAAACGCCCTCGTCATGCGTCGCGCCATGAGCTATGCGCGCGACTTCGGCGCGCTGGTGGTGCATTTCCCCCAGGACCCGGACCTTGCCGGCGGCGTGATGAACGAAGGGGATTTCGCCCTGCGCCTGGGGCTTGCGGGCGTGCCGCGCGAAGCGGAGGCGCTCATGCTGGATCGCGATTTGCGGCTCGTCGCGCTCACCGGCGCGCGCTATCACGCGGCCATTGTCACGACGACGCTGTCGCTCGACGCGCTGCGCGCCGCCAAGGCGGCGGGGCTTCCCGTCACCTGCGGCGTGACGATCAACCACCTCACGCTCAATGAAAACGACATTGGCGATTACCGAACCTTCCTGAAGCTGCGCCCGCCGCTGCGCCTGGAGGACGAACGCAAGGCGCTTGTCGCCGCGCTCGCCGAGGGGCTGATCGACGTGGTCGTCTCCGACCATGATCCGCAGGACGTGGAAATGAAGCGCCTGCCTTTTGCGGAAGCCGAGTTCGGCGCCATCGGCACGGAGACAATGCTCGCTGCCGGCTTGAGGCTTGTCCATTCCGGCGATATTGCGCTTCCCAAGCTCCTCGCCGCCATGTCGTCGCGCCCTGCGGAAGTCCTCGGATTGGAGCAGGGCCGTCTGCAAAAGGGCGCGCCGGCCGATCTCATCCGCTTCGATCCCGACGAGCCCTTCGTCGTCGATCCCGAAAAGCTCCATTCGCGGTGCCGTAACACGCCCTTCGACGGCGCCTTGTTGCAGGGCGCGCCAAAGACCACTGTGGTCGCTGGCGAGATCGTCTACGAGCGCGCCTCATGAGCCGCACCGCCCTCTATTCCGGCACTTTCGATCCGCTGACCAACGGTCATCTGGATATTCTCCGCCAGGGCGTCGCGCTTTTCGACAAGGTCGTCGTCGCCATCGGCGTGCATCCCGGCAAGGCGCCGTGGCTGACTTTCGAGGAGCGGGCCGAAACAATCCGGACGGTCGTTGCCCAGGAGGGTTTCGGCGAGAAGGTCGCGGTCGTAAGCTTCGACGGCCTCGTGGTCGAGGCTGCGAAAGAGCAGGGGGCCGGCGCGATCCTGCGCGGATTGCGCGACGGCTCGGATTTCGACTATGAAATGCAAATGGCGGGGATGAACGGGACGCTCGCGCCCGGCATTCGCACGGTTTTCCTGCCGGCCTCGCCAGGGCTCCGCCACATCAGCGGCACCCTCGTGCGCCAGATCGCGGCGCTCGGCGGCGACGTGTCGGCCTTCGCGCCGGCCGCTTCCGTCGAGGCCCTGAAACGCGCCATCACAAGGCGCGGATAAAACCAAGGCCTAAAGGGAGGCATTTCCATGAAACTTACCCGCCGCCTGCTGCTCGCTACCGTGGCTTTTTCGGCCGCGCTGGGAACCGCTTCGATCGTCCGCGCGGAAGACGAGCTTCTTTACCTCGACACGAAAGACGGACGCGTCACCATCAAGCTGCGGCCTGATCTGGCGCCCAAGCATGTCGAGCGCATCAAGCGCCTCGCCAAGGAACACTTCTATGATGGGATCGTCTTTCACCGCGTGATCGACGGCTTCATGGCGCAAGCCGGCGACCCGGAAGGCACGGGCATGGGCAGCTCGCGCTATCCCGATCTCAAGGCCGAGTTCAGCGATCTGCCCTTCAAGCGCGGCACGGTCGCGATGGCCCGCCAGCCGGGCGACAAGGACTCCGCCAATTCGCAATTCTTCATCTGCTACGCCGACGCGCCGCAGCTCCAGGGCAAATATACGATCTGGGGCGAGGTGATCTCGGGCATGGACGTCGTCGACAAGATCAAGAAGGGCGACAAATCCAACAATGGCATGGTCGTTGCCCCGGACAAGATCGTGAAGATGCGCGCCGCGGGCGACGAAAGCTAATCAAGGTGAAAAGCCCTCTTGCTGAGGAGCCGCCGTAGGCGGCGTTTCGAAGCAGGAGGGCGTTCTGCAACGGCTCCCTCGCCCTTCGAGACGCGGCTCCGCCGCTCCTCAGGGTGAGGGAGCCTTTCTCTAAGGAAAACGAGAATGACTGAAGCCGCCGACACCATGACGCTGGAGACCACCAAGGGCCCGGTCGTCATCAAACTCCGCCCCGATCTCGCGCCCAAGCATGTCGAGCGCATCAAGAAGCTCGTTTCCGAGGGCTTCTATGACGGGATTGTCTTCCATCGCGTGATCGAGGGCTTCATGGCCCAGACCGGCTGCCCGCGAGGCACCGGCACGGGCGGTTCACAATATCCGAACCTGGAAGCCGAGTTCAATGACGCGCCGCATCTGCGCGGAACCTGCTCCATGGCGCGCGCGTCGCACCCCGACACCGCTAATTCGCAGTTCTTCATCTGCTTCACCGACGCCCGTTTCCTCGATCGCCAATATACGGTGTGGGGCGAGGTGATCTCCGGCATGGAGAATGTCGATAAGATCAAGCGCGGCGAGCCGGTGAAGGATCCCGACAAGATCATCAAGGCGACGCTGGGCGGCTGAGTTCCACACAGTCCGCTGACAAAGGCGGCCTCGTCCTTCGGGACGCGAGCGTCGCTCGCTCCTCAGGATGAGGCCGAAGTGTTTTGGCGCAGATGCAGAAGCCCCTCATGCTGAGGAGCCTGCGCAGCAGGCGTCTCGAAGCGCGAGGGGCGTCGACGCGGGCTCTTCGCAGCGAAAGAGCCCCCGGCGGTCTCCGACCACCGACCTCCCGGCAAGCGGGGGATGGCGCGCCTCGCCTGCCGCCCGTTTGATCGAGCAACAAACATGCGCGTCGATCTCTTCGACTTCGAGCTTCCCCAAGACCG
Organism: Methylocystis sp. Sn-Cys; assembly: GCF_016745395.1. Classification (GTDB taxonomy): domain Bacteria; phylum Pseudomonadota; class Alphaproteobacteria; order Rhizobiales; family Beijerinckiaceae; genus Methylocystis; species Methylocystis iwaonis. The sequence goes on from NZ_JAERVJ010000002.1 coordinate 115,903, forward strand.
CATCGCGCTGCGGCCCGTAGAGCCGCGCGATGGCGCACGCATGCTCGTCGTTCCGCCGTCAGGCTCTTTAGAAGACCGGATCGTGCGCGACCTTCTCTCCTATTTGCGGCCCGGCGACGCTCTCGTCATCAACGACACGCGCGTCATTCACGCGCGGCTTTCGGGAAAGCGCATTCGCGGCGAATTGAGCGCGGGCGTCGAGGCGACGCTGATCGAGCGGCTCGACGCATCACGCTGGCGCGCGCTCATGCGCCCGGCAAAGAAGCTCGTCGTCGGCGACGAAATTCGTTTCTTCCGTCATTGCGAGCGAAGCGAAGCAATAGAGAGCGCCAACCCGACTCTGGATTGCTCCGTGGCTGACGCTCCTCGCAATGACGAGGCTGCGTCCCTTGTGGCTCACGTCGAGGCGAAAGGCGCGGAAGGCGAGATCACTCTGAGTTTCGCCCTCTCTGGCCCCGCTCTCGACGCAGCAATCGAAGCCTTCGGCGAAATGCCTTTGCCGCCTTACATCGCCGGCAAGCGGGCGGCGGATGAGCGCGACGAGACGGACTATCAAACGGTTTTCGCGCGCGAGGCGGGCGCCGTCGCCGCGCCGACGGCGGGGCTGCATTTCACGCCGGCGCTCCTTTCAAAGATAGAAGCGATGGGCGTGACGCTTCACCGCGTGACGCTCCACGTCGGGGCCGGCACCTTTCTGCCCGTGAAGGCGGATGACACCGACGCGCATAAAATGCACGGGGAATTCGCCCGCATCGACGCGAACACGGCCCAGGCGTTGAACGCCGCGCGCAGCAAGGGCGGCCGCATCGTCGCCGTCGGCACGACGGCATTGCGCACGCTCGAAAGCGCTGCGAGCGAGGAGGGACAGATCCTTCCTTACGCTGCGCGTACGAGCATCTTCATCACGCCGGGCTATAAATTCCGCGCGACGGACATGCTGCTCACCAATTTCCATTTGCCGCGCTCGACGCTCTTCATGCTGGTCTGCGCCTTTTGCGGCGTCGAGCGCATGAAGGCCGCCTATGCGCACGCCATTGCCAATGGCTATCGCTTCTATTCCTACGGCGACGCCAGCCTTCTCTACCGCGCCGACCGATGAGCGAGGCGCGTGACCTACGTCTAATCGCGCAATGGCGGGACGATCCCACCGAGGCGCGTATGACCGTTGATCTGCGGATCGAGGATTTACGCGTTGCGTCAACATGGGATGTCTTCGGCGCCTTCGACCTCGACGGCGCCGCGCCGCTCCCCTTTATTCTGCGACGCGACGGGCAGATCGATTTCGGCAAGAGCGCCGACCCGTGGCATACCGACTTACGGAAGACGGAAATAAGAGTGGGCGAGATCTTCTCCGTGTGGTTCAACGAGACGGATTACGGACAGTATAAAATCGTCAAGCTCGCCGAGCTCGGCGCCAAGGAACGAAAATGAGCGATGAATTCTCCTTCGCCGTGCAGGCGGCAGACGGTGCGGCGCGCAAGGGTGAGATTTTTACGTCGCGCGGAACAATCCGCACGCCCGCCTTTATGCCAGTCGGAACGGCGGCGACGGTGAAAGCCATGTTTCCGCAGGACGTGCGCGCGACCGGCGCGGATATTCTGCTCGGCAACGTCTATCATCTGATGCTGCGGCCGGGCGCCGAGCGGGTCGCCAAGCTCGGCGGCCTGCACGAATTCATGCGCTGGCCTTATCCGATCCTGACGGATTCGGGCGGCTTTCAAGTCATGTCGCTCGCCAAGCTGCGCAAGCTCGATGAAAGCGGCGTCACTTTCCAATCGCATATCGACGGCTCGCGCCATCATCTATCGCCCGAGCGCTCGATGGAGATCCAGCATTTGCTGGGCTCCGATATTCAGATGCAATTCGACGAATGCGTGCGCCTGCCCTGCTCCGACGAAGAGGCCGAACGCGCCATGCGCCTGTCGCTGCGCTGGGCCGAGCGTTCGCGCAAGGCTTTCCAGGAACAGCCGGGCAGGGCGATCTTCGGCATCGTTCAGGGCGGCGCAAACAAAACCTTGCGCGTCGAAAGCGCCCGGGCGCTCGCCGATATGGATTTCCACGGCTTGGCGGTCGGCGGCCTCGCGGTTGGAGAGCCGCAAGAGGTCATGCTCGACATGCTGGAGACGACCGTTCCGCATCTCCCGGCCGGAAAGCCCCGTTACCTCATGGGCGTCGGCACGCCGGACGACATTATGCAGGCGGTCGCGCGCGGGATCGACATGTTCGATTGCGTGATGCCCACGCGCGCCGGCCGCCATGGCCTCGCTTATACGCGCTTCGGAAAAATCAACATCAAGAACTCCCGCCATGCGGAAGATTTGCGCCCGCTCGACCCCGACTCCTCATGCCCGGCCGCGCGCGATTACTCGCGCGCCTATCTCCACCATCTCGTAAAGGCTGGGGAAATCTTGGGAATGATGCTGCTGACCCAGGCCAATGTGGCATATTATCAGCGTTTGATGGTCGGGTTGCGCGCCGCGATCGTCGAGGGCCGGCTTTCCGATTTCATTGCCGAGACCCGCGCGCAATGGGCCGAGGGCGAGGGGTCGCATCTCGCACCCTAGAGCGCATTCGAATCTACGCGCTTTACGGAGCGCGTAATAATTGAGGAGGGTGCGAGTGGAGCCTATCGCGGGCACTTACTACGAGGCGCTCACCCGCCTTCTTCTGACCGGCGGCTTCCGAGCGCGCGCCGATCGCTCGCCGCCGCAGGCCCAGGCCAGCGCTGCCGTCGCTTCTGCGCCAGCGCGCAAAGCGCCGACTATTGCTGCCGCGCCGCGTCGCGCCGCCGCCAAGGAAGCCGCGCCGAGCGCCTCGCTTCGCCGCACGAATCGCCAGCTCAGTTTCGAGCTCTCGTCTGCGGAGGAGGGAATAACCCACCCGGGCCGCATTCTCGCGCAACATCTCTTCGACCTTGGTTTGACGGCATCCGATCTCGCCAGAGACATCGGCGTGCCGGTCAATCGCGTGACGGCCATTCTCAATGGCCAGCGCGGCGTCACCGCGGACACGGCGCTGCGCTTTGGTCATTGGTTTGGAGTCGATCCGGAACAATGGCTGGATTTGCAGTTGCAATATGAGCTGGCCCTTGCGCGCGCGGAGCTTGGCGCTGAGATCAAGGGGCGCCCCCGGCTTGCCGATCGCATCGCGTAAATCCGCGCGCCCGGCGGCGGAGAGCGATTTCCTCACGGCGTTGCGCGCCTTCGATGCTTTCGGCGCGCCCACGCAAGTGGTGGAAGAGCGCGGTATTACGTATTACGTAAACGAATATTGGGGGGCCGCGCAGCGCTCGGCGCATTCGCTGCACGAGGTCAGCTACCGCGCCTGCTTCAAGCCGCAGCTTCCGGCTTTTTTCATCGAGCGGCTGACCAAACAAGGCGACGTGGTTTGCGATCCCTTCATGGGGCGCGGCACGACGCCGCTCCAGGCGGCGTTGCTGGGGCGCCGCGCGGTCGGTTCCGACGCTAATCCGCTTTCCGTAATGTTGACGCGGCCGCGGCTGCGCCCGCCGGCGATAGAGGATGTGGTTGCGCGCCTTGCCGAGGCGCCGCTGGACGCCGGCCAGATCGAGCGAGACGATCTTCTTGCCTTCTACCATCCGGAAACGTTGCGGCAGATCTGCGCCTTGCGCGCCTGGCTCATCGCGCGCCTGCCGCCCGAGGTCGCGCCTGATCCGGTCGATGACTGGATTAGAATGGTCGCGCTCAACCGTCTGACCGGCCATTCGCCGGGCTTTTTTTCCGTCTACACCATGCCTCCTAATCAGGCTGTGAGTGTAAAGGCGCAGTTAAAGATCAACGAACGCCGTGTGCAAACGCCGCCCATGCGCGACGTCGCCGCCTTGATTTCGAGAAAGTCGCGGTCGCTTCTCTCCGATGGCGCGCCGCCGCCGGGACCGAGTGCGATTCTTGCTGTGGCCGATGCAGCTAGGCTTGCGCATTTGCATGAGGCCTCCGTCGATCTGGTCGTGACGTCGCCGCCCTTTCTCAACGTCGTGGATTATCGCGGGGACAACTGGCTGCGCAATTGGTTCGCGGGCGTCGATGCCGATGGGATTGCTTTCTCGCAATTGCGGAGCCCCGACGCCTGGACGCGCATGACGCGCGCCGTTTTTGAAGAACTGGCGCGCGTCGTCAGGCCTGGCGGCCATGTCGCTTATGAAGTCGGCGAGGTGCGCGGCGGCGCGGTGCTGCTCGAGCGTCTCGTTTGGGAAGCCATGGAAGGCCTGCCTTTCGAAAGGCTGTGCGTTATGGTCAATCGCCAGCGTTTCACCAAGACCAGCAATTGCTGGGGCGTCGCCAACAACAGCAAAGGCGTCAACAGCAACCGCATCGTTGTGGCCTGGCGCATTTAGCGCCGTATATCCTCCCCGCTTGATCGATACGAGATCCGCTCGATTGGTTCGGCGCCATCCCCGACGCTCGCGCCGTTTGGATACACAGGGTATCACCGCCGTCATTGCGAGGAGGCGGAGCCGACGAAGCAATCTAGGGCCGCATCGCCGCCCTGGATTGCTTCGCTTCGCTCGCAATGACGGGCGCTGGTTTTGCTCTGGATTCCCGATCGCTCGCTTAAGCGAGCGTCGGGGATGGCGCCGGTCCAATCAAGCGAATCTCGTATTAATCAGTCATTAATCCTACCAAGCTCCGACACGCTTTTTTAAAGACAAGATTCACGCGCGAAGCCTAGCAAGATGAGAACAGCCCGAGCGCGGCCCGGGCTGCTCTTGCCTGATAGGAAATCGAACATGCAGGGCGACCCACTTTCGAGCGATTTGGACGAACTCTTCGCGTCGACGTTGGCGACGTCGCATGAATTCCGCTCCTGGTTCCTTAGCCGAACCAAGTTTGCGCGTCTTTGGCCCCTTGTTCGGTTGCTTCAAGCGGAGCAGCAGGAGGCTCAGGGGCCGGACCCCTGGTGGCGCAACTGGCGTTCGGAATCCACCGGGCGCGTCTCGACGAAAATGCTCTTTATCTTCGAAGTGGAGCAGACAAAGCTGCGCTTTGCGCTGCATGCCGAAAGAGCGATGCGCGCGGAGGAGCTGGCGGCTTTCGAAAGGGGCTCGCACCGCGCCGTGGCGAAGGCGATGATGAAACAGGAGTGTTTCCAGAATTACATGGATTTCGAGACGGTGCTGCTCGCGCCTCAGGCGCTCATCGTCGCCGACGCCCGCACGCTGAATTTCGACCGTCGCATCCCCTTCGAGACGGTCGCAGGCTTTCTCCCCGGATTCGGTCGCCTCGGGCAGGCGGCGGCGTAGTTTTACCCTGCGCGTAAAAGCTTGATCGCTTCATCGCGCTCAAAAAGATAGAGCAGGGCGCGTAGCGCCTCGCCGCGTTCGCTCGTCAGTTCCGGGTCTCGTCTCAGAATGATCTCGGCGTCGTCTCGCGCGATGGCGAGGAGGCGGGCGTGGGCGGTAAGATCGGCGAGACGAAAGCCCGGCAAACCAGCCTGCCGCGTGCCGAGCAGCTCGCCTTCGCCGCGGAGCCGTAAATCTTCTTCCGCGATACGGAATCCGTCTTCCGTCTGGCGTAAAACCATCAGGCGCGCCTTTGCGGCTTCGCTCAGCGGGCCCTTGTAGAGCAGAAGGCAGCTCGATTTGCCCGAACCGCGGCCGACGCGGCCGCGGAGCTGATGCAATTGCGCAAGGCCGAAGCGCTCGGCGTGTTCGATCACCATGATCGTCGCTTCGGGCACGTCGACGCCGACCTCCACCACTGTCGTGGCGACGAGCAGGCGCGTGTCGCCGCGCTGGAAAGCCTCCATGGCCGCGTCTTTTTCAGGCCCTTTCATTTGTCCGTGGAGGAGACCGACGGCGTCGCCGAAATAATGACGCAGATCGGCGGCGCGGGCTTCGACGGCGGCGAGATCGAGGTCTTCATTCTCCTCCACAAGCGGGCATACCCAATAGGCGCGGGCGCCTTCGGCCAGCGCGCGCTGAAGCCCCGCGACAACTTCGCCGATGCGCGACGCGGGCAGGGCGCGGGTCGAGATTGGCGTGCGGCCCGGCGGCTTTTCGTCGAGGGCCGAGGAGTCCATGTCGCCGAAGGCCGTGAGCGCCAGCGTGCGTGGAATAGGCGTCGCCGTCATCACCAGCACATCGACCGCCGCGCCCTTGGCGCCGAGCGCAAGCCTCTGCTGCACGCCGAAGCGATGCTGCTCGTCGACGACGGCAAGGCCGAGATCGTGGAAGGCGAGATCGCTCTGCACCAGCGCATGCGTGCCGACCACCACGTCGATCTCGCCGGCCGCAATGGCGGCGTGCGCCGCGGCGCGCTCGCTCTGCTTCAAGCGTCCGGTGAGAAGCTTCACGCGCACGCCCGCGGGCTCCATGAGCGGCGCAAGGCGTTCGTAATGCTGGCGCGCCAGGATTTCGGTCGGCGCCATCAAGGCCGCCTGTCGCCCGCACTCGACGACGCTCGCCATGGCGAGGGCCGCGACAACCGTCTTGCCGGAGCCGACGTCGCCCTGGACAAGCCGCAGCATGCGCATCTCGGAAGCGAGGTCGGCGCGAATATCGGCGAGCGCGCGTTGCTGCGCGCCGGTGAGGCGGTAGGGAAGGGCGGCCTCGATGGCCTGCGAGATGCGCCCGTCGCCTTTGTTCTCGCGGCCCGGCAGACGGCGCATTTTCGCGCGCATCAGACGCAACGCCAATTGGCTTGCGAGCAGCTCATCGAGGGCCAGGCGCTGCCGCGCCGGATGCTGCGGCGAGAGAGCCGCGGGGCTCTCCGGGCGGTGCGCCGCGCGTAGGGCGTCAGCGAAGGCCGGGAGCTTATTGGCGGCAAGCACGGTCGGCTCCTGCCATTCAGGCAGCGCAGGAAGGCGCGCCAACGCCTCTTCCGTGGCCCTCGTAACAAAGCGCGCCTGCAACCCTTCGGTCAGTCCATAGACAGCTTCATAGGGCGGCAATTTGGCGAGGCCGGCCCCGTCGAGCACGCGGTCGGGATGCACCATCTGGCGACGGCCGTCGTAAAGCTCGATGCGGCCCGAGATCCAGCGCGTTGCGCCCAGCGGCAGGCTGCGTTCGATCCAGTCGGCGTTGGCCAGAAAGAAGACGAGCTCCACATCGCCCGTGTCGTCCTCGACGAGCACTCGATACGGCTGCTTGGCGTAGCGCCCCTGTGGCCGGCGATGCGCGGCGACGCGCGCCTGGATGACCACCATGGTCTCCAGCGGCGCCTCGGCGATGGTCGGGCGCTGGCTGCGGTCGATGATGTTCGTGGGCAGATGGAAAAGAATATCGACAAGGCGCGCCTGCTGGCCGGGTCTGGCCAACAGACGATCGAAAAGCGGCGCGGTCTTCGGACCGACGCCGGGAAGGGCTGCAATGCGGCCAAAGAGCGGAGCGAGGATATCGGGGCGCATGGGGCGGGCAGTTTATCCACCGGCGGCCATTTGTCATGTTGCCGCCGTCATCCGCGTGTTTTAACTTTCGTATTAACGACGATTGTTAATACGGGAGTTCGAACGTGACTGAGAAAAATGGCGAAGCCTTCGGCGCGCTCAAGGTCATCCGTATCGGCAATTCCCTCGGCGTGGTGCTGCCGCGCGAGATCGTCGCCGATCTCGCGGTCGAAAAAGGCGACCGGCTGTATCTGACGCGCTCGCCCGAGGGCTATCGAATCACGAAGAGCGATCCGGATTTCGAACGCCGCGCAGCGCTGGCGCGGCGCATCATCAGCCAGCGTCACAATGCGCTGCGCCAGCTCGCGAAATGACCGGCTGGCGCTTTCTCGACCGCAATATCGCGCTTGCGATTCACGAGGAGGCGCTTGCGGCGCATGGCGGCGCCGTCGGCGTCATCAGCGAAGCGGCGCTGACGAACGCAATCATGCGCCCGCGCGATACTGCACGGAAGGAGGCGGCATGCGACGCCGCGCGCCTTGCAGCGGCCAACGCCGCAGGTTTCATCCGCTGCCATCCGTTTGTCGACGGCAAGAAGCGTGTCGCGCTCGTGGCGATGGAGCTGTTTCTTGTGGATAATGGCTATGAGCTGACGGCGAGCGACGAGGAATGTTTCGTTCTGATGTCGCAATTCGCCAATCGCGAGATCGACGAAATGACTTTGGCGGCCTGGATTCGGGAGAATTGTCGGGCGCAGAATGGGGAGGCGTGAGCGCCGAAACACGGAGGCGGCAATGCCGGCGGCCCCTCGGTAACACACTTAACGAGAAGACGTTCCGGCGTCATGGCCGCGCTTGTCGCGGCTATCCACGCCGCGCCGACGCTGAAAGCTTGAGGGCATGAGCGAAATAACGCCGTTTCTTCTCCCCGCGTGTCGTAACGTCTTGGCGTGGATGCCCGCGACAAGCGCGGGCATGACGCGGCTGCGTAGGGTTTGTTAAACTGGATTCCGAGCCCTGATGGGGGAGCCAAAGGGCTCGCAATTCAAGAACTGCTGCCTTAATCTGCGGTCATTATCTGACGACGCAGCTATCCATTTTCGGAAGAAGAATAATGAGCCGGATATTCGTAGTCGTTCTGATTGGTTTCCTGCTCCCGGCGGAAGCCCTTGCTGGGGCAAGGGATGCGGGCCAAGGGGCCGCAGCGTCTGGCGGCGTAAGTTCGCCGCAAATGACGTGCCTTCCCGCCATCGTGGAATCTATGCGGCGTCACACGCCACGATCGACAGGCCTTGGGCCGGGAACTGCTCGTGTGGCCTTTCGCGTAGAACCCGGAGGAAAAATTTCTGTGATTGCCGCTTCTGGCTCGACGCCTGAGCACGCGTCCGCCGCGCAATTCATCGTAGCGGAGTCTCGCGGGCCAAAAAGCTGCGGCGCCGCTTTTGGATCACAGGCTTTTACGTTTCATTGAGCAACGCTACGGCGAGGCAGCGACGGCAAAGACCGCGTGGGCTCCTCTGCATAACCTCAAAGGGGCGGTGGAAGAACGCCATCAATGCGCGTCAGTCTATTTTACTTCCTCGTCATGGGCCCGCACGTCGCCCGCGCCCTTGAAGGCGTAATGCCACCATTCGCGCGGATAATTCTCGAAGCCGTGGCGTTTCATCAAAGCGACCAGGGCGTCGCGATGCGCGCGGGCGTCTCCGGCGACTTTTGATTTCGTCCAGGAGCGCGGATCGAAGAAATCGAAGGGCGTGCCGAAATCCCAGCCGACGACGCCGAGATCGACGGCGAGGCCCGTCGAATGGGTGGATTGCGCGGCGATATAGCCCTGGGCAAAGAGCTGGCTTTTATCGAGATTGGGATAATAGGCGGGCTTGGTTCCCTGGTCGGCGTTGCGCGACCAGTCGACGAATGAGGCGACGGCGCGCATGGGCCGGTAGCAGTCATAGACGACGAGAGAAAAGCCCTGGGCCTTCGCTTCCTTCTGCGCGGCGGCAAGCGCCATGGCGGCCTCGGCCCGCAACCAGCATTGCGGCGCGCGATAACCGGGAACGGGATGGCCGGTGAAATTATCCGACCCCGCATAGCGCATGTCCTGCGCAATATCTGGCGCAACGTCTGCGAGGCGCGTGAAGCCGGGCGGCGGCTCGGCGCGGGCGGTCGTGGCGGCGAGGGCGAGGAGGCAGGCGAAAGGGGCGGTCTTGTTCATCGGAAGCTCTCATGCGCCCGCGCAAAGGCGCGCGGGGTGATTATAGCGGATTGCGCAGATCGAGGAGGTCCGAGACTGATACGAGTTCCGCTTGAGTGGTTCGGCGCCAGTCCCGTTTGAACAGCGCGCATCGGGCGCGTGTCCGGAGCCACAAGAGCGCTGCATTTGCCCAGAGCCCGTCATTGCGAGCGAAGCGAAGCAATCCAGGGCGGCGGCGGCCCTGGATTGCTTCGTCGGCTCCGCCTCCTCGCAATGACGGCGGTGATTCCCTGGGTGCGGCTCGGCTGGGGCTATCGGGAGTTCATCAGTTGCTATTGAAGGCCCGTCGTTGCGAGGAGCGTCAGCGACGAAGTAATCCATAGCCGAGATGGGGCTCTGGATTGCTTCGCTTCGCTCGCAATGACGGTCAGGCGAGGGGGATTAAGCCTTCGGCTTGTCCGCGCCGCCATGCGCGGCCGACCAGGCGATGGGATCGGCGATGAAAGCCTCGATCTCCTTCAGCGCATGCTCGGGGAAATAGCCGTGCTCCCGCGCTACCGCCAGCACGTCGCGCCAGGTGGCGAGATAATGCAGCTCGACGCCGAGCTTGCCCATATCGTCCCGGGCGCCGGCGAAGATGTCGTAGAAGAAAAATACGAACACATGCTCGCAGCGCTGCCCGGCGTCGCGTAGCGCCTGCACGAAATCCTTCTTGGAGCCGCCGTCGGTGGCGAGATCCTCGACGAGCAAAGCGCGGCCGTTCTCGTGAAGATCGCCCTCGATGCGGGCGTTGCGGCCGAAGCCCTTGGGCTTCTTGCGGACATATTGCATCGGCAGCATCAGGCTGTCGGACACCCAGGCGGCGAAGGGAATGCCCGCCGTCTCGCCGCCGGCCACCACGTCGAGGGATTCATAGCCGATGTCGCGCTCGATCGTGCGCGCGGCGAATTCCGTCAGGCGGCGGCGCAGGCGCGGAAAGCTGATGACCTTGCGCATGTCGATATAGACCGGCGACGCCCATCCTGCCGTGGTGATGAAAGGCTTCTCGACATTGACGAGCACGGCCTGCACCTCGATGAGCGCCTTGGCGGTTTCCTGGGCGTAGAATTGACGGTCGTTGGACATGCTGCTGCTTCGTCTCCTGTTCAGCTTCCCGTCGCCATCCGGGCGAATACTAATCTGCGGGTCATCCATACCTCCCCTTTACGGGGAGGTCGGCGGTCATAGACCGCCGGGTGGGGCCGAGCCGCAATGAGTCGGATTGGGGCGGACCCCACCCGACCCCGCTTTCGCGGGGCCACCCTCCCCGTAAAGGGGAGGGATTGATCCCGCCGCCTTCGAACATCCTGTTCGGCTCCGGAGCCTATAGCCTATTTCGCGTCCGGCCGCTCGGCCGTCTGGCCGAAAAGAATCTCGCGCTCGAGCGCGGAGAAATCCGGGCCTTTGCGCTCATAGGGCGCGCCGGCGGCATAGGCGCGCACGACCGCGGGCCTGGTCTTGATCGACTCGAACCAGCGCTTGAGATGCGGGAAGTCGTCCAGATCCTGGCCCTGGTCGGCGTGCGGCACGATCCAGGGATAGCAGGCTATGTCGGCGATCGAATAGTCGCCGGCGACATAGGGCGATTTGGCGAGCTCGCGGTCCAGCACGCCATAGAGGCGGTTGGTCTCGTTGCGGTAGCGCTCGATGGCGTAGGGGATGCGCGCCGGCGCATATTTGGCGAAATGGTGGTTTTGCCCCGCCATCGGGCCGAGCCCGCCAACCTGCCAGAACAGCCATTGCAGGGCGCGCATGCGTTCGCGCAGGTCCGTAGGAAGCAGCCGGCCGGTCTTCTCGGCGAGATAGAGAAGGATCGCTCCGGACTCGAACAGCGTGACCTCGGGCCCGCCGTCGGCAGGCGTCCGGTCGATGATCGCCGGCATGCGGTTATTGGGCGAGATGGCCAGAAACTCTGGCTTGAACTGATCGCCCTTGCCGATGTCCACCGGCTTGATGCGATAGGCCAGACCCGTCTCCTCCAGGAAGATCGTGATCTTATGGCCGTTCGGGGTAGGCCAGTAATAGAGGTCGATCATAGGAGACTCCTTGCCGCATCCACCTTTTATTTCCTTTTCGAGCGCTAGCCTGTCGTGATTTTCCACGGGCTCAAGCACTGCGATGACCAAAATTCTTACAGAATGGCGTCCCGATCAGATGACGGCGTTCGGCCGAAAACCGATGCTGTTGCGGCATAGGCTGGCGGACCATCCGCTGTTCTCCGACGCGGCGCTGGAGCGTCTGATCGAGGCGACGCCCCGCGAGCGATTCCACGTAAATACCATAGCCCGCGAGGAAACCGACCCTCGCAAATGGCGCGAGGGCGACATGTCCGGACTTTCCGGACGCGAGGTGATGGCGGCGGTGGCGCGGGGAAATATCTGGGTTCACCTTCAGCGCGTGCACGAAGCCTTTGAAACCTACGATGATTTTCTGGGAGACCTGTTCGCCGACATCGAGCGGCATGTGCCCGGCTTTCGCAGCTACAAGCGCTCGATGAGCGTGCTGATTTCGTCCCCGAACATGAATGTCGCCCTGCACGCCGACGTTCCCGGCCAGAGCCTTTGGCAGGTCAGGGGCAAGAAGCGCGTCTGGGTCTATCCGCCGCGCGCGCCCTATCTGCCGCAAAACAAGATCGAGAATATCGTCCTTGGGCGCGCGGCCGACACGGACCTTCCCTATGACCCGGCATATGAGGCGGGCGCCGAAACTTTCGAACTTCTGCCGGGCGACTGGACGACATGGCCCCGTAACGCCCCGCACCGCGTTCGCAACGCCGATTGCGTCAATGTCTCGTTCACGACGGAGCACTGGACGAATGAGCTGCGCGACGGCTATGTCGTCGATTACGCCAATGCTCTGCTGAGGCCGCTCCTTGGCGGCCGCGATCTTTCTCGCGCGACGACCGGCCCGGATTTTTGGGGCAAGCTTGCTTTGACGGCCGCGCATAAGGGCTGGCGCAAACTTGCCGGCCGCACAGTTGCGCCTCTGACGATCGACTTCCGGGTCGATCCGGCGGCCGAGATGGGCTTTCGCGACGTCGCGCCATATCAGGTGATGAAATGAGCGCATCGGCCCCCTCGTCCTATCGCCTGGAGCGCGCCGAGACGCTCGAGGCCATCGACGCGCTCGCCGCCGAATGGGCGGAGCTGGAAAACGCCACGCCCGAGGCCACGGGCTTCCAAAGCTTCATCTGGTGCCGCAACTGGATTGCTGTCGCGGGGCCAAGCATCCGGCCCCGCATCCTCTGCCTGCGCGAGAGCGGGCGGCTCGTAATGTTGCTGCCGCTGCAGATCGAAACGCGCTTCGGCGTTTCCATCGCGCGTTGGATGGGCGAACCCATGACTCAATATGGCGATGCGCTGGCGCGCGCCGAGGCGGGACGGATACATTGGCGCAAGCTCGCGGAAGCGGAGATGATGCGCTGGCGCGACGTCGATCTCTTCGCTCTGACGCGGCTGCGCACTGGCGCCGTCATGGCAGATGGAACGCGGGCAGGGGAATCTTTTTCGGCGCCCTATGTCGATTTGCGTCTCGCAACGACGCGGCGGCATAAGAGCATCGAGCGTCGCGTGAAACGCCTCGAAGCCAATGGGCCGCTCGCGCTTGCTCAGGCCGAGACGCCCGCGAAGCGCGAGAGTCTCGCGCGTCATGCGCTTGCGCTCAAGCGCGGCTGGCTCGCCGCCAGAGGCGCCTATAGCGCCGGTCTCTCCAATCCCTTTGCGGAGGATTTCATCGCGGCGCTGGCGCGAGACGGCTTCCTGCAAGTTAACGCGCTGCGCGTGGGCGGTGAGATTTGCGCGATGGATTTGGGATTTATTGGCGGCGGCGCCTACCGTTCCTTCCTCGGCTGTTTCGATGAGCGCTTTGCGGAAGGATCGCCGGGCCAGGCGTTGACGAGCCGCCTCGTCGCGCGTTGCGCGCAAGAGGGGCTCGTCGCCTATGACATGTTGCTGCCCGCCGACGCCTATAAGCTTGGCTGGGCCACCGGCGAGATGGAAATCGGGGCGCGTTTCGTCGCGCGGACATTGAGCGGCGCCCTGGCGGCCTTCGCGCTCGCCCGGCTGCGTCCTTTCGTCAAACGCGTGCTTCGCGCCGCCGGGCCGTCGTTCGCCCGCGTAAAAGGCGCGTTCTCCTTCGGGCGTCGGGGCGCTAGATTGTCTGTGTCGAGGCCAAAGGAGACAACGACATGATCGTCAGGCTGGCGAAGATCGCGATCGCCTTTTCGGCTGGCGTTCTGATCCTTCTCGTTGCTTTCGACAATCTCTTGGACTACGGCCCGAATTTCGAGGTCGTGCAGCACATCCTCTCGATGGATATGATCCCGTCGAGCCCTCTCAAATGGCGCGCGATCTCGAGCCCGGCGCTGCATCACATCTGCTATCTTCTCATTATCGCGACCGAATTTGTTTCCGCCGGGCTCACGCTCTGGGGCGCATGGATTCTTTGGAAGGCGCGGGCAGGGCGGGCGGCGGCTTTCAACAACGCCAAAAGCCTGGCGCTTGCGGGCCTTTGCGTCGGTTTCCTGCTCTATTTCTTCGGTTTCATGGCGATCGGCGAATGGTTCCAGATGTGGCGCGCCGGCGTCTACAACATGCAGGAGCCGGCGTTTCGTTTCATCGGCAGCATTGGCGTTGCGATGATCTTCCTTGCGCTGGCCGATATGGAATTGAGCTAGAGGCGCGCTAACTTCCTTCCGCTTGGCGCGTGGAAGCTGATGAGCGAAGAGAAAACGGCCTTTGTCCTGGCGGGCGGCGGCAGCCTCGGCTGCATCCAGGTCGGCATGCTGAGAGCGCTGCTGGCCGCCGGGGTCTATCCGGACTTCGTCGTCGGCTCGTCGGTCGGCGCCCTGAACGCCTGTTACTTTGCCGCCTATCCGGATGAAAAGGGCGTCGAGTCGCTTGCCAAAATCTGGGCGTCGGTGCGGCGCAGGGACATCTTTCCTTTCACACTCACGACCGCCTTGTCCGTCATCAAGCGGCGCGACTCGCTGATCGATCCTTCTCCTCTGCGACGACTTGTCGAGAAGGCTTTGCCGTACAGCCTCTTGGAGGAGGCCAAGCTGCCCGTGTGCCTCGTGGCGACCGACATGCAAGGGGTCGCGGTTCCCTTGTCGCGCGGCAAGGCCGTCGAAGCCATCATGGCGAGCGCGGCCGTCCCGGGCGTCTATCCGACCGTCGACATCGACGGCGCGCCGCTGATGGATGGCGCGGTCGCCGCCAATACGCCGGTCCGCGCCGCCGCGTCGCTTGGCGCGACAAAGATATTCATCCTGCCGACCGGCTACGCCTGCGATCTGCAAGGCCCGCCGTCGGGCGCCGTCGCGCGGGCGCTCCACGCCATCACGCTGCTGATCGCCTGGCAGTTGAGCCGCGACATCGAACGTCTGTCGGAGACGGTGGAGCTGCATATGGCGCCCGCGCTCTGCCCGCTCGACGTCTCTCCTTACGATTTCTCGCAGTCGGAACGGCTGATGACGCGCGCGACTCTCTCGACGCAGAAATGGATCGAAGGAGGCGGTCTCACTTTGCGCGCGGCGCCGTCGCAGCTCGCGCCGCATCACCATCGGCATTAGCGCGCTGGAAGCGTGCTAGCGATGCTTCAGTCGGTTCGCTTACGACATATTCTCAATTCTGCTAATCTCAAAACATGTCTAAGAGCAAACGGGATTCGATTGCCTTCCAGAATGCTGCAGAATTGAGCGAGTGGTTGATGGGCCATCATCAGTGCAGCAGTGAGGTTTGGGTGCAAATCTTCAAGAAGGGGGCCGGCAAGCAGTCGGTGACGTGGACAGACTGCGTGATCGAAGCAATTCGCTTTGGCTGGATCGATGGACAGAAGCTGCCGCTGGATGAGGCGTCGTTTCTGCAACGCCTAACGCCTCGAAAACAGAAGTCAAACTGGTCCGCCAAGAACCGCGAACATGCGACGCGGCTCATCGCAGAGGGGCGGATGACGCCTGCGGGCCTCGCTCATGTCGAGGCTGCAAAGGCTGATGGTCGATGGGACAGCGGCTACGAAGGATCAGCCTCCATGACCATCCCGCAAGACTTTCTGGATGCTCTGGAGGTAATGCCGGCCGCCAAGGCCCTCTACCAGACGCTGGATCGCAAGGATCTCTATTCGATCTACTATAGGCTTCACACGGCCAAGCGCCCTGAGACGCGCGCCAAGAGGTTGTCGCAAATCCTTGCCCAGCTTGATCGCGGCGAGCGCTTTCACTGAAGCGGAGCCGATCAAGTCCAAAACGCGATGGCGGCTGCGAGCGCGCGCCTGAGGGGAAGAAGTTGGCGGTGAACTTGTCGAAGCGGGTAGCTACGCGGCGGAATTCTCCGCTGCCCTTGGGGCGCTGATATGGTTGGCTCGAGTGCGGAGGTTATCATGCGCTTTCTTGCGTCCTTGGCTGTCTGTCTCGTGTCGGCGGCGCTTCCTCTTTTGGCGGCCTCCGGCGCCGACGCCGGCTTTCGCGGGCGCGTCCCGCGCGCGGATGGTCCGACTGTCCTCGGCCCCTGGCTCCAGGAGGGATGGGATCGGGAGGATTGGTCGCGCGCGCCTGCGGTGCGGGATTGGGGGCTTTCGGCGCCTTGGGATGTCGATCCCGTCGCCGGCTATCCGATGAGCGCGGCGGAGTATCCGTGGGGCTATACGACGCCCTTCGCGCGCGTCGGGCGCCGGTGCGTCGCGAGCGAGATCAACGCCAGCCCCGGCGGCGACCTCGTGCGTTATCAGCGGGTCCGCCCCTCGCATTATTGCAGGTGAGGGGAGAGCTGCGCTTTTGGCGCCTTTCGGACATGAGCGAGCAACATTGGAGTCATGAGCGCGACAAGGCGGCAGCTTAAGAATGGACCGCGCGCCTTCAGGCGCGCATTCGCGGCGGCGAGCCTGAAGGCTCGCGGTCCAAGGGCTCGACGCCGCGCACCCCCAAGTGTCCACGGCGGCGGCGCCGAGCCTGGGCCCCCCGGCGCGAAGCGTGCTTGTTTCGCGGCGGGGATCGCTCCCGTGCCTCGCCGCGCGCGGCAAGGCGTTTGCTAGGGAGCCATTCGTTCGTGCGCATTCCGGCCGCAAGGAAGCATGCGGGCGGAAAGCAAGGGCCCCGCTCCGATGAAACCCCAATCCCAGCCTCCAAATTCGGCAGATTTCATCCAGACTGATCCTGGGCTGGGCGTTCTGCGCATGGCGACGCTCTTTGCGGAATCGCAAACCGACCCGGACGACGAAGCGCTGAGCCTCATGTCCGCCCAGGTAGAGGCGGTGGCTCTGGCCGGCGTGGAGGCGTCCCACATATGGCCGGAGCTGGTTCGCGGGATGATGTGCCAATCCCCTTCCAGAATGATCGGGGCTTTGCGCGAGTGCGGCGCGCTTTATCAGATACTTCCCGAGGTGGCCGCAATTTTCGGCGTTCCGCAACTGTCGGATGAGCCGGCGCAGGTCGATCTCGGCGAGCATATGCTACGGGCGCTCGACGAGGCGGCCCTCGGCAATGCGTCCTTGCCGGTGCGTTTCGCGCTGCTGGTGATGAATATCGGCAAGTCCGATTCCCCGCGTGAGCATCTTCCGGTCCATTACAAGCATGTCGAACGCGGACGCCCACGCATCGAGGCGCTCTGTGCGCGCTTCGAAGCGCCTGAGGACTGCAAGGAGCTGGCGCTTGTGGCGCTGGCCGAATGCGAGCGGGTGCATCGCGTCTCGAAAATGCGCGCCGGACCGGTGGCCGCGATGCTCGAGCGCCTCGGGGCCTTTGACGCGCCGGAGCGGTTCCGTCAGCTCATGACGGTGTGCGCTTGCGACTTTTGCGCCCATCCGGGCCGCTCGGGCCAAGCCTATCAGAAGTCCGCCTTGCTCGACATTGCGTTCGAAGCCTGCACTGACGCCGACCACGCCGCGGAAGACCAAACAATGGCGCGCGCCGAGGCGATTGCGCGGGCGTTTCGTTCTTTACGTTGGTCCGACGCTTAACGCTGCGCCCCCGGCAGCGTCGATGCGCCGGGGCCGAGCGAGCGCTGCATGATCACCGAATCCGTCCAGCGGCCGTATTTGAATCCGACCGACGAGAGATAGCCCGCCTGCACGAAGCCGCAGGCCTTGTGGAGCCTCAGCGAGGCTTCGTTCGCCGCGTCGATATAGCCGATAAGCTGGCGGTAGCCCGCCGCTGCGCAAGCGTCGATCAGCGCCGGCAGCAAAAGGCGGCCGACGCCGCGATGCAAATGGCTCGGGTCGACATAGATCGAGTGCTTGACGACATAGCGATAGGCCGGCCGCTTCCGAAACGGCACGGCATAGGCGTAGCCGATCACGGCGCCGTCGAGCTCCGCGACGAGATGGGGCAGGCGATGCTTGCCCATATTCTTCCGACGCCGCTTGAGGTCGTCTTTCTGCGGCGTGTCGTAGAGCGGCGCCTCGGACGGATCGAGCCCCTTGCGGATGTGATGCAGATAGATCGCGAGCATGGCGTCGACGTCGTCGTCGCGCGAGGCTCTCACGACGATCGCCGAACGCTCGGCTTCCGCAATTGCGGTTCTCTCCGACTCCAGTGTCATACCATTTCCGTTTGCATAGCTCGCATTGGCGCGTGTCATTCCCGATCGCTCGCTCAAGCGAGCGTCGGGAATGACACTGAACCCATCAAGCGGGTCCCGTATTATTCGCTCACGACATAGGTGTAGAGGCGCAGCCGGCCTTGTGCGTCGGTTTCCTTATAGAGCCCCTGAATTTCGTAGTCGAAGCCCGGGAATTGATTGGCGCTGCGCTCGAACATTTTCAGATAGTGCAGCATGGGACGCGCTTTTTCGCCGAGCCGCTCGCCGGGAACGATGGTGGCGATGCCCGGCGGATAGATGACCCAGAGCGTCGTCGCGACGCGCCCCTCGATTTCATCGAGCGTCAGATAATCGACGTTGTTGCGCACGAGATGCAGATACGCCTCGCGCGGCGTCATCGCCATGTCCGGCAGATGCTCGCGGGCAAATTGCGCGCGCTGCAAAGCGCTGACGCCCGCTTCCTTGAAGAAGCGATGCATATCGCCACACAGATCGCGCAGCCGCACGCCCTTGTAGCGGCCCGGCCGCCGCGCGACGAATTCAGGAATGACGTCCTGCAGAAGCGCATTGTCGTCGTGCAGCCGCTTGAAGGCGACGAGCGCCGAAACGAGCGTGCCAGCCTTGCTCGACTCAACGCCCGGCGTCAGCAGGAAAAGGAGCGAGTTGAGATCGTTCTTCTCCGGCACGATACGGTTCTCGCGCAAATATTGCGCGACAATCGGGGCGGGGACGCCGTGGTCCTCATAGGCGCCCGTGCTGCGATCGAAGCCTGGCGTGAGCAAGGTCAGCTTGCAAGGGTCGGTGATCGCAAAGCCCGGCGCCATGTCCTCGAAACCATGCCAGCCCGCGCCCGGCGCAAGCTCCCAGAAGGCGGCGTTGCGCGCGAGCTGCTCGGTGGAAACCATTTCCCAGCCGACTTGATGCGCGCCGGTTTCGCGCGCGGCGTCGGGAATGGAAACCTTGTCGGGAACGAAGGGATCGAAGAACCAGCGCCGCGCCGGGTCTTTCTCCTTGTCCTCGAATTCGCGGCGCACGGCGCGCAGCTTCTTGCGCAACTCGACGCCGAGACGCACCGTGTCGTCCCACAGAACTTCGCCGGAACGGCCTTTCATCATCTGCGCGCCGACGTCGAGCGAGGCGAACAGTGGATAGAAGGGCGAGGTCGAGGCATGCTGCATGAAGCCTTCGTTGAAGCGCTTGTGCTCGACCCGGCGCCTCTGCCCCTTGATATGCCGGTCGCGCACATGGATCTGCGACGCCTGCGAGAAGCTCGCGAGCTGCTTATGCGTCGATTGGGTGGCGACGATTCCGGGCGAGGACTCATTGAGGTATTTCAGCCCCATAGCGAAGCGGCGCTCGTAGAGCGGGTGGAATTTCATGAATCCCGCCCAGGCCTCGTCGAAGAGGATGTAGTCGCACAAATGGCCGATCTTTTTAACAATCCATTCGGCGTCATAGATCGTGCCGTCATAGGTGCATTGTTCGATCACCGCGACGCGGAAGGGCCGCTCCTTGCGCCAGGCGTCCTTGTCCTTGACGAGCGGGTTATCGCGAATGCGCGCGCGCAGCGTCTCTTCGTCGAAGGCTTTGTGGTCGATCGGGCCGATCAGGCCGAAGGCGTTGCGCGTGGTGGGGAGAAAGATCGGCACGCCGCCGCTCAAGAGCAACGCGCCATGATGCGCGGCCTTGTGATTGTTGCGGTCAAAGAGCACGAGATCGCCTTCGGCCACGAGATTGGTGAGGACGACCTTGTTCGATGTGGACGTGCCGTTGAGCACGAAATAGGTTTTTTCCGCCCCGAAGATTTCGGCCGCCGCCTTCTGCGCTTTGAGCGCCGGGCCTTCGTGGGTGAGGAGGTCTCCGAGCTCGACGACGGAATTGTCCAGATCGTCGCGGAACACCGCTTCGCCGAGATGCTCCATGAAGATGCGCCCGATGGGGCTACGGCTGTAGAAAATGCCGCCATTATGGCCGGGGCAAGTCCAGAGTTGATTGCCTTCTTCCGCGTAATCGACAATGGCGCCGAAGAAAGGCGTTTTCAGCGTGTCGGCATATTGCTTGAGCCGCGAGACGAGGTTCTTGGCGATGAACTCCGGCGTCTCCTCCGCCAGGAACACATAGCCGTCGATGAAGTCGAGCACCTCGACCGGAATATCCTCGAAACGCTTGCGGCGGATGAGCAGGACGATCGGCATGTCCAGACCGCGCTTGCGCATCAGATCAATGAGCGAGGCGGTTTTGCCTTCGATGCCCCTCTTGCCCCAGTCGACGACGAGGCATCCGATCGCAGCGTCCGTTTGCACGACGATCTCGGCGTCCTCCAGCCGCCGGGCCCGGACGACCTGAAAGCCCATGCGCTCGATGGCCGCGATGATCTGATTGACGCGCAGGCCTTCGAGGTCGTCTGCCTCGAAATTGGGCGCGGAGAAGAGGAAGGTGAAGCGCTGGGAAAAGTCCATCCAATGCCGTCCATTCGGAAAGCGCGCGTTAAGCTGAGCCGCGCTGTCGACGGTTCGCAGACACTTCTTGCGTGACGCAATCGTGACAGTGCGCGCCGTTAACTTGTCAGACGGGAAGAAGCTAGGCCAACATGCGTTAATTATCGGGGTAGGCAAGATCTGCCGCGCTTTCGTAAAACGCCGACTGTCCTATAACATTTGCGAACGGCAGTATTTGCGCTCGTCACGAGCGCGTCATGGTCGCGCTTAAATTGGAACGCCTTGGTTTCCGACCGGGAGAAGCTTCATGAAGCCGTGGGGATTTGCGTTAGGCGTGGCGGCCGGCGCCGCAGCGGCGCTCCTGTTCGATCGAGAGGGAAACCGCGTGCGGCCCGTCGCCAAGGCCGCCCTGAAGGCCGCCGTGCTGGCCTTGCACGAAGCGCGAGTGCAGGGCGCACACCTGATGGAAACGGCCGAGGATCTCTTCGCTGAGGCGAAGGCGGAGGCGGCTTCCGACATATTCGCCGCCACGATGGCGCAGGCCCGCAAGTCGGCCGGCCCGAAGCCCGAGGAAGGCGGGGCCGCCGCCGAAACGACGCCGCAGCCGACCTCGGAAGGGGCGTGAGCATGGGCGCCGGCCTGCCAATCGCCGAAATCGCGCACGCCATGCCGGGCCGGGCCCGTCTGCGGTTCCCGGACCGCCTTGGCGACTCGGACTTTTTTGCCTCTGTCTCCAGCAGCCTCTCGGCGCTGCCGGGCGTCTACAAGGTGGCGGCGCGGCCCTTCACCGGCAGCGTGCTCATCGAGCACGCCGACGCGCTCGAGAAGATCAGCGTGGCGGCGCGGGAAGCGGGGCTTTTTGCAATCGGCAAGGCGCGATCCGCGACGAAGACGGACAAGCCGGTCGAGTTCGATCCGAAAGCGCTCGTCGCATTGGCGCTGGTCGGGCTCGCGCTCTGGCAGGTGACGCGGGAAAAGTTCTTTCCGCCTGCCTTTACGCTGCTGTGGTACGCCGGCCATCTCGCCGGCGTCTGGCGGTCGCCCGAGAGCGGCGACGACGCCATGATCTAGCCGCGCAGGGCCTCGACCAAATCAATCGCCTCCCAAGGGAGCGCGAGATCGTCGCGTCCGAAATGCCCATAGGTTGCAAGCGGCAGATAGAAGCCGGAGGCGCCGGCGGCCTTCGGCCGGCTTCGGAGTGAAAAACGCTTCACGATGGCGGCGGGGCGGAAATCGATGATCGCGGCGAGACGTTTAGTGATCGCCTCGTCGCTGAACTTGCCGGTATTGAAGGTCTCGACGCTCAGGCTCAGCGGCTCCGCCTGGCCGATGGCATAGGCCAAATGGACTTCGCAACGCTCGGCCAATCCGGCGGCGACGATGTTCTTGGCGGCGTAGCGCGCGGCATAGGCGCCGGCGCGCTCGATGCGCGAGGGGTCTTTGCCCGAAAGCGCCGAACCGCTCATGCGCGCGATCTCCCCATAGGAATCGATCCCGTTCTTGCGCCCGGTCAATCCCGCGTGGCGCCCGGGACCGCCGATGTCGAGGGGCTCGCCTTCATTGATGATGACCTGCGTCCCGCCATCCGGCCTGACGTCATTGCCCGCCAAGGCGTCGAGCGCCAAAGCCCGCAGACGATCCTGCGCGTCCGGCGCGGCCGAGTCGTCGAGCGCGACGGTCAGCGACAGACTGTGGATACGCACTGGGCGTCCGTCCCGATACTGCACGGAGACCTGCGTTTTCGCGTCGGGCGACAAGGCGTGAAAGCCGTCGCGGCGCGCCGTATCCAAAGCCTTCGCCATTTTATGCGCGTAGCTGATCGGCGCCGGCATCAGCTCGCTCGTATCCCGGCAGGCATAGCCGAAAACATTCGCCTGCTCATGCGCCACCCTGCGCGCGACCGCCTCCGGCGCCTCTCCCGGAGACTCGGCCTCGCGGGTGGAGAGCGGAAGCTCGGTCAAGCTCGTCAGGATCGAGCAGTTGCGCGCGTCGAACCCGTTCGAGACATAGCCGGCGTCCATGATGATCTTGCGCGCGAGCGAGGGCAGATCGACCCGGGCGTCGGCCGCATATCGGGCGGCGAGAAACAGGACGCCGGTGGCGAGAGCGCATTCCACCACCGCCCGCGCGGTTTCGTCCTCTCTCAGCAGGGCGTCGACCGCCGCGTCGCTGATCTGATCGCAGAGCTTGTCGGGATGGCCGGGCGTGACCGATTGGGATGTGAAGATCATGTCAGCCGACATGGCTTTCTTCCTCGTGGCGGGCGGCGGCGCGCTCGACCAGATAGCCCAGAAAATCATTGGCGAGCGCGCTGCTGATGGCGATGGCGCCGATACGCAGAATGTCGCCCGGGCCGAGCGGCGCAAGCCCGAGAAGCCGCCGCGTCGGCGGCAGAAACTGCGCCGCGCATTGAGCGAGCAGGGACACGCCGACGCCGCCATAGAGACGGAGGTTGGGCTGGCGGCGAATTTCCGCCGAAAGGCCGCGGGTCTCGGACCGGCAAGCGATTGCATGCAGCAATTGGGCGAAGGTCAGCCCGTGGAAAGTGATCGTGCTCGCGCGCGCATGCCCATTGGAGCCGCCGGCGCTGTAATAGCCGAGAAGCGCCGCGGTTCCGATGACGGCGCCTTCGCGCAGGACGCGGCGGAAGTCGTTCGCGCCCATGATCGGCGCGCCGGGATCATGCGGCGGCTGGTCGAGAACCTCGGCCTCCGGCGGCTCGAGGCCGAGCGCGAGCGCGGGGAGGGCGTCCGTCGCCAGATTGAGCCAGAGCAATTGCATCGGCGTCAACGGCTCCCTGGCGTCGACCAGCGCCGCGCCGAGCATGGCGATGGTTTCGGAAGCGTTGGTCGAGACGAGATAGCGCAGCACTTTGCGAATATTGGCGTAGGTCGCGCGGCCGAGCCTGATCGCCTCGACGATGCCGTCCATATCGTCGGTCGCGAGAACAATGTCGGCGACTTGGCGCGCGACGTCGGCGCCTTCGCCGCCCATGGCGATGCCGACATCCGCCGCGCGAAGCGCCGGCCCGTCGTTCACCCCGTCTCCCGTCATCGCGACGATGTGGCCGCCGGCCTGCAATGCCTTGACGATGTTGAGCTTGTCGACGGGACTGACGCGCGCGAAGACATGTGGCTGCGTGGCCAGCGCTTCGAGAAGCTCGGGCGGCATATTGGCGATCTGTCCGGCTTCGAGAACGCGCAGCTCGCCGCCGTCATTGAGATCGAGATTGCGCGCGATGGCGAAGGCGGTGGCGCTCTGGTCGCCCGTGATCATGACCGTGCGCACGCCGGCGCGGTGCAATTGCTTCAGCGCGGGTCGCACGCTGGCGCGGATCGGGTTCGCGATGCCGGCGAGGCCGAGCCAGACGAGATCGCGCTCGTCGCGCGGATCGCCGCCGTCCTCACGATAGGCGACGCCGAGGACGCGCAGCGCGCCGCCAGCCATGCGTTCATTGGCCTTCAGCGCCGCCGCGCGAGCGTCGTCGTCCAATGGGGCGACGCCGTCGCTCCTGCGTCGCCACGCGCAGCGCGCCAGCACTTCCGCGGGATCGCCCTTCACGCACAGCAGACGCGCGCCATCGCGGGTCTCGTGCAGCGTGCTGATGCGCTTGCGGCCTTCGCCGCGCGCGGCGCTCGTCATGGCCGTCGTCGATTGCCGAAGATCGACCGGATCGGCGCCGAGCGCGACGCCGGCGGCCAGCAAGGCGATCTCGGTCGGCGTGCCGTCGAATGTCACGCCGTCGACGGCGCGGAAGGCGACCGCGTCGCTGCAGAGCGTCGCCACTTCGAAGAGCCGTCGCGCCAGCTCTCGCAGGGCGCCGTCGGTTTCTTCGCCGTCTTTGAGCAAACGGTCGCCCTGCAAGTCGAGCATCGCGCCGTCGAGATGGAGCGCCTCGACCGCCATGCGGTTCTGCGTGAGCGTTCCCGTCTTATCGAGGCCGACGACCTCGACGGCGCCCAACGTCTCGACCGCGTCGATCTTGCGCACCAGCACTTTGCGCTTGCGCATGTCCTGCACGCCGATCGCCAGCGTCGTGGTGGCGACGGCGGGAAGTCCCTCCGGAATGGCGGCGACCGCGAGCGAGATCGCGCTGCGCAGCGTGCGCACGAGCGGATGGCCGTGGTACGCGCCGAGCGCAAAAACGCTCGCGCAGATCAGGCCGTTGATGATCACCAGCTCGCGTCCGACCTCGCCGAGCTCGCGCTGGATCGGGGTCTCCGGCGGCCGCGCGGCGCCGATCAGCTCTTGCACGCGGCCGATTTCCGTGCGCGCGCCGATGGCGGTGACGATCGCGGCGCCGGAGCCGCCCGTCACCGCCGTGCCGCGAAAGACCATGTTGCGGCGATCGGATATCAGGGTTTTCACCGGCAGCAACGCCAGCGCGTCCTTTGCGGCCGGATGCGCCTCGCCGGTGAGCGGCGCCTCGTTGACGCTCAGATCGTCGCTCTCGATCAGGCGCGCATCTGCCGGCACGGAAGCGCCGCGTTCGATCACGAGAATGTCGCCGACCGTCAAAGCGGCGGGATCGATCGATTGCCTGACGCCGTCGCGGATGACAGTCGCCACTTGCCGCTTCTCGGCAATCATGCCGAGGACGGTGCGGTCGGCTTCGCGCTCCGTGACCGTGGCGATGCTCGCGTTCACCACGACGACGGCTGCGATCATGACGGCGTCGGCGATCCCGCCGGTTGCGAGCGACAATGCCGCCGAGACGGCGAGCAAGGCGACCGGCAGGCTGGCCATCTGCTCGGCGAAGATCGCCGCGGCGGAGCGACGCTCGGCGGGGCGCAGCTCGTTGCGACCCCATTTGGCGATTCGCGCCGCCGCTTCCTTGGCGCTCAGCCCGACGGCGGGCAGCGCCCCCAATCGTGCCAGGAGCGCATCGAGGGGCTCGGCGTGACAGGCGTCCGCGTCCTCGGAAAGGCTTTTCGGCGATGCAGCCGCCGTTGTTCCGGGGGGAGGGGCGCAAGCTTCCGCCTCCCGCGCCGCCGCGTCGAGCGCGCGTGAAAGCGATTGCGCCGTCGCCGGCGGATGAAAGGCGATCAGCGCCGATCCCGTCAGCCCGTTGGTCTTGACGCTCCCGACGCCCGGAACCCGTCGCAGCGCCTTTTCGATCTGCAGCCTCTCCTCGTCCCGCCCGAGGAGGCTCGGATGCCGAAGCCGAACGCGGCCAGGAACGGCCTCGTGCGCGATCCATGCGCCCATGGCCGCGTCGGCGTCGACAGAGGGGTCAAGCTTCGACAGGAGCATCGGGCGCAGCCAGGCTCGTATTGTCGGTGTTTGCTTATTCCGCGTAGATGACAAATAGGCGCCGCGTGCTCCTGCGCCGACGCGTTTCTCGCGAGGCCTATTTAGCGCGTCGAGCGACCGGGCCGTTTAGACGGAGCGCGACGCGCCTCGGATCGACTCATGGGCGGCGCGAAATCGCCCGGCGGATCAAAATGACCGGCTCGCGCTTTCTCCAAAATGATGCGACAATTAGGCGCGTCTTTGGGCTAGGATGCTGGGCACATGTTCATTCGAGAGGAAATTTCTTACGCAATTATGCTCTCCGTTCTCGTTGCGGCGTTCATAATCGCCCTGCAACTTGTTTCCGGTTGAGCGATGCTTTCTGCGCGTCTCTGTGCGGCCGGTGATTGTGCGCGCGCCACAGCGATGCAGAGCGGCCCGGAGATTCTTTCCACAAACGACATCTGAGCTTTGGCTTCTCGACAAGCCTTCGCCCAAGGGGCGAAGTGATTATTCGCGCGTGGAGCCAAACCCCGCCCGGAATGGTTAGCCGGTCCGCGGTTGGCGGCATCAGACTTCCCGAGGATTTCTTGCCTCGAAAGCCGTGAAGGCCCGCTCGATCAGGCCCTGGTCCCGGCAAACAGCGCGCCAGGGGGCGATGTGGGGCGCTTGCAGATGGCGCGCCAGGGACTCCGCGTCGGGCCATTTTTCCGAAAATCGGATCAGGCCCGGCTCGAAAATATCTTCGGCCGCATCATAGGCGATACAGCCGTCGCGCCGCCGTGTCGCCTCAACAAGGTCGCGCAAATGCGGCAGGACGTCGGCCATGTTCTGCGGCGGAAATCGCAGGATGCCGGTGACCATTACAATCATGCTTTCCTCCGTAAATGCAGCATTTGCACGCGGTAAGTTGGGAGAGCGGCCGCATGGCTGAGGTCTATACCAAAGAAGCGGACCGCATCCGGCTCGCGAAGCAGGCGATGAGCAGGCTGGAGAGGGGCTCAAAACGCAACGCCA
This sequence comes from Methylocystis sp. Sn-Cys, assembly GCF_016745395.1. Classification (GTDB taxonomy): domain Bacteria; phylum Pseudomonadota; class Alphaproteobacteria; order Rhizobiales; family Beijerinckiaceae; genus Methylocystis; species Methylocystis iwaonis. The sequence goes on from NZ_JAERVJ010000002.1 coordinate 142,697, forward strand.
TGTGTTAGCCTATTTGCTATCGGGGACTTTTCAGGGAGCATTTCGGTTATGGAACTCGATTCCAAGCAAGTCGCCGACTACTCTGAGCGTATAGAAGAAAAAAATATGGGGATCAAAATTGATTTCAGTGCCATCACAAATTTAACCGGCTTGGTATCGGCATTAGCGCTATCTGTTTCAATATCATTCGAGGTTGGTTATTTCTATGGAATTGATATAAATATGTTTACATTATTTGCATTTAGTGAGCATGTATTATTTACACTTGAGGCAATTCCATTTGCTTTTGCGTTTTTTCTAGCTACTATTCCGAATATCATATTTCCGCATCGCTGGTTTGCGCAGAGGTTGCTTCGTGGCAGCGCAAGTGTGTTTGGCGTTCGTCGCGAACTATATGGTTCATTCGTAGTCATGTTTGTTGTCTGTTTAGTATATATTTGGTTTATATTATATTTTCTACCAAATATACTATTATTGACATTGTTTATGATAGCGTATCCTGTTGTATCTGCTGTGCTTTATTTTCGTATAAGAAAAGACTACAGACATGTCGCGTTTCTATCTCTCTCGTATGGATTTGTTGTTGTGGTGTCTTTCTTGCTCGGGCACATGATTGCCAGATCTTATGTGTCAGATGGTGGCGTGCTTCATACTATCACGCTAAAAGGGCTCGACGACGTCTCAGGCAGAATAATTCGTTCCGGAGATAAAGGGGTTTTATTTTTTGATAACTCGTCGAGACATATCAATTTCCTGAAATGGGAAAACATCGAAAAGATAAGCACCAAAATCGATTGATCATTTTCGGGCGCTCGGGAAAAGATCAACGGAAGGGCGCTTGCCGCTTGCCGCAGCATCTAAAACCCTCTTTGGGCCAAACCCTGAACATCTATTCCCGCACCCTTGAATCCGGTGCGGGAATCAGGCTTGAAAAGCCTTTAAAATCAGTCGCTTCGTTTTGGATTGGTGCCCCTGGCCGGAGTCGAACCAGCACTCCTTGCGGAACTCGATTTTGAGTCGAGCGCGTCTACCAATTCCGCCACAGGGGCCCGTCGCGGCCGGTTGTGAATCGACCCAGCGAGCGGCGCGGATATTAGCGAGGCGCCGCGCTGCGTCAACCCGGCGCTCTCCTTCTTTGGCCAAAGTTTTCGTGCTAAGCGCTGCCGGCAGGCGTAAGACGGCCTTCGGCCCGACCTCACGAGGCAAAATGAAAAAGCTTTACGACTGGACAATGTCGCTGGCCGCCAGCAAGCACGCGCCCTTTGCGCTGGGGGCGATCGCCTTTGCGGAAAGCTCTTTCTTCCCGGTGCCGCCGGATGTCATCCTCGTGCCGATGACCCTCGCCGAGCCTAAGAAGGCCTGGTATTTCGCCTTGCTCTGCACCATCGCCTCGGTCGCGGGCGGGGCGCTCGGCTACGCTTTCGGCGCGCTCTTCTACGACACCATCGGCCTGTGGCTCATCAATCTCTATGGCTACACCGAGAAGATGGAGAGCCTGCGCGCCTTTTACGCCCAGTGGGGGGCGATCTTCATTCTGGTGAAGGGCCTGACGCCCATTCCCTACAAGCTGGTGACGATCGTCTCGGGGCTGCTCGCCTATAATTTCCCGCTGTTCATCGGATTGTCGCTCATCACCCGCGGCGCGCGGTTTTTCATTCTGGCGGCGGCGATCAACCATTTCGGCGACGCCATCCGCGCGAAGCTCGAGAGCCACTTCGGCCTTTTCGTCAGTGTGATGGCGGCGATCGTCGTCGGCGGCTTCGCCCTCGCGGCGAAGATGTTTTGATTTTTCTGGTTCGCGCCCCGAGCCCCTCACCTGACCTCTCCCCGCAAGCGGGGAGAGGAATTAGAACGGCGCCGGCGCGGCTCCTCTCCCCGCGCGCGGGGAGAGGCTGGGTGAGGGGCCAGGGGATTGTCCCGAATGAACCTCGATAGAAGACAGGCTCTGGCCGCAGTCATTTTCGCCGCCTCCGTCGCAACCATCGGCGGCGCGTGGCTTTACGAATCCCTCGGCTATCTGCCCTGCGAGCTTTGCTACAAGGAGCGCATTCCCTATTACGCGGCCTTTGCGCTGGCGCCGCTGGCGGGCTTCGCCGCGCGGGCGGGCAGGGCGGGGCTTGCGCGCGGCGCCTTTCTGCTGCTCGCCTTGCTCTTTGCCGGCGACGCCGCGCTTTCGATCTACCACTCCGGCGTCGAGTGGAAGATTTTTGCCGGTCCTTCGGATTGCTCCGGCGCGGTTAATCAAGCGGGCTCCATGGCGGATTTCATGAAGCAGCTTCAGACCGTGAAGGTCGTGCGCTGCGACGAGCCCTCGCTCTATGTGCTGGGGCTGACGCTGGCGAATTGGAATGTGCTGGTTACCGCGGCGCTGGCGGCAGCGGCGGCCTTCGCCGCTTGGGCGAAACGCACGCCCGCGACCAAGGTGTGACTTTAGTTCCAGCCTTCTGACGGGCTTCGCCTTACACCGGCCTCGATAGCAATCGAACCGGGAGGCGTTCCCATGAAAAAATTGACATTCCTGCAAATCGTCGCGGCGACAGGCCTGTGGCTATCCGCCAGCGTCCCCGCTCAAGCGGCGGGCCTCGATGATGGGCAGATTTTAGGGATCTACATCCAGGTCAACAGCTTCGACATCGAGTCCGCGTTGCTCGCGCGCGCTCAGGGGGCGTCGGCCGCGCTCCGCAAGCTTGCCGCTCATGTTGCCGCGGACCATATCGGCGTACGCAAAGCCGCTTATGATCTCGCCCAAAAATGCGGTGTCACCCCCACGACGCCGGCTGAGCGCGTTGCGGCGGCGAGCGATCATGCGGCGGCGATGCAGAGACTCGCGGCGCTGCAAGGCGCTGAATTCGACAAGGCCTATTTGCGCCATGAAGAGGCCTTTCACGCAGGCGCCATCGACGCGGCAAAAAAGCTGCTCGAGCCGGCGGCGAGCTGTGCGGAGCTGCGCGCCCATCTGCACGAAATTTTGCCGGCCTTCGAGGGGCATCTTTCGCAAACGCGCGCGATGGCGCGTGAATTTGGCGCCCGCTAAACGGGCCGCTGCAGAGAGCCGAAGGGGACCCGCAATCATGTGTGAAAGAAGGTCGTTCGCCGCTGTGTCGACGCGAGAGTCCGAAGCCGACTATGATCGGCGGATGACTTTTCCTTCCCTTCGGCTCTTTCCATCGCTCGGCGAATTATCCGCCGAAGGACGCAAGCTCTTGGGCGCGTCGGTGCGCCATATCTCCTGCGCTGGCGGCGCACAGCTTGTCGCCCGCGGCGATATGGTGGCGGGCGCCTATCTGGTCGAGCGCGGCGCGCTGCGGATCTATTACGTCAACGCGGAAGGCCGGGAGGGGACGCTGTATTGGGTGGACCCCGGCCAATCCTGCATATTGGCGATCAGTTGCGTGTTCTCGCGTCATCCCTATCCGGCCTGGGTGGAGAGTGAAGGGGAGACGGAAATCAGCATCGTCCCCGGCGACGTCTATCGCCGCCTCTTGACGCTCGAACCGGCCGTTCAAGCATTTACATTCGACGCTCTCTCCAGCCGCATTGTCGAGCTGATGGCGCTGATGGAAGAGACGGCGTCGCAGGGTGTGGAAGCCCGCGTCGCCGCCTTCCTCCTGCGTCGTTCGAAAGGCGAAGCCAATGTCGAGGTGACTCAAGAGCAGGTCGCGCGTCATCTTTCGACCTCGAGAGAGGTTGTGTCGCGGGTTCTGCGGGGGCTGGCCGCGCGCGGATTGGTCGAGACGATGCAGGGCCGTATAACGCTCCTCGATCTCGATGGTTTGCAGAGTTTAACGAGCTGATCCGGGGCCGCGGTTCATCCGATGATTCGCGCGCTGCGCGGCCAGCTCCTGTCGTTCTTCGCCGCGCTGACGATGGCCTCTGCGATCTTCCCGCCGCCGATGGACGAGGGCTCGATCGAACCGGCGTAATCTGTGGGCGCACTGCAGATGAGACGCAGGTCGAGGATGGTCAGCCCATGCTCGACGCCGATGCGGATGATCGCGTCGTTGAAAGGCGTCAGCGCGATCTCGGCGATGCGCTGAAACGCCGGCTCGGTAAAATTGCCGGAATAGACGGTGCAGATCGTCGTGTGGCGGTCGATCTGCAGGCAAGGGCGCAGCATGTCGCGATAGGCGGCCTCGAAACGGCGCGCCGCGGCGCCGATCAACTCGATGGCCTCGGCGCTGGTCGTCACCGGCGCGCCCAGAATATCGGCCTGCTGCAAGACGTCATTGCCGCCGATGCTCAGAATGAGGCGGTCGGCGTCGGCCGGAAGCCGCGCGAGCTGCGCGGCCACATCGGCCATCGTCGCGCCGTCGACGGCGGCGAGCGTCGCGCGCCACCCGATAGGGATGCGCTTCCTCACCTGAGAAATCACCGCCGGCGCGCCGGCCGTATAGGCGCCGTTGTCGAAGATCGAGTCGCCGAGAAGAACGAGATGCGACATGCGATCCGCCGCCGTGGTTACTCCGCCGCCTCCTGCGCCGCCAGCCGCGCCCTTGCGCGCAGCTTCTCCGTCTCGCTCTTCAACTGGCCGCAGGCGGCGAGAATGTCGCGGCCGCGCGGCGTGCGCACGGGGCTGGCGTAGCCAGCATTGAAGACGATGTCCGAGAAGCGCTCGATCGTCTCCCAATCGGAGCATTCATATGGCGCGCCCGGCCAGGGATTGAAGGGTATGAGATTGATCTTGGCCGGAACGCCCTTCAAGAGCCGCACCAGCTCGCGCGCTTCCGCCGGGCTGTCGTTGACGCCCTTCAGCATCACATATTCGAAGGTGATGCGCCTGGCGTTGCTGACGCCGGGATAGTCGCGGCAGGCCTGCAGCAGCTCCTTGATCGGATATTTTTTGTTGATCGGCACGAGCACATTACGCAGATCGTCACGAACCGCGTGCAGCGATATGGCCAGCGCCGGGCCGCAATCGGCGCCGAGCCGCTCGATCTGCGGCACGACGCCCGAGGTCGAGACGGTGATGCGGCGCTTGCTGAGCGAGAGCCCGTCGCCGTCCGCCATCACGTCGATCGCGGCCATGACATTGTCGATATTGTAGAGCGGCTCGCCCATCCCCATGAAGACGATATTGGAGACCGCGCGCACGCCTTCGCCCATGGGAACGAGGCCGTCGGTCGGGCGCTCGCGGTCGGGGAAATCGCCGAGCCGCTGGCGCGCGACGAGAAGCTGGCCGACGATCTCCGCGGTCGTCAGATTACGCACGAGCTTTTGCGTGCCGGTGTGGCAGAAGCTGCAATTGAGCGTGCAGCCGACTTGGGAGGAAACGCAAAGCGTGCCCCGGTCGCTCTCGGGGATATAGACGCACTCGACTTCCGCGCCCTTGTCGAGCGCGTCGACAGGCTGCATCCGCAGCAGCCATTTGCGCGTGCCGTCGACCGAAATCTGCTCCTCGACGATCTGCGGCAGGCGCAGCTCGAAGGCGGCGTCGAGCGTCTGGCGCAGGGTCTTGGAGACGTTCAGCATCTCGCCGAAGTCCCGCGCCCCGCGGAAATAGACCCAGTGCCAGATTTGCGAGACGCGCATGCGGATTTCGCGCTCGGGCAGGCCCAGCGCGCGCAGGGCGTCGCCGATTTCGGCGCGCGTCATGCCGGCAAGCGAGGGCTTTTCGGCGACGATGGTCTGTGAGAAAGTCATTTTCTACCTTTGGCTGGCCCCGCTTGTCGAGCTCGGGCGGCCGGCATTTCAAGTTTCCAATCTTCCAGATGCGCTTTTTTGGGCGATTTATCCAGAGAAAGAAAAGGCCGCCACTCTGTCTCCCCGAAAAATCCTGATCGCGACATTTGGTTCGCTCGGCGATCTGCATCCCTTTGTCGCGCTTGCGCATGCCCTGGCGCGCGAGGGCTTCGCGCCGGTCATCGCGACCAGCGCGGCCTATGCCGATTATATCCAGGGCGAGGGGATCGCCTTCGCGCCCATCCGGCCCGACGCCGACGATCTGACGGCTCGGCTCGGCATGGATATGGGCGAGATTGCCCGCAAAATGTCGGAGGACGACAAGTTCCTGTTCGACTCGCTGATTTTCCCGCATCTTCGGGAGAGCTACGAGGATCTCCTCCTGGCGAGCGAGGGCGCCGTCGCGGTTGTCTCGCACAGCCTCGCCTTCGCCGCGCGGATTGCGGCGGAGCGGCGCGGCCTGCCGCTCGTCACGGCGCTGCTCTCGCCGATGATGCTCTATTCGGCTTATGATCCGCCGCTCGGCTCGCGTATGCCGCTGCGCAGCGCCCCGGCCTGGCCGATCGAGATTGTCTATAACCGCTTCCTGCTCTGGTCGCTTTCCCACGCCATCGCGCTTTGGGCCGAGCCCTTGCGCCGGTTGCGTCGGGACGTCGGGCTCGACCCGCGCTATGGGCTCGATCTGCTGCTCGGCGTGAAATCCAGCGACGCTGTCGTCGGCCTGTTCAGTCCGCTGCTGGCGCCGCCGCAGCCCGATCACGGGCGGCGGACCTTGATTGCCGGGCATACGTTCCATGACCGCTATCTCGAAGGCGGGCGGCTGTCGCCGGCGCTTGCCGCGTTTCTCGACGCTGGCGAAGCGCCGATTGTTTTCACGCTGGGGAGCTTCGTCGTTCGGGCGCGATGCGACTTCTATCGCGATTGCATCGACGCCGCCCGCCGGCTCGGGCGGCGCGCCGTGCTGCTCGCGCATGAGGACGACGTCGCGGAGCTTGCCGGCGATCTGGGCGCGGATATTCACGTCTCCTCCTATGCGCCGCATTCGCTGGTCTTCCCGCGGGCGCGCGCGGTCGTCCACCATGGCGGCATCGGCACGACAGGGCAGGCGCTGCGCGCCGGACGGCCGCAGTTGGTGACGCCGTTTCTCGGCGACCAGTTCGACAATGCCGAGCGGCTGCAAAGGCTCGGCGTCGCCCGCGTGCTGGACGGCAAGACGGCGACGGCGCAGGCGTTGTATGAAGAGCTCGCGGCCTTCGATGCGGGCTATGAGGCTCGGGCCTCCGCCATGGCCGAGGAGGCCAGGCGCGAGGACGGGGCGGCGCTGGCGGCGCTGCGGATCGCAGCGCTTATCGCCCAGCGCACGTTGGCGCAGGAGGAGGCATTGGCATGAGAAAACGCGTTGCATTTTTTGTGGCTTTTTACCTCGCCCTCGGCGCGGGGAGCCTGCAAGCGCTGGCGGATGAGGGGCGCCGGATGAAGCCCGGCGAAACTTTCAGCGTCTCCAATAAGGAAAACCCCTCGACGGGATATGTTTGGAGCATCGATGCAAGCGCGAGCGCGGGGCTCGATCTTCTCGCTATTTCAGATGGCGGCCACAAGGCCGGAAAGAGCCTCCCCGGCGCGCCGGGAACGCATAGCTGGACAATTCGGGCGCTCGAGCCGGGAACGGCGACGATCCAGTTCGTTTATAAGCGTCCCTGGGAGCCGGCTCCGGCCGAGACCCGGCGGATTGTTTTCAAGATTTCACCCTAGCAGGAGCTGCAGCGCTCAGCCGCGGCGGGGCAACGGAAACGCCCCGTCGTCGTAAAGTGGGCGGATCTCGCGCCCGAAATAATGCACGTCATTCACTTCCAGCGAGCAGCCGCTGAGGGTCTGGGGCGAGAGTTCCTCGACGGCGAAACGGATCGCCTCCGCCGCCACCGTGAATTTCCGGTAGACCAAGGATTTCTGCTTTCGCTGCGTGTTCTTCGCGTAATAGAGCGAGGCTTCCGACGCATAATCCGCTGCATCCATTTCCGCCTCCAAAGCAGTTGCTCTACGTTAAGCTTAAGGCATGTCCCGCTGAAGAGACGCTTCGACAACGACGCGCTCCTGGCCATCCCTTTCGGACCGGACGCGGTACTGCAGTCCCTGTCCGCCATCCGGAAGATGGCGCGTCACGCGGAACAGGCTACGCTCCGACGACGCGCCGATCCGGTGGGAGACGAGCGTCCCTACATCGAACTTGTGGGTCGCAGTGGCCGTTGCTTTGGCGCTTCGAAAGCGTTCGCGCGCGCCGATGCCGATATAGTCGCTCATGTTCGCGCTCTCGGTGGTTTGTGGTTATTTCTTCTTGCTGAGGTCACGGGATTTCAACTTCTCGACCGTGGCCCATGGCGAGTCGCTCGCTGGGAGTGGCGCGCTGGCGGATTTGTCTTTTTTCGGCTTTTTCGCTTCGCGATTGCCGCGGCGTTGCTCTTTGGACATGGCCGTTACGCCTTGGTGTTGAGAGCGATTTTACTGGGAGAGCGGCGAACACAGTCGCCGCTCTCCGAACCCCTCACCATCGGGCCGCCGGTACATCCGCGGTCGGCCTAAAGGCGTGAGATAGCTCAGCTCTGGAGTTGAAGCTGGTCAGCGGAAAACTTGCCGCTGCGCTTGTCGACGAAAAGCTCGTAGCCGACCTTCTGCCCCTCGACGAGCGAGGGGAGGCCGGCGCGCTCGATCGCGGTGACGTGAACGAACACGTCGGGACCTCCGGCGTCAGGCTGGATAAAGCCGAAACCCTTGTTCGCATTGAACCACTTGACGACGCCAACTTGCATGAGATGTCCTTTCCAGGAGCAGTTGCGCGGGGCGAAGGGTCGCCGCCGCAGTTAATCAAAGTTCTGGAGAGGAGGTCACAAGCCGACTTGCCAGGGGCAAGAGAGAAAGTACGAACGTCCGGCCGAAACCCGATGGTATCAACATAATCCTATCTTCTGGAATTACAATCGTTGTCTTCGAGAAATATTTCGGTGAGGTAATATCTGTGTTCAAAATTTCCTTTTCGACGCCTGTTCAGCTAAGCTTCAGCGCTGCGCCCCGGGAAGATTTTCGCTGCGATCATGCTAGCCCCCATTCTTGCGCGGAATTACGCGCCTGATACGAGATCCGCTTGATTGGTTCGGTGTTGATCATGCCGCTCGCAAAAAGAGCGATCGGAATTACCGCCGTCATTGCGAGGAGGCGGAGCCGACGAAGCAATCCAGCGCCGCATTGCTGCCCTGGATTGCTTCGCTTCGCTCGCAATGACGGGCCTGAGCAAAACCGGCTCTGGGTTCCCGGTCGGGCTTTCAGCCTTTCAAACGAAAATGGTATCACGTTGCGAAGTTAGAGGTTCTCGCGCACATGCCTGTTTTGATGTTCTGGCGCCCTTTCACTCCCTAAAGCCGGAAGCCATCGCGCGCCGCCCTGGCGGTTCAGGATCACTCGAGCACGCGATCCATGATCGTCTCGAACGCCGTTTGTGGCAGGAGCCTTTTCGCGAGCAACACGGCGCGCTGGTAGGCGGGACCAATGAAGTAATATCCCTTGGGATTACGGCTCTCTAATATCTCCTGGACCAGCGCGGCGACGGGCTCGGGCGTGGTCATGTTCTTCATGAACTTATCTGCGTTTTTCATGAAGCGGCTGAACCGCTCGGCATAGGCGCCGTCTTGCATCGAGTCCGAAACGACGATGTTTTCGGACATTCCCGTCCGGAAAAAACCCGGCGAAATATTCGTGACCCGTACGCCGAATGGCGCAAGTTCGCGTCGTAGACTTTCGGTCACGCCTTGCACGGCATATTTCGACGCGGCGTAATGACCGCCAAACTGCGTGCCGATCGAGCCGGCGAAGGAGCCTATATTGATAATAGAGCCCTTCCGCGCCCGCAGGGCGGGCAGCGCCGCCCGACACACTCTCAGCGTGCCGAAATAATTGATCTCCATGATCTCGCGACCTTCGGTCATCGGAACGTCCTCGACCGAACCGCGTAAATTGACAGCCGCATTATTGACGATGGCGTCGATGCGACCGCATGTGGCCAATATATGCGCGACGCCTTTCTCGACCGCCTCGTCATCCGCGATGTCCATTCGCAACACGTCATAACGCTCAGCGGCGGGCGCAGAGCGCGACGCCCCGAACACGCGCCAGCCCGCGCCGGCGAGACGCTCGGCGCAACATTTTCCGATCCCGGAGGAAGCGCCAGTAACCAATACGACTCTGGAGTCTTGGGTCGTGGAAGTCATAGAGAAGAAATCTTTCCGTAGTAGCGTTCGGGAAGAACGCCAAGATGAAGTCTGATACAACGGATAAGCGAGTATTCTTACCGCGAGCGGTGCAATAATGGGGCTTTGTGTCGAGATCGCGGCTATGTCTTGATCGCGATGTCGGTTTCACAGCATGGAATGCAGTGGCTTGATATATTGTACTACTATCACAACATCATAATGTTTCCTGTAATTCTGGAGCTAGATTCCTTAGACATGAGATAAATGTCCAAATCAGCAGGTTGTCGCAGCCCGTAAAAATATTCTTCCCTCGGAAAAGACGAAGATGATTGTCGCGGGATTCATTTCCCAAGCGAAGGCTGCTTAACCGCGCGCGGCGTTCACTCCCGCCGCCCCGCCTTCATCGCATCTTCCAGCCGCATGGTCGCCGAGCCGGGCTTGGCCGGCTTCTGCTGGCTCTCGTGGGGCGCCCAGCCGGAAATCCACACGATTTCGAAGCTCGCGCGCACCCGTCCGTCCGGGTCCGAGAAGCGCTCGGCGTAAATCTGCGCGGTGCGCGCCAGCACGTCGCGGCGCAGCGGGCGCGCGGCGCGCTTGACGAGCACATTGGCCGCGCCCATGGCGCGCAGATCCGCCATCAGCCCCAGGACCGAGTCGTAGCGCAGCGTAAAGCTGTCGATGTCGGAGACGGGCAGGGCGAAGCCGGCGCGCTGCAATAGCCCGCCCATGTCGCGCACGTCGACGAAGGGCGAGACGCGCGGGCTTGCGCCGCCGGTCAGCTCCTCCTCGGCCTGGGCCAGCGCCACGCGCAGCTCCACGAGGCTCGCCCCGCCGGGCAGACAGGCCAAAAACAGCCCATCCGGCGCGAGGATGCGGCGCACCTGGGCGAAGACGCCCGGCAAATCGTTCACCCATTGCAGGGCCATCCCCGAGACGACGAGGTCGAATGAGGCCGGCGCGAATGGCAGGGCCTCTTCGTCCGCGATGACGGCGCCGCCGAGCCGGCTCGCCCGCAACGGCGCGGCGCGGCCGCTGGCGACGATCGCTTGCGAAAAATGCTCGGCCGGCGCCCCCAAATCCAATGAACGCGGGAAGGCGCGTTTAACGGTTAGAAGCCGGTCGAGAAGGTCGTCGGCCGCCCGCGCCAGCAGGAAGTCGGGGGCGCCCTTGGCGAGCGCCCGTCGCAGCCGCGCATGCAGCAGCGCGCGATCAAAAATTTTCGGCGGAGAGCTTTGTTTTTCCATCGTGTTTTCCTAACGCCCCGCCGCCACGAAGGGGCAAGTGCGCGCCCACACGGATTTTGGCGCAGAGAGGGCTAAATAAAGGCGAAGACCGCTGTTGCATGAGCGCAACATGCAGAAAACCTTAAGGTTAAGCCCTAACCGCAAGAGGCGGAACGCTTAGACAAGGCCATAGCTGAAGCTAAAATGCAAAGCATCCGAATCTTCCGTGTCGAGCGGCCAGTCAAAGGTGAGTCCCATGCGTAGCTCGTCCCTCAAAGCCGTATTTTTCGGCGCCGCTGCGGCGCTCGGTTTCGCCATCTTGCCGCAGGCCGCTTCGGCGCGTGACACCGTCGCCTTCGCGCCCGGCGTCGAGCCAGGCACGATCGTCATCAGCGCCAGCCAGCGCAGGCTGTTTTATGTGGTGAGCCCCGGCGTCGCCATCCGCTATCCGGTCGCCGTGCCCAAGCGCGGCAAGGAATGGGCGGGCTACGCCGCCGTCGACGGCAAATATTACGAGCCGGACTGGTCGCCGCCGGCGGTCGTTCGCGCCGACCATCCCGAGCTTCCCAATCTCATCCCCGGCGGCTCGCCCCGCAATCCGATGGGCGTGGCCGCCCTGACGCTCGACCGCGGCGAGGTCGCGATACATGGCACAACGGCGAAAATGCGCGCCTCTGTCGGCACCGCCGCATCCTACGGTTGCATTCGCATGCTGAACGAGGATGTCGTCGACCTCTATTCCCGGGTCAGCGTCGGATCGCCTGTCATCATGCAGCCTTGATCCTATCCACAGGCCCAGCGCGCGGCAAAGTTGCAAAAACATTAGATAATTCAGGCGCGGAAAGTAACGGCCGGAGTTCTCCAAGGTTTTTTCTGGGGGCTCCGGCGTCTATCTGTGGAATAGGGCGTCGCGGCCATAGACGACGGAAGCCGAATCCCGCAGTCTGCGCACCAAGTTGACGCGCCAATGGCGATCGTCATGCGTTTGCGGATAGGTGGAGTATAGTGGCTCAGGCAGGTGATTCGTCTGGAGACGCCCCTGTTACTCGACGCTTCGTGATGCGTCACATTATGTTGCTGTTGGTCGCCGCGTCCTGCTGACACTCCGATGAAGGTTGGCTATGCTGATCGCTACAGAAAAAGAAATCGAACGCGCCGAACATCCAGTGGATGTCGTGGAGCAATTGGCCGCCACGAATGATTGGTCGTTCGATCGCGAAGACGATGACGAGATTTGCATTTCTGTCTCGGGCGCCTGGACCGAATATCACGTCGCCTTCACCTGGCTTCCGCATCTCGAAACGCTGCATGTGAGCTGCGCCTTCGACCTCAAGGCGCCGGAGCGGCGCCGCCGCGAAGTGATGGCGCTCGTCAACGCCATCAATGAGCAGATGTGGATCGGCCATTTCGATTTCTGGCCGCAAGAGAACGTCGCCATGCATCGCCATGGCCTGATCCTTTCCGGGGGCGCGCAGCCCTCCGCCCCGCAATGCGCGGCGCTGCTCGACAATGCGCTCTCATCCTGCGAGCGTTATTATCAGGCCTTCCAATTCGTCCTCTGGGCGGGCAAATCCGCCAAGGAAGCGCTGGAGGCCGCCAATTTCGAGACGAAGGGCGAGGCGTGAACCGGGCGCTCGAGGGTAAGACCGTCGCGCTGATCGGGGCGGGCAATATGGGGCTCGCCATGCTCGAGGGCTGGGCGGCCGAGGGGCTTGCCGGCGATCGCGTCGTGGTGGTCGATCCAAACCCTTCCGAGCGCCTGCAGGCGCTTTGCGCGGCGAAAGGCTATTTGCTCGGCGACGGCGCAGCGGTCGGCGGCGCGCGCGACGCGGTGATCCTCGCCATCAAGCCGCAAATGCTGGAGGCCGGGACGTCGGCGGCTGCGCCTTTCGTGGGGCCTCAGTCGGTCGTCGTTTCGATTCTCGCGGGCAAGCGCATCGCCGACATCGCTGGGCGCCTGCCCGCCGCCAAAGCCATCGTGCGGGCCATGCCCAATACGCCGGCCGCCATAGGGCGCGGTGTGACGGGCGCTTTTGCGAGCCTCGAGACGAGCGAGGCGCAGCGCGCCCTCTCGCATGCGCTGCTCGCCGCCGCGGGCCAGGTCGAATGGGTCGAAAACGAGCCGCTGATCGACGCGGTGACGGCTGTCTCGGGCTCCGGCCCGGCCTATGTGTTCTATCTGGTGGAATGTCTGGCCGCCGCAGGCGTCGAGGCGGGCCTGCCGGCGGATCTCGCGGCCCGACTCGCCCGCGCCACCATAGAAGGCTCCGGCGAGCTCCTGCATCGGCAGGCGGATGTTTCCGCCGAGACCTTGCGGCAGCGCGTCACCTCGCCGGGCGGCACAACGGCCGCGGCGCTCTCCGTGCTGATGGCCGAGGAGGGCCTCGCGCCCTTGATGTCTCGCGCGGTCACGGCGGCGAAAAAGCGCGCCGGCGAGCTGTCCGGCTGAGCAATCCCGCTTGCCACTCGGCGGCGGAGCAATAAATTACGCCGCAAGACAATAGACAATCGGAGAACGAAGATGAGCGTCCGAAACAGGGTGATCGACGCCGCTTTGAGGCTGGCGGCGCGCCGCGACTTCGGCGACGTCAGCCTCACCGATATCGCCCATGAGGCAGGCATCTCGCTCGCGGATCTGCGCGATCAGTTCCCCTCGAAGGGAGCGATCATCGGCGGCTTCAACCGGCGGATCGACCGCGACGTGCTGGAGGCCGTCTCGGCCCAGGATTCACACGATCCGGCGCGCGACCGGCTTTACGAGGTGCTGCGCAAGCGGCTGGAGGTGCTGGAGCCCCATCGCGACGCGCTCGCCAGCATCTTCCGCTGGTCGACGCGCGATCCGCTGACCGGCGCCGCGCTCAATCGCGAAACTCTCAATTCCATGCGCTTCATGCTGGAGGCGGCCGACATCGATTGCGACGGTCCGGTCGGCTCGTTGAAGCTGCAAGGGCTGGCGATGGCCTGGGGTAGGGTGCTCGACGCCTGGTTCCAGGACGGGTTCTCCTTCGCTTTGGAGACGCTCGACCGCGAGATCGCCCGCGGCGAGCGCTATGTCGAGCATGTCGAGGACGTCGCCCGCTTCGCGCGGCCCTTCGCCGATATGGCGAATCGGCTCTTCGAATTCGGCGGCGGAATGCGTCGCCGCCGCCATGGCCACGCCGAAGACGAATATCCCCACCATTCGGCCTAAATCGGCAGCGTCACCGTCGCCCGCAGCCCGCCCAGCGGACTGCGGTCGAGGGTGATGTCGCCGCCATGCGAGCGCGCAATGTCGCGCGCGATCGCCAGCCCAAGTCCCGAATTGCCGCTGTCCTGATTGCGCGATTCATCGAGCCTGTAGAAGGGGCGGAAGGCGTCTTCGCGCCGCTCAACCGGGATACCCGGCCCGTCGTCGTCGATATGGACGATCATCGACTCGCCGTCATTTACAAGAGAAAACGCCAACGCCTTGCCGTAGCGCTGGGCGTTGCCGACGAGATTAGCGAGCAGACGCTTGATCGCGGCCGGTCGCGCGACGACGATCGGATCGCCCTCGACATGTAGCGTGGCCGCCTCGCCGCGCCGCTCCGTGTCCGCCTTCAGTTCTTCGAGAATGGCCTTTATATCCGTCGGCGTGGAGGTCTCGCCGCCATCGCCGCGCGCGAAGGCGAGATAAGCCTCGACCATGCGCTCCATCTCATCGACGTCCTTGCGCATTTCGCTCGTTTCGTTCGCCTCGCCCATCAAGGCGAGCGAGAGCTTGAATCGCGTGATAATGGTGCGCAAATCGTGCGAGACGCCGTTGAGCATGGTGGTCCGTTGCTCGATCGCGCGTTCGACGCGGCGCTTCATCTCCACAAAGGCCGCCCCGGCCTGACGAACCTCGCGCGCGCCGCGCGGGCTGAATCGCACGTCGCGCCCCTTGCCGAACTCCTCCGCTGCATGCGCTAGCCGCAGGATCGGGCGGATCTGATTGCGCAGGAACGACGTCGCGATCGCGAGGATGATGACCGACGCGATCGCCATCCACATAAAGAAAATATAGGAGTTCGACGCATAGGCGTGGGTGCGGAAGACGAGCATCCGCAGGGTCGCGTCATTCATGGCGACACGGATTTCCAAGCGATCGCTGGAAAAGCCAGTGTTGATCCAATAGGGCTGCAGCAGCTTGCGTGACAATTCGATCGACAGCGCTTTGTCGAGCAGGGAGAAGATCGGCTTCTTGGTGAGCGGTTCGGGCAGCGGCTCCTTGGGAAGGAGAGAGAGCTCCATGTTCAGATCGAGCGCCGCGATGCGCCGAAGCTGACTATGGGCGGCGTCGTCCGGGAAGGTCTGATAGATGTCGACAATTGTCGCCACTTGCCGCGCCACTGCGCCGGAGAGGCGATAGGTCATGACCTCCCAATGCCGCTCCATATAGACATAGGCTACCGCCGACTGCAGCAGCACGACGGGGAGGATGACGATCAGCAGCGCGCGCGCGTAAAGGCCCTTCGGCATGCGCGCATGCAGCCAGTCGGCGAAACGGCGCCACGCCTGGCGCGGCGCGGAAAGAACATCGGCAATCACGAGCGACATTGGGCGCCTCTAACTCTGCATTTTCCGCGCGCGCGGCGCATCGACGACAAGCCGGTATCCCTGGCCGCGCACGGTTTGTAAATAACGCGGCGCACCGGGATCGAGCTCGATCTTGCGGCGCAAGCGGGCGATCTCGACGTCGACCGACCGCTCCGCAGCTTTGGGCTCCGACTCGCGACTGGCGAGAGTCTGGCGCGAAACGATGGCGCCGGCATGTTCGACCAGAATCTGCAGCATGTCCCGTTCGCGGGTCGTGAGCCGCACCGCCTCGCCGGCCTGCGTGGTAAGCTCGGCGCGCGCAGGATCATAGGCGAAGGGGCCGAAGCGCACGAGGGGATCGACGCTCTCGGGCCGGCGCGCGCGTCGCAAAATGCTGGCGATGCGCAGGGACAATTCGCGGGGATCGAAGGGCTTGGCGAGATAGTCGTCGACGCCCGCCTCGAGTCCCTCGACGCGATTGCGGGTCTCGTGCAGCGCCGTGAGCATGAGGATCGGCGCCGAGCGCAACGGTTCAGGCCCTTCGCGCAGCCGCGCGGCGAATTGCGTCCCACTTTCGCCGGGCATCATGCAGTCGAGCACAATGAGATCGAAGGCGAAGTCTACCAGGAGCGCGCTCGCTTCGCGCGCGTCGGCGGCGGCGCTGACGAAATAGCCTTCGCGCATCAGATAGCGTGTCAGAAGCGCGCGGATTCGGCGATCGTCGTCCACGACGAGAATATGCGCGTCCTTTGCGCCGGCGCTTGGATTTTGCGGGGAGACTGCGCGGAGCGGCGGCGAGGGGCGCATTGGCGCTCACCGTCCCTCGCGGCCGAGGTCCGGCCGGCCCAGAAGCGCGCGCACCCTCTCGCGTTCGTCCTTGTCGATCATGGCGAAAAGGAACTCCGCCGCAGCCTCGCGCGCCGGGGAGGCCAACTCCTCCATGACGCGGCGGAAGCGCTCCGATTGCAGCGCCGCCAGCTCGCGGGCAAGCTGCGCGCCGCGCGGCGTGGGGTAAAGCAGCCGCTGCCGCCGGTCGACGGCGCCGGCGCGCGCTTCCACGAAACCGGCGTCGAGAAGCTGCTTCAGAACGCGATTGAGGCTCTGCTTGGTGATTTTCAAAATATCGAGCAGCGCGGCGATGGTGAGCCCGGGCCGGCGGCTGACGAAATGCAGCACGCGATGATGCGCCCGCCCGAACCCATAATTCTCCAACAGGCGGTCGGCGTCGCCGACAAAGTCGCGATAGGCGAAGAAGAAAAGCTCCACCAGATCGAGCGCCTCGGCGTCTTCTTCCAGACGGCGCGCCGGCCGGGCGCCGCCAGGCGGGACAGGGGCGTTGGCCGTTGGGGCGATCTTTCGCTCGAGAAGCTCGCTCAAGACGCGTTTCCTTGCCAGCCTAGCGGATGGGACCGCGAGCCTTCAGGCTCGCATCTCGGATCGGAGCGAGCCTGAAGGCTCGCGGTCCTCTCGAATTTACGTCAGCTATATTGACATATTTCTGGCCGATGGCTAGTGGTTCCGTCGCGCGCCCTTGCGGCCAGCCGGGCCTTTGTCAAGGCGCCATTTCCCGGAGCTTGCCATGATTGTTCCGCCCTTCGATCAGCGCGACGGATTCATTTGGTATAACGGCGCGCTCGTCCCATGGCGCGACGCGAAACTGCATGTTCTCTCGCACGGCCTCCATTACGGCTCTTGCGTCTTCGAGGGAGAACGCGCCTATAGCGGCAAAATCTTCAAGTCGGTCGAGCACTCCGAGCGCTTCAAAAATTCGGCGCAAATTCTCGACTTCGAGATTCCTTATAGCGTCGAAGAGCTGGTCGCGGCCAAAGACGCGACGCTGAAGGCGAATAATTTCACCGACTGTTATGTTCGCCCTGTCGCCTGGCGCGGCAGCGAGATGATGGCGGTCGCCGCGCAGAATTCGACCATCCATGTCGCGATTGCGATGTGGGACTGGCCGAGCATGTTCGACATCGCCACAAAGATGAAGGGCATCAAGCTCGACATCGCCGAATATTGCCGCCCGGACCCGCGCACGGCGCCGTCCTTGGCGAAGGCCGCCGGCCTCTACATGATCTGCACCATTTCGAAGCACCGGGCCGAGCGGCGCGGCTACGCCGATGCGCTGATGCTCGACTGGCAGGGCAGGGTGGCCGAATGCACCGGCGCCAATGTCTTCTTCGTGAAGGACGGCGCGCTGCATACGCCGATCGCCGACTGCTTCCTGGACGGCATTACGCGGCGCACGGTCATCGACCTCGCCAAGCGCCGGGGCATCGAGATCATCGAGCGCCGCATCATGCCGGAAGAGATGGCGTCGTTCGACGAATGCTTCATCTGCGGCACGGGCGCCGAAGTCACCCCGGTCTCCGAGATCGGCGGAAAATACAGCTTCACGCCGGGCGCCGTCTCGCGGGCGATGGTCGAGGACTACAATAAAGAGATCCACGCCTGAGTATTCGGACCGCGAGCCTTCAGGCGCGCAATAAAAAAGCGAGCCTGAAGGCTCGCGGTCTTAAAAATGTCGCGGCGGCCTTTTGGGCCGCCGCTTTGCTTTTTAGTAAATCGTTTCGCAGTGGCAGCGCTTGCGCACCACCCGGTACTGCGTGACCGGCCGATAGGAGACCGTATTGTACGTGCGGTAAGTCGTCACCGGCACGTAATGCGTGCGGACATAAGGCCGATAGACCGTCCGCGGCACGACATAGGCGCGCTCATAGGTCCGGCCGTAGGAATAGCCGGCGTTCCGATAGACGTCGGCGGCGCTGTAGGCTGCGCGACGATAGGCGCCGCCGCCATAGCCGCCGGCCGGATATTGGTAGCCGCCC
This sequence comes from Methylocystis sp. Sn-Cys, assembly GCF_016745395.1. Lineage (GTDB taxonomy): Bacteria > Pseudomonadota > Alphaproteobacteria > Rhizobiales > Beijerinckiaceae > Methylocystis > Methylocystis iwaonis. Next base: position 161,201 of record NZ_JAERVJ010000002.1, read on the forward strand.
TGGTAATAGCCCTGGTCGTAACCGACCGCGCCATCGTAACCGCCCTGGTAGCCGCCATTGTAACCGCTATAGGCGTAGCTCGGCCCCGGCGCATAGGCGCCGCCGAAGAAGGGCGTCGCGAAGTCCTGTGCGACGGCGTTGCTCGCGGCGAGACCCCCCGCGGCTGCGCCGGCCAGAGCAAGCGACCGGACAATCGAAATAAAACGCATGTTACTCACCCCCTGATGCGACGCGACATTCGCGTCATTGAAACTCATTACTCGGCTGCATGGCGAGCAGCTTTTCGGGCGCCGCGCGGATTGTTGTCCGGCAGGTAAAAGATGTGCTGAGAAGGACGGTAAACCGAATAGGGCGCGTAGCCCGTCGGACCGTAGGTCGGCTCGCTGTAGTCCCCCGGCGGGCGGATCGAATAGAGGCGGCTATAGCCGTCGTCGCCATAGAAGACGCCGCCGCCGCCGTAAAAGCCGCCATCGCGCCGGCGGTAGTCGTTGTAGGTGTAATTGAAGACGTTGGCCGAGGGGCCGGGAACGATCGCCACGCCATCGCCGCCATAACCGCCGCCGTAGCCGCCGCCGAAATAGCCGAAGGGCCCTCGCGTGAAGCCGCGCCAGTTGCCGCCGTTCCAGCCGGCCGCGCCGGTGTTGCCCTGGCCGGGCGCATAGGCGTTCGCGCCATAGCCCGGGAGAGGACCGGGTGCGCCACGATGGCCGCCAAAACCGCCGGCGCCGAAACCGCCATGTCCGCCGCCAACATGTCCGCCGCCGAAGCCGCCACCCTGGGCAAGCGGCGCGCCGGGGAGCAGCATGAGCGCTCCCGCAAGGGCGGCGGCCTGAAATCCTGAAATGAAACGCATGACAGGCGCCCTTTCGTGTCGGATCGGAGCGGTTGTGGGCTTTTGCGCCGCAACTGTCCGAAATTGGCGCGCCTCGGCGGCGCGCCTTCCACTCAGGGCAAATAGCGTTCCGGCCGCGAAGGTAAGCTCCCTGCGCGGTCGGCGAGGATCAGCGGCCGATGCCCGCCTTGATCGCGTGGCCGGCAAGCGTCTTGCCGAGCGACCAGACGGCGGAAGGCGCGTCATGGGCGTCCGCAATCACCGCGTCGAAGGCGCTTTCGATCCAGTCGCAATCGGCGTCGGTCAGCGTCAGCGGCGGCAGCAATTTGATCGTGTGGTTGCCGTGGCCGGCGACCTGCGTCAGCACCTTGTGGTCGCGGAACAGCGGGATGGAGATGAGCTGGCAGAAGAGGCCGGAGTTGACGGTCTCGAGCAGGTTCCACGCCGCTTTCAGCTTGAGGGATTTCGGCGGGCCGAATTCGACGCCGACCATCAGTCCTTTGCCGCGCGCGTCGCAGACGAGCTCATAGCCTTCCGCCATCTTGCGGAACGATGCGAGCAGGCGCTCGCCTTTCGCCGCGGCGTTTTCGACAATGCGCTCGTTCTTGATCACATCGAGCGTCGCGACGCCCGCCGCCATGGCGAGGTCGTTCTTGCTGAACGTCGAGCCATGCACGACGGCGCGGTCCATGCGATCGAAAACCTTGTCGAAGACCCATTTGCGCGTGAGCACGGCGCCGACCGGCACATGGCCGCCCGAAAGCGCCTTGGCGACGACGACCATGTCGGGCTCCACCCCCGCATAATGGTCGATCGCAAAGAATTTGCCGGTGCGGCCGATGCCGGTCTGTATTTCATCGGCGACGAACAGCGTTCCATATTTACGGCAAAGCGCCTGCACGCCCGCGAGATAATCGTCGGCGGGAATGTTGACGCCCTTGCCCTGGATCGGCTCGACGAAGAACGCCGCGACATCGCGTCCGGCCAGCGCCTGCTCCAGCGCGGCGAGATCGTCGAAGGGGATTTCCCGCGCATTCGGCAACAGCGGTCCGAAGCCCTTCTTGAATATCTCGTCGCCATTCATCGACAACGAGCCGTAGGTCAGACCGTGGAAGGAATGCGCGCAGTGGAGAATTCCGGGACGCCCCGTGGCGGCGCGCGCGAATTTGATCGCGGCTTCGATCGACTCCGCGCCCGAGTTGGCGAAGAAGACTTTCTCGAGATAAGGCGCGCGCTCGATGAGTTTCTCGGCGAGTATGCCGGCGAGCGTCGACACGTCGAGCTGGACGAGATTGGCGAACTCGCCGTCGATGACGCTGACGAGGGCGTCGCGCACGGCCGGATGGTTGCGGCCGATTGCAAACACGCCCCAGCCGCTCAGAAGATCGATATAGCGGTCGCCTTTGCGGTCCCACAGATAGGGACCGAGGCCGCGCGTGAAGCCGACGTCGTAGCCGATCGTCTTGAGCACCCGCACCCACATTTCATTGAGATATTTGGAGTGCAGCGAGAAGCGTTCGTCTTCGCGCGCGGCGACCATCGCCGCGAGATCATAAGGGGAGGCGTCGCGCGCGTGTGCGCCTTGCGCAGCAGAAACGCCCGAATGCGCAGTCGAAAGATCGGTCATGCGGCGGCTCCAAGATGGGTGAAGGGGGCGGGGATCGCCTTGTTCGACAAGTCCGCGCAGCTTTCGATTGCGCGCGACGGCGGATTTGTCAAATCCTCGTAAACGCGGCCGCCGGCCCGGGCGCGGCGGGGGCGCATGGCGTCGCCGCGAAGCTGTTGCGCTGCAGCGGCCGGCTAGGACATCTACAGCAAAGAAGAAAATCAAATCAAATCGAATTGCGCGCGCCCGGCATTGAGCGCTGGCAAAGATCAAACAATTGCCCTCTTCGCGTGTATCCACAAGGTTTTGCGCTCTCGGTCAAATTCTTTGGTTGGACGCCACGTCGTCAATGCTATCTTTACCTCAGTGATTCATTTGGCACGCAGCGATTCGAGATTTTTATAGCTCGCAGACTGCGCCGGTCGAATGCTCTGGATCAGCACGGGGAGTTGGTCGCTTGGGAGCGAAGGTGACTTTTGCAGACGAGTTGGGCGCTGCGCCCGCCGCCGAGGGCGAAGAGGCTCTCGATCTTATCGAAGTTGCCGGGCGCATCAAATGGTTCGACGTCGCCAAGGGCTATGGCTTCGTTGTGCCGGACGACGGTTCGCCCGATATTCTTTTACACGTGACCATTCTGCGCCGCAGCGGCCATCAGACCGCTTTCGAGGGCGCGCGCGTGGTCTGCGAGGCGCAAAGACGCACGAAGGGCCTACAGGTCTTCCGCGTGATTGCGATGGACGAAACCACGGCCGTGCATCCGGCTCAGTCCCCCGCCGCCCGCACACATGTCCAGATCAAGGCCACGAGCGGCTATGAAATCGCCATCGTGAAGTGGTTCAACCGCGTAAAGGGATTCGGCTTCCTTACGCGCGGCGAAGGCACGGAGGACATTTTCCTCCATATGGAGACGGTGCGACGCTTCGGCATGACCGAACTCAAGCCCGGCGACAGCGTGCTGGTGCGTTACGGCGACGGTCCGAAGGGGCTGATGGCCGCCGAGGTGCGCCCGCTCGAAGCCAAGAATCCCTCCCACTGAAAAGCGGCGCATCGGCCGATAACCCCTCAGCCGAGCGCCCTGTCGATCGGAGTGCGCATATGGCGCGTGGATCTGCCGTGGTGAGACGTTTTGCTGTCCTGCCCATCTTCCGAGCGTTGTTTCCCGCACTCGTCCTCTGCCTGGCGATGGCGGGCGCAAGAGCGGAGGCCGCGCTGGAGCGGCTGGAAATTATCACCGAGAGCGGCGCGCATGAATTTCAGGTCGAACTCGCCGACAAGCCGAGCGAGCGCTCCAAGGGCCTGATGTATCGCAAATCCATGCCCCAGAATCAGGGCATGCTTTTCGACTTCCATGTCGAAGGGCCGGTCATGATGTGGATGAAGAACACTTATATTCCGCTGGACATGATCTTCGTGTCGCGGCAGGGGTTGGTGACGCGTGTCGCGGCGAATACCGTTCCCATGTCGGAAGAGGTCATCTCGTCGGACGGCCCCGCCTATGCCGTGATCGAGCTCAACGCCGGCGTCGCAGAGAAGATCGGCCTGAAAACAGGCGACCAGATTCGGCATCGGGCCTTCAAACGCTAACGGGCTTTCGACGCGCGACCCCCGCCTTGTGGGGGAGGGCGCCGCGTGATAGCGAAGGGAAGGCTTTTCGTCGGATCGTCGGGGTATAGCGCAGCCTGGTAGCGCGGAAGTTTTGGGTACTTCAGGTCGCAGGTTCGAATCCTGCTGCCCCGACCAGCATTCAGCCGGGACCGAGAGCCTTCCGGCTCGCAGGATCAAAGCGCGAGCCGGAAGGCTCGCGGTCCTGGCCAAAAGGTCGCATAACTGAAAAGTTCGGGTTGCAAATTGTCTTCGGCCGATTACGAAGGAAGCGACGGCTTGCGCCTGAAACGCGGCAATTGAGACGAGGGCGGCGCCCGCCGCCGCTCCAAATGAAGCAAGAGGTTGAGATGACGGCTCGCATCTATCGCCAATCGCCGAGCGTGACGCAGTCGGGACCGGGCTCCGCCAAGCCCTGGCGTCTGGTTTTCGACCCCGAGCTGCCGCGCTCGATCGAGCCGCTCATGGGCTGGACCAGCTCCGCCGACATGAAGCAGCAAATTCGCCTGCGTTTCGAGACCAAGGAAGAAGCGATCGCTTACGCCGAGCGCGAGGGAATTCCCTATCGGGTAGAAGAGCCCAAGCCCGAGACGGCCTCGCGCCGCACCGTGACCTATTCGGATAATTTCAGAACCAATCGTATTGGTTTGTGGACGCATTGACCTCGAATTCCAAGGCCCCGTAGCTCAGCCGGATAGAGCAACTGCCTTCTAAGCAGTAGGTCGCAGGTTCGAATCCTGCCGGGGTCGCCAGATTCGACATATTTATGTAGCAGGTTGCCTGTCCAAGGGCGGCTTGACCTATTCAGAAAACCGTTTCGCCGCCGGCGGAGCGGCAAGCTTACACTGATGGCTCCGTAGCTCAGCCGGATAGAGCAACTGCCTTCGAAGCAGTGGGTCGCAGGTTCGAATCCTGCCGGGGTCGCCAATGTGGGCGCGACAAGGGAACGGGAACGGCGCAGATGCGGCTCCATCGACCAATTTTCGCTGTCTTCGCGGCGCTTCTCGCCACCGGGCTCTCCAGCCAGGCCGAGGCGGGGCTGCTGGATTTCCTTTTCGGCTCCGATCCCGAGCCCGTGCAGATGGCGCCGCAGCGCGCCCCGGATTCCGCGCGGCGGCGCGCCAAGGTGCAGGGCGACTTGCGTTTCGGCCAACCGAAGGAAGGGAGCGGCTTCGCGTCGACAAACGCCGGCGGTTTTTGCGTGCGCACCTGCGACGGTTATTTTTTCCCGCTGATCAAATCGACCCGCGCGTCGCGCCAGCAATCCTGCGAGCTCGCCTGCCCGTCGGCTCAGGTGGAGATATATGACGGCGGTTCGATCGAGACGGCGCGTAATTCCAAGGGTCAGCGCTATTCGGCCCTGCCTGCCGCCTTCGCTTTCCGGGACAAGGCGAACAGCAGTTGCGTCTGTAACGATCCGAGCACCTCGCAAGCGTTTTTCGAAAAGACCGCCCGGGAAGATCCGACCTTGCAGAGCGGCGACATATTGGTGGAGGAGACCGGCGCCTTCGTCTATCGCAGCGATAAGTTTGTACCGCTGCGCAACGCTTCTTTCATGTCCTCGGCCGTGCGCGATCGGCTGCGCGCCATGCTGCGGCGAACCGCCAGCATGAAAGCGGCCCCCGCCCAGGCCGCGACCAGTGGGCCGACCGGCGAGATCAGCTTCGGTAAGGACGACAGGACCGGCAGCACGACGCGGTAAATCAGCAAGACGGGCGTGTGTTCAATTCGCCGACGACAGCGTTTGTCCAAGACCGGAGAACAGGAAAACGGTATAGATCAGTCTTCGCCCTGGGCCAGCAGGGCCGGCCAGCCGCCTGCCCAACTAGAACGAAGCCCCGCATGAAGGCCCCAAAGAAATCATCCGCCGACAAGGCGAAGAAAAAGCCTCCCGGAGCGCCGCGCATGCAATATGGCGCGTTGCCTTGGCGTGTCGACGCAAAGAAGGGCGTCGAAATATTGCTTGCGACGTCGCGCGACACCAGGCGCTGGATCATCCCCAAGGGCTGGCCGATGAAGGGGCGTAAGCCGCATATCGTCGCCGCCATCGAGGCGCAGCAGGAGGCGGGCCTGCACGGCAAGATCGAGAAGACAAAGCTCGGAGAATATCACTATCCGAAGCGGCTCAAGTCGGGCTCCGCCGTCGAGTGCCTCGTCGAAGTGTTCCCACTGCGGGTCGAATTGCAGCGCAAGAAATGGCCGGAAAAGTCGGAGCGCGCGACCTATTGGTTTCCTTACGCCCTGGCGGCCGAGCAGGTGGACGAACCGGAGTTGCGAGAGATCATACTGGCCTTCGGAAAGTCGACCGTTCTTTGACGACGCTCGTCTTGCGAGGAGCGAAGCGACGAAGCAATCCAGAGCTCCATCGCGGCCCTGGATTGCTTCGCTTCGCTCGCAATGACGGGCTAGGAAGTCAACCGCGCAAACCCCGCTTCCAGATCCTCCTTGAGATCGGCGACATCCTCGAGCCCGATCGAAAAGCGCAGCGCGGGCCCTTCCGCCTGCCATTTGGTCGCCGTGCGGTACGACGCGCAGTCGAAGGGCAGCACGAGGCTCTCAAAGCCGCCCCAGGAGTAGCCGATCCCGAAAAGCTCCAGCCCGTCGACGAAGGCTGCGACGGCCGCCTCGGACGCGGGCTTCAATATGATCGAGAAGACGCCCGAGGAGCCGGAAAAATCCCTTTTCCAGATGTCGTGGCCGGGATGGTCGGGCAAGGCGGGATGCAGCACCCGCGAGACCTCCGGCCGCGCCGCCAGCCAATTGGCCATGTCGAGCGCGGCGCGCTCCTGTTCGCGTAGACGCAGCGCCATGGTGCGCAGGCCGCGCAGCGCCAGCGCGGCGTCGTCGGGCCCGGAGCCGACCGCGAAGAGATTGAAAGTGTGGCGTAGCCGCTTGGCCCATTTTGCATTGGCCGAGACGAGGCCGAGCAGCAGGTCGGAGTGACCGGAGAGATATTTGGTGCCTGCTTCGATCGCGAGATCGCAGCCGCGCTCGTGCGGCGGAAAGTAAAGCGGCGTCGCCCAAGTATTATCGACGATGACGCAGACGCCCTTTTCATGCGCCGCGGCGGCGATGGCGGGGACATCCTGGATGTCCATGCTCTGCGAGCCCGGCGATTCCAGCAGGATCGCCGTCGTCTCGGGCCGGATCAGCGCCGCTATGTCCGCGCCGATTGCAGGATCATAATATTCCGTCGTCACGCCGAATCGCGCCAGGAAGCCGTCGCAAAAGAAGCGCGTCGGCGCATAGGCGGAATCGGTCACCAGAAGATGCGCGCCGGCCTTGGTGGCGGTGAGCAGCGCCAGAGCGATCGCGGCGAGCCCCGAGGGGACCAGAACCGTGTCCTCGGCGCCGGCGATCTCGCTCCAGGCCTTTTCCAAAGCGCGCGTCGTCGGCGTGCCCTTCGTGCCATAGGTGTAGGGCTGGCTCGGGGCGCCCAGCTCCGCGACAGTCGGAAAAAGCACGGTGGAGCCGCGATAGATCGGCGGATTGACGAAGCCGAAATGCTCGAAGGGTTCTCTACCGGCTTGCGTCACAACCGTGGCAATACGCTTTTTTTGCCGCTTTTCGTGTTTATCGCTCTTCATCATGGTCCCTGGCTCGCCGAGCGCCCGCTTGCGCCTGCCTGGGTCGAACGTAATATAGCGACCGTCCAAATCCGAGCCTCTTACATGATCGCACGACGCTTGTTTTTCGCCGTCGCCACAGCGATCGTGCTTGCCGGCTTTTTGCCCATTCTGTCGGGGCAGGGCGCTTGGGCGCAGACTGAGGCCGGACCGACGCTCGCGGGCGTCGTCAAACGCGGCTATCTCGCCTGCGGCGTCGTCGAGTCGCCGGGGTTTGCGCAGCCCTCGGGCGAGAACGGCGAGTGGCGCGGCTTCGACGTCGACTTTTGCCGCGCCGTCGCCGCCGCCATTTTCGACGATCCCACGAAAGTCCGTTTCCTCGGCCTCAGCGCGAAGGAGCGCGTTCCGTCGCTGCAAGCCGGCTGGGTCGATCTGCTGGCCAGCGCCGCGCCTTGGACGCAAACCCGCGACGGCGGCCAGCGGGTGATTTACGCGGGCGTCTCGCTTTATGACGGCCAGTCTTTTCTCGTGCGCCGACAACGCAGTTTCGCCTCGGCGCAGGATCTCGCCGAGGTCGCCGTCTGCGTGCAGCAGGGCACGTCCTATGAATTGGAGCTCGCGGATTTTTTCCACAAACGCAAAACGTCCTATCAACCCAAGCTCTTCGCCACATTCGAGGAGGCTGCCGCGGGCTATGACAAGAGCGAGTGCGACGCGCTGACGGCGGACGCCGCGACGCTCTATGGGGCGCGAACGAAGCTGGCGGCGCCAGTGGAGCACGACGTCCTGCCCGATCTCCTCACCAAGGCGCCGCGCGGCCCCGTGGTGCGGCAGGGCGACGACCAATGGCTTTCCATCGTGCGATGGACGCTCTTCCTGATGATCGACGCGGAGGAGCAGCGGATTTCCAACGCGAATGTCGACGCCGCTCTGAAGTCCGAGGAGCCGCGCATCCGCCACCTCCTTGGCGTCGAAGGCGACCGCGGCGTCGGTCTCGCGCTGCCGGGCGACTGGCCTTATCGAATCATCAAGCATGTTGGCAATTACGCCGATGTGTTCGAGCGCAATCTCGGGCAGTCCTCGCCGCTCAATATGGAGCGTCGCTTGAACGCTTTGTGGAATAAGGGCGGGCTACTTTATGCGCCGGCAGTCAGGTGAACGTGGGTTGAGGGAAAAAAGCGCGGCGGAGCTTTGGCCGCCGCTCGCGCGCTTTGTCGAAGGAGAGGCGCGCCTGGGGCGATGGGCCTCGCAAAAGCCGACGCGACGTTTTGTCTATGAGTTCGTCCGCTTTGGAATCAAACAAGCGTGGGCCTGCCTCTTCGGCGGCCTGATGGTCGCTCTCGTATTGGCGACGCGCTTCTTCTATCCCGCCCATGCGGCCCTTGCGCGCTATGATTTTCTGTTCCTCGCCGCGCTTGGCGTACAAGCGGCGCTGATCCTTCTGCGTTTCGAATCGCTCGAGGAAGCCGGCGTGATCTTTCTCTTTCATCTCGTCGGCACGGCGATGGAGATCTTCAAGACGGCGCATGGCTCATGGGTCTATCCGGAAGCCGCCTTCTTTCGCATTGGCGGCGTGCCGCTCTTTACCGGCTTCATGTACGCCTGTGTCGGCAGCTATATGATGCGCGCCTGGGCGCTCTTCGATTTTCGCTTCCACAAACATCCGCCGCTATGGCAGGTCGGCGCGCTCGCCCTGGCGATCTACCTTAACTTCTTCACGCATCACTATGTCGCCGACATGCGCCTCCTTCTGTTCGCCGCGAGCGCCGCGATTTTCTGGCCGACGACCATCTATTACCGCATCCACCATGGCTGGCGGACGATGCCGCTGCTGCTTGCGGCCTTCCTTGCGGCTTGCTTCATATGGCTCGCGGAAAATATCGCGACTTACAGCCATGTCTGGCTTTATCCGGATCAACTTGCGGTCTGGAAGCCGGTCGGCCTCGGCAAGCTCGGATCGTGGTTTTTGCTCCAGATCGTCAGCTATGCGCTGGTGGCGATCGCATGCCGGCCCAAAGAGCCGGATGATGCGCCCATCGAGGAATCGCGGGCGCGCCATGCCGACAGGCTGACCTTCCGCTCGCGCGCCTCAGGCTGAAACCCGCGCGCGCGACCACCATTCGAGCAGCGCCTCGCGCGTCGGCGAAACATCCTCCGCGAGCGGCCCCGCGAAGCGGCGCCATTCCTCGCGAAAATGCGGCGACACAGCCGCAATCACGGGAACCTGCGCAGCCATGGCGGCTCGGAACGCGTCGCAAAGACCGCCGCGTTCGGCTTCCTGCTTGGAGAATTTGCTGACGACAATGAGACCAGCGCCCGCGCGCGCCGCATGCTCGACGGAGGCGCAGGCCATGGCGAGCCCGCTCGTGTCGAGGTTGCAGGCGACGGAGCCCGGCCCAAGGTCCTGCGAGATCACAAATTCCGCCTCCGAGGCGACATCGCGCAGGAAAATCCGCGAGCGGCCTGCCGAGTCGGCGCCGCGCATCTGCGTGACGCCCGCGACCCGCACGCCGCTTTCTGCAAGCTCGAGCGCAAAGCGGCGCATGAGCGCCTGAACATTCTCGCTGTCCTCAGCCGGCAAAGCGGCGATGGGAGTGGCGGGCGTTTCACGCTCCATAACGCCCTCCGCGCGGATGTCCTGGACCGCGAGCCTTCAGGCTCGCCCCTCGAAAGCGAGCCTGAAGGCTCGCGGTCCGATGATGCGCTTGCATATTGCCCCTCTCGCGCTTGCGTTCCGCGCCATCCGGCGTAGCTTCCAACTCTCGCTCGGGCCACTTGCTTTGTAGGCCGCTGGCACGATTTTATATATCGTTACGAACAAGCGACGTGAACAAAAGTGGGCGACGATCAGATGAAGGCGCCGGCGCCGCGCCCCGCACGTAATGGCGATGTCGACGCCTTTCTCGAAAAGGCGCGCGGCGTCGCCGAGCGGCGCGCGCGGGGGCGGCTGATTTTCGCCCTGGACGCCACAATGAGCCGCCAGCCGACATGGGATTTGGCGCAATCCATACAGGGCGAGATGTTCCGCACGACCGCCGCGCAGGGCGGTCTCGACGTCCAGCTTGTCTATTTCCGGGGTTTCCGCGAATGCCGCGCCTCCGGCTTCGTCTCGCAAGGCGAGGGGCTCGGCGCGCTGATGTCGCGGATTTCCTGTCAGGCCGGCCACACGCAAATCGGCCGCGTGTTGAGCCACGCGCTCGATGAGACGCGATCCGAGCGCGTGGGCGCGCTCGTCTATATCGGCGACGCGATGGAGGAGAAGATCGACCATCTGGCGGCTGCCGCTGGTCAGATGGGGCTTCTCGGGCTCAAGACTTTCATGTTCCAGGAGGGCCAGGACGCGAAAACGCGGACTGCTTTCCAGGAGATTGCGCGCCTCTCCGGCGGCGCATACGCCGCCTTCGATCTTTCGGCGCCGCGCCGTCTCGCGGAACTGCTTGGCGCCGCCGCTGCTTATGCCGTTGGCGGATTGCCGGAATTGGAAAAACGCGCGGGCGAGGGCGAGGGAGCTGCGCGTCTGCTGCTGTCGCAGATGGGGTCACGATAAGCCATGCCGGTCTTGATGGGATTTTTCGCGCTCGCGCTCATGCTCTTCGCGCTCAAGGCCTATACCAGGGCGTCGCCGGCCATTCTGGCGCGCATGATCAGGCGCGGGGGCGGATTTCTGCTGATGGCGCTCGGCGGCCTGCTGCTGGCGCGCGGGCGGATCGACTTCGGTCTCGCGCTCGGCGCGGCCGGCCTGTGGATCATGGGGCGCTCGGAACGCGCCGGATTGCGCAACGCCGGCGCCGGGGGCGCCGGAGTCTCCCGCGTGCGCTCGGCGATGATCGAGATGGAGCTCGACCATGCGACCGGCGCCATTCGGGGCATGATCCTCGCCGGCAGGAACGAGGGGAAGCGCCTCGACGCCCTGACCCGGCCGGCGCTTCTCGACCTCTACAATATGTGCCTGCGCGACGATCCCGACGGGGCGCGGCTACTTGAAGCGTATCTGGACCGCCGCTTTGCCGGATGGCGTGCGGCAAGCGATCCGAACCGCGACTCTGGGGGCGGCGAGACGCGCGCGCGCCGCGCGGGCACGATTACGGAGGATGAAGCCTACGAAATCCTCGGCCTGAAAAAGGGCGCGGCCGCCGCTGATATTGCGCGGGCTCATCGCGATCTGATGAAAAAGCTTCATCCAGATCTTGGCGGGACGACGGATCTGGCCGCCCGCGTGAATGAAGCTAAGGATGTCCTGATGCGGCGCCATCACTGAGGCGCGACGGGAGCCCTCGAGGCGGTCCCAGGTGGCGGACATGGCGGGGGCGTCTCTTCTTTTTTAGTTCTTGGTGGTGAAGCAGGCGAAGCCGGCGCGTTTCAGCGCCTTGCAGGCGGATTGGGCGCTATCTTCCTCGAGGCCGGCGAAGCGGGCGCGATAGAGGGTTTCGTTGCCCTTTTGCACCTTCTCCGTGAAGGATCTGGCGGTGGCGGGGAAGCCCTGAAGCTGGCTGCGGGCGCGCGAGAGCAGCTCATTGGCCTTGGCCGGATCCTCGGCGGCGCCGATCTGGATCATCCAGCCGGGCTTCGTCGGCCGCGCGGCCTCGGCCTTCGCCACATTGGTGGTCGAGCGAATGGCGGCGGGCGTTGTCGTGGCGACGGTGATGCCTTTGGTCGGCCGGCCGGAGGTCGAGCCGTCGGCGATGGGGGAGGAGGCGCTCTTCTTCTCGGCCGTCTTTCCGCGTCCCTTCTTCTCCGTGACGGCGGGCTCCTCGGCGACGCGCTTCTGCACGCCAGAGACAAAGGCCGGGCGCACTTGCGCGGCGGCGTCGGCCTGCGGCGCGCGCTCGACCTTCTCTTTCAGGACGGGAGCCGTTGCATGTCGCGGGATGGAGCCCACGGCCGTTTCGGAGTCGATCGCCGGCTCTTCCGCGGCGTAGGAGCTCCGTTCCGGCTGACGCTCGGCGACCGGCTCTGAGACGGCAGGCGCACGCTCGATCGCGGCGATGGCGGTCGGGGCGGGCGCAACCTCTTCGGCGGCGTTGTCTTCCGTTATGGCCGCGGCCGTGCGCGTGGAAGCGCCGCCGCCGATATATTGCTCGATGAGCTGCGCCATGATGCGATCGCGTGCGCCGGCGGTTGTTCCGCCCATCACGACAGCGACGATATGGTGGCTGTGCCGACGGACCGAGGTCAGCAGATTGAAGCCGGACGCGCGCGTATAGCCGGTCTTGATGCCGTCCATTCCCTCGACCCGGTCGAGGAGATGATTGTGGTTGCGGTGCAGGGCGCCGTTGTAGGCGAAGCTGTGCGTCGAGAAATACCGGTAATAGCGCGGGAAGCGGTCCTGTATCGCGCGGCCGAGGATCGCAAGGTCATAGGCCGTGGTGATCTGGCGCGCGTTCGGCAATCCGGAGGCATTCTCGTAATGCGTGTTGCGCATGCCGAGCGCATGGGCCTTACGCGTCATCATCTGCGCAAATCTGGTTTCATCGCCGCCGATATTCTCGGCGATGGCGCAAGCGATGTCATTGGCGGATTTGGTGACCACCGCCTTGATGGCGTTTTCGACGCTGATCGTTTCTCCCGGCTGCAGGCCGAGCTTCGAGGGCGCCTGGGCCGCCGCATGGCCCGAAATCATGAGCGGCGAGTCGAGCCGGAGCTGGCCCTTCTCGAGCTGCTCGAACAGGAGATAGAGCGTCATCACCTTGGTGACGGAGGCCGGGTGACGCAGCTCGTGCTCGTTGCGGGCGTAAATGGTTCTCCCGCTGTTGCCGTCCACGACGATGGCGGCGAAGCCATGATGCTCGCCGACCATCTCGCCGCTGCCGCCTTCGCTCGCCGTCGCGGCGTAGAAGCGATGACTGCGCGCATGACGTGCATGACGGGCGCCTCTGTGATGCGCGAAGGCATGATGGAAAACGTGCCGGCTATGGAAGGCGTGATGGCGATGGCCATGCCTGCGCGCTTCCGCCGGGATCGCCGTGATGGCGACAAACGCCATGACGACCGCGAAAATAGCTGCCAGGGAACGGGGTTGCGCCAGACGTTCTAGCTGACTGGTTTTCGACATTTGCCCTACGCCTCTTACGGAACTGGCGCTTGCGCGAGGCGACAACCGTGGATTGGCGTCGCATAAACGCTACAGTTATCAAGGGTAAGAGAACGCGGTTACTCGGGAGTTAAGCGAAAACAGGATTTTCTATGGCAATTTTGCAATGCAACATTTTAATTGACGCGTATTTGTGCAACGCATATATCTATGCTGTCAGCAGGGCGCGTGGGTCGCGCCGCCAGGGGGCGGCGGCTGGCTGGTCGCGCCACATTATGAGGACGAAGCCAATGGTGGCCAATTTCGAAAGCGTACAGCAGCTCGGAAAAGAGCACTTCGAAGCCGTCTCCGCCGCCGCGGCGGCCGTCACGAAGGGCTGGCAGAACATCGCCGCCGAGACGACGGACTATTCCAAAAAGTCTTTCGAGAAGAGCCGTTTGCTCGCCGAAAAGCTCGTGACGGTGAAGAAGATCGACGAAGCCTTCGCGCTGCAGTCGGACTACGCCAAGAGCGCCTATGAGGATTTTGTCGCCGAGGCGACCAAGCTCGGCGAGTTGTACACCGCTATCGCCAAGGAAGCCTTCAAGCCGATCGAAACGGCCACGAAGAATTTCACGACGGCGGCCGAGTAAAAACGCCGTTTCGCGGCCCCCTTTCGTCCGGGGCGGAGTATCAGACGCCCGGCGGGGAGCTTCCCCGGCCGGGCGTTGGTCGTTTGGGGGGAAGCTGGACCGCGCGCCTTCAGGCGCGCATTTTAGGAAGCGCGCCTGAAGGCGCGCGGTCCAGACCACTGTGGACGGTCGCAAACATTGGTTTCAGGGCGTCTTCGCAAGCGCTAGACTCCGGCCATGAGCGCCACTTCCGCCGGCTTCGTCCACCTCCATCTCCACACCGCCTTTTCGCTGCGCGAAGGCGCGCTCACGATCGGCAAGCTGATCGACTTCGCCGTGCGCGACGAGCAGCCGGCGCTCGCCGTCACCGACACCAACAACCTCTTCGCTGCCCTGGAATTTTCCGAAAAAGCGGCCAAAGCGGGGATTCAGCCGATTGCCGGCGTGCAACTGCGCGTCGATTTCGCCGACGCCAAGACGAGCGGCCCCTTGGGGCGGAACGAGGCGCTGGCCAATATCGTGCTCCTCGCCAAGACCGAAGCCGGCTATCTCAATCTCATGCGCGTCGCCTCGCGCGCCTATCTCGACACGGAGGAGGGGGATGAGCCGCATGTCTCGCTTGCGGCCCTCGCCGAGGATGCCGCCGAGCTGATCGCCCTGACCGGCGGGCCGGACGGACCGCTCGACCGCATGTTCGCTGCCGGCCGGCCGGAGTTTGCGCGCACGCGGCTCGACACGCTGCAGGAGCTTTTCCAGGACAGGCTTTATCTCGAAATCCAGCGGCACAAGCTTCAATCGGAAACAGAGGTCGAACCTCAGCTTCTCGACCTCGCCTATCGCCGGGGCGTGCCGCTGGTCGCCACCAATGAGCCTTACTTTGCATCGCGCGGCGATTTCGAGGCCCATGACGCGCTGCTCTGCATCGCAGAAGGCACGGTGACGAGCGTCGCCGAGCGGCGCCGCGTCACCCCCGAGCATTACTTCAAGACGCGCTCGGAAATGCTGGCGCTGTTCGCCGACCTGCCGGAGGCGACCGCCAACACGATCGAGATCGCGCGCCGAACGGCCTACAGGCCCAAAACCCGCAAGCCGATCATGCCGCGCTTCCTGCGCGACGCGCCCGACGACCGGCCGCTCACCGAGGTCGAAGCCGAGGAGCTGCGCCGCCAGGCGATCGAAGGGCTGGAGGCGCGCCTCGCGGCCCACGGGCCGGCGCCGGGCCATGAGCGGGAGGAATATGTCAGCCGCCTCGACTTCGAGCTCGGCACGATCGAGAAGATGGGCTTTCCCGGCTACTTTCTGATCGTCTCCGACTTCATCAAATACGCCAAGTCGCAGGGTATTCCGGTCGGGCCGGGGCGCGGCTCGGGCGCGGGCTCGCTGGTCGCCTATGCGCTGACCATCACCGATCTCGATCCGCTGCGCTTCGGTCTCTTCTTCGAGCGCTTCCTGAACCCCGAACGCGTCTCGATGCCGGACTTCGACATCGACTTCTGCCAGACTCGCCGAGGCGAGGTGATCGACTATGTCCGCGACCGCTACGGCGCGGACCGGGTGGCGCAGATCATCACCTTCGGTTCGTTCCTGGCGCGCGGCGTTCTGCGCAGCGTCGGCCGCGTGCTGGAAATGCCGTTGGGGCAGGTCGACAAGCTTGCCAAGCTCGTGCCGCAGAACCCGGCCAAGCCCGTGAGCCTCGCCGAGGCGCTCGCCGGGGAGCAGAAGCTGCGCGAGGCGGTCGACGAGGACGAGCGCGTGGCGCGGCTCTTCAAGATCGCCAGCGCGCTCGAAGGGCTCTATTCCAACGCCTCGACCCACGCCGCCGGCGTCGTGATCGGCGACCGGCCGCTGCATGAGGTCGCGCCGCTCTATCGCGACCCGAAGTCCGACATGCCAGCGACCCAGTTCAATATGAAATGGGTGGAGCCCGCCGGTCTCATCAAATTCGACTTCCTCGGCCTCAAGACGCTGACCGTGCTCGCCATGGCGAGCCGGCTGGCGCGCCGCCGCGACCCGGATTTCGACCTCGCCAAAGTGCCGCTCGACGACAAGGACACCTACGCCATGCTCGGCCGCGGCGAGACCGTGGGCGTGTTCCAGCTCGAAAGCGCGGGCATGCGCAAGGCCCTGGTCGAGATGCACGCCGACCGTTTCGAGGACATCATCGCCCTCGTCGCGCTCTACCGGCCGGGCCCGATGGCCAATATCCCGACCTATTGCGCCGTGAAGCTCGGCGACGAGGAGGCGAATTACTACCACCCGAAGATCGAGCCGATCCTGAAGGAGACCTTCGGGGTCATCATCTATCAGGAACAGGTGATGCAGATCGCCCAGGCGCTCTCCGGCTATACGCTGGGCGAAGCCGACATGCTGCGCCGCGCCATGGGCAAGAAGATCAAGGCCGAGATGGACGCCCAGCGCGAGCGCTTCGTGAAAGGCGCCGTCGAGCGGGAGCTGGCGCCGGAGCTCGCCAATATGATCTTCGACCTCCTCGCGAAATTCGCCGACTATGGGTTCAACAAGTCGCACGCCGCCGCCTATGCGCTGATCGCCTATCAGACAGCCTGGTTCAAGGCGCATTATCCGGCCGAGTTCCTCGCCGCCTCCATGACCTTCGATAAAAGCCAGACCGACAAGCTGGCCGAATTTCGCGACGAGGCGCGACGCCTCGGCATTGCCGTGGAGCCGCCCTCGATCAAGCGCTCGGGCGTTGATTTCGACGTCGCGACCGCTCCCGACGGCAAGCAGGTGATCCGCTATGCGCTCTCCGCGATCAAAGGGGTGGGTGAGGGGCAGGCGGAGTCGATCGTGCGCTCGCGGGGCGAGCGGCCCTTCAAGAGCCTTTCCGACGTCGCCCGGCGGCTCAATCCGCGCGAGGTCAACAAAAAGGTGCTCGAGAATCTCGCCGCCTGCGGGACTTTCGACGAGCTGGAGCCGAACCGCGCGCGCGCTTTTGCGGCCATCGAAAGCGTGCTCGCCACCGCCAACCGCCACGCCGAGGATCGCAAGGCCGGCCAGAATGCGCTCTTCGGCGAGGCCGAGGCGGACGACCTCGTCCTGCCCAAGGTCCAGCCCTGGCCGGCGGGCGAGACGCTGCGGCGGGAGTATGAGGCGGCCGGCTTTTTCCTCTCCGGCCACCCGCTCGACGCCTATGCCGGCCTCCTACCCAAATTGAGGGTAACAAACTGGGCGAAATTCTCGGCGGCGGTGAAGCGCGGCGCCGAAGCCGACCGCCTCGCGGCAGTGGTTTTGGACCGCGCCGAGCGGCGCACCAAGTCCGGCTCGAAGATGGGCATCGTCCAATTGTCGGACCCGACTGGCCAGTATGAGGCCATTCTTTTCCAGGAGGCGCTCAACCAATATCGCGATGCGCTGGAGAAGGGCGCCGCCGTCTTGGTGCAGCTCACGGCGAGCGTCGACGGCGACGATGTGCGCGCCAGAATTGTCTCGGTCACGCCTCTCGCCGCCGCCGCGGCCCGCGCGCAGAAGGGTTTGCGGATCGTCGTCAGCGACCAAAGTCCGCTCGATAGGATTAAAGGCAGGCTCTCCGGCAGGGGCGAAGGCGAGGTGTCGCTGCTCGTCAAACGCGACGTTGCGCCCGAAGAGGTCGAAATTCGCCTGCCGGGCTCTTACCCCGTCAATGCCGACGTAGCGAGCGCGCTGCGGGAGATTCCTGGGGTTCTGGAGGTCGAGTATCTGTAGAGGATTAGTTCATGTTTTAGTGTAAGATGAGCATGCAACATATTGTTTTGAAATATCATAATGAATGATCTTGAAGTTGAAATGTAAGTCTCTTGATGTGCGTCGGGAGGTGGAGACGACCGCCCGTCATTGCGAGCGAAGCGAAGCAATCCAGGGCCGCCGTGGCTGCCCTGGATTGCTTCGTCGCTTCGCTCCTCGCAATGACGAGACTAATGTCAAACAAGAGCGCAAATGTTTTGGCCGCGCCCTCGCGAAAACGGCCTCTCCATAAATTTGCGAACTTTTTCCTAGCCAAAATTTTTCTTTTCAACTGGAACATTCACGCCCTTTCGACGTTGGTCTCTTGGCCGCAGGAGCGCCAGGCCACAGGGCTTGGCGGCGGGCCATTCGGGGTTGGCTATGTCGGCGACGTTCGACGAAGCGTTCAGCGCTTCCGCCCTTTTCCCTTGCGTTCAATTTGTCTCTTTCCTGGCGATCGGCGCCATGGTCGGCTGGCTGCTCGCGCGGCCCCGGGGACGAGCGGGCTGGTCCAGCTCGCTCTCCATGATTGGCGTCTGTGGGGCATGGATGGGGGCGGAATTCGCCCACCTGTTCAGGCAGGCTGAACATGGCAGCGCCGACGAGCTGGCGGCCGCCGCCATCGGGGCGTTGTGGCTCGCCTATGCCTGGCGCCGGCTCCATCCGGTTGAGGCTGGCGACGACATTGCTATTCACCAGTCCCATGCGTAGATAAGGGCGCAGGAGGCGCCCTGTGCCCACCATCGATTTGCTCAACGACGACCCTCGGCCCAACAGCGAGGCGCGGGAGCCGGCGGCTCTGCGCCATCCAGAAAAAGCCGCGCGGCCGGATCAGCCGGTCCTCAGGAAGCCGCCATGGATACGGGTGAAGGCGCCTGGGTCCGCCGCCTGGGGCGAGACCAACGCGCTATTGAAAGGCTCCGGCCTCGCGACCGTCTGCCAGGAGGCGGCCTGTCCCAATATCGGCGAGTGCTGGGAGAAAAAGCACGCCACTTTCATGATCATGGGCGAGGTCTGCACCCGCGCCTGCGCCTTCTGCAATGTCGCGACCGGCTTGCCCGCGCCGCTCGACCCGAGCGAGCCGGGCAGGGTGGCGGAGGCGACCAAAGCCCTGGGGCTCTCCCATGTCGTCGTCACCTCGGTCGACCGTGACGATCTTCCCGACGGCGGCGCCGAGCACTTCGCCCGCACCATAGAAGCGATCCGCCAGGTCTGTCCGGGGACGACGATCGAGGTTTTGACGCCCGATTTTCTGCGCAAGGAGGCGGCGCTCGAGCGGGTCGTGGCGGCTCGCCCGGATGTCTTCAACCATAATCTCGAGACCGTGCCCTCGCTCTATGTCACGGTGCGGCCGGGCGCCCGCTACTTCCATTCCCTGCGTCTGCTCCAGCGCGTCAAGGAGCTCGACCCGAAGCTGTTCACCAAATCCGGCCTGATGCTGGGCCTCGGCGAAACCCGCAACGAGGTGATGCAGGTCATGGACGACATGCGAAGCGCCAATGTCGACTTTTTGACGCTTGGCCAATATCTCCAGCCGACCCGCAAGCATCATCCCATCGATCGCTTCGTTACCCCGGAGGAGTTCGACGCCTATAAAGCGATCGCGCTCGCCAAGGGCTTCGCCTATGTCGCCGCCTCGCCGCTGACCCGCTCGTCCCATCATGCGGGGGAGGATTTCGAAAGGCTGCGCAAGGCGTCTTCGCGTTAGCATTCCGCGGCCAAATCTGCAGTCCCGCCGCGCCCAGCCGCCTTCACTTTCTGAAGTTACCGTTTCCGTTTGAATAGAACGCATGGGGACGTGTCATTCCAGGCGGGCTGAAAGCGCGACGGGGAATCCAGAGCCACAAGAGCGCTGGTTTTGCTCAGAGCCGTCATTGCTTCGTCGGCTCCGCCTCCTCGCAATGACGGCGGTCCGATCGCTCGTTTTACGAGCGTGGAATGACCGCGAACCGATCAAGCCCATCTCGAGTGGTTGGAGCGCTCCACGAATGTCCGAAAACGCTGGACATTTCTCGGGAGACGGTGTGCCTATGATCGAGCTGCGCACACAACGATCCGCCGCGCAAGCTCCCCGCCTTTCGCGTTATTCCCAGCAACGTAATTCATGTGAGAGAAGAGTTGAGATGGACGAGAGCATAGGACAGGTCGTCCTGTTGTTGGCCGTGGCGATGATCGTCGCGATCGGGGCGCGCCAAATCAAGCTGCCCTATACTGTCGGTTTGGTCGTCGTCGGGGCGGCGCTGACGCTCTCACACACAGATTTTGGGCCGCATCTCACCCACGACTTGATCTACGACCTGATTTTGCCGCCGCTTCTCTTCGAGGCGGCCCTCAGCATTCCGTGGCGTGAACTGCGGCGCGACGGCCCGCCGATCCTGGCGCTTTCGACATTGGGAACGGCTGCCGCCGCCGCCGCCGTGGCCATCGGAATGACATGGCTGCTCGGGTGGCCACTCGCGTCGGCGCTCGTCTATGGCTCCCTGATCGCCGCAACCGACCCCGTGGCGATCATCGCCATGTTCAAGGACAATAAAATTCATGGGCGGATGCGGCTGCTCGTCGAAGCGGAAAGCCTCATGAATGACGGGGCGGCGGCGGTCCTTTTTGCCGTGACGCTCGGATGGGCGCTGGCGGGCGGCGGCGAGCAGCTCGGCCTGGAGACGCTCGGCACGCTCGCGCGCATCGTCCTTGGGGGGATCGGCGTCGGGGCGGCGTGCGGCGCCGCCGCCATCCTTCTGGCCGGAAGAGCATCCGAGCATCTTGTCGAAGCCGCGCTGACGACGATTGCCGCTTTCAGTTCCTTTCTGCTCGCCGAGCATCTGCACGTCTCCGGCGTGCTCGCGACCGTGACAGCGGGGCTGATGATGGGGAACCTCGGGCTTCTGAGCGCCGAGGATAAGAGCTATCTCACCCGGAAAGGCCGGGAGTTTGTCGTCTCCTTTTGGGAATATGCGGCCTTTGTCGCCAATTCGGTCGTGTTTCTGCTGATCGGGATCGACGTCGCCGGCGCGCCTTTCGAGTCCTATGGCCCTAAACTCATTGCCGGGGCCATTCTCATTGGGCTGATCGGCCGCGCCTTGACTGTTTACCCGATCAGCTCGGCGTTCCTGCGCTCCCGCTGGGCGGTGACGTTCCCCGAGCAGCATGTTCTTTGGTGGGGCGGTCTGCGGGGCGCACTGGGGCTCGCCCTCGCGCTTTCGCTGCCGCCAACCCTGCCGATGCGCGACGAGATCATGGTGGCCACATTCGCCGTGGTTGGCTTTTCCATCGTGATCCAGGGGCTCACGATGCCCTTGCTGCTACGGCGGCTCGGGTTTCTGGACGAAGCAAACGGGGGCCCTCACTGATGATGGAAGTCTGGGGCAAGTTCGTCGTTTGCGTCTCCCTGATTGCCGTCGCCGGGCCCTCACTCAGCCGATATGGAGACGTCATCGCCCAAAAGACGGGCTTGTCGCGGGGATGGATCGGCTTGTTGCTCCTGGCGACAGCGACCTCTCTTCCCGAGCTTTTCACGGGCGTGAGCGCCGTCACAGCCGCCGCAGCGCCGAATATTGCAGTTGGCGACGCCTTAGGAAGCTGCATTTTCAATTTGGTGATCCTGGTGTTGCTCGACGTCATGAGCCGCGAAAGTTCGGTTTTCACCCGAATGGATCAGGGCCACGTGCTCACGGCGGGCTTCGGGGTCATCCTGATCGGCTTTGCCGGAGCCTCAGTTCTGGTCGGATCGAGCGGTTTCGCGCCCGCGTTCTCTCACGTCGGGATTTTCACGCCCGTCCTGATCGTCCTCTACCTTGTGGCGATGCGCGCCCTTTTCGATTATGAGGCGCGCCGCCCTCTCGCCTTGGACTCGCAGGACGCCGGGCCGCGCATCGGGCTCGCCCGCGCCGTCCTGGGCTATCTCGCCGCCGCCGTGATTGTGGCGGGAGCTGGTGTCTGGTTGCCGTTTGCCGGCACGGAAATTTCCGAGGCGATGGGCTGGCAGGCGACCTTTGTCGGCACATTGTTCATCGCGGCTGCGACATCCGCCCCCGAGTTGATCGTCACGCTGGCCGCCCTGCGGATTGGCGCGCTGGATATGGGCATCGCCAATCTTCTCGGCAGCAACCTATTCAATATGTTGGTCCTGGCGGTCGACGATGTTGCTTACCGCTCCGGCGCTCTCTTCGCCGCCGCGTCGCCGACGCACGCCGTGACCGCTTTTGCGGCCGTCATTATGTCCGGCATTGTCATCGTCGCCCTGCTTTATCGGCCATCCACCCGCTTTTTCGGGCTGATCGGCTGGACCAGCCTTGCGCTCTCCGCCTGCTATTTTCTCAGTTCCTATGTGATTTACCTCTACGGACATTAGAGCGCATTCCGCAAAAGTGGACAGGCTTTTGCGACGAGAAAGCGCTAGGGCGCATTGCCCTGTCGAATCGGGATAATTATGATTTTCTGGCGGCAGGACGTCCCACAGGAAAACCGGCAATCGCAATGCGAGAGCGTATCGACGAGATAGATTTTTGGCGCGGCATTGCGCTCGTCACCATCTTCATCAACCACATTCCCGGCAACATCCTGGGAAATATCACACCCCGAAATTTCGGCTTTTCGGACTCTGCCGAGGCCTTCGTTTTTCTTTCCGGGGTCTCCGTCTCGCTGGCTTACGGAAACCGCTTCCAGTCCGCCGCGCTCTTCGGGGCCGCGTCCCTCGTCAAACGCGCTTTGCGCCTCTATGGGGTTCATCTGGTTCTGACGATTGCCGCCCTGGCGCTTTTTGGGCTCGCGAGCGCGATCACCGGCCAGGATTCGCTTCTCGCGGAGCACGGACGCGGGACGCCATTCGCCGACCCGCTGCGGGGCGTGCTCGGGATTCTCACGCTCACCCATCAGATCGGCTATTTCAACATCCTTCCCCTCTACGTTGTTTTATTGTTCGCAGCCCCGGCATTGTTTGTCTTGGGGCTGCAAAATCGTTGGAAGATGCTCGCCGTGTCCGCCGCTTCCTACGCATTCGCGCGCTGGAGCGGGATCAACGCGCCCTCGTGGCCGGACGAGGGCTTTTGGTATTTCAACCCCTTCGCATGGCAATTGATGTTCGCGCTCGGCATGTTCTGCGGTTTCGGGGGAATTCGGCGCAGATTCACGGCGGAGCCGGTGACTTATAGACTGGCGCACAGCTTCACGCTGGGGGCGGCTCTCATCGTATCCAACTGCTTCGGCTTCGTTCCGGGCCTGGTCGATGCGGCGGGGGAGTATCTCGATTGGGACAAGACCCAGTTGGGGACCGTCCGCATCCTCGATTTCATGGCCCTTGCCTATGTGATCTATTGTTCGGGCTTCACCCAAAGGCTCCGGTCCGTCTCCCTTTATCCTGCGACATCCCTCATGGGGCGGCATGCTTTGCCTGTGTACTGCCTGGGTAGCGTGCTCAGCGCGGTCGGGCAAATCATCCGGGAGACATATACCGCGTCTCCTTTGTTCGACGTGGTCTTCGTCGCCGTGAGCCTGAAGGGGCTTCACGCCGTTGCGGCGCTTATCGATCGTCGAAAGGCGGCGCAGTTCGCCGTGGCCTAGCGCGCTTTCCGCTCGCATGGAATCATGCGAGCGATGAGAAAGCGCGTAGATTTAAAAAGCTAAGGCGCATTCGTTTCGCGAAAAGAACGCGCTCTAGGCGCCGAGCGCCGAAGCGATCTCGGCCAGCGTCGCGCGCTCGCTGGCGCTGACTTGCTCGCCCCCGAAACCGAGAAATCCGCCCTCGGCGCTGGCTTCGGCGACAAGTCGCGCAATATGGCTGAGCCAGTTCTTGAACGGCCGCGCCTCCAACGGCGCCGTGGCGTCGAGGATTTTGGCCGTGCTGCGCAGCTCCTCCAGGGCGCGGATCTTGATGTCGTCGAGCGCGGCGCCCTGGATGATCTTCCTGACGCCCTCGCGGGCGGAAGTGCGGCCTTCCGGGGTGAAAAGATCGTCCACCACGGATTGGATCAATTCATCCGCGCCGCCGTCCGTCTTTGCGGCGGAGAGGGCCTCGGCGCTGGCCATGCCTTCCTTCAGCGCGCCGATGAAGCCGTTCGGGTCGGCGGCGCTGATGGCGAAACCGGCCAGGAGAGGCGCCTGAATGATCCTGTCCCACTGCTCGGCCGTGAAGCTGGATTTGTTCGCCATGGATTCCCCCCTGTGACAGGGAATAAGCTAGACCCTTTCCGTCGACCGTGCGAGAGGCGCTTGGTCGCGGCGTTCCATCGCGCGCGGAAATGGCTTAAAAGCCCAGCCTCATGAAAAGCTTTCGCACCCGCCGCCATGTGTCGCACAGCGCCGCCGATATGTTCGCGCTCGTCTGCGACGTCGACTCCTATCCGCAGTTCGTGCCGCTCTGCGAGGGGCTGAAGGTGCGTAAGCGTGCAGAGATCGCGCCCGGGGTCGTCGAGCTCGTCGCTGAAATGCAGGTTGGCTTCAAGGCTGTCTGCGAGCGCTACACGAGCCGGGTGACCTGCGATTCCAACAAGCTGGAGGTGAGGGTCACCTATATCGACGGCCCGTTCCGCAAGCTCGACAATCGCTGGTCTTTCCGCGACGAGGCGCCCGGGCCCGACGGGCGCCCGCGCTCCACCGTGGAATTTTTCATCGCCTATGAGTTCAAGAGCATGGCGCTCGGGCTTCTGATGGGCGCGATGTTCGACAAGGCTTTCCAGAAATATGCCGACGCTTTCGTGAGCCGGGCGGATGCGGTTTACCGGCGCAAATAGGCGCTAATCGCCGAGCGCCGAAATCATGAGATCGAGCGCCTGATCGACCGCCGCCAGACGGATGTCGCGTCGGGGGAGGGGGCCGAAGCGCCGCTCCAAGGCCACGACCTCGCCGCCGCGCCTGGCGCAGGCGAAATGCACGAGGCCGACCGGCTTTTGGGGCGTGCCGCCGCCGGGCCCTGCGACGCCGGTAATGGCGACGGCGACGTCGGCGAGCGAGTGCTCGAGCGCGCCCCTTGCCATGGCCTGCGCGGTCTCGGCGCTGACGGCGCCATGCGCCGCGAGAATGGCGTCGGAGACGCCGAGCATGTCGATCTTGGCGGCGTTGGAATAAGTGACAAAACCGCGGTCGAAGACGTCTGACGCGCCGGGGACGTCGGTCAGCGCCGCCGAGACCAGCCCGCCCGTGCAGGATTCCGCCGTTGCGACGCGAAATCCGCGCTCTTTAGCTTTTACGATAAGCGTAATAGCTTTTACGTTAGATGTATTTTCTGCCATCGCTCAATCCTGCGCTGGTTTCGCCCGCATCGCCTTTACGTCGCCGCGCAGCTTCTTGCCTTCGAGCCGCCGCATCTTCGAGCCGAGCGTCGGCTTGGTCTTGCGCCTTGGCGGCGGAGGCGGCGCGGCGGCCTCGCGAATGAGGTCGATCAGCCGCTCCAGCGCATCGGCGCGGTTGCGCTCCTGCGTGCGATGGCGTTGCGCCTCGATGATGATTTCGCCCTCTTTGGTGAGCCTGGAGCCGGCGAGCCGCGCCAGCCGCTGTTTTACGCCTTCCGGAAGGTTCGGCGACCGCCAAATGTCGAAGCGAAGCCGCACGGCGCTCTCGACCTTCTGGACATTTTGCCCGCCAGGGCCGGACGCCCGGAGGAACTCCAGCGAAATCTCGGAGTCGTCCAGAAAGATAGAAGGGGTGACGCGGATCATCGGGGCCGTCTCGACACGCCGGGCTTGTTCCGGCCTCTCTTAACGCGACCGCGTTCGGCGATTGTCAAGGCGCGTGGCGACGGAGGGCAGCCGCGTCATGCCCGCGCTTGTCGCGGGCATCCACGCCGAGACATTGCGACGTGCGGGGAGAAGAAGCGGCGTTATTCCGGCTCATGCTCTCAGCTTCCCGCGTTGGCGCGGCGTCATGGCCGCGACAAGCGCGGCCATGACGCCGCAACACGTCTGCTCGTTAACCCGAATTCGGAGCCCTGGCGACAGAGGGACGCACGCATGCGGCTCACAAGCATGCGGGTGAACGCACCTACTGCCGACGCGCCGCCGACAAGGCTTGCTGGCCGGTGTGAGCCGGCAGGCGTGCGGCGGCCGTTCTGAAAAAAGTGGGACATTCGAACAGAAATTCGAACGGAGTGGCCAGGGTTGCTGTTCTAACAAATATGGAAACATGTACTGCGATGGCTGTGACAATCAGCGCGATCACGCCCCCATCCACAATGAGGCCCGTCTTTAAAAGCGCGATGCGCGTCGCCGCCATCGGCAGGAAGAAGGCGAGATAGACGACCATCGAGCGCGCGCCCAGCCAAGCCAATGAGTGCAGCACATGGGCCTCCGCCAGCAACGCGGAGAAGGCGACGACCGCCGCCGCGCCGGCGAAGCCGAGAAGAAGCGAGACTGCGGGGAGGCCCGAATAGCCGCACCGCACGGCAAGTTCGTTTGTCACGCCCCAAAGGATGAGGGCTGGAATTGTCCGTCGCAGATTCGCGCGCGCAGCTTCGGCGAAAGCGAAAATTCGCGGCGCAAAATGATAGCCTGCATAAAAGTAGACGTAGCGTGCCGCGAATTCGTCAATCACGGTCGAATTCGTGGCGACATTCGCCATCTGAAGCGCGCTGGCGGCGGTCAGCACAGCGCAGGGCGGGGCGGGGCGCAGGAGCTTGGTGGTCACGAAGAAGACCATTGCGAAAGCAAGATCGCCCAAGATCGACAAGGGATCGCCGCCCGCGAGCAGCAGCTTTGGCGCGCCCTGGATCAGCGTCCACAGGACGAAGAAATAGGCGAAGTGCAGCACCTTGCGATCGAGAAAGTCGGGCCAGGGCTTCTCGATCGTGCGCGCGAGAAAGAGGCCCGCGACCAGAAAGAAATCCGGTATGCGGAAGGGCCGCGCCCAGTCGATAAAGCCATGAAGCCAGCTCTGCTGGCCGAGCGCCTCCTCGACGCCCAGTGTCGAATGCATCATCACGACGAGAATGATGCACCAGCCCCTGGCGTAATCGACCCAATCGACGCGCATGGCGGGCAAGGCGGAGTGAGCAACTTTGGCGCTTGCGCGCATGAAAAAATGCCCCCCATCAAAAGATGCGCGGTTTTTCTTCAAAGTGGCCCGAAACATTCATGCGCGCGCCGCGCTGAAATGTCCGCATTTTCTCGAAAAGATGGTGAATATCACCCGGACGCCGGCGCGTTGAGATGGCCGGGCAAGCGTCCGTCACTCTGATACGAGGTGCATTTGATTGGTTCGCTATCGTTCCCAATGCTCGCAAAATGAGCGATCGGAATTACCGCCGTCATTGCGAGGAGGCGGAGCCGACGAAGCAATCCAGCGCCGCATCGCTGCCCTGGATTGCTTCGCTTCGCTCGCAATGACGGGCTCTGGGCGCAAAACAAGCGCTCTTGTGGCTTTGGATTCCCGGTCGGGCTTTCAGCCCGCCGGGAATGACACGCCCCCGTGCGCGCTATTCAAACGGAAACGGTATGACTGGTTTCGTCGGCCGGAGAATTACGACAGTTGCGCCGGGCAGCGCGAAGGCGCCGACGCAATGTCCCGTCACTCCGGCAGCCGCACCGTCGCGATCGCCAGCGCCGCGATCCCCTCGCGGCGTCCGGTAAAGCCGAGTTTTTCGCTCGTCGTTGCTTTGATCGCCACCCGGCCGATGTCGAGGCCCATGATCTCGGCAAGACTCGCTCGGATGGCGTCGCGATGCGGTCCGACCTTGGGCGCCTCGCAGACCACCGTCGCGTCGATATGGGCGATCATGCCGCCGCGCGCGCGGACGAGCTTGCAGGCATGTTCGAGGAAGATTGTCGAGGCCGCGCCTTTCCACTGGGGATCGGAGGGCGGAAAATGTGCGCCGATGTCCCCCTCGGCGATGGCGCCCAGAACCGCGTCGGTAATCGCGTGCATCAGCACGTCGGCGTCGGAATGGCCGGCGAGGGAATGGCTGTGGGGGATCGACACGCCGCCGAGCCAAACCTGGTCGCCCTTGGCGAAGGCATGGACGTCATAGCCCTGTCCTGTTCTAACGTCCGTTAAAACGCTAGCCGTTCTAACGTCTGTTAAATTATCTGACCCGGAAGCGGCGGACAGAGCTTTGATCTGATCCATGGCGCGTGCAAAATCCTCTGGCGTCGTGAGCTTGAAATTGGCGAGATCGCCCGGAAAGACGTGCACGGCGTGGCCGGCGGCTTCCGCGATCATCGCGTCGTCCGTGTAGTCGCGCTCGGCCGCCGCCGCCGCGCGATGCGCCGCGAGAATAAGCGGGAAGCGAAAAGACTGCGGCGTCTGCACGGCGCGCAGTCTCGCCCGGTCGGGCGTGGCGACGACGAAGCCCGCCGCGTCGATCTCCTTCACCGTGTCGTTGAGCGGCACGCCCGGGACGGCGGCGCCATGGGCCCGCGCCGCCGCGATGGCGCGGGCGATGAGCGCCGGATCGGCGAAGGGCCGGGCGGCGTCGTGGATCAGCACAATCTGCGGCGCGCTTTCTCTGGCGACGGCTTCGAGCCCGTTGCGCACGCTCTCCTGCCGTGTGGCGCCGCCAAGCGCAGGCTCCGAGACGGCGGCGCGCGCCGCGTCGCTCAATTCGGCGACGCTTTGCGCATAAAGCGCGCGGTCGTCCGGGTGGATGACAACCTTCAGGCGCGCGCCCGGCGCGTTGGCGCCCATCGCCTCCAGCGTGCGCGCGAGCACGGTCTTGCCAGCGAGCCGGCGATACTGCTTGGGCAAGCCTTCGCCGGCGCGCGAACCGCGTCCCCCGGCGACGACGAGGATAGAGATTTCCGTTCCATCAACCATGCCGCTCCTGTGTCGCTTTTCATGCATCGCGTCAAATGTGCGAGAATGCGGCGAAATGCTATGTTGCAACTGCGAAGCTAGCTGCTTATGGTATAGGCAAGATGACTGCTGCTGAAAAATCGGGCTTTGAACCCGAGCGCGAGGCGCTGCGAATCGGCCCCGTCCGCCTTTCCGGGCGCGCTTTTCTAGCGCCCATGGCAGGCGTCACCGATCCGGCCATGCGCCGCATTGCCGAACGCTATGGCGCCAGCGCGACCGTGAGCGAGATGATCACGGCGGCGGGCGTCGCCCGGGGCGACCGCGAGACCGCGCTGCGGCTCGCGTCTTCCAGCAATACAAATATGGCGCCGCGCGTGATCCAGATCGCGGCGCGCGACTCGCAGGAAATCGCCGTCGCCGCGCGCCATGCTGAAGAAGCGGGCGCCGATTGGGTCGACGTCAATATGGGCTGCCCCTGCAAACGGGTGACCGGCGGTCTCGCCGGCGCGGCGCTTATGCGCGACCTCGACCAGGCCTCGGCCCTCATTGCGGCTGCGCGCGCGGCCATAAGCGTTCCGCTGAGCGTGAAGATGCGGCTCGGCTGGGACGACGCTTCGCGCAATGCGCCCGAGCTCGCGCGCCGCGCCGAGCAGGAAGGCGCCGCGCTGATCACCGTCCATGGACGCACGCGCCAGCAATTCTACAAAGGCCGCGCGGATTGGGCGGCAATCGCCCCGGTCAAGCAAACCGTTTCGATCCCGGTTATCGCCAATGGCGATTGCGGCTCGGTCGACGACGCCGCGGAAATGCTGAGATTGTCTGGCGCCGATGCGGTGATGGTCGGCCGCGCCGCGCAGGGGCGACCCTGGCTCGTTGGCGATATTGCGCATTATCTTGGCGCCGGGCGGCGTCGCGCCGAGCCGTCGCTTGCCGAGCGCAGCGCGCTCGCGCGCGAGCATCTCGATGGGCTTCTCACGCAAATGGGCGCGGAGGCGGGCCTGCGCCACGCGCGCAAACATCTCGCCGCTTATGTAGACGAGGCTTTCGGCGCCGCTTGCGTCGAGGTCGCGGCGCTGCGCCACGCGCTCGTCACCACCGCTTGCGCGTCGGAGGCCTTCAGGCTGATCGACGCCATTTTTACAGAGGGACAAGAGGTCGCCGCATGAGCCTTTCGGATCGCCCCAGACGCGACGACCCCCGGCGCGGCGAGTTTACCCCGCTCAAGATCATCGACGAGCGCGGCCGTAGCTGCGTGCTCGAGGCGCTGCCGAGCGTCATTCTCACCGTCTCGCGCGAGGGGGTGATCGAGGACGCCAACGCCGCGGCCGAAAGCTTCTTCGAGCTGGGCAAGCCTTTGCTCATCGGCCAGAAACTCGAGCGGCTGCTGCCCTTCGGCTCGCCGCTCATCACCCTCGTCCAGCATGTTCAGGACCGCGGCGCGGCGATCAACGAATATAAGGTCGATCTGGGCCGGCCAGGGCAGGAGGGCGACCGCCGCGTGGATGTCCATTGCGCGCCGCTTCCGGAGCAGGACGGGCTGGTTCTGGTTGTGCTGCAAGAACGAACAATTGCCGATAAAATAGACAGGCAGCTCAGCCATCGCGGCGCCGTGCGCTCAGTTTCCGGGCTCGCGTCGATGCTGGCCCATGAAATCAAAAATCCTTTGTCCGGAATTCGCGGCGCCGCACAATTGCTGGAGAGCGGCCTCTCGGACCAGGATCGGGCGCTGACTCGGCTGATCTGCGAGGAGACCGACCGCATTGTGCGGCTGGTCGATCGCATGGAGGTTTTCTCCGACGCGCGGCCATTGAAGCGCGAGCGCGTCAATATTCACTCGGTGCTCGATCACGTGAAGCAGGTGGCGCAAAGCGGCTTCGCCCGGCGCATCAGATTTGTCGAGAATTACGATCCATCGCTGCCGCCGGTTTACGCCAATCGCGACCAGCTCGTGCAGGCCTTTCTCAATCTGGTGAAGAACGCCGCCGAGGCGATCGGGCTCGACGCCGTCGATGGCGAAATCGAGCTTTCCACGGCGTTTCGGCCGGGGGTCAGCCTGCGCGCCATGGGCGCCCGCAGCCCCGTCGGCCTGCCGCTCGAATTCTGTGTGCGCGACAATGGTCCCGGCGTGCCCGACGACATCGCCGCGCATCTCTTCGACCCCTTTGTCACCACGAAGTCTTCCGGGACTGGCCTGGGTCTTGCTTTGGTGGCCAAAATCGTCAACGACCACGGCGGCGTTATTGAATGCGAATCCCTTCCCCGACGTACGACCTTCCGAATTCTGATGCCCATGTATCGCGCCAAAACGGAGAAGAGAGAGGCGGCCCGTTCATGACGCTTCGCCAGCGGGGGAGACTGGTCTGATGACGAGAGGCGAAATTCTTGTCGCCGACGACGACGCCGCGATCCGCACTGTCGTCGCCCAGGCGCTCTCGCGCGCCGGTTACGAGGTGCGCACCACCGGCACGGCGGCGACCTTATGGCGTTGGGTGCAATCGGGCGAGGGCGATCTCGTTGTCACCGACGTGGTGATGCCGGACGAAAATGCTTTCGAGCTTCTGCCGCGCATCAAGAAGCTGCGGCCGGAATTGCCCATCATCGTGATGAGCGCCCAAAACACTTTCATGACGGCGATCCGCGCGTCTGAGCGGGGCGCCTATGATTATCTGCCGAAGCCCTTCGATCTGAAGGAGCTTGTCGGCATCGTCGGCCGCGCCATGGCCGAGCCGCGCAAGGGCGGCGAGGAGGCCGCGCCGGAAGAAATGGAGGGCATGCCGCTCGTCGGGCGCTCTCCGGCGATGCAGGAGATCTATCGCTCGCTCGCGCGGCTGATGCAGACCGATCTGACGGTCATGATCAACGGCGAGTCCGGCACGGGCAAGGAGCTGGTCGCGCGCGCGCTGCATGATTACGGCAAGCGCAAGAAGGGCCCCTTCGTCGCGGTGAATATGGCGGCGATTCCGCGCGACTTGATCGAGAGCGAGCTGTTCGGCCATGAGAAGGGCGCCTTCACTGGCGCGAACCAGCGCTCGGCCGGCCGTTTCGAGCAGGCCGAGGGCGGCACGCTCTTCCTCGATGAAATCGGCGACATGCCGATGGAGGCGCAGACGCGTCTGCTGCGCGTGCTGCAGCAGGGCGAATATACGACAGTCGGCGGCCGCACGCCGATCAAGACGAATGTCCGCATCATCGCCGCGACCAACAAGGATTTGCGCGGTCTGATCCAGCAGGGTCTCTTCCGCGAGGACCTATATTTCCGTCTCAACGTCGTGCCGCTGCGCCTGCCGCCGCTGCGCGAGCGCACCGAGGATATTCCTGATCTCGTCCACCACTTCTTCAAAGTGGCGGCGAGCGAAGGTCTGCCGCAGAAATATATCGAGCAGGCGGCGCTCGACCGGATGAAGAGATACCGCTGGCCGGGCAATATTCGCGAGCTGGAAAATCTCATCCGCCGCCTCGCCGCGCTGCATCCGCAGGAAGTGATCTCCGACCCGCTCGTCGAAGCGGAGTTGGACCACGAGTTGCGGCAGGCGACAGTGGATAAGCAGTCGTCGCCCGGCGCCGCGCCGACGAAGGAGCTGGAGAACGGCCAGACGCTCTCGACCTCCGTCGAGCAGCACCTTGCCAAGCTCTTCCGCGATTATGGCGACGGCCTGCCGCCGCCCGGGCTTTATCACCGCGTCATCCGCGAGATCGAAATCCCGCTGATCTCCGCGGCGCTGGCGGCGACGCGCGGCAATCAGATCAAGGCGGCGGAGCTTCTGGGGTTGAACCGGAATACGCTGCGGAAGAAGGTCAATGATCTCGACATTCGGCTGATGCGGTCGCCGAGGTGAAGAAATTTTCCAAGGACGATACGAAATCCGCTTGATTGGGGAGCTGTCATTCCCGACGCTCGCGCAGCGAGCGATCGGGAATCCAGAGCCGGACCAGCGCTCTTGCGGCTCTGGATTCCCGGTCGGGCTTTCAGCCCGCCGGGAATGACAAGGCCCCACGCGAGCTGTCCAAACGGAAAGAGCGAGCCTGCTTTCGGAGAAGACGCGCTTCTACCCACAGGGCGCGATGAGTCGCTTAGTTTTAAGTTTCACCTTGTTTGCCTGCCTTTATCCGCCAGATTTCGCCAATTTCCGCCATCGGCCGGGCGCTACGCCGCTCCAACTTTCGAAGGCGCGACTGAAATGCGCGGGGTCACGATAGCCGAGCATCATCGCAATCTCGGTGATTGACAGGTCTGGTTGGCAAAGAAAGCTTATCGCCCGTCGCTGCCGTGTGTTTTTCAGAAGATCGGAGAAACTCAGCCCCAGTTCCGCGAGCCGACGCTGCAGCGTTCGTTTCGATAGGCCCATCCGACGAACAATGCGCGAAAGGTCAGGACGACCGTCGAGAAGCTCCAGATCGATCAGGGCGCCGATATTGCCTGGCAAGTCGTCCGGAGCCGGTATGTCGAAAATGCGCGCGAGTTCGTCGGCGTCGAGGCCTCGATCCGCGCTGAGATGCGGGTTGACCGCCATGAGCAGCCGTTGATCGAAGACGATCGTGCCGGGCAGGTCACGGATCAGTGTATCGACGCCCATCTGCGCATCAATGGAAGGTCGCGCGGTGACGGGCAGGCCGCCGACCATGATGCGGCTTGGTAACCAATCCGCGCCGGCGAAATGGCGGATCATGACAATCATGTACCAGAGCGCGAGCATCTCGTTCTGAGGCCTCCCATCCGTGGCGGGGTCGGCCAACTCATAGGACCAGTGGACCTCGTCGCCATATCGTCGGACGGCTAGGCGCGTCGCACTCTGCATCATGTGCGGCAGACTTGTTCCCGAGCGGTGGATCGCTTCGAATAAGGTGGGCGCCTGTGTGACCCATTTGCCGTAGACCCCAAGGCCCGCGATCGAGGTTTGGCGACCAAGGCGCGCCGCGAAAGCCTCGTCGCGCAGCTCGCGCGACGCGGTCGCAAGCAGCCGAAAATGGTCGCGCAGCGGCAGAAGGGTGTCGGGCGACTCCAACAAACGGATGGGAAGCTCCGCGCGCTGAAAGACGCGCTCGATCGAGCCGCCGTTCTCCATGACGACGCCCGCGATCGGCCCGAGCGTGCTCGCGCGCGTATATCCGGTCCGTCGCATCGATTGCCCTCTCGCGCCGTAAAAAGCTCGATTTCGGCACGCCAAGGCATGCAGATTTCCGGCGCGAGCATAACATCCCGCTTCCCGATCACGAACGCCTGACCACAGAGCGCTTGCGCGTGATCAAGGAGGAAGCGTATGTGCCTTTATTGTCTCAATCTTTCCTATGCCGCGAATGCGACCGGCGCTTTTTCGCGACGCGATATTTTGCGGCGCGCCGCGGCGCTCGGCGTGGCCTTGCCCTTCACGGCCGCCTCGAACGCAATCTGCGCCGCTGAGCAGAGCGGCCTGGCGCCAGCGGATTTCAAAAAGGGTGTCGAAGACCTTATCGCCCGGGCGCAGTCGCCCGAGCTTGCGGGCTATCGGCTCTTCCAAATCAATGGCCCCGATCTGCCTTGGATCGATCTTGGTCTCGAGGCTGTCAAAGGCCAGCAGATCACCTTTCTTATCACCGGTCGTTGGTGGCTGTCTCGACAACACGACCTCTGGTTTCGTCCCGGTCTCGGGTTCCACGCTCGCACGCGCGGCAAACGGCCGATCTACAGCCCCGGCGCCGACACGGGCGCCATGACGGTATTGCACGACGGTCCCATCGAGGTGGCCCGCCTGGCTTCGCTGGCCGCCGACGAGGACGGCCGCCTGACCATTCCCGAAGACGTCTACGCCAAGGACGACGTGACAATCACCGGCGTCGCGCTGCTGTGGCGCGGAGAGGCCGCCGCGGGTCTTGCGAGCCTTGCGGCCCATGGCGACGTCGGCGGCCTCTTGGCGGCGGAGCTGGCGCGCCTGCGGCGTAACCGCAGGCTGCCGGACGGCTGGTCCAACCTCTTCTTGCTCGGCGGCGGTGAGGAGAGCTTCTTTCGGGACGCGAACGGCGAGATCGTCTGTGAGAGCGCGGGAGGCGCGTCGATTATCGAGCGGCCGCTGTCGCTTCCTCTCGCATCGCGTCCAAAGCTCGGCTGGCGCTGGAAGATCGACCAACTGCCGTCCGCCGTCCCGGAGGATCAGGCTCCCGTTCACGACTATCTCTCCATTGGCGTGAAATTCGAGGATGGGCAGGACCTCACCTATATCTGGAGCGCCGCGCTGCCGACCGGCAAGGTCTTCCGCTGCCCGCTTCCTGGCTGGAATGCGGTCGAGACGCACATGATCGTCGACTCCGGCGAGAATGGCCTCGGATCGTGGCGCGAAAGGGAGCGGGACGTCGCTTCCGACTACGCCGCCCATATCGGCGGGTCGGCGAAGGCGATCAGCCATATCTGGCTGTTGGCGATCACGCCTTTCCAGCGCCGCCGGGGCGCGTGCCGCTACGCCGACATCAGGGTCGAGACGGCCGACGGCGTGGCGCACAAACTTTAGAAACGGGGGCTCGGTTGCTTTGCGCCACAAACAGAAATTTGTTTAACCAAGCGCCGCAAAGGCTGGTGCGTAATCGATTATCCCAGTCGCAACGGGCAAAGTCCCATTGAACGACAGAGCCATGAGGTGCGGCCCCGCATAGGGAGATGTGAAGCCACTTGCGAGGGCTGGGTCAAAGCCAAATTTTTGATACAGGTCTGGATCGCCAAGCACGAAAACACCCAGCCATCCTTCCTTTTCAGCCTCCTTCAAGGCTGAACGGACTAACGAACCGCCAATCCCTTTACGCTGTCGATCAGGGGCAACGGCAACTGGCCCGAGACCTAGCGCAGGGAACGGAGCGCCCATTTTCGATAACATGACGTGTCCCACCACGAACCCGGATTCGACAGCGATCATTGAGATAACGGCGTCGCCATCCGACCGGAGCTGCTCGACCAACCGCGCTTCGGCGAGTGTGGGAAAAACAGCTTCGACAATCTTTCGAATTTCAGGAACGTCAGCAGGCTCTTCGCAACGAATTATCATCTTATCATCTCTGTTTTCGAGCCGCTGCCTTGCAGCGATTACTAAGTGCAAAAGATAGGCTTGAAATTCCGGTATCGTCTCGGCCCGTTTGGCGGCCTCAGCGAATGGCCGCTTTGGGCCAAGCGCTGTCGCCGCCGATCGGAGAGCGGCGCTGGTTTGTCAGAAGACGCAGAGCAACCTGTGACGGCCGTCCCCAGGGCACCCGCACCCAGAGCGTTACGCATCTGCGACAGTCTCGCCTGCGGCCTATAACGGCCCAATGATCTATATCGGCGGGCCGGCGAAAGCGATCAGCCATATCTGGCTGTTGGCGATCAAGCCCTTCCTGCGCCGCCGGGGCGCGTGGCGCTAAGCCGACGGCTGACGGCGTGGCGTATCCGGGATAAACGTCCCATAGCGATGCGCTTGCGACAAGAAGGCGGCTCTGATCTGATCCCCGGTGAAGCCGAGCACCTTCAGAACATGGTAGCGACCCAACGCCGCGAGGTAGTGAAGATGGATAACCATTTCCTGTAAAACGTCGCTGGACACTTCCAGTCCCCGTCCGTGGGGAAGGAGATTCCGTAACTCTCGGATACGCTTAAGGTCTGGATTTCCCCTGAACCCATCTTCGTTCCAAATCTTATGCAAGCGTTCGAGACGTTTAAGAAGAGAATATCCATTGGATGCTGTCCCGCTTATTCGTCTGAATAAGGTAATGTCCGCTCTTGAGCCGTGTTTTTCGATCAGCGCATTCAGACGCTTCATATCCTGCTCAAAATTTTCATCCGCTCCCGATCCGAATGTGCGACGGTCAAAGTCTTCTAGGCAGCCAAGAATCTCACCGTATCCTTGAGTAATCGAGAGATCGTAATCTTCAGCGCTCTGAATTTGGTCGGCGAGGAAGATGAGTTCGTCACTGCTTCCCGAGACGTGGTTTAGCAGCGCCTCCAACGGAACAGGGGACCGTTTCTCGAACGTCAAGCGACGGAATACTTCTGGTGGAGCGTCTCGGCGCTTCTTTCTGGGGATAGGTTGATACCAGTACTCGGCGACGACCTCGTGTTCCTCGCCATTCCACAGTCGCTTATGCGTTGTAGGGAGATAATAGATAGGCGCCTGCACCCGTGCGCCGATCAGAAATTCGAACAGAGCGGAAACCCGCCCCGCTACACGAGTAACCGCGTCGAAATTGACCGGCTTGGGAAATTGCAGCTCCAGCAGGGTGTATTCCTCCAGCGTCGTGGCCTCGCCGCTGGGAACGCGGGTCGCGCTGGTAACCTTCGCCTGCGTTCCATCTGCCAAGGTGAAAGTGCGCTGCTGCGGCGGCTGAACATCGACAGAAAGGGAGGGGAGACCAGCGTCCTCGGGCCGCGACCAGTCTGGGTTGACAAGGCAAGGATTTACCCAAGCATGAAATGCCGGGTTTTCGACCGCGAGCCCCGTGAAGATGGGGGCGCTGATGTCCTCTAAGAAGACATTCCGTAGGAGGGCGTTAGCGACGAACCGTCGGGACTCCCGCATTACTGGGGTATCCATGCCGATGCTTAATCGACGGGTTCTCTGAACCCACGGCTGGATGAGTGTCGCCGGCCGCTGATAGTCCAGCCATCCTGTCAAGGTCTGGCCGCTGACGCGAAAGCCATCCTGGTTCTCGCGGCTCCCCGAAAACCGAATCGTATCGAGATATATTCCCTCATCCAAATCGAAGGTCAGGCGTGCGGGCAGGTGATCGGCTTCGTCGCTATGGTTCGGACGAACGGCGAACCATTCCTCGAAACTCTCAAGCCTCATCGAAATCTCTCATTACCGGTTCGAGGGTAAGGGTTTAAGAGCGCATCGCTCATGCGGTCGGTTTCGGCGCAGATCGTGGATGGCGCGTATTTGTCATGCCAGCCTTGATGTCCTGGCCGACGTTGAGCCGACCGCCTCGATTAACACCAAGCATGCGGCGGCTTTCCTAAACATCGCTACTCCGGAGCCAACCGACCGCTTCCGGCTGCATCCTCAACGTACCAACTACCCTAAGCCAGTAGTCAAGCACGGCCGACACCGATCGGAGAGCGGCGCTGGTTTGTGAGAACTCGCAGACCAACCCGTGACGGACGTCCCCGGCGCATCCCCACCCAAAGCCTTACGCATTTGCGACAGTCTCGCCCGCGGCCTATAACCGCCCAATGATCCAAACAGGCGAGCAAGCACTTTCCGACAGCGGCAAAAGCGCGGGCGGCCGCGCCTGGTTCGGGCCGGCGGTCGTCGTCGGCGCCGTCAGTTGTGCGCTCGCCACCTTCCTCGTCACGGCTGAGTTCGGCGTTATCTCGCCGACGGACAATCGACTCATCCCGCTTTTCATCGCCAATGTGTTCTTCGTCGGCGTCCTTCTGGCCATGGTGGTCGCCAAGGCGATGCGGCTGTATCGCGTCTGGCGGCGCGGCGAGGCGGCGGCGCGGCTGCATGTCCGCATCGTTGGCTTCTTCTCGGTCATCGCGCTCATTCCGGCGGTGCTCCTCGCCGTCGCGGGGTCGCTGACGCTGGAGCGGGCGCTGAACCCCGCCTTCATGAATGGCGTGAAGGTCTTTGTGCACAACACCGCCCAGGCGGCCGAAGCCTTTCAATCGAGCCAGTGCCAGGCGCTGCTTCAGGAGGCGCAGCTGACCGCCTCCGACCTCGACCGGGCGCGCGTGCTCTTCATCACCGACCGCAATTATTTCCACCAGATTTTCGACTCGCGCGCCAAATTTCTCGGCTTCTCCGTTGCGGCCCTGGTGTCCTCCAACGGTCAGGTCATCGACCGGGTGGATGTGAGCCAGAACGCCTCGGCGATCGTCATCGCGCCTCCGCAGTCGGAATTCGACAATGCGCGCAAGGGCGAGCCGCTCTGTCTGATGATCGACGACGGCAAGAGCTTCGTCGCGCTCAGGGCGCTGCACGCCTTCGAGAACACCTTTCTTTACGTCACCCGCCCGATCGACCCCTTTGCCGTCGACTTCCCCAAGCAGGCCGAAAAGCTGATCAGCAATTACGACGCTTTCGACGCCTATCGCGTGGCCGTGCAGCGCGCCTTCGTGCTCATGTACGCCCTGTTGACGATGATCATGCTGCTGTCCTCGGTCTGGTTCGGCCTCGATTTCGCCGACCGGCTGGTGAGCCCGATCCGCACGCTTATCGCCGCGACCGACCAGGTTTCGGGCGGCAATCTCCAGGTGCAGGTGCGGGTCGATCGCGCCCATGGCGAGCTGGCGCGCCTCGGCGACGTCTTCAACAATATGACGACCGAGCTGAACCTTCAGCAGAGCCGGCTGCTCGAGGCGAACCGGATCAACGACGAGCGGCGCGAATTCACCGAGGCCGTGCTGGCTGGCGTGCCGGCGGCGGTCATGGGCGTCGATGCGGACGGGATCGTGACCGTCCTCAACCGGTCGGCCGAGGAATTGTCGCTCAACGACGCCAAGGGGCAGGCGACGGTCGGCGCCAATATCGCGGACGTCATGCCCGAGATCGCGCCGCTTCTCACCGACGCGCTCGAACTGTTCCCGCGCGCGGTGCAGAGCCAGGTCACAATGAAGCGCGGGACGGCCGAGCGGACCCTCAACATTCGCGTGACCTCGGCGCGCCGCGCCGAGGAAGGCGCGCCGAGCTTCGTCGTCACGCTCGATGACATCACCGACCTCGTCTCTGCCCAGCGCACCTCCGCCTGGGCCGATGTGGCGCGCCGCATCGCCCATGAGATCAAAAATCCGCTGACGCCGATCCAGCTCTCCGCCGAGCGCCTCAAGCGCAAATATGGCAAGCTGATTCAGGTGGACCGCGACGTGTTCGACCAATGTATCGACACGATTGTGCGGCAGGTAGACGACATCAAGCGCATGGTGGACGAGTTCTCCTCCTTCGCCCGCATGCCCAAGGCGCGGCCGGCGCGCGACGACATCAGCGAATGCGCCCGGCAGGTCGCCTTCCTGATGCGGGTCGGAAACTCTGACGTCGACATCGTCGAAACCCAGCTAGGGGGGCCTGTCTATGCGCAATTCGACCGGCGGCTCCTCTCGCAGGCGCTGACGAATATCGTGAAGAACGCCATAGAGGGGATCGCCGCCCGCGCGCCGCAGGACGCGGCCGAGAAGGGCAGGGTCGAAATCCGCCTGTCTGTGCGCGAGCGCATGGCGGAAATCGACGTCATCGACAATGGAAAAGGCTTCCCGGCGATCAACCGGCAACGGCTGCTCGAGCCTTACATGACCACGCGGTCGGACGGCACGGGCCTCGGTCTGCCCATTGTCGCCAAAATCATAGAAGATCACGGCGGCCGACTGGAGCTTCTCGACGCTCCCGTTGGGCGCGGGGCCTGCGTGCGGCTCGTCCTGCCGCTGGCGGACGCCGACAAGGACAACACAAACCAGCCGGAAACGGCAAATTCCTCTGAAACGAGCGGGGCCTAATGGCAAGCGACATTCTGATTGTCGATGATGAGGAAGACATCCGCGAGCTCGTCGCTGGCATTCTGAGCGACGAGGGCCATGGAACGCGCACGGCCAAGGACGCCGACGAGGCGCTGGCGGCGATCGCCGCGCGCCGGCCGCATCTCGTCTTCCTGGATATTTGGCTGCAGGGCTCGCGGCTCGACGGGCTGCAGGTGCTGGAGCAGATCCAGAAGCAGCACAAGGGCCTGCCGGTGGTCATGATTTCCGGCCACGGCAATATCGAGACGGCCGTCAGCGCCATCAAAATCGGCGCCTATGACTTTATCGAGAAGCCCTTCAAGGCCGATCGTCTGGTTCTGGTCGCCGAGCGCGCGCTGGAGGCCTACCAGCTCAGGCGCGAGATCTCGGCGCTCCGCCAGAGGGCAGGGGCCTTCGACCGGATCGTCGGCTCGTCGCCGCCGGCGCATCAGCTTCAGCAGCTCATCGCGCGGGTCGCGCCTGTGAATTCTCGCGTGCTGATCATGGGCGCGCCGGGCGCCGGCAAGGAACTCGCCGCCCGTTGCATCCATGAGGCGTCCCAGCGCGCGGATGGGCCTTTCGTGGTCATCAGCTCGGCGACCATCACGCCGGAGAACATGGAGATCGAGCTTTTCGGCCGCGAAGGGCCGGACGGCGAGCGCAAGATCGGCGCGCTGGAGGAGGCCCATGGCGGCACGCTCTTCCTCGACGAGATCGCCGACATGCCCAAGGACACGCAGGCCAAGATCCTGCGGGTGCTCGTCGACCAGACCTTCCAGCGCGTCGGCGGGTCGACCAAGGTCCAGGTGGACGTTCGCGTGATCTCGTCTTCGGCCCGCGATCTCGCCTCAGCGATCGAGGAAGGGACGCTGCGCGAGGATCTCTTCCATCGACTTGCGGTTGTGCCGGTCCGCGTGCCGTCGCTGGCCGAGCGCCGGGAGGATATTCCCGCCCTCATCGAATATTTCATGGAGAGCCTGTCGCTCGCAGCGGGCTTGCCGCGGCGCAAAATCGCCGAGGACGCCCTTGCCGTTCTCCAACTGCACGACTGGCCGGGGAACATCCGGCAACTCAAGAATAACGTCGAGCGGCTGATGATCCTGACCGCCGGCGAGCCCGGCGCGGTGATCACCGCGGACATGCTGCCGGCCGATGTCGGGGAGCTGGTGCCCGCCACCCCCGCCGGCGTGAGGGGCGAAAAGTTGATGAGCCTCCCGCTGCGAGAGGCGCGCGAAGTCTTCGAACGGGAATATCTGGTGGCGCAGTTGAACCGCTTCTCCGGCAATATTTCGCGCACCGCGGAGTTCATCGGAATGGAGAGGTCGGCTCTCCACAGGAAGTTGAAGTCGCTCTCAATTGAGTAGTTATTTCAGATAATTATGACTTAATGTTCATGCTTTACTTTAGGGTTATCTGCGGCTTCCGAAGCGGGCTGGCCGACGGCCCGCATTCGCAGGGACTCACCGCCGTCATTGCGAGGAGGCGGAGCCGACGAAGCAATCCAGGGCCGCATCGCCGCCCTGGATTGCTTCGCTTCGCTCGCAATGACGGGCTCTGAGTAAAGCCAGCGCTCCTGTGGGCGGTTGCGCTGCACAATTGCGACTCCCTTAATTGCCCCGGCGCGGCCCGAGCGCCCCTCTCGTCATTCGGGCCCTCGGTAACGCGGTCGGGTGGCGGACAAGGGGAGCGCTGCTTCGAGTTCTTCCAGATCAAGCGAATGCTACACGCCTTGGTTGTGCAAACGCATCGAAAGCCTTTACTGAAGCAGTCGCCCAAGCGCCAGCGTGGCCGATAGCGGTGGCTAACTTCGGCTCCATTCGACTTCCGCCTTGCGCGAAAACTTTCGAGGGGTTCTAATGGCGGCGCGGCGACCGAACTAAAAATCATAAACCGCGGGGGGCGGCGTCATACCGCTCGGCTCAACAAGATAAAGAACAGGACAGCCGATGTCGTCGGAGCGTTCGCAAAATCTACAGGATACATTTCTGAATTTCGTCCGAAAAAACAAGGTTCCGCTCACTATCTACCTCGTCAACGGCGTCAAGCTTCAGGGCATTGTCACCTGGTTCGACAATTTCTGCCTGCTGCTGCGTCGTGATGGCCACTCGCAACTAGTCTACAAGCACGCCATATCGACGATTATGCCCGGGCATCCGATCCAGATGTTCGAACCGGCGGAAGACGAGGGCGTGGAGAAGCAAAGATAAGCGGATTGATCGGCGAAGTATCAGTTGAAGAACGCGCGCTCGGCGAGGACCGTACGCGCGCGGTCGTCGTCGGGCCCTATCTCTCGCGCGGTCCGGCGGCGCTTTCTCGTGATCCCCAGGCCCGGCTCGCTGAGGCGGTCGGTCTAGCGCAGGCGATCGACCTCGATATTGTTGGCGAGCTTCCTGTGGCTTTGAACGAAGTTCGGCCGGCGACCTATCTCGGGAAGGGCAAGGTCGAGGAAATTGCCGAGACAGTGAAGGCGCAAGAGGCGGGCCTCGTGAGCATGGATTGCCAGCTCTCGCCCGTGCAGCAGCGCAACCTTGAAAAGGCCTGGGGCGCGAAAGTCATCGATCGCACCGGTCTCATTCTGGAAATCTTCGGCCAGCGCGCCCGCACCAAGGAGGGCGCGCTGCAGGTCGAGCTCGCGCATCTCGCTTACCAGAAGTCCCGCCTGGTGCGGTCGTGGACCCACCTTGAACGTCAGCGCGGCGGCTTCGGCTTCCTTGGCGGTCCCGGCGAGACACAGATCGAAACCGACCGCCGACTCATCGAAGAGCGTATGCGCCGCATCGAGCAGGACCTCGATAAGGTAAAGCGCACCCGCGGCCTGCACCGCAAGACACGGCGGGAGGTGCCTTACCCCGTCGTCGCGCTCGTCGGCTACACCAACGCTGGAAAGTCCACATTATTTAATCGGCTGACCAAGGCCGAGGTGCTCGCCCAGGACATGCTCTTTGCGACCCTCGATCCCACGCTGCGGCAAATTCGTTTGCCGCATGGCGCGCGCGTGCTGCTCTCCGACACGGTCGGCTTTATCTC
Organism: Methylocystis sp. Sn-Cys; assembly: GCF_016745395.1. Classification (GTDB taxonomy): domain Bacteria; phylum Pseudomonadota; class Alphaproteobacteria; order Rhizobiales; family Beijerinckiaceae; genus Methylocystis; species Methylocystis iwaonis. The sequence continues at coordinate 204,331 of NZ_JAERVJ010000002.1, forward strand.
GGACCTGCCGACCATGCTGGTCTCCGCCTTTCGCGCCACGCTGGAGGAAGTGACCCTTGCAGACGTGATCCTGCATGTGCGCGATGTCTCCCATGAGGACTCGGAAGCTCAGGCGCGCGATGTCGAGACGATCCTGGAGGAGCTGGGCCTCAAGGGCGAAGCCGAGGGGCGGATCGTCGAGGTCTGGAACAAGATCGATGGGCTTGAGCCCGAGCGGCTCGAAGCCATGCGCCTCGCCGCGCGCGGTTTCGACCCGCGCCGCCGCCCGGCGCTGGTCTCGGCGCTGACAGGCGAGGGACTCGACGATCTGCTGGCGCGCATCGAGACCTTGCTCGCCGAGAGCCGCGTGACGCTCGCACTGGAGATTTCTCCGGAAGACGGGCAGGGGCTCGCCTGGCTCCATGCCCATGTCGAGGTCCTCTCCCGCGAGACGAAGGAGGACGGCGGCTCCCGCCTCACAGTGCGCGTTGCGCCGGAGCGCCTGGACGAGGTAAGACGGCGCTATTCATCGGCCTTGCGAACATAAGATCTTAGCGCCATGCACTGGTTTTACCTTGCGATTGCGATCCTCTCCGAGGTCGCGGCCTCCACGGCGTTGCCGGCGGCCCAAGGCTTCCGTAATCCGCTGCCGTCGCTTGCCGTCGTCGCCGGCTATGCGACGGCCTTCTATTTCCTGTCGTTGACGCTGGAAGACATCCCGCTTGGCGTGGCCTATGCGGTTTGGTCGGGCGTCGGCCTCGCGCTGGTTTCCGTGGCCGGCTGGGTCATTTATCGCCAGAGCCTGGGTTCGGTGGAGATCGCGGGCATCGTGTTGATAGGATTAGGAATTATCGTTTTGAAATTTGGCGGCGGCCATTGAAGTCATAATCTGCTTCATTGGTTTAGTGTCATTCCCGACGCTCGCGAAGCGAGCGATCGGGAATCCAGAGCAAAAGCCGCAACGCTTTTTGTGGCTCTGGATTCCCGCTCGGGCTTGCCCGCCGGTGACGATCCCCGATGCGCGCTGTTCAACCGGAAATGGGCGTCATTCGAAAACCGCCGGCAACATGCGCTTCAATGTCCGGTCTTTCAGCACATGGTGATGCGCGATGGCCGCTGCGGCGTGAAGCGCCGCCACTATCATCAGCGTATGCGCCAGGAACTCGTGGATTTCCTTGTAATAGTGCTTCAGCTCGCGGTTTTTGATCCAGGGAGAGGGAATTTCCGAGAGTCCGAGGAGCGGCAGCGCGTCGCCGCTATGGAAGAGCGTCACCACGCCGACGACGGGAACGGCGAGCAGCAACCCATAGATGGCGAGATGGCCGAGCTTCGTCGCCAGTTCACCGGCGGCTCCGAAGCGCGTGGGCTCGAGGGGCGGCGCAGGGGCGATGAAGCGCCAGACGATCCTCAGGACGAGCAGCAGCACGACCAGTTCGCCCAGGATCACATGAACGAACTCGCCCATATGGCGGATCGAGCCCTTTGGCAGATCGTCGCCGACAACGCCGAGAATCCAGGCGCCTGCGACGCATAAAACGGTGAGCCAATGAAAGAGCTGCGACGGCGGGCTGTAACGTGATGGGTTCGAGGCAATGGACATGGTACAGATGGCCTCCATGGTAGTCAGCGTGACCTTAGCGCCGTTGAAGGCTCCAAATTAAGGCACATCCGCCGCCTTTGGCGCGGCGCCGGCCTTTGCCCCTTTTTCCAGTTGCTTCGCCTCGCTCCAGAGCGCCTCCATTTCATCCAGAGACGCCGCCTCCGCGGACGAGCCCATCTCCGACAGGCGCCTTTCGATATGGTGGAATCGACGTTCGAATTTGGCGTTGGCGCCCCGTAGCGCCTGTTCTGGATCGACCTTGGCGTGACGCGCGAGATTGGTGACGACGAAAAGAAGATCGCCGATCTCCTCTTCCAGAGATTTGGGGTCGAGGTCCGGCCGGCGCAATACCTCGGCGACTTCCTCGGTCTCTTCGCGGATCTTCCCCATGACATGCGCGGCGTCGTTCCAATCGAAACCGACTTTCGACGCCTTCTGCTGCAGCTTCACCGCCCGCGTGAGCGCAGGCAGGGCGAGGGGGACGCCATCGAGCAGGCTCGCGGGAGCAGGGGCGCCTTTCGCCGCCTTCTCCGCCGCCTTGATGTCGTTCCATTGCGCCGTCACGCCCTCGGGCGTCAGCGATTCGCCCGCTTCGAAGACATGCGGATGGCGGCGGATAAGCTTGTCGCAAATGGCGCCGACGACGTCGGGGAAGGCGAAAGCGTCCTGCTCTTGGGCGATGCGGGAATGAAAGACCACCTGGAGCAGCAGGTCTCCTAATTCATCTTTCAAATCGCCAAGGTCGCCCGATTCGATGGCGTCGACGACCTCATAGGCCTCCTCGATCGTATAGGGAGCGATGGAGCGGAAATCCTGCTCGAGGTCCCAGGGGCAACCGGTCCCGGGGGTGCGGAGCGCCGCCATGATCTCGATAAGACGCGCAATGTCGCCGGACATCAGGGGGAGATCCTCTGGAGCAAAAGAAAACGCCGCGCGCCCGGAGGGGCGACGCGGCGTCTGATCAGATTGCCGGGACGTTAGTCCAGAGCAATGGAGAGGGCTTCACGACCCTTCGCGGTGTCGACGACCTGCATGGTCACCGGCTGGCCTTCGAGCAGGCGGTTCACGCCCGAGGGACCGAGGATCGAGATATGGACGAAGACGTCCTTGCCGCCGTCGTTCGACTGGACGAAGCCGAAACCCTTGGTCTCGTCGAACCACTTGACCTTGCCGGAGACCGGCACGGCGCTCGACGGATCAGGCGCCTGGCGACGGGGAGGACGGGGGCTGTCGAAGCCGCCGCCGCCGCTGCGCGGGGGCGGAGGAGCGCGCTCGGCGGCGCCGGCGAGGTCGACGTCGAGAATGCGGGAGACCTGCTGGCCCTTGACCGAGCTGGTCACCACGACCTGCAGCTTCGCGCCGGGCGGAAGCGTCTCATAGCCAGCCGCCTGGACCGCGCCGATGTGGAGGAACGCGTCGCCCGTGCCATTGGCCAGCTCGACAAAGCCGAAGCCCTTGTCCGACTTGAACCATTTCACGACGGCGTCGACGGACGGCTCGTTCATCATCGGGGGCGCCGCATCCGGGAATCCGCCGCCGCCGAAGGGCGACCTCGGAGCGCGACTGGGCCGCGGCGCGTCATAGCCAAACGGACCATCGTCGTCGAACCCACGCTTACGGGGTCCCCGGAAATCTCTACCTTTGCTCATGTCTACCTGCTCGTCTCCGCCAAAAAAGGCAAGACTCTTATGCCAAACGCGTGCGCCCAAGCAGAACCGTTCGGACGCGCAAAATGCGTCCGCTCGGAAAGGATGGGATGTTGCCAGTTGAATGCCATATAGTCCCGCGCAACAGGGCTTTTAGCAGATTTCAGGCCGTTCTGGCCAGAGATTTTCGTGGCCCCATCGAAAAAACCAAAGAACTGCCGCGCTCGGGCTGGGGCAATAGGCCGTTTTTTCAGAGGTTTCATTCGCGCGCGCCATGGCCGCGGAAGCCGCCACGTTTCTGAACCTTCGCCGCTACGGACGCGGAGCAGCGCTCGGCGGTTCGCGGGCAAGCAGCAAATTGCCCGAAAATCGAACCGGCTGATTCTTCGAGGGCGAGTCGGACTGGAAGGGCGTGGCGTTCAGGACTGACCGCAGCATCGATTCGCATAATCGATATTATGGAACCAAAACCGACGATCGGGCGGGCCCAGTCTTGGAACGACAAAGCCGACAAGAACGCGTCTCGAAAGTAACATGCCGCCGCGCCATGGGCGCCGATTTCTGGAAACATGGCAAATTCGCCCCAAATTCAGAGCTGTCACGCCGCTAGAAATCGCTCTAGCTGCGCGCGGAAAAACTCCGGCGCCTCTTCGGCGACAAAGTGCCCGCTATCTTCGGCGATCACGGCCGTCAATTGAGCCGCGTGCGGACGCAGCGCATCCGCGAGCTTTTCGCCGACGCCATAGCGGCCGGTGATCGCAAGGACCGGCGCCTCCAGCTTCCGATTTTCAAAAGATGCGACCAGCGCTGCATCGTCACGAAGAGCGCGATAATAGGAAAACCCGGCCGTCATGCCGCCCGCGGACGCGTAATGGCGCGCGAACTCGGAAATTGCGGCTTCCGAGACGGCATCCTTCTTGTGCGACCAGGCGCGAATTTGGGCGGCGATATACTCTCGCTCCCGCCCGTGCGTCAGCATCTCTGGAATCTCGGGAGCCATATGGAAGCCATAGTGCCAGGCTCCGCCCCGCCTAGCGTCCATGTTTTCCGTCCCCGGAACCAGGCAATCGACAAGGACGAGCTTTTCGACCTTTCCGGGGTGCAGATGGGCAAGCACGAAGGCTGCTTTGCCGCCCATATCATGCCCAACCACATGCGCGCGGCCGCCGGCGACATGGTCGATCAACGCGGCGACGTCGGCGGCGATTGTCTGCTTGTCGTAGCCGGCCGGCGTTTTCTCCGACAGCCCGAGACCTCTGAGGTCGAGCGCGACGCAATTGAACCGGGCGGAAAGCCGCTCCATGGTTCCGCGCCAGGCGAACCACGTCTGCGGCCAGCCATGGAGCAGGATCACGGTAGGACCCGAACCGACGCTCACATAATGCAGCTTGACGCCGTTGAGCTGCGCGAAGTGGCTTGTCCCGCCGCGCGGCAGCATCGTCGCCGTCGGATCGTCTGTGGCGCCGGTCTGGGCGGCGGCGGCGGCGAGCGCTGATCCGAACAAAATGGCGTGGGAGCTTCCGACGAGGAATGCGCGGCGTTCGGCTTTCATGGCTAAATCCTTCTTTGAAAATTAGACGAATAAGCTTGAAAAATAACGAGCTATACCTCGATCTGCAGCCCGTCATAGGCCGCCTCGACATTCGCCGGCAGCACGGCCGTCAGCGCATCATAATCGAGATCGACATGGAGGTCGGTCAGCACGGCGCGCTTCGGGCGAAAACGATCGATATAGGCCAGCGCCTGTTCGACTGAGAGATGGGTGCCATGACGCTGCCAGCGCAGCGCGTCGATGATCCAAAGATCGAGGCCTTCGAGGAAGCGCGCGCTCTCCGGCGGGATGGCGTTCAGGTCGGGCGTGTAGGCAAGATTGCCGAAGCGGAAGCCCAGCGCGTCCATGTCGCCGTGATCGAGCCGGAATGGCGTCGCTTCGATCGGCCCGCCGGGCCCCTCGATTGTCACGGACCGGCCCGGATGCAGCCGATGCTCCGTCATCAGCGGCGGATACAGGCTTCCGGGCGGCGTGGTGAAGATATAGCCGAACTTCTCGCTGACATCGCGGGACGTGCGCTCGTCCATATAGGCCGGAATGCGCCTGCCGTTCAGAATGACGAGGCCGCGCACGTCGTCGATCCCGTGTGTGTGGTCGGCGTGCGGATGCGTATAGAGCACCGCGTCGAGCCGCCTGACCTCCGCGTCGATGAGCTGCTCGCGCAAATCGGGGCCCGTATCGACGAGGAGCTGGGTTTTCGCCGCATCGTCGCCGCGGGCGACCAGGATCGAGCAGCGGCGGCGCCGGTTCTTGGGATTGTCCGGGTTGCATTTGCCCCAGCCCTGCCCGACGCGTGGCACGCCGCCCGATGAGGAGCAGCCCAGGATCGTGACCGTGAGCGTCAAGCGGCGGCCTCGAGCGGCGGCATTTTGGAAAAAAGCCGAAGCGCATTTTCCGTCGTCACGCGGGCAAGCTCTTCTTCCGAAACGCCCTTGATTTCCGCGAGCAGCCGCGCCGTGTCGACGACAAAGGCCGGCTCGTTGCGCTTGCCCCGATGCGGCACGGGCGCAAGGAAGGGCGCATCGGTCTCGACCAGCATCCGCTCCAGCGGCACGACCTTCACCGTCTCGCGCAGCTCCGCCGAATTCTTGAAGGTCACGACGCCGGAAAATGAGATGTAAAGGCCGAGATCAACCGCCGTTTCCGCCAGCGCGCGGCTCGAGGTGAAGCAATGGAGGAGGGCGGTGAAAGCCCCCTTCCCCATTTCCTCTCGCAGAATTGCGGCGCAGTCGGCGTCGGCGTCGCGCGTATGGATGACGAGCGGCAGGCCGGTCTCGCGCGCGGCGGCAACATGGGTGCGAAAGACCCGTTGCGAGAGCTCGCGCGGCGCTTGATCATGGAAATAGTCGAGCCCCGCCTCGCCGAGCCCGACGCATTTTGGATGCTGTGCGAGCGCCACAATCTCTTCGACCGTCGGCTCGGCTTCTTCGTGGGCGTGAAGCGGATGGGTGCCGACCGTGCAGAAGACTTCCGGATAGGCCTCGGCGATCGCTTTCACGCGGTCGAAGCGCGACAGATGCGTGGAAATAGTGATCATCCGGCCGACGCCCCGCGCCTTGGCGCGCGCGACGACCTCCGCCTGCTCCGGCGCGAAATCTGGAAAATCGAGATGGCAATGGGTGTCGATGAGCATGTGACGTTCAGTTTCCTGCATAGGCGGCGCGCCAGGCGCCCCGCGCGCATAGCATATTATTGGCCGACCAGTCGCCTGCTACCGACTGGCCGCTCATCGTGCCGCGAATGACGGCGATGACGCTGAAAACCTTTAGGTCGGCGCGACACGCTCGCCATGCACAATCGCGACCAATTGCTTCCGCTCGACGGGGCAAACGAAGCTCGATGTCGTCGCGTCGATGATCCACCGGCCGTCGAAAGGCGTCGACGGCGGCGTGGCGGCGTGGCGGCGAGAGCGGATCCGGCCAGCCTCCGGGCCAATGAGGACGAGGGAGCCCCAGAGGCGCTTAGGAACATAATCATACCGCTTTGTTTCGCGCCGCTGTGGTGCGGCTCTTCCCCAAGAGATAGGACGAGTTTTCGACAAACCCGCATCGGCGCGGAGGCCTTCACGAGGCCGGCCACGGCGCACGTGCGGAATGGCGGATATGCACGACCTCAATAGCGTCCGTCCGAAACCGATAGAAAATTTTGTAGGGGCAGTCGGGCAGTATCTTTACGTAAAGCTCTGGGTGATCCGTGCGCAGCCCGCCCCTGGGATTTTCCGACAGGAACGACAAGCCAGCTTCGATTGCGGCAGCGACACGCGCCGCTCCCTGCGGGGACTTTTCCGCCACAAAGGACAGAATTTCGAGCATGTCGGTTCTAGCACGCCGCGTAACGCGGATTTTCATCGCTTGAACCGTCGCCAGAGTGCGGCCATCTCCTCTTCGGTCGCGAAGTCCCCGCGATCGGCTTGCGCCAATCCTTCCGCAACGGCGCGCTCCTCATCCGGAGTCAGGGCGTAGAAGCCCGCCCGCGCCGCCGCAATTTCGCGCGCCGCGTCGGCGAGCGCTTGCTGATCTTCCTCCGGCCAGCTCTCGATCGCGGGGAGCATTTTTTTCAGGGTCGAAATCATCCCTCAAGAATATCACAAAGAGCTGCCGCCGCGAGCGCCGACTCTGCCGGGCCCATTCAGCGGCAGTTGCCCGTTCCATAGCCCTTCCCGCCACGCAGCGAGCCTGCGACATGCGCGACGATTGGATCGAAAGCAGCCTTCTCGGCGGCCGGATAGTCGAGATAGACGCTGTTCCATACCGTCCCGCCGCAGGAGAGCAGCGACTTTCGGTAAAAAATCCGATCGCCCTTGCGGCCAGAAGCGACGATCCAGTCCCTGCCCTGGCGCTTGTAGTCGACGGTTTCCCCTGCGCCTGGCTTGGTCATGATCTCGACCTCCTGAAAGCGCGGCAGGACTGCATAGCTGCCAGACACCGTGACGCTGGCGCGTCCGTCGGGAGAGGTGAATACACGCCCGTCGTCATTCTCCGGCGCCTCACCCATGCGCCAACCGACCGGAATGTCGGCGGCCGCGCCAAAACGGTCGTTGCGATATGTCCGCCAATCGCCAGCTTGGGCGGCCGTAAACGTGAAGATCAAAAAAGCGAGCGCCCCTAGGAATCTCATAAGCGCGACGCCTCGAATAGAATGGCTTGCATGGGCATTCTCGCCGGCGCGCCGAATTCCTGCCCGAGCCTCTCCGCCAAGGCCGCGGCGATCGCCTCGGGCGCGACCTCGCCCCGCGCGCGGATCTGGTTGAGGAGCGGGTGGCCGAATACCAGGCCCGTGGCGAAAGCCTCGACATCCGCGATCTCATGCACGCGCGGCAGGACGGAGATGACGATATTGGTGAAGCCCGCCGCGATGAGCGCCTCCTTGGTCGGATCGATCTCCGGGCACGAGAAAGGCGACACGAATTTGGGAGGATCGCCGGGAAAGAAGCGCTCGACCATTTCCTGGCCGAGGCGCGAGAACGGGTTGTAGCGCGGCGCGTCCCAGACGCTTGTCAGATAGCGGCCATGGGGCCTCAGCACGCGCGCCGCTTCACGATGGGCGGCGTCCTTGTCGGGGAAGAACATCAGGCCGAACTGGCAGATGACGGCGTCGAAGGCTCCGTCCGCGAAGGGCAGGACGAGCGCGTCCGCCACGTCGAGACTTACTTGTTCGTCGGGCCTAAACTTCTCCCGCGCGATCTCGAGCATGGGCGCGTTGAGGTCGGTCGCGGTGAGCCGGGCGTCCGCTGGCAACGCGTCGCGCAGCTTGCGGGTGACGATGCCCGTGCCGGCGGCGATCTCCAGCGCGTTTCGCGGTCCCCAAATCGCCGCCCGCCGCGCGGTCTCCTCGGCATAGGCCTCGAAGATCACGGGGCCCAGGCCGCGGTCGTAATGGCGGGGAATGTCGCCGATGAAGCGGGCGGGGTCGGAGGACAAGATCGCTGTTCCTTCGGCGTTTTGAGTGCAGATCGATCAGCCGCCCAAATCGGTCTTGGTGAAGTCGTCCCCTTTGTACAAGAGGGTCGCCCCCAGCGCCTTAGCACAAGAATACGCGAAACAATCGCCGAAATTGAGGTCCGCAGGATGGCCGACGGCCTTTCCATATGTCGCGGCTGCGAGGATCGCGCCCTGGCCGATTTCTGGAGATATGGATATCTCTCTGATGTCGTTCGCCCTGATGAACTCTCGCACCGAGGCGGTCGCTAGTCTGAGATCCTCTGCAGCCGAGCGGCGTGCGGGTGCTCCGATCCGAGCCCGGGCCAAGCCGAGAACTGACTCGAACGTCGAAATCGGCGAAATATTAAGCTGGCCACGAGCCTCTTCGATCGCCGTGATCAGGCGCTCTGAATCCGGCTCGCGGTTCAAAATCGCGATGACAGCCGAGGCGTCGAGGAAAATCACTCGCCCCACATCCGGTCCATAAACGCCTTGGCGTCGAAGTCCGGGTTGGGTGCGCCGATCTTATCCGCGAGAGCAAAAGCCTCGGCGTTTCGTTCTGCAAAGGACTGACGTGCGTTCACGCGCTCGAGTTCATGCAAAAGTGCGGCCCGCACGGCTTCCGCTTTCGTGCTTGCTCCAACAGCCGCCTGTAGCTTCTCCGCGAGCGCATCGACGTCTTTATCTTTGATGTAAAGCGCCATGAACGTCATCCTCTCAGATCAATATAGCAAAAACGGGATATTCAGGACAGTTCCTCCTCCACAAACCTCGGAAACACCGGCGCCGGCGGCGGCAACGAGGCGCCTTCCTGCAGGGCGTTCCCCTCCCCGGCATGCGCGAAATCGCGCTCGTCCGGGCCAACGCCCAAGGAATCGAGGAACTTCCCCGCCGCCTCGGGAATAAAGGCCTGCAGCGGGATCACCAGCCGGCGCAACGTCTCCGCCGTCACATAGAGGATCGTCTCCATGCGCGCCGGGTCGGTCTTCTTCTTGGCCCAGGGCTCCTCGCCGGCAAAATAGCGATTGGCCTCCGCCACCACGCGGAAAATCTCGGCGAGCGCATGATGCGGCTGATAGGCGTCCATCGCCGCCCGCGCCTTCTCCAGAGCGCCCGCGGCCTGGGCGAGAATGTCCCTGTCCGCGTCGGTGAAGGCGCCCTTCTTCGGCACGGCGCCATCGCAGTTCTTGGCGATCATGGAGAGCGAGCGCTGCGCCAGATTGCCGAGATCATTGGCGAGATCGGCGTTGATGCGGATGACGATCGCTTCATGCGAATAATTGCCGTCATTGCCGAAGGGCACTTCGCGCAGGAAGAAATAACGTAGCTGGTCGACGCCATAGCGATCGATCAGCTCCTGCGGGCCGACGACATTGCCGAGCGATTTCGACATCTTCTCGCCGCGCGAGAACAGAAAGCCGTGCACCACGATCTGCTTGGGCAGCGGCGCCTCGGCCGACATCAGAAAGGCCGGCCAATAGATGGCGTGGAAGCGCGTGATGTCCTTGCCGATGACATGGGCGTCGGCGGGCCAGTAACGCGCCTTCTCGCCGCCGGTCAGCCAGCCGGTCGCCGTGATGTAATTGGTCAGCGCGTCGACCCACACATACATCACATGGTTCGCCGTCGTCTGCGGGCGCGGCGGAATCTTGATGCCCCAGTCGAAGGTCGTGCGCGAGACGGAGAGGTCCGAGAGCCCCCGCTTCACGAAGGCGACGATCTCGTTCTTGTAATGCTCGGGCGTGATGAACTCGGGGTGGGCCTCATAGTAAGCCAGCAGCTTCTCGGCATAGGCCGAGAGCTTGAAGAACCAACTTTCCTCTTCCACCCATTCGACCGGCGTGCCGGTCGGCGCGTATTTCTTGCCTTCGCGCTCGGTGAGCTCGCTCTCGTCGTAATAGGCTTCGTCGCGGACGGAATACCAGCCGGAATATTTCGAGAGATAAATATCCCCCCTGGCCTCCATGCGCCGCCAGATGTCGAGCACCGCCTCCTTGTGGCGCTCCTGCGTCGTCCGCACGATGTCGTCGGCGCGGGCGTTCAGCGCTTCTCCCATGCGGGCGAATTGCGCGGCAATGCCGTCCACGAACTGCTGGGGCGTCACCCCCTCCTTCTCGGCGGTGCGCTGCACCTTCTGGCCGTGCTCGTCCATGCCCGTGACGAAGAGCACGTCATAGCCGTCGAGCCGCTTGAAACGCGCAAAGGCGTCCGTGGCGATGCGCTCATAGGCGTGGCCGATGTGGGGCGCACCATTCGCATAGGGAATGGCGGTGGAGATCATATAGGTGGGGCGCTCAGACATGGCGCCCGAGATAGCGCGCTTTTGAGACGCGGGGAAGTCGGAGCCTGCGCGTCAGCCAAGCGAGCATGAGGCCCTGCCCCGGACAGTGACCGTCTTGCTCTCGGCGCCCTTACCCGGCAGGAAGCTGACCTTCAGCGCGTAGGCGCCCCGATATTGATTGGGATCGCTCGTCATTTTCGTCTCGACGATAAGCTCGAAACTGGCGAAGCGCTCGCCGTCGCGTTCCTTATAGGCATGGAGCTTCAGCTCTTTGCCGTGAACCCAGCTATGCGGCAGGTTGTCGCCAACAAGGCTGATTTTGCGGAAGTCGTCGGGAACGCCGTCAAGGAGAACGTCGAATTCGCCGTGAATCTGCAGGAGGCCCGGAAGCGAGCCCATCAGGGCGCCGATCGCGCCTTTGAGCCGCTTGTCCTCGATCGCGCAGTCGAGATTGGCCGTGGCGCGGGCGGGCGCGGCGGCAAGGATGGCGAACAAAATCGCGAGAGGCAAAATACGCATGTTCATCTCCCGGAAATAAAGCCGCGATTAAAGCCTGACCGACGCGGGCGGGAGGGCGAATCGCAGACTCCCATTTCTGCCCCTGAAGCGCTATGTTTTAGCGCACTGTGCGGGAGCATCGGTATGAGCGTAACCAGGGCGCCGAAGGATATTGCGCGCAGGCTCAGCGAGAAGGGCCGCGCCAGGAGCGACGGCTGGCGGCGCGAGACCTTCACCTTGCCGCGCCTCGACGCCCGCGCCAAGGCGCGTGAGTGGTTCGACCGCTACCCCAAAGCCGCCTATATGACCGAGATCGAGTTCTGGCGCGAGCTCGAGGATGGCCGCATCGAATTCGTCATGCGGCGTCTGCCGAGCGCGGACTGAACTATTTGCTAGCTTGGTTGCGCCTATAAACCTTCCTTTCGCCAGCTTCCCCACAGCGCCAGCGCCAACGCTGCGATCAAGGCGCTCCACCCCCAGGCATAAGTTCCGGACGCATCGCGCAAGGCGCCGAAGGCCGGCGGCGCGAGCACGACGCAGATCTGGTTGATGGCCATGGCGAGGCCGATCATGAAGCCGATCGCGCCCTTGGGCGCGGCTTCGCTGACCAGCGCGATCCAGGGCCCGTACCAGCCAAAGCCGAAGAAGCCCAGCCAGATCGCAAGCAAGGCGACCGCCCATAGAGGCGCGCCGGGGGCAAACAAATAGGCGGCAAGGCCCAGCATGATCGCGCCCATGCTGACGGCGAGCGGGAAGAAACGGCCGCGCGCGCTTCTGTCGCTCCAGAGGGCGAGAATGATGCGCGCAAACGCCCCGGCGAACTGCGCGGCGAACAACAGTTTCACGCCCGTTTCGACGGGAATGTCGAAGCGGTCGCGAAGATCGAGCGGCAAATAGACGGTCACGCAGAATTGCACGCAGACGAGCGCCGCTCCGGGCAGAGCGATGCGCGGCAGGCGTGGCGCGATCTCGTCGATGCGCTCTCGCCAAAGGTTCTCGCCCCGCTTGCGCGCCGGCAAAGGGTCCGGCGGCGGGCGGTACAGAAAGGCGAAAAGCAGCCCGCTCGTCAGCGCGGCGCCGGCGCCGAGTTCAAAAGCGGCGCGCCACCCCTGCTGCGCGGCAACGACCGGCAGGATCAGGGCCGCGAGCGCCGCGCCCAGCGGCAGGCCCGCCTGACGAATCCCCATCGCGAGGCCGCGCGTATCGGACGCAAACCACGCCGCCACCACCTTGCCGCCGCCCGGTTGCACGGTGCAATAGCCGATGCTCGCAACGACGAGCCAGGAGAGGATGTCGAGATAGCTCTCGGCTTGCGCGGCTGCGAAGAGCGCCGCCGCGACCATCGCCGCGCCGAGCCCGACGATCAGCCTTTCGCTGAAGCGATCCAGCAGCAGGCCGGCGACCGGGAGCCCCACGATGGGCGTCGTCTGCGCGGCCGACATGGTGAGCCCGACCTGCGCCGCATCGAGGCCGAACGCCGCCTGCAGCGCCGGCCCCAGAGCGCCGAGCCCCTGCACCAAAAAGCAGCCGCCGGTCTGGGCGAGGGTCGCCAGCGCCAGCACGAACCAGCGATAGGAAGACGGGCGTTTCGGGATCGCGGCTGTTGGCAAAGCTGTCTCTTGGTCGACGTCGAGGCGCTAGCTTTATCGCACCGCCGAAGCCTGGGGATAGAAAATCCGCGGCAAGGCGTCGCGCTCGAAACGGCGGCATTTGCGGGCCCTGCGCAACGGCTTGTTCATTCGACGCGCCCAAAGTGCGACGTGAGCCATTTTCCGGACTGCCATTTTCGCCGACGAAAGAGCAGGCAAGCCATGCAAAGACGCGCATTTCTGACCGGGCTCCTTTCCCTGCCTTTTGCGCTGACAACGGAGGAATTGCGGGCCTGCTCGCTGGCCTTCGTCAATGACCGTAAGCTGGCGAAGATTGTCGTTCGCTCGATGGATCTTCCGGTCGCCCTGCCGGAGCGGCCAAAATTCGTCGTCTTCCCACGCGGTCAGGCCCGCACGTCGCAGGCGAGCGTGCTTCCCGGCGTGAAGGGTAAGATCGAAGGCGTCGGGCCGGACACGACGCGCTGGACGTCCAAATATGGCTGCGCCGCAATCGTCTCCTTCGAAGGCGCCGCCTCGGACGGCCTCAATGAAATGGGCCTTGCGGCCCATATGCTGGTGCTGGACGAAAGCCGTCTCGAAGCCCCGGACAAGCGCCCGGTTCTGCCCGATACGCATTGGGCGCAATATGTTCTCGACAATTTCGCGACGGTGAACGAGGTCGTCGACGCGCATAAGGAAGGCAAGTTCCGCGTCGCCGCCGCATGGGCGAGCGACCTCGGCCTGACGCAGCACCTGCCCACGCATCTTGCCGTGCAAGACCCCTCGGGCGACTCGGCGATCATCGAATATATCGACGGAAAGCTCGTCGTTCATCACGGCCCCGAATATCGCGTGATGACCAATGATCCGCCCTATGACCAGATGATCGAGCGCGTGAAGCAATATGCGCCTTTTGGGGGAGCCAAGCCGCTGCCGGGCGACGAGACGCCGGAGGATCGTTTCGTCCGGCTCGCCGCTTATTCGAAATATCTGCCCGATCCGAAGACCTACCGGGAGGCGGTCGCCGGCGCGCTGTCGCTGCTGCGCATCGCGCAAGTTCCTTTCCGCGATCCCGCCCGCGCGCCGGACAAGAGCTTCTGGGGCGCCTGTCAAACAAATTGGGTCACGGCCGCCGACGTCACCAACAAGGTTTATTTCGTCAGCAGCGCAACGGCGCCGAGCCTGTTTTGGCTGGATTTCAAGAGCGCCAATTTCAAGCCGGGCGCGCCGGTGCTTTCTCTCGATTTGCACGATCCGGCGATCGGCGGCGACGCACGGCGCTTCCTGCGGCGGTGGAAAGCGGCTGCGTGAAGGGCTTTTGGCGCCGCTCGGCTAAGGATGTGTAATTGGGCGATATTCTCATCACTGAAACGACCCCCACCCTTGATCCCTCCCCGCAAGGGGGAGGGAGGCGGCTCGCGCCCGAATTTGTCAGCGTTGCTTGCTGGTGATCCCTAGCGGCGCCGCTTCTCTCCCTCCCCCCACGGAGTGGCGGGGAGGGATCAAGGGTGGGGGGCGATTCAGCTTCCCAGACGCCTCCGCAGAACTGCCCAGCGCCAAATTCCCCGCCGCCGTTTCCGACGCGAGCGATACAGGAAGCCGGGACGCCCCGGCCCCGTTCGGCCGGTAGCGTGAAAGAATAAGCGCATCGGAACCAGAGCGTCCCGGCTGCGGTCTTTATTCGCGCGCACCTTTCCGGGCCGAAGTAGCGCCATCTCGTGGCGGTTCCTCCGTCCGGCGCAGCCGCCAGACGGCGCCTGCTTCTTTCCCGGGAGGTTTGAACCTCCCGAGCGCGTCGCAAGGGCCTCGACATGCGCCGCCTCCGGCCCGCCGGCGCTTTCCCTTTCGGTACTCGGGCCGCGTGTCGCGGGCGCGAAAACTATGCCCAGCCTTTGCGTGGATTTCTCCACGCAATCTCCCCACGAAGGAGAGACCCGGCGGGCGGCGCCGGAGTCCCGCACGGAACGAGGGTCGCGTCCCGCGCTTAACCGACCCCGCCGACGCCGCCGACCCTGACGACGCCCCTGCAAGTTGGCGAGGCGGTGGAAGGATAAGGGAGGTTTGGAGGGTGGGGATAAATTAGGGGGCGAATTTCTCGATGAAGGCCGCGCTCTGCTCCTCTCCCCGCAAGCGGGGAGAGGAGCAGGCGGGCGGTCCAGCCCTGATAGAACGGTGACAGAGCGGCCCGGAAAGAAGGGTGACAGTTTGAAGGCGGGGACAACTAAAGAATGACGCGATAGGGGGGACCGCAGAAGCCCAGAGGCGCCGCGGCTTGCCCTTCCCTCCCCGGCCCTTATAGTCCGCGCAACTCTCACGCTGGGAAACCTCATGACGATCAAGAGCCTTCGCATCGGCACGCGCGGCAGCCCGCTGGCGCTCGCGCAGACCCATATGGTTCGCGCCCTCCTCGCCGAGGCGCATGGCGTGAGCGAGGCGCATTTCCCCGTTGAGATCATCAAGACGACCGGCGACCAGATTCAGGACCGGTCTCTCGCCGATTCCGGCGGCAAGGGGCTCTTCACCAAGGAGCTCGATCTCGCGCTGATCGGCGGCGCCATCGACCTCGCCGTCCACAGCTCGAAGGACCTCCCCACGCATCTGCCGGCGGAGATCGTCATCGCCGGCTATCTGCCGCGCGAGGATGTGAGGGACGCCTGGATCGGCCGCGACGGCATGACGATCGACGCCCTGCCCCCGGGCGCTGTTGTCGGCACCGCCTCGCTGCGCCGCGCCGCGCAGGTGAAGCGCCGCCGTCCCGATCTGCAGACCACATTGTTGCGCGGCAATGTCCATACGCGGCTCGGCAAGGTGGAGAGCGGCGAAATCGACGCCACGCTTCTGGCGCTCGCCGGGTTGAAGCGGCTCGGCCTCGCCGATCGCGCGACGGCGCTGTTGCCGCTCGCGGATTTTCCGCCCGCCGTCGGACAAGGCGCGATCGGCCTGACGGCGCGCGCCGGCGACGCCGAGACGCGCGCGGCGCTCGCCCCGCTGCTCGACGCGGCGACGGCCCTCGCGCTCGCCGCCGAGCGCGCCTTCCTTTCCGCGCTCGACGGCTCCTGCCGCACCCCGATCGCCGGCCATGCGACGGTCTCGGGGGACGAGCTCTCCTTCTATGGCGAGGTGTTGAAAGCGGATGGCAGCCAAGTGTGGATCACGCGCCGCAAGGGCCGCGCGATCGACGCGGCGATGATCGGCGCCGACGCGGGCAATGAGATCGTGCTGAAGCTGCCGCATGGCGTCGCGGGGCTGATGTGAGGCGCGCCCTTGTTTTACGTGCAACGGAAGACGCTTTACGTACCGCGGAAAAACTAAATTCATTAGGGTTTACGTCAGTCGTATCACCCGTGCTGGAGGTCGGCGCGACCGGGGCGCGCGTTCCGCCGGGCGCTTACGACGCCGTGCTGGCGTCGAGCGCCAAGGGGATCGACTGCGCTGGAACGGATGCGGAACCTTATAAGGCCCTGCCTCTGCACGCCGTCGGCGCCAAGACCGCTAAGACCGCATTAGAGCGCGGCTGGCGCCCGGACATCGTTGCCGGAAAGGCCGAGGCCATCCTGCCGCTGTTGCTTGCCCGCTACCCTGCCCCGGCCCATTTCCTATACCTCGCCGGGCGGGATCGGCAGCCGGCGCTGGAGGCCGGCCTGCGCTGCGCCGGCCATGCCGTCACAGCCGTCGACGTCTATGAGGCGCGGGCGGCCGAGGCCCTCTCCGACGAAGCGCGCGCGGCGCTGGCGGCCGGGGAGATCGACATCATCCTCCACTACTCTCGACGCAGCGCGGAGATATTTTTGCGGCTCGCCTCGGCTGCAGGGTTGGCGGCTCAGCTCCGGCGGATGGCTCATGTCGCGCTGTCGCAGGACGTCGCTGCGCCGCTCGAAGCGGCCGGGCTCTCGGTCTCCTGCGCGGAAGCGCCTGACGAAGCGCATTTGCTGAAGGCTGCGGCCGCGATTTCGTGACGGCTCGGGGCTGGAGCGTTCCGGCCGGGCAATGCTCGCCTTTCGCGTCCGCCTGTGCTAACCCCTGCGTCTCCCCTTCGGGGACAAGAAAAATCGGAAACGCAAGGGTCGCGCGAGCATGTCGGATATTTTCCACGAGGTCGACGAAGACGTCCGCCGGGACAAAGCCGCCGAATTTTGGCGCCGCTATCAGACGCCGATTTTCGTCGGAGCTTTTCTGATCGTCGCCGCGACCGGCGCCTGGAGCTATTATCAGGATAAGCGCCTCAAGGCCGCCGAGGAGGCCAACGCCCGCTATGTCGCCGCCGTGGCGCTGGCCGACGAGGGCAAGAACGCCGAGGCCGCCGCCGCTTTCGACGCCATCGCCAAGGACGGTCCCAAGGGCTACGCCGCCCTCGCCCGCATCCGCGCCGCTGAAGCGCGTCCCGACAAGGCTCAGGCGCTCAGCGAGTTGAGCGCGATCGGCGAAGACCCCAACGTCGACAAGCTGACGCAGGAAATCGCCATGTTGCGCGCGGCGCTGATCGTGCTCGAAGGCGACGACCGCGAGAAGCTCGAGCGCACGCTCGGCCCGCTGATGCTCTCGACCGGCGCCTTCCGCTTCTCCGCTCAGGAATGGAACGGCCTCGACGCGCTGTTCAATGACGACTACGACGAGGCCGAGCGCGTCTTCGAGCAGGTGCTCAACGACCGCGACGCCCCGCAATCCATGCGCCAGCGCGCCTCCGCCTATAAGGGCCTGCTGCACGCCAAGCGCGGCCCCAAGCCCGCGCCTGCGGCGGCGACCTCCGGCGGCGCGACGAGCGGCGGCAAGATCGACGTCGTTCCGGTGATCGAGCCGGAGTCCGGCGGCGCCATGCCGGCGGGAAGCGCTCCGATCGAGACGGCGCCGGGGAAGTAAAGGCGGCGCGGCTTCTTGAGGAAGCCGCGTGATAGCGCCCCCGAGTTGTTGAACACCCCCCGCATTGAGGATTGTCATTCCCGGCGGGCTGAAGCCCGACCGGGAATCCAGAGCCGCAAATACGCTGGTTTTGCTCTGGATTCCCGATCGCTCGCTGTGAGAGCGTCGGGAATGACATCGAACCGCTCAAGCGGATCCTCTTACTACCCCGCCCGCTGCTTCTGACAGACGGGCGTCTTAAAAGACGCCCGATGGCTGGGCCACCCTTCTCCACCTGCACACACTTTTGGTCACCGGCCTTGTCGTCATGGCCGGGCTTGTCCCGGCCATCCACGCCGGGCCAATGACAGCTTAAGCAGGGCATGATCGACATGTTTGCGGAACGCGGAACATCGCAAGCCCTGTGCGACCTTCGTCCATGGCAATTACGCGTCCAGGCAGGCTGTGCCCCTCGGCGTGGATAGCCGGGACAAGCCCGGCCATGACGGGCTGCGGGTGTTCGAACATATGTTCTATTTTACAAATGTTCGAACATTCCCTCGCCCGCCTTACTTCTCCACCAGCGCCCAGCCGATCAGAACCATCACCGGGCCGACGATCGCTTCACGCGCAACCTTCTCGGGAAGATCGCTGATTGTCCCTTTGATGATGCGCTCGTCAGGGGTCGAGGCGCGTTCGATGAGGAAGGCGGGGGTGTCATGCGCCATGCCCTCCTCCAGCAACCGGCGCGACAGTTCGGGCAAAGTGCGGTTGCCCATATAGACGGCCGTCGTCGCGCGGCGATCGGCGAGCGCGCCCCAGTCGAAGTCCTCGGGGAATTCGCCGTCCTTCGTATGGGCGGTGATGAATTGCACGCGCCGCACGGTCTCGCGGCTTGTCAGCGACGCGCCGAGCGCGGCGGCTCCGGCAAAGGCGGCCGTCACGCCGGGCACGATTTCGATCTCGAAGCCAGCCGCGCGCAGCGCCGCGATCTCCTCATTGGCGCGGCCGAAGATCAGCGGATCGCCGCCCTTGAGGCGCACGACATTCTTGCCGGCGCGCGCAAGTTCGACGAGGAGCGCGGTGATCTCCTCTTGTCGCACGGAAGGCTTGTAGCCGCGCTTTCCGACATTGATGCGCGTCGCCTCGCGGCGGGCAAAATCGAGAATGCCGGCGGGCACGAGATCGTCGAAGAGGACGACATCGGCGCCGGCCAGCGCACGCATGCCCTTGAGGGTGATGAGCTCCGGATCGCCCGGCCCCGCGCCGACGAGCGTCACGCGCCCATGCGCCGCCGCGTCGCCGGCTTCCCGCGCCTGCGTCAGTAGCGCGTCGCAATCCTGCGTTGTTGGCTGGCGCTCGACGTCGCGGAAGGCCAGCCGCGTGAAACGACGCCAGAAATCGCGTCGCGCCAGAAAGTCGAGGCCGGAGGAAAGGATTTGAGGCCGCCATTCCTGCGCGGCCTGGGCCCAGGCGGAAAAGCTCGACGGCACGAGGGCCTCGATGCGGCCGCGCATGGCTTGGGCGAAAACCGGCGAAGCGCCGCCGGTCGAGACGCCGATAACGAGCGGCGAGCGATTGACGATGGCGCCCATGATGAAGTCGCTCATCGCTGGCCGGTCCGCCAGATTGAGCGGCACATGGGCGGCGTCTGCGGCCTTGCGGGCGGCGTCGGCCTCCGCATCGTCGAAGGTTGACCCCAGCGCGAGCGCCGCGCCCTCGAAATCCCCCGGCCCGGCCGCGCGCTCGTGAAGCGTGACGTTTTCCCGGCCGGCGACAATCTCCCGCAGCTTATCGGAGGGGTCGGCGGCGTAGACATCGACCCGCGCGCCGGATGCGGCGGCGAGATCGACCTTCCAGGCCGCGCCCTCCCCGCCCCCGATGACGACGACGCGCTTGCCGGCGAGCGGATAAAACACGGGCAGAGCTTCGAGAGGCTGCATGAGGTCGGAGGAGATTTCGTCGGGTTTGCGCGTCACGTCGGGCCTGTTCCGGGCGAGGAGAATCCGGCAGGCGAGCGTCGGTTAGAACGCCGCCTGCTCGGCCCGATGACGCATAGCCGATCCGCCCGTGCTGAGAAAGCGCTGCCGGGGCGGGCGGCCCGATAGTGGGAAAGCTATGCGCGAAGTCTTTCCTTGCGGGCCAGGGTTATCCCGCCGCGTGTCATTCCCGACGCTCGCGAAGCGAGTGATACCGTTTCCGTTTGAACAGCTCGGATTGCCATTTGAATCCAGAGCCACAAGAGCGCTCGTTTTGCCCAGCGCCCGTCATTGCGAGCGAAGCGAAGCAATCCAGGGCGGCGATGCGGCTCTGGATTGCTTCGCTTCGCTCGCAATGACGGCGGTGATTGCCTTGTGTATCCAAACGGCGAGAGCGTCGGAGACGGGCGCCGGACCGATTGAGCGGATCCCGCATGATCGGGAATCCGGAGCAACCAGCGCCAGCCGCTCAAACGTCGCCGGTCAGAACTTAGCGTTCACCGTCACGAAGGCCGACCGCGGCGCGCCGGGCATGATGTTGTTGTTGTTATGCGCCGAGGCGTAGTAGTTCGCGCCGAGAATGTTCTCGACGTTCACCTGCGCGGAAATCTGCTCGCTGAGCTTCCAATAGACGGCCCCGTCCCAGCGGGCGTAACCGGGGATGACGACCGCATTGTCCAGCGCCGCGTAGAATTTGGAGTTGTAGATCACGCCCGTGCCGACGCCGAGCACGTCCGGCGCCAGGCCGATGAGCGATGAGACGTCATATTTGTTCCAGAAGGTGAAAGTGTTCTGCGGCACGGACGGCACGACCTTGCCCTTTTCGGTAAAGAGCGGCCCAGTGCCCGCGAGCGGCACGCGGTCGGAGCTCGTGATATAGGCGTGCTGATTGCCGTAGCCGAGCGACACCTGCCATTCCTTGGTCACCTGCCCAACGAGGCCGAGCTCCCCGCCGACCGTGCGGGTATTGGTGAGCACATTATAAAATGCGTTGATCGCGACGGGCTGGTTGCTGCGATTGAGGTTGTAGATGGCGCCGGTGAAGAGCAAGGTCGGCGCGATTTCAGCCTTGAACCCCGCCTCCACATTCTCGAATCCCTGCGGCTGCAAATTCTGCTGCGAGATCGACAGCGTGTTGAACTGATCGCCCGCCGCCGGCAGGAATGTGCGCGAATAGGCGCCGTAGAGCGAGAGCTGCTCGAAGGGCTTGAACACGAGGCCGAAACGCGGCGACCATTTGCCCACGTTGTTGGTGATCGTCTGGCCCCAATAATTGTCGATGGTCGGGGTCGGAGTCGGAAGCGTGTTGACGAATCTGAGCCTGTAGCTGTCGAAGCGCACGCCCGCGAGGATGTCGACGTATTTCGTGACGCTGATCTGATCCTGCACATAGCCCGCAGCAAGATCGAGATCGGTGTGGCGGCGGAAGCTCGGATTATTGAAGACGACCGGCAGGAAGGTCGTGGGAGAGCCGAAGAAAGTGTTGATGTTCGCCGAGCCGGTGAAGGGGTTCAGCCAGCGGGCGTTGTTACGGTTGGTGTCGGACTTCTGATTGCCGAACTCCATGCCGGCAAGCAGCGTGTGCTTGATCTGCGGCGTCATTTGCAGCGTATAGGTCAGGTCCGTCTGGTTGAAGATATTCTGGCGCGGCGTCTCGTTGTTGTAACCGGAGAGCTGCACGCAGGGCGGCAGCGCGCCCGCGCAGCCGGAGAAGGCGACGGCGTTGTTGGCGAAAGTGTTCTGATAGAACTTGGCGTAATTGGCGAAGACGGTCTGGTTCTTGATGTTGACGCCGAAGTCGGTCGTATGATCGATCATCAGAACCGCGCGATCGACGTCGGTCTTGGCGTAGTTGACCGTCGGATTGCCGAAGAATGTCGAGCGGTCGGTCGGCGACGGATAGCCGGGGTAAAGATCGGCGGCCCCGAGACGCTGCGCCGCCAGGATCGTCGGATTGGCGTTCCAGTTCACCGATGGTATGCCGCGATCCATCGTGCGGTAGTCGAAGTAATGCTCATAGCTGAGCGTGACGAAGGTCTTCTCGAAAGGCTTCCAGGTGAAAGTCGGATTGATTCCCCACCGCTTCATATTGAAATAGTCGCGGTAGCTGTAAGACTGCTCGAAGAGCCCGTTGACGCGCACGGCGAGCTGATCGTTGATCGCCTGCCCGACATCGAAGGTCACGCGCTTGCGGCCGAAACTGCCCGTCGAGATCTGCACGGCCCGCAGCGTTTCGCCATCCGCCTTTTTCGTCACGCGATTGACGACGCCGCCGCCGCCGCCGCGGCCGAAGACGAGCGCGCTCGGGCCTTTCAGCACCTCGACCGCCTGCATGTTGTAGAGATCGCGGTAATATTCCGCGTCGTCGCGCACCCCGTCCGTATAGAAGTCCGCGGTTGTGGGCTGGCCGCGAATGGTGATCTGATCGCGCTGCCCCTCGCCCTGCGCCACCGTCACGCCCGGCACATAGGCGAGCGCCTGGCCGAGAGTCAGGCTGTTGCGGTCTTCGAGCTGCTGCTTGGTGAGGATGGTGATCGACTGCGGAATGTCGAGGATCGGCGTGTTGGTCTTGGTGGCGGTCGAGGTGCCGTGCGCGACATAGCCGACAACGCCGCTCGGGCCGCCGCCGAGCGTTTGGCCTTGCGGAATGAAAGGCGTGGGCGCAGGCGTCGCAGCCGTCACGACCGGGGAGACATGAACCGGCGCGCGCTGCGCCGGCGTGCGGACGACGGTCTTCTGCGCATGCCCGACATCGATTTTCGGCAGCGCATGCTGTGCAAGAGCGGGAATGGGAGCGGCAAGAACGGCGGCGATGGCGCAGAGGCTGACGCGAGGATGAGTGTAGGGTTTTTGAGGCGCAGTGGGCGTCACCAGGAAAGTCTCCAAGCAGAAGTGGGGGACCGATTGCCGCTAGACTCGATCTCATGTTTCTACTCGAGTATTGCTGCGTTAAGTCTTTGGTTGCAATGGTTTGAGAACAACCTTGGAAATCTTTCAAGTTTGTCGCTCTTCTTGGCGGAGTTCCGCCAGAACGCTCGTTGGAAATGCGACATTCTGGACAACTATTAAATTTCTTGACTGTGATAATTTTGAAACGAAAAAGCGGCCCTGAATGAGGGCCGCTTTGAACTTAGGACGTGGGCGCTCGAATTACTTGCTGCCGTCCGCCTTGAACTGGGAGACATAGGCCCAGACATTGTCCTGATCGCCTTCCGAGGCGAGGCCCTGGAAGATCATCTTGGTGCCGGGCACCTTGGCCTTCGGGTTCTTGATGAACTCCTTGAAGGAGGCCTCGTCCCAGGTGATGCCCGAGCCCTTCATCGGCTCGGAATAGTTGTAGCCCTCGACCGAGCCGGCCTTGCGGCCGCTGAGGCCATTGAGCTCCGGAGCCACGGCGTTCTTGGCGCCCGGGCCGACCTGATGGCAGGCCTTGCACTTGGCGAAGACCTTTTCGCCCGCGGCGGCGTCGCCAGCGGCGAAGGCCTGGCCGGCGGAAGCGGCAAAAGCGACGCTCGCAGCGAACGTCAGCAGGGAAATCGTCTTCATCCTTGATCCTTTCCTCATCCTCGGCGTTCGCAGTCGCGTTCGCCAACATTCTTTAAAACGCGCGTGCCAATGGGTTCGGCGCTCGCGGCCGCTCTTTGAGACGCGGCGAAACTACAACGAAGGGGCGCTCTGACACAATACCGCCACTTGAGCAGTCTCGAGTTCGCACCTTGGCGCAGATGAGGTGAACCGGAGCTGAACCCCGTTTCGATTTCGCAAAAGCCTCAGCTTTTGTGGAATGCGCGCTAAGTCACGCGTCGCAATGTCAGATTGACTCGCGCGCCCTGCCCGGCGAGCGGCGCCGGCAAGGGCGTGAGGATCGACGGCAAGATGCGGTCGACCCCATGAAAACATAGCCGCGCGGGCCCGGAGAGAATCAGCGCGTCGCCCGAGGAAAGCGTGAGGGCGGTCGTCTTGTCGGCGCGTTTGCGCCCGCCGAGGCGAAAGCGGCAATCGGCGCCGAGCGACAGAGAGAGGATCGGCGCCGCGACATCCGCTTCGTCGCGATCCTGATGCAAGCCCATCTTCGCATCCGCGGCGTAGACATTGACGAGGCAGGCTTCCGGCGCCTTCGGATAGCCGGTCAGCTCATCCCAAATGTCGAGCAGCATCTGCGGGATGGGCGCCCAAGGCGCGCCGGTTTCGGGATGGCGCGGCTCATAGCGATAGCCCCTGTCCTTGTCGCTCATCCAGCCGAGCGGCCCGCAATTGGTCATGCGCACCGACATGGGCAAGCCGGATTTCGGCATGCGCGAAATAAAGAGCGGCGCTGCCGAGATCGCATCGGCGATCTCTTGCGCCAAGCGCTCCTGCGCGGCGGCGTCGAGAAAGGCCGGATAGTGGAAAGCGCCGGGGGTGATTTGCTGTGCTTGCATCTCGCGTTACTCTTCATGGCCGGCTGGCGCTTTTTCTTGTAGACGGCCGCGCTGCGATATGGGTTCCGCTCGACCGGTCCGTTGTCATTCCCGACGCTCGCGAAGCGCGCGATCGGGAATCCAAAGCAGAACCTACGCACTTGTGGCTCTGGATTCCCGGTCGGGCTGTCGGCCCGCCGGGAATGATAAAATCCGATGCGCCGAACGAAATTGCCATCGCCTCGCGCGGCAGCTAGACTTTATCGACTAAACAAAGCGACCGTTTCAATTTTCGATCATTCCCGAGGTCCGCGTTATGATGGCTCGAAAGACTCTCGCCGGGCTTTTTTGTGCGCTCCTGACCGGATGCGGGACTTATGTTCCGGAGCTAGCGGACCCGCCAAGCAATCAAGCCGATGGCCAACTTCTCGTTCAAGCGATCGTGCGGAGCGTCAACTGCGAGATGCGAAACGCCGTCGCTTTCGTCATCGATCGAGACAAGGAACTTGCCGCGATAAATGGGCAACGAACCGCCGCCTGGTTCGAAAAATGGGGCGTGCAAGCCGCGCTCACTCTGACCATCGACGAAAAGACGTCCATAAATCCGACGGCGATCTGGACGCCCCCAAATCCGGCGACCGCCTTGTTTACGCTCGCCGGCGGCGTCTCGGCCTCCGCAGATGCGACGCGGATCGATACGCTCAATTTCTACCACACGGTCAAGGACCTCTATCGGCTCGGCCCCTGCCCGGCCGGCGACAATGCCGCCGCGCCAATGAAATCGCTGCTGATCCAGGGCGATTTGAAGCTGAGGCAGTGGCTGGTCAGTCACGTGCTGGCCGCTGGCACGGGCGAGATAACGGCGCCCACCGGGATCGACACGCCGCTGAAGCAGGACGCCTTGTCGCATGAGGTGAGGTTCCTTGTGGCGACGAGCGGCAATATCAATCCGGCCTGGACATTCGTTCACGTCAACGTCAACCCAGCCGGGCCGCTGCTCT
Organism: Methylocystis sp. Sn-Cys; assembly: GCF_016745395.1. GTDB lineage: Bacteria > Pseudomonadota > Alphaproteobacteria > Rhizobiales > Beijerinckiaceae > Methylocystis > Methylocystis iwaonis. The sequence continues at coordinate 229,612 of NZ_JAERVJ010000002.1, forward strand.
CGACGAGCCGGGATCGCACTCACGACCTGCTTTTGACTTTTGGCCCGGTCGATCCGTCGAGCAAGCGATTGGCCAGCGTCGCCGCCGGCACGTTCCAGGCGTCGCAAATCGGCGTCTATATGAGGAGCGCGCCCATTACGCGCTTCGGGTTCTAAATACAATCGACGCTCTCGTTTTGAATATGCATCAGAAGGAAAGTCGTTATGGCGAGGACCACCAAACCGACGAAAAAAACGGGCGCACTCAAAAAACGGACGCCCGCGAAGAAGACACGAAAAACCGCCACGAAGAAGAGCGCGACGAAAGCGCGGGCTCTCGCCAACGCCCTCGTGGCGCATGCTTCCAAGCCGCTGACCTCCTTCAAGCGGCCGTCGACATGGTATTTCCCCTCGCCGAATGCCAACACTGTCATCGCCTGTGATTGGAACGCCGCCGAGAATCGATACAACCTTAACTGCCGTGAAATTCCGATCACCGACGTGCCGCGCCATGTGGCCGAGGCCATCGTCATCGAGGGGCATAGCTTCGGATAATGCTTGCTCGAGCAAACCGCCGCGACGCGGCGGCGCTCATGCCCCCCGTCATACTATTTCCGATTGAACTGCTCGCATGGGGCCTTGTCATTCCCGGCGGGCTGAAAGCCCGACCGGGAATCCAGAGCCGCAAAAGCGCTGATGCAGCTCTGGATTCCCGATCGCTCGCTGCGCGAGCGTCGGGAATGACACGAGATTCGCTTGATTGGTTCGGCGCCATTCCCGACGCTCGCGCAGTTTAGACACAGAGGAAATCACCGCCGTCATTGCGAGGAGGCGGAGCCGACGAAGCAATCCAGGGCCACATCGCAGCCCTGGATTGCTTCGCTTCGCTCGCAATGACGGGCGCTGGGCAAAACCAGCGCTTCAGCGGATCTCGTATCAGCCTGACGTTTTATTGCCGGATTCGCGGCAACTATCGGTGCTCCAGCACCGTCTTCGACGCCACGGTCGAATCCGCGTTGAGCTTGTAGACGATCGGCACGCCGGTCGCGAGCTCCAGCGTCGTCACGCTTTCGGGCGTCATCTGCTCCAGCACCATGCAGAGCGCGCGCAGCGAATTGCCATGCGCCGCGACCAGAACGCGTTCGCCGCGCATCACCGGCGGCAAAATACGCTGGACGTAAAAGGGCACGACGCGCGCGACCGTATCTTTGAGGCTCTCGCCGCCGGGCGGGGGCACGTCATAGGAACGCCGCCACAGGCGCACCTGCTCCTCGCCCCATTTCTCGCGCGCCTCGTCCTTGTTGAGCCCGGAGAGATCGCCGTAATGGCGCTCGTTCAGCGCGCGATCTTTGACCGTCGGCACATTGGACTGACCCAGCTCCTCGAAGATGAGCTGCAGCGTATGTTGCGCGCGCAGCAGCGCCGAGGTGAAGCCGGCGCTGAACAGCAGATCGAGTTTCCTCAATTCACGCCCGGCGCGACGCGCCTCCTCGACGCCGAGCGGCGTGAGGTCCGGATTTTTCCAGCCGGTGAACAGATTTTTGGCGTTCCATTCGCTCTGACCGTGCCGGACGAGGACAAGCGTGCGGTTCATGCTCATGTCGGTCTCGCAAATCTCACGCGCCGGAAAGGCCCAGCACATCAGCCATGGAATAGAGCCCGGGCGCTTTTTCCCGCGTCCAGAGCGCCGCCGCGATGGCGCCGCGCGCGAAAATGCCGCGATCCTCGGCGCGGTGGGAGAGCTCGATGCGCTCGCCCATGCCCGCGAAGATCACCGTATGCTCGCCGACGACCGAGCCGCCGCGTAGCGCGGCGAAGCCGATGTCGCCGGCCTTGCGCGGCCCGGTGAGCCCGTCGCGGCCGCGCGCGCTATGCTCGGCGAGATCGATCCCCCTGCCCTTTGCGACGGCCTCGCCCAGCAGCAGCGCCGTGCCCGAGGGGGCGTCCACCTTCATCTTGTGATGCATCTCGACGATCTCGGCGTCCCAGCCGGGCCCCAGCGCCTTGGCCGCCTTCTCGACGAGGACCGCCAGCAGATTGACGCCGAGGCTCATATTGCCGGAGCGCACGACAACCGTCTCGCGGGCGGCTTCGGCGATCGTCGCGAGTTCTTCCGGGGCAAGGCCGGTCGTGCCGATGACATGGGCGACGCGCTTTTTGGCGCAAACCTTGGCGACAGCCACAGTCGCCGCGGGCGCTGAGAAGTCGATGACCGCATCGGCCTGCGAAAGCGCCGACTCTATGTCGCTCGTCACCGGCACGCCGTTGGGCGCCTGCCCGAAGGCGGCGCCGCTGTCGGCGCCGATTGCGGGCGACCCTTCGCGCTCCACAGCCGCGACGAGCCGCACGCCCAGCGTGTCGGGGATGGCCCGCGTCAGCATACAGCCCATACGGCCCGCCGGGCCCACCACGACCAGACGCAAATCGCTCATCTCTTCAAGCCCTCGCCTGCGGCATGCATCAAGACGCGCGAACCGGCGACTCGGGCCTTCTACGCGTATCTCCCTATACAGACCGGAGGGCCTCAAGAGAAGCCTTCCCATTGTCGCGGCGCCAAAGCGCTTACTGCCCGTACGGGTAGTTACTTCTTCGGCCGGAAGGCTTTCACCCGCGCCGGGTCCGTCTCGATATAGGCGGCGCCGATGAGGTCGAGGCAATAGGGCACGGCGGGCATAACCGCGTTCAGGCACAGCTCTATGGCGGCTGGTTTTCCGGGCAGGTTGATGACCAGGCATTTGCCGCGATGCGCCGCAAGCTGGCGCGAGAGAATGGCGGTCGGCGTCTGCGCGAGCGAGACCTGCCGCATCAGCTCGCCGAAACCCGGCAGCTCGCGCGGACAGGCGGCGAGCGTCGCCTCCGGCGTCAGATCGCGCGGGCTCGGACCCGTGCCGCCGGTCGTTACCACGAGGTCGCAGCCGACAGCGTCGGCGAGATCGATCAGCGTATCCCGCACGCTCTCGAACCCATCCGGGATCACCCGGCGCTCGATGCGGAAGGGCGTCGTCAGGACGGAGGTGAGATAGGCCTCGATCGCCGGCCCGCTCTCGTCCTTGTAGACGCCGGCGCTGGCCCGGTCGGAGGCGGTGACGACGCCGATAACGGCGGGGCGTTTGTTGTCGGTCATGCGTTGAGTTCTCCCCCGAGCCTTTTGGCGCCTCGCCGCCCATTTGTCAGCCTCTCTCGATGGCAAGACATATGCGAGACGATATGGCTGGCTGCCGCCGAATACGCCAACATGAGCATCGTTTTATCGATAATCTAAAGACAGGCGTCGCCGCATGTTCTTAAATGAGGCGATTATGCGCCATGAATAGGTAGAAGTGTATCAGGACATTTTCGCCACATTCCGCCTCTAGACACCGCATCCTCACTTCCAACCATGCCTGATCGAAATGAGATGGACGCATCTAATATGGATGCGCTCAAATCTTTATTTCGTGGAATGGCCTCACAAGGAGCTGAATACGGAATGAAGCGTGTTTCTGTTGTCGTAGCCGCGTTAGGTCTGATGAGTGTTCCCGCCGCCGCTCAGGATTTTGTTTCACAACTCTTCGGCGGTTCCGACGCTGCCCCGCAACAACAGCAGTCCATCCCATCGCGTCACCACGGCCGCCACGCCGCAAGCGACGACAACGTCTTCGGCTACGCCATGCCCGAGAACGCGCGCTCTTTCGTGGCCAACGCCTCCTATTATGGCGGCGGCCCGCGCAAATATGAGCCCAACAGCCACACGGCGAACGGCGAGCGCTTCAATCAATGGGGCCTGACCGCCGCCCATCGCACCCTTCCGCTTGGCACGCGGCTGCTCGTTTCGCATGGCGGCCGCTCGGTCGTCGTGCGGGTCAATGATCGCGGCCCGGCGGCCTGGACCGGCCGCAGCCTCGATCTCTCGCGCGGCGCCGCCTCGCGGATCGGCCTCATTTCTGCCGGCACGGGCGCCGTGCATGTGCAGGTGCTCGGCCGCAGCTAAGACGCATGAGCGGCGCCCGGCCTTGGAGGTCGGGCGCCTCGACGAATGCGGGTTCCGCTTGATTGGTTCACCGCCGTCATTGCGAGGAGCGTCAGCGACGAAGCAATCCAGGGCAGCTACGGCGGCCCTGGATTGCTTCGCTTCACTCGCAATGACGGGCGCTGAGCATAAGTCGCCAGCATCCGCTCAGGCGGCCGCATCCCCTCTTCGTTCGGTCAGCCAATCTCTGATCTCGTCGATTGGTTTTGGTTCGCTGTACCGGAACCCTTGCAAGCACTGACAACCGGCCAGCCGCAATAAATCCGCTTGTTCTTCGGTCTCGACCCCCTCGGCCGTTACCGCCATGTCCAACCCATTCGCGATGTAGATCGCGCCGGCGACGAGCACGCCGGCTTTTTTGTCGGTCGCGACCCGACCGGCGAGGGACTTGTCGATCTTGATCCTGTCGAACCCATATCGTTGCAGATAGGCGATGCTCGTATAACCGACGCCGAAGTCGTCCAGAGCGATCGAAACGCCCATGCCTTTGAGCGACGCGATCACAGCCATCGCCCGCTCGGGATGATCGATCAGATAGCCCTCGGTCAGTTCGAACTCGAGGCGCTGCGCGGGAAAACTAGTCTCGGCGAGAACGGCGGCGATCTTCGCTTCGAAGTCCGCATCGCGGAATTGCGCCGGGGAAACATTGACGCTGAGATTTAGCCCGTCGGCCTCGAGAATATCCTGGCAGGCCCGCCGCAGAACGAAAAGCCCCAGCGGATTGATCAAGCCGCTCGCCTCGGCGACGCAGATGAATTGGTCGGGACCGATGGCGCCGGCCGGACGGCGCGGCCATCGCAACAGCGCCTCCACCGAGACGATGTCTTTCCCCTCGGCGTCGACGATCGGCTGATAGAAGACCTCGAATTGTCCGTCGATCAGTCCTTGCCGGATTTCTCCTTCGAGTTCCTGCTGTCTGTGACGTGCGGCGTCGAGCGCGGCTGAATAGACTCTTACGCCCGCTTTGCCATTTTCTTTGACGTCGTACATGGCCGCATCGGCCCGGCGAAATAATTCCCCGGCGTCACATGCGCCTTGCGCGGCGCAGGCGATGCCGACGCTGGCCCCAATTTGGATGGCGCGCTCTCTGATCCGGATCGGCTCGGTGAGATTCGCCACGACACGCGCTGCGAACATATCGGCCTGCGCCGCCGCGTCGCTCGCCGAAATCAGCGCCGCAAACTCGTCGCCGCCGAGGCGCGCCAGGACAGCGCCTTCAGGCAGCAAGCGCTGGAGTTCGGCTGCGACGATCTCGATCACCCTGTCGCCCGTTTCGTGGCCGTAGGCGTCGTTGACGTCTTTGAAGCCGTCCAGATCGACGAATATCACCGCAATCTGCGTATGCGCTTCCCCGCTCGCCCGATGCATCTCATCGAGTTGCGACATGAGCGCTCGGCGGTTCGGCAGCCCGCTCAACGCATCGAGATTGGCCAGCCGAAGATTCTCTTCGCTGAGACGCTGTGTCTCTTCCTGCTTTTCGAGCAGGGAGCGGCGCGACGAGACGAGATTGGCGAAATCGCGATTGTAGATCATCAGGATCACGATCATGCCAAGGGAAACGAGCGCAAGATTGATCGCCGCCGATCTGAAATGCCCTTCTTGGGCGAAGAAAAAATAGAGGCTGAAGGGAGCGACGCCGAACAATGTGACGCTCAAAGCTGCGGACCGTAGATGCATCAGGCAGAAAGCGCCGCTGATCAGCGACAGGCCGAGGAAAAACACCAACTGGCCCTGGGCGTAAGCATCGCCATAAGGGAACAGCGCCATTCCCCACGCGATGAAGGCCAGAGCCGATATGAAAGCGAGCCTGTTCGTGCGTCGCATATAGAGGACGACGACGTCGTCGGAGACGGCGGCGCGGCCGATGCGCCACCAAGCAACGCCGCGTCCGAGACCGGCCAGACACAAGGCAAGCGGCAAGTAAACGGAAATCCAGGGATGACCGAATTTCGCGAATGTAAACACGACAGCGGCCGTATTGATCGACAGTATAATATAAAGAAGGGGGATTTGCTTGGCGAAAGCATGAAACTGCGCCCGCACAAGCTCCATATCATCGGTCGGCGCTTGAAAAAGCCGAACGAATTTGGCGGCAATTTCTCTTCCCAAGGCCTTCGATCCTTGTATCCAAGCCCGCGGGCCGGAGGCGCGCTGCGGCGCGAAAAGCCGAAGATTACGAAGAGCGCGTGCATAAGTCATTAACTGAAAAGGATTTGGAGCTGCGCCGTTGGGGTCGGCGACGCCGCGGGCCGCCGCTTCGTTTATATTTACGCCGCCGACTATTCCATAAAATTATTCGAATAATTTTATAGTATTTTTTCAGATATCTGGCGCCAACGGATGTATACAAGCTAGGTCGTGGCGCTCGAAGAGCGTCAGATGTTCCTTCCTATTCCAATTGGTGCCAGAATGACCAACCAGCGTTTAAAGGCGCAACTGGTTACGACCGTCATCGGATGCTTGATTAGCCCGTCGACCTTCGCCGCCAATTCCTGTCCGGCTCCCTGGAGCGCGTCGGCCACCTATGCCTCGCCGGGCAATCTCGTCAGCGAAAACGCGCTCGTCTATCGAAACAATTGGTGGACGCAAGGCGACGAGCCCGCCACCCATAACGGCGTCTATCCTGGCTCTGGCCAGCCGTGGACCAATGTCGGCGCCTGCGGCTCCTGCGTATCCGCGCCGCCGGCCCCCACTGGTCTGGCGGCCTCCGGAACGACGAGCGCCGCCACGACGCTGAGCTGGAGCGCCGTCACGGTCCCGTCCTGCGTCGTGACCGGCTACAAGGTTTACAAGAACGGCGCCCTGCTCGGGACCGTCACCGGCGCCAGCGTCGCCGTCTCCAATCTCTCGCCCGCTACGAGTTATAGCTTTGCGGTCGCGGCGGTGGACGCCGCCGGCGACTCGCCGCAATCGTCGCCGATCACTGTGACGACGCAAAGCGCCAGCGGCGGCGGCGGCGGCGGCAGTACCGGCGGCTCCAGCCAAAGCTCGGGAACGATCAACTTCCATCTCTGGCTCGGCGTGAACACGGCGCAGGATTCCCTCACGCTGACGGGCGGCAATTTCGACGATCTGATCGCCTCGAACGTCATCGCCGGCGTGATGTATTCTCACCTCGTCAAGGAAGGCTTCCCCGGCGTTCAGTTCAACAACGACTATCTGATCGGCTCGATTTTCGCGCAGCTTTTGCAGGAGAATATCGAGACACAGCTCTATACGTCGAGCTCGGATCTGATCGATCCGTCGCCGCTGCAACAGGCGGTGATGGGGGTTGGCCAAGGCGGGCCCTATCAGATCAATAATTATGCGGCGGATATGGTCTCCGGCAGCTACAATCCGGACGGGCATTCGCTCATCAATTATGTCGCGATCCAGAAAAACATCGGCTTCACCATCGCCAATGCCGCGCAGCAACACACGCTGTCGACGCCCGGCTCCTTCAACAACAAATATTACGGGCCGATGTTGCCGGCCTTCTTCCACTACAACGATCTTGTCGCGCTGAACGTCACTGGAAAGGGCGCGGGCGGCTGGGTCACGCCGTGGGAGCCGGATTTCGACAATGCGCTGATCAGATTCAAGACGCTGCCGAACAGCTTCCTCGAAGTGATCGCCAATGCGGCCTACAACCAGGGCTTTTACGGACCTTTGGTGTCCCGTTACAGCAAGCTCGGCGCGAGCGCGACGGCGGCCACGGTGGCCTCGGTCAATTCCTACGCCTCGGTCTGGGGGAGCACGGACACTTATGCGCAGTATCCGTATCAGGTGCACTATTACCTGGATCAGCTCTACGGAAACCCGATCCCCACGACGAGCCCTACCGCCGTCGTCACGCCGCAGAACCACGTCGTCATCAGCATGAGCGCGCTGGCGAATGTGTTTTCCAAGGTCGTCCAGACGCTCGACTATTCGAACGGAACGGCGCCCGCGCAAATGTTCACCGCCAATCAGGCCGCGGCGGCGTTCACGTCGAGCCTGACGAAGAACGCCGTATCGACGACAGCCTCGCTCGATTTGAGCAACGCCTCGTCGCGCGCGGTGATGTTCGCGGTGATCGACAATGCATTGTCGAATCTGGAGACGGCGGTCGGCATGAAGTTCAACGCCACGACCTTGTCGCAGCTTTGAGGCGGTTCCGCTTGAACCGCTCACGTGGGGTTCTGTCATTCCCGGCGGGCGCAGCCCGACCGGGAATCCAGAGCCAAAATTGCAATGGTTGCTCTGGATTCCCGATCGCTCGCTTTGCGAGCGTCGGGAATGACAGTGTGGATCACGGCGGAGGCGAAAGGCGCAGGCGCACGCGTTTTGACCGTGCGCCTGAAATAAGATCAGCGGTTTCCTATGTCGCGACGAAGGCGATCGCAATCTGTCCGCCGAGATAATCCGCAACTTGTCTCAGACGCTCGATTTCTTCTTTGGCGATTTGCCCGTCCGCTCGAATACACCGCTCGATAGCGTCGCTTAGTCGCTGCCTCTTCGGTAGATCGGAGCGGATCGCGTCCAAAGCATTCCGGACGTCTCGCCATTCGCAGCCAAGGCGGGCAACGTCGAGGATCGCGATTTCAGGGAACTCGTCGATGACTTGGGCAGTATGGGCCGCCGACTCGGTTTCCATGAACGCGCGAGCCACCGACGCGATTTTCGCGTCCTCCAGGAAAGCGCTTCCGGCAATCCAGCGAAGCGCCAAAAGGCCCGGGTATACTTCCCGCCTCTGCAATGCCAGCAACTCAGCGAGCTTCTCGATCCGCGCGCGTTCAACATCTGGCGCGCGATCAGTTATCCCGTCCTTTGGTTTTCGAGGAACCTTTTTGAGATTGGAGGGCTTCTTGGTTGGAGACGCCAAGCCGTTCACGGACACGCCGTGTTGATGCAGAAAGACCTGCATGGCCCTGAATGCGTCGTCGAAAGCGGAGTGGCGGCGTCCCCTGCTCGGGACGCCGATCCGACCGCACACCGCATCGAGGCCCGCCGGACGCCCCCTGCGACGCTCAGCCTGCATCGTGCAATAGGTCTTTGCATCCGGCCACGTTTCTCTGGCGCTGGCCAGCTCCCGCGACAAGAATTTCAGGTCGAAGTCCGCGTTATGCGCGACCAACAGGTCGCAGCGAGAGATCATGGATTTGATGAAATGGGCATAAAGAGGAAACGGAGGCTGATGCCTCAAAGTCCAATCGTCATATCCGTGAACCTTGAGCGCCATCGGATGGCTTGGCACGCCAGGATCGAAAATCAGATGGGTCTCTTCGATTTTCCAAGCTCCGCTCCCGAGGGTCGACGCATCGAGTGCGACTGCGCCGAAGGAAACGACCCTGTCATCATTGGAAAGACCTGTGGTTTCCACATCGACAAAAAGGATGTTCTTTGGAAGAGACAAAGGCGCCCCTCTGCAAAATTCAAAATAAGACGCATCCGTGGAAGTCGGACGCGGCCAAGGGCGAAATTATATCAAGTGAGCTGATGCGCCAACGCTATAGGCAAAGCGTCACGATCACAACAGGAACGCTTAGGAAATCTGCTTGATATGGTCCTTGTCATTCCCGACGCTCGCGAAGCGAGCGATCGGGAATCCAGAGCCGAAACAGTGCTCTTGCGGCTCTGGATTCCCGGTCGGGCCTTTGGCCCGCCGGGAATGACAAGTCCCGACGCGCGCGGCTCGAGCGGAAATGACAGACCCCTGAGAAACTCACCCCCGCACGTAAATCTGCGCGCCCTTCTCCATAAACTCCTCGGCCTTCTCAGCTAGTCCCTTCTCGCGCGCCTCGATCTCCTTGGCCTCCTCGCGCAGATCGCGCGTGATCTGCATGGAGCAGAATTTCGGGCCGCACATGGAGCAGAAATGCGCGACCTTATGCGCCTCCTTGGGCATGGTCTCGTCGTGATATTGGCGCGCCGTGTCGGGGTCGAGGCCGATCTCGAACTGGTCGTTCCAGCGGAAGTCGAAACGGGCGCGGCTCATGGCGTCGTCGCGCTCGCGCGCCGCCGGATGGCCCTTGGCGAGGTCGGCGGCATGGGCGGCGATGCGGTAGGTTATAACGCCTGTCTTAACATCGTCGCGATCCGGCAGGCCTAAATGCTCTTTAGGGGTTACGTAACACAGCATCGCCGTGCCGAACCATCCGATCATCGCCGCGCCGATGCCGGACGTAATATGATCGTAGCCGGGCGCGATGTCGGTGACGAGGGGGCCTAGTGTGTAGAACGGCGCCTCGCCGCAGGCTTTTAGCTGCTTGTCCATATTGGCTTTGATCTTGTGCATCGGCACATGGCCGGGGCCTTCGATCATCACCTGGCAGCCCTTCTCCCAGGCAATCTTGGTGAGCTCGCCCAGCGTCTCCAGCTCCGCGAATTGCGCGGCGTCATTGGCGTCGGCGTTGGAGCCGGGGCGCAATCCGTCGCCGAGCGAGAAGGAGACGTCATATTTGCGCATGATGTCGCAAATCTCGTCGAAGCGCTCATAGAGGAAGCTCTCCTTATGCTTGGAGAGGCACCAGCGCGCCATGATCGAGCCGCCGCGCGAGACGATGCCGGTGACGCGGTTCGCGGTGAGCGGCACGAAAGCGAGACGCACGCCGGCGTGGATGGTGAAATAATCGACGCCCTGCTCGGCCTGCTCGATCAGCGTGTCCTTGAAGACCTCCCAATCGAGCTTCAGCGCGTCGCCGCCGACCTTCTCCAGCGCCTGATAGATCGGCACGGTGCCGATCGGCACGCTGGCGTTACGGATGATCCAGTCGCGGATATTGTGGATGTTGCGGCCGGTGGAGAGGTCCATGACCGTATCGGCGCCCCAGCGCGAGGCCCACACCATCTTCTCGACTTCCTCGGCGACCGAGGAGGTCACGGCCGAATTGCCGATATTGGCGTTGACCTTCACAAGGAAGTTGCGGCCGATAATGACCGGCTCAAGCTCCGGGTGATTGATATTGGCCGGGATGATGGCGCGGCCGCGTGCGATCTCCGAGCGCGCGAATTCGGGCGTGACGAATTCAGGAATGTCGGCGCCGAAGCTTTCGCCGTCGGCGATGCGTTCCTTGGCGGCGTCGAGCGCGCGTTCGCGGCAAAGGTTCTCGCGATGCGCGACATAGATCATCTCTTCCGTGACGATCCCGGCGCGGGCGAATTCGAGCTGGGTGACGGGCGCGGAGCCCGCAGCGCGATAGAGCTTGCGCTCAGCCGGACATGGCGGCACGAGCCGCTCGCCCTCGGCAAAGCCATTGTCCTCGGGCTTGACCGCGCGACCCTGATAGGCCTCCAGCCCGGCGCGCGTCGCGAGCCAGGGCCGCGCCGCCGGGAGGCCAGCCGAAAGATCGGGCGTGAAATTCTCGCAGCCATAGGGGCCGGACGGATCATAGACCCGCAAGGGCGCCTCGCCGGACGAGGGATCCAGCGTAATCTCGCGGTAGGGGACGCGAATGTCGGGGCGCCCTTCGGGCGAGGAATAGAGCTTGCGCGACTTGCCGATCGGGCCGGTGGTGACGCTGAGCGGCGTGCGTTTGTCGTGGATGTTCATCGTCGCGCTTCCTTCGATCGCGCTCCTTCAAAGGGAGCGGATGAGAGCCAGGCGGACGAAGAACGGAATCCGGATGAGGGGCGCGACGCGCCCTGCCCTGGCATTCCCTCCGCCGGCATGACCCGGATCAGGTTCGACGGGTGCTTCTCAGCCGCGCAAGCGGCGCCCCTCGCCATCGGCGGAAAGCTAGCGCGTTGGAGTTTCGGGAGCAAGGCCGTCCGGCGCGTCGGCGCTTTCTCCATGCGTGGAACCGGCGTCCAAAACGCCATTTCTCGGGGCGTGCGCCGGGCTCATATCTCGCCGCTGTCATAATTCCTTTTTCGAACTGTGCTTTGGACGGCCGAGCGACAAGCTCTAGAGTCCCACGCAAGAATGTCGAGCGCCCCCCATGAAAAAGCTACAGCTACTGCTTCTCTTCGCTCTTTTTCCCGCCGTCGCCTACGCCGCGGACGACGCCGTCGAATGCTCCAAAAAGCACGATGGCTCCGTGAAATGTGACGTCAAGAAGGACAAAGTGATCGTCGACGAGATCGTCGTGAACGGCGGCGGATGCACTATCCCGAATAACGATAAGGTCCTGCACCACCCCTATAAGGTTGGCGACAAGTTCACCGTGCCCGCGAAGAGCGACTCCCCCCTGCCCGGCTTCGACGATTGCAGCTACGTCCGCATTGTCACCATCAAGACTCACGACGGCAAGAAAAAGACCTTCGACGCGCTCTAAGCGCATTCCGCAAAAGCTCACAGACTTTTGCGAAAAGAATGCGCTCCGGCTTTTGAATTTGCGCGCTTTCTCTGCGCTCGCACGATTCCGTGCGAGCGGAAAGCGCGCTAAGCGGCTTGCGAGGTCGTTTTCCCACGGCGCTTGAAGACAAGCGCCGTGAGATGTGGCGGTAACGCCCCTCGTGCTTCGAGACGCCTGCTGCGCAGGCTCCTCAGCATGAGTGGCTTCTGCTTCTGCGCCAAATACTTAGGCATCATCCTGAGGAGCGAGCGACGCTCGCGTCTCGAAGGACGAGGCCGCCTCGGAAATTTGTCGACATACTGAGGGCGCTTGAAGACAAGCGCCCTTTTTCTTTGTTTGGAGGCCGACCGTCAGCCGCTTTTGCGGAACGCGCCTTAGTCGCCCTCCGGCGCCCCTGCTGTCGCGGCGCCTTCGAGGACTATGTTTCCGCTCGGATCATGCGGTTCAGCGTAAGGCAGCGCCGATCCCCATCTCGGCGCGATGACGACGTTAGGCGGAAACGGCGCCCAAAATCTGCTCACATATTGGCGATCACACCGGAAATGCGCGAAAGCTGAACCCGGGCTCCACAACGCGACAAGCAGAAACAAGGAAAGGATCGTCTTTAACATTTCCATCCTCCCAAAGGCGTCGCCCGCCTGACGAGCAGGCGCAGACATCATCGTTATAGTACTGTCATGAAAGGCTGGTAGGGGCAGATGGCGCTTTATCCATGAGGCCACCGCGGCGGCCGTTCGCGCGGCTTCGCGATTCTATGCGAGCGGAAAGCGCGCTAGGGCCTGGCCATCTTTTTCGGCCGGATGCTCTTCAATGGTAGCGCGATCCGGACTAGGTTGAGCCGGACCATCCTGCCCAGCCAGCGAAATGAAAACCCCTCTTTGTGGGCTCTCCTCACAGGACGCCGCGCAGCTCCTCGCCGAATACGGCCCCAATGCGCCGCCCGAGGCGCCGCCGGTCGGCATTCTGCAAATAGCGCTACGCACGCTGAAAGAGCCGATGTTCTTTCTGCTCGCGGCGGCGGCGACGCTTTATCTTTTCGTGGGCGATCTCGGCGAAGGGCTCTTTATGGTCGCGGGGGCGGGCGCGTCGATCATGCTCGTCGTTCTCCAGGAGCTGCGTAGCGAGCGCGCCCTTCAGGCCCTGCAGCGGCTCGCAGAACCCACGGCGCATGTCATTCGCGACGGCGCGGAACGGCGAATCCCCGCGCGCGATCTCGTTCCCGGAGACATAATCCTCGTCGGCGAGGGACAGCGCGCGCCCGCCGACGCCATTGTCCTTGCCGGCGACGCGCTTGTCATCGACGAGTCGATCCTCACCGGCGAATCCGCGCCGGTCACGAAGACGCTTGCCGGCGATGGCGCGGCGCTCGCCTTCCCGGACCCCGGCGGCGATTACACGCCCTTCCTCTACGCCGGCTCGATGATCGTGCGCGGCTCCGGCGTCGCGCGGGTCGCGCGCACCGGCGCGCGCACGGCGGTCGGCGGCCTCGGGGCCTCGCTTGCGGCGATCAAAGGCGAGCCGAGCCCGTTGCAGAAACGCACCGGCGCGCTGGTGGCGCGGCTCGGCGCCTTCGCTTTGCTCTTCTGCGCGCTGGTGATCGTCGCTTACGGCCTCGTGCATGGGGATTGGTTCGAAGGGGCGATCGCCGGCATCACCCTCGCCATCGGCCTGCTGCCGGAAGAATTCCCCATGGTTCTGGCGATTTTTCTCGCTATCGGCGCCTTTCGGCTCGCCGGCCGCAATGTGCTCGTGCGCCGCTCATCCGTCACCGAAACCTTGGGCTCGACCTCCCTCCTTTGCGTCGACAAGACGGGCACCCTGACTGAAAACCGTATGGCTGTGGCGCGGCTCTATACCGGCGATGGCGTCGAGCCCGTTCCCGACGCGCCCGACGCCGAGCAGCACAGGCTGATCCAGGCGGCGCGGCGCGCGTCGAGCGTCAACCCGGTCGATCCGATGGATCGCGCCGTGCTCGCGATGGCCGACAGGCTGGAAATCCCCGCGGGCGGGACGGCGATCGAAAGCTTTCCGATTAAGCCGGAGCTGCTTGCTTTCATTCAATCCTGGCGAGTGGACGGCGGCGCTCTGAAAGCCGTCAAGGGCGCGCCCGAGGCGATCTTCCGGCTGGCCCGAACGAGCGAAGCGGAGCACGCGCGCTATGCGAGCGTCATCGAGGAGATGGCGCGGGAGGGATTGCGCGTGCTGGCGGTCGCCGAGACGCCGACCGTCGTCGACCGGCTCGAAGAAGCGCCTTACGCCGTTATCGGCCTCGTCGCCTTCGAAGACCCGATCCGCGACGACGTTCCCGAGGCGGTCGCCGCCGCGCGGCGCGCCGGCGTCTCGGTCGCGATGATCACCGGCGATTATCCGGCGACGGCGCTCGCCATCGCCAAAGCGGCGGGCATCGACATCAGCGGCGGCGTTCTCACCGGCGCGGAAATCGCGCAGATTCCGCCCGGTGACGTCGCTCAAAAAATCCGCGACGTGCGCGTCTTCGCCCGCGTGATGCCGGCCAACAAATTGGCGCTCGTCGAGGCGTTCAAGGCGGATGGCCATATTGTCGCGATGACCGGCGACGGCGTGAACGACGGGCCGGCGCTCGCGGCCGCGCATATCGGCATCGCCATGGGCCAACGCGGCTCGGACGTTGCGCGCGAAGCCGCCCATATCGTGCTGCTCGACGACCGCTTCGCCTCCATCGTCGCAGGCGTGGCGCTGGGGCGGCGCATTTCCGCGAATCTGCGCAAGGCGCTGACGTACGTCACCGCGATTCACATTCCGATCGCCGGCCTCGCGCTCGCGCCCATTTTGATGGGCCTGCCGCCCATGCTGCTTCCGGCGCATGTGGTGCTGATGGAATTGATCATCGATCCCACCTGCTCTCTGGCCTTCGAGGCCGAGCCCGCCGAGAGGGACGCCATGCTGAAGCCGCCGCGCCCGCAAAGCGAGCCGCTCTTCGGGACGCGCGATCTGCTGCTCGGCGTTGCTCAGGGCCTGTCGGTGTTCCTCGCCGTGTTGAGCGTCTATGTTTTCGCCAATGGGTTCGGGGTCGCCGAGCCCGAAGGGCGCGGGCTCGCCTTCGCGACGCTGATCATCGGCAATCTGACGCTGGCGCTGTCCGACGCTTTGCCCAAAGGCGTTTCCCCCTTTGCGCGCGAGAACCTGTCTTTCTGGGCGATCGCCGCAGCGGCCCTCTCGGTCGTCTCCGCCGGGCTCTACTTCCCGCCGCTCGCCGGGCTGTTGCGCTTCGACCCGCCCGACATGACGGCGCTCGGGCTCGCGGCGCTGCTCGCGATCAGCGCCGGCGGATGGTACGGCATGTGGCGGCGGCTGATTGGTTGATGCGAGATTCACTCGATTGGTTCGGCGCCATTCCCGACGCTCGCGCCGTTTGGGGGGACACACAGGACTCACCGCCGTCATTGCGAGGAGGCGGAGCCGACGAAGCAATCCAGGGCCGCATCGCCGCCCTGGATTGCTTCGCTTCGCTCGCAATGACGGGCTCTGAGCAAAACCAGCGCTCTTGTGGCTTTCAGCCCGCCGGGAATGACGGGCGCCCGATACGCGCTGTTCGCGGGTGGTTTGCCTTTTTGTCCCGTCGGCTGGTATGGGCTTTGCCTCGCAGGCCGGGGGCCAAGGAACGGACGCATCGTGACACAAGAGACGGCCCAGAGCCGCAAATCGCTCACCATCATCGTCTCGAAAGGCACGCTGGACTGGGCCTATCCGCCCTTCATTCTCGCGACGACCGCGGCGGCGATGGACATGGACGTCACGCTCTTCTTCACCTTCTACGGCCTCGGCCTCCTCAAGAAGGAGCTCGATCTCGAAGTTTCGCCGCTCGGCAATCCGGCGATGAAAATGCCGATCGCCGGCGCGCATCTCGGCATGCCAAATCTTCTTGCCGCGCTGCCGGGCGTCACCGCCGGCGCGACGGCGATGATGAAAAACATGATCGAGAAGAAGGGCGTCGCGACAATCGACGAGCTGCGCGACATTGCGCTGGAGAGCGGCGTGAAGCTCGTGGCCTGCCAGATGACCATGGACCTCTTCGAGTTCAAGAAAGAGGACATGATCGAGGGCGTCTCTTTCGGCGGCGCAGCAACCTATCTCGAAGAGGCCGCCAAGGCCGACATCAACCTCTTTATCTGACGAATGACCATGACCGAGAAAACCGTAGACGCGCGTGGCCTGAACTGCCCCATGCCGATCCTGAAAACCAAGAAAGCCTTGACTGAAATCCCGGTCGGTGGGCTTTTGGAGGTGCTGGCCACCGACTCCGGCTCGATGGCCGATTTCGAAGCCTTTGCGCGCCAGACGGGGGACGAACTGGTGAGCGCGGAAAAGACCGCCGAGCATTATCGCTATGTCATCCGGCGGCGGCGCTGATCGCTATCTTGTTGCGCCTGCAAATTAATTCTGTGGCAAATACGTAACATTACCTAGTAATTTCGTAACTGGAGCTCGAGCTGCCTGCCAGTAAATCGGCGACTCTGTTAGCTTGTTGCTGGATTGTTTCCGCCTAAGCTGGGCTCGCTCGCATGCACAAGACCGTCTCCCGCCTCGCCTTCGCCTTTTCCGCGCTTCTCATCGCGGAGCCCGCCGCCTTCGCCGCCGACGGCTATTTCATGATCGGCTACGGCCCGCGCCAAAAGGCGCTCGCCGGCGCCGGAACCGCCGACCAGCGCGACGCCATGGCGATTTCCGCCAACCCTGCGGGAATCGTGGGTCTCGAGCGGCAGTTCCAGCTCGGCATGACGGTCATCAACGCCGAGCGCGGCTACTATACCGAAGGGGCGCCGCGCATTGTCGCTCCCGGCCGCGTCGAAAGCGGTCGTCCCTGGTTCCCTGTGCCCAACGGCGGTTATGTGCAGCCGATCGACGCGGATTCGTCGTGGAGCATCGCGAGCTACGCGAACGGCGGTATTAACACGGCGTATAGCTCGGCCTATCGGCGCGCCCCGAACGGCGGCGTGTTCGGCGGCGGATTCGCCGGCGTCGATCTGGAGCAGGCTTTCATGAGCGTCTCCTATGCGCGGCGCTTCCATACGCCCATCGGTCCGATCGCCATCGGCGTCGCGCCCACCGTGGCCGTGCAGATGCTCAATATTCAGGGCGCCAAGGTCTTTGCGCCCTATTCGTCGAACCCCTGGGAACTGTCGGACATGTCCTATGACTGGTCCTGGGGCGGGGGCCTTCGCGCAGGCCTGACCTGGGGGATCACCGACAGGCTGCGTTTCGGCTTTGCGGCGTCGACGCCGATGTGGATGTCGCGCCTCGACAAATACTCCGGGCTGATCGGCGATCACGGACGTTTCGACGTTCCCGCCAGCATGCAGGCGGGCCTCGCCTATGATCTCTTGCCGAATTTGACGGTCATGGCGGACTGGCGCCACATCTTCTATTCGGCTGTCTCTTCGCTGGGGAATCCATCATTCCCGATCACATTCCGGTCGATGGGCGATTCGAATGGGCCGGGCTTCTCCTGGAAGGATACCGACTCCGCGGCGGTCGGCGTGGAGTGGCGCTATTCGCCGACGCTCACATTGCGGACGGGCTATCACTATAGCACGGGCGCCGTGCGCCCCCTCGCCGTGACGCTGAATGTGCTGGCGCCGATCCTCAACCGGCATCATGCCGCAGCGGGCGCCAATTACGCCCTCACCAAAAATTCGTCCATCGATCTGGGCTTCGTCTACGCCTTCAAGAACTCGATCAGCGGGCCGGAGACGATCCCGCAGCTTCCGGGCATGCCTTTCGGCGCCGTCAATGCGGCGGCGAAGATCACGCCCTGGGTGCAGGCGTGGGAGTTGACGCTGGGCTACAACTATAAATGGGACGCGGGCGACAACTCGATTATCCCGACCCATTTCTGAAAAAGCCCGCAATACGAAAGTCTGCATGATCTAACCGCCGTCATTGCGAGGAGGCGGAGCCGACGAAGCAATCCAGGGCCGCATCGCCGCCCTGGATTGCTTCGCTTCGCTCGCAATGACGGTGTGGTCAGCCCACGACGATATTGGGCGCGGCGCGCTGCTTGGTGGTTTCGAGCAGCGTCTTCACCTTTGCGGCGAGGTTGAGATAGACGGCGGCCTGCGGGCTGTCAGGCTCGGCGCCGACCACCGGACGGCCGGCGTCCGACGTCTCGCGGATTTTCATGTCGAGCGGCGCCTCGCCCAGGAACGGCACGCCCATCTGCTCGGCGTCGTGGCGCGCGCCGCCATGCGAGAAGATTTCCGAGCGGCCGCCGCAATGCGGGCAAAGGAAATAGCTCATATTCTCGATGATCCCGAGGATCGGCGCCTCGACCTTCTGGAACATGGCGACGGCGCGGCGCGCGTCGATCAGCGCGAGATCCTGCGGCGTCGAGACGATCACCGCGCCGGCGATCGGCGTCTGCTGCGCCATGGTGAGCTGAACGTCGCCTGTGCCGGGCGGCATGTCGACGACGAGCGCGTCGAGGTCGCCCCAGGCCACCTCCCCCAGCAATTGCGACAGCGCCTGCGCCACCATCGGCCCGCGCCAGACCATGGGCGTATTCTCCTCGACGAGGAAGCCCATGGACATGATCTTCACGCCATAGGCTTCGAGCGGCACCAGCTTGCCGTTCTCGACCTTGGGCTTGTCATGCAGGCCGAAAAGGCGCGGCGCCGAGGGGCCGTAAATGTCGGCGTCGAGGAGCCCGACGCGCCAGCCCTGCGCCGCGAGACCGAGCGCGAGATTGGCGGAGGTCGTGGATTTGCCGACGCCGCCCTTGCCGGAGGCCACCACGACGACATAGCGGATTTTCTCCAAAGCCGGCGCGAGGCCCTTGCGCGCCTGCGGGGGCGGCGGCGCGGCGTGGGAATGGCCGTGATGGTGGTCATGAGCTTTCGCGGCGCCGGGGGCGCGCTCGGCGGTGAGCGTCACGACGGCGGCCTCGATGCCCGGCACCGCCTTGATCGCCTTCTCAGCGTTGGTGCGCGCGATCTCCCAGCCCTCCGGCTTCGCGGGATCGCCGGCGAGCGAGACGAAGGCTTTCGCGCCGGAGAGATTAATGCCGCTCACCGCCCGCGCCAGCGATATGCCGCCAGGCGCATAGAGGTTTTCCAGCGCTTCGAGAATATCTGCTTCCGTCGCCACGGGCCGCTCCTTGAGTGTTTAGAGAAAGTCTAAACAAGGATATGCCGATAAATGGCGCGCACGTCCACGGCGATATTTAGCGCGGGCTGGAGCAGCAATGCTGTTCCGCCTGGATTGGCGGGCAAGGAACGTCGCCATAGGAGCAAAAGACGCAGCAGTCGCCCTCTTTCGGCGTAAGCCGGGCGCCGCAGGCGGGACAATTATAGACGACGACACAGGCGTTTTCGGCCATAGTGAGCGTCTCAGCGTGTCCGCAGCGGGGACATGTGAGTTTGGAGGCAAGCCTCACGCGAACAACCCCATCGGCTGCTCGATCAGCGTTTTGAAAGCCGCCAGCAGCTCCGCGCCCAATGCCCCGTCGACCGCGCGATGGTCGCAGGACAGCGTCACGCTCATAATGGTGGCGACCGTGGGTGCGCCATTCTTCACGACCATCCGCTGCTCGCCCTTGCCGACGGCGAGGATCGTCGATTGCGGCGGGTTGATCACCGCCGAGAAATTCTTGATCCCATACATGCCGAGGTTGGAGACGGCGGAGACCCCGCCCTCATATTCCTGCGGCTTCAATTTCCGCTCGCGGGCGCGGCCGGCGAGCTCGCGGACCTCGTCCGAAATCTCACGAACGGTTTTGGCTTGCGCGTTTCGGATGATCGGCGTGATGAGCCCGCCGGGGATGGCCACTGCAACGCCAATGTCGGAAGCCTTGTGCTTCAACATCGCCTCGGGCGTGAAGGTGACATTGGCCTCCGGCACGCGCTGCAAAGCGAGCGCCAACGTCTTCACGATATAATCGTTGACCGAGGTCTTCCATTCCGGCGAACCATCCGCGCGCTTGGGCGCCGCCGCGTTGAACTCCTCGCGCAGACGCAGGAGCGCGTCGATCTCGCAATCGACGTCGAGGTAGAAATGCGGGACGGTCTGGATCGACTCCGTGAGACGGCGGGCGATCGCCTTGCGCATGGAATCGTGTGGGACTTCCTCATAGGAGTCGGCTGCATAATACTTGCGGGTCGTCTCGAGCGAGGGCGCCTCGGAGAGGGAAATAGGTTCAGCGGCCGCCTTACGAGGCCCGCCCGCCAGCGCGCTTTTTACGTCGCGCTCGATGATGCGGCCATGCGGTCCGGACCCAGTCAGCGACGAGAGATCGAGCCCCCCTTCCTTAGCGAGACGGCGCGCCAGTGGCGAAGCGAAGACGCGAGGATGGGAGGGGTTCGGCGCCGCGATATTCATTTCCGTGAATCCCCGAGTGGTTCCTTGGCCAACCGTTCAGCGGCTATTTTATATCTGCGATCGGTTAACGTCACGGCGTGGGAGATCGAGTGTCGAACGCCCAGCTTTTTTGCGAGGACAGCCGCAGGTCGCTCGCGCCCTTGACTCGCTGGGACAACCGTCCTACTCCTAATTTAGGACGTTTGCCCTACCGCATTCACCTGCCAACTTTGCGCCGGAATTACCTGATCCGAAAGCGACAAGAGCCGAGAGAAAGACCGATTTATGAGCCGCGCCACAACTCGCGAGCAGATTATAGAGGCCGCCGACAGGCTCTTTTACCAGCAAGGATATGAGCGCACGTCTTTCGCCGACATCGCGGAAGCCGTCAAAATATCGCGGGGAAATTTTTACTACCACTTCAAGACAAAGGACGAGATCCTCGACGCTGTCATCTCTCTTCGCCTCGGCAAGACCAAAGAGTTGCTGACGCAATGGGACACCGATGGCAGCGATCCTGCCGATCGCATCCGGCGCTTTATACATATCCTAATCGTGAACCGGGCGAAGATCATGCTCTATGGCTGCCCGGTTGGCGCACTCTGCAGCGAGCTTGCCAGGCTCGACCACGCCGCAAAAGCCGAAGCGAACAGGATATTCGCGCTCTTTCGCGAGTGGCTGGAACGGCAGTTTGTCCTGCTCGGCCGCAAACCCGACGCTGGCGTTCTCGCCATGCGCCTGCTTGCGCGTAGCCAAGGCGTGGCCACGCTCGCCAACGCCTTTCGCGACGAGGACTTCATTCGCCGGGAAGTCGATGAAATTTGCGCATGGCTGGAGGCGCAGCATCCCGCCGCGCCCTGAAGCCATTCAACGCTTGGTCGAGAGGGAAGTTGCAAATGTTTATCGTGCTGCTGAGATTTTCCGACAAAAGAGCGCTGGCGCAGCAGTTCATGGAGGGCCACAACGCCTGGCTCCGACGCGGATTTGACGACGGCGTCGTCCTCTTGGCCGGGAGCCTGCAGCCGCAGGCGGGCGGCGCGATCCTCGTTCACAATATATCGCGCGCTGATCTGGAGATGCGGCTGAACGAAGACCCGTTTGTCGCCGCGGATGTGGTGAAGCCCGACATCCTGGAAGTTGCAGCCAGCCGCGCCGACGAGCGCCTCGCATTCCTGCTGGGGTGACGATGAGCACGACAGTACCCGGCCCCGATGGCCGTCCGCGCTGCCGCTGGTGCGCCGCCGCTCCCGATTATTTCGCCTATCACGATACGGAGTGGGGCTTTCCCGTCGACGATGATCGCAGGCTCTTTGAAAAGCTCTGTCTCGAAGGTTTTCAGTCCGGATTGAGCTGGCGCACCATCCTCGCGAAGCGGGAAAATTTTCGCGGCGCCTTTTACAGTTTCGATTTTGACAGGATTGCCCGGTTCACCGACGATGACCTCCAACGTCTTTTGGACGACCGAGGCATCGTTCGTCACCGCGGAAAGATCGCCGCCGTCATCAACAACGCCAAGCGCGCGCAGGAAATCGTTCGTCAGGAAGGCTCCCTAGCTGCCTATTTCTGGCGCTACGAGCCGCCTGCCGCCACGCTCGGCAAACCTCAAACCGCCTCCACCTCAGCGGCCTCGATCGCACTATCGAAAGATCTCAAAAAGCGTGGCTGGGCGTTCGTTGGCCCAACCACAGTCTATGCGTTCATGCAGGCCATGGGGCTGATCAACGATCATGCAGAGGGCTGCGTCATCCGAGAAGACGTTGAGCGCGCCAGGGCGGCGTTCAAACGCCCTGGCGGCTAGCTTCGATAAAGAACCGCCTTCGCCGCCGCCACCACTTCCGCCACGCTCGGCAGCGCGAGCTTTTCCAAATTCGCCGCATAAGGCATGGGCACGTCCTTGCCGGTGACGCGCGCGATCGGCGCGTCGAGATAGTCGAAGGCCTCCTCTTGCAGACGCGCGGCGATTTCAGACGCCACGCCGCCTTGCGGCCAGCCTTCTTCGATCGCGACGCAGCGGCCCGTCTTCTTCACCGACTCCACGATCGTTTGCGTATCCATCGGCCGTAGCGTGCGCAGGTCGATGACCTCCGCCTCGATCCCGTCCTTGGCCAGCGCCTCAGCGGCGCCCAGCGCGTAGGTCATGCCGATCGAGAAGGAGACGAGCGTCACATCCGTTCCCGGCCGCGCAATGCGCGCCTTGCCGATCGGCAGGACGAAATCCTCCAGCGCCGGCACTTCCGAGGTCTTGCCGTAAAGAATTTCATTCTCGAGGAAGACAACCGGATTGTCGTTGCGGATGGCGGCCTTCAGCAGGCCCTTGGCGTCGCTGGCGTTGGAGGGCGAAATGACGATGAGCCCCGGCACCTGCGAATACCAGGCGGCGTAGTCCTGGCTATGCTGCGCGCCGACGCGCGCGGCGGCGCCATTGGGGCCGCGGAAGACGATCGGGCAATGGATCTGACCGCCCGACATATAGAGCGTCTTCGCGGCCGAGTTGACGATGTGGTCGATGGCCTGCATCGAGAAATTGAAGGTCATGAATTCGACGATCGGCCGCAGGCCCGCGAAAGCGGCGCCGACGCCGATGCCCGCAAAGCCATATTCGGTGATCGGCGTATCGCGCACGCGCATGGGGCCGAATTCCTGCAGCAGGCCCTGCGTCACCTTATAGGCGCCCTGATATTCGGCCACCTCCTCGCCCATGATGAAGACGTTGGGGTCGCGGCGCATCTCCTCCGCCATGGCGTCGCGCAAGGCTTCGCGCATGGTCATGGGGATCATGGTCGTTCCCGCCGGCACTTCCGGCGCGGCGGAAACGGCCGGCGGGGCGGCGACGCTCACGGGCTTGGCTTGCGGCGCAGCCGCCTGCGCCGCGGCCTCCAGGCGCGCCTTATTCGCCTCGCCGGCTTCGTCCTGAGGCGCGGTAGGCGGCGGGGGCGCCTTGGCGGCCGGCGGCGCTTCGACCGCGGAAGCATCCTCGCCTTCGCCGGCGATCACCGCGATCGGCGTATTGACCGCGACATTCTCCGTGCCGCCCGGCACGAGGATGCACGCCAACACGCCCTCGTCGACCGCCTCGACCTCCATGGTTGCTTTGTCGGTCTCGATCTCGGCGATGACGTCGCCGGCCTTGACTTCATCGCCTTCGTTTTTCAGCCATTTGGCGAGCTTGCCCTGCTCCATCGTGGGAGAGAGCGCGGGCATGAGGACGTTGATGGTCATTGCGCGAAGCCCCCTCCCCAACCCTCCCCCGCTTTGCGGGAGAGGGCGTAAATTGTCGCCTTCATCGAGGCTGCCGATCGTGAGCGTTCCCTCTCCCGCTTGCGGGGGAGGGACAGGGAGGGGGAAAACATCAAGCACATAAAACTTCAGGCTCCCGCCAGCACGTCCGTATAAAGCTCGGAAGGATCCGGCTCCTTGTCGTTCATCGCAAAATCCGCCGCATCGGCGACAATCTTGCGAACGCCCGCGTCGATCTTCTTGAGCTCATCCTCGGCGACGCCATCGGCGAGCAGGCGCAGGCGCACCTGCTCGATCGGATCATGCTCCTCGCGCATCTTCTGCACTTCTTCCTTGGAGCGATATTTGGCGGGGTCTGACATGGAGTGGCCGCGATAGCGATAGGTCTGCGCTTCGAGGAGATAAGGCCCCTTCCCCGAGCGGCACCATTCCAGCGCCTCGGCCGTCGCGGCGCGCACGGCGCGGACATCCATGCCGTCGAGCTGGTGGCCCGGAATCCCGAAGGCGGCGCCGCGCATGGCGAAGTCAGTCTGGGCGGCGGCGCGCGTCAACGACGTGCCCATGGCGTAACGATTGTTCTCGACGATAAACAGCGCCGGCAGCTTCCACAGCGCCGCCATGTTGAAGGCCTCATAGACCTGGCCCTGATTGGCCGCGCCTTCGCCGAAGAAGGTCAGCGACACTCTGCCGTCGCCGCGATAGGCGTTGGCGAGAGCGACGCCCGCGCCGATCGGCGCTGGCGCGCCGACGATGCCATGCCCGCCGAAGAAATTCTTCTCCTGCGAG
The DNA here is from genome assembly GCF_016745395.1 of Methylocystis sp. Sn-Cys. Taxonomy (GTDB): domain Bacteria; phylum Pseudomonadota; class Alphaproteobacteria; order Rhizobiales; family Beijerinckiaceae; genus Methylocystis; species Methylocystis iwaonis. The sequence goes on from NZ_JAERVJ010000002.1 coordinate 254,208, forward strand.
AACATATGCATGGAGCCGCCCTTCCCTTTGGAATAGCCGCCCCTTTTGCCCGCCAGCTCCGCCATGACGCCCTTGGCGTCCATGCCGCTCGCCAGCATATGGCCGTGATCGCGATAGCTCGTGGTGAACTGGTCGCCGTCACGCGCCGCCATTTTGGCGCCGACGACCACCGCCTCCTGGCCGATATAGAGATGGCAGAATCCGGCGATGACGCCCATGCCGTAAAGCTGGCCCGCCTTCTCCTCGAAGCGCCGAATCAGCAGCATCTCTCGAAGCGCGTGAAGCTCTTCCTCACGGGTGAAGTTGGGAACGCTGTGAACCGCGCTCGCGCCGTCGCCTTCATTGGCCATGGGCTGTTCTCGGCCTCCTACCCGTTAATTGGAGAACGAGCAGGACCATACCAGAGTCGTCGTTCAAAAACGAGTAAATCGGACCGCGCGCCTTCAGGCGCGCTTGTTGACAGGCGCGCCTGAAGGCGCGGGGTCCAATGGCCTATCGCGCGTCCAATTGCGTCTGCAGCTCTTCGGCGAAGGAAACGATCCGCGCGGCGTTGGCGCCGAAATCGTGCCGTCCATAGCGCGACGCCGAGCGCAAATCGATGCGCGTCTGTCCCGGCAATGGCTTGAGCCTGATCGTGATGTCCTCGTCGAAGCCCATGATCGGCGTCTTGTCGAGGAAATCCGCGTGCCCTTCCCCGGTTCGCCCGCCCGGCGGGCGCTGATCGACCACCTTCCAGCCGACGGCTTTCGCCGTTTTCAGCACCAGCGCAAAAGCCTCGTCGGCGTCGAGATCGACGACGATCGGCTCGACGTCCGGATAGGCGGGCCGCTGCGCCTCGCGCGCCTTCGCCGGCAAGCCTTTCGGCTGGAAACCCTTGCGCGCTTCGTAAGCGGCGCGCGATAGCGAGAAATAAGGCGGATTGGCGGTGTCGGTGGAAATGTCGGACAGCACCGGCAGCCGCACCGCCTCGAAAGCGAGATAGGCGGGATAAGCGAGCGTGAGCAGCGCCAGCATCCCGCCGCCGACCGCCGACCCGACGCCGCGCCTTCCCGTCCGCCAGATGACGACGCTCGCGGCGCCGACCAGAAGCAGCGCCACCAAGGCCAGCGCCACAGCGGCGCCGAAGGCGGCGAGCGCCGAGGCGGGCGCGACAATGCTCAGCCGCGCAAGCAGCACCGCGAGCAGCGCCACCGTCGCCGCAAAGAGCGCGACGTCGCGACTCCATAAAGCGGCTTGCGACCACGGCTCGGGCGGGAGCGTTCGACGCATATTGGCAAATAATCTCGCATGAGTTTCGCCAGCGGGCGGGCGCCGCATTTTTCAACCAAAACATCGCCGAATGCAACGATTGCTCTTTTGTCGCGAAACGCTGGGCCTTTAGCGAGTCTTTAAATCAAAACGGCGACAGTCTCCTCGCTCGGTCAACCGTAAAAGCGTTCGCGTATAGAGGAAGTCGCCATGTCGGATATCTCATCGGCCCAACCCGCCCCGTCCCAATCCGGCGGGCATCCTCACGATCTCCTGGCGCGGCTCTACCGCGAAATCGGCATTTCGGCCGTCGCCGCGGCGCTGGAAATTTCGCAAAGCGACATCGAGGACGATGATTATCAGGCGCCGTGGGCCCCGCTGGGCGAAGACCTCGCCGCCTGATACACGGCGCAATAAAAAAGCCCCACGGCGCTCGCCGCGGGGCTTTTTTTCTCGCAGACCCGGTTCTTGGACCGCGAGCCTTCAGGCTCGCTCGACCAAGACTGCGAGCCTGAAGGCTCGCGGTCCAGATCCGCTATTATTCGATAATGCTCGCGACCACGCCCGCGCCGACCGTGCGGCCGCCTTCGCGGATAGCGAAGCGCAGCTTCTCTTCCATGGCGACCGGAACGATCAGAGCCACTTCCATCGTGACGTTGTCGCCCGGCATCACCATCTCGACGCCCTCGGGGAGCGTCACAATGCCGGTCACGTCCGTCGTGCGGAAGTAGAACTGCGGACGATAGTTGGTGAAGAACGGCGTATGACGGCCGCCTTCTTCCTTGGTGAGGATATACGCCTCAGCCTTGAACTTCGTGTGCGGCTTCACCGAACCCGGCTTGCACAGAACCTGGCCGCGCTCGACGTCCTCGCGCTTCGTGCCGCGCAGCAGGCAGCCGACGTTGTCGCCCGCCTCGCCCTGATCGAGCAGCTTGCGGAACATTTCGACGCCGGTCACCGTCGTCTTGGTCGTCGGACGGATGCCGACGATCTCGACTTCCTCGCCGACCTTCACCACGCCGCGCTCGATGCGGCCCGTCACCACCGTGCCGCGGCCCGAGATCGAGAACACGTCCTCGACCGGCATCAGGAAGGGCTGGTCCTTCGGTCGCTCCGGCTGCGGGATATAGCGATCGACTTCCTGCATCAGCTTCAGGATCGCGTCATGGCCGATCTCGGGATTCTTGTTCTCGAGAGCGCACAGAGCCGAACCCTTGACGATCGGAATGTCGTCGCCGGGGAAGTCGTACTTCGAGAGAAGCTCGCGGACTTCGAGTTCGACGAGCTCGAGCAGCTCCGGATCGTCGACCATGTCGACCTTGTTGAGGAACACGACGAGCGCCGGCACGCCGACCTGGCGGGCGAGCAGGATGTGCTCGCGGGTCTGCGGCATCGGGCCGTCGGCGGCGGAGCACACGAGAATGGCGCCGTCCATCTGCGCCGCGCCGGTGATCATGTTCTTCACATAGTCGGCGTGGCCGGGGCAGTCGACGTGGGCGTAGTGGCGGTTCTGCGTCTCATATTCGACGTGCGCCGTCGAAATGGTGATGCCGCGCGCCTTCTCTTCCGGAGCCTTGTCGATCTGGTCGTAGGCCGTGAACGTCGCTCCGCCCGTCTCCGCCAGAACCTTGGTGATCGCCGCCGTCAAAGACGTCTTGCCGTGGTCGACGTGCCCGATCGTCCCGATGTTGCAGTGCGGCTTGGTGCGAGAGAATTTTTCCTTGGCCATTGTCCCGTTCCGATTGGGCGGGTCATCCGCCCGCGCGCGGCGGGCTTTTACGGGGTTACAAGGCCAAGAGCAAGGGGGCGCCGGCGCGATCGGGGCTCGCAATCCAGTTTAACAAACCCTACGCAGCCGCGTCATGCCCGCGCTTGTCGCGGGCATCCACGCCGAGACATTACGACACGCGGGGAGAAGAAGCGGCGTTGTCCGCACATGTTCTCAACATTCTGCGCCGGCGCGGACCCTTTGGCGCAGGGACGCAAGGCGGCGCTTGGGCTATATTGCAGCGCGGAAGGCCGCGAGGGCGCGTGGCGATCCGGCCGAATGGAGATGTCCGATGGGCTCCGATCCGAGGCGCAATTTATTATCAGCGTTTGTTTTTTGGATTTTTCTCCTGACCGGCGCCGCTGCGCTCGGCGTCGGCGCGGTTCGCGAGCATGCGCAGTTAGAGGCCGCGACGCGCGCTTACCTTACAGAGTTGCACATATCGCTGGGGCTCACGGCGGCGCTTCTTCTCGTCGCTCAAATCCTGATCGGCGTCACCCTTTATCTGATGGTCGAGAGCGGTGGGCCGCGCAATGCGCGGCGCATGATCGGCTTCTGGTTCAGGCAGGCGATCTATCTCTCGTTCATCGCGGCGGCGGCGGCCGGGGCGCTCGCGGCGATCTCTCGGGGCGAGCAGATTTTCTTTTGGGAATACCCTCTGCCCTTCTGGGACGCGGGCGCGCCCCAGGCGGCCGAGCATGCTCAACTCGCGCATATCATCGCCGCCTATGCCTTTGGCGCCCTCGCCGTCCTTTATGCGGCTTTCGCGCTGTTCGACCGGCTCTCTCCCGCCTCCCACAAGACGCTCGAACCGCCTGCGCCCGCCAGCATTGCGGCGATGATCGCGGACGGCCTCGCACAGAGCTTCCGCTTCTTCGGCGCGACGGCCTTTTGGGTGCAACTCTTTCTCGGCGTCGTATCGGCTCTCCTGCTGGCCTTCGCCTTTGCGGGCCATAGCGTGAGCCCCGGCGGCTCGAACTTCGGCGAAGCCATCTATTGGGCGTCGGCGGCTTTGGCGCTGATGCTGCTGTCGATCCTGTTCGGCTACCGCGACATGAACGCCGCCGCCTCCATCCGCAGCCGTCCCGAACGCTATCTCGCGCATGAGAGGCGCATGGCCTTCTGGTTTGTCGGCGCGGGCGGCTTCGTCAATGTGATGGGTGCGCTGTTGTCTTTCATCGGCACGGGGTTGAGCGTCGCGCTGCTGATCGGCAAGACCGTGTCGCAACCGCCGGGCATCGCCATCACCGATCCCACCAAGATCATCCGCGCGCTCGACGTTTTCGTTCTGCTGGTGAATTTCAGCCTGCTCTTCGCCCATTGCATCGGCGTCGGCGTCGCGGCCTGGCTGAGCATCAGCGCGCTGAAGGCGCGGCATCAATATGTGGTGGCAAGGGAGATGGCGCGCGCGCAGGAGAAGAGTATCGCCGTGGTGGCTGCGCCGGGCGTTGGCGAGCCAGCGGGTTGAGTGGGTGTCGGCAAAAAGGCGCGAGGGGCGCTATATTAGCCGCCGTAACCTGGAGGCAGAGCGACAAGCATGACCAGACTTCTCGAAAAAGCGATCGACAAAGTCCGCGACCTCCCTGCTGCCGAGCAGGACGCAATGGCCATGCTCATCCTCGACGCCATTGAAGCGGGCGCCCATCCCGCGCCGTTGGATGCGGAAACGATTGCGGCGCTGGAAGAAGGCTTAGCTCAGGCGCGGCGTGGGGAGTTTGCGTCGGACGAAGAAGTCGCGGCGCTTTGGAAGCGTCATGGCTTATGAGGGCGCGTTATACTCGACGCGCGCTGGCGGACATCGAACGTATCTTCGCTTACCTAGACGAACGCAGCCCGGCAGGCGCTGTGAGTATCAAGAAAGCTCTTCGGCGGGCGATCCAAACGGTAGAAACCTTCCCTATGGGTGGGCAGCTATCCGAGTGGAAAGGGCTGCGGCAACGCCCTGTCTCGCCATACCCCTATATCGTCTACTGGAAAGTTGAGGGCGAGGAAGCCTGGATCGTCCATATCCGCCATGCTGCGCGGCGGCGGCCTGAGTAGCCTTCGCTACTCTTCCGCCCCCTCACCCGCATCATCCTCACCCACATCCCCAATATGCTCGACCGACACCACGCGCTCATCCGCAGCGGTGTTGAACACGATCACGCCCTGCGCGCCACGTCCCGCGACTCTAATCCCTCCCACCGGGCAGCGGATCAACTGGCCGCCGTCGGTGACGAGCATGATCTCGTCGTCCTGCCCCACGGGGAATGAGGCCACAAGCTTGCCGTTCCGCGCATTCACCGCCATGGCGACGATGCCTTTGCCGCCGCGCCCGGTGATGCGGTACTCGTAGGAAGAGGTGCGCTTGCCGAAGCCGTTTTCCGAGACCGTCAGAATGATCTGCTCGGCCGCCTGCATGGCGGCGAAGCGCTCGTCGGAGAGCTCGACGGCGCCCGTCGCCTCCTCCGTGTCGGCGCCGGCGTCCGGCGCGACATCCTCGCCCATGCGGCGGCGCAGGGCGCTCGCCTTTTTGAGATAGGAGGAGCGCTCGTCGGGCGTCGCCTCGAAGTGCTTCAGGATCGAGAGCGAGATGATGCGATCGCCCTCGGCGAGCGACACGCCGCGCACGCCCATAGAGGTGCGGCCCTGGAAGACGCGCACTTCCGGCACGGCGAAGCGGATGCACTGGCCGTCGCGCGTCGTGAGCAGAATGTCGTCGGCTTCCGTCGCCGTGGCGACGTCGACGATCGCCTCGCCCTCATCGAGCTTCATGGCGATGAGGCCGTTGCGGCGCACTTCGCAGAAGTCCGAGAGCTTGTTGCGCCGAACCGTGCCGCCGGTCGTGGCGAAGATGACGTCCAGCGTCGCCCAGCTCGATTCGTCCTCGGGCAGCGGCATGATGGTGGTGATGCGCTCGCCCGCCTCCAGCGGCAGCATATTGACGAGCGCCTTGCCGCGCGCCTGCGGCGCCGCCAGCGGCAGCCGCCAGACCTTTTCCTTATAGGCCTTGCCACGCGAGGAGAAGAACAGCACCGGCGTATGCGTATTGGCGACGAAGAGGCGGTGGACGAAATCCTCCTCCTTCATCTGCATGCCGGAGCGGCCCTTGCCGCCGCGCCTTTGCGCGCGATAGGTCGAGAGCGGCACGCGCTTGATGTAGCCGGCGTGCGAGACGGTGACGACCATATCCTCGCGTGCGATGAGGTCTTCGTCCTCGACCTCGCCGTCGGCCTCGGTGATCTGCGTGCGGCGCGGTGTGGCGTAGGCCTCCTTCACCGCCAGCATCTCATCCTTGACGATGCCGAAGAGCTTTTCGCGCGAGCCCAGTATTTCCAGATATTCCGCGATCTCGGCGGCGAGCTTGTTGAGCGCTTCCGCAATTTCCTCGCGGCCGAGCGCCGTGAGACGCTGCAGGCGCAGATCGAGAATGGCGCGGGCCTGCGCTTCCGACAGGCGGATCGTGCCGTCGTCCGCGAGCTTATGGCGCGGGTCCGCGATGAGCGCGACGAGCGGCGCCATGTCCTTCGCCGGCCAGTCGCGCGCCATCAGCGCTTCGCGCGCGGCGGCCGCATCGGGCGAGGTGCGGATGAGACGGATGACTTCGTCGATATTCGCCACGGCAATGGCGAGGCCGACCTGCAGATGGGCGTTATCGCGCGCCTTGTTCAGGCGGAATTTGGTGCGGCGGGTGACGACGCTCTCGCGGAAATCCACGAAAGCGCGCAGCACGTCATGGAGCGTCAGCAGCTCCGGCCGGCCGCCGTTCAGCGCGATCATATTCACCGCGAAGCTCGATTGCAGCGCGGTGTGGCGCCAGAGCTGGTTCAGCACGACGTCGGCGACCGCCTCGCGCTTCAGCTCGATGACGATGCGCATGCCCTCGCGGTCGGACTCGTCGCGCAGATCCGAGATGCCCTCGATCTTCTTTTCCTTGACCAGCTCCGCAATGCGCTCGATCAGCGCCGCCTTGTTCACCTGATAGGGAATTTCGGTGAAGATGATCGCCTCGCGCTCCTTGCGCAGCGTCTCGATCTCCGCCTTGGCGCGCATGATGATGGAGCCGCGCCCCGTCGCATAGGCGTTGCGGATGCCGCCGCGCCCGAGGATCGTCGCCGCGGTCGGGAAGTCCGGCCCCGGCACGATCTCCATCAGCTCCGCGACCGTCATGTCGGGCTTGTCGATCAGCGCGATGCAGGCGTCGATGACCTCGCCGAGATTATGCGGCGGAATATTCGTCGCCATGCCGACGGCGATGCCGCCCGCGCCATTGACGAGGAGATTGGGAAAGCGCGCCGGCAGGACGGTCGGCTCGTGCTCCTTGCCGTCGTAATTCGGCTGGAAGTCGACCGTGCCTTCGTCGATATCCTCGAGCAGCGCGAGCGCGGGTTTCGCGAGACGCGACTCGGTGTAACGCATGGCTGCCGGCGGATCATTGTCGACCGAGCCGAAATTGCCTTGCCCATCGATGAGCATGAGCCGCATCGAAAAGGGCTGCGCCATGCGCACCAGCGCGTCATAGATCGCGGCGTCGCCATGCGGGTGATATTTACCCATGACGTCGCCGACGATGCGCGCCGACTTCACATAAGGCTTGTCCGGCGTATGGCCGTTCTCGTGCATCGAGAACATAATGCGACGATGCACGGGTTTCAGGCCGTCGCGAACGTCCGGCAGGGCGCGGCTCACGATCACGCTCATCGCGTAATCGAGATAGCTGCGCTTCATCTCGTCGGCGATGGAAACCGGCCTGATGTCGGACTTTTCGGAGTCGTCTTTTTTCGTGTCGTCGTCGGCCAAGGGCGCGCCAATCCCAAATTATAGATACAGGCTACTCCTATAGGCGATTCGAGCCGCCCGCGCCAGCCGCGGCGGGCAGAAAACATCCTTCTAAACCAATATCTTATTAGATATCCCCCGCAAAATCCAGGCCGAAGAGGCGTTTAGCTTGCGCAGGGAGAAGGGAATACTCTCAGAAAATTGAAACTGCGAGGCAATCAGGGCGGAAAGCGCCCAAGAGCGAAAAGCCCGGCCATGGGCGCGGCCGGGCCGAGAAAGCCTATTATGGCGATCGCAAAATTGGGTGCTGTCATTCCCGACGCTCGCGAAGCGAGCGATCGGGAATCCAGAGCAGAACCAGCGCTTTTGCGGCTCTTCATTCCCGGTCGGGCTTTCAGCCCGCCGGGAATGACCGAGCCCCAATGCGAGCTATTCAAACGAAAAGCGTATTACTCTTCGGTAGCGAGACGCGCGCGCGCCGCCTCGATGGCCGCAGAGTCCGCGGCCCCGGGCTCCACAAGCCCAAAACCGCCGTCCTCGGCCGCAACCTGCGAAGCGGCCGGAGCGACATCGTCGACGGCGTGCTGCGGCTCGGCAATCTGCACGCCGTTCTGCCCCGGCTCGATCAGTTCGGGTTCCAGAAGGCCCTCCGCAGGCGCCTTTTCCGGCTCCCGATCCACGATCAACGGCGCAACGAATTCTTCGGCCACCGCAACCGCCGCGCCTCCCGAGGTCCGGGGCGTCCTGACGATGCGCGCGACATTCACCGGCGGGGGCGGCGCCTCCTCGCTTGTGCGGCGCATCCGGGCGGCCAGCTTCTTGAGCGCCGATACGGGTTCTTCTTCCGGAACGCCATTTGATACGGCGTCAGCCCGCGGCGCGGCTTTCGATTTCTGAAGCTTTCTCGCTTCGAGAAGGCCCGCAAATCTGCTTTTGAGAGCGCTCAGGGTGGAATTCAGTCGCGAATCTCCAACAGGAGCCGACTCCAACGCGCTCTCGGTCTTCTTTGCGAAACGCGCATGAAGCGACGGCAAGAGACGCGCGAGAAGCGACGCGGGAGCCTGTTTTGCCGGTTCGCTCGTTTCTGGGTGAAGCGCTTCGGCGGGAGCGGACTCCGCTTCCTGTTGTTGCGCTTCTTCTTTGCCGGCCTCTTCGCGGCGGCGTTTCAGGTAAACATAGAGGCCGAGCGAGATTGCTCCGAAGAGAGCCGGATAGAGAAGGCCGGAAATGCGATCGAGGATCGACGGGGCCGGAGCCCCCTCTTCTGGCGCCAGGACGGGCTTGACCGTCTTCGCCGCGACGTCGCGCGTCAGGAGATCGGCCGCCGAATAGGACGCGACGGGGTCGGTCGCGGCGTCGAATTCCTCATAGGCCGCGCCGTGGTCGAAAACGATCGTCTCGGCCAGCGCGGCGGCTTCGTTTTTCAAACGCTCGGCCATCTCGCCGCCGTCGGCCAGGCCGACCTTGATCGCGCCATTGCGCCCGAGCGCCCAGGCCTCGCAATTGAAGAAGCCGTCGGACCCGTTCTGATTATTCGGCGTGGAAATATTCGCGCAGGCGGACAAGCGGCCCTTGGCGTCGAGCGCCGGCGGGGTGAGCCAGCGGTCGAGCGTCACGGGCGGCTCGCCGGCCCGCGCACGTTGGGCGTTGATCTCCGGCAGGCTCGCCTGGAAGGCCGCGAGCAATTCGTCCGCCTGCAACGACTCGGGCGCGCCGGTCTTGATATAACCGTCCTCGACGAGCTCGACAGGGGCAAGCCAATCCAGCCCGTTGCCTGTAGGCGCGATCATCCCTTGGATGCCGGCGCGCCATTCGAGCCCCGCTTCCTTGGCGAGCTTTTTGGCGGCTTCGGGTGGTAGGAAGATACGGCCTGCCGGCAGCCACAGTGTCGCCCGGTCGGCGAGGCGCACTTGGGCGGGGCCGACGACGCCTTCGGCAAGGATGGCGCCGATGCGGGTTTCGAGATCGTCCTGCGGCGGCGCCGAGGCGTTCTCTACCCCTTCTGAAGGCGCGGCGGCCTCCGGAGCTTGGGTTGCTGCTCCGGCGTCCGCGGTTTCCGGAGCGGGCGCTTGGGCGGCAAGCGGCGGCTCCTCGTGCGCCGTGGAATCGAGGCTTGGGACAAGCGCGGGAGCCGCGGCGCCGCCTTGCAGGTCGATCGCCTTCTGGTCGAAGGCGGCGGGCGGCGCGCTCAAGGCCGCAACGCTCTTGCGCGGCGGGTTCAAGATCATGATCGGCGGGCCGATCGGCGCCGGCTCTACGATCGTCGGCGCTTGCGCGACGACCGGCTCTTCTGCAGGCGTCGCGGCTTCCTGGGCGGCCGGCGCCGCTTCTGGCGTGACAGGATGCTCGACGACGTCCGGCGTTGCAGGCTTTGTCGCCTCTGCGACCGGAGCCTGGATAGGCTGGGCGGGCGCCGCTTGCACAGCGGCGGCCGGCGCCAATGTTGGCTTCAAATCCGGTTTCGCGGCGACGGCGGGGCTCGGCTGCTCGGCAGGCTTCGGCGCTGGCTTGGACGCCTGCGCGGCGCCCTTGACCGGCTTCAAAGGCGCCATTTCGAAAATAATGTCCTGTGTCGAATTCGGCGCCATTGGCGCCATTTGGTAAATCACGTCCTCGCCGACGCGCCGTCCGTCGCGCGCGAGGCCCTGCGATGGGACCAGGGACAGTGCGGCCAGGAGGGCGACGCTCGACGCGACGACGGGTGGTTTGGAAACGGACATCGAGACGGCTCCGGGACGCACAAAACGCACTGCCGGAGCTTTGGCCGTCGATGTTGAAGAAAGCGCTATTTATCAGTCGCGGAGAAAAGCAAACGCATTGTCAGCGTTAATGAAGCGTGTAGGCGCCGTTACGCCGTCGGGGCGAGGCTGGAGGGGTCCGCCTCTTTCAACTCGACGCTCTCGCCGCAGCCGCAGGCGGAGGTCTGGTTGGGGTTCTCGAAGACGAAAGACGACTCGAATTGCGTGGTCTTCACGTCCATTGTCGTCCCGAGCAGATAAAGCACGGCCTTCGAGTCGACGATGACGCGGCCGCCATCGAAATCGATCACCTCGTCGCCCGGCTCCGGCTCGGTCAGCGCCATTCGATAGGCGACGCCGGCGCAGCCGCTCTTCTCCAGCGAGACACGAAGCCCGACGCCCGGTTCGGATTTGGCCAACAGGCCGCGCACGCGCTCGGCGGCGGCGGGGCTAACATTCATCACGCTCGGTGCCGACATCTCTTCATCCTCAATAGTTCGCCCAGATACCAGGGCTCGCAAGCTCTACAAGGTGGTCGTCGGGATCGCGGAAATAAAGGCTGATCCCGCCGCGTGGCCATTGCATTCGCGCTTCGATCTCGACGCCATGCTCGGCGAGGCGGTTTTCCCATGCGGGAATTTCGTCCGCCTCGACGGCGAAGGCCAGATGCGCCGGGCCCGATCCGTCGTGCGGCGGAATGCGCCCGCCCGGCAAATCCACCGGCTCCAAGGTTGCGCCGCGCTTGAAGAGCAGCAGCACGCTTGCCGGACCGCAATCGAGCGCCCACATGCGGCTGTCTTGCGCCATGGGCGTGAGGCCGAGCGTTTCCTCGTAGAAGCGCCCGGCCCGCGCGAGATCTTCGACGTAGACGGCTGTCTCCAGAACCTTTGGTTTCAACCGCGGCGTAAACATGACATCCCGCGCCCCGCCTTGGCGCATTCCACTCAGAACATGTCGAGCGTGACGCGCGCCTCGTCCGACATGCGGCTCTGATCCCACGGGGGATCGAACACGAGATTGACTTTGACGTCGCTGACGCCCGGCACTGTGTTCACCGCATTCTTGACCCATATGGGCATCTCGCCGGCGACGGGACAGCCCGGCGCCGTCAGCGTCATGTCGATTTCGACCACGCCTTCGTCCGAAATATCGATGCGGTAGACGAGTCCCAGCTCGTAAATGTCAGCCGGGATCTCGGGGTCGTAGACCGTCTTAAGCGCCTTGACGACTTCGTCCGCAAGGCTGTCGCCCGCTACCGCTTTCGTTGTGCGCTCATCCGCAGCCACAGGATCGACGCTTTCCGTTTCGCTTGTTTTAAGAGCTTCGCTCATCAGCACGAGAACCTCCTCACGCGAAAAGTTTTTGAGCTTTAAGCAAAGCGTCTGCCAAACGATCTACCTCGTCACGCGTATTATAGAGCGCGAAGGAAGCGCGGCAGGTCGAGGTGACGCCGAAGTGCGAGAGCAGCGGCATAGCGCAATGCGTGCCGGCGCGCACTGCGACGCCAGAGCGATCGATGATCGTGGCGACGTCATGCGCATGCGCCGCCGCCATCTCGAAAGCGACGATCGGCCCCTTGTCGGGCGCATTGCCGAAGATGCGCAGTCCCTCGATCTCCGAGAGACGCTGCTGCGCGTAAGCGGTGAGCTGCGCCTCATGCGCGCGGATCGCGCCGCGGCCGATGCTCTCGATATAATCCAGCGCGGAGGCGAGGCCGACGGCCTGCGCGATCGGCGGCGTGCCGGCCTCGAAACGATGCGGCGGCGCGTTGTAGGTCACTGTGTCGCGCGTGACGGTTTCGATCATCTCACCGCCGCCGGCGAAAGGCGGCAGGCTCTCGAGCCATTTCCGCTTGCCGTAAACAGCGCCGATGCCCGTCGGCCCATAAAGCTTGTGTCCCGTGACGACATAGAAATCGACGTCGAGCGCCTGAACGTCCACATCGAGATGCACCGCGCCCTGAGAGCCGTCCACGCAGACCGGCACGCCATGGGCATGGGCAATGCGCGCGATTTCGGCGATCGGCGTCGGGGCGGCGACGACATTCGACATATGGGTGACCGCGACGATCTTCGTGCGATCGGTGATCATCTTCTCGAAAGCGTCGAGGTCGATGACGCCATTGTCGTCCGGCACGATCCATTTGATCACGGCGCCCTTGCGTTCCCGCAGGAAATGCCAGGGCACGATATTGGAGTGGTGCTCCATCAGCGACACGATAATCTCGTCGCCTTCGCCAATATGGGCGAGCCCATAGGAGGAGGCGACGAGATTGAGCGCTTCGGTCGCGCCGCGGGTGAAGATGATCTCTTCCGTCGAAGGAGCGTTGAGGAAGCGCCGCAAGGTTTCGCGGGCGCCCTCATAGCCTTCCGTCGCGGCGTTGGCGAGATAGTGTAGGCCGCGATGGACGTTGGCGTATTCATGCTCGTAGAAATGCGAGAGCCGCTCGATCACCGCGCGCGGCTTCTGCGCCGAAGCGGCGTTGTCGAGATAGGCGAGCGGCTTGCCATAGGGCCGCTCGGCCAGGATCGGGAAATCCGCGCGGACCGCCTCGACGTCGTAGAGTTTCAAGGGCGCCTGCTCATTCATTTGGATCTCGCCGCTAGCCAGGAGGAGATGCGTTCGACGAGATAGCCGCGCAACGTCTCGTCTTCGAGCCCTGCGAAAGCCTCGTTGGCGAAGCCTTCGATGAGCAGCGATTCTGCCGCATAGCGCGGAATGCCGCGCGCCATGAGATAAAAAAGCTGTTCCTTGTCGAGCCGTCCGCATGTGGCGCCATGGCCGCATTGGACATCGTCGGCGAAGATCTCCAGCTCCGGCTTATTGTTCATGGTCGCGCCGTCGGAGAGCAGGATCGCTTTCGACTGCATGACGCCGTCGGTCTTCTGCGCATGCGGCCGCACGACGATCTTGCCCTGGAAGACGCCGGTTCCCTGCTCGTCGATGATGTTCCGGAACGCTTCGCGGCTCTCGCCGTTGGGGAAAGCGTGATCGACGACGAGCGTCGTATCCGCATGCTGGCGCCCGCGCGCGAGCGTCGCGCCATTGAGCGCGACCTTCGCCCGCTCGCCGTCGAGACGGGCGAAGATTTGCCGGCGCAACAGCCCCGCGCCTTCGATCAGCGCATAGGAGTTGAGGCTCGCGCCTTCGTCGAGATGCGCGAGCAGGCTCATGACGCGCACGAGCTTGTCACCCTGCCCCGAGGCCAAGGTAACCAGATCGAGCGTGGCGCCGGAGGCGAGCCTGACGATGAGTGTCTGATTATCCTGCGCGGGCGCCGCCGTGAGCGCGCCGGCCGTCTCGACGATCGTCGCCTTGGCGTCCTTGCCCAGGATAACGAGCGAGCGGGTGAAGCTCGACTGCGCCTCCGGGGAGGACACATAGCTTGCCAGCTCGATCTTCTTTTCCAGCGTCACGCCGGCGGCGATGCGCAGGATCACGCCGTCCTGCATCAGCGCGGCGTTCATCGCGACCATGGGGTCTTGCGCCTGCACGTCGTCGCTCGCGACAAGCGCCATCACGCCCGGCGCGCCCTGCGCCAGCGCCTCGCGCAGCGGCTGTACCTTCACGCCTTCCGGCAGAGCGGCGAGATCCGAGAGGTCCGCCCGAAACACGCCGTCGAGCGTGACGAGCCGCACCGTCCCAGGCGCGGCCGGCAACTCGGGCGCGCCCGCCGGGGCGGGAGCGATCGGCGCGGGCTTGGCGAGCGCCGCCTTGAGGTCGGTGTAATGCCAGGCCTCGACGCGGCGGTTCGGCAGGCCCTTGGCGGCGAAGGCTTCCCAGGCCGCCTGACGCAGGCTGGCGGCGCCCTTGCTCTTCATCGTTTCGAAGAGCGCGGAGAAAGCGGTGTCGGCTTCTGTCGCGAGCTTGATCATGGCTTACGCCGCCTCTTCAGCCAGATATTCCTGATAGCCGCGGTCTTCGAGCTCGAGCGCCAGCTCCGGCCCGCCCGAGCGCTGGATGACGCCCTTGGCCATCACATGCACAGTATCGGGTTTGATGTAATCGAGAAGGCGTTGATAGTGGGTGATGACCAGGAAGGAGCGCTGCGGCGAGCGCAGCGAATTGACGCCTTCCGAGACGACGCGCAGCGCGTCGATGTCGAGCCCCGAGTCGGTCTCGTCGAGAATGCCGAACTTCGGCTGAAGCAGCGCCATCTGCAGAATGTCCATGCGCTTCTTCTCGCCGCCGGAGAAGCCGGAGTTCAGCGGCCGGCGCAGCATCTCCTGGCTGACGCCGAGCTTGGCGGACGCTTCCTTCACGGCCTTCATAAATTCGGGCGTCTCCAGCTCGGGCTCGCCGCGCAGGCGGCGCTGGGCGTTCATCGCGGCCTTGAGGAAGGTCATGGTGGCGACGCCGGGAATTTCGACCGGATATTGGAAGGCCAGGAAGATGCCCTTGGCGGCGCGCTCATGCGGCTCGAGATCGAGAATGTTCTCGCCGTCGAGTAGCACTTCGCCTTCCGTGATCTCATAGCCCTCGCGGCCGGAGATCACATAGGAGAGCGTCGATTTGCCGGTGCCGTTCGGCCCCATGATGGCGGCGACCTCGCCGTCCTTCACGGTGAGCGTGAGGCCCTTGAGTATTTTCCGGTCGCCGACCGAAACGTGGAGGTTTTTGATTTCGAGCATGGTTGAAATCCCGATTGTTTCAGTCGTCATTGCGAGCGAAGCGAAGCAATCTAGCGCTGCGACGCCGCTCCTGGATTGCTTCGTCGCTACGCTCCTCGCAATGACGAGACGTGCGACGAAAGCGTTAACCAACGCTCCCTTCCAGCGAGATCGAGATCAGCTTCTGCGCCTCGACCGCGAATTCCATCGGAAGCTGCTGCAGCACGTCGCGCACGAAGCCGTTCACGATCAGCGCCGTCGCCTCTTCCGCCGATAACCCGCGCTGCTGAGCGTAGAAGAGCTGATCCTCGGAGATCTTCGAGGTTGTCGCTTCATGCTCGAACTGCGCGCTCGGGTTCTTGGATTCGATATAGGGAACCGTATGCGCGCCGCAGTCGTGGCCGACCAGCAGGCTGTCGCATTGGGTGAAGTTGCGCGCGCCTTCCGCCTTGCGGTGCGCGGACACCTGCCCGCGATAGGTGTTCTGCGACTTGCCAGCCGAAATGCCCTTGGAGACGATGCGGCTCTTGGTGTTGCGGCCGAGATGAATCATCTTGGTGCCGCTGTCGACCTGCTGATGGCCGTTCGACACCGCGATCGAGTAGAACTCGCCCTGGCTATCGTCGCCACGCAGGATGCAGGACGGATATTTCCAGGTGATGGCCGAGCCCGTCTCCACCTGCGTCCAGCTAATATGCGAGTTGCGGCCGCGGCAGTCGCCGCGCTTGGTGACGAAGTTGTAAATGCCGCCCCTGCCCTCGCTGTCGCCGGGGTACCAGTTCTGCACCGTCGAATACTTGATCTCGGCGTCGTCGAGCGCCACCAGCTCGACAACGGCCGCGTGCAACTGGTTCTCGTCGCGCTTGGGCGCCGTGCAGCCTTCGAGATAGCTGACATAAGAGCCCGCGTCGGCGATGATCAGCGTGCGCTCGAACTGCCCCGTCTTCTGCTCATTGATGCGGAAGTAGGTGGAAAGCTCCATCGGACAGCGCACGCCCTTCGGCACATAGACGAAGGAGCCGTCGGAGAAGACGGCGCTGTTCAGCGTCGCATAGAAATTATCGGTCACCGGCACGACCGAGCCGAGATATTTGCGCACCAGCTCGGGATGCGTCTTCACGGCCTCGGAGATCGGGCAGAAGATCACGCCCGCCTTGCCGAGCTCCTCTTTGAAGGTCGTCGCGACCGACACCGAGTCGAAGACCGCGTCCACAGCGACCTTGCGCGTCTCGACGCCCGCGAGGATTTCCTGCTCCTTGAGCGGAATGCCGAGCTTCTCATAGGTGCGCAGCAGCTCCGGATCGACCTCGTCGAGCGTCTTGGGCCCGGGCGTCGACTTCGGCGCGGCGTAGTAGTAGAGGTCCTGATAGTCGATCGGCGGATAATGGACGCGCGCCCAGTTGGGCTCTTCCATCGTCAGCCAGCGGCGATACGCTTCCAGCCGCCATTCGGTGAGCCACTCGGGTTCGTTCTTCTTGGCGGAGATGAAACGAACGATGTCTTCGCTCAGGCCCTTAGGGGCCTTCTCGGACTCGATCTCCGTCGTAAAGCCATACTTGTAGGCGTCGACGTCGATTTCCTCGACGCGCGCAACGGTCTCCTGACGAGCCGCCATCTTCTCTCTCTCCTCGCCACGACGGGTTCAAGGTCCGCCGGCCGATGCGGTTCCAGCCTTTTTCAGGCGCCGGAACGCCGCGACCTGATACGGTCCACGACCTCCGCAAGAACCATTCCAAACTGTTCTACATCCTCTTGCCGCGTAGACCAACCCAGGCTGGCGCGCAGCGCCTCTTTTTCGGGCGCCCCCATCGCCGCGAGCACGTGGGACTCGCGGACCTTGCCCGAAGAGCAGGCAGAGCCGCTGGAGACGGCGACGCCGGCAAGGTCCAGCGCCATCAACAGGGTATGGGCTGGAATTCCCGGAATCGCAAAGGCGCTGACGCTGCCGACGCGATGCGCGCCCCTGCCGAAAAAGCGAACATCCGCCACTATCCCGGCGATCCGGCTCTCGAGTGCGTCGCGCAGGGCGCCAAGACGGGTATTTTCGCTTGGGACCCCTTGGAGCGCGGCCGTGAAAGCCGCCGAGAAACCAGCAATTGCAGGGACATTCTCGGTTCCGGCGCGACGTCCGAACTCCTGCCCGCCGCCCTTCACCAGCACATCCAATATGTGGAGGCCATCTTGCGCCGCCGCAAGCGCCCCCGCCCCCAATGGACCGCCGAGCTTATGTGAGGAAAAGAACAAAAAATCTGCGCCGGTCGATTGGAAGGTTGTCTCTATTCTGCCAATCGCCTGGGTCGCGTCGCAAATGAGGAGGCCGCCCGCTGCATGGACCTGCTCGGCGGCCTCGTAAACCGGCTGAATCACGCCCGTTTCGTTGTTTACCGCCTGAAGCGCGACGAGGACGCGCCTGCCGCGAGAGCGCGCCAGCGCCGCCTCCAGAGCGGCGAGCGACAGCGCCCCCGCCGGCGTCAACGCGATCCGCTCGACGGCCTGAGCGGGAAAACGATGCCCCATCAAAACCGCCGGATGCTCCCCGGCGCCGACGAGCAGAACCTCGATCGGCGCCGTTTCGCTTCCGCGCTGCAACATGGGCGTGAGGGCGAGATTGGCGGCCTCGGTCGCGCCGCTCGTGAAGGCGACGTTGCGGGGGGCTGTTCCGAGCCCCTTGGCGATCGTCGCCCGCGCCTGCTCCAGCACGGCCTTCGCTGCGCGCCCCTCGGCATGGACCGAGGAAGCGTTCCCCGGCGCCTCCATCGCCGCCAGGATCGCCGCCCGTGCGGCGGGGCGCAGGGGAGAGGTGGCGTTGTGGTCGAGATAGATGCGGTTTTTGGACATGAGGCTGATTTACGCTCTCTCGGCCGGGGACGGGAGGGGCCGAGCGCGCAATCTCGCCACTCTCCATCGCTTGCCGGTCGAGAAGACCGCGACACCGCGGTTAATTCCAAAGCAATCGCCGCCGCCCGAGCCAGAACCCGAACCGCTGCGCCAGAACCGCCAGCCCCAGCAGGGAGGCCGCCAACCCAATGACGGCGTTTGCGGCAGTCACGGCCAGGCCGCCGAAGATCAGCGCCCCGCGACCAAGCGTCGCCAAAATCGCCCGCGTCGCGGAGCCCTCTACTTGCGCGAGCTTCGCCGCCTTGCCGAATTCTGCGGCGTCTTCGGCTACGGCGAGCGCGTCCTTCACCCCGCCTGCCCCAGCGCGGCGAAAGAGAGTCGCGGCGTCTTTGCCGAGCGCGCGGAAACCGGCGAGCGCGTCGGGCCGGATGACCTTGACGGCGGAGGCGCGCGCCAGGGCGAGATCGAGCTTCGCTCCGGCGGAGACGCCTGCGGCAAGCGCCTCGCGGTCAACGGCCTTCGCAGCGGCGGCGGTCAGCGCCTTAGCCAGAGGCGCGGAAAGGCGCCCGGCCTTTTGCGCGCCTTTCACCATGGTCAGGCCATAGCGCGCCGGGAGCAAGGCGCCCACGCTCGACCAGGTGGCGGCGGAAAGCGCCAGGCCCGTTGCAGCGAGGCCGACGACAAGCGCGTCCGGCTCCTCGTTCCGGTCCAGCTTTTTCGCTTCGTTCCAAAGATCCCGTAGATCGCCGTAGCCGGTGAGGTCGCCGGCCAGCGCCCCCGCGAAACCGGCGCCATTTTCGCGCGCGCCATGGAGGAAGCCTTCCGAAAAATCCTCGACTGCCTTCTCACGCGCCCGCGTGTGAAGCTCGGAAAGACGCGCGCGCTGCTCCGGGGACGCAGCAAATCCGCGCCGGGCCCCAAGCTCCATGAAGCTCTCCGCTAACTCTTCATCCCGAGCGGTGAGCGCCGCGTCGAGGCCGGCGGCGAACCGCGTAGATGTGAACGTCTGATCGAGCCGCGCCTCGGCGAGCGCGATAGGATCGTCCTTGCTCGCGGCGAGGCGGAAGCTGTCGAGCGCGGGCGCAAAGTTCCCCGCCGCGAACCAAAGCAGCAGCGCCGCAACGGCAAAGAAGAGGGGCGCGCGGGCGCGCATGAGGTTGCACTTCATGCACAAAGATTTAAGCGCTCGCCCACCGCACCGCGAGCCCCTCTCCCGATCTGCGTTGAAATCAAGGCGAAGACGCCACGAGGCGCCGAATTCCCTTGCTTTTCACTCGGTCAAGCGTGTTAAGAACGCCCCAGCCAGTTTCCACAGGGAATTCAAATGCCCGAAGTCATCTTCGCCGGTCCCGCCGGCAGGCTCGAAGGCCGCTTCCATCAGTCCGCCACGCGCGGCGCGCCGATCGCCATCATTCTGCATCCGCACCCGCAATTCGGCGGGACGATGAATAATCAGATCGTCTACCACCTCTATTACGCCTTCGCCGAGCGCGGCTTCTCGGTGCTGCGCTTCAACTTCCGCGGCGTCGGACGCTCGCAGGGGGCCTTCGACCATGGCTCGGGCGAGCTCTCGGACGCGGCGGCGGCGCTCGATTGGGCGCAGGCGGTCAACCCCGAGGCGCGCGCCTGCTGGATCGCCGGCGTCTCCTTCGGCTCCTGGATCGGCATGCAGTTGCTCATGCGCCGGCCGGAGATCGAAGGCTTCATCTCCGTTGCGCCGCCCGCCAACCGGTTCGACTTCTCGTTCCTCGCCCCCTGCCCGTCCTCGGGCCTCTTCATTCACGGCGACCAGGACCGCGTCGCGCCGCTGAAAGAAGTCACCGGATTGATCGAGAAGCTCAAGACGCAGAAGGGCATTCTCATCGAGCATGCCGTGGTCGAGGGCGCCAATCACTTCTTCGAGAACAAGGTCGAGCCGCTGATCGCGCATGTGGACGCCTATCTCGACCGGCGCCTCAACAACCCGCCGCGCATTCTGATCCCCGCGCGGGGCGACTAACTTCCGTCATTGCGAGCGAAGCGAAGCAATCCAGAGCCACATTGCCGCCCTGGATTACTTCGTCGCTTCGCGCCTCGCAATGACGAGTGTGCGCTAAGGCGCCTTCGCGGTCAGCCGTGGCACGATTTCCTTTTCGATGATCTCGGGATCGAGACCCTCGTAAGTCGACCATTCGACCACAGGCCCGGGTCCGACGATAAAGGTCGCCGGCACGCCCTTCGCCGCGAGCGCGCGTTGAAGATAGGTGTGCTCATCCGCGCCGACGGCGACGAAGGGATTGCCGTTTTTCGCCAGAAAATATTTCGCCCGCGCCGGCGGGTCCTTGACGTCCGCGCCATAGATGGGCGCGAGATTGCGCTTCGCTAAAGCGACCAGATGCTTATGCTCCTCGCGGCAGGTCGGGCACCAGGAGGCCCAGATGACGAGGAGCGAGCGCTTGCCGGCAAGATCGGCGCTCGAAAAACCGGGAACCTGGTGGCCCGCCGCGTCGATGAGGCCCGGCACTGGCGGCAGATCGAATTTGCTGATCGAAAACGGGTTGAAGAAGCGCGCCGTCAGGTCCTTGCGCTTCCAGACATGCTCGACAACCGCGGCGCCGACGCCCAGCCCGATGGCGCCCATGCCGCCGAGAATAACGCTGCGCCTGCTCGCGAACCATTCGGCCTTTGTCGGCGGCGCGTCGGCTGGCGTGCTCATCCGCGTATTCCTCGCGCACAGAACTGTGCACATTCTTATAGGGAAAATGGTGAAAAAAGCATGATCCTCTATGAGAAGAGTCAGTTTATTGACAAACCTCCGAGGCGGCCTCGTCCTTCGAGACGCGAGCTTCGCTCGCTCCTCAGGATGAGGCCTAAGTGTCTGGCGCTGATGTAGAAGCCCCTCATGCTGAGGGGCCTGCGTAGCAGGCGTCTCGAAGCACGAGGGGCGTCACCCCACTTTGTCAGCAGTCCAGCTCCTCTGCAAGAAGAGTCTAATCCGCCATGTCCAGCGCGTGCATCAACGCCCGCCAGCGCGCGCCAGGCGTCCGCCGCGCAGCGCCTGTGGAACGCCGGTCGTCGTGGGGAAGGTAATCGGCAGCCCTTCCAAAAGGCGCGCGGCGAGATAGCCGAAGCCCTGCGCCTCCATGGAATCCGCCGACCAGCCGACCGCGTCGGCGGTCGTCACCTTGCACGGCAGACGCATCACCAATTCGCGCACCAGAATGGGATTGCGCGCGCCGCCGCCGCAGACGATGAGCAATTGCGGCTGATTGGGCAGATGCGGAAAAAGCCGCAGCACCGAGGCCGCCGTGAAGGCGGTAAGGGTCGCGGCGGCGTCTTCCGTCGAGAGTTTTACGATGGGCTCCAGCGCAAAGGCGTTGCGGTCGAGCGACTTTGGCGGCGGCTGGTCGAAGAAGGGATGGGCGAGCAAGCGCAGCAGCGCGGCCTCGTTCACGCGCCCGCGCGCGGCCATATGGCCATGTCGGTCGATCGGCGCGCCGGTGCGCTGAAGCATGAGGTCGTCGATGAGCGCATTGCCGGGGCCCGTGTCGCAGGCGATGGGGTGCTCGCCGTCAGCGACATAGGTGACATTGGCCACCCCGCCAATATTGAGCAGCGCCACCTCGCCCTTCATGCCGCCCGCCATCACCAGCGCGCGATGGAACACCGGCACGATGGGCGCGCCCTCCCCGCCAGCCGCGATGTCGGCGGCGCGGAAGTCGTACGCCACGTCTATGCCCAGCCGATCGGCGAGCGCCTGCCCGTCGCCGATCTGGATGGTGAGCTTTTGCTTGGGCCGATGCAGCACGGTCTGACCGTGGAAGCCGACGATATTCACGCTGGCGGCGTCGATAGCGTTGTCGCGCAGGAAGGTCTCGACCGCCTCGGCGTGGCGGTCCGTCACCATGCGCTCGGCGAAAGCGAGCACGCCCGGCCGCGCGTCGCGGTCGTCCATGGTCGCGGCCTCGGCCAGCGCATTGCGCAGCAAGGCGCGGTCGGCGTCCGTATAGGCGTAGAAACCCGTGGGCCCGAAGGACACGCTCGCGTCGCCGTCCGTCTCGATCAACGCGACGTCGACGCCGTCCATGGAGGTGCCGGACATGAGGCCGATGGCGCGATAGAGGGGCAAGGGCGAATCTCCTGGGTGGGAACGGGAGGAGATTACGTGATTTGTCGCGCAGGCTGAAACGTGGCGGCGGAGATGTTTATTTCAGATAGGGGGCCGCCGTCATTGCGAGCGCAGCGAAGCAATCCAGGGCCGCAACGTGGCTCTGGATTGCTTCGTCGCTTCGCTCCTCGCAATGACGGCGGGTGGGGTTGCTCCCCTGCCGTAGACACTCGAACACGCGGCTTGTCCAAGCGCCAAAATTATCGTTCAAAGAAATAAATTTTCAGCAGAAGACCAGGTAGCGCCCTCCCCCTTTATTTTCAAAGAGGCATTGCATGCGCATCATCGTTACGTCGCTCGTCGCGGCTCTATCGATCGCCGTGTCAGCCGCCGCCGCGCCAGCCAAGAAACCTCCGGCGCCGCGAGACGGCGTTCCCTTCATCCTCGATGCGGGCCGCATTCTCCTCGACGTCGCCTTTGTGAGGCCGGATGGCCAGGAACGCAGAGCCCTCGCCTGGTTCAACATGGGCATGGCGGCGCCCGTTCTAACCTCTGACCTTTATCGTGAGCTTGGTCTCGATCGCGGCGCGCCCTTGCGCCTCCGGATTGGCGAGCGCGCCTTCGAGGCGCGCGCGGATCAGGTCAAAGATGGCGACGGCGGCGTCGGCGTTCCGACTTTCGACCATCTCTTCGCGCCGCGGCGGGTCGAGGCGATGCTGCCGGCGCGGATGTTTACGGATCATGTCCTGCGCATCGACTACGGCCGGCGCCTCTTTGCGCTGGACGCGCCGGGCGCCAAGGCGCCGGAAGGCCTCCCCGTTCCGATCCAACTCAATACGGAAACGGGGCTCGCCGCCGTCGAGGACCAAATTGACGGCGAGACGCGCGCGTTCGTGATCGACGCCGGCAGCGGCTACAGTTGGATGCGCGGCGACATCGCGCGCAATCTGCTCGCCCGCCATCCCGATTGGCTGCGCGCCCATGGCGCCGTCGGCGCGGCCAACGCCAATATGGTCGACTTCGCCTTCGAGAAAGAGGGCGACGTGCTCCGCATCCCGAGCGTGCGCCTAGGCGACAACGTGGAGCTGAGCGAATTAGGCTTTCTCGGCACGGCCCCGGTGTTGGGCGGCTTTGTGGAAAGCGCGTTCGGCGATCTCTTCTGGGACAATTGGCGCAAGGCGGCGCCCGCGCCCGTCATCGGCTGGCTGGGCGCCAACGCGCTACGCGATTTCGAGCTGACGATCGATTATCCGAACCGCATGAGCTACTGGCGCCGGCAAAAGGCGCCAGACGCGGCCGAGCTGGACCAACTGCCAGTGACGCTGGTGCGCCAGGGAGAACGCTACCTCGTTGGCGGCGTGGCGCAACCCGCGTCTCGACCGCAAGCGCCGCTGGGCGTCGAGATCGGCGATGAGCTACTGGCGGTCGACGGCGGCGCGGCGCGCGGCGCGAGCAAGGAGAATGTTCTCTCCGCGCTTCACGGCGCGCCGGGAGAGCGGAAAAGATTGACGCTGGAGCGTCGCGGGGCGCGAGTGGAGACGGATGTGGAGGTCGAAAGCTTCCGCTAAGAAGCCCCCGCCCCAAACCGCCAGAACCGCGCCCATTTGTTGGCGAAGCGCGACGAGGCGTCCTTCGCTTAGTAGGCGTGACGGCGTTCCACACGCCGCGCCGTGCGGCGCGTCGACCGATGCACGACGCCAGCGCGCGTCACCACCTGCACAACCGGACCATTGGAGACGCCGACAGCCGCGGCGATTCCGGGCGTGGCCGCCGGCATTGCTTCCGCGACCGGCTCGAAACCGATCGCCAGAGATGCGCCAATCAAGAAACCAAGGATATGCCTGCGCTTCATGTTTGATCCTCCTCTTCGGCGGAACGAACTTCAGCCCGCTCGAAATGTGAGCCCGGCGCGACACTCGATCAATACGGCATTTAGGGATGCTGGTTTGAGCTGGCGCCCACTTTGGCGCCTTGCCTCGTCGTCCATTGACGGCCCCCAGTGGCCATAGAAGGTAGAAATCAGCCCCGTTTGCCTTCCCAAGCCCAGGCCGCCACGACCAACCCCAACAGCCCCAGCATCGCCCAAAGCCCGAGCCCCAGCGGCGCCACCTCCACGCCGACGAGCGTCGAGGCCCCCGTCTGTCGAACGCCGATCCAATCCGACCCGCCATAGCGGCTCGCGTCGCGCATCTCCACGAGGCGCGGCATGGTCACGTCGTCGGAATTCTTGCTCAGACGCCGCACCGTGCCACCCGTCGACTCGGCCAAAGGCGCGAGCTTCTCGGTCGTCGAAGCCACTTCGCGGAACTCGCGCGGGTTCGCCGGCCCGACGTTCACGAGCGCGGTCAGACCGTCGCTCTCGAAGCGCCAGAGGCCCATTTCCCTGGCGTCGAAGCGCGCGCGCCACAGGCCGGGCTCGCTTTGCTTCAGCGTGACCACCTCCTGCGCGCCCGAGGGCCCGGTCGCGGTCACGGGCGCGGCTGCGTCCTTCAAGGTCTGGCGCTCGACCGTGACCTCGCGGCCGCGGGCCTCGGCGCGCAGCGCCTCTTCTTCGAGGTCGGGCTCCTTCATCAGCCAATGGGCGAGGCGGCGCATCAGGTCGGCGTTGGGGCCGCCGCCTTCATAGCCGCGCGCCCAGAGCCAGATCTGATCGCTGAGCAGCAAGGCCACGCGGCCCTTGCCCTCATGCGAGAGCACGAGCAACGGCTTGTCGCGCGCCCCGGAGAGAATGGGCGTTCCCTTCAGCACATCGGCGTCGATCTGGCGGAACCATTCCCCCCATTGCGGCGGATCGCTCTTGCCGCCGGGCAGGCCGCGCGTCACCGGGTGCTTCTCGCCATCCTTGCTGATATGCGCCTTGAACGCCTCTTCGAACAATGAGCCGTCCGGCCGCGCCGGCAGGATGGTCGAGATCGGCGAATAATAAAGCCCGCGCAGCGTGGCGTAATCCGGCCCCACCGCCGCGAGAAAGGCTCCGCCGTTTTCGACGTAATGCGCGATATTCTCGAAATAGACCGAGGGCAGCAGCGTCTGGCTCGAATAGCGATCGAAGATGATGAGATCGAATTCGTTGATCTTGCGCCCGAAGAGGTCGGCCGTCGGAAAGGCGATCAGCGACAATTCGCTCGACGGCGTGACATCTAACTTTTCCGGCGGGCGCAGGATGGTGAAGTGGACGAGCTCCACATTGGCGTCGGCGCGCAGAAGATTGCGCCAGCTACGCTCACCCGGATGCGGCTCGCCGGAGACGAGCAGCACTTTGACCCGGTCGCGCACGCCTTCGATGGAGACGACCGCCTTATTGTCGGCAAGCGTCAGCTCGCCCGGGGCGGGCGGGACTTCCAGCTCGACGATATTGGCGCCGCCATGCGCGATCTTCACCGGTATATTAACGATGTCCCCCGGCACGGGGCTGTAGGTCGGCAGGCTCTCGCCGTCGCGCCGCACGGTGATGGGCGCGCGCGCATTGTCGCCGCCCGTGTCGACCACGCGGGCGCGGATCGTCTGCTCCTTGCCGACGATGCCAAAGCGCGGCGCCTCGACAAGCTCGATGCGGCGGTCGCGCTCTTTCTCCTTGCCGGTGATCAGCGCATGGATCGGCGCACGGAAACCCAGCGCCTCGGCCTTGGCGGGAATGTCGTGCACGACGCCGTCGGTGACGAGCAAGGCGCCGCCGACGCGCTCCGGGGGCACGTCTTTGAGCGCCTGCTCCAGCGCGCCGAAAAGCTTGGTGCCGTCATTGCCGCTGGCGTCATTGGTGACGGCGACGAAGCGCGTCTCGACGTCGCCGAATTTCGCAAGCGCCGCGTCGAGCGCCTTGCGAGCCTCCTCGGTCTGCGCGGCGCGGGCGCCGAAATTCTGGCTCTCGCTCTTGTCGATGACGACCGCGACCACGGTCTTTTGCGGATCACGCTTTTCGGTAACGAGTGACGGGTCCGTCAGCGCGGCGAGGACGAGCGCGAGCGCGAGCGCCCGCAGGGCGGTTCCGCGCTGGCCCGCCATGGCGCCGAGGGCGAGCGCGGCGGCGCCGAGAAGCGCGAAGGCGGCGAGAAGCGACCAGGGGAGCAGCGGCGCGAAGGTGAGGTTGAGATCGGTCATGCGCCCCCTCCCCAACCCTCCCCCGCTTTGCGGGAGAGGGAGCAGATGGTCGCCTTCATCGAAGGGGCACGAATGCTGGTCGTGAGCGTCCCCTCTCCCGCAAAGCGGGGGAGGGACAGGGAGGGGGCGAGAGCGCGCGTCACTGGCCTATTCTCTCCAGCAAATCCCTCACATGCACCTGGTCGGATTTATAGTTGCCCGTCAGCGTATACATGACGAGATTGACCCCGCCCCGCAGCGCCAGCTCCCTTTGCCGCGCGCCGCCGGGCGTCAGCGGAAAGAGCGGCTGGCCGCGCTTGTCCTGCGCCCAAGCGCTCGCGAGATCGTTCGAGGTGATGACGATCGCCGAGACGCTGTCGGTGGCGCGCACCGGCCGCGCGGCGCCCTCTTTCGGATCGGGCGGCAACGCCTCGACCCATGTTTCGCCGCTGGCGTAGCGTCCGACGAAGCCGTCGAGCAGATAGAAGGTCTTGGTGATGACGTGATCGCTCGGGATCACTTCCAGCTCAGGAATATCGAGCCCCTTGGTGAAGTCGCGCAGCCATTGCGTCTCGGACGTCGGCGCCTCGCCGGGCCGCTGATTGAGCGCGTCGCGCGTGTCGAAGACGACGGTGCCGCCCTGCCGCATATAATTAGCGACCCGCGCGGTGGTCTTCGCCGAGGGCTGCGGCGCGCTCGCCACAACCGGCCAATAGAGCATGGGATAGAAGGCAAGTTCGTCCTTCGCCGGATCGACGCCGATCGGATCGCCGGGCGAAAAGGACGTGCGCGTGGCGAGCGTTCTCGAAAGGGCTTCGAGGCCGGAGCGCGACACCTCGTCGATCTTCGTATCGCCCGAGACGACATAGGCGAGCCGCGTCGTCAGCGCCGCCTCCTTGTCGCGCTGCGAGACGACCGTCTTCGCGCCGTTCTCGGCGCGCGCGTCTCGCGCATGCAAGGGAGCCAAAAGAATGATCACGGCCCCGGCCGCCGCCGTCAGCGGCCTCACGCGCAACTTGCCGGAGAGAACCAGAACGATGACGGCGTCTGCTATAAAGGCGAGGAGCGCGGCGGCGAGCAGCGGGCCACGAAAGTCGATGGGCGCGCCGGAGGCAAGGACGCTCGTTGCAAGACCCGCCGCCGCGAAATCGAAGCGAGAGATGTCGTCCTCCGCCCGCAGCGTCTGCAAGGCCACGGAAGCGTCGCCCGCCCCGTAAAGGCCCGGCGGATGCTCCGCGCTCGCAGCCCCTGTGAAATCGGCCGTGATCGCCTGAGCGTTCGGCCCCGGCGCGCCAAGCGCCCCGAAACCGTCGAGCGCCTTCATCGGCGCCAGCAGCCGCTGGTCGCTCGCGGTCGCCGTCGTCTCGTCGCCCGGCAAGGGCGCGGACTCGCCGGACATGGCGCAGATGCGCTTGAGCATATCCACGAAGAGCCCGGAGATCGGCAGGTTCGACCAGCTCGTATCGGCATTGACGTGGAAGAGCACGATCAGCCCCTTGCCCCGCCGCTCGGCGGTGACAAGCGGCGTGCCGTCGGAGAGCCGCGCCCAGCTCTTTTGCGCAAGGCCGGGATCGGGCTCCGCCAGCACCTGACGTTGGACGCTGACGTCCTTCGAAGCCGGCAGGCCGAAGAAGGGGCTCGCTGCGTCGAAATCGGCGAGCGCCTTGGGCGTCTCCCAGGACAGCGCGCCCCCGAGAACGCGGCCATTGCGACGCAGGCGCACGGGCAGCAGATCGTCCGCGGCATTGGCGAGGCGCGGGCCGGCGAAGCGGATGAGCGTGCCGCCCTCTTCGACGAAGCGGCTCAAGGCCTCGTAGGTTTCGCCGGGCGCTAGACCGACGTCGGCGAGCGCCAAAACATTGGGTCGCTCGGCGAGCAGCGCCTGGATGGGGTCGGTTACGCCGGGCCGGGCTTCGCGGGTCTGTGCGAAAGGCGCGAGCGCCTTTTCCAGGTAATAGAGCGGCGACAGCAGGGGCTGCGCCTCGTCGAGTCCGGCGCCGCCGGCAACAGCGACGCGGCGCACCTTCGAGCGCGCGTCGAGCAGCGCCACGGCTCCGGCGGAGTTTTCGCCCTCGATGCGCAATAGGCTCACGTCGTTGCGCAGCTCCACCGGCAGATCGAGCGTCGCCTTCGCCCGCAGCGCCCCGCCGAAATCGACGCCGGCGCGGCCAATGATCTGGCCTCGGGAGTCATAGGCCACGACCGTCGCGGCGGCGGGCCCGGAGGCGTCAGCGCGCAAGGCGTCGACGCCGAGCGTCGCGGCGTCATTCGCCGGCGCGGCGAGCGCCAGCGGCGCATGATCGTCGGTGAGGACTTCGACTCGAGCCCCGGCGTCAGCGGCGGCCTTCAGCGCCTTGGCGAAGGCGCCCGCCTCGCCCTGCGCGAGACCGTCGCTGATCCACACGATCCGCGCCTTAGGATTTGCCTTGGCGAAAGCGGCCAGCGCGTCAGCCGCCGCGCTGCGGTTGGAGAAATAGGGTTTCGGCCGCTCGGAGCGCAGCTTCTCCAATGCGCGCCCCGCCTCGGAGAGGCTCGGCGCGGCGGTCTCGGAAAGCGTCATGACGGCGACCGGGGCGCCGCCGCGCGCGGCGCTTTCAATGATCGACGCTCCGGCGGCGACACGCTTCTCCCAGGAAGGCGCCGCCGCCCAGCTATCGTCGAGCGCGACGAGGGTCGGCGTTGAGATGGCCGCGACTGTCCCGGACGGACTCCAGACCGGCCCCGCCATGGCGAGGATCAGCGCCGCCGCGAGCCCGAGGCGCATGAGAAGAAGCCATAAAGGCGTCTTCGACGGCGTCTCCTCATCGCGCCGCAGCTCGCGCAAAATTTTGGTTGGTGGAAAAACGATCTCGCGCGGGCGCGGCGGAGTCACGCGCAGCAGCCAATAGATCAGCGGCAGGCTTGCGAGGCCGATCAGCGCCAGCGGCGCGGCGAAGGAGAGGCCGCCCATTACAGCGTCTCCTCCACGCCATGCAGGCCCATGGCGAGCGCGAGCGCCGCCTCGGCGGCCGGCCGGTCGGTGTGATGCTGCAGAAAGAGAAAGCCGCTGGCGCGCGCCGCTTCGCGCACCGCCTCACGATGCGCGTCGAAACGCTTGGCGTAGGCCGCCCGCAGGCTGCGCGCGTCGCCCGCATGAAAGGCCGGGCCGCCGTCCGTATCGAGGAACATGGTCTCGCCCGTGAAGGGAAAGCTCTCTTCGCTGGGGTCGGTGATCATCAGCAAGGCGCCGGAGGCGCCGGCGCCCGCGAAGCCCCGCAGCCGCGCGGACAGCGCGTCGAGGTCGCACAGAAAATCCGAAATGAGCACGACGCGCGCGCGTGGGCGCAAGGCTGCTTCAGGGGGAAGCTCGTCGCGCGAAATATCGGCGGCGCCGTCGTAGAGCGCGCGCAACAGGCGGTCGATGACGTCGCGGGCGGAGATGGGCGCGGTCAGCCCTAATGCGGCGACGCGCTCGCCGCCCTTCACCAGCACATCCGCCAGCGCCAGACCGAGCGTGACGCCGCGCGAAAGCTTGTCATCCTGGGCGAGCGAGGAGACAAACGCCATGGAGGGCGAGCAGTCCATCCAGAGGAAATAGTCGTGCGCCGCCTCCCACTCGCGCTCGCGCACATAGAGCTGGTCGCCGCGCGCCGAGCGGCGCCAGTCGATGCGATGCGCCGCCTCGCCATGGGTGAAGGGGCGATATTGCCAGAAGGTTTCGCCCTGCCCCGCGCGCTTGCGGCCATGAACGCCATAGGCGACGCTGGCCGCGATCTCATGGGCGCGATTGACGAGGCGCGGCAGGCGCGCGGCCAAATCGGCCGCGACGGCGCCGTCGATCTGCGTGCGGGCGGCGGGGTCGTAGGCTGTGGTGGTGATTGGCCGGATCATAGCGGGTGCTGAAGCGCCCCCTCCCTGACCCTCCCCCGCCAAAGGGCGTCTGCAAGACGCCCGTCTCTCGACGGGCTATTGCGGGAGAGGGGACGCTCACGATCAGCATTCTCGATGAAGGTCACAATCGGCCCCCTCTCCCGCGAAGCGGGGGAGGGTTGGGGAGGGGGTAAACGCACCGCCATCAGCCGATCCGCGACACGAGCTTGTCGATCAGCTCCGCGACAGTCGTCTCGCGGCGCGCCGCGAAATTCAGCGCCATGCGGTGACGCAGCACCGGCGCCGCCAGGGCCGCGACGTCGTCGAGCGACGGCGCCAGGCGCCCCGTCGCGAGCGCGCGGGCGCGGGTCGCGAGCATGAGCGCCTGGGCGGCGCGCGGGCCCGGACCCCAGGCGACATGCGGCGCGATCTCCGGATGGCCCTCGCCCGGGCGCGCGGCGCGCACCAGATCGAGGATAGCGTCCACCACCTTGTCGCCGACCGGCAGACGCCGCACGAGGCGCTGCGTCGCCATCAGCTCTTCGGCGTCGAGCGCCTGAACAGCCTCGGCGGATTTGTCGCCGGTCGTCTCCAGCAGCACGCGGCGCTCGCTGGCGCGGTCCGGGTAATGCACGTCGATCTGCAGCAGGAAGCGGTCGAGCTGCGCCTCGGGCAGCGGATAGGTGCCTTCCTGTTCCAGCGGGTTCTGCGTGGCGAGCACATGGAAAGGACGCGGCAGGTCGTAGCGCTTGCCGGCGACGCTGACATGATGCTCCTGCATCGCCTGCAGCAGCGCCGATTGCGTGCGGGGCGAGGCGCGGTTGATCTCGTCCGCCATGAGAAGCTGCGCGAAGATCGGGCCCTTGATGAAGCGGAAGGAACGGGTGCGGTCGGCGCCCTCCTCCAGCACTTCCGAGCCGATGATGTCAGCAGGCAGAAGGTCCGGCGTGAATTGCACGCGCTGCTCGGCGAGGCCCAGCACCTTGCCGAGCGTCTCGACGAGCTTCGTCTTGGCGAGGCCCGGCACGCCGACGAGCAGGCCGTGGCCGCCGGCAAGAATAGTGACGAGCGCCTGCTCCACCACCTCGTCCTGTCCGAAAATGACGGCGCCGATGGCGGCGCGGGCGCGCCCGATATGATCCAGCGCCCGCTCGGCCGATTCGGCGACGGCGGTTTCGAGCGGCGCAACATTGATTGAGTTCATGGGCGCGAGGGGGTCCATCTGCCACGGTTGCCAAGAAGATAGGGATCGGCGCCCGCGAATGCATCAGTCCAGGGCGCAACAATCTTCGCGGGAGGCGTCCCTCTTCCGCGATTTTGGACGCTGAACAGTCTCGCCGTCAAACGCGCGCGAATTGTGGCGAAGCAGGCCGCCGCAGAAATAGCCGCGCTCGAGCGCCGCCGCCGCCGCCGCCTTCACGCGCCTGCCGGGGTGCGCTAAAAGAGGAAAGCTACGGCAGCCAGCCAAGCGGCGCGGAGTGAGCATTGGCCGACGAACCCGAAAACCTGGTTTTGCAACTCCTGCGCGAGATGCGCGGCGAGATGGCGGATATGCGCTCGGAGATGCACGGTATCCGCGATGGCCTTCGCACGGAAATTCGTAGCGTCCGTGATGATCTCCATTCCGAGATCAACTCTCTGCGCGCGGACGTGGCGTCAGATTTTCTGACCATTGAAAAGCGGCTTGGCGACCAGATCGTGGGCCTCCGCCGCGCCGTTGTGGACTATCACTCTTCCGTCGTCGGCCACGGCGTCATCATCAGCGAACTCGAAGCGCGAATGCGGCGCGTGGAGCAGCACCTCGATCTGCCGCCGCTAGATAAGCACTGAACAGTAAGACCCACCTAAGCCCGCTATATCGTCATTGCGAGGAGCGTAGCGACGAAGCAATCCAGGAGCCACAGCCGCCGCGCTGGATTGCTTCGCTGCGCTCGCAATGACGGAAAGCGCGACCAAAATGCTAAGAAACAACCGCAATTTTCGATAAAGGCCCCTCGCCCATGTGGCGCATCGCGCTTCAAACCGCCCTGCTCTTTCTGACGCCCTTTGTGGCCTATGTGGGCTTTCATCTCCTGCAAAGGCGCTGGCCCTTCGTCGCCGAGCTTTGGCACGGGCGCGTGTTATCGCTGCTGACGATCGCGGGGCTCATAACGGCCATCGCCGGGATGCTGACCCTAGGCCTCACCGGGCGTCAGCAGGGCGCCTATGTCCCGGCCCATGTCGAAAACGGCAGGCTCGTCCCGGGCCAGTTCCAATGAAAGGGGTCGAGCGCCTTCTCGACGATCCGCGTCTCGCGACGCTCTTCGCCGCGCTCGCCAAGACCGGCGCCGAAACGCGCGTCGTCGGCGGCGCCGTGCGCGATGCGCTCTTTAAGCTCCAACCCCATGAGGTCGACCTCGCCACGACGGCTTTGCCGGAAGCGGTGCTCAAGGCGGCGCGCGACGCCGGATTGAAGGGCGTGCCGACCGGCATAGAGCATGGCACCGTGACAATCGTCGTCGCCGGCACGCCCTTCGAGGTGACGACGCTGCGCGAGGACGTCGAGACCGACGGCCGTTACGCCATCGTGCGCTTCGGCGGCGATTTCGAGCAGGACGCCCGGCGTCGCGACTTCACGGTGAACGCGCTTTCGGTCACGCCCGACGGCAAGCTCCACGATTATACGGGGGGGCTTGCGGACATCGCCGCCAAGCGCATCCGCTTCATCGGCGACGCGGCCACGCGCATCCGCGAGGATTATCTGCGCGTCTTGCGTTTCTTCCGCTTCAACGCCTCGCATGGCGAAGGCGGCTTCGACCGGGCGGGGCTCCATGAGTCCATCATCGCCCGCGAAAATCTCGCGCGACTCTCGCGCGAGCGCATCCGCGCCGAGATCATCAAGCTTCTCCCGGCGCGGCGCGCGCCCGAGGTCATGGGCGCCATGTCCCATGCCGGGATCATCGAGGTGCTGCTGGGCATGGGCTATCCGGCGCGGCTCGCCCGGCTTGCCGCCTTCGAGGCGGCGCGCGGCAAGAAGCCCGACGCGGTGCTGCGCCTCGCCGCCTTTTCCGTGCTGACGGTGGAAGACGCCGACCGCCTGCGCGCGCGGCTGCGGCTCTCGAATGACGAACACGTCCGGCTGGTAGCCGCCGCGAAGGCGCTGTCGGCCTTGCATGGGATCGACCAGCCGCCGCCGGTCTCGCATCTGCGCGAGATGCTTTTTCTGGTCGGCGGCCGGGCGGCGGGGGATGCGCTGGCGCTGGCTTTCACCGAGAGCCGCGCCGAGCCCGACGATGGAGATTGGCTAGAGGCGGCGAAATATCTCGACGAGACGCCCGCCCCCGCGTTTCCCATTACGGGCGCAGACCTCATCGCCCGCGGCGTCGCCCCGGGGCGCGAGCTCGGCGCGACGTTGAAGGCGCTGCAGGCGGAGTGGATAAGGGCGGGATTTCCACGCGATCCAGCGGTTGTGTTACGCCTGCTGGAGGAAGCCGGGGAGCCAGACTCGGCGCGAGGGCGGCAATGAGGGCGCGCTCCCGTCGCGCCCGGACCGCGAGCCTTCAGGCTCGCTAAGTTAGTTGACAAATTTCCGAGGCGGCCTCGTCCTTCGAGACGCGAGCTTCGCTCGCCCTCAGGATGAGGCCTAAGTGTTTGACGGAGAATTAGAAGCCCCTCATGCTGAGGAGCCTGCGCAGCAGGCGTCTCGAAGCACGAGGGGCGTCACTGCCACTTTGTCAGCATCTGAGCGAGCCTTCAGGCTCGCCAGAATCTGCGCGCCTGAAGGCGCGCGGTCCTAATCCCAGCGCACCAACGCACTCAAAGCTCGGACTTCTCCCCCCGAATGAACAGGCGGCAAGAGTTCTGCGTCCGGCCGGAAAAATTTGCCGCGCTCGCCCCGAGAGAAGTCATATTCATCCCTAGCCGTCACCTCACCCCCTCCGCCGCCGCCAGCCGCTCGAAAATCCCCAGCACCATCGCCCGCTTGTCGAAATTGAACACCTCGGTCTCGCGGGCGAGGTCTCTTATCTCGTCCCAGGCGCGGGCGTAGCCGATCAGCCGCGCGGCTGGCGCGCCGTTTTGCGAGAGCGCCCGCACGCGGGAATCGAGGTGGCGCTCCAAAGCGCGCATGAAAGTCTCGTAGGCCGCTTCATTGTCGCGGCCGGTGAGTTTGTCGGCGAGAAAATGCACGCCCAGCCAATCGACCTGCGGCAGGCGTTGCAGCAGCCGCGCGACGCTCGTGTCGAAAACCATGGCGTCGCCGCCCAGAAGCCGCAGCGTCTCGCGCACCGAGCCTTCCGCACGGGCGGCGGCGGCCGCGATGTCGGCTTTGGGCGCATCGGTCCAGGGCGCGCCCAGCGCCTCCACCGCCGCGACGGTTTCCTCCTGCGTCAGCGCGGAGAGCATCAGTTTGCGGCAGCGCGAGCGGATCGTCGGCAAAATGCGGCCCGGCTGATGCGCGACGAGCAAAAACAGCGAGCGCTCCGGCGGCTCCTCGATGAGCTTCAGAAGCGCGTTGGCGGCGCTGCGGTTCAGATCATCGGCGCAGTCGATGATGGCGACGCGCCAGCCGCCCGTGCCCGAGCCCTGATGGAAGGATCGCGTGATGTCGCGGACGTCGTCGACGCGGATCTCGGTGAAATGCTTCTTGGTCTTTTCGTTCCACTCGCGCCGCAACAGGAAGATGTCGGCGAGCGCCATGGTCGCCACGCGCCGCGCGGCCGGGTGATCGGCCGGCACGTCGAGGCTACGGGCGCCCTGCGCCTCAGCGGCAGCCGGGTCCGGATGGGCGAGCAGGAAGCGCGCAAAGCGCCAGGCGAGCGTCGCCTTTCCGACGCCCTCCGGGCCGCCGATGATCCAGGCTTGCGCGAGACGGTTGCTCAGATAGGCGTCGAGCAGGTCCTGCTCGGCGCGCGCATGGCCGAAGAGCGCCAGCGTTTCGCGCGGATGCGGCGCGTCGTCGAAACGATCGCTTTCGGGCGTCCCCGCCGGCTCCTTGCTCATTGAGCGGCGTGGGCCTGCGCTTCGAGGAAGCGGGCGTCGACGAGCTGGCGTATGGCGCGCGCCACCTCATCGGCCGGCAAAGCGGCGTTGACGACGCAGCAGCGCTCGGGCTCGTCGGCGGCGATGTCCAGGAAAGCGCGGCGCAATCCCTCGTGAAACCCGTCATCCTCCGCCTCGAAGCGGTCGACGCGCAGGCCCGCGGCCTCGCGCCTGATCGCCGCACGGGCGAGGCCTTCCTCCGGCGCCAGATCGAGAATGACGGTAAGGTCGGGTTTCAACTCTCCCACCGCCGCCTTTTCCAACAAAGACAAAACCTGCCGCTCAACGCCGCCGCGCGCGCCCTGATAGGCGCGGGTCGAATCAGCGAAACGATCGCACAGCACCCAGGCCCCCCGCGACAGCGCGGGCGCAATCAGCCGATCGACATGGTCGATGCGCGCGGCGGCGAACAGCGCGGCCTCGGCCAGCGTCCCCAAGGGCGCGGCGCGTCCCGAGAGCAATATTTGTCGCAGGGTCTCGGCCTTGGGCGTGCCGCCGGGTTCGCGCGTGGTCACGGTTTCGATCCCGCAGCCGCGCAAATGCTCGGCGAGGCGCGTGAGCTGCGTCGATTTGCCGACGCCCTCCCCGCCTTCGAATGTAATGAACCGGCCTTTTTCGGCGCCCGTCATTTCCTGGCCGACAGCTTCTCGTGAATCTTGCCCGCAGCATACTCGTAAACCGCGTCGAATGCGCGGCCGGGCAGCGACCCTTGATCGATCGCCTCCGCCGCTTCGAGCGGCTGCTCCAGAATCACGGTCGCGCCGCGCTTGATTTCCAGCTTGCCGATCCTTTGCCCGGCTTCGACAGGCGCAATCACCGGCCCCTCATAGACGATTTTGCCCGAAAGCTTTTCGCTGGAGCTGCGCGGCAGCAGAACTTTCACGTCGGTCTTCGACACCAGCTCGATCGACCCTTTCGTCCCGCCGTAAACCTGCGCCGGTCCGACCGGCTCGCCGGCCTTGAACAGATCCTTCGCCTCGAAGTTGCGGAAGCCCCATTGGAGAAGCTTACGCGCTTCCTCGGCGCGCTCCTTGGCGGTCTTGGCGCCATAGACGGCGACGATGAGGCGGCGGCCGTCCTCGACGGCCGATCCAACCAGGCCAAAGTCGTTCTTCTCGATATTGCCCGTCTTCAGTCCGTCGGCGCCGATGCTCATCGTCAGCAGCGGGTTGCGGTTCTGCTGGCGGATGTTGTTCCAGGTGAACTCCTTCTCGCCGAAATATTTGTAATAATCCGGGTAGGTCTTGATGACATACAGGGCGAGCTTGGCCATCTCGCGGGCGGTGACTTTCTGATCGTCGCTCGCCTTGCCCCAGGGATTGCCGAAACGGGATTTCACGAGGCCCAGCTCCGCCGCGCGCTTGTTCATGCGCATGACGAAAGCTTCCTCATTGCCCGCGACGCCTTCCGCCAGCACGAGCGCGGCGTCATTGCCAGAGTCGACGACGAGCCCACGGAGCAGATTCTCGACGCTCGCGCGGCTATTGACCTTCAAAAACATGGCCGAGCCGCCGGCCGGCGCGCCGCCGTTGCGCCAGGCGTATTCGGAGACCTGCATTTCGTCGCCGAGCCTCAGGCGCCCTTCGGTCAGCTCATGGAAAATCATCTCGGCGGTGAGGATTTTGACCGTCGAGGCGGGCGTCACATAGTCGTCGGCGCCCTTCTCGAACAGGACGGTGTTGGTGTCCGCGTCTATGAGGATCGCTTGCGGGGCGCTGGTTTGAAAAGGCTGCGCCCAGGCGGCCGAAACGGCGCCGGCCAATAGAAAAAAGATCGCGATCAGCAGTCTGAATGGGCGTATGAGCAACGCTCCCTCCGCTCACAAAAATGTCGCAGCGGCTGCGCGACGCAAGGCGGAGAATGATCCTTCGATCTCTAAAAAGCAACGCGAGCAGCGTACTTAGCCATCGCGGCTCAGTTCAGGGCCTGGCGCATCGGCGGCACGGGAGCTAAGGCATGATCGCGGCTGAAGGAGGCCGGCCGCACGGGCGGCAGGGGCGCGGCCTGGAAGGCTTTCATCCTGTCCTCCGAGGGAGCCGCTGTTTTGACCCCATGAATGGAGGATACCGAACCGCCGTCCGTCAGATTCGGCGCGCCTTGGGCGTCGCTCGCAGATTGTTCGTATCGTGACGCCGTCTGTGTTTCGGGCAGCGGCTCCGGACGGGCGTCCGGGGCATAAGCCATCATCTCCGCACTTTCCCCGGTCGCAGGAGAGACAGGGGCGTCATTGACGACCGGACGGACTGGCTCCGGCTCGCGTTGAACGAGCGCCGCTGAACGAACCTGCTCCTGCTTCGAGGCGACCATGATCGGAGCGCCGCCATCGAGCGTGGCCGGCTGCCTGTCGTCGCGCAGCGTGGCGAGGAGCCGCGCGTCGTCGTCGCCGGCGAGATCGGCCTTGCCGACCCATTCCACCTTTACCCGCGCCGTGCCGACCGAGCGGAAATCGAGCGCCTCGGCGACGCGTTGCGAAACATCCATGACGCGGCCGCCATGATAGGGACCGCGATCGTTCACGCGCACCACGATCGAGCGCATGTTCTTGAGATTGGTGACGCGGGCGTAGCTCGGCAGCGGCATGGTCGGATGGGCGGCCGAGATCGATTCGCGGTCGAAGACCTCGCCATTGGCCGTGCGGCGGCCGTGAAAGTCCGAGCCATACCAGGAGGCCGTGCCGACGGCGGCCAAGGGCCTTTCGCTCGGATAATAAGTCTGGCCGGCGATCTTATAGGGCTTGCCGACCATATAATTGCCGCCGCCTTTCGGAACCTCCTCGCCATCCGCAACGACTCGCGGGCTCGGCCGGACCCCGTAGCGGGGATCGACGCCGCTCGAACCGACGCCGCCGGCGTAGCGCGGCGAGCTGGTGGAGGAGCAGCCAGCCAGGGCCGCGAGTGAGAGCAGGAGAAGCGATCTGCGCAGGGAGCCGACTGTCGGCTGGAACTTCGTCAACAAACGCCCATGCTCCCGAAACGCGGTAGATCGCATTGGAACGGTCCTTCCCGGGAGCGACGGCGGGCAGCCGCGTCTCCCGACTGATCGCCCCTTCGACAGCGCCCGCAGGCGTTTCTCGAAACGGCGCGCATGACGTTGATTCGCCATACGTTGCGATCGTCGGGAGTTTCTCCCTTAAATTTGAACTTGCCGTTAACGACAAGATTGCGCGGCGGCGAGTTGGGGGCGGGATCGGGGCGAAATTGGGGCCACGCACACTTGCGGGCCCCTCCCTGTCTGTTTTGAGACAGGCTGTGGCGGCGAAGCCACACCTCGGCCGGACTCCCACTTATGCTCTGGCGACGTCGATTATTCGGGTCTCGACCCGTTCCACGCCCCGGAATTGATTGGGCGACAGCCGGCCGGCGACATGGAAAAGCTCCCCCCGCCCCCGCAACAGCGCGTCGCCCAGCGGCGAGCCGACGACCCGGAAAGCGATAGCGTCGACCGCGACGCCGTCGCCCGAGCGCAGTCTGGCGCGAATATGGTTCTCTCCGACGATCGCCGCGTCGACCAGCCGCTGTTCGGCAAGGGCGAAAACTGGCTCTGGATTGCCCTGCCCGAATGGGCCGGCGCGCTCCACCCTCCGCAAGAGGTCGAGGCTGACGCCCCGCCCCGCGATGACGCCGTCGATGACGAGAGCGTCGGCGCCGCGCGCCGCGTCGACGGCGTCAGCGAGAGCGTCGTTTAAAAAGGCGCGGAAATCGTCTAGTTTGTCTTTGAGAAGCGTGACCCCGGCCGCCATGGCGTGGCCGCCGCCTTTGATGGCGAGACCGAGATCGACGGCGCGGCGAACCGTCTTGCCGATGTCGACGCCATTTAAGCTTCTACCTGAGCCTGATCCCGTTTCGCCATTAAGAGCAAAGGCGAATGAGGGGATGTTGAAGCGCTCCTTCAAGCGCGCCGCAACTAGGCCCACGACGCCCGGATGCCAGTCCGATCCCTCGACAACGAGACAGCTCAGCCGATTCGACTTGTGGAATTGCAGCTCGGCCTGGGCGATCGCCTCCTCCAGCGCCTGCTTTTCGATGCCCTGACGCTCGGCGTTCAACCGGTCCAGCTCGCGCGCGATACGCGCCGCCTCGATCGTGTCGGAGAGGGTCAAAAGCCGCGCGCCGAGTCCGGCGTCGCCGATGCGGCCGCCGGCGTTGATCCTCGGACCGAGCGCGAAGCCGAGGTGATAGGCGCGCGGGGGACCATCCATTCGAGCGGCGTCCATCAGCGCCGCGAGACCGGGGCGGGCGCGGTTGCGCATGACCTGAAGGCCCTTTGCGACAAAAGCCCTGTTCAAGCCCGAAAGCGGCGCGACGTCCGCCACGGTCGCCAGCGCGACGAGATCGAGCGCCGCGAGAAGATCGGGCGCGGGGCGCGCCGCGCCCCACCAGCCGCGCCCGCGCAGGAGCCGGGAGAGGCCGGCCAGGGCGAGAAACACCACGCCCGCCGCGCACAGCCCCCCTTGTGCGGAGAGGTCATCCTGCCGGTTGGGGTTCACGACGATGGCCTGCGGCAAGTCCGGCGGCGCCTGATGGTGGTCGAGGACGATCACGTCGAGGCCAAGCGCGCGAGCCACCTGGAAGGGCTCATGCGAGACCGTGCCGCAATCGACCGTGACGAGCAGCGTCGCGCCACGTTCGGCGAGCGCGCGGATGGCCTCGGCGTTCGGCCCATAGCCCTCGAAGATGCGGTCGGGGATGTGGAGGAAGGGCTCCGGCGCGCCGGCGGCGCGCCAATAATCGATGAGCAAAGCCGAGGAACAGGCGCCGTCGACGTCGTAATCGCCGAAAATGGCGATCTGCTCCCCCGTCTCTATGGCGCGGGCCATGC
Organism: Methylocystis sp. Sn-Cys; assembly: GCF_016745395.1. Lineage (GTDB taxonomy): Bacteria > Pseudomonadota > Alphaproteobacteria > Rhizobiales > Beijerinckiaceae > Methylocystis > Methylocystis iwaonis. Next base: position 294,018 of record NZ_JAERVJ010000002.1, read on the forward strand.
GCTCGATGGCCGCGTCCATCTCGGTCAGCGTGGAGGGGTCCGGCATCAGATCCCGCAAGCTCGGGTCGAGATAGCGGGCCGCGTCGGCCACCCCGACGCCGCGGCCGGCGAGAATCCGCGCGAGGAGGTTGTCGAGGCCCTCTGCCTGCGCCAGGGCGAGCGCCATCGCCTCGCCCGCGGGATCGAGCCGCGCCCGCCACGGCCGGCCGAGAATCGAGCGCTCGACGCCGAGGAAGGCGGGCGCAACTGTTTGGGACATATTGCCGTCTTGTTGAAATGAGTTCGACGCTTGCCTGTGCAAAGGCCAAGGCCAGTCTAACCTCATGGCGGCGCTTTTGCAGCTTTTGGCCAAAAAGCCAAGCTTTTGTTGCGCTTTTGCCAGATGCCGCCTTAGGGTTTTCTCAATCTTCCTGCTTCAAATTGTCGCAAGTCCGAGTTGGAGTTCCGACGCATTTTTACGCGGCGATGACCGACCTCCAAAGGCATGACGCCGCCTCGCAATAGCCCTGAATGACATCCGGGCCGAAAAAGCCCCGCGCACCGATCGTCTCACAACGTCGTCGCGCTTCCCTGCGCTTGTTTGCGGCCGTTCCGCCGACGCAAACGTCCCTTTGCGAGCCAAAAAATGAAATCGTCGATCACTCGTACGATATTGTGGGCCGGATCAATTGTTGCTTCCGTGATTTCGGTTGCGACAGCCGTCGGCTTCTATCTCTTGCTGAAATTCGGCGCCGAAAGCGCGGCTGTCAGCAGCTACTGGTTGCTGGGCGCCGGCCTTTCGCTGGCTGCGGTGAACATCGGCGCCGTCGCCGCGCTCTGCCTCTTTGCCGGCAAGCGGCTCGCCGAGCCCGTCGCCCGCCTGACCGCCTATATGGCGGCCATGGAAAAGGGCGAGACAGCGGAGGAACCGCCCTATGCGGAGCGGCAGGACGAGATCGGCCAAATGAGCGCGTCGGTCGCCTATTTCAAATCCGTGGTCGACGGGATGCGGACCGCGGAAGCGGAAGCGCAGACCCAAAAGGCCAAAGCCGCCGAGCAGGCCAAGGACCGTGAGAACGGCGCGAAGTGGTATATCGAGAACCGCGACTTCTTCTTCAAAGAATATACGGCGGGGATGACGAAGCTCTCCGAGGGCGACCTCCGGTTCAGATTGGAGAAGGAGTTTATCAAGGACTATGAGGAGCTTCGGCGCACATTCAACCTCGCCGTCGAGCGTCTCAACGCCACGATGGTCGGCGTGATCGAGACCGCCGACACGATGGACGCCAGCGCCCAGGAAATCCTCAGCGCCATCAACGACCTCTCCCGCCGCAACGAAACCCAGGCGGCGACTCTCGCGGAGACGGCCGCCAGCGTCGATCAGTTCACCCAGGCGGTCAGGGAAACGGCCGATGGCGCCGGCAATGCGCGCGAAGTGGTCCAGAGCGCCCGCGCCGTCGCCGAGAACGGCGAGAAGATCGTTCGCCAAGTCATCACCGCGATGGACGACATCAGTCACTCGTCTGAAAAGATCAGCCAGATCATCGGCATCATCGACGAGATCGCTTTCCAGACGAACCTGCTGGCGTTGAATGCGGGCGTCGAGGCCGCCCGCGCCGGCGAAGCCGGACGTGGTTTCGCGGTCGTGGCGACGGAAGTGCGCAGCCTCGCTCAGCGCGCGACGCAGGCCGCCAAGCAGATCAAAGAGCTGATCATGGAGTCCAACGCCAAGGTTTCGACGGGCAATACATTGGCGAACAACTCCGGCGAATCCCTGCGCCAGATTGTCGATCAGGTGAAAAAAATCCTCGTCATCGTCGATGAAATCGCGGTCGGCGCGGAAGGACAGTCGAATGTGCTGCGCGAGATCAACACCGCCGTGCATGACATCGACCGCGTGACCCAGCAGAACGCCGCCATGGCCGAGGAGGTCAATGCGACGAGCCAGAATCTGGCGCGTTTCAGCGGCAATCTGAAATCGCTGACCTCCCAGTTCAATATCAGCGGGGCACGTGCGCCTCAGGCGCCCGCCAAGCAGCAAATCCGCGCAGTCCCTAGCGCGCGCAGCAGCGGCAATCTGGCGCTGAAGGCCGCTCCCGAGGAGGAGTGGGTGGAGTTCTAGTCACGACGGCGCGCGAAACCGTCGCGCCCCTCGATCGTTCTTTGAGAAATGCGCGCGCCGCCCGGCACCGCCGTGGCGGCGCAAATCGTGTAAAGGTCGAGGACCATGAGCGACGCGATTCTTCTCGAAGCCGACGGCGATACGGCCGAAATCCTGCCCTTCGGGGCCGAACTCTCCGCCTGGCGGGCGGAGGGGGTCGACATGATCTGGGCCAAGGACCCCAAAATCTGGGACCAGACCGCGCCCATTCTCTTTCCGGTCGTGGGCTGGACGCGCGACGGCAAAGTCACGGTCGAGGGCAAAACCTATCCGCTGGCCCTGCACGGCTTCGCTTGGAAAAAGCGCTTCGAGATCGCCGAGCGACGCGCCGATTATCTGCGGCTCGTGCTGCTCGACGACGCCGAAACCCATGCGCTCTACCCCTTCGCCTTTCGCTTCGAGGTGGAGTTTCAACTGCGCAAGGGCGCGCTCGACAATCATCTGATCGTCACCAATACCGACGCCAAGCCCCTGCCCTATGCCTGCGGCCTGCATCCGGCCTTCCGCTGGCCGCTCGCGGGATCGACGGCCGAGCACGCCATCCTGTTCGAGAAGGATGAAGACCCCAACGTCCCGATCATCGGCCCCGGCGGGCTCTTCTCGAAGCCGGTGCGGCGCACGCCGCTGGAAGGCAATCGCCTGCCGCTCGAGCCGCAGATGTTCGCCCGCGACGCCCTGTGCTTCCTGAATTTGAAGAGCCGCAGCCTCGCCTTCGACAATGGCGCGGGCGCACGGCTGAAGGTGCGGCTCGACGACTGCCCGCATATCGGCTTCTGGACGCTGCCGCCGGCGCCTTATCTCTGCATCGAGCCCTGGACCGGATATGGCGATCCGGAGGATTTTCACGGCGACCTCTGCGAAAAACCGTCGATGCGCATCCTTCAGCCGGGCGAAACGGCGCGCCACGGCGCCAGTTTTGCCTTTGAGCGAAGCGCCGCTTCCGGTTAGGAACAGGCGTCACTCGTTCGACAGGAATCAGATTTCATGACTATCGCCCCCAGCGTCATCGAGGCCATCGGCCGCACGCCGCTCATCGAATTGCGCGCCGCCTCGAAAGCCACGGGCTGCCGCATCCTCGGCAAAGCGGAGTTCATGAACCCCGGCGGCTCGGTGAAAGACCGCGCCGCCCTCTCCATCGTGCAGGACGCCATCGCCAAGGGGGCGCTCAAGCCCGGCGGCGTCATCGTCGAAGGCACGGCCGGCAATACGGGCATCGGCCTCGCTTTGGTGGCGAACGCCATGGGCTTTCGCACCGTCATCGTCATTCCGGAAACCCAGAGCCAGGAAAAGAAGGACATGCTGCGCCTGCAGGGCGCGCAGCTCGTCGAAGTGCCGGCCGTCCCCTACGCCAATCCAAATAATTACGTGAAGCTGTCAGGCCGCCTCGCCGAGCGGCTGGCCAAGGAAGACCCCGCCGGCGCCGTCTGGGCCAATCAGTTCGACAATGTCGCCAATCGCGAGGCCCATATCGCGACGACGGGCCCCGAAATTTACGAGGAGCTCGGCGGCAAGGTCGACGGCTTCGTCTGCGCCTGCGGCACGGGCGGCACGCTCGCCGGCATCGGCCTGGCGCTGAAGGCGCGCGATCCGAAGATCAAGATCGGCCTCGCCGACCCCTTCGGCGCCGCGCTCTATTCCTATTACACGACGGGCGTGCTGAAGGCCGAGGGCTCCTCCATCACCGAGGGCATCGGCCAGGGCCGCATCACCGCCAATCTCGAAGGCGCGCCGGTCGATGTCGCCTATCAGATCCCCGACGGCGAGGCGCTCGACATCGTGTTTGCGCTGGCGGAGGAAGAAGGCCTGCTGCTCGGCGGCTCATCGGGGATCAATGTGGCCGGCGCAATCCGCCTCGCCCGCGATCTCGGCCCCGGCCACACGATCGTGACCATCCTCGCTGACGGCGGCGCGCGCTACGCCTCGAAGCTGTTCAACGTCGCATTTCTGCGCGGGCTGAACCTGCCGGCGCCGAAGTGGCTGGAGAATCAGGTCGCGATCGATCCGGGGTTTGTGTAACGGGTATCGTCCCCGACGCTTCGCGCCAGCGAAGCGATCGGGAATCCAGAGCCAAACCAGCGCTTTTCTGGCTCTGGATTCCCGGTCGGGCTTTTAGCCCGCCGGGAATGACAACGCCCCCATGCGAGCTGTTCAACCGGAAACGGATAAGGAAACAAAAAGGGCGCCCTCGATGCGAGGGCGCCAAGTTGGGGTGTTTCAAAGGAAGATCAATACAAGGATATACGCAGCGTTCCTCCTATCGTTCGCGGGAAGCGGTAAAAGTTGAGCGTCGACGGCGCCGTCGCTGTGCCGGGGTCGATTGCCGTACCATTGTTCACCAGGGGCAATTGATTGGTCAGGTTTTTCACCCAGAAATTGAGATTGTAGCGCTCGTCATCCGTGTGAAGGCCAAAGCCGAGATTGGTGATGGCGTAGGCTGGCTGCCAATATCGGTAGAAGGCGTAGGGGTCGGTGACGAGCGTCTTGTCCTGCCAGGCGACATTCGCGTAGACGAAGCCCGTCACCGGCTGGTTCCACCATTCGCCGAAGCCTTCCAGCAGCCGCCCGAGCTTCCTCTCATAGTTGAAGCCCGCATTGAACGAATAGACCGGCACGGCGTTGAAGCGCGAGTTGCTTCGGCTGACTTGCGTGGGCGGCCGTATAAAGCCCGGCGGCGGATTATTGGGAACATTCCATATCCAGGAGGCGTCGATCGGCGCTTCGTCGAAGTCGATCCAGCGCGCTTCGGTGATCGCGCCCGAAAAGTTGAACCAAAACCCTTCGAACGCGTTCCAGCGTCCGTCGAATTCGAGACCGCGCAGGCGCGCGTGAGGGGCGACGCCGAGATAAGTCTGCCGTGTCGGCACGCCATTGGCGTCCACGACGGACGTATCGACGAAGTTCGTCTGGAAGTTATAGATGTCGTTCCAATAGAGATTGGCGTTGACCACAAGGCCGCCGTCGAACCAGACCGACTTTGCGCCGAGCTCGTAATCCCAGGAGGTCTCGGGCTTGGTGATCACCGGTTGGAATTTCTGGAAGACCCCGCCGACGAAGATGCCCTGCGCGCCGGTGTTGACGGCGCCGGCTTTCTCGCCTCGGCCGACAATCCCGTAGAGCATGATATTTTCATTGTACTGATATTGCGGGTTGAAGATGCCGGTCAGCGCGTTGAGCGTGGCCTTCTGCCCGCCGGTATCGTAGAAGCGCTGCCCGCCCGCGGCGACGATCGCCGCCTGCTGGTCGAGGACCGAGCCATTCCCCGGCACAGCGGTGATCCAACTGAAGTTCGAGCCCGATCTCACCTCCCAGCTATCGCGAAGCCCGAAGGTCAGGGCGAGTTGTTCATCGACGTGATAGGTGGCGTTTCCGTAAGCGGCGAACTGCAGATCGCGCGCCTTGCCGTCGCGATTGCTGGCCATCCCGCGCAGCAGGTAAGGCGTCGGCGTGACGACGCCATTGCTGACGGTCCCGTACCATCTGGCGGCGTCCCCGCCATAGATCGTATTGGCCCGGTTCCAGACATAGTCATAAAAGGCGAATAAGCCTGCTTGCCATTCGAGCGGCTCGTCGCGCGGCGAGGTGAGCCGGAATTCCTGCGAGAACTGGTCGACATAAGTGTCGGAGGCGCCTTTGCTGATCTCCGTCAGATTGTTGCCCATATCGTTGCGCGGCAGGAGGCGGAAATTTCCGTAGGCGCTTATCGAGGTGAAGACGTTTTCGCCGATGTTGTAGTTCAGCTCGTTCGACACCATGTGGAGGCGCTGGTCGAGGGTGCCATTGTCGGTGTTGAAAGGCTTGCGCGGGTCGATGGTGAGCAAAGGCAATCCGAGACGCAGCCTCAGATTTTGCGAATAGGTCCGCGTGGGTCGCGTGCCGTTCCAGAACACTTGAAACGTGTCCGCATATGGCCCGTCATTGTTGTTGTTGTATTCGTGTGATTGGGAAATATTGAAGATGAACCTGTTGGTGAAATTATCGCCAACATAGAGCAACTGCCCCCGCGCGCCCCAACGGTTGTTGTTCAGGAGCGAGGCGCCGGACACCTGATCGCGGAACCACCCGTCGCCATGGTCGTAATAGGCTGCGATGCGGTAAGCGAGCTTTTCGTCGATGATCGGCCCCGTGACATTCACCCGCTGCATCACGTGAGAGTAGCTGCCGAACTGGGTTTCGAGAGTGGCCTTGCGTTCGAACGACGGCAATTGGGTGCGCACGACGAAGCTGCCAACAGTCGTGTTCTTGCCGCCGGCGGTGCCCTGGGGGCCGAGCGCCACTTCCGCCGATTCGATGTCGATGTAATCCGCCCATTGAAATCCAACGTGTCTGAAGAACACATTGTCGAGCATGAAACCCGTGTCGAACTCCGACCCGTCCCCGGTGCCGGCGCCAGCGCTCACGCCGCGAATAGCCGGGCGCGCCGTTCTGGGATTGCCCGAGCCTGGCCTATAATTCGGGATCTTCTGGGCGAAGTCCTCCAGCCTGTACAGTTGCTCCCGCTGTGCGGTCTTGGGATCGATGACGACAATTGGCCGCGCAATCTTTTCGACCTGCATTTTCCGTTTCGACAATTCGCCCGGCTTGTCCTTTCCACTGCTGCTGACCACGACGTCCGTAACTTGGGCGTCCTGACCGAGAGCTATTCCGGCCGCTCCGGCGACAACAGAGCCCAAAATGGTGCTTGAAAGCAGTCTGCATACAAAACGCCACTTCGCCATTATATTGCGCCCCTCCATCATCGTACTTTCCTAGTATGAAAGTATGATTCAAGGAGGAATTCAAGCGCCTCGCTCCCGCGTTGGAAAAGTGCTCATCGCCGTTGCAGAAACGCAACATATGCAGAAAGATGATTGTGTCTATTTACAATACGCAAGGCGCGACAAGCTCATGTCTGAAAGCCGCGCGTCCGAGAAAGCCCGCGTTAACTCCAGCACATTAATAGGCTATTTGCTAAAGAGAAACAGCGCGCGGCGTCGCTGAAAAAGGAGTTAGGGGCGGCCTTGCGCGATTGCGTAGGCTGTCTCCACCTCCTCCGGCCGGTTCACGTTGAAAAACGGGTCGTGGGGTATTTTCGGCCAAGCCACATTCACGTTCGGGTAGCGCGCGATGAAGGCGGAAACCTTTCGCACGCCCTCCTCCGCCAGCGCCCGCCGCAACTCCTCGCGCAACGCCACAGGCCAAAGCGCCACGGCGTGATGGACGCGGTCGCCCGACTCCGCCACGGCGATCTGCGCGCCAGCCGTCTCCCGCGCCGCGCGGAGCCGCGCAACGAGATCATCAGGCAGGAAAGGCGTATCCGCCGGGGCGCTGACGATATCCGTCGCCTCGGGCCGATGCGCGGCGGCGTAATCCATTCCCGCCAGCACCCCCGCCAGCGGCCCGGCGAAACCCTCTACCGTATCGGCGACGACCGGCAGCCCGAAAGCGCCGAACCGCACCGGATCGCCATTTGCGTTGATCACGAGCCCGTCGCATTGCGGTGCGAGGCGCGCGATCGCATGGGCGATGATCGGCCGCCCGCCGATTTCCAAGAGCGGCTTGTCGCCGCCACCCATCCGCCGTGACAGGCCGCCGGCGAGCAAAACGCCGAAAATTTTTTCCCTCATGCGCATCCTTTCGGCCGCCCAGCCCCTCTTTGTCAGTGAGGGCCTTCCTCGCGAACACGGAGATCGACGATGTTTTATGTCAAAAACCTGCCGAATTGGGAGCGTGCAATACGCGTCGTCATGGGCCTCGTCCTCATTGCGATCGCCATCGTCTATCTTGGAAAGACGGCGATCGGTTTTGGCGCCGGGGCGATGGGCGTCATGGCGGCGATGAGCGGGATGATGGGTTTTTGCCCGGCCTGCGCGCTCGCCGGCCGCCGATTGAAGCAGTGAGCGAATGGCCGTAGAGCGCAGCCAATTGATCCAGGGCGTGAAGCGCGGCGACGCGCTCGCGCTCGACCAGCTTCTCGTCGACTGCCGCGCAGACGTCCGCCGCTATGCGCTTCGACATTGCGCGACGAGCGAGATCGACGACGCCGTGCAGGAAACCCTCCTCGTCGTCGCCCGCCATGTCACGTCCTTGCGGGCCGCGGCGTCTTTCGCGGGCTGGCTGTTTACCGTGGTCCGGCGCGAGTGTCAGCGCCTCTCGCGCAAGATGCTCGCCCATGAGAATATAGAAGACGAGAAGTTCGAGGCCTGGTTCGCCAGCGCCCCGACCGCCGAGCTGAGGGCCGAGCTTGCTTGCGCTTTGGAATCCTTGCCGGCGCATTATCTCGAGATCGTGCTGCTGCGCGATTTCGAGGAACTTACTATATCCGAGATTGTAGATCGATTAAATATACCTCTGGCGACGGCCAAGAGCAGACTGCGCCGCGCCCGCGCCCTCGTACGGGATTATCTCATTGGCTCCGACGAGAATGAATTCACCCGCTAACGCACAAGGAATGACCATGTTACGCAACATTATCTTCGCTTTTCTGGCGCTCGCCGCTCTCGTCCAACCCGCCAGCGCCGAACAGGCCTATACGACGAGCGCCTTTTCAGCGGCGCAACAGGCCGGCAAAGGCATTATCGTCCATATCTACGCGCCCTGGTGCCCGACCTGCCGCGCCCAGGAGCCCATCCTGCACAAGCTCGAAGCCGACCCCAAATTTTCCGGCGTAGAGTCCTTCCGCGTCGATTTCGACGGGCAGAAAGATGCGGTGCGCGCCTTCAAGGCCACCAGCCAGAGCACGATCATCGTCTTCAAGGGCGCTCAGGAGGTCGGCCGCTCGGTCGGCGAGACGAGCCCCAAGGCGATCGGCGAGTTGCTCGACAAGGCCCTGTGACATGAGCGCCGGCGCCCTCGGTCTCGCCTTCCTTGCTGGGCTTCTGTCGGCGCTGTCGCCTTGCGTGCTGCCGCTTCTGCCGCTGGTGCTCGGCGCGGCGGCGGCCGAGCATAAATGGGCGCCGGCGCTTCTCGCCCTCGGCGTCGCCCTCTCGTTCGCGGCGATCGGCCTCTTCGTCGCGACGATCGGCTTCTCCATCGGCCTCGACGGCGACGCCTTCCGGGCCGGCGCCGCGGCGCTGATGATGGCCTTCGGCCTCGTCCTGCTCTTTCCGGCGCTTCAGGCGCGGGTGGCGGCGGCTGGCGGTCCGTTCAGCGACCGGCTCAATGCGGCCTTTGGCGGCGCTGGCGCGTCGGGAGGGCTATTCGGTCAATTCGGCGTGGGGCTTCTGCTTGGCGCCATCTGGAGCCCTTGCGTTGGCCCGACGCTCGGCGCCGCCTCCGTGCTCGCCTCGCGGGGCGAGGATTTGGGAGCTGTCGCCGCAACCATGGGCGTTTTCGGGCTCGGCGCGGCAGCGCCGCTTCTGGTCCTGGGCTTCCTGTCCAGAAAGGCCTTCGCGCGCTGGCGCGATCCGCTGCTCGCCGCTGGCAAGAGATTGAAACAGGCGATGGGCCTGCTCTTCCTGGCTTTGGGCCTGCTCATCCTCAGCGGGGCGGACAAGACGCTCGAAGCCGCGCTCGTCTCGGCGTCTCCGGAATGGTTGACCGGGCTGACCACCCGCTTCTGAGCGAGACGAGATCCGCTTAATTGGTTCGGCGCCATCCCCGACGCTCGCGCAGTTGGGACACCGCCGTCATTGCGAGGAGGCGAAGCCGACGAAGCAATCCAGGGCCGCATCGCCGCCCTGGATTGCTTCGCTTCGCTCGCAATGACGGGCGCTGGGCAGAACTAGCGCTCTTGTGGCTCTGGATTCTCGGGCTTTCAGCCCGCCGGGAAACGGAAGTGGTATGAGACGCAAATAGAGACACAGCATTTCAGGAAGCATTAACGATAATCTGCGTGCATAAAGCGGCAGTAGATCGCCTCCGACGTGCGGTTACGGGACGAAAACTCTGGCGAAAACAAGGCGACGCCTGGGGCGCGCCGAAACTTCCTAAAATCTGGTTTAAACTTGATTATCTATGGACCTCGCGCGTTTAGGCAAATCTTAAAAGGCCAGGCGCTATAAGGCGGTTACTGTGTGGTCGTAGAGTATGCGAGTAAGATTATGACCGAGACGCACCGTCCGCGTGTCAAATATGTCATCGGCCCTGACGGCAGCCCGCTGACAATTGCGGATTTGCCGCCGCCTTCCACCAAGCGCTGGGTCATTCGCCGCAAGGCGGAAGTGGTCGCCGCGGTCCGGGGCGGTCTTCTTTCCCTCGACGAAGCCTGCAGCCGCTATACGCTGACGGTCGACGAGTTCCTGAGCTGGCAGATGTCGATCGACCAGCACGGCCTCGCAGGACTGCGCACGACGCGCCTGCAGCAATATCGGATGTAAGGCGCGCGCATCCTACGACCTGAATTAAAAAAGCCGGTCCCATTTTTGGGCCGGCTTTTTTGTTGTGCGTGCCAGCCCGCCGGGAATGACAAGCCCCAACGCGAGCTGTTCAAACGGAATGGCGTCAAACCGCCTCAGACCTGCGGCGGTCCCTCCGCCGCGCGGGGCTCGCCCCGAAGCTTTTCCACGAGCTTCTTGCGTTCGAAGAGCCCGACGACGACGAGCGCCGCCAGCAGCGGGACGATGAGGTAGAAGAGCCGCCACACCAGCAGCGCCGCCAGAACCTGCAAGCGCGGCACATCCGGCATCAGATTGATGAAGACCAGCTCGAAGACGCCGAGTCCGCCCGGCGCATGGGAGACGAGCGCCGCCGAGAAAGACAGGAGGAAGGCGGCGAGGACGACGATATAGCCCGGATTCCCCTGCTCCGGCAGCGCGAAATAGATGATGCCCGCCGCGCCGATGAGCTCGGCCGGCGCCGCGAAGAGCTGTTGGACCATCACGGCCGGACGGGGATAGGTGATCTCGAACTTGCCGAACCGGAACGGTCTGAAATGCATCAGCGAGCCGACGATGTAGACCGCGACGAAGCCCAAACATAGCAGCCCCACCGTGCGCGCCGTGTGCGGATGGGTGAAGACGTCTGGCAGGAAGCCCGCGAGACGCTGCATCATCGTGGGGTCGTAGGTGAGCAGAAGCCCCCCGAGCAGCACATTGCCGAAGGCGAAGGTGTAGGAGCAGAGCACCACCAGCGTCGCGACCTGCGTCGCCGTCAGCCCTTTCGACGAATAGGCGCGGTAGCGCACCATGGCGCCGGAGAAGACGCTCGCGCCGATATTGTGGGACAGCGCATAAGTGGTGAAGGAACAAACCGAAATGAAAATCCACGAAATATGCGTCACGCCCAGATGCAAGAGCGCGATCCGATCGTACCAGGCGAGCGCCGCATAGGCGAGCAAGGTCGAGAGCGCCGCAAAGAAATAATCCGACGCGGGAATGGCCCTGAGATAGGCCCAAACCTCTGTGCCGACGGATTCGCCCTGGAACTCGTGGTAGAGCAGGTAAAATGAGCCGATGACGGCGGCGAGCCCGATGACGGGCCAGAAATACTCTGCCAGTTTTTTCATGCAGCCTGTCGCGTTAGACGTTATTTGGGGCTTCGTCAGCGGTCGATGCTGGCCTGCGCATTCCCTCGCATGTAAGCAAGTCATGAGCAAGCCACAAGCGCCGGCCAAGCCGGTCCAAGGGGAAGCGCCGAAGCCGGCCGGAAAGACGACGCCATGCAGGATATGATCTCCCGGGTCAAAGGCCTCATTTTGACGCCCCGGCAGGAGTGGGAGCGGATCGAGGCGGAGAACACATCCGTCCGCGACCTTTATCTGCGGTATATCGGCGTCCTTGCGGCCATACCGCCCTTCGCGAGCTTTTTGGGGTCGTGGCTGTTTGGCGCGCGTGGGCTGCACCCGACTTTTGCGGCAGGGCTGCTGCGCGCGGTCATGCAATATGCATTGAGCCTGCCCGCGCTCTTCCTGACCGCCTTCGTGATCTCCATGGCGGCGCCCTATTTCGACGGCCGCAGCGACGATCGGCGGGCGCTGGCGCTCGCCGCCTATTCCTATACGCCGGCCTGGCTCGCCTCGGCTTTCGGCCTCGTGCCGGGGCTACGTTTCCTCGACGTGCTGGGTCTCTACGGGATCTACGTCTTTTCGCTGGGCCTGACGCGCATGATGCGGGTGCCCAAGGACAATCTCGACGTCTTCACGCTGGTGGCGCTGTTCCTGACGGTGGCCATGGGCGCTTTGCACGCCTGGCTGGTGTCGGCGATCGCGCCGGCGCAACTGCTTTAAGAGACGGTCTTTAGCGTCGGAAATCCAGAACGCGTTCGATGTCGCCCATGGAAGCCGGCTTGGCGATATGCAGATCGAAGCCGGCCTTTTTCACATGCTCCCGCGCGGTCTCGCCGCCCCAGCGCGTGAGGGCGACGATTATTGCGTCCCTGCCTTCCGGCAGGGCGCGGATGCGGCGCGCCGCTTCGTAACCGTCCATCCCCTCCAAACCAAGATCGATGAAAACGACTTGGGGATGGAAGCTCTGAACCGCCTCGACGCCTCTTTTTCCGTCATAAGCCGTCTGAACATTCGCGCCCTGGGCGCGCAGCAGCATGGACAAGCCATGGACCACGTCGTCATCGTCCTCGATGATGAGGACGCGGCGGGCGGATCGGCCTCCCTCGCGTTGCGGCCCGCCCTGCGCAAAGGCTGAGGCGAGCGGCAGACGCACCAGGAAAACGCTCCCCTTGCCGGGTCCGTCGCTGCGCGCCTCGACCTGCCCGCCATGCAGGCGCAACAGCTTGCGCACAAGGGCGAGGCCGATGCCGAGACCGCCCTGGGCGCGCCCCAATGTCCGATCGACCTGAGCGAAAAGGTCGAAGACATGCGGGAGCATGTCCGTCGGTATGCCGACGCCATTGTCGGCGACTGTCAATTCCGCCTGGCTCCCGACGCGCCGGGCCGCGATCTCCGCATGGCCGCCCGAGGGGGTGTATTTGGCGGCGTTGCTGAGAAGATTGGCGATGACCTGCACGAGCCGCACCGGATCGCCGTCAATCATGAGCGGCGCGTCGGGCCGCACGACCGACAGCGAGACGCCGTTGGCGTCGAGAAATTGCTGGCTGGCCTCGATGGCCTGGTCCATGAGATCGCGCAGATCGAGGCGCTCCCGCTTGAGCTCGATCTTGCCGCTGCGGATGCGCGACACCTCCAGCAGATCGTCCACGAGGCGGACGATGTGATCGACCTGCCGCTCCATCATCTCCTGAACGCGAACGGCGTTGGGCCCCTGCGCGCCGGTTCGCTTGAGAACGAGGAGGCCGGTTCGGATCGGCGCCAAAGGATTGCGAAGCTCATGCGCCAGCGTTGCCAGGAACTCGTCCTTGCGGCGGTCGGCTTCGAGCAGCGCCTGCTCCATCCTCAGCCGCGCCATGGCCATGGAGACGAGCTGGCTCACCGCCTGCATGACCTCGATCTCATCGTCGCTGAAGGCGAGCCGCGTCTTGGCCCCGAACGACAAAGTGCCCATCAGCCGGCCCTGCGCCATCAGCGGATGGCAGCAGTAAGCTTTGATCCCGCAGGAGGCGATGAGCCCCGTTCGCGGGTCCGCGCTGGCGCACACATTCTCGGCTACGATCCGCTCGCGGTCGCGGGCGACGGCGCCGCATATGGCGACGCCGTAATCGAGCCATTCGATTTCGCGCGCCCGATCCTCGGGTATGCCGGCGCAGGCGTTGAGATGCAGGCGGCCGGACTCTTCGTCGACGAGGTAATTGAAGAAGGCCTGGCAATCGAGAAACTGCATGACGTCGGCGCAGAGTTCCTCCACGGCGCCCTGCACGTCGCTCGACTGCAGCAGCCGCGCCGCGATCCGCGTCAGCAGCTCGTTGCGACGCACGGTCCACTGCAGCGCAATTTCAGCGTGTTTCCGGTCGGTAATGTCCTGCGTGACGCCAAAACCGCCGAGCAACGCCCCCGCCGCGTCGAATTCGAGGCAGGCCTTTTCGCGCACCCATTTCTCCTGGCCGTCGACCAGGACTCGATGCTCGAGGTCGTAAGGTTCGCCGCGTAGCGCGGCGATCCATTTTTCATGGACATAGGCGCGGTCGTCAGGATGGACCGCCGCCAGGAAGGTTTCATATGTCTGGGGGGCGCCGATGGGCTGGCCAAAAATGCGGTAGTTCTCGGCCGACCAGGTGAGAATGTTTCGGGTAGTGTCCATGCGCCACCAGCCGATCTGGCCGAGTTCCTGCGCCCGCGCAAAATTTTCCCACTGGCGCCAGCTCTCCACAGTCGTGGACTCGGCGCTCTGGGATGACTCATCATGATTTTCGACGTCGCCAACGACCCTGCTCATGCGCCGAGAAGTGATATGGATCAGCGGGGCAAGCAAGCGGGGCAGTAAGGCGCGCGCCCAGATCGAAAATCGCATCGGAGCCAGCGCTAACGGTAGGATTTTTCAAATAAGATATTGGCGTCTGCGGGAGAAATTTCAGCCTTTGAACGGTTTGTGACCGACCGTAAGCTGGGGAAAGCTATCGCGCCCAGCGCGCCGCCGCAGCGTCGTCTTCGCTTTTGGCGGCGACCCAGCCCTCTTCGGCGCCGTCGACCCGGCGCTCCTTCTTCCAGAAGGGCGCGCGGGTCTTGAGGTAGTCCATCAGGAATTCAGCCGCCGCAAAGGCCTCGCCGCGATGGCGCGCGGCGGCGATCACCAGCACGATCCGCTCGCCGGGGCGAATGACGCCGTGGCGGTGGATGATCGTCAGGCCGACGAGCGGCCAGCGCGACAGAGCCTCCCCCGCGACGCGCCCGATTTCCTCCTCCGCCATCCCGGGGTAGTGCTCGAGCTCCAAAGCATCGAGCGTTCCATCCTCGTCCCGGCACAGGCCCGTGAAGGCGACGACGGCGCCGACGTCGCGGCGCCCTTCCGTCAGCAAGGCCTCCTCATGGGCGGCGTCGAAGTCTTCCGCCTGGACGCGAATGGTGGGCGTGATCTGCGCCACGCTCAGCCGCCGGTCATCGGGGGGAAAAAAGCGATCTCGCGCGCGCTTGCGATCGGCGCGTCAGGCGCGGCGTGGGTCTTGTCGATGGCGGTCCGAATCGTCTTGGGATTGGCGAAAGCGGCGGCGTAGCCCTCGCCCCGCGCCGCGAGCCATTCGACGAGCTGGCGCACCGTCTCCACCTCGCGCGGCGGCGCGATCTCTTCTTCCGAAACGCCGATCCGCTCGCGGACCCAAGCGAAATAGACCGCCTTCATGGCCCCTCGTCTTGCCCGAAATGACCGATCGCCGCCTGTAGATAGTCGGCGCCCGTATAGAGCGTCAGAACGGCGGCGACCCAAAGAAGCGTCTCGCCGATTTTGAGCGAGCCGGGCAGAACGGCTTCCCCTGACGGGCCGACGATGAAGAAACCGAGCGCCACAAGCTGGAACGCTGTCTTCCATTTGGCGATGGTCGACACCGGCAGCCGCACTTTCAGCTCGGCGAGATATTCGCGCAGGCCGGAGACGAGGATCTCGCGGCACAGGATAATGATCGCCGCCCAGATCGTCCATCCGACCAGCGTCTGATTGGCGACGACCACGAGAAGCGTCGCGGCGACCAGGAGCTTATCGGCGATCGGGTCGAGCATGCGGCCGATCGGCGATTGCTGCTGCCAGGCGCGCGCGAGATAGCCGTCGAAAAAATCGGTTACGCCGGCGGCCGTATAGACGCCGAGCGCCGCCCAGCGGGTCCAGTTCTCGCCCGAGGCGAGCAGCAGCCCGGCCACCACGGGCACGGCGAGACACCGTCCGTAAGTCAGCAGGTTCGGCAACGCCCACGCATGAGAGCGTCGCTTGGTCGTGACGGCTGTCTCGGTCATGTCAGCAAGGGAATAGGTCGCGCGCCTCTCTTGTCAATAGATTTGGCATGGCCTTGGCCGCCAAGCACAATCTCTATCAACAGCCATGAGCGCGGCACGGGCTACTCCTTGTCGAGCGCGAATTTGCCCGGCCCGGCGACCGAGAAGAACAGGAACACGAAGCAGTAGAGCGCCGCAAGCTCCCCCTTGTTCAGGATCGGCCAGAACGCCTCGAAAGCATGGAAGCCGAAATAGGCCACCGCCATCTCGCCTGCGAGAATGAAGGCGGCCGGCCGCGTGCACAAGCCGATCAGCAGCAGGAAGCCGCCGACAAGCTCGATGACGCCGGCGGCGCCGAGCAGCGACAACAGCGTCACCTTGTCGAACATGGCGACATGCGGGAAGCCGAAGAGCTTGGCGGTTCCGTGCTGCAAGAACAGCAAGGCGGTCACGATGCGCAGCAGCGCCTGCACATGCGGCAGGAAGCGCGCGGGAATGATTCGGAGCGTCATGCAAACCTCAAAGAATTTGGGCCATGTCTTCAAAAGCGAAACGCGGCCCGCGCGGGTAGAGCTTGGCCGTATCGCCGTAGCCGACATTGATCAGAAAATTCGACTTTATCTTGGTGCCTGAAAAAAATTCGGCGTCGACCTTGGCGTTGTCGAAGCCGCTCATCGGGCCCGTGTCCAAACCGACCGCCCGTAAAGCGAGGATCAGATAGGCGCCCTGCAGCGAACCGTTGCGAAAGGCCGTGTCCCGGATCAGCGCGTCATTGCCGGCGAACCAGGCGCGCGCATCCGCCGCAGGGTAGAGGAACGGCAGATGCTCAGGGAAATCGAGGTCGTAACCCACGATCGCCGTCGCCGGCGCCGCCATGGTCTTGTCGTGATTGCCCGGCGACAGGGCGGGCGCGAGCCGCGCCTTGGCCTCGGGCGAGCGCACGAAGACCACCCGCATGGGCGAGCAATTGGCGCTTGTCGGCCCCCATTTGGCGTAATCGACCGCGAGCTCCAGGAGAGAGTCCGGCACCTCCCTGTCGAGCCAGCCATTATGCGTGCGGGCGGCGGTAAAAAGCTGCGCCAAGACGTCGGGCGGGAGTTGTTTCGCGTCTGTCACCGGCAATACCCCTCTCTGGAAAGCGATCGAGAGAACGTCGGGTTTCCCTATGCCGCCCGCCCGTCCTTAAATATCGCGCCCTTCGACCTCCAGCCGCAGCCGCTCCTCGTTTTTTCGAAGCGCGTCGTTGCGCGGCGCAATATCGAGGGCCTTACGATAGGCGGAGAGCGCGCGTTTCTTGTCGCCGGTCTTTTCCGCCAGCGAGCCGAGCGCCTCCAGCGCGTCGAAGCGCTTTGGCTCGAGGCGCGCCGCCGTTTCCAGATCCGCTAGCGCCCCCGCCGCGTCGCCCTCGGACGCCATGACACGCGCCCGGCGCACGAACCCCTCGGGCCAGCCAGGAGCCAAAGCGACGATATAGTCGAGCAAGGCTTTGGAGAGCCCCGGCGCGCCGGCGACCTCTGCGGCAAGCGCCCGGGCGGCGAGGAGATCGATCGTGTCCGAGCCCGATCCCGACCAGCGGGCGAGAATGGCGGCCGAAACGGCTTGCGCCTCGCGGTCGTCCTCGGCCGCGGCGAGACGGCCGAACAGGCGGCTCATCTCCTCGGCGCGCCGCTCTTCTGGCGATTTTGGCGGTTCGGGCCGAGGCTTGGCGAGCTTGCGGTCGGGCGCCCTCGGCGCGAGCCCCCCGAGAGGATCAGTTGGATCGCTTGGGCCAAATCCGCGCGAGCCCGGCGGCAAGGGGATTTTGCCGACGCCGGGGATGAACAGAAAGGTCCCGCCATTCTCGTCGGTCCCGACGCTCGGCGGCTCGTCCTGCTGCGCGCGGGCGGCGCCCGCCGCGAGGCCGGTCAGAATCGTCAGGAGCGCGACAAGCCTTCTCATCGCCCCAACCATAAAGCAGCGCCGCGCGCGGCGCCAATATCGCGGCGGACACGATTACCATTCTTTAATCTTACCATATTGCGAATCCGGTCAAATTTTCCACCAATTCATATTCGGTTCAGGCTCGGCGCCCCATTTCTTTCCTCGATGTTCACGATTGCCTGAGACGATCGCAGCATCACTTCGAGCGACAGCCGCGAGCCCCGCGCATTTGCCTCGAGCGCGCGCTTTTGGAGTTGGAATGATGATCGAGACCATCCGCCGTCTGCTGCAAGAAAACGGCCGCCTGCACACGCCTATCGAGACCCTGTCCGACAATGCGGATCTTTATGAAGCGGGCCTGACTCCCTTCGCGGCCATCCGCACCATGCTCGCGATCGAGGAGGCCTTCGACGTCGAATTCCCGGTGGCCATGCTGCGTCGCCAGAGCTTTTCCTCCATCAACGCCATCGTCGCCTGCCTGAACGAGTTGAACCCCCACGCCGCCGCCCGCCAGGCCGCCTGACCGCCAGAGTGACCTTTGGGATTTTCTCAAAGCCCGAAAGCCTGCGCTTTCGGGCTTGCGTTTTTTTAAGAGCGCCTGCGCTAGGCCGCGCCGTAAAGCTCCTCGAGCGCGAATGACAGCCCCGGCGGATCGAGCGTCACCCTGCCCTCCGTCAATATGTGGCTCACGACGACGCCATCGTCCCGGCGCTCATGATGCACAACGAGCCTGTCGTCCGGGTCTATGACGAGATAATGCCGGATGCTCGGCAAAGCGAAATAGCCGGCGAGCTTGCGGGTGCTGTCGTTGCGCCCGGATGTCGGCGATATGGACCTCAACGACGATGACCGGGTTTTCCACCAGCAGCGCGTCAGGCGGCAGCCTTGGTCCGCAATAGACCATGGCGTCGGGCTCGAACACGGTCTTGGCGCCGACGCGGACGCCCATGCCGTCGACCAAGGCGCGGCATTCCCGCCCCTTGTCTTTGAGGGCATTGCTAAGAGCCAGGAAAACCAGCCCTTTCATCTCCGCATGCGCGGCCCGCTCCGATGCCTGAGCGTAGACCACGCCGTCGATAAGTTCGTAGCGCCCCTCCTGGCTTTCGCTCCAGGCAAGATATTCCTCGACGGTCATGCGGTCTTTTGGAAGCGCTGCCATGAAGCGATCATAGCGCCTTTTGCTCTCGCCACATATGTAGACGTTGGCCCCCGGACCGCGCGCCTTCAGGCGCGCATGTTTCGGGCGCGCCTGAAGGCGCGCGGTCCCGGAAGGCTCGCGGTCCTTGCGGGGGCGCGCCGGCTGGGCTATCGCCTCCCCAACCCGGTTGATGACAGGAAACTTCGCCCATGCCTCCCTATCGTTCCAGCACCACCACCCACGGCCGCAACATGGCGGGCGCGCGCGGCCTCTGGCGCGCGACGGGCGTTAAGGACGAGGATTTCGGCAAGCCGATCATCGCCGTCGTCAACAGCTTCACCCAATTCGTCCCCGGCCATGTGCATCTCAAGGATCTGGGCCAGCTCGTCGCGCGCGAGATCGAGAAGGCGGGCGGCATCGCCAAAGAGTTCAACACGATCGCAGTCGACGACGGCATCGCCATGGGCCATGACGGCATGCTCTACTCCCTGCCCTCGCGCGAGATCATCGCCGACAGCGTGGAGTATATGGTCAACGCCCATTGCGCCGACGCCATGGTCTGCATCTCCAATTGCGACAAGATCACGCCCGGCATGCTGATGGCGGCGCTGCGGCTCAATATCCCGGCGGTGTTCGTCTCCGGCGGCCCGATGGAGGCCGGCAAGGTCGTGCTCGCGGGCAAGGAACATGCGCTCGACCTCGTCGACGCCATCATCGCTGGCGCCGACGACAAGGTCGCCGAGAGCGACGTCACGGCGATCGAACGCTCGGCCTGCCCGACCTGCGGCTCCTGCTCCGGCATGTTCACCGCGAACAGCATGAACTGCCTCACCGAGGCCCTGGGTCTCTCGCTGCCCGGCAATGGCACGCTCGTCGCCACCCACGCCGACCGCAAACGTCTCTTCGTCGAGGCCGGCCATCTGATCGTCGATCTCGCGCGCCGCTATTACGAGCAGAACGACGAAAGCGTGCTGCCGCGCTCGATCGCAACTTTCGACGCTTTCGAGAACGCCATCGCGCTCGACATCGCCATGGGCGGCTCGACCAATACCGTGCTGCATCTCCTCGCCGCTGCGCACGAGGCCGAGGTCGATTTCACCATGACCGACATCGACCGCATGTCGCGTCGCGTGCCGGTGCTGTGCAAGGTCGCGCCTTCCGTGGCCGACGTGCATATGGAGGACGTGCACCGCGCCGGCGGCGTCATCGCCATTCTGGGCGAGCTGTTGCGCGCCGGCCTGCTGCATGGCGATCGGCCGACCGTCCATAGCGCGACATTGGCGGGCGCCGTCTCCCAATGGGACATCGGCGTGACGACGAGCAATACGTCGAAGACCCTCTTCAGCGCCGCGCCCGGCGGCGTGCCGACCCAGGAAGCCTTCAGCCAGGAGCGCCGCTACGACACGCTCGACAGCGACCGCGAAAAAGGCGCGATCCGCGACGCCGCTCACGCCTTCTCGAAGGACGGCGGCCTTGCCGTGCTGTTCGGCAATCTCGCGCAGGACGGCTGCATCGTGAAGACGGCGGGGGTCGACGAGTCGATTCTGAAATTCTCCGGCCCGGCGCGCGTCTTCGAGAGCCAGGACGCGGCGGTCTCCGGCATTCTGACGGGCGAGGTGACGGCCGGCGACGTGGTCGTCATCCGCTACGAGGGTCCGCGCGGCGGCCCCGGCATGCAGGAGATGCTCTATCCCACGAGCTATCTGAAATCGAAGGGGCTCGGCAAAGCCTGCGCGCTCATCACCGATGGGCGCTTCTCGGGCGGCACCTCGGGGCTGTCCATCGGCCATGTCTCGCCGGAAGCGGCCGAGGGCGGGATGATCGCGCTGGTGCAGGACGGCGATCCGATCGAGATCGACATCCCGAACAGAAAAATCACGCTGGCCGTAAGCGAGACGGAACTTTCCGCCCGCCGCGCGGTTCAAGCCGGCAAGGGCTTTGCGCCCGCTACCCCGCGCCCCCGCAAAATCTCCACGGCGTTGCGCGCCTACGCCGCCATGACGACCAGCGCGGCGCGCGGCGCGGTGCGCGAGGTTCCGAAAGCGTAAGAGTCCGGCGGCGATCAGGCGGCGGACGCTCCCTTTATCGGAGCGTCCGTAGCGAACGGTTTTGCAGCCACGCTGGTTATGCGCCCAAGGTCGCATAAAATCGCCTGATCGGTCGCGTAATGGACTCACATGGCCGTGGCGCGAAAGTTCCTCTCTGTCGAGACAATCAGCCTGATTGTCGCCTTTGCGATTCTGGCCTTCGCGGGCTTCGTCACCGCGCGGACGGAACAGCAGCGCCGAGAAAGCGGCGCATGGGTGCGCCACACGCTCATGGTCGAGAGCGCGCTATACCGGCTCGACGGCGCCATCCGCCGCGCCGAGAGCGAGGAACGCGGCTACATCATCACCCGCGACCCCGCCTATCTCCGGCCAAAAGAGGATATTTCCGCGCAGCTCGAGAAGGGGCTCGCGGAAATCGGCGCGCTGGTCGCGGATGATGAGGGGCAGAGCGATCGGCTCGCGCAGCTCCGCCCGCTGCTCACGGAGCGCCTCGACCAGCTTCAGCGCAAGATCGACCTCATGAGAGCCGGCCGCTTCGACGAGGCGGCGGAAATTGTGCGGACGGGCGAAGGCAAAGCGCTAACCGATCGGATCGACGCGCTGGTCGCGGAAATGATCGCGCAGGAGGATGCGATTCATCGCCGAAGAGACGAGCAGATGGCGCAAGCGACGGACACGCTGCAAACGGCGATCGGATCGTTGATCGTGCTCATCGCCGGCGTCGCCGTCTTTGCGGTTCTTCTGGCTGAAAAGCAACTGAACGCGCTCCGTAAATCGAGCGAAACCCTGAAGCACGCCTATAATGAGCTCATCTCGGAATCCACCAAGCGCGGATCGCTCGAGGCGCAGCTACGCCAATCGCAGAAGCTCGAGGCTCTCGGCCATCTCGCCGGGGGCATTGCGCACGACTTCAACAACATGCTCGGAGTCATCGTCTCCAGCCTCAATATTTTGCGGCGCAAGCTGCGTCGCAACGAAGGGGGGCTCGATCCGCTGATCGACTCGGCCATGGACGGCGCCGATCGCGCCGCGGGGCTGGTTCGCCGTCTGCTGGCCTTCTCCCGCATCCAGCCGCTCGATCCGCAGCCGCTCGACGTCAACGCGCTCGTCAACGGCATGTCGGCGATTCTGCATCGGACATTGGGGGCGCATATTCATCTGGCGACCGTGCTCGCCCCTGATCTCTGGCCGACGAAAGTCGACGCCAATGAGCTCGAAAGCGCCATCCTCAACCTCGCGGTCAACGCCCGAGACGCCATGCCGACCGGCGGCCAGCTCACCATCGAGACAGCGAACACGACGCTCGACGAACTTTACGCCGACGAGCGTCCGCAGGTCAGACCCGGCCAATATGTCCTGATCGCCATCTCCGACACCGGCGTCGGCATGCCGCCGGATGTCGCCGCCAAAGCGTTCGATCCCTTCTTCACGACGAAACCCATCGGCAAAGGCACCGGTCTGGGCCTCTCGCAGGCGCATGGATTCGCGACCCAGTCCGGCGGGCATATCCAAATCTATTCGGAGGTCGATCGGGGAACCTGCCTCAAGCTCTATCTTCCCCGCTATATCGAAGCCCGCGAAGCTGAAGAAGCGATTCCGCAGCCGTCCCCGACGGAGGAGGAGTTCCCGCGCGGCAGGCCGGAGGAGATCGTGCTCATCGTCGAGGACGACGAATCAGCCAGGCGCGCCACGGCGCAAGGGGTGCGGGAGCTCGGCTATACGGTGATCGAGGCGGACAGCGGCAAGGCGGCGATCAATATTCTGCGCGCCCGCGCCGACATCGCCTTGATGATCACCGATGTCGTCATGCCGGAGATGGACGGCGCCCGGCTCGCGCGCGAGGCGGTGTTCCGCCGTCACGCTTTGCATGTGATGTTCATCACCGGCTATTCCCAGCACGCGATCGCGCGGGACGGCATGCTGGACCCCGACGTCAATCTGCTGACCAAGCCCTTCACTCTGGCGCAGCTCGCGCGCAAAATCCGCGCCGTTCTCGATGCGCACGGCAATCTGCCGAATGGAAAGCCGTAAAATCGACCGGTCGGCGTGGCGCCGGGCCGCGACGCTAACCCGAAGGGCTCGGAAATTCGACTTACGAGCAGACTGTGTTCCAGCGTCATGGCCGGGCTTGTCGCGGCCATCCACGCCGCGCCGACGCAGAAAAGCTTAAGAACATGAGCGGGAGCAACGCCGCTTCTTCTCCCCGAGTGTCGTAATGTGCTGGCGTGGATGCCCGCGACAAGCGCGGGCATGACGGGGCTGCGAAGGAATTGTTAACCTAGATTGAGCCCTGCGCTAACCCGCAATTAAACTGTCACGATCAAGTGTTACGGCGTTCCCGGGCCGGACTTTCAGACATCGGCGGCATGACGTCGCTTCCGCCCCGCGTTGCTCCAGCGCCTCCCGCCGATGACGGCGATCGCCTCCGATACGGCCCTGCCGGTTTCGGAGCGCTGACGCAACAAACAAGCTCGATCCAACGCGTTCAGGAACTCTCTTCGAGCGCTCTCGACGCTGCGAAATATTTCGACCGCATTACCCAACTGGGGGCTTTCATGCGCTTTGGTTTAGGACAGAAACTCGGCGTCGTGATTGGCGCCCTTGCGCTGCTCTCCATTGGCTTATCCGCTTTTGCCTATTGGCAGGCGTCCCTGCAGAGGCGCCAGGAAGCGCAGATGGAGAAAACCTGGGAGCTTGCGCTGCAATCGCGCCATCTCGCGCAATCGATCGAACATGTCGCCGTCGTCGCCACCTCGCTTTTTGCGCGCGACGATCAGGGAGAGATCCGGAAGGGCCTCGCGACGCTGCGTCAAGCTTTGTCCGAGACGAAACTGGCCTCCGATTGGTTCTCGCGCCTGCCGGACGATCGCTTTCCGCAAAAGGAGCGAAAGCGCCTCGAGCTCCGAGTCGACGAGTTCTTGGCCTACCAGAACGAAACGATCGAGCTCGGCCTGAACGTCGCTCCCAAGGCCGCGCTGATCCAGGCCAATGACGAAGCGACGATCAAGGATCGGGACGCCATCGTCGCCGATATGGCCCGCCTCTCCAAACAAACTCTCGCGCAGCTCGAGCAAAGTCGCGCCGCGATCGACGAAGCGCACCGCCGCAACGCCATGCTCCTGGTCGTCATTCCCGCCGTCGCGATCGCCCTCGCCGTCGCTGGAACTTTCTGGTTTATCGGGATGCAAATCCGGCTTCCCCTCGCCCGCATCATCGACGCGATGACGCGCGTGAGCGAAGGCGCGCTCGATACGGACATCCCTTATCTCGGGCGCGGCGACGAGATTGGGCATATGGCCGAGGCGCTGAATAATTTCCGCAGCAACGCGCTACGCTTGCGCGAGGCGGAGGCGGAAGCCGAAAAAGAGCGCCGCATGAAGGAGGCCGCCGCGGCGCGCCACAATGCGGAAGCCGAGGCCCTCAACGCCGAACGCGAGCGCGCCCTGTGCGCCGTCGGCGCGGCGCTCTCCCGCCTCTCCGCCAAGGATCTCGGCTATCGGATGACGGACGACCTTCCCGAGACCTATCGCCAATTGAAGGCCGATCTCAACGCAACGGCGCGGCAGCTCGACGACGCCATCGCCGAAGTGACGAATTGCGTCGCGTTCATCGGCGCGAGCGTCGATCATATCTCCCAGGCCGCCGACGATCTGACGGCGCGGATGGGACAGCAGGCCTGCAGCCTCGAAGAGGCGTCGAGCGCGCTTCAAAGCAATTCCGCCGCCATCCGGCAGAACGCCAGCGGCGCCGAAAAAGCGAGCGCCATTGTCGGCGCGACGCGCGGCGAAGCTGAGAAGGGCGGCAAGATCGTCCGCGACGCGGTCGCCTCCATCGAGCGCATCGAAAAATCGTCGCAGAGCATCGGCCAGATCATCGGACTGATCGACGAGATCGCCTTCCAAACCAATTTGCTCGCTTTGAATGCGGGCGTCGAAGCGGCGCGCGCGGGCGAGGCGGGCAAAGGCTTTTCCGTGGTGGCGGCGGAGGTGCGCGCGCTCGCCCAGCGTTCCGCCGAGGCTGCAAAGCAAATCAAGACTCTCATTTCGGTCTCCTCGACGGAAGTCGACCGCGGCGTGACGCTTGTCGCCCAGACGGCGCAAGCGCTGGAAAACATCCTCGCCGAAATGATCAAGATCGACACGGTCGTCGCGGCGATCGCGAATGGCGCGAGCGACCTCGCCGCGAGCACGGCGGAAATCAACGTGGCTGTCGGACAGATCGACAAGAACACGCAGGAAAATGTCGCGGAGGTCGAAGAGACGCGAGACACGATGCGTCGTTTGGCCATGGAAGCCGGAAGGCTCTCCGATCTGATCGGCGGCTTCCAGATCTCCGGCGCCCTCAGATCTCCGCTTTCAGAGGCCGCATAAGCAGCGCCTCGATCGCCGCGTCGACGCTGAGACGCAAGGACAGGATGGCGTCGACCGCCTCGGCGATCGGCATCTCGACGCCTTCTTTCCGGGCCATCTCGATCAGCACTCGCGCCGTGAAGGCGCCTTCGGTGAGCTTGCCGCCGGAAGCGTCTTGGACCGCGGCCCCCTGCCCCAACGCCTGACCGAAAGCAAAGTTGCGCGACTGCGCCGAGCCGCAGGTCAGCACCAGATCGCCGAGCCCGGAAAGCCCCATCAGCGTCTCGCTTCTCGCGCCGAGCGCGCGTCCGAGCCGCGTCAGCTCGGCGAAGCTGCGCGCGATCAGCGCCGCCTGCGCGCTCGCGCCGAGCCGGCGCCCGGCGGCCATGCCGGCCGCAATGGCGAAGACATTTTTCGCAGCGCCGCCGATCTCGACGCCGCGAATGTCGGTCGAGCGATAGAGCCGGAACGTCTTGGTCGAGAGCGCTTCGCAAAGCCTCTGCGCCAGCGCCTCATCCGCGGCGGCGAGAGTCACCGCGGTCGGCAGGCCCTTGCAGACATCGGCCGCGAAGCTCGGGCCGGAAAGGACGGCCGGACGCGCTTGCGGCAGCTCCTCGGCCACGACCTCGCTCATGAAATGCCGGCGGTCGCGCTCGATCCCCTTGGCGCAGATGACGAAGGCGGCGCCATCCGCAAGATAGGGACGCGCCGCCCGCGCCACATCCCGCATGGCCTGCGCCGGCACGACGGCCAGCACGACGCGCGCGTCGGCGATGCTGGCGAGATCGCTCGTCGGCGCGACCGCATGGGCGAGCGGCAGCCCGGGAAGATGCCGTCTGTTCTCTCGATCGCGCGCGAGCGTCTCGGCGTGGCCGGGGTCATGCGCCCATAAGGCGACGCGCCGCCGCCCTTGCGCGGCGACATTGGCGAGCGCCGCGCCCCAGGCCCCGGCGCCGAGAACTGCAATCGTGTCGCGCGTCATTCCATCCGATCCGCTATATCCCTCGCGTCTCTATAACCGTCGGATCAGCGAACCGGTAGACGTCGCGCGCCACAGAACGGGCAGCGGCCCCTTAGAAGAAGGGAGCCGCTCCACGCCGCTAATTGCCGAAGACGAAGTTGGTGTTGATCCAGCCTTGGTTCGCCGCTGAAACGCCCTGGAAGTTGATCGTCGTCGCTTTGGCTGCGGCGTTCCCGTAGACGGAGACAGCCACCGCCGTCGCGGGACTGACATTGACCGGCACGGTCACCATGACCTGGTTCAAGATGTTTATGTTCGGCGAAGCATTCACGAAAATGCCTTCGGCGGAAGCGGACCCGGCGGTCATCACGACGACGGCGGCCATCAAAAACTGCCTCATGATCATGTCCTTTTCTGATCGGTGTTCCGTGGGTGCGGCGCAATTGCGTGAGTGCTGACGCAAGAAAGACCGACGAGAAAGTAGACTGCGGCGGCGTCAATGCGCCGCCACAGTCCTTCGCGCGGTCTCGGCGCCAGGCGGCCTGCTCAGTAGTTGAGGCTCTGCTGAAGATTGGTGTAGAACTGGATATAATTGGTGGGCGCAACATTCTGGGTGCTCACCGTCGAAGCGGCCGAAATGGCGGTCGCCGTTCCACCGGCGCCGGCGCCAGTGGCAGCCGTCGCCGCGCCGGTCCCCGCCCAGGCATTGTTGCTCACGGACGTGCTGAGGGTCTGGCTTGCGGCGTTGAACACGCCGCCGAAGGAAACCGCGCCGGGCGCAAAGGTCCCGCCGGGCCCGACCGTGATAGAGCCGCCGCCAGCAAAGGCCGAACCCGCAGTCAGAGCGACGAACGCGACCGAGACAAGAAACTTTTTCATGGTTTCGCTCCTAGTTCAACTCATAGCGAAGTCGGGCGTGCCGGCTTCGTGATTTGAAATAGAATTGAGCGAAGATTAATCAGCGCACACTTTTTTACACGTATGGATGTATATTTATCGGTTACCGTGACTGATCGCGGGCATTAGCCAAACAGGCTGTCAATTAACCATTTAAGACTATTTGCATAAGCGCAAGAAGTTCAAGCCGAGACCGATGGCCCCCCACATCCATCGCCCCTCTGTGCCGCCGAGGAGTTGGAATAACCGGAAAATGAGCCAAGCCGGCGGCGCGCGCTTTTTTGCTGATATATAACCTCCCCGTCATTGCGAGGAGCGAAGCGAAGCAATCCAGAGCCACATCATGGCCCTGGATTGCTTCGCTTCGCTCGCAATGACGGCGGCGTAGTCGAAAACGTCGTCACTCGAAATTCGGATGGACTGCGGCGGCTTTTGCGCGCCGCCGCAGTCCTTAGCGCAATCTCGGCGCCAGGCCGCTTGTCTTAGTAGTTGAGGTGCTGCGCCAGGCTGGTCGAGAACGAGATATAGTTGGTGGGAGAAACGGTCTGGGTGTTCACCGTCGAGGCGGCCGAGAGGGCGGTCGCCGTTCCATTGTTGCCGGCTCCCGTGGCGGCGCTCGCGTTACCGGCGGAGGCCGGAGAGTTGTTGGTCACCGTCGTGGTCAGGCTCTGGGTGGCGGAGTTGCTGACGCTGCCGAAGCTGACGGGGCCAGGGGTGAAGATGCCATTGACCGTGATGGCGCCGCCTTGCGCAAAAGCCGACCCAGCCGTCATCGCGACAAACGCGATCGAGACAAGAATCTTTTTCATTTTCTCACTCCTATTTTCACACTGCGAAGTCGGCGTCGCCGGCTTCGAGGGCTGAAGATAGAAATTGTGAGAATGATTTCACTATGTCGTTTGTTACTATATTATTCATCATCCCGATCGACTGGCTACGTTAACAATTTTGACTGTCAACATAGCACTATTGTCTAAAAATAAATTCTGAGCGCCGTTCACAGCTATTGTCTTTGATTATCTGGTCTCGCCCACAACCGCTCGAAGGCCTCCCGGAAATGGGCCACCGCGGTCGGGCTTTGGATAAGGATCAGGTCATTGTCCTGATAGACCTCGCCGGAGACAGAAAAATTCGCCGAGCCCGAACGCAGCGTGGCGCCGTCGACCTGATAGGATTTCAAATGCATGAGGTCGCGTGACCGCGACTTGCGGCGCACCTCCAGGTTCGGCGCGCCGGCGACGTCCAGGATCGGCGAGCCGCGGCCGGTTTCCTCCCCATCGAGATAGACCCGCACTTTCACGCCGCGCATCGCGGCGCGGCCGAGCGCGGCGACCAGGGCGCGGTCGGTGAGCACATAGGCGGCCATGTCGATCGAATGGCGCGCGCCATTGATGAGCTTGGCGTCGATACTCTCGAAAGCCTCGCCCGGTCCATAATAGACGCGCACGCCGGCGAAGAGCGGCTCCTGCGACAAGGGGCCGGCAGCCTGCGGCTCCGGCGCCACCAGCATGGCGGCGAGCGCCAAAGCGAATGGGCGACGCACCGCTTTAGGCCTTGCCGTGGTGGGCTCCGCTGGCGATGGCGTCGAGCGGCCAACGCGGCCGCGGCGCGAAGCCGAGATCGTCACGAAAACCGCGCTTAAACCGCTCCAGGCCGGCCCAGGCGATGATCGCGCCATTGTCGGAGCACAGAACCGGCGGGGGCGAGACGAAACGCAGGCCGCTCTCGGCGCAAAGCCGCGTCAGCGCGCGGCGAATGGCGCCATTGGCGGCGACGCCGCCGCCGATCACGAGACCGCTCGGACGCCCCTCTCCTTCCGTGAACAGCTTTATGCCGCCGCGCACGCGATCCACGATCACATCGACAATCGCCGCCTGGAAGGAGGCGGCGATGTCCTTCACGTCCTGATCGCTCGGCGTTCCGAGCTTGAGGATTTCCTGTCGAACGGCCGTCTTGAGGCCGGAAAGCGAGAAATCCGCGCCGCCGCGTCCGAGCATCGGCCGCGGAAAATCGAAGCGACGGGCGTCGCCCTCCTGAGCGAGCTTTTCGATCTGCGGGCCGCCGGGATAAGGCAGGCCCAGCATTTTCGCGACCTTGTCGAAGGCTTCGCCGGCCGCGTCGTCGATCGTCGACCCGAGACGGCGATAGTCGCCGACGTCGCGAATGGCGACGAGCTGCGTATGTCCGCCCGAAACCAGCAGCGCGACATAGGGAAAGTCGAGCGGGTCGGTGAGCCGCGCCGTGAGCGCATGGGCTTCGAGATGGTTCACGGCGATGAAGGGCTTGCCGGTGGCGAGCGCCAATCCCTTGGCGGCGGTGAGGCCGATCAGCACGCCGCCGATCAGCCCCGGTCCGGCCGCCGCGGCGATGGCGTCGATGTCCGACAAGTCGACTTTCGCGTTGGCCAGCGCGCGCACGATCAGCCGGTCGAGAACATCGATATGGGCGCGCGCGGCGATCTCCGGCACGACGCCGCCGTAGACCGCATGCTGGGCGATCTGGCTCAGAACTTCATTGGAGAGAATATCCCCGCCCTCGGCCCCGAGGCGGTCCGACACGACGGCGGCCGCCGTCTCGTCGCAAGTGGTTTCGATGCCAAGCACGCGCATTTACGCTCCCTGGACGCCGATGGCGCCTTTTTCATGCCCATGCGCAAATGCGCGCCCGAGGCTACAAGTGAACCTTGGACCGCGCGCCTTCAGGCGCGCTTTTTAAAAGGCGCGCCTGAAGGCGCGCGGTCCAGGGCATAACAATTGTTGCAGATTTATCGAATTATGGTTTGCGAAGGGTTTACGCAATCATTCCGACGCAACGTCGGGCGTTCGCCACGCCAGATGCTGGCCGGCGTCGACTGCGATCATCTGCCCGGTGACGCTCTTGGCGTTGGCGAGGAAGAGAACCGCGTCGACAACGCCCGAGACCTCCGCCGCATGGCCCAGCGGCACGCCGTGCGTCTCGATCTCGAAGTCGCGTTCGCCCAACGCCTCATTGGGAAACACCGGCCCCGGCCCTACGGCGTTGACTCGAATGCGCGGCGCATAGGCCTGAGCCATGGTGCGCGTCGCCGTCCACAGCGCCGATTTCGAGAGCGTATAGCTGAAATAGCGGGGCGTGAGGCGCCAGACGCGCTGGTCGATGATGTTGACGATGGCGCCTTGCGCCCCTGCCGGCAAAGCGGCGGCGAAATCGCGCGCCAGCAGCAGCGGCGCGCGCAGATTGATCGCCATCTGGCGTTCGTAGCGCTCGAGCGCAAAATCCTCGGCTTCGTCCACTTCGAAAACCGAGGCGTTGTTGACGAGGAGCGTCAACGGACCGAAGGCGCGCGCGGCGAAGCCGACAAGCCCCTGGACCGCGTCGGGGTCGGCGAGATCGGCGACCGCGACGGCGGCCTGACCGCCCTGATGTCTGATGGCCTCGGCGGCGAGTTCGGCCTCTTCGGCCGAACGCGGAGAAGCATGCAATATCACCGGGCGTCCTTCGCGTGACAGACGCCCGGCGATGGCGAGTCCAATTCGCCGCGCCGCGCCGGTCACCAGGGCCGGACCGCCCTTTGCGCCAGTGGCTTCAGTCATGCCGCACTGCTCCCTTGCAGTGGGGGATTCCCATGCCGCGCGCGTGAGGTCAACGCCGGTAGTCTTGGGCCCGGGGTCGATCGATGCGACGGCTGACTTTGCCGGAAGCTGATCACTTCTGACCAAGGGCGCTCGCCGAGCGCTCTTGCCGCGCGGAAGACGCCGTCTGCGCGCCCGTCAGCCCTGCGAGACTCAAGGCGGCGAGGCGTTCGACGAGTCGCTCCACCCCCGCCTGATCGAAGGTCATCGCGAAAGGCGGCCGCGCGAGGCGCTCGGTCTCGCGCACGAAGAAGATTGGCTGCTGCGCCAGCCACAGGGTGCGAAGCATGATCTCGTCTCTCGGCGCGTCATCTGGCAGAAAGCGTCGCGCGACCCGTTCGGCGAGCTGGAAGATGCGCAGCGGGCGCGTTTCGAAGAAATTGTTGAAGACCGCGCTTGGGCGGACGCCCTCCCAGGCGAAGAGCCGCAAATATTGGCTGACTCGGTCACGCTTGACGAGCGGCGACAGAAATTGACGCAGATAGAGACGCAAGGCGTCCGCCGGCGGGAGCTGATCCAGCTCCTCGGCGTCGAGGAAGCTCTCCTTCTCCAGCGCATCCGCGGCGGTTTCCAGCACCGCCCGATAGAGACCTTCCTTGCCGCCGAAATGATAGTTGATCGCCGCCTGATTGGCGCCGGCGCGCTGGGTGATCGCGCGCACCGAGCCGCCCTCGTAGCCATGCTCCGCAAAGACGGCTGTCGCCGCCGCGACGAGCGCCGCCCGCGTCGCCTCGGCGGCGCGCGTAACGCCGCGCGCCTTCTCTTGTATCTCCAACCCTAGCCCTCAGTAACCCAGCCAGCTCAAGCCGCCGGCCACCACGGAGCCGCCGAGCGATCTCGCCCCGCTCCACATCCTCTGCCCGACCGGCGCAAGCTTCGTCGAGACGCTCGATGGCGTCAACGCCGCAAATAATCCTTCCTCAACGGGCTCTGGCTTGGCGTTCGGCGCCGAGGCGTCCACCGCGGCGATGCGCACCGGCGGCGTCGGCGCCGCTTCGGCCGCTTTCTCCGGCGCCCTTTCAGCCTTTTTGACGCTCTGCGCCTCCTTCACGGGCTTCGACACGGCCGCCACTGTTTTTCTCGGCGCGTCCTCGATCGTCTCCACTACTGCCGCCGGCAGCGCGGGCGCCGAGAGAAAGGCCGGCGGGGGCGGCGTCTTCCTGTCGTCCCACGACAAGGGCTGCAGGCCGCCGACCAGTATCCGGTCGATGAATTTGCCGCTCTCCGGATCGACATTCGCCACGACCGGCTTATCGGGCGCGAGATCGAGCAAATTGAGCGCCTGCGGCGCGAGCGAGCCGACCACGGCCGCCATGAAGCAAACAGCGGCGTCCAGAAATATGGCGCGAGATCTCGTCTCCGCCGGACGGCGTAGGGAGAAGCGCACTATCGAGGGAGCGTCTTCAGCCGCCCGCCGCTCCGCAGCGCTGTCGAAATTCTTCCGCATTTTGGAAACCCCAATCCAAACGAACGAGTGAATTCATACGCCCGTTTGAAGCGAAATTGTGGCGCTTCGAGCGGCTTTTTCCGCCCTCCAGGGAAACCTTCCAACGCGCCGGGGAGAGACGGGCCGCATCGCGCGGCAAATTGGCGCTAAATCGTCTTGGAACGCCCCAAGGCGCCTGTATATTACACTGCCATGACAGCGCTACGTCGAA
Organism: Methylocystis sp. Sn-Cys; assembly: GCF_016745395.1. Lineage (GTDB taxonomy): Bacteria > Pseudomonadota > Alphaproteobacteria > Rhizobiales > Beijerinckiaceae > Methylocystis > Methylocystis iwaonis. The sequence goes on from NZ_JAERVJ010000002.1 coordinate 326,424, forward strand.
TCCATGACAGTTGGCCCCTGCTCGGTTTCGCCCTGCTTCTGCTGGCGCCGAGCCTGGCGATCCGCTGTGGCCTGCTGCCATTCGACATGCGCTTCGAGGCGCTTCTCGCCATCTCCTTGCTCTGTATCGGGCTGTGCTTTCTGGCCGGGTATTCGATCGCGGAACTCGGGCTTCATGCGCCCTGGGTGGCGCGCCATTGGCTGGGCTGCGGCGTCGCCACCCTTGGCATCGGCGCCGCGCTTTATCTCGAATCGCTCTACTTCCCCACCGACCGGCAGCAGCCCGATTGGATGCGATTCGCGCCCTTCTATGTGTTGATCTCGAGCCCCTGCCAGGAACTCGTCTGCCGCGCGATCCCCAAGCTCATCGCCGACAGGCTGCAAATCAGCGGCGCCAATTATGTGCTGTTTTCCGCCGCGACCTTCTCGCTGATGCACCTCGCCTATGGCGACGCGCTTCTGCTCGCCAATACTTTTTTCGTGGGGCTCGTCTGGGCCACGGCCTATCGGCTGACGCGCAACATCTGGCCGGTCGCCGCCTCACATGCGGCCGTCGGCTCGCTCGCTTTCTGGCTTGGAATCGCCTGAACTTCGCGCCGGTCCGCGCTTGATCGCGGTGGTCAGCAGCAGCCACAGCACAAGGGCGTTCAACATGTGCCAAACGAAATGCGTGCCGAGCGCAAAGACGCCGCAGACGTCGCGATCCATCGTGCGAAAAACGAGAGATACGGCGAATGTCGTTGCGGCGAGGCCGAGCCCTTTGGATGTCTCGGGGTCGCGCGAACGCAGGAGAGCCGAAAAAGAGATCAGCGCCGCAAGCGCCGGCAGATAGGCGATCGACCCATTCAAACCCGTGAATGACGCGTCGACCGTATAGCTCGCGGCGGCGAAGGCGAATGTCACGCCTGCAGCCGTCCATGCGCCCAGGCCGAAGAAGCGGCGCAGCGCCAGAAAGAAATAGCCGTAGATAAAGATAGCGATGGGGATGACGTCGAGCAGCATGGCGCCGCGCGTGGCGAGCGTGTGGAAGGCGAAGCTGCCGAGGCCGACTATCGCCGTCACGCCGATCAACGCCAATGCGGGAAGGTCGCGCCCGTCGCGTCGGCGCAGAATCGCATAGGCGGAGACGGCCGAGATGAGAAAGGCGGCGTTGGAGACGGCGTTGAACGGCTCGGACCAGAATCGGTCATCGAGGCGTTCGCAATAATCGAGAATAGTTTCGCGCCAATTCATGAAAAAGCGCCGCCTTGAAGGTTCGAGACGGCGCATTTGTCGGCAGAGGCTTTGTCACAATCAATCGCGTCTGACGCGAGGGTCAGTCGCGATTCTCTCGGCTCAGAGAAACTGCGACAAGCCCGGCACGGAATTGGCGATCTCCCGCACCTTCTCCTTGCCCAGCACGCTTTCGGCATAGCCGAAGACTTCGTGGCCGAGCTTTTGGATCTGGCCCATGTCGAGGCCGAGCGCATTGAGCTTGGTCGCAAGGCCCATCAGCCCGCCGCTGAGAAGCCCGCCGAGCAGGCCGCCCGCGCTCTCGCCGCTCGCCGCAGCCTCGTCCGCCGCTTGATGCGCGCCCGCGATCTGGTTCATGAATTCGGCGACCGGGCCGTCGGGAAGCTCCTTGCGAAGGAAGGCGAGCACATGGCCGATCGCCGTTCTCGCTACGCCCGCATCCACGCCAATCGCAGCCGAAACGCGCGCAATCAATTCATCCATCAGACCCTCCTCACGCCTCAACAGGCGCGAGACTGTCGCCGGGCCTCCGGACAATTGCAAGCGGCGGCGCAGGGCGATTGAGGCCGCCACTTCGGGGGCTTAAGCTAAGTCTGTAGAGGAGAAGCCATGTCTCGATTTTTTGCCGGCGCCGTGACGCTCGCTTTCACATCCGCCTTTTCATTCCCGTCCCACGCAAATGACAGCCAGGCGGAGACCGCGCTCGGCGGGCTGACGCTGAAGCGCTCCGATTCCATCAGGATGGACAGCGAGGATTTATACGTCTCTCGCGACCGCGTGCGGGTGACCTATCGCTTCACCAATACGAGCGACCAGCCGATCGAGACGCTTGTCGCCTTCCCCCTGCCCGACATTCCGCCCGACTATCTGGACAACAAGGTTTTCTGGAGCAGTCTGGCCGACCTCAAGTTCAAAACGACAGTCGACGGCAAGCCGCTCGTGCACGAAATTGTCCAGCAAGCGTTTTTCAAGGGGATGGACGTCACGGCCCGGCTTTCCGCCTTGAAAATCCCCCTCAACTACCGCGACCAGAGCTTCGCCGAGGCGGTCAAAAAGACGCCTAAGCCTGAGCGCGACAAGCTCATCGCCGAAGGCCTCCTGCGCGACGACTCCACGCAGGATGCGCAGTTTTACACAGCCCTATGGTCGCTGCGCACCAGCGTCACCCGCACGCAGACCTTCCCCGCCAATGCGAGTGTCGTGGTCGAACATGAATATGTTCCGCTCCTCGGCGGCAGCGTCGGGGGCGGGCTCTCCGCGAGCGCGCGCAAGAACGACTATTTCAAGAATGAGCAACGCAAATATTGCATCGACAAGGAGTGGCTCGCGAGCTTCGACAAGCGCATGCAGAAGACCGGGAACAGAGACATCTATGGCGAAATCTGGCTCGGCTATGTGCTGACGACGGGCGCCAATTGGAAAGGCCCCATCGGTGATTTCCGTCTCGTCATCGACAAGGGCAAGCCGGATACGCTGGTGAGCTTCTGCGCCGAGGGCGTGAAGAAAATTTCGCCGACGCAATTCGAGGTCCGGCATAAAGACTTCACGCCGAAGAAAGACCTCGACATTCTCATTGTCCAATGGCCGCAGTGACGCGGCGCGCGCCGCGTCACTGCAGTTTTCCTCAAGCGCGCGGGCGCGTCTCGCCCATTGCGCCCGGCTGTTGCGGCATGACGCCGGAACGCTCCGCCAATGCGGGCAGAATCGCCCGGATCTTGGCGACGCCCTCGTCGCCGATCAGCGCTTTGGCCCGGTCCACCATCTCCTCGATCAGCCGAGCGCTCTGCGCCTCCGTCAGGCCGAGATTGCCGAGCTTGCCAACCAAAATGTTGAGATCGGCGCGCCCATGACCCATGAAGCTGGTCAGGCCCTCGATCGCCTGCGTTACGCCGCCGTCGTCGGCCGCTTGCGCCGCGGCGACCGCCTCGCGGGCTCCCTGCATTTTGTCGATGAATTCGTCGACATGACTCCCCGGCGCCTTGTCACGCAGAAACAGCAGCACATGGCCGATCGCCGCTTTGGCGATCGAAGGTTCGAGCGACGTCGAGTCGACGACGCGTCGGGTCAGGTCTTCCATGACTTCCTCCCTTCAGGGATACGCCGAAGGGAAATGTCGCGCTGACCCTGGCCGTCAAGCCAAGTTTGGCGAATAACTGAGTGGCGAACGACCTGGTGTCGTTGCGCCCCTATACCTCCCCTTTACGGGGAGGTCGGCGGTCGAAGACCGCCGGGTGGGGTTCGCGCAGCAACGATCGTGGTGGGGCTTTACCCCACCCGACCCCGCTACGCGGGGCCACCCTCCCCGTAAAGGGGAGGGATGGGCTCACGCCCGGCATTCGGCTGGTTAATCCGCCGCCTCAGGCGGCGTCCAACCCGTAGAGCGAATGCAGCGTGCGCACGGCAAGCTCGGTATAGGCTTCGTCGATCAGCACCGAGAATTTGATTTCCGAGGTCGTGATCGCGCGGATGTTCACGCCCTTTTCGGCGAGCGCGCGGAAGGCGCGCGCCGCGACGCCGGCGTGGCTTCTCATGCCGATGCCGATGGCGGAGATTTTCGCGACGTCCTTTTCGCCGGCCATGCTGGCGAAGCCGATCTCGGCCTTGATCTTATCGAGGATCGCAAAGGCGCGTTCGTAGTCTGCCGAGCCGACCGTGAAGGTCATGTCGGTCGTGCCCTTCTCGGAGACGACCTGGACGATCATGTCAACATTGATGCCGGCCTCGGAAAGCGGCATGAAGACTGCGGCGGCGACGCCCGGCTTGTCGGCGACATTGCGCAGCGTGATCTGCGCCTCGTCGCGCGAGAAAGCGATGCCTGTGACGACCTGGGCTTCCACAATGTCCTCCTCGTTGCAGATAAGCGTCCCCTCGCCCGGATTGGCCGGATCGTCGAAGGAGGAGCGCACATAAGTCCGCACCCCGTGCACCATGGCCACTTCGACCGAGCGGACCTGCAAAACCTTGGCGCCGAGCGACGCCATCTCCAGCATTTCCTCGAAAGCGACGCGGTCCATGCGGCGCGCCTTGGGCACGACGCGCGGGTCGGTCGTATAGACGCCGTCGACGTCCGTGTAGATGTCGCAGCGATCGGCGTGGATCGCCGCCGCGATCGCCACCGCGCTCGTATCCGAGCCGCCGCGGCCGAGCGTGGTGATGCGGCCGCTGTCCTTGTGGACGCCCTGGAAGCCGGCGACGACAGCGACCTCGCCGCGTTTGAAGCCTTCGATGATGCCGGCGCCCTCGATCGATTCGATACGGGCGGAGCCATGGGTGTCGTTGGTATAGATCGGCGCCTGCCAGCCCAGCCAGGAGCGCGCCGGAACGCCGATCTCCTGCAGCGCGATGGCCAGAAGGCCTGCGGTGACCTGCTCGCCGGAGGCGACCACAGTGTCATATTCGCGCTGGTCGTAGAGCGGCGCCGCCTCCTTGCACCAGGCGACGAGCTCGTTGGTCTTGCCGGACATGGCGGAGACGACCACGGCGACCTCGCGGCCGGCGTCCACCTCGCGCTTCACATGGCGCGCGACATTGCGGATGCGCTCGACATTGGCGACCGAGGTGCCGCCGAATTTCATGACCAGACGTGACATCAGGGAATATCGGTCTTGGGCAGCGGGAAACGGGCGGCCGGCAGAAACGGCGGACTGCCAACCGCCTGCCGCCGTGCGAGACGCTCGCGTCCCGCAAAAAGCGCGCGTATATGTGACGGCGCCTGCCGCCCTGTCAACGCCGGGCGCGGCAACCGGGTTAAAGGCCGGGCGTGAGCTATCCCTCCCCTTTACGGGGAGGGTGGCCCCGCGTAAGCGGGGTCGGGTGGGGTAAGCTCCAACCCGAGTCGTGGCGGCAAGAACCCCACCCGGCGGCCTGTGGCCGCCGACCTCCCCGTAAAGGGGAGGTATCTGGCGCCGACAACGCCAGATGGCTATTTGCCCGATGCCGAGCACATCCTCCGCCGAAGCGAAAGAGTTCGAAGTGAGCCAAGAGCATCCCGCCCCCCACTCCGCCAGCGTCAATCCCGAGGATGTCGCGCGCTTCAACCGCCTCGGCGATCTTTGGTGGGACAAGCAGGGCAAGATGGGCATCCTGCACGACATCAATCCCATCCGCGTCACCTATATCCGCGACCATATCCGCCGCTTTCTGCTCAACGACAAAAGCGCGCTTAACGAATCGCCGGAGCGCCCGCTCGAAGGCGTGCGCATCGCAGACATCGGCTGCGGCGGCGGCATTTTGAGCGAATCGCTCGCCGAGCTGGGCGCGCAGGTGACGGGGATCGACCCCGCCCCCAACAATATCGCGGTGGCGAGCCGCCACGCCGAGAAGATGGGCCTCACGATCGACTATCGGAACATCACCGCCGAGACGCTCGCCGAGACCGGCGAGCAGTTCGACGCGGTCGCGGCGCTCGAAGTCATCGAGCATGTCGAGGGACCGAGCGAGTTCATCAAAAAGCTCTCCAGCCTGGTCAAGCCTGGCGGCCTTTTGTTTCTGGCGACCATCGATCGCACGATGAAGAGCTATGTCTTCGCCATCCTCGGCGCGGAATATGTGCTGGGCTGGGTGCCAAAGGGCACGCATGACCACGACAAATTCATCCGCCCCGACGAGCTTTCGGCCTGGGTGCGCCGCGCCGGCCTGCGGGAGATCGACCGCGCCGGCATGACGTTCCAGCCCTTCACGCGAAGCTGGCGCAAGAGCCACGACACCGACGTGAACTATCTGATGGCCGCCAAAAAGGAGGGCTGAACGCTGCAACCGTCTTGTTCGCGCTATGAGCGGAAAGTAGACTTTACGCGATGCTGAACGAATCGTCGCTCCCGTCTCCCTTCGCCAGGCGCGCGCTCCGGCTCGGCCTGTCGCTCGCCCTTGCGCTCTCGGCGGCCTCAATGACCGCCCCCGCCCCGGCTCTCGCCAAGGAGAAGCCGGCGGCCGCGAAAGACGCGTCCAAAAAGGACGCCAAGGAGAAGCCCGCGGACGAGGCGGCGGCTCCCGAGGAATCGACCGACAAGAAGGGCAAGAAGAAGGGCAAGACCGATAAGGCCGACAAAAGTGCCGGCTCCGGCAAGCCTGAGCAGCTCGCCACCTTCGGCGATTGGGGCGCCTATCTGGCGCAAGGCGGCAAGGACAAAACCTGCTATGCGCTCGGCCAGCCCAAAGTCCGCGAGCCCAAGACGAAGCTGAAAGACACCTCGGCCTATATTTTCATCTCGTCGCGCCCCGGCGAGGGCGTGCGCAACGAGGTGGCGATCAATCTCGGCTACGCCACCAAAGACGGCTCCGCCGCGAACGCCGCAATCGACGGCGACGACTGGGAGCTGATCACCAAGGGCACGAACGCCTGGGTGAAGGATCAGGCCAAGGAGAAGGAATTCGTCGGCGCGCTACGCGGCGGCGCCAAGCTCGTGGTGAAGGCCTCCTCGGCGAAGGGCACCACGACCACCGACACCTATACGCTCAAGGGCCTCTCCGACGCGCTGGCGCGCGTGGCGCAAGAGTGCAAGTAAGCGAGTCGGACCGCGGGCCTTCAGGCCCGCACAGTCTGTCGACAAACCTTTGAGGCGACCACGTCCTTCGAGACGCGAGCTTCGCTCGCTCCTCAGGATGATGTCTGAGTAGTTGGTGTAGAGGCCCTTCAGGTCCGCATGTCGAGCGCGCCTGAAGGCGCGCGGTCCAGCTTCCGCGCCCTCCTATTTTCGTCATTTAGCGAATGCCCTTTTCGACCCCCATGCCGTCGCACGGCTGCAAACTTGGCGGTTTAGAAGCCGAAGAAATCAGTCTTGGCTGCGACGCTTCCCTGGCCGGCAGAAGACCTGGCCCGCGTTCCGGCTTCCCGGAGACCTGACCTTCATGAAGAATGAGACGCTCGACCTCCTCGCCCACGAAGACCGCATCCGCGCCGAATTGCTGGACAGTTTCGACGAGGAGCTGGAGGAGGAAATCGACGACCAGCGACTTGCGAAGCTTCTCGACAACGCCGCCGAGCAACCGGAAATTTCGGGCCTCGATCGGACCCTCTATTTCAAGGAGCTGTTCCGCCTCCAGCGCGAGTTGGTGAAGCTGCAGGACTGGATCGCGACGAACAAGAAAAAGGCGGTCGTGATCTTCGAGGGGCGCGATGCGGCAGGGAAAGGCGGCGTCATCAAGCGCGTCACGCAGCGGCTCAACCCCCGCGTCTGCCGCGTCGTGGCTCTGCCGGCGCCGAGCGAGCGCGAGAAGTCCCAATGGTATTTCCAGCGTTACGCGCCGCATCTGCCGGCCGGCGGCGAGCTCGTTCTATTCGACCGCTCCTGGTACAATCGCGCCGGCGTCGAACGGGTCATGGGATTCTGCACGGAGGACGAGGTCGAGGAGTTTTTCCGCAGCGTCGCGGATTTCGAGCGCATGCTCGTGCGTTCGGGGATAACGCTGATCAAATATTGGTTCTCAATCTCCGACAGTGAACAGCATTTTCGCTTCCAGATGCGCATCCACGATCCGCTGAAACAATGGAAGCTCAGCCCAATGGATCTCCAGTCCCGCGTGCGCTGGGAGGCCTATACGAAGGCCAAGGAGTCCATGCTGGAGCGCACGCATATCGCCGAGGCGCCCTGGTGGGTCGTCGAGGCCGACGACAAGAAGCGCGCGCGGCTGAACTGCATCGCGCATCTCCTCAGCCAATTTCCCTATGAGGAAGTCCAACGCCCGCTCGCGGAGCTTCCCCCGCGCGTGCACAACCCCGATTACATTCGCGAGCCGATCGCCGAGAGCATGTACGTGCCACGCAAATATTGAGCGCGCGCCACAAGGGACCCAGAGCCGGCGTTCATCGCCCCGGCGATGGCGTGGCGGCGTGAGGGGGATGGTCAGGATTTTTGTCCAGTCGCGCACGCAAAGACGTTATGCTGCCGGGCAGCGACGGAGCGCCGCTCCGCATGAGGAAGCTGATGTCGAACCCACTCCTGACTCCCTGGGCGACCCCTTACCGCCTGCCGCCCTTCGACCAAATTGACAGCGCGCATTTCCGGCCGGCGTTCGAGACGGCGCTGGCGCGCCATCGCGCCGAGATAGACGAGATCGCGAATAACCCGTCGGAGCCCGATTTCGCGAATACGATCGAGGCCCTCGAACGGGCCGGCGCGCTGCTGACCGACGTCGGCTCGGTTTTCTGGAACCTCGCTTCGACCGACACGGACCCGAAGCTGCAGGAGATCGAGCGTGACATGGCGAGCGCTCTGTCGAGGCACAGCAGCGAGATTTCCATGAACGCCGCGCTCTTCCGGCGCGTCGAGGCGCTTCATGAAAATCGGGACTCGCTCGACCTCACGCCGGAGCAGCGCCGCGTTCTGGAGCTGACCTATAAGAACTTCGTGCGCGCCGGCGCCAGGCTGAACGACGAAGACAAGGCGCGGCTCAAGTCGATCATGGAGCGGCTCGCGGAGCTCTCCACGCGCTTCTCGCAAAATGTGCTGGCGGACGAGTCCTCCTGGCTCCTGCTCCTGGACGAAAACGATCTCGACGGCCTCTCGGCGGATTTCCGCGCGGCGGCGGCGCAGATCGCCGCGGATCGCGGCGCGCCCGGCAAATATGCCGTGACACTGGCGCGCTCCAGCGCCGAGACCTTCCTGCAAACGTCCACACGCCGCGATCTGCGCGAGACAGTCTTTCGCGCCTGGGCAAGCCGCGGCGAGAATGGCGGCGAAACCGACAACCGGCAGCTCATCAAAGAGATCGTCGAATTGCGCGCCCAGCGCGCCAAGCTCATGGGCTTCGAGAGCTTCGCGGATTTCAAGCTCGACGACACAATGGCGAAAACGCCGCGCGCCGTGCGCGAGCTTTTGGATAATCTCTGGACGCCCGCGCTTGGGCGCGCCGCCGAGGAGCGCGCGCAGCTCCAGGCGCTCGCGGATCAGGAGGGCGCGACTTTCGCCGTCACGGGTCACGACTGGCGCTACTACGCCGAGCGCGTGAAGAAGGAGCGCTACGATCTCGATCAGGCGGCCCTGCGCCCCTATTTCCAGCTCGAGAAAATGACGGCGGCGGCCTTTCATGTCGCCGAGCGGCTCTTCGGCCTTCGCTTCGTCGAGCAGAAGGATTTGAAGCTCTATCATCCCGACGTGCGCGCCTTCGAGGTGCTGGACCGGGAGGGCAAGCATGTCGCGCTCTTCCTCGCCGACTACTTCGCGCGACCGTCGAAGCGCAGCGGCGCCTGGATGTCGGATTTCCGCTCGCAGCATAAGCTCGATGGCGAGGTCAGGCCGATCATCGTCAATGTGATGAATTTCACCAAAGGCGCAGACGGCGCGGCCACGCTGCTCAGTCTCGACGACGCCCGCACGCTCTTCCACGAATTCGGCCACGCGCTGCATGGCATGTTGTCGGACGTCACTTTTCCGCTCGTCTCCGGAACCAGCGTCGCGCGCGATTTCGTCGAGCTGCCGTCGCAGCTCTACGAGCATTGGCTGATGGAGCCGGAGGTTTTGAAGCAATTCGCCCTGCATGCGGAGACGGGCGCCCCCATCCCCGACGATCTGCTTCAGCGCATCGCCGACGCTCGGCACTTCAACCAAGGCTTCGCCGCGGTGGAGTTTTGCGCCTCGGCCTATGTCGATCTCCATATTCACGAGAGCGGCGCGCCCGCCGATTTCGACGCGAGCGCATTCGAGCGGCAGAGTCTCGACAGCATCTCGATGCCGGAAGAGATCGTCATGCGCCATCGCCTCCCCCATTTCAGCCACGTCTTTTCGGGGGATGGCTATTCGGCCGGCTATTACAGCTATCTCTGGGCCGAGGTGCTCGACGCCGACGCTTTCGCCGCTTTCAAAGAGACGGGCGATCTCTTCGCTCCCGACGTCGCGGATCGGCTCCGGACGTTCATTTATGCGGCCGGCGGGCGCCAGGACGCCGCGGACGCCTATGTTGGGTTCCGCGGCAGAATGCCGACCGTCGAGGCGCTGTTGCGGCAGCGCGGCTTCGCGCCCGCAAACGCTTGATCCCATTTCCGTTTGAACAGCTCGCTTTGGAGCGTGTCATTCCCGGCGGGCTGAAAGCCCGACCGGGAATCCAGAGCCGCAAAAGCGCTGGTTTTGCTCTGGATTCCCGATCGCTCGCTTTGCGAGCGTCGGGAATGACATCGGACCAATCAAGCGGATCTCGTGGGAAACCGCAGAGCGCGCTATCTATGGTGGGCGACAACAACAATGGCGCCCGCCATGCAGCCCAAGCCTCCCTCCCGACAGCGTACCCCTGAAGATGATCCGGCGCCCGGCGCCCCTGGGACCGGCGAAGACGTCTGCCCCGAATGCCACGGCAGCGGAAAAAAGACCGACCCCGAGACCGGCGCGCAGTTGGACGAGATCTGCGCGCGCTGTGACGGAACGGGCCGGATCGTCGAGGGGATCGGCGGCGGCTAGCGTTAAGCCTAAAGGCGCGTCGCTTCGTCGATGTCGCCGGGATTGAAAGGCTTGTCGAACTCGGCGCCGATGCCGCCTTCGAAATGGCGCACGATTTTCGCAGGCGTCGAGCCGATGATGACGCTCGTGCCGAGCGGCGGGCGCGACTCGGTTTCGATGCCGACGCCCGAGAGCGAGATATCCTTGATCTTGGCGATGATTTCCTGACCGTCCGGCAGGCGCAGCAGCGTGCGCGGCATCAGCGGCACAATGCGGTCGTGGCGGCGGTCTTCCAGAAGGCTGATCGCGTGACGATTGGCGAACCAGGTCAACTGGTCCGCGAGCTTGTCCCGCTTCATCGGCGGCAGATTCATCGTCAGGACGAAACCGGAGTTGGTTTGCCGCGTCCCGACGCCGGCAAAACGGCCGATCTCATCGAGATAGACCACGACCTTCTCACCGATCTCCGCCTTGACGGGCGCGAACAAGGTCATGTCGCCGGGCGACATCTCGACGGTCTGGCACGGATATTCGCGCCGGGATTCGAGCATGTAGCGGCCGAACAAAGTGACGGGAACCCGCTGAAAGCGCCGGTTCTCCCGCAAATCATAAAGATAATTGAGTTCGGGTTGAATTGCGGCCATGTCTGCGCGTGCTTCCGCATTAAGTCACCACAGACTTACTGCCGCGTCAATTAAGGATTGCTTACGATCGATTAAAATCGAATATCAACATCGCGGTTCACGCCATCGTAAACCACGAGGCGCGGCCGCGGGCGCGCGTTTTCCATCGGCTCGGATCTGCGAAATGAAACGCCCGAGCGGACAGACGGCGCGCCGATCACGCGCATGGAGATCAATTCGAGCGGGCCCGCCGAAAGATAACCGAGCCAGTCGGGCTGATAGACCGGAGAAAGCGCGCCGAGCACGCGCGCATGCGTTTTCCCGAAGTATCGCAGCGGCAGCAGGAGCAGCTCGAGCTCGAGGCGCGCGTCGTTCTCCGCCCGCGTCTTCACGCCCGCCACCACGGGCGCCACGCCGTCGATCACTGTGGTAAGCGCCGCAGATACGCTTTGGCGGTCGTCGGCGCTCCAAAGATCGAGAAAGGAGCCGCCCTTCTGTTCCCGAAGCCAGAGGGCGTTGACCCGCGTGCCCGAGAGACGCAGCGGAAAGGCGCGGTCCGCATCGACTTCTATGATGAAGGTGTCAGCCAGAATATGGCGGATCTTGCCCGGGTCGATGTCTGACCGGTCAGGCGCCGAACGCGCGCCTTTGAGTTCGCGCCAATAGGCGAATAAATCCTTGCTGACCTGATGTCTCATGCCGCGCCGCCCCGAATCCGGATTTCTGTGTCGTTTTGAAACGGGCGCCGTCGTCTTCGCCCGTCCACGCCACCCAAGAGCAGCCCCTGTGCCACCGACCAGCGCCGTTAACCTTTTCTCAATCCTTTCCTTGTCGCCCTGCGAAGGCTGTGGCACCTTATCCCCATGCCGAGGACTGATCGGGAGATGCTCCGCTCCCGAGGCAATCCGGGCGTAAGACACTGAAATTTGATTTGTTTTTTGAAATACCCCAAGCGAAAAGACGGCACGAGGGGGGATGCATGCTCCGGCGTCCCCCCTCTCGCCAAACCGGGCCGCTCTCGCCCGCCTTCCCTTCCCTCTGCACGCCTCAAATAGGGCTCTTCGCGCGTCTTATGATAGGACGTGGATCTCTTGATTCCGATCAAGTCGAGCAGATGCGAGGATGATTTGGCGATCCCCAGCAACCGGATGATCAATCTGCCAGGCGTGATTACCGCGCTCCTGGGGACGATGGCGGCGATCGAATTTGTTGCGGCCGTCGCGCCAAGAGACGTGGTCTATTCTCTCTACGAGGCCTTCGCCTTCATCCCTCTGCGGTTGAGCTTCCTTCTGGCGCCCAAATCCGTGCTCGCTGCGCTGGGTCAGGGCGAAGCGCTCGATCCCGTTGTTCGGGAACAGATCGTGGCGGCGTTGAGCGGGGGGCCGACGGTCTATATCACCCCGCTCTCCTACGCTTTTCTCCACGGCGGCTGGACGCACCTTCTCATCAACGCTCTGACGCTCGCGGCCTTCGGCGCGCCGGTGGCCCGGCGGTTCGGGGCGGCGCTCTTTCTGTCGTTCTTCGCCGCCTGCGCTGTGGCCGGCGCGGCGATGCATTTCGCGCTGCATTCTATGGACGCTGCGCCTGTCGTCGGCGCCTCGGCCGCGATTTCTGGAACCATGGCGGCAGTCGTGCGTTTCGCTTTCGCCCCCGGCGCGCGGCTGGGAGAGGATGGCGACGGGAGAGAAGCGCGAACCGCATCATTGAGGCGGCTGGCGAGTAACAGACAGGCGATGGTTTTTCTCATCGTCTGGTTCGCAGCCAACGCCCTGCTTGGCGCCTTCCCACAGGCGGCGGGGTCCTCCGAACCCATCGCGTGGGAAGCGCACATGGGGGGCTTCCTGTTCGGGCTGTTGACCTTCGGAGCCTTCGATCATTGGGCGCGGCGCTTCGGAGCGAGGCCTCGGAGAGGCGGGTAGGATTTCCCTCCAGGCCTCATCTGCGCCCTCTCAGGCCGCCGCCGCTAGCGCGCGCGGGAGGGGTTGCGCCGAGGAGGAGAAGCCTATGACCGTCGCCACGATACTGTCCGAAAAAGGCCGCCACGTCGTCACCTCCCCTCCCAGTCTGACGATGCGGGAGGTCGCGCAGGAGCTGATGCGCCACGGCATCGGCGCGCTGGTCATCGTCGACGGCGCCGGCGCGGTGATCGGTCTCATTTCGGAACGCGATCTCGTCTCGGCGATCGCAACCTTCGGCGCCGAGGCGCTGGAGGCGCCCGTCGAGCGCCATATGCAGTCCAATCCGGTGACGGCGCTCGAGAACGACACGGTCGACTCCACCATGCAGACCATGACGCTGGAGCGCCGGCGTCACCTGCCGGTGCTGCGTGAAGGCCTCCTGAGCGGCCTCGTCTCGATCGGCGACGTGGTGAAATATCGCATCCGGGTAATCGAGGAGGAGCACCGCTCCATGCGCGAATATATCGCGCAGGCGTGACCGCGGTTTAGCGCCTTCGTTGAAGCAACTGGATTCCCGGCGGGCTGAAAGCCACTCGATTGGTTCGGCGCCATTGCCGACGCTCGCGCCGTTTGGACACTCAGGAAATCACCGCCGTCATTGCGAGGAGGCGGAGACGACGAAGCAATCCAGGGCCGCGTCGCCGCCCTGGATTGCTTCGCTTCGCGCGCAATGACAAGCTCTGGGCAAAACCAGCGAATTTGTCGCTCTGGATTCCAGGTCGGGATTTCAGCCCGCCGGGAATGACACGCGCCCGATGCGAGCTGTTCAGACGGAAGCGCGCGACGCCTCAGGCGGTCGCGCCGGGGATCGGGATATGCGCGAAAATATTGGGCAGCGCCCGCTTGGCGGCGGAGCGGCCGACATTGATGAGCTGATCCGCCTTATGGAAATCGAACATGCCGATGTCTTCCATCCGCGCCGTGATGGTCGCGTCCGGCGGGTCGCCCGCGAGGCGCGAGCGCAGAATGCGGTCCTGGATGATATTGAAGGCATCGATCATCGCCGTCGCGACATTGGGCGCATCGCCGCGCTGGCGATCGAAATAACGCGGCAAAATGCGGTCGACGAAGGAAAAGTCGGACTTCTCGCCGAAAGGCCCCTCCTCCGCCGCCTTTTTCGCCGACGCAGAATCGTGGATGACGCGGGCGCGATACATCGTGTCGGCCGTCACATTGACCGCAATCACGAATTCCGCGCCGAGCGCGCGGCACACTGTCACCGGCACCGGATTGACCAAAGCGCCGTCGAAAAGCCAACGGTCGCCGACGCGCACCGGCTCGAATATGCCCGGTAGCGCATAGGAAGCGCGGATCGCATGAGCGAGCGCCCCCTGCTGGAGCCAGACCTCATGGCCCGTGCCGACCTCGGTCGCCACGGCGGCGAAGGGAATGGGAAGCTCCTCGATGGTGAAACTATCGAGTTCCTGCTCCAGCGCCGCCTTGAGCCTTTCGCCGGTGATCAAGCTCGCGCCGGAGAAAGAGAGATCCATCAGCGTGAAGACGCGCCGGCGCGTCAGCGACCGTGCGAAAGTCTCGATCGCGTCGAGCCTGCCGGCCGCGTAGCAACCGCCAACAACGGCGCCGATCGAGGTGCCGGCGATAATGTCGGGGTGAATGCCCTGCTCCGCGAGCTCCCGCAGCACGCCGATATGCGACCAGCCCCGCGCCGCGCCGGCGCCCAAAGCGAGGCCGATCAGCGGCTGACCCCGCCGCCGGGCGCGCGATTGGTCGAGGTCGTCGATGACGGCGGGCGTCGTCGCCCCGGTATTGGAGTCTCCTGCGCTCATCGCGTCCTGCGCTTCGCTGGTGACGGTATCCGTGCGTCGTAGCAACGATAGCATCGTAGTTTCCCGCTCAGTCGTCTCGCGATCAAGACTTTGATTTTCTATATGGGAGCGAGGCTGCGCCTGGAAAATGGCCAGAAGGTTAACCTTCAGCCGCGCCCCCAGCCATATTTGCTGCGGGCGGGCGGAAGCCGCCTTTCGCGAGGCGGCGACAGCGCTTTGGCGCGTCGCCTAAAATGTCGTCTGGACCCTAAGCAATAAACCCGTCGAGACGCACGCGCACGATCTCGGCCTCGGGAGGCGCGGCGCCGATTGCGACCCCGACGCGCAGGCGATCTTGCGCCGCAGCCGTCGCCTTCTTGGCGACCGTATCCCAATAAACGGCGGACCCCAGAGCGATGGCGCCGCGGTCCTTCGGAAAGTCGAAACACCCCTCGACAAGGATTTCGACTTCCTGCCCCGGCTCCGCCGCATCCGTCGCGACGCCGCAGAGCTTACCGATGATGACAAGCTCGCCGCGCTTCACGCCGCCCTCGGGCGCCGGAACCATGATCATCTCCGACTCTGATGGAAAGATCTCTTCCAACTCGATTCCTTTCCCAGGCGATGCCTTTCGCGCATATCAAAACAACTGCTTCACCCCGATCAAGATCAAGGCGACGCCGCCAATCGTCGCGGCTTTGTCGGATATGCGTTTTTGAATGAAGAAATCAGCGACATAGTTTCCAGCGAAAAGCGCCGAGAAGCTGACCGCCGCCGACAAAACGCCCACCAGCAGCGGATCGACGCCCAGCACGCCTGCGGTCAGGCCGCCGCCGATATTGTTGATCGACAAGGCGAAGCCCAGCACTGTGCCTTCGAAGAAGTCGATGTGCTTGGAATCGTCGATGTCCGCGTGATGCGGCTTCACCAAAATTGCGGCGTGCTTCGTCGCGGTCTTTTCCTCGTGAATTCGCTCGTGCCAGCTTTGCAGGCGGGCATGGAGAATCATCCACAAACCAAGCGCGCTCAACATCGCCATTGCGATGATCGATGCGACTTTGTCTCCAACCAGCGTAATGATCGAGCGGCCGAAATAGGCCGCCGCCGCCGAGATGACGAGCGTGATAACGGAAATCCAGGCGTTGACGGCGCCGCTGACCTTCGTCCCTTGAACGCTATAGGCGAGTCTTGCGCCAAGATTGTCCACATTATTGGCGAGCGCAATCACCACCGCCGAAAGCACATGATGCATCGTCCACTGATCATGCGCGGCGCTGGACATCAGCAAGGCGAGGAGCACGAGCGTCGCATCGCTGATAGATGCGCCGAAGGCGACCACGATGGTGACGAAAATTGCGGATGCAAAGCTCCCGACGCTGGCCCCTTCGCCCCGTTCCTCATTGAAGCCGGGATATTTCGCGCTGGTCAATTGACCCCAGCGAATGCAACGGCGGGGATCGACGTCGACGGCTCGAGGACCGTCATTTCCCGAGCTTTCTCGACGTGAGCTTGAGGCTGTGCTTGCCGGTCTCGACGTCATATTCCAGCACAGCCCGCCGGGAGGGGCAGCAATGCGGATCGTCGGGAAGCCACCGATTGCCGGACAGGACGACCTTGTTCCCGTCGACACGCATGATCTCCCCGAGGAAGCTCATGTCGCCAATTTCCGTGTCCCTAACGAGATTGCTTTTGCCGCGGCGCGTGACAACGAGATATTGGCCGTGTCTGTTTCCGCCCCCGCACATGGCGCTGTCGATCAATGTGATGTCGGTAGAGTCGCCGACAGGCGCGAGCTCCACCCGGGTGATGTATTCAGAAGCGTCGTCGACCGATTGGGGACAGGCGGACTGACGCGCGACCAGCCCGCCGCCCTCGTCCGTTTTCAAGGCGCGATCGACGGCCTCGCGCGCGCTTCGCAATTCGTCGCCGTGTGCGACGCCGGATAAAAGCGGCAGCGCCATCGCAAAGATGAAATGCCGCTTTCCCACCGCCTCACTCCGTGAAAATCAGCCGGCGCGCGCCGCCCTCGCTCGACAGACTGCGATAAAAGCACGACTTGCGGCCCGTGTGGCAGGCCTTGCCGTCGCCGCCCGCCTCGACCATCAACTGAATGGCGTCCTGATCGCAATCGACCGACAACGAGACCACGCGCTGGACCTGCCCCGACGTGTCGCCCTTGCGCCAGAGGGCGTTGCGCGAGCGCGACCAGTAATGGGCGATTCCCGTCTCGATCGTCTTGTCGAGCGCGAGCTGATTCATATAGGCGACCATGAGGATCTCGCGCGTCGCCGCCTCGACCGTCACGCAGACGATGAGACCATTCGCGTCGAAGCGGGGAGCGAATGCGCTCCCCTCCTCCAGCGCTGCTTTATCCGCGCCCATCAGCGCGCGCCGCGCAGCAGCGTGTAGAAATGCGCCTGCTGCGCGGGATCGTCCTGGAAGACGCCCGAGAACTGGACGGTGACGGTGGAGGAGCCCTGCTTCAACACGCCGCGCATGGACATGCACATATGCTCGGCCTCGACCAGCACGGCAACGCCGCGCGGATCGAGATGCGTCTCGATAGCCTCGGCGATCTGCGCGGTCATGGCCTCCTGCGTCTGCAGGCGCTTGGCGAAGACGTCGACAAGACGGGCGAGCTTGGAAAGGCCGACGACGCCGCCCGTCGGATAATAGGCGATATGCGCCTTGCCGATGAAGGGCACCACATGATGCTCGCAATGCGAGGTGAAGGGAATATCGCGCACCAGCACGAGGTCGTTATAGCCCTCCACTTCCTCGAAGACGCGGGAGAGCACCTCGTCCGGGCTCTCGGCGTAGCCCCGGAAGAACTCCTCGTAAGCTTTCACGACGCGGCGCGGCGTCTCGAGGAGGCCTTCACGATCGGGATTGTCGCCAGCCCAGCGCAGGAGGGTCCGCACGGCGGCCTCGGCCTCCTCGCGGCTGGGGCGTTCGAGCGTGGTCTTTTCGGCGAGCGCGGTCTTTTCGGATGGCGGCGCGGCGGCGCGGTTCTTGGTCGAGGAGGTGGAATCGGTCACTTTACTGTTGCGGTCTTCTTCAAAGCTGGGGCGAACTGGAAAGGTCTTAACCACGTCGTCCATGTGGAGCCTCCTCGACAATCGCGTCGCAAAACCCGCAACGCTGTCCCCCTGCGCTCAAGACGCAAGGGAAATTAACCTCAAATCATCGCCCCTCACCCGAGAAACCGCGAGAATTCGAGACTTCGCCTGAGCCATGCAAAAATTGCGGCGCCTCGGCGTTACGCCGGGACTTATGCTTTCGCATCAGCCCTCGGGTGTTCTATATAGAGGTCAGCGGGAGCGAAGGTAAGCCCCGCCCGTGAAGCCCGCGCCCAATATGCTCGACAAGGTCTACAACGCCCGCATTCTGGAACTCGCCGGAAACATCCCGCGGCTCGGCCGCCTTGCGAATCCGGACGCCACCGCCAAAGGCTATTCGAAGCTCTGCGGCTCGACGATCACCGTCGACCTCACCCTGCAAGACGGCAAGGTGACCGATTATGCGCATGAGCTGAAAGCTTGCGCGCTCGGCCAGGCCTCCGCCTCGATCATGGCCCGCAATGTGATCGGCGCGACGCCGGAAGAGTTGCGTGAGGCCCGCGAGGCGCTGCGGAAAATGCTGAAAGAAAATGGCCCGCCCCCGACCGGCAAATGGGCCGACCTCGCTCTGCTCGAGCCCGTGCGGGACTATAAGGCGCGGCATGGCTCGACCATGCTCGCTTTCGACGCCGTCGCCGATGCAGTGGCGCAGGCGGAGGAGAAGGCGGAGTAGAACGCCGCCGACGCCTCCGCCGTAGCGGGGTTAGGCGACCTCCGCCGCTTTGATCCATCTGGCGAAGGGCGCAGAGGCCGGGCCCGGAGCGGCGGCTGAGGGAGCGCGGCTCGCGGGGGCGGCGGCGGCGCGGGCCACGGGCGCCGCGGCGGCGGCTGAAGCGCGGGCCGCAGGAGCCGCGGCGGCCGAAGCGCGGACCACGGGAGCTGCAGAAACACGGGTCGCGGGAGCCGCGGCAGGGGCCCTCAGACGAATCGGCGGGGCCTTCTCTTCCGGATAGGCGTCGTGGACGACCGCGAACAAATGCTCGAAAGCTTTCAGCGCCTTCGGCCCGATCTCTTTCCTCTGCAAGCCTCTTTGAATGACGATCTGCTCGTAGATGCTGAGCATCCGCTCGGTTCTTTCCAGCTCCAAACATTCGGGAGCCGCGGCGAACTCGATTTTGAGGCGGGAACGCAACTGTTTGATAAAGGGCAAGGCTTGCATCGCGAATCTCCGACGAACATTCACTTTTTAGAAACCTAAGCTCTCCCCAGGCTTGCGAGACCGCGCTCGTCACAACGGCGGCGTTTCGGTTACCCTCGCATATGCTTTCGCCTCCGATTCGCATTCTCGGCATCGACCCCGGCCTCAGAAACACCGGCTGGGGCGTGATCGAGTCGCAAGGTTCGCGGCTCTCCTTCGTCGCTTGCGGGCGCGTGAAATCGGACGCTGCGCTCGACATGGGTCTCCGGCTTCGCCAGCTCCACGAGGGCCTGATGGGGGTCATCGCCGACTACCAGCCTGATGAAGCGGCGGTGGAGGAGACCTTCGTCAACCGCGACCCACAGTCGACGCTCAAGCTTGGACAGGCGCGCGGGGTAGCGCTGATGGCGCCGGCGCTCGCCGGGCTTGTCATCGGCGAATATGCCGCCAATCTCGTGAAAAAGACCGTGGTCGGCGCCGGTCACGCCGAAAAGGCGCAAGTCCAGATGATGGTGCGCGTGCTGCTGCCGGCGAGCCAGGCCTCCTCCGCAGACGCCGCCGATGCGCTGGCGGTCGCCATATGCCACGCCCAGCACCGGGGCGCCCGCGCGCTAAGGAAAGCGATCGGATGAAAAAATGTCTCCTCGACGCGGCGCTCGTCGCCGTATTCTCGGGTACGGTCTTGCCCTGCCCAGCCCTGGCCGCCTCGGCCGGAAAGGACTCGCCGGTCGGTCGCTATGCGCTCGACGGCGCGGCCTGCAAGGCCAAGGACTATTTCGTCACCCTCACGGACGATGCCGTCACTCTGCCGACCCTCGGCTGCAAGGGCGTCTCCTATGACCAAACGGAGAACAAGGGCGGCCGCGCGGTCTATGCGGTGACGGCCCGCTCTTGTCTGGGCGAGGAGCCGGGCCCGCCGCGTAAGGAGAGCTTCACCCTCGTCCTCGACGCCGCCGGCCTGCAAATCCTCTGGGCCGACGGCGCCAAAAGCGCAGTCTTCATGCGCTGCGGCAAACTGTGATCGGCCCGTCATGATCGGCAAGCTCAAGGGCCTCATCGATAGCTATGGCGAAGATTACGTTATCCTCGATGTGAATGGCGTCGGCTATGTCGTGCATTGCTCGGGCCGAACGCTGCAGAAGCTGCCGCGTCCCGGCGAGGCGGCGGCGCTCTCGATCGAGACGCAAGTGCGCGAGGATGCGATCAGGCTCTTCGGCTTCGAGGCCGAGGCCGAGCGCGAATGGTTCAGACTGCTGCAGACGGTTCAGGGCGTCGGCTCGAAGGTCGCGCTCGGGATTCTTTCCATCCTCTCGGTGTCCGAGCTCGGCTCCGCCATAGCCACGCAGGACAAGGCCATGGTGGCGCGCGCCTCTGGCGTCGGGCCGAAGCTTGCCGCCCGTATCGTCGCGGAGCTGAAGGATAAGGCGCCGGCCTTCGCCTCTATCGACCCTGTGGTGGCGAAGCTCGCCGGCGTAGATGAAGACACGAGCGCCCCCTCCGCCGTGCGCGACGCCATTTCGGCGCTGGCCAATCTCGGCTACGCCCGCCCCCAGGCCGCCGCCGCCGTCGCCGCGAGCGTGAAGGCTTTAGGCGAAGGCGCGGAGACGGGCGCGCTGATCCGCCAGGGGCTCAAGGAGCTGGCGAAGGCGTGAGCGGCGCGCCCTCATCCGACCCTCGCTAACGCGAGGGCCACCTTCTCCCGCGAGCGGGAGAAGGGGTCGCGTTGAAAGGTAAGTGATCCACGATCTTGCAGCTTTTCTCCTTCTCCCGTTTACGGGAGAAGGTGGCCCTCGCGTCAGCGAGGGTCGGATGAGGGCCCGCCCTACTCCACGTGAACATTCACCCGCTTCGTCCGCACCTCGCCATCCGAAAAACGCAGCGTGAAAACGAACGTATCATCGCCCGCAAAGCCACGCGCCGGGCGGTAGCGGATCATGGTCCCTGAAATCGGGCGGTCGTTACAATAGGCGTAGCGGTGTTCGTCCCCATAGGCGATTTCACCCCGCTTCTTGACCACAGCGGCCCTGCCATATCTGGGCGCCTCGATGATCCAGGCGGCGGAATCCGCCGTCTTCCGGCATCTCGCCGACGTCGTGACGAAAGGCCCAAGCAAGGCGCCGCCGTCGCGCTCGATATTGGCGTCGACCGTCTCGGAAGCGTCGCCGCTCAAAAGCTCGCCCGTCCCGGCCAGGGCCGGTCCCACGGCCCCCAAGCTGACGCCCATTGCCAAAAACAGGCGCGAGATATTGCAACGCATATTTGCCCCCTAACCAAGTTCTCAACGAACCATCGAGAGGCACGGTAGCGGGACTGAGGCGCCTAACACGTTTGCCAGCGCACAACCCGAACGCAGATGCGCTCAGGCGGCGAGAACGTCCCGGTAAACGTCCTCGAGCGCGATGTCGAAGCTGATCGCCGGCAGCCGCAACATCTCCGAGGCGGCGGCGAGCCTGGGGCGCTCGAAGAAGCCGCCCTCGACGCGGTCGAAGACATCGACCGCGAAATAGTCCCGCTCGACCAGCACATAATGCTGGAGCGAGGGCAATCGCCGATAGAAGCCCCATTTCTCCCAGCGGTCGCGCTGGGCCGAGCCTTTGGAGACGACCTCGACAAGCACGACGGGATCGTCGACCGAGGTCGCGTCCGGCGGCAAGGGCCCGCATCGGACCATGACGTCGGGGAAGCAGGCGAGATCGAGCAATCGTTCCTTGAGCCAGAAGGTCTCGTCGAACGGCCGGCAATCCGAGCCGCGGCGGCGAAAGTCGTTCATCATCGCCACGGTAAGGTTCTGGATAATGCGCTTATGCTCCCAGCGCGCGCCCACCATCATGCGCACGACCCGGCCGCCGATCAGCTCCCACTTTTCATCGGCGGGCTTGTCGGCCAAAAGTTCCTCGAAATCGTCGAGGGACATATACTCATACAGCGAGGACGGGCGATTCACGGCGCGGCTCCGTTTGGCGAAGAATAGCATAGCGCGCGCGCCGGCGCATTGGAGCGATCCTTGACCACCCCTCCCCGGCGCTTAGTCTCCCCCGAACAGCGCGACGACGATACGGATTCGAGCCTGCGCCCTCTCACCCTGGCCGACTTCACCGGCCAGGAGGCGGCGCGCGCCAATCTCAAAATCTTCATCGAGGCCGCCAAGACGCGCGGCGACGCGCTCGACCATGTGCTGCTGGTCGGCCCGCCCGGGCTTGGCAAAACCACGCTCGCGCAGATTGTGGCGCGCGAGATGGGCGTGAACTTCCGCTCGACCTCCGGCCCCGTCATCGCCAAGGCCGGCGATCTCGCGGCGCAGCTCACCAATCTCGAGCCGCGCGACGTGCTCTTCATCGACGAAATCCACCGGCTCAATCCGGCGGTGGAGGAAATCCTCTATCCCGCCATGGAGGATTTCCAGCTCGACCTCATCATCGGCGAGGGGCCGGCGGCGCGCTCGGTGAAGATCGACCTCGCCAAATTCACGCTTGTCGGCGCTACGACCCGCGCCGGCCTGCTGACGACGCCGCTGCGCGATCGTTTCGGCATTCCAGTGCGGCTGAATTTCTATACGGCGGCGGAATTGGAGCTGATCATCAAGCGCGGCGCGCGGGTGATTGGCGTCGGCATGAGCGATGAAGGCGCGAGAGAGATCGCGCGCCGCTCGCGCGGCACGCCGCGCATCGCCGGGCGCCTGCTGCGCCGTGTGCGCGACTTCGCGGTTGTCGAAGACGCCGCCACGATCACCCGCGAGCTCGCCGACCGTTCGCTTTCCCTGCTCGAGGTCGACTCCATCGGGCTCGACATCATGGACCGGCGCTATCTCGATATGGTCGCCTTGAACTTCGGCGGCGGCCCAGTGGGCATTGAGACGATCGCCGCGGCTCTGTCGGAGCCGCGCGACGCGATCGAGGACATTATCGAACCCTATCTGCTGCAGCAGGGATTCCTGCAGCGCACCCCGCGCGGAAGGCTGCTCACGCCGCACGCCTTCCGGCATTTGGGGTTGGCGGAGCCGGCACGGCCGGCTGGGCAGTTCGGATTGTTTGGGGAGGAGGATTAGACGGCAGAAACTGACATCGTGTTTCAAAAAGCCAACTATCTTTCTGATCGCCAATCACTATTTCACGCTCCAGTCTCTTGCCGCCGCCAAACAAGCCGCCAGCAATATCTTGTACCGTTTCCGGTGAATAGCTCGCGGCGGGGCGTGTCATTCCCCGCGGGCTGAAAGCCCGACCGGGAGTCCAGAGCCGTAAGGGCGTCGGTTTTTCTCTGGATTCCCGATCGCTCGCTTTCGAGCGTCGGGAATGACATCGAACAATCCGTTAAACATGAATAACTGCCACCTTATCAAACTACTTATACTTACGAAATAAATTCATAATACATTGTGCCTTGAAAATATGTCGCTAATTACCAATACAGTTTCGATCGTAATTATTTCGAAATACTGTTCGCTATGCGACAAATCAGCCCTTGACGTCACCGAAACCCCGGCTAATTTCGCCGCGCTGCTCGACTGACGAGCAAATTTGGCGACGATTAAAAATTAGGCAGGACGGAAATGATCCAGGAATTCCAATACAAGGGCGAAACCTTCCGCGTGAATGCGCATGGCGTCGCAGGGCATGAGGAAGTCTTCATCATGCATCTCGTCGACGACGAGGAGATGGGCGAAATCTCCATCGACCGCATGACCGAGGAAAATGACACCTCCGCGCCGATCGAGGCGATTTGCGTGATGCTCTGCGACAAGCTCATCATCGAGCAGGAAATCGAGTGCGCCGATCCCGACGCTGGCTTCGCCTGGGTCGAGGGCAATCGCATCCGCAAGGTCCTGCCCAGCAACACGGGTGCGGCGGCGCATTGATTTTTACCCCGCGACGCGGCGCCGGAGAAGTTCGACGCCGCGCCAAGCACTCTTTGAAACAAAATGGATTCCCCGGAGGGGGCGCCTCTGCCGTGGCATTGACGGATTTCCTATTCATAAGGTAGATTATTAACCAGCCGATGGCGCGGCCTTGCTCCCGCCCTCGTCAAATCTTCAGAAAGCGTAAGGCCACCGCGATTGGCGGGGACGCCGTCGTCCGCGCTGGAGAGGGTTTATCTACCGAAAAGACAGGAATATTCCGATGCGGCTGCTCTTTTTCGTTCATCGCTGGGTGGGCGTCGCGCTCGCCCTCTTCATGCTGCTGTGGTTCTCCTCAGGCCTGATCATCGCCAATTCCGGCTCGATCGCCCTCTCCCGAAGCGCGCAACTGGCGCACGCCCAAAAGCTCGATCCCGCCGCCGGTTGGCTCTCGCTCGGCGAGGCGCTGCAACGAAGCGGATGGAAGGGCGCCGTCACTGAAGCGCGGCTGCTGCGTCTCGGCGAGGAGCCGGCCTGGCTCGTCGAGAGCGAGGACGGGAAGCGCGTTCCCCTATCTGCGCAGGATGGGAGCCGGATCGAGGTCACGACCCCGATCGCGCAGCGGATCGCCTATGACTGGCTCGCCGCGGAAGGCACGGCGCAGGGCGTCGCCTATCTCGATACGGTCGACATGGTTATCGGCCTGCGCAACGCCGAAGCGCTGAAACCCTTTCATCGCTTTTCGACCGACGACGGCGTGATTGTCGTCGTGTCGGCGAAAAGCGGCGAGGTGCTGCAGGCGGCGACCCGCGCGCAGCGCATCCTCTATTACGTCGGCGGCTGGGTTCATCTCTTCCGGCCGCTCGATCTCCTCGGCGCCGGAGAATGGCGCCGAAGCGCGCTGACCTATGCGGGCCTCTTCGCCTTCGTCGGGGCGCTGACCGGCGTCGTCATCGGCTGGCTGAAATGGAAACCCGGCTTCTTCGGCCGGCCCACCTATGCGCGCGGCCGCACGCAGCCCTATCGCGAGAGCTGGTTCAAATATCACTTCTGGGCCGGGCTCATCGGCGGCGTCTTCGCGCTGTTATGGGCCGGCAGCGGATTTCTCTCGACCAATCCGGGCGACATCTTCTCTTCGGCGACGCCGAGCCGAGACGAGCTTGCGCGCTATCGCGGCGGCGACCTGCCGCGCGTCGCGAAGGAGTGGGCTCCGTCGAAGGAATCCGTCGGGGCGGACATCGTGGAACTGCGCTGGTCGCGTCTCGGCGACGACGCCGTGCTGCTTGGCTACGATCGCGACGGCGCCCGCCGCGCGCTGCCGATCCCGGGCGCGCAGACGAGCTTCGACGAGACGGCGCTCGTCTCCGCCGCGCAGCGCCTCGCCGGCGCGACGAAGGTCGCCGCGGCGGAGCGCATCGAGGAGTATGACAGCTATTATTTCGCTGGCCATGGCGCGGGCGCTTTCGACCGGCCGCTGCCGGCGCTGCGCATCGATCTTGCCGACGCGCTGCATGGCGCACTTTATCTCGACCCGCAGGACGGCCGTCTGCTGCTGAAGATCGACGACAAGCGCCGCGCCTGGCGCTGGCTGTATTCCGCCGTGCATCACTGGGATTTCGGCTGGTTCGCCCATCACCCGCTGGCGCGTCGGGTGTGGATCGTGACCTGGGTTCTGTTCGGCCTGACGCTCGCGACGAGCGCGGTCGTCCTCGCCTGGCGGCGCCTGCGGCGCAGCCTCCCGCAGCGCGCCGCCGAGGAGCCGTCGCGAGAGGCGACCGTTCCCGCGGAATAAAATTCCGACAGGCCGCGCCAGCGGTGGCGCGGCCGCCTCCCTGCGCTTTTTGGTGAAGCGTGCTATATTGCCCGCATGACCCAGCTCGCCCAACGCGCCGCCGACGCCCTCGCCCGCATGCCGGAAGACATGCAGGAACGCGCCGTCGCCCTTCTCGAAGAGCAGGCTGAAAAGCTCGCCATTATGCGCGCCCTCGTCCAGGAGGCGCTGGACGACGTCGAAGCCGGGCGGGTGTCCGAATGGAATCTCGATGAATTTTTGAAAGAGATGCATGAACAGCGGCGCGCCGCCGAATGAAGATCAGGAGGTCGGCCGCCGCCCGGGACGATCTCGAGCGCATTTACCGCTATTTTGCCGGCCTCAACCCATACGCGGCCAAGCGAATTATCATCGAGATAGATCAGAAATTCAGCATGCTTGCAGACAACCCGCGGTTGGGACGAGAGCGGCCAGAGTTCGGGATTGGCGCGCGAAGCTTCGTTTCCCGTAATTATGTCATCCTCTATCGTATCAGCGAAGCCGAGCTCATGATCTTGCGTGTGCTCGACGGCCGCATGGATATTGAGGCGCAGCTCGATAAATGATTCCCCATACCCTCCCCGTCCGCGTCTATTGGGAAGACACCGACGCCTCCGGCCTCGTCTATCACGCCTCCTATATCCGCTTCATGGAGCGCGGGCGCACGGAGCTTTTGCGGTCGATCGGCATTGATCAACGCCCCCTGCTCGAAGGCGGCGCGGAAGCGCCGACATTCTTCGTGGTGCGGGCGATGCAGCTCGAATTCCTGCGGCCGGCGGTGATGGACGACGCACTGTCGGTCGAAACGCGCGTGCTCGAACTCGGCGGCGCCTCGCTGTCGCTGGAACAGCGCGTGCTTCGTGGCGTGGAAACGCTGGCGACGGCGATCGTCAAAGTCGTCTGCGTCGAGAGCGGCCGCGCCAAACGCTTGCCGCCGGACGTAAGAGCGAAATTCGAAAGCGTGCTCGCCCGCTGAGCTGTCGCATTTTCCGTTTGAGCGGCTCGAATTTGGCTTGAATCCGTCCCGGCGAGCTGACCGGAATCCAGAGCCCACAAAAGCGCTGGCTTTACTCAGAGCCCGTCATTGCGAGCGAAGCGAAGCAATCCAGGGCAGCGATGCGGCCCTGGATTGCTTCGTCGGCTCTGCCTCCTCGCAATGACGGCGGGGACAGCGAACCAATTAAAGCGGATCAGTATCACTCCGCCGAAACGAGAAGGCCCAAACGCGTCAGCTCGTGTTCGCGAATATTGCGCGTTATCGGATAATAGCCCCCGCGCTTGGCCTGCGTCTGGCCGTCCTTCGAGAGAATATATTTGACGAATTCGCCAGAGAGCGTGTCCATCGGCGCCTTTGGGTCTTTCATCAAATAAACATAGAGCCCACGCGCGAGCGGATATTTGCGCGTATAAGCGCTCTCGAAGGAGGTGTCGTAGCACTTCTTGCCCTGGCTTTGCGCCACGGGAACGGCGCGCACGCCGCTGGTCTTGTAGCCAATGCCCGAGTAGCCGATCGCCGCGGCGTCCGCCGACACGGCGCTCACGACCGCCTCGGAACCCGGCTCCATATGCACGGTGGTCTTGAAATCGGCGCCGCCGAGCGCTTGCTGCTTGAAGAGTTTATGCGTGCCGGAAAGAGAATTGCGGCTGTACATTGTGATGGGTTTGCGCGCCCATTCGCCCGTCAATCCCAGCTCTCCCCAGGTGTGAATGCTCTTCCCGTCGCCATTTTTGGGATCGGCGGAAAAAATGCGCTCGACCTCCTCTATGGCGAAGCAAGTAATCGGATTATCCTTGTGCACATAGATCGCCAGAGCGTCGACGGCGACCAAAACGGCGGTGGGCTTGTATCCGAATTTCGCCTCGAAGGCGTCGATCTCGTCGACTGTCATTTGGCGCGACATGGGGCCAAGCTGCGCCTCGCCGGACAGCAGCGCCGGCGGCGCAGTGTTCGAGCCTTTGCCGTCGATTTCGATTTGCACGCCCGGGTAAATGGTTTTGAACCCGTCGGCCCAGAGTTCCATCTCATGGAGCATTGTGTCGGAGCCGACCGACTTCAGCTTTCCCGAAAGCGACGGCAGACGCTTATAGGGCGAGAGCTCCAGATCGAGCGAAAAAGCGGCGCTGGCGGAAAGTGCGCAAGCGGCGACGATGGCGGAAAGGAAAGGGAGTTTCATGGCGATGCTTCGAAAGGTTAGAATTGGTCTGAAGAAACATTTCAGCAATGATGTGACACGCGCGTGACGAGGCGCGCGGAATCCACGAGCCGCCGAACCCATTTTTCAAGGTTCTTTAACCCTTACCGCTTGTTAATTCTTCCGCGATAAGTATCGTTGTGCGCCGCACCCGCGGCCCAGAAAAGGGCGGAATCGCGGGGAATAAGGGGCGCTGCCGATACTGCAAGCGCGCGCCATTCCGCTTCAAGGACAAATCATGAATCCAACCGACATCGCCGCGACAGCCGCCGGCGCCGCCCCCGCCGCCGACATCACCATTTGGAGCATGTTCTGGGGCGCGCATATCGTCGTGAAATTCGTGATGGTGGGCCTGCTCCTCGCCTCGGTCTGGTGCTGGGCGATCATCATCGACAAGACGCTGCTCTTTGCGCGCCTTCGCCGGGCGATGGATCGTTTCGAGGAGAGCTTCTGGTCCGGCAATTCACTGGAAGAGCTCTACGGCAAGCTCTCCGAGCGCCCGACCACCGGCATGGCGACGCTCTTCGTCGCGGCGATGAAGGAATGGAAGCGCTCCTTCCAGACGGGCGCCAGCGCCAGCTTCATGGGCCTGCAGGCGCGCATCGAGAAAGTGCTCGACGTCTCCATCGCCCGCGAGGTCGAGAAGCTCGAATCCAATCTGCTGGTGCTGGCGACGGTCGCGTCTGCCGGGCCCTTCGTCGGCCTCTTCGGCACGGTCTGGGGCATCATGACCTCCTTCCGCTCGATTGCCGCCTCCAAGAACACCTCCCTCGCCGTCGTGGCGCCGGGCATTGCGGAAGCGTTGCTCGCCACCGCCATCGGCCTTTTCGCCGCCATTCCGGCGCTCATCGCCTACAATAAGATGCAGGGCGACGTCGCCAAGGCGCAGGCGCGCATGGAGAGCTTCGCCGATGAATTCTCGGCCATTCTCTCCCGCCAGATCGATCAGCACGCGGCCAACCGCGACCGGGCGGCCTGACCCATGGGCGCGTCGGTTTCCGCTCCCGGACGCAAAGGCGGCAGGCGCCGCCGCGGCGTGCCGCGCTACGGCGCCATGGCCGAAATCAACATGACGCCGTTCATCGACGTCATGCTGGTGCTGCTCATCATCTTCATGGTCGCCGCGCCCTTGCTCGCGACCGGCGTCGCCGTCGATCTGCCGCAGACCAAGGCGGGCCAGCTCAATATCGACCAGAAGCCGGTGTCCATCGCGATAGACGACAAGGGCCAGATATTCCTTATGGATCAGCCGGTCGAAGTGGCGCAGCTCCTCGACAAGCTCAAGGACGCCGCAAAACAGGGCTTTGACGAGCGCATCTATGTGCGCGGCTCCAAGGCCGTGAATTACGGCCGCGTGGCCGAGGTCATGTCGCTCGTCACCACGGCGGGCTACAAGAAAGTCGCTCTGGTGACGGAGCAGGAGAAGAAGTGAGGCTCGAATGAGAGTTTCGCGCTCCGAGCCAGGCGTTGTCATCTCTTCCGCGGCCCATGCGGGCCTGCTGGTGGCGGCGCTTGTCTTGTTTTCGGACGCGCGGAAATTCGAGGACGCCCAGGAGACGATCCCGGTCGAGGTCGTCACCGACGACGCGCTCACGCAGGTGACGAAGGGCGAGAAGACCGCCCACGATCCAAAGCCCGCGCCGCGCGTCGACAAGGTCGCCAAGGAGAGCGAGACCAAGCCGCATCCGCCGCTTGCGGAAGCCAAGAAGGATGTGCCGACCCCTCCCCCGTCCTTGAAGCGCCTGCCCGACCCCGGCGCCGACGACAAGCCCGAGCCGACGCCCCCGAAACGCGTCGCCGCTCTGCCGCCCACGCCGGAGCCGCCGGAGCGTCCGGTCGAGAAAAAGCCCGAGCCGCCCAAGCCTGTTGAAAAGCCTGTCGAGGCGAAGCCGACGCCGCCCGTCAAGCCGAAGGCCGCCGCGCCCGAGGAGAAGGAGCGCGAGGAGCCCAAGGACGCCGAGGTCGTGAAGCCAAAGCCCCCCGTGCGCCCCAAGCCCGAGAAGGAAGCCAAGGAGGAGCCTAAGCCCGCGCCCGAAAAGCCGAAGGAAACGCGGCTGAAGACGGACGAAGTGGCGAAACTGCTCCAAAGCAAGAAGGCCGAGGAAAAGCCGACGAAGCCCCAGAACAGCGCGGAAGGCGAAACGGCGGAGAAGAGCGCCAAGGGCGCGAAGCCCAAGTCGGGCGACGAGAACGCCCCCAAGTCGAAATTCGACGCCGCGAATATCGCCAATCTCCTGAGCAAGGAGGCGCCGCAGCGCCGGGAATCGACGGGCAAGGAGATCAAGACCGCGTCGCTCGGCGCGCCGGAGGGAGCGGCGGCGAAAATGTCGGCGTCGATGGAGGCGCGCATCGCCTCTTACATCCACGATCACTACCACCCTTGCTGGGCCTCGGGCCTCTCGCTGGGCGGCGCGACTTTTGCGCCGGTCGTAGAATTTCACTTGTCGCGCGAGGGGGCGCTGGAAGGCCGCCCGCGCCTCGTAAATCCTTCCGCCAATCCGGTGGAGCAGGCGCGCGGCGAGCAAGCGGTGCAGGCCGTGCGCCGCTGCAGCCCGATGCGGATTCCAGCGGAATTCATGCCTTATTACGAGGAAGCGCTGCATGAAGTGACCATCCGCTTCCAGGATGCGAATTGATGCGCGCGTCGCTGCTGATTATGCCCCCTCCCCAGCCCTCCCCCGCTTCGCGGGAGAGGGAGCAAATTGCCGCCTCCTTCAAGATTCCGGCTATTGCCGATCGTGAGCGTGGGAGGGGCCCTTTACATCTCATGAGACCCTCGAAATGACCCGCCTCATCACCCGCCGCGCCGCCGCCGGCCTCATCGCCAGCGCCGCTCTTGCGCCTTTCGCGCCCGCGCGCGCCGGCCGCATCATCGACCTCAAGGGCGGCGGCTTTCAGCCGACCAATATCGCCGTCGCCCCCTTCGTCGGCGATGAGGCCGCGCGCACGATCACTTCCGTCGCGACCAATAATTTCAAGCGCTCGGTCTTCCTGCGGCCGGTCGACGCCAATGTCGGCGAGGCCGGCTCGCCCGATCAGCCGGACCTGGCTGTCTACAAGACAGTCAACGCGCAATTCGTTCTCACCGGCCGGTCGGTGCGCGCCGGCGACGGGCGTCTCAAGACAGAGTTTCGCCTCTTCGACGTCACCACCGGCGAGCAGGTCGCTGGCCAGCAATATGTGACGGAAGCCTCCAACCTGCGCCGCGTCGCGCATCTTCTCTCGGATGCGGTTTTCTCCCGCATCACCGGCGAGAAAGGCT
Organism: Methylocystis sp. Sn-Cys; assembly: GCF_016745395.1. Classification (GTDB taxonomy): domain Bacteria; phylum Pseudomonadota; class Alphaproteobacteria; order Rhizobiales; family Beijerinckiaceae; genus Methylocystis; species Methylocystis iwaonis. The sequence goes on from NZ_JAERVJ010000002.1 coordinate 357,723, forward strand.
TCTTCGACACGCGCATCGTCTTCGTCGACGAGAGCGGCCCCAAGGACAAGCGCCGTAAGCGGCTCGCCATGATGGATCAGGACGGCGCCAATGTGCGCTATCTGACCCGCGGCGACGAGCTTGTCGTCACCCCGCGCTTCTCGCCCTCCTCGCTCGACGTCACCTATATGGCGTTCAACGACGAAGGCGAGCCGAAGGTTCTCCTGATGAACATCGAGAACAGCCAGCGCGAGGTCGTCGGCAATTTCCCCGGCATGACCTTCTCGCCGCGCTTCTCGCCCGATGGGCAGAAAATCATCATGTCGCTGTCGCAGGGCTCGTCGACCAATCTCTATACGATGGACCTGCGCTCGCGCACGACGACGCGGCTGACCGACACCAGCGCCATCGACACGGCGCCCTCCTATTCGCCGGACGGCGCGCGCATCTGTTTCGAGAGCGACCGCGGCGGCTCGCAGCAGATCTACGTCATGGGCGCGCATGGCGGCGAGGCCAAGCGCATCTCCTTCGGCGGCGGACGCTATTCGACGCCGGTGTGGAGCCCCAAGGGCGACTACATCGCCTTCACCAAGCAGAACGGCGGCAATTTCTCCATCGGCGTGATGAAGACCGACGGCTCGGGCGAGCGCATCCTGACCGAGGGCTTCCACAATGAGGGGCCGACCTGGGCGCCCAACGGGCTGTTCCTGATGTTCTTCCGCGAAAGCGGCGGCGCGGGCGGGCCGAAGATTTACATGGTCGACGTCTTCGGCCGCTCGGAAGCGCTGGTGCCGACGCCGAACTACGCCAGCGATCCGGCGTGGGGGCCATTGCAGGATTGAGATCACATTCGTCATTGCGAGCGCAGCGAAGCAATCCAGAGCCACGCCCGCTGCCCTGGATTGCTTCGCTGCGCTCGCAATGACGAAGCTGACGCGGGCTCGGCGCTCATGCTACACGCCGCTCCATGACCAAGCCCGTCCGCATCGATGAAAGTTGGAAGAGGCATCTCGCCACCGAGTTCGAGAAGGCCTATTTCACCGACCTTCGCGAATTTGTTCGGACCGAATACGCTTCTTGCTCCGTCTATCCGCCGGCGGCGCAGATTTTTCGCGCTTTCGACGAATGTCCTTTTGACCAGGTGAAGGTCGTCATCCTTGGCCAGGACCCGTATCATGGGCCGGGACAGGCGAATGGGCTTTGCTTTGCGGTGGGCGCCGGCGTGGCGCCGCCGCCTTCCCTGCAGAATATCTTCAAGGAAATCGAGGCCGATCTCGGCCATCCTGTATCGCGCGATCCCGACCTTTCACGCTGGGCGAAACAAGGCGTTCTGCTCCTGAACGCGACGCTCACCGTGCGCGCGTCGCAGGCCGGATCGCATCAGAACAAGGGCTGGGAGCAATTCACCGACGCCGCCGTCCATGCGCTGTCGCGGGAGCGCGAGGGAATTGTCTTCATGCTCTGGGGCGCTTATGCGCGGCGCAAGGGCGCCGGCATCGACCGCAAGAAGCATCTTGTGCTCGAATGCGCCCACCCGTCGCCGCTCTCGGCGCATAACGGCTTCTTTGGCTGCAAGCATTTCTCCAAGGCGAATGAATATCTCATCGCGCTTGGCCAGACGCCGATCGAGTGGTGATACCGTTTTCCGTTTGAACGGCTCACGTTGAGGAATGTCATTCCCGGCGGGCTGAAAGCCCGACCGGGAATCCAGAGCCATAGTAGCTTGTGTTGCTCTGGATTCCCGATCGCTCGCTGCGCGAGCGTCGGGAATGACAGCGAACCAACCGCGCGGATCTCATATGACTCATTCCGGCTCTGGATTCCCGAGCTGGCCTTCGGCCCGTCGGGAATAATCCTCACCCCTTGGCCGCCGCAGCCGCTTCGTGAATCGCCAGAAGCTGTTTGTCCGTCTCTGTGACGCGCATAACGGAAGGCCGCGATCCGATGCGCTCGATGTAAGCGGAAATCTCCGGCGTCATCGGCACGAGGCCGAAGCTCGTCGTCCAGCGCAGCGCCGTCCCCCAGAGAATGTCGGCGGCGGAGAAACGCGCGCCGAGCAGATAGGGCCCCGCCGCAAGCTGCTTGTTGATCAGCGTCATCACGCTGTCGAAATCGCCATAAGGACAGGTGCGCTGCGGCGGCTTCGTCTTCATGAAGCGATCCATGATCGCCGGCTCGAAGGCCGAGCCGTAGAACACGAGCCAACGCAGATAAGACCCGCGCAGCGGATCGCCGATCTGCGGCGCGAGCTTCTTTTGCGGAAAGGCGTCTGCGAGATAGATGAAGATCGCGCCGAGCTCGGTCACCAATGCGCCATTGTGCACGATGGCCGGAACCTTGCCCATCGGATTGACGGCGAGATAGTCGGGCTCACGCTGCGCCCCAATTTTCATATTGAGGTCTTTCAATGTGTAGGGCGCATCGAGCTCCTCGAGCAGAATGAGCACGCGGACGAACGCGTATTGGGAGAATGATAGAAAATCAGATCGCCGCTCATCTCTTCCCCGCTCATGGCGCGACTAGGAAAAAGGCATATGCCGCAAAGACGACGAGATGCACAAGGCCGGTCAGCACATTGGTGCGGCCCGCGCCGAAGCTGACGACGGACAGCATCAACGTCAGCATCAGCATGGCGGAGTCGCGATGATCGAGCCCGAAGACGAGCTCGCGGCCAGAGGCGAGGCTCATCAGCGCCACGGCCGGCACGGTGAGACCGATCGTCGCCACGACCGAGCCGAGCGCCCCGTTCAGGCTCGTCTGCAAGGCGTTGCGGGCGGCCGCGCGGACCGAATTCATGCCTTCTGGCATGAGCACGAGGATGGCCACGGCGGCGCCGGTCACAGGGTTGACCTCCTCGACGCCCGCCCATTTCAGCGCCTCTTCGAGCCCCGGAATGACGTGCTCGGCCAGCAGCGACACGCCCGTTAGACTTGCGCCGAGACCGACGAGCGAGATCAAGGCCTGGTTCAGCGTCGGTTTCGCGCCCATGTGACCGATGGCCGCCAAGCGCGCATCGATGAAATAAGCGCGGTGGCGCACCGTCTGTATGAAGAGAAAAGCGCAATAGAGCAGGATCGAGAGCACGCTGACAAAGCCGAGCTGCGCGCGCGACAGCGTCGGGCCCGGCGTCGAGGTCGTGTAATTCGGCAAGATGAGCGTCAGCATCGACAGAGCGATGAGCACGGCGAGATAGGCGCTCGCGCCCATGGGATGAAGCTCCTGCTCGCCATGACGGAAGCCGCCGAGCAGCAGGCACAGGCCCACGAGCCCATTGCAAACGATCATGATCGCCGAGAACACCGCCTCGCGCGCCTCGGTCGGATTATCCGAGCCATGCGTCGTCATCGAGGACATGATGGCGACCTCGATGATCGTCACCGCGATGGTGAGCACGAGCGTGCCCAGCGGCTCGCCAACTCTCGCGCCGATCCGCCCGGCGTGCTGCAGCGTCGCGAAGACCGACCCGATGACGAGAATGGCGGCGACGAGCGACGGCGCCCAGGCGAGCGTCGGCGGCAAGGCGTGAAGCCAGCGCTCCCCTGCCGCGAATATCGCCACGAGGCCGAGCGCCAGCACGGGAAAAATAACGCCCCCGACCGTGATTTTGCCACCGCTCATAACGCCCTCGATAGCCGTCGAATTATGGCGGCGAGTTTTGACGTCGCTTTGGGCGCGGCGCAAGGGCGGGCGGGCGAATCTTACGTTTGCCACTCGCGCCGTTTGAACACACAGGGACTCACCGCCGTCATTGCGAGGAGGCGAAGCCGACGAAGCAATCCAGCGCCGCATCGCCGCCCTGGATTGCTTCGCTTCGCTCGCAATGACGGGCTCTGGGCAAAACCAGCGCCTGTTGTGGCTCTGGATTCCCGGTCGGGCTTTCAGCCCGCCGGGAATGACACGCGCCCGATGCGAGCGGTTCAAACGGAAATGGTGTCATAGCTCTGTTCCATGTGCCTCTCGGAAAAGCCGCCCAGCCCCAAGCGCCCCGCCGCCGATTTCCGGCGCAGGTTGATCCAGGAAGCCGGGACGCACCGGCCCCGTTCGGCCGGTAGCGTGAAAGAATAAGCGCATCGGAGCCAGAGCGTCCCGGCTGCGGTCTTTATTCGCGCGCACCTTTCCGGGCCGAAGTAGCGCCATCTCGTGGCGGTTCCTCCGTCCGGCGCAGCCGCCAGACGGCGCCTGCTTCTTTCCCGGGAGGTTTGAACCTCCCGAGCGCGTCGCAAGGGCCTCGACATGCGCCGCCTCCGGCCCGCCGGCGCTTTCCCTTTCGGTACTCGGGCCGCGTGTCGCGGGCGCGAAAACTATGCCCAGCCTTTGCGTGGATTTCTCCACGCAATCTCCCCACGAAGGAGAGACCCGGCGGGCGGCGCCGGAGTCCCGCACGGAACGAGGGTCGCGTCCCGCGCTTAACCGACCCCGCCGGCGCCGCCGACCCTGACGACGCCCCTGCAAGTTGGCGAGGCGGGCGAAGGATAAGGGAGGTTTTGGGGGGTGGGGATAAATTGGGGAGCAAATTTCTCGAAGAAGGCCGCGCTCCACTCCTCTCCCCGCGCGCGGGGAGAGGTTGGGTGAGGGGCTTGGGGATGAGCGGAAGCGATAAACGCCGGAGGGCGCCAGGGCTCGTAATGCACGCCCGGGCTCCGGCCCCGGCCCCTCACCCAGCCTCTCCCCGCAAGCGGGGAGAGGAGCGGCGCCTAGCTCCAATAGAAAGGTGACAGAACGGCCCGGAAAGAAAGGTGACAGTTTCCCTGCGGCCGAGAGGGCAACCGAGCTTTGGCGAAGGCACGGGCTCGGAAACCCTTCCCATCGCCGCAAACGCGGCATAAATCCTTATAGGATGACCCCTCCCCCCTCACAGACGCGCGACCTCCCGCCCGAGGACGACGACGCCTTCGACGCGCCCGACGCCGTGTCGGAGACCGCCGAACCCGCTCCGGAAGACGACGCCCCGCAGACGCCCGAGAGCGTCAAGCGCGGCGTCGGCGTCATCAAATCCTATTGGAAACATGCGCCGAACGGCCCCGGCGTCTATCGCATGATCGCCGAGAATGGCGAGGTGCTCTATGTCGGCAAGGCCAAGAATGTCAGGAAGCGCGTCGCGAGCTATACGCGCCTTGCCGGCCATGTGAACCGCATTGCGCGCATGATCTCGGCGACCGTCTCCATGGTCTTCATCTCGGTCGAGACCGAGACCGAGGCGCTGCTGCTGGAAGCTAATCTCATCAAGCAGTTGAAGCCGCGCTTCAACGTGCTGATGCGCGACGACAAGTCGTTTCCCTACATCTTCATCGCCCGCGACCATGAGGCGCCGCAGATCGCCAAGCATCGCGGCGCACGCGTGCGCAAGGGCGATTATTACGGGCCCTTCGCCAGCGTCTGGGCGGTCAATCGCGCGCTCAATGCACTGGAGCGCGCCTTTCTGCTGCGCTCCTGCGCGCAGAGCTTTTACGACAATCGCACGCGCCCCTGCCTGCTCTATCAGATCAAGCGCTGCGCCGGGCCGTGCACCGGCGAGATTTCGACTGAAGACTATGGCGTCCTCGTGCAGGAGGCGCGTGACTTTCTCTCCGGCAAAAGCCGCAGCGTGCGCGAGCAGCTCGCCACCGAGATGACGGAAGCGGCCGAGCGGCTCGAATTCGAGCGGGCCGCGCGGCTGCGCGATCGTATTTCCGCCCTCTCGGCCATACAGGGCGCGCAGGGCATTAATCCCCGCACGGTCGAGGAGGCCGACGTCTTCGCCATCGCCAAGGATGCGGGGCGCTTCTGCATCGAGGCCTTTTTCTTCCGCGCCTATCAGAACTGGGGGAACCGCTCCTATTTCCCGCGCGCCGACGCGAGCCTGTCGGAGGCGGAAGTGCTCGACGCCTTTCTTGCGCAATTTTACGACGAGCATCCCTCCGCGCGCTGCGTGCTGCTGTCGCACCAAATCGAAGACAGCGCGCTGCTGGAAGACGCGCTTTCCGCAAAGCTGCGCAGAAACGTCGACGTCATCGCGCCGCAGCGCGGCGAAAAGCGCGAGCTCGTCGAACATGCGCTCAACAATGCGCGGCAGGCGCTCGGCCGCAAGCTCGCGGAGGACGCGAGCCAGTTGCGGCTGCTGGCGGCCTTGGGCGAAGTCTTCGGCCTGCCGCACGCCCCGCGCCGCGTCGAGGTCTACGACAATTCGCATACGGGCGGATCGCAGGCGATCGGCGCGATGGTTGTCGCCGGCCCGGCGGGTTTCATGAAGGCGCATTACCGCACCTTCAACATCAAGAGCACAGAGATCACGCCGGGCGACGATTATGGCATGATGCGCGAAGTGCTGACGCGCCGCTTCGCCCGCCTCGCCAAGGAGCCGGAGAAGGAGACCGATCCGGAGGCCTTTCCGGCAAAGCCCGATCTCGTGCTGATCGACGGCGGGCGCGGCCAGTTCGACGTGGCGCGAGAGGCTCTGCGCGAGAGCGGCGTCGAGGGCGTGGCGCTGGCGTCGATCGCCAAGGGCCGCGATCGCGACGCGGGACGCGAGCAATTCTTCATCGAGGGCCGCGAAGCCTTCCGCCTGCCGCCGCATGATCCGGCGCTGTATTTCGTGCAGAGGCTGCGCGACGAAGCGCATCGCTTCGCCATCGGCACGCATCGGGCGCGGCGCAAGAAGGAATTCACCAAGAACCCACTCGATGAGATTGCCGGCATCGGGCCGTCGCGCAAGCGCGCGCTACTTCTGGCCTTCGGCTCGGCGAAGGGCGTCTCGCGGGCGGCGCTATCGGATCTGGAGAAGACGCCGGGCATCAACAAGGCGACGGCGCGGATGGTGTACGACCATTTTCAGCGCGGGGATTGAAGAGTCACAAATCCCGAGGGCCGTCATGGCCGGGCTCGTCCCGGCCACCCACGCCGTGGGGCACAGCCCGACAAGACGCGTTATCGTTATGGGTAAGGTTCAGGCAGGGCTTTGGAGGCTGCAGAGACTTGCCCGGCATTAGCTGTGACTTGCTTGGCGTGGATGCCCGCGACAAGCGCGGGCATGACGAGGGTAGCGACGTGAAGGCCTGCGCAGCAGGCGTCTCGAAGCGCGAGGGGCGTCACCAGCGCTGCGCCTTTTCATTGCGGAGGGGTCGCCTAGTTAACTGCCGCACGCATCTCCATCCGCCAGAGGCTCGGCCGATGAAGCCAGACAGAGCCCTTCTGTTCTTCTGCGTGATTTTGGCCTTGCTCGCTTGGGCTCCTTTCGCCTTTTCGCAGGAAGACGCGGCGGCGCGAACTGTCGTCTATACGCTGCGGTCGGGGATCGCCGAGGGGCGGCTCGTCTTCCTTGGCGTCGGCGGCGCGATCGACGAGAAGGTCAATCCTGAGCTCGTCTTCCACGACGGCGAGCGCGCCCAGATCAATCTCGTCAACGGCGAGGGCGCGGAGCACGACATTGTCATCGAGTTTTACGGCGTGCGGTCGAACCGCGTCGTGGACAAGGGCGCGAGCAGCGCGGTCTCGTTCTTTGCCGACAAGACAGGCGAGTTTACCTATTACTGCTCGGTTCCCGGCCATCGCGACGCGGGCATGCAGGGCAAGATCAGGGTCGAGCCGGGGCCGCGCAACAAGGCGAAGCTCGTCGCATCGGACATATCGCGCGATCCTTCCGACCTGCCCCCGCCGGTCGGCGCCCGCGGGCCGCGGACCTTGCGCGTCGATCTCACGACCATCGAGACCGATGGCCGGCTCGACGACAAGACGACCTATCAATTCTGGACCTTCGGCGGGAAGGTTCCCGGCCCCTTCATCCGGGCGCGGGTGGGCGATACGCTGGAAGTGCATTTGAAGAACGACTCGAGCAGCGTGCTGGCGCATTCGGCGGATTTTCACGCCGCCATCGGCCCTGGCGGCGGCGCGCGTTTCACGCAAGCCGACCCGGGCGAGGAGAAGGTCTTCAGCTTCGAAGCGACGACGCCCGGCCTCTTCGTCTACCACTGCGCCACGCCGAGCATTGCGCAGCATGTCGCCAACGGCATGTATGGTCTCGTGCTGATCGAGCCCGAAGGCGGATTGCCGGAGGCGGACCGCGAATTCTACGTCATGCAGGGCGAGCTTTATACGACCAAGCCTTTCGGGACCCAGGGCCGGCAGGAGCTGGATTACGAGAAGCTGATGGCCGAGCAGCCGGAGTATTTCCTCTTCAACGGCGCCGTCGGCGCGCTGACGGCGGAGCATCCGCTACGGGCCGAGCGCGGCGAGAATATCCGTATCTTTTTCGGCGTCGGCGGACCGAATTTCACGTCCGCGCTGCATTTGATCGGCGGCCTCTTCGACCGCGTCAGACGCAATGAGACGCTGACGGTTCGCGAGAGAGGCGCGCAGACGGTTTCCGTGGCTCCCGGGGACGCCGCGATTGTCGAATTCGACGTGCGGCGCGGCGGCCAATATGTTCTGATCGACCACGCGCTCTCCCGCATGGAGCGCGGGCTTGTCGGCGATCTGATCGTCGAGGGGCCGCGCGACGACGCTTTGATGCGTGAGGGGCCGGAGAGGCGGCAAGATGACTGAGGGGCGGGATGAAACCCTCATCCGACCCCGCTTCGCGGGGCCACCTTCTCCCGTAAACGGGAGAAGGAATCGCGCTGAAACTTTGTTGTTCAAAAACCTTGGGGTTCTCCCTTCTCCCGCTTGCGGGAGAAGGTGGCCCCTGCGTCAGCAGGGGTCGGATGAGGGCTCACGCGCCCTTGGCTTCGATCATCATAGCGTCGATCGAAAACGAACCGTCTGCTTCGATCGCGAAATGCTCCCGCGTCTCGCGCGACGCCGCCGCCTGCAATGCCCGGATGGCGCGCAAATTTTCCTGCGGCGTGCGCATGCGTCCCGCCCAGGCGGCGACATCCATCCGCAGCCGCCATGTCTGCAGCCGCTCGACGGCAAAGCCCGACGCGGCGAGCGCGGCGGCCCATTCCGCGATCGTATAGTTCCTCACATGAGAGGGATCGCGCAGCAGCTCGACCGCTTGCAGATGGGTGTCGAAAAGCGGTCTGGCGGGCGCATGGACGTCGATGAAGACCGCAGACCGCCCAGGCTTGAGCACCCGGCGCGCCTCGCGCAGACCGCCATGGAAATCGCGCCAATGATGCGCCGAGTAGCGCGACGCCAGAAAATCGAACCAGCCTTCGGCGAACGGCAGGCGCTCGGCGGGCCCCTCCACCGCTTCGATATTGGCGAGCCCTTTCTCGCGCGCCGTCGCGGCGACCGCCTCGAGCATTTCCGCCGATAAATCGAGCGCCGTCACCAGACCTGCATGGCGCGCCATCACATAAGAAACATGCCCGCCGCCGGCGCCAAGATCGAGCGCGCGCTCGGGCGCGATCGCGGAGACGATGTTTTCGAGAGCCTCGAGATCGGCCCCCCGCGCATGCACGGCGCTTTGGACATAGGCCTGCGCCCGCGGCCCGAATTGCGCGGCGACAACTGTTTCATGCGTGCGTTCCATCGGCTTGCTCCTTCGTTCCGGAGCTCAGGATTGCGCGGCAATCAAACTGTTACAATTTAGATTGTTATCCTATTATAATACCCTCCATGCTGGACGCGGACCGAAGGCGGCTGCTGGGAGATTTCATTCGCGCCCATCGCGAGCGGGCGCGGCCCGACGTCGCGGGCGGCCGCAGGCGCACGCCGGGCTTGCGGCGCGAGGAGCTGGCGGCGCGCGCTGGCATCAGCGCCACATGGTGCGCCTGGATCGAACAGGGGCGGCCCGTGCAGGCCTCGCCCGAGGCGCTCGGCCGCATCGCGCTGGCGCTGTCGCTGACGCCCGCCGAACGCGCCTATCTCTTCGAGCTTGCCGGCCGCATCGACCCGGACGCGCCGGCGCCGACGCAGATGGCGCCCGCCTCGCTGCAAGCCGCCATCGCCGCTTTCCGCCACCCGGCCTATGGCCTCGATTGCTGCTGGAACGCCTGCGCCTGGAACGAAGCGGCGGCGCGCCTGTTCTCGGGCTGGCTCGATGGCGCGCATCAGCGCAACCTCCTGCGTTTCGTGTTCCAGGACGCCGCGGCGCGCGATCTGCTGCCGGACTGGGAGACGCGGGCGCGCCGCCTGCTCTGCGAATTTCGCTCCGATTACGCGCATATGTTTCGCGACGCGCGCGTGCGTCGCTTCATCGACGACTTGCGGCGCGAGAGCGCTTTCTTTGCGCAAGCCTGGGAAGCGCAAGACGTTCTCAGCCGCGAAGGCGGGCTGCGCGCCTTCGATCACCCGCAAGACGGCAGATTGCTGTTCGAGCAGCATTCCTTCACGCCCTCGGACGCGCCCTCTCACAAGCTCGTCTTGCTTCTTCCCGGGAATTGACGACGTCAAATGTCGGGATGATATTAGTCAAGCTTGCCACATTTCCCGCCTTGTCCTACCAAAAATTCCCGAAAATTGGATGGAGTAAGCGAATGTCCGACATGGAGTTGTCGAACCTCCATGCCGTCGTCGAGGAAAGATTCCCCTTCTACGCAAGGCTGCCTCTTCGCATTCTGGCCGACAAGGCAAAGCTTCCCCCGAAAGCGCACTACTTTCTTGCGCCCGCTCTCGGCGTGGCCCTGGCCGTGGTCGCGATCCTTGCGCGCGCCGCTCTGATCGGAACGGCGACGACCAAGGTCGCCTATATCACCCTTTTTCCAATGGTTCCCGTGGGCGCGCTGGTCGGCGGATGGATCACCGGAACGACAGTCGCGCTGCTCGGCGCGGTCCTGTTGCACACCCTCATTCTTCCCCTCGAAGGCGCGGCCGACTGGCTTGCCCTTTTCGTCTTTTTCGGGAGCTGCGCGCTCATCATCGCCACCACCGAGCTGATGCATCGCGCCGAGGCGCGCGCCTTCAAGGCCGAAGCCATGGAAGCGCTGCAGAGCCAAATTCTGGAAGAGCGAAAACGAGGGGCCGACGCTCTGCGCGAGGCGCTGTCGCGTTTGGAGGCGACCTTCGCAAACGCCGCCGTTGGCATCGCCGAGGTGGCGCTCGACGGTCGATGGCTGCGAATGAACCAACGCCTGTGCGACATCCTCGGCTATCGCCGCGACGAGCTGATGCAAATGCGGGCCGGCGACATCACCCACGCGGCGGATCGCGAAGCCGACCGGGAAAATGTGCGCCGCCTCCTCGCAGGCGAGGCCCGAAGCTACTCGACGGAAAAGCGCTATATCCGGAAGGACGGCAAGGACGTTTGGGCGAATGTGACGGTGGGCATCGCACGCAGCGCCGCCGACCAGCCCGTCAATTTCGTGGCTGTTGTCGAAGACATTACGGCGCGCAAGGCCGCCGAGGCGCACAATCAGCTTCTGGTCGCGGAAATCAGCCATCGCGCCAATAATCTTCTCGCCGTCGTGCAAGCGATCGCCCAGCAGACTTCTTTCGAGGGCGACCCCAAAGCCTATGTCGCAAAGCTCGTCGAGAGAATTCAAAGCCTCGCGGCGAGCCAAACGCTGCTCGTGCGAAACGAATGGCAGGGGACGGATCTTTCCGAACTCGTGCGCGCGCAGCTCGCGCCCTATCGCGACCTGATCGGCGGGCGCATTGTCGCGAATGGTCCGGCGATCCGCGTGAACGCCGCCGCCGCTCAGACGGTCGGCATGGCCCTCCACGAGCTGGCGACCAACGCCGCGAAATATGGCTCGTTGTCGTCCGAGGACGGAAAGGTGCGGATTGCGTGGCGCCTCGTCGACGATGAATTTATGCTGTCCTGGGAGGAAAGCGGCGGCCCGAAAGTGACGCCGCCGACCCGCAAGGGCTTCGGCAACACGGTTCTCGGCCGCATGGCGGAGCTCTCGGTGGGCGGAAAAACACGGTTGACCTTCGCCGAAGAAGGAGCAAGCTGGATGTTGAAGGCGCCGGCGGACAGGATTTTCGTGAGATAGTCGATGCAGGACCCTGGCCAGAAAAGGCGCCGGATTCTTGTCGTCGAAGACGAGCCCATGGTCGCGATGTCGATCGAAATGCTCCTGGAGTTCTCGGGTTTCGAGAGCGCGGGGATCGCGGCCACGGTTGAAGAAGCGCTGAAGCTTGCCGCCCAAGGCGGCTACGACGCCGCCATATTGGACGCCAATCTCGCAGGCGTGTTCTCGGGCCCTGTCGCGGAAGCCCTGGGAGCGGCCGGGGCGCCGTTTCTCATATTGTCCGGCTATGATTCCGAGCAGCAGAGAGAGCGCTTTCCGCCGGGCACTGTCATTCTCCAAAAGCCTTGCCGGCCGGACGCGATCATCGAGGCGCTACGCGCTTTTTTGCCCGCAGACTGAGGCTGGATGGAGGGCTATTCCGCACCATTCTGCTTTTTACCGCCGTCATTGCGAGGAGGCGGAGCCGACGAAGCAATCCAGGGCCGCATCGCCGCCCTGGATTGCTTCGCTTCGCTCGCAATGACGGGGCTTTGAGTAAAACCAGCGCTCTTGTGGCTCTGGATGCCGGTCGGGCTTTCAGCCCGCCAGGAATGACACGCGCCCGAGGATAATCGTGGGGGCGTGGGCTGCGGGGATAAGCCCGGTCATGACGATCCCCGAAATATGTGACACCCTTTGCCCTATGACCCTGCTCCGCGCGCTTTACGCCGCCTATCTCAAATTCAACGACGACGACGGCTGGGCGATCGCGAGCCATATCGCGCTCTCGATCCTCACCTCGCTTTTTCCTTTTCTCATTTTCGTCACGGCGCTCGCCGGCTTCTTCGGTCTGAAGAGCGAGGCCGACGCGGCCACCACTCTTATCTTCGAGAACTGGCCGCCGAATATCGCCGAGCCCATCGCCGCCGAAATCCGCAATGTCGTCACCCGGCCGCGCGGTGGGCTGCTCACCGTCGGCGCGCTTCTTGCCATTTTCTTCTCGTCGAGCGGCGTCGAGTCGCTGCGCATCGCGCTGAACCGCGCCTATAATCAGCGCGACCAGCGGCCCTGGTGGCTGTTGCGCCTGGAATCGATTCTCTACGTCTTCCTCGGCGCCGCCTCGCTGCTCGCCATCGCTTTTCTCATGGTGCTGGCGCCGCTTGCCCGCGCGCTCGCCGAAAAACACGCCCCCGGCCTGATGCGGGAGCTCGAGCCGCTCTATGGGCCGGTGCGCTATGGCGTCACATCCTCGGTCGTCGGCGTCGGCGTGCTGGGCGCGCATATTTTGCTGCCGGCGGGGCGCCCGCGGCTTCTCGACCTCGCGCCCGGCTTCGCGCTGACGCTGCTCGCCTCCCTCGCCTTCGGCGCGGGCTTTGGGGCCTATCTCGCGAGATTTGCGATCAATTACGTTTCAACCTATGCGGGTCTCGCCTCGATTATGATGGCGATCGTCTTCCTGCAGACCCTGGCGGTGATCTTCATTTATGGGGCCGAGCTGAACCAGGCGACCGCAAGATCGGGCGAACGGATGCAACCTGAGGGTTAAGCGCCTCTTAACCCAGCTTTTTTACCCTCGCCGAGAGTCGGCGCGCCGCAATGGCCGCGCCGCGCCACGCGGGCTTCTGGTGACATGCGCAGCCATAGATTTGGTCTCTTCCCCGAACAGCTCCGCGAATTCACCGCCCATCGCCTTGCCGAGGCGGCCGGGGCCTTGATGCTGGCCTGCGCCTGCGCCGCGACCGTGGCGCTGGTGAGCTGGTCGGCGCGCGATCCCTCGCTCAACCATGCGACCGGCGGCCATGTCCGGAATCTTCTCGGACATCCCGGCGCGATCGTCGCCGATCTGCTCATGCAGCTCTTGGGCCTCGGCGCGGTCGCCGTGATCCTGCCGCTCGCGGCGCAGGGGCTGCGCATCATCAAGCGCCGCCGCATCGAGCGCGCGCCGCTGCGGCTCGGCCTGTGGATCGCCGGCATTTTCGCAACCGCCGCGACAGCTTCCTTCCTGCCGCCGACCGACCGCTGGCCCCTGCCGACGGGGCTCGGCGGCGTCGCCGGCGACGCCATTCTCGCCGTGCCGCGCGCCATTTCCGCGGGCTCCGGTTCCGTCATGGCGATCTTCGGCGTCGCCGCCGCCTTTGTCGCCATTCTCTCGGTGAGCGGCGCGGCGGGTCTCGGCTTCGAGAGCCAAAACGACATCCGTGAAGAAGCTTTCGACGAGCAAGCCCCCGCCGCCTACGCCGAGGATGACGAGGATCGGGCTGGAGAGCCGGGCTTCGCGCTGATCTCGCTCGGCGCGCTGATCCATACCGGGCTGACGCTGAAATGCTGGGCTGTGCGGCTCTTTGCAAAGCTGCGCGCCCGCGCGGCGGCGCCCGCGACGGAAAAACCCGCCCCTGCGCATCCGCGCGTCGAGCCGACCTTCGACGACGTCGAGACCTATCCGACTTTCACGCGCCGCGCGCGCCCGCTCGATGAAGACGAGGAAGATGCGCGCCCTGCCGCCGCAGCCCGCGCGCCTGCGCCGACCCCACGGCAGCAGGCCGGCGCCCGCCCGGCGGAAGCGCCCGCCGCCCCCGCCCCGAAGCGCGTCAGCCGCGAGCCCACGCGGGCGCCCACCCACGCCACGCCGGAAGCCTACGAATATCCGGAGCTCCAGCTCCTCGCCGAGCCCAAGAACAAGGGCGGGGCCGTCACTGTTTCCGAGGATATTCTCGAATCCAACGCCCGCGTGCTTGAAGGGGTGCTCGAAGACTTCTCGGTGCGCGGCGAGATCATCAATGTCCGCCCCGGCCCGGTGGTCACGCTTTACGAGCTGGAGCCCGCGCCAGGCATCAAATCCTCGCGCGTCATCGGCCTCGCCGACGACATCGCTCGCTCCATGTCGGCGGTCTCGGCCCGCGTCGCCGTCGTGCCGGGCCGCAACGCCATCGGCATCGAGCTGCCCAACCAGCGCCGCGAGACGGTCTTTCTGCGCGAGATCGTCGCCAGCGACGATTTCCTGCACTCCAAGCACAAGCTCGCCATCGCGCTCGGCAAGACGATCGGCGGCGAGCCGGTGATCGTCGATCTCGCCCGCATGCCGCATCTGCTCGTCGCCGGCACCACCGGCTCGGGCAAATCGGTCGCCATCAACACCATGATCCTGTCGCTGCTCTATCGGCTGAAGCCCGAGGAGTGCCGGCTCATCATGGTCGATCCGAAGATGCTGGAGCTCTCGGTCTACGACAACATCCCCCACCTGCTGACGCCCGTCGTTACCGACCCGAAGAAGGCGGTGGTCGCGCTCAAATGGGCGGTGCGCGAGATGGAGGACCGCTACAAGAAGATGTCGAAGGTCGGCGTGCGCAATATCGACGGCTTCAACGCCCGCGTCGCCGAAGCGCAGGCCAAGGGCGAGATCATCACCCGCACCGTGCAGACGGGCTTCGACCGCGAGACCGGCGAAGCGATCTTCGAGCATGAGGAGATGGACCTCTCCGCCCTGCCCTATATCGTCGTCATCGTCGACGAAATGGCCGATTTGATGCTCGTCGCCGGCAAGGACATCGAAGGCGCGATCCAGCGCCTGGCGCAAATGGCCCGCGCCGCCGGCATCCATCTCATCATGGCGACGCAGCGCCCCTCGGTCGACGTCATCACCGGCACGATCAAGGCGAACTTCCCGACGCGCATCTCCTTCCAGGTGACGTCCAAGATCGACAGCCGCACCATTCTCGGCGAGCAAGGCGCCGAGCAGCTCCTGGGCCAGGGCGACATGCTTTACATGGCGGGCGGCGGCCGCATCTCGCGCGTACACGGGCCGTTCGTGTCGGACGCCGAGGTCGAGCATGTGGTGGCGCATCTGAAAGCCCAGGGCGCGCCGCAATATCTCGACAACATCACCTCGGAGGACGACGAAGGCGGCGAGGACGGCGAGGCGCCGACGCCCGGCTCCATGGACGCCGAAGAAGGCGGCGACCTCTACGACCGCGCCGTCAATATCGTGCTGCGCGACAAGAAATGCTCGACGAGCTACATCCAGCGGCGTCTGTCGGTGGGCTACAACAAGGCCGCCTCGCTCGTGGAGCGCATGGAGAAGGAAGGCGTGGTGTCCGCCCCGAACCATGCGGGCAAGCGCGAGATTTTGGTGGGCGGCGGCGTGGATCGCGGGGCGTTCGATATAGAGGCGGCGGAGTAAGGCTGGCTATTTTAGCGAAAATAGCTATTTTATCCGTTAGACGCCTCGGATAACGCCCGTGAAATCCTACACACTCTCGGAACTCAAGAACCACACCGGCAAAATCGTAGACGCAGCGATAAAGGAGCCGGTCAGCCTGACCAAGCACGGCGTCCCCGCGCTGGTGCTGATGAGCCAGGAGGAGTTCGACCGCTGGCGCGAGGCCGCCGATCCTCGCCGCGCCTACCTGCTTTCGGAATTGCCTGCAGAGGCCGCCGAATATCTGGCCTCCTCTCTCGAAGCGGTGACCGCGTCAAACTACGATGAGCAATAGACCTCGGAACGGCGAGGTCTTTCGCTATTCCTACCTCTGGCGGCGCGAGTCGGAACGCGGCGAGGATGCAGGCCGGAAAATTCGGCCGGTCTGCCTCTCCGTGCTTTTGGACAAGGACGCCGGCAAGACCCGTGTCGCGCTTTTTCCGATCACCAGCCAACCGCCGTCGAAAGAGCGCGCCTCTCTCCAGATTCCCGAAACAGAATTGAAGCGGCTCGGCCTTCGGGAGCCGGCTTGGGTGATTCTCGACGAATGTAATCTCGATATTTGGGAGGCATCGTTCCATGTCTCGGATCGACGGCCGCTGGGGAGGGTAAGCTATGCATTGTTCGAACGGATCAGGGTTGTAGCGCTAGAGCAGCTACGCGCTGGATTCCTCGGACAGATCCCCAGGCGCTAGCTGAAGACGCGGGACCGTGCGGGCAAGCGCGAGATTTTGGTGGGCGGCGGCGTGGATCGGGGAGCGTTCGATATAGAGGCGGCGGAGTAGTTCGCTGGCCCCCCTGTCGTTGATAAAATCAGCCACGAAGCCTACTGTGAGTCCATGAAAAACATCACAGTAACCGTGGACGACGACACCTATCGCCGCGCTCGCATCAAAGCTGCTGCGGAAGACACATCGGTTTCCGCCGTTGTCCGGCGGTTCCTGATCGACTTCGCCGCGTCCGAAACCGAATTCGAACAACTAAAGCGCGAGGAGAAAGAGCTTCGCGCCCAGATTTCGACCTTCCGCGCGGCCGACCGCCTCTCACGCGACGACATCCATGCGAGACGCGGCAAGTGACAGATAGCGTCGCCGGCTTTCTCGACACCAATATCCTGCTCTACTCGATCAGCCGTGACCCAGCCGAAAACGCCAAGCGCGAGCGTGCAATAGCGTTGCTCGACCGGGATGACTGGCGCTTGTCCGTCCAAGTGCTGCAAGAATTTTACGTCCAAGCCACACGCCCCTCCCGTGCAGATCCGCTCCCGCACCACATTGCAGCGGGCCTGGTGCGCACATGGATGCGCTTTCGCGTGCAAGACGTTACGTCCGAGATATTGATTGCCGCTCTCAGCATCAAGGCGCGCTACGGCTTTTCTTACTGGGACGCGGCGATCATTGCCGCCGCGATCGCCCAAGGATGCGGCGAGCTTTATTCCGAAGATATGTCGCACGGACAAGTCATAGAAGGCGTGCGGATCATCGATCCATTTAGGTAGGAGAAGCGAGCGCCGATTAGCTCCGCTCCGCCTCACTACCGCCTTTCTTGCATTTCCGAACTGCGGCAACCCCTTTCCAGTCTTCCATATCGAGATCGGGGCGCTCTCGCCGGTATTTCGCGTAAAGCGCAACGGCCATTGAATCTTCCAGAATGTCGACCCTCACGCCTTTCGCGCGGAGCAGCTCCTCGTTTCCCTTGGCGTTCGTAACGTCGCCGACGACCACGCGATCGAACTGCCGCATGTGGAGAAGCGCAGCGCAGACGTCGCAAGGGCTGAGCGATGTGTAGATGGTCGTCTGGCTGAAATCGCGTCGGCCGGCGTCTCTGATGGCGGCGGTTTCCCCATGGTTGTAAGGGTCGTTCCCTTGCACGAGCGTATTATGGCCCTTGCCGAGTATCTGGCGCGTCGCATTGTCGACGATGAGCGCGCCGATGGGACAACCGCCCTCGTCAAAGCTCTTTTGCGCAAGCCAGGCAGCGATGCGCATGAAATCGCGGTCGCCGAGCTTCTCGAAGAAACCTTGCGCGACGATCGCCAACAGGCTGCGCGTCGGTATGTGGGCGATGGCTTTGAGCACTGCGTCCGAGACAGTCGCGTCTTCCTCGATCAAAAGGCTCATGGGCCGCTCCTTGCAACGCTTTGCGCGCATTCCGATCGCATGGAATCATGCGGGCGATAGGAAATCGCGCAACCCATCTCCTTCAGATTTGGAGGGATTTGTGCGCGAGTCCCTCGAGCACTTTATGCATCAACCCTGTCATTTTCCGACGCAGCAGCAGGGCGTCGAGAATTCGGCCGATCAGCCCGAACTTCGGCGTATAGACGATCTGCATCATGGCGCGCGATCCCGCCCCGTTCGGAAATACCGCAAGCGTCGTCTGAACATCCTTGATCGGCATCGTGCCCGCGTAAATCTCGACCGTGTAGCTTTCCCCGGGACGCCAATCGATAACGCGTTCCTCGATCCAATTGCGTCCGTCCGCGAGATCGCAGCGCCGTTCGGCGCCAACCCCTTCGAGGGGCGTGCCGCCAATATGCGACGAGCGCGACAAATTGGGATTGAAAGCGTCGATATGCTGGAAATCCTTTAGCAACGCCCAGATAGCGCCAGCCTCCGCCGCAATGTCGCGCTCGATTTTCAAGGTTTTCAAATTGCGCTCCCTTGTCGTAAGAGACGTGATAGTCTCTTATTGCGACGAATAAGAGAATACACATTCTCTGTCAATGAGCTTGGCGCAATTGGGAAGCGAGGACGATGGGGAGGCCGAGAGGGTTCGACCCTGACGCAGCAGTGCGAACCGCGATGACTCTTTTCTGGCGCCACGGTTACGACGCCGTGTCGTTGGATATGCTCGTCAGCGAGATCAGCGCGAGCCGCAAGGGGCTTTACGCGCTTTGGCCAGATAAACAGGCGCTCTTCGTCGCTGCGCTGAAGAGCTACGGCCAGATGGTCAGCAGCCAGCTTCTGCAAGACCTAGAGAGTGAGGATGCGGGTCTGGCGGAATTTTCAAAGTTTTGGAGCAGGTTCGAAAATGCCGCCCGGCAGCCTGGTTGGTCTGGTTGCCTCGTCGTGCGAACCTCTGCTCACCGGATCGCGGACGAGCCCGACATAGCGGTGGAGATAAGAGCATTCTTTGACCGCCTTTCCAGCGCCTTTGAGAATGCCCTGTGCGGCGCTTTGGCGCGTGGAGAGATTGCGCCTGATCCCTCGCCGCAAATCCGCGCGCGTCAGGCGTTTTCTGTCGCGGTTGCTTGCTCGGCAATTGGCGCGTTCGAGGGATTCACGCCTCGCATTGCTAATCTGATCGCCACCGGCCGGGCGACCTGCGGCTGTTAGGATAAATCGGGACGAATTCCCGGGGGGGGCCTACGAGGCTAACCTTCCTCCTAGTCGATCGAGAATTGTCGCGCCGGATGTTCTTTCCGACAGCGGCGCGCCGCCCCCAATTCCGCCAACTTATGTTACCAAGACGCCGGGATCGCCCCTTCGAATTGGATTCGCGCCGTGAAGCACCTCCCCCTCGCCGCTTTCGCCCTTATCCTGGCGCTCGTCGCGCCGGCTCACGCCGAGGACGCCAAGAAGGCGCATGCGAACGCCGCCGCCAAACATGCGGAAGCCAAGCCTGCAGACGCAAAGCCGGCAGATGCAAAGCCGGCGGACGCCAAACCCGCCGCCAAGGACAAGAAGACCCCCGCCAAGCCGCCGGCCGCCGAGGCCGCCAAGCCCAGCGAGCCCGTGCAGCTCACCAACCCCGCCGCCCCGGCCGAGCCGCCGAAGCCGCTCAGCCGCGAAGAGGCGATCAAACGCGCCGACGCCTTTTTCAATGCCTCGCCAGTGATGACCGCCGACTTCGTCCAGATCGGCGCCGACGGCAAGCGCTCGGAGGGCAAGCTGCATGTGCAGCGCGCCGGCCGCGTGCGTTTCGAATACGCCCAGCCGGCGACCATGGAAGTCGTGGCCGACGGCGCCCAGGTCGCCGTGCGCGATCGCAAGCTCAATACGCAGGACCTCTACTTCATCAATCAGACGCCGCTCAAATTCCTGATGAAGGAGAAGATCGACCTGGAAAAGGACGTCACCGTGCAGGACGTCCAGACCGACGACTCAGGGGTGACCATCTTCATCGAGGACAAGGCGACCTTCGGGGGCACCTCGCATCTCAAGCTCATCTTCGACCCCAAGACCTTCAAGCTGAAGCAATGGCAAGTGAAGGACCCGCAGGGTTACGAGACGCTGATCACCCTTTTCAACATCGACCAGACCAAGACGCCGGACGCGGCGCTTTTCAAGATCAACAAATAACCGTGGCGGAGGGCTCCCCACCTTCGCGGGACTGTGCGGCGGGAGGCTCTGCACCGGTCTCGTGGCCGGGCGGGCGCTCGTGAACAGACGGAGACGTCCGGCTGGATCGCCGATCTCCTGTCTGTAC
Organism: Methylocystis sp. Sn-Cys; assembly: GCF_016745395.1. Lineage (GTDB taxonomy): Bacteria > Pseudomonadota > Alphaproteobacteria > Rhizobiales > Beijerinckiaceae > Methylocystis > Methylocystis iwaonis. The sequence continues at coordinate 378,138 of NZ_JAERVJ010000002.1, forward strand.
CCGTAATCACAGGCGTTTACCTCCATCGAGGGTCTCGCCGGCGATTCGCGCGCCTTCGCCGGGCGCGACGTCAATCCGGATATAGACAGGCTGCCGCGCCATAAGGCGGACTGAAAGCCCGACCGGGAATCGAGAGCCACAAGAGCGCCGGATTTGCCCAGAGCCCGTCATTGCGAGCGAAGCGAAGCAATCCAGGGCCATCGCGTGGCGCTGGATTGCTTCGTCGCTTTGCTCCTCGCAATGACGGCGGGGATTAGCTCCGGGGCTCAGACTATTGATAAACCGGCGTTGACGCCCCTCGTGCTTCGAGACGCCTGCTGCGCAGGCTCCTCAGCATGAGGGGCTTCTGCATCTACATCAAACACTTAGGCCTCATCCTGAGGAGCGAGCGAAGCTCGCGTCTCGAAGGACGAGGCCGCCTCGGAGCTTTGTCACCGTCAACCCGGGCCAGCGCGTTACGCCGCCGCCTTCTTCGGCGTCAGGAGCTTGCGGTTCATCAGCACTTCTGCGATCTGCACGGCGTTGAGCGCCGCGCCTTTGCGCAGATTGTCGCTGACGCACCACAGCACCAGGCCGTTGTCCACGGTCGGGTCCTCGCGGATGCGCGAGATATAGGTCGCATCCTCGCCCGCCGCCTCATGCGGCGTGATGTAGCCGCCGGGCTCGCGCTTGTCGATCACGAGCACGCCCGGCGCCTCGCGCAGGATGTCGCGCGCCTCGTCGGCCGAGATGGGGTTCTCGAATTCGATGTTTACAGCTTCCGAGTGAGAGATGAAGACCGGCACGCGCACGCAGGTGGCGACGAGCTTGATCTTGGGGTCGAGGATCTTCTTCGTCTCCGCGACCATCTTCCACTCTTCCTTGGTGAAACCGTCCTCCATGAAGGAGTCGATCTGCGGAATGAGGTTGAAGGCGATGCGCTTGGGGAATTTCTTCGCTTCGACCGGGTCGGAGACGAAAACCGAGCGCGTCTGGGCGAAGAGCTCGTCCATCGCATCCTTGCCGGCGCCGGAGACCGACTGATAGGTCGACACCACGACGCGCGTGATCTTGGCCTTGTCGTGCAGCGGCTTCAGCGCCACGACGAGCTGCGCGGTGGAGCAGTTCGGATTGGCGATGATGTTCTTCTTCCTGAAGCCCGCCGCCGCGTCGGCGTTCACCTCCGGCACGATCAGCGGCACGTCCGGGTCCATGCGCCAGGCCGAGGAATTGTCGATGACGACGCAGCCCTGGGCGCCGATCTTCGGCGACCATTGCGTCGACACGCTGCCGCCGGCGGACATCAGGCAGATGTCGGTGTCGGAGAAGTCATAGGTGTCGAGATGGCGGCATTTGAGCGTCTTGTCGCCGAAGGAGACCTCCACGCCGATCGAGCGCGAAGAGGCGAGCGGCACGACTTCCGACACGGGGAAGCGGCGCTCGGCCAAAATATCCAGCATCTCGCGGCCCACATTGCCTGTGGCGCCGACGATAGCGACCTTATAAGCCATGAACTTTCTCCAGCCGGCGCCGCCGGCGTCTCATACTGTTTCCGTTTGAACCGCTCGCTTTTGGGCTCGTCATTCCAATTCCCGATCGCTTCGCTGGCGCGAAGCGTCGGGAATGACGCCAAACCAATCAAGCGATCTCGAAAGCGCGCTAGAAGGTGAAGCCGGTTCCCATGTTTCCGCTGGGGGTCACGGAGACTGGCGGTTTTGATCCCGAAGGGGCGCTGTCTTCTTTGTCTTTCGGTTTGGGCGGGGCCTTCCCGGGAGACCAGCCTTCCAGCTCGCCGAACTGGCGGTTCGGACCATTCGGCGTCGCCTGCGGCTTGCCGGGCGTCGTCTGCTGGGCGTTGGCGTCCGCGCCTTTCCTGCCCTTGGCGCGCTTGGTCTGCACCGAAGAGGCGCCGCTGGTGTCGAGCGCCTTAGGATCGAACGCTTTGGGATCGAGCTGCAGCTCCTGGGCGACAGCCGCGCCGGCGCCGATCACAAAGGCTGCGACAAGGAGAGAACCGCTGAAACGACGCGCGCAAAGACGCATGGCACTGTCTCCGAAATTGAACGGGACGTCCTAGCGCCGCACGGCGGCGGGATCAAGGCGCCCCGCTGGACCGCGCGCCTTCAGGCGCGCCGCGACAAAGCGAGCCTGAAGGCTCGCGGTCCGTGACAGTCGCTCCCGGAAGCGGCGTCACGCCTCCTGCCGGGCGATCGCCAGATTCTTGAGCTCCGCGATCGCCTTGGCGGGCGAGAGGCCCTTCGGGCAGACCTTGGTGCAGTTCATGATCGTATGGCAGCGATAGAGGCGGAAGGTATCGTCGACATAGCCGAGACGCTCCTGCGTCGCCTCGTCGCGCGAATCCTGCACCCAGCGATGCGCCTGCAGCAGCGCGGCGGGGCCAAGGAAACGGTCGGAGTTCCACCAATAGCTCGGACAAGCGGTCGAGCAGCAGGCGCAGAGGATGCACTCGTAGAGACCATCCAGCTTGGCGCGATCCTGCGGTGACTGCAGCCGCTCCTTCTCGGGGTTGGCGCCGGCGTGGAGCCAGGGCTCGATGGCGGCGTGCTGCTCGTAGAAAATGGTGAGGTCGGGCACGAGGTCCTTCACCACGCCCATATGCGGCAGCGGGTAGAGTTTGATCGGCCCCTCGATCTCGTCCATGCCCTTGGTGCAGGCGAGCGTATTGACCCCGTCGATGTTCATCGAGCAGGAGCCGCAAATGCCCTCGCGGCAGGAGCGGCGGAAGGTCAGCGTCGGATCGACCTTGTTCTTGATCCAGATGATGCCGTCCAGCACCATCGGCCCGCAATCGCCCGTATCGACGAAGAAAGTGTCGACGCGCGGATTGGCGTCGGCGTCTGGGTTGTAGCGATAGATCCGATATTCGCGCAGATTGGCGGCGCCTTCCGGCTTCGGCCAGACCTTGCCCTCGGCGACGACGGAGTTCTTGGGAAGGGTGAATTCGACCATTTTACCCTCGGAGAGAAGAGGCTTGGAGCGAGGCGGAGGCTTGGAGAGCGACTATTTCGACATTGCAGGATGAGGCAAGCGCCTTCCGAAGGAATTTTTCATCCGCAGTAACGAATGTCGCCGCTAGGCTTTCAGCGCAAGCCAAGTAAAGGCAGTCGTAGATCGGATGATCGAGACTTGTAGCCAACGCCAAGGCGCGCTCGACAAATGCCGCCGAAGGCGACAATTCAGTAAAGTAGCTACTCATCGAGGCGAGGCCCTTAAGAGCTTGCTCGCTGGCGAACTGGCCTGAACGTGTCTTTTTCCAAAGAACATTCCCCACTTCGGCCAGCAAGAAATCCGGCGCATAAAGATCCGAGCATCGAGCGAGCAGCCCCCGAGCGAGATCGTGATCCGCCTCGTCGACGATCCATTTGACCGCGATCGAGGCGTCAATCACGAGCTTCATCGGTCACGATCTTCCCGGATGAGCAGCGTGCTATCCGTCTGCACAACGCCTTTCGGCGTCATAGCGGCGATCGAGTCGGCGAGACGTACGCGCTCATCACAAATCTCGCGGGATTTGGACGCCGTTTCGAGCAGATCGGCGATCTCGTCCTCCAGAGACACATGATGGCTATTCGCAAGGCGCTCGAGTCTCGCGAGCGTCTCTTCGGCCAAATTACGGATGACGATCGCATTCATCGCACCGTGCTCCCTTCGGTCGGGCCGTCGCTTCCTCAGTACACCCGCGCCTTCGGCTCGATATAAGCCACCTCATCCGTCATCGTGTAACTATGCACCGGGCGATAGTCGATCGAGACCGTCTTCTTCTCACGGTCGATCGACGCCAGCGTGTGCTTCATCCAATTGGCGTCGTCGCGATTCGGGAAGTCCTCACGCGCATGGGCGCCGCGCGATTCCTTGCGGTTGGCGGCGGATTCGATCGTCACCGCGGCCTGCGCGATGAGATTGTCGAACTCCAGCGTCTCGACGAGATCGGAGTTCCAGATCAGCGAGCGGTCGGAGACCTTCACCTCGGCGGCTTCCCGCCAAACTTCCTGCACGCCCGCGACGCCCTCGGCCAGCACCTCGCCGGTGCGATAGACGGCGCAATGCGACTGCATGGTCCGCTGCATCTTGTCGCGCAGATCGGCCGTCGAGATCGCGCCATTGGCGTTGCGGAAGAAATCGAGGCGCGAGAGCGGCAGCTCCGCCGAATCGGCGGGCAGCTCTGGCTGCGACTGACCGGGCTTGACCACCTCGGCGGCGCGCAGGCCCGCCGCGCGGCCGAAGACCACCAGGTCGATCAGCGAATTGGAGCCGAGGCGATTGGCGCCATGCACGGAGACGCAGGCCGCCTCGCCGATCGCCATCAGGCCGGGCACCACGGAGTCGGGGTTCCCGTCGAGCTTGCGCAGCACTTCGCCGTGATAATTCGTCGGGATGCCGCCCATATTGTAATGCGCGGTCGGGATGATGGGGATCGGCTGGCGCGTCACGTCGACGCCGGCGAAAATCTTCGAACTTTCGGAAATGCCCGGCAGGCGCTCATGCAGGATCGCCGGATCGAGATGCTCGAGATGGAGGTAAGCGTGGTCCTTGTGCTTGCCGACGCCCCTGCCCTCGCGCACCTCCATGGTGATCGCGCGCGAAACCATGTCGCGCGGCGCGAGGTCTTTGACGGAAGGCGCGTAGCGCTCCATGAAGCGCTCGCCTTCGCTATTGGTCAGATAGCCGCCCTCGCCGCGCGCGCCCTCGGTGATGAGGCAGCCCGCGCCATAGATGCCGGTCGGGTGGAATTGAACGAACTCCATATCCTGCAGCGGCAGGCCGGCGCGCAACACCATGCCGTTGCCGTCGCCCGTGCAGGTATGGGCCGAGGTGGCGGAAAGATAGACGCGCCCATAGCCACCGGTGGCGAGAACGGTCAGCGCCGAGCGGAACCGGTGAATCGTGCCGTCGTCGAGCTTGAGGCACACGATGCCGCGGCAGGCGCCTTGCTGATCCATGATCAGGTCGATGGCGAAATATTCGACGAAGAACTGTGTCTCATGCTTCAGCGCCTGCCCATACATGGTGTGGAGCATGGCGTGGCCGGTGCGGTCGGCGGCGGCGCAGGTGCGCTGAGCGGGCGGGCCCCTGCCGTAATCGGTCGTCATGCCGCCGAAGGGGCGCTGATAAATCGTGCCCTCGGCCGTGCGCGAGAAGGGCACGCCCCAATGCTCGAGCTCATAGACCGCCTGAGGGGCGTTGCGGCACAGATATTCGATCGCGTCCTGGTCTCCGAGCCAGTCGGAGCCCTTGACGGTGTCATACATGTGCCATTTCCAGTCGTCCGGCCCCATATTGCCGAGCGCGGCGGCGACGCCGCCCTGGGCCGCGACCGTATGCGAACGGGTCGGGAAGACCTTGGTCACGCAGGCGACATTGAGCCCCGCCTTGGCGCAGCCGACGACGGCGCGCAGCCCGGCGCCGCCGGCGCCGACGACCACCACGTCGAAAGTGTGGTCGACGATCGGATAGGCACGTCCGCCGACCGTTACGGATGAAGCAGCGCCATTCGCAACCATTATCGAAGCCTTTGTTGAATGTCTTTCCAGCGGGCTTTCTTGCGCGCTACTCTTATCTCGGCGCGGCGATCAGCATGATCCCGAGGGTCCAGACGCCGGCGATCGCGATCGACGCGATCCGGTTCCAGTAGAGGGCCTGCTCTTTCAGCGCCGGGTCGTGGACATAATCCTCGATGATCTCCGTGGCGCCCTGGCGGGCGTGGATCATGCCGATGACCCCGAAGAGAATCAGCACGATCGCCGGGAAGGGATGGCCGATCTCGGCGCGCACGCCCTCGGGCGTCTCGCCGACAAGGCCGGCCAACCACCAGGCCGAAAGCACGCCCAGCGGCGCCAGCGCATAAGCCGAAAGACGCATGAAGCGGGCGTGAGTCGAGCCCTCGTGATCCGAGACATAAGCGGCGCCCTGGCCGCTCCGCCCGCTCGTGAAGTGAGTCGGAACCGACATTCGAGGCCTCCGTTAGCCGGCGAGAGACTTGATGATCCAGAGCAGCACGGTCAGGCCGACGCCGCCATAGAGGGAGGCCTGCGCCAGAAGCTCGCGGCCCTGCGGGTCCATATAAAGACCACGATCCCAAAGCGCGTGACGGACGCCGCCGAGCAGATGGTGGAAAATCGCCCAGGTGATGAGGAAGACGATCGGCCCGCCGATGAAGCCCGAGGCAAGCCAGCCGGTGAGCGCATGAAGCCAGCCGCCAAAGCCTGCGCCGAGCAGAAAGAGCGCCATCAGCGCCATGCCGACATAAAGCCCCGCTCCGGTGATGCGATGGGCGATCGACATCGCCATTGTGAGCCAGGGCTTGAAGACCGTCAGATGCGGCGACAACGGGCGCGTTGCGGCGCGCTCGTCCGTTGAGGCGTTTGCCATGCGTATCCCTCTCGCGCGTCAGTTCGAAATGGTTCCGAAGACGCTTATGGATGGATAATTCAATTGGTGCGGCGCCGCAACCGGCTCAATGGCGCAAAGACGCCGGATTGTGTCGCAATAAAGACACAAGCCTGTATCCACAGGAGCTTTTGTCGCGGCGCCGGCTGCGCTCTCGCGCACTGGCTCGTTTCGGGTCGCTATTCGGCCGGAGCCGAAAGCGATCTGGACGCAATCAGAAGAACGCCGAGCGACAGCAGCGCGGCCCCGCCGCCGGCCGCAAAGGCGGCCCAGGGTCCGTAGACGTCCCAGAGCCAGCCGGCGAGAAGGCTCGCGACAAGAAGAGCCAGCCCGCCGGTAAGATTGAAGACGCCGAAGGCCGTGCCCCGGAGCGCGGCGGGAGCCGTATCGGCGACCAGAGCGGCGAAAAGCCCCTGAGTCAGGCCCATATGCAGACCCCAGAGGACGACGCCGCCCCAGACGAGCGGGAGATGTTCGGCGTAAGCCAAGGCGGCGTCGGCGCCGATCAGCATCACGAGGCCGGCTGCGAGCGGCGTGATCCGGTCGCCGCGATCGGAAAAGGCGCCGACGGGATAGGACGCGCCGGCATAGACGACATTCATTGCAACCAGCACCAGCGGGGCCAAAGCCTCCGGCAGGCCGACCGCCTGCGCCTTGAGAATCAGAAAGGCTTCCGAAAAGCGCGCCAGACTGAAGATGGAGGCAATCGCGACCACCAGCCAGAAACGCCCGCTCAAGCCCCGAATCTCGCTCCAATGGAGAGGAAAGCGCGCCGGGCGCTGGGGACGCGTCTCGGCTGGTTCGCTGACCCCGAAGGCGAGGACAGCCACGGCGAGAATGGCGGGAATGCAGGCCACCCAGAAGACGGCGCGGATGTCGTCCAGCGTCGCCCACATGACCAACACCGCGACGGCGGGCCCCAGAAAGGCGCCGACCGTGTCGAGCGACTGGCGCAGGCCGAAGGCCGCGCCGCGCAGTTCCGCCGGCGTGACGTCGGCGACGAGCGCGTCGCGCGGCGCGCCGCGAATCCCCTTCCCCACGCGGTCGATGAAACGCGCCGCCATCACCCAGTCGACATTGGGAGCCAGCGGAAACAGCGGCTTTGTCACCGCCGCGAGACCATAGCCCAGAATGGCGAGCAGCTTGCGGCTCGCGAACCAGTCGGACACGGCGCCCGAAAAAATCTTGACGACCGAGGCCGTCGCTTCGGCCACCCCCTCTATGGCGCCGACCTGGGCCATCGTGGCGCCCATCGTCCCCACCAGATAGATCGGCAGAAGCGCATGGATCATCTCGGACGAGAAATCCATGAGCAAAGAGACGACTCCCAACGCCCAGACGCTCGACGGAATAAGACGCAGCCGGCCGAATGGTATGGCGCCGTCGCTCATGAGTTAGCCTCGCATAACGCCAATTGGGGAGAAGAGCTCCGACGCGTTCGCGCGAGCTTAGCCTGCTTTCTGCCGGCATGGAATCGGGCGCGAGCTTAAGCCCATCGGCCCGAACGCTCCGCTCGCCGCGCCCGGAAAAATCACGCTGCGAAGAAACGCCGATTTTTGATTTCCAGCAGCACACGGACGCACTCCTGGCTTGCAACAAGCCTGTCCTGCGACCGCTGCATCTCTTTCAAGGTGAGAGTTATCTCCTCATAGCTCTGCCTGAGCTGCTCTTGAATTTTGAGGAGATCGGCCTGAGTCTCCAATATCTCTCGCTGGTTGGCGAGAATGAGTTGTTCCTTCGTCACCAAAAGCCCCCCAACTCGACGCCCCTAATATTTCGATCGAGCGGGAGACTCCCCGCTGGGTTCCCGACGCTCGCTCAAGCGAGCGTCGGGATTGACGCCCAACCAATCAAGCGGCTCTCGTAGGATTTTATAAGCGGGTCTCGCAGCGTTATTGCTTTTGCGCGGCCGTGCGGCGAATTGCGCGGGCGACCAAAAATCGGTTCGATGTTTCAGCTATTTCTGTCTGGATAAATATCTGGCTCACGCAGTGGAAACCTGGCCTGTAAGTCGAGCTCGAGATTGTCGCGGCCCCTGCCCATCGAATCAGGCGGCCAGCCGCGCCGAGAAAGCGCGCTCGTCGATGATCGGGAAACGTCGTGGCAGGCGCGGAATTATTATTCCCGCGCGCCGTCGCCAATGCGCCATGCGAACGCCGCGTTTCCTGAGATAAGATGGCCGTATGGGAATCATTTCGCCCACAGAACGTCTGCTGGCCTGCGCCGATCCGTCGGAGCCGGTGGAGAGCGGGCTATTGTCCGTCGATCTTTCGGCCTTGGTCGCGAACTGGCGCAAGCTCGCTTCAATGGCGGGAGCCTCCGAATGCGGGGCCGTCATCAAGGCTGACGGCTATGGCCTCGGCCAGGCGGCGGCGCTGCGCGCGCTCGCCGGCGCCGGGTGCCGGACCTTTTTCGTCGCCAATCTGATCGAAGGCGAGGCGGCGCGGGCGCTGGCGCCCAACGCGACCATCTATGTGCTCGACGGCGTCGCGCCGGGCTGCGCGCCGCGCCTCGCCGCGGCAGGGCTGCGGCCGGCGCTCGGCTCATTTGCGCAGCTCGAGGAATGGGCTGCGGCCGGCGTCACTCTCAGCCGCAAGCTGGAGGCGGCGCTTCATTTCGACACCGGCATGAACCGGCTGGGCTTCGCGCCGCAAGACGCCGGCGCAATCGCGTTGCGCGCCCAGGCGATCGCGCCGACCCTGGTGATGAGCCATTTCGTCAGCGCGCAGCTCCCGGCTTCGCCAATCAACGACCGGCAGATCGGCGATTTCCTCGCCGTCCGCGCGGCTTTCCCCGCTGTTCCGGCGTCGCTCGCCAATACCTCCGGCATCTTCCTGCCGCAGCGGCCGCATTTTGATCTGGTGCGCCCCGGCTATGGGCTCTATGGCGGCAATCCGACGCCCGGCGCGGAGAACCCAATGAAGCCTGTGGCGCGGCTTTGCGGGCGCATTATCTCGGCGCGCGACCTCGCCGCGGGCGAGACCGTCGGCTATGACGGCATATGGGCGGCCCCCCGCCCCTCCCGCGTTGCGACCGTCGGCGTCGGATATGCGGACGGACTGCCGGTCGCGGCCACGGCCGCACCCGGGAAGCCGGCAGGCGAGGCGATCGTCGGCGGCGTGCGCTGCCCCTTCGTCGGCCGCGTGTCGATGGATTACGTCGTGCTCGACGTGACCGATGCGCCTGAGGAGGCCGCGCGGCGCGGGGAGTGGGTCGAGCTGTTGGGTGAGACGATCAAGATCGAGGAGCTGGCCGCTCGGGCCGGAACGATCGGCTATGAGGTGCTGACCCGACTGGGACGGCGCTTCGCCCGGCGGTATATCGGATAGCGGAATGACAGCCGCCCATGGCCGCGCTAGGATCGGCGCTCGTCGAGGCCATTCCAGCAGGAAATCAAATGAGCGGCGAACCGGAAAATCTCGTATTGCAGTTGCTGCGCGACATGCGTGGCGAGATGTCGTCGATGCGGGGCGATATGGCTACCAAAGGGCAAATCGCCGAACTCCGCGCCGAGTTTAAAAGCGATATGCACTCACTGCGCGCCGACGTCGCTTCCGATCTCATGACGCTGGAAAAGAAACTCAGCGAGCAAATCACCGGCCTGCGCCGCTCGGTGATCGAATATCATTCCTCGATCATCGGCCATGGCGTGCTGATCACGGAGCTCGAAGAGCGCGTGCGCCGCCTCGAACAGCATTTGAAGCTGCCCCCGCACGACGCGCATTGAGACGAGGTTACGCCTTGGCGAACCAGGGCTGCAGCACCGGATACCCTTCGCCCGCGAGCAGCGACACGGTCTCGTAAAGCGGCAGGCCGACGACCGCCGTATAAGAGCCGACAAGCTTCACCACGAAAGTCCCGGCAAGGCCCTGTATCGCATAGCCGCCCGCCTTGCCGCGCCATTCGCCGGAGGCGAGATAGCCGTCGATCTCCATCGAGGACAGCCGCTTGAAACGCAGTCGCGCCTCGACTAGCCGCTTGCGCTCGAAGCCGCGCGGGGTGATCAGGCTCACCGCCGTATAGACGCGGTGCTGGCGGCCGGAGAGAAGCTGCAGGCACTCCTCCGCCTCCTCGGCCGTCTCGGGCTTGGGCAGGGTGCGGCGCCCCACGGACACGACCGTATCGGCGGCGATGAGATAGGATTGCTTCAGATCGTCATGCGCCGCCCGAACCTTCGCCGAGGCGGCCGCCTTCTCGCTCGCGAGGCGGATCGCCAGAGCGCGGGGCGACTCGCCCTTGTGCGGCGTCTCGTCGATATCGGCCGGCAGAAGCGCGTCGGCCTCCAGCCCCGCCTGCTGCAGGAGCGCGAGACGGCGCGGCGACGCCGAAGCGAGAATGAGCTTCGACTTGGGAGCGGCGGGTTCGGCTGTCATTTAAAGCGGCTCCGCCGGAAAGGGATTAGCGGAAACGATAGGTGATTCGGCCCTTGGTGAGGTCGTAGGGCGTCATTTCGACGAGCACCTTGTCGCCCTCGAGCACGCGGATGCGATTCTTGCGCATCTTGCCGGCGGTGTGAGCGATAATCTCGTGGTCGTTTTCGAGCTTTACCCGAAACATTGCGCTGGGCAGCAGTTCGGTGACGATTCCTGGGAATTCGAGCAGTTCTTCCTTGGCCATGTGGTTCCTTGAGTGGCGCCTCCCGACTGGAGAAGACAGTTAGCGCGGCAAAGCAAAAATGCCGCAGCGCCCGGGACGGACGGCGGATTGGCGCGGACCCTAATCGAGAAAGACGAATTTGTGAACCGGAGAGTTCTGCCGGGGCGCCGAACGGTGGAAACCACCTTCCCTTTCGCGGGACGACCGGGTAAAAACCGCCCGTAGCGTCACCGCAGCGTTTTTAGCCCGAAGACGCCTCTTAGCGGGGAAAACCCGCCATTGGTTGTAATTCACGTGGGCCCAGCTTCACCCCGCTGTTGGAGTGGCAAGCTTTCAACGATTTAACCCAAAGAATTTCCTATGGCCGTGCAGTTAATTCTGAATATCTTACCTAAACTTGACGGTGCCTCGATCGAATCTACCAGATTACGAGCCATCCTCCTACTCAGCTTTGTCTTTGCAAGCGTTGTCGGGGCCATCGGAAGAGACGTAACGATGGGTTTCGACGAAATGGCGCACATCTCTTATATTGCGCACATTCAGTCGACGGGCGACGCTTGGCCGCGATTAGAGTCGCTGCGGCTGCTCGATTCGCGCACTTTTCAGTTCACCGATTCGGCGAGCTATCTCAGTCATCCGCCAACCTATTATTTTGCGCTCGCGCAACTCGGCCCAACGATCGAGGGCAATCCCGGCTCGGTGCTCGGCTTGAGGCTCCTGAACGTCCTGATCGCGACGATCGGCGTTAGCGCCCTCGTCCGCCTCGGCGCATCGCTCGAGCTTTCCCGCATCGAGGAATACGCCTGGATCGTTCCTCTTCTTCTCGCTCCCGTGTTTATGCCGCTCGCGGGCTCCGTCAACGCCGACAATCTCGCGATCGCCTCCGGCTCCGTCGCCGTTTTTGCGCTCCATCGCCTAGCGACGACCCAACAATCGCATTGGCTACTCATCGCGACTGCCGCCATGATCTCTGCTGGTTTCGCAAAGCTCACGGGATTTATCATGGTCGGCGGACTCGTCGCTGGCGTCCTCGCCGTCATGGTTTGGCGGCAAAGCTGCCAGCGTTGGTGGCTGCCCGTGGCGGCCGCGGCTGCGCTCGTCGGAGGCGCCCCTTATCTCGTGTTTTTTGCGCAATATGGCTCACCCGCCCCGGCCTCCCCGGGTCAGATCGGATTGCTGACCAATCCTCTGCCCTTCGACGAGCTAACGAAAGGCGCGACAACCACGCTCTCTTTCCCCGCCTATGCCGTCGCCTTTGCCAAAGCCTTCATCAGGGAATGGGAGCCTGTCGCTACGGAGCGGACGCCTCTGCAAATTGCGACGCTCGCGGCCCCGGTTTTCGCCCTCATATGCGCGCTCGCAGGCGCAAGAAGCGCGGCGGCGCGCCTATGGCGCAACGCCCCCTCGTCAACAGATATTCTCGTCGTCGTGGGGCTCGCCGTCGCTTTTATAACAGCGACAATTCATATGGTTTTCAGCTATCGCCACCATATCGAATACGCCTTCGTCAATGGCGTTCCGACCTACTCTTACTCGCCAGACGCCTATCCGAGATATTACATGCCTCTCGGCGCGATCGTTCCCTTGGCCTGTCTCTTGGTACTGGCGTCGTTGCGCAAGTCGCGGCTGCACACAGCATTTGCGTCGGCGCTCATCGCCGCCCCGATCGCAATGATTCTTTTGGGTTCGCCGAGCGAGGCGCAATATGCGGCTCTGATGGAGAAGAAGCATGGACTCGATATTTATCGAGTCCACGTCACGGACATCTCCAAGGAGGCCCAATCCTCGTCTCCCCCTTAGCCGCCCCGCCTACTTCGGCTTCCCCTTCAGCGTCCGCGTCCCGGGCTTGCCGCCGCTCGACCGCCCGGCCGGACGCGCCGGCGGCATGCGGCCCACTGGCCGCGCTTCGCCGCCGCCGAAATTATGGGGGCCCATGTCGGCGTCGGTCGGTTTGCGCGCTCGGGTCGCGAGTCCCTCGCCATCGCACGGCGCCCCTGCCCGCGCCTGACGCGAGAGCGAGATCCGCAGCATCGGGCTCGCTTCGGCGAGCAGATCGGCCTTTTGCAGCCGCTGGATTTCGTCGCGCAGCCGCGCCGCCTCCTCGAAGGCGAGATCGGCTGCCGCCTCCTTCATGCGCTTTTCGAGATCGGCGATCGTCATCGCGAGATTATGGCCGGGCGCGATGTCATAACCCGTATCGACAGTGACATGATCCTGCTCGGCCACGCTGCCGAGAATGTCGGCGATGCCGCGCTTGATCGACGCCGGCGTGATGTTGTTTTCGAGGTTGTAGGCCACCTGCTTGGCGCGGCGCCGATCGGTCTCGTCCATCGCGCGCTTCATCGAGCCGGTGATGTGATCGGCGTAGAGAATCACGCGGCCATCGACATTGCGCGCGGCGCGGCCGATGGTCTGCACCAGCGAGGTCTCGCTGCGCAGGAAGCCTTCCTTGTCGGCGTCGAGGATTGCGACGAGGCCGCATTCGGGAATATCCAAGCCCTCGCGCAGCAGGTTGATGCCCACCAGCACGTCGAAGGCGCCGAGGCGCAGGTCGCGGATGATCTCGATGCGCTCCAGCGTATCAATGTCGCTGTGCATGTAGCGCACGCGCACGCCGCTCTCATGCAGATATTCGGTGAGGTCTTCGGCCATGCGCTTTGTCAGCACAGTGACGAGCGTGCGATAGCCGATGTCGCTGGTGGCGCGCACCTCGTCGAGAAGATCGTCGACCTGCGTGCGCGCCGAACGTATCTCCACTGGCGGATCGATGAGGCCCGTCGGGCGAATGACCTGCTCGACGAAGACGCCGCCGGTCTGCTCCAGCTCCCAATTGCCGGGCGTCGCCGAGACGCTCACCGTCTGCGGGCGCATCGCGTCCCACTCCTCGAAGCGCAGCGGACGATTATCCATGCAGGACGGCAGCCGGAAGCCATACTCGGCGAGCGTCGCCTTGCGGCGGAAGTCGCCCTTGTACATCGCGCCAATCTGCGGGATCGAGACATGGCTTTCGTCGGCGAACACAAGCGCATTGTCCGGCAGATATTCGAACAGCGTCGGCGGCGGCTCGCCGGGCTTGCGGCCGGTGAGATAGCGCGAATAATTCTCGATGCCGGCGCAGGCGCCTGTCGCCTCCATCATTTCGAGATCGAAACGCGTGCGCTGCTCCAGCCTTTGCGCTTCCAGCAAACGGCCGGAACGATTCAACTCGTCGAGACGGTGCTTCAGCTCGTCCTTGATGGCCTTGATGGATTGCAGCAGCGTCGGGCGCGGCGTGACATAGTGCGAATTGGCGTAGACCTTCACGAATTCGAGATCGACCGTCTTCTTGCCGGTGAGCGGATCGAATTCGGAGATCGACTCCACCTCGTCGCCGAAAAAGGAAATGCGCCAGGCGCGATCCTCATAGTGGGCCGGGAAAATATCGATCGTGTCGCCGCGCACGCGGAACGTGCCGCGCGTAAAATCCGCCTGCACGCGGCGGTAATGCAGCGCCACAAGATCCGTCACCAGTTGCTTCGGCTCCAGCTTCTCGCCGAGCTGCACCGAAAAGGTCATGGCCGTATAGGTTTCGACCGAGCCGATGCCGTAGATGCAAGACACCGAGGCGACGATGATGACGTCGTCGCGCTCGAGCAGCGCGCGCGTCGCGGCGTGGCGCATGCGGTCGATCTGCTCGTTCACGCTCGACTCTTTCTCGATGTAAGTGTCGGAGCGCGGCACATAGGCCTCGGGCTGGTAGTAGTCGTAGTAAGAGACGAAATATTCGACGGCGTTGTTGGGGAAGAAGCTCTTGAACTCGCCGTAAAGCTGCGCCGCCAGCGTCTTATTGGGCGCAAGGATCAGCGCCGGGCGCTGCGTCGCGGAGATGACGCTGGCCATGGTGAAGGTCTTGCCCGAGCCGGTGACGCCGAGCAGCACCTGATCGCGCTCATTGGCTTGAATGCCTTTCACCAGCTCGTCGATGGCCGCCGGCTGGTCGCCCTTGGGCGTATATTCGGAGACGAGCTCGAATTTGACGCCGCCCTCGGATTTCGCCGGCCGCTCGGGACGGTGCGGAACCCAGGGCTTTGTGTCGCGCAGATTGGGATCGCCAAGGCGCAGCAGCTCGGCGAGCGAGTCAGAGGTAGCCTGCACGCCCCCGCCGGACGGCGGCTGGGGGCCCAGAAACCACTTCTGGACCTCCTCGTCGTCGACCGGCGCGCCATCCGCGTCATAGGCCGCCTGCCCCATATCGCTGAAGCCGGGCGCTAGCGCCGGATTGAGCAATTGCGCCAGATGCGGCGCAAGCGGCGCCAGCTCGGGCTTTGACGCCTTGGCGCGGGTGGGCCGCGCGGGGTCTTTCTTGGGGGCGGTTTTCTTGGGTTTCTCGGGAGACGTCGCCATGGCGGCAATATGGGGGGTGTGGCGGCGGGATGGAAGCGGAGTTGTGGGCTATCGGCGCCGGCGTTTTGCGCCGTTATGTGAGGCCGCTCTTGCGGGCCCGAGAGGGCCTGCTAAGATGTGTATTACAAGAGCGGATTATACACATGCGGACCAACATCGTCATCGACGACGCCCTGATGAAGGAAACGCTCGAGGCCACCGGCCTGAAGTCCAAGCGCGAGGCGGTCGATCTGGCCTTACGCACGCTGCTCCGGCTCGAACGCCAGAAGGAGATTAAGCGCTTTCGCGGCAAGCTTGATTGGCGCGGCGATCTCGACGCCATGCGGACCGACAAATGATCCTCGTCGATTCCAGCGTGTGGATCGATTATTTCCGCGGCGCCGAGACCCCGCAGGCCCAGCGTCTCGACTGGCTTCTCGGCGAGGAGCCAATCGCCACCGGCGATCTCATCCTGACGGAAGTCCTCCAGGGCTTCGATAAGGAGCGCGATTTCGCCCAGGCGCAGAAGCTCCTCACGTCCTTGACGATCGTCGGGCTCGGCGGGCGTGAGATCGCTATTCGCGCTGCGCAGAACTACCGGAAGCTGCGCACCATGGGCGTGACCACGCGCAAGACAATCGACACGATTATCGCCACGCGCTGCATCGAGAGCGACTTGCCCCTGCTTTACAGCGACCGCGACTTCGATCCCTTCGTCGAGAGGCTGGGCCTGCGCTCCGCCATGCGGTGACCCTCCCGCGCCGCAACAACGATAGTTTGACCTACATCACGGCGGGGGCTTTACAATTCTGTCGCATATGCCGCAAACTCGGCCTTTAAACGCCGGAGACTCAAGCGGATGACCGACAAATCGAGCCTCGCCACGCTTTTCGCCGACACGCTCGCTTTGAGCGTCGCCGCGAATGCGGTCATCGCGGTCAGGCTGACGAAAATGGCGCTCGGCGCGGTCGATCCCAAGCATGAGAGCAGTCTGATGGTCTCCGAGAAGATCGACGCCGCCGCCGAGGCGACTTTCGCGGCGGCGCGGGCGGTGGCTATGGGCCAGGCCCATCACGCGGCCGGCCGCGCCGTGGCGGTCTACAAGCGCAAGGTGGATCGCAATTTGCGTCGGCTGACGGGCGGCTGATTTTGGGCGCGCCGCAAGGCGCGCGATCCCGGGGGCGACGGGGTCGCGCCGCCCCTCTCTTTTAACCGGAGAGGGGCGGCGCGTAATCAATATGGCTGCGCCCTCGTCATGGCCGGGCTCGTCCCGGCCATCCACGCCGCGCAAACGCGGCTATGCTGGGCAGTCGCCAGAACCGAGTCCGGATTACGCGTCTTGTTGGGCTGCGCCCCTCGGCGTGGGTGGCCGGGACGAGCCCGGCCATGACGGCTCCCAAGATGGGTGGCTCCCCTTAGCCGTAAAAGGAAGGGATCGGCGCCAAGCAACCGCGCCACTCGCGCGCGGCCCCCCGCCCCCCCTACTCCGCCTCGGCCTCTTCCCGTTCCGTCTCCAGCAGCTTGGCGCGCGCCTCGGCGGCCTCGCGCTGGCGGTTCCACATGGCGGCGTATTGGCCGCCACGCTCCAGCAGCTCCGCGTGCCGGCCGCGCTCGACGATGCGGCCGTGGTCGAGGAAGAGGATCTCGTCGGCCTCCACCACCGTCGACAGGCGGTGCGCGATCACCAGCGTGGTGCGGCCCTTGGCGACGCGGCGCAGCGCCTCCTGGATTTCGTGCTCGGTGAAACTGTCGAGCGCCGAGGTCGCCTCGTCGAGGATGAGGATCGGCGGCCCTTTCAGGATCGTGCGGGCGATGGCGACGCGCTGCTTCTCGCCGCCGGAAAGCTTCAGCCCGCGCTCACCCACCTGCGCCTCATAGCCGCCCGGCACGCTGCGGATGAAATCGTCGATCTGCGCCAGACTCGCGGCCTCGCGCACCTCTTCGTCGCTCGCGTCCCAGCGGCCATAGCGGATGTTGTAGCCGATGGTGTCGTTGAACAGCACCGTATCCTGCGGCACCATGCCGATCGCCGCGCGCAGGCTCGCTTGCGTCACATCGAGGATGTTCTGCCCGTCGATGGTGATGCGCCCGCCCTGCGGCTCGTAGAAGCGGAACATCAGCCGCGAGATGGTCGATTTGCCGGCGCCTGAAGGCCCGACGATGGCGATGGTCTGGCCGGGCTCGGCCTCGAAGCTCACGCCCTTCAGGATCGGCCGGTCGGGATCATAATGAAAGCGCACGTCGTCGAAGACGACGCGGCCTTCGCGCACCACCAGCGGCTCGGCGTCGGGCTTATCTGAAATCTCCGGATGCTGCGAGAGGATCGAGAACATGGTCTCGATGTCGATGATCGCCTGACGCACCTCGCGATAAAAAGTGCCCATGAAGTGCAAGGGCTGCGAGAGTTGTATCATCATCGCGTTGATCAGCACGAAATCGCCGACCGTGTTGCGCCCCTCGCGAATGCCATAGACGCACATCACCATCATCACGGTGAGGCCGACAATGTAGATCCCCGTCTGCCCGGCGTTGAGAACGGCGAGCGAGACATAGGAATGCGTCGACGCCTTCTCGTAATGGATCATGGATTTGTCGTAGCGCGCCGCCTCGCGCGCTTCCGCCGAGAAATATTTGACCGTCTCGTAATTGAGCAGGCTGTCGATTGCCTTTTGATTGGCGTCCGTATCGCTCTCGTTCATCTGGCGGCGGATGGCGATGCGCCAATTGGTGGCGAGCGTCGTATAAGCGAAATAGGCGGCGAGGGTGAGAATGAGCACGCCGCCATAGCGCCAGTCGAATTGATAGAGAAACACGCCGAGCACCAGCGCCATTTCGAGCGCCGTCGGCGCGCCGGTCGACATGACGAGGCGCGAGAGCGTTTCGATGGCGTTGCGGCCGCGCTCCAGCACGCGCGTGAGGCCGCCAGTCTTGCGGCCGATGTGAAAGCGCAACGACAATTCATGCATATGGACGAAAAGGTCGGTTGCGAGACGCCGCACGGCGTGCATGGCGACCGCGGCGAAAACGCCATCGCGCGTCTGCATGAGAATGACCGAGACAATGCGGATAGCGCCCATCAGCAGGGTAAAGCCCACAGCCCCCGCGCCCAGCGCAGGAAGCGCATCTGCTCCGCTTTCCGCCAGCGCGTCCGTGGCCCATTTGAAGGCATAGGGGGTGAGCGCGTTGAACAGCTTGCTGACGACAAGCAGCAGAAACACCAAAGCGACGCGCCGCTCCAGATCGCGCCTTCCGCGCGGCCAGATATAGGGCCACAGGCGGGGGATGGTGGC
The DNA here is from genome assembly GCF_016745395.1 of Methylocystis sp. Sn-Cys. Classification (GTDB taxonomy): domain Bacteria; phylum Pseudomonadota; class Alphaproteobacteria; order Rhizobiales; family Beijerinckiaceae; genus Methylocystis; species Methylocystis iwaonis. Next base: position 396,773 of record NZ_JAERVJ010000002.1, read on the forward strand.
GAAAAGCGAGGCTTCGGAAAGGGAAGCGTCTTGCGGATCGGGCGGCTGAGCGCCCGAGACGCGCTGACCAATTCTGAGCATTCGAGGTCCGGTGATGGATGAAAGGGCGCCTCGGCGGCGAGGCCTGGGCGTCATATAAGACCTTTAGCCTCTTCGCGCACCCCGCTTGACGGGCGAGGCGAAGGCGCCAGTTGACGGAAGAGAGTTATGCAGAAAATCAAAAACATATGCGTCTACTGCGGCTCTGCTGAGGGGGACGACCCGCGCTACGCCGTCGCTGCGGAAACTTTCGGGCGCACGCTCGCCAGAGCCGGCATCGGGCTCGTCTTCGGCGGCGGCTCCTGCGGTCTGATGGGCGTGGTGGCGCGCTCGACGCTGAACGCCGGCGGCCGCGTGACCGGCATCATCCCGGGCTTCCTCGACGAACGCGAGATCGCCCTGCAGGGCATGACGGAGCTGATCGTCGTCGACGACATGCATACGCGAAAGCGGCTGATGTTCGAAAAGTCCGACGCTTTCGTGGCGCTGCCCGGCGGCGTCGGGACGCTCGAGGAGCTCACCGAGCAGCTCACCTGGATTCAGCTCGGGCGCCACACCAAGCCGCTCGTGATCGCCGACATCGCGGGATTCTGGCGGCCGCTGCTGACGCTCTTCGCCCATATGCACAATGCGGGCTTCATCCGCGAAGGATATGACGTGCGCTACGCTGTGGCCGAGCGTGTGGAGGACATTCTGCCGATGATCGCGTCGACGGCGCGCCGCACGCCCCAGATCGAAGAGACGGCGGTGACGGAGAGGATGTGACGCCGTAATCCGGACTTGGACCGCGCGCCTTCAGGCGCGCATCAAAGCGCGCGCAGATTGTTGACAAACCTCCGAGGCGGCCTCGTCCTTCGAGACGCGAGCGTCGCTCGCTCCTCAGGATGAGGCCTAAGTGTTTGGCACAGTTTCAGAAGCTCCTCATGCCGAGGAGCCTGCGCAGCAGGCGTCTCGAAGCATGTGGGGCGTTACCGGCGCTTTGTCAGAGCGCGCCTGAAGGCGCGCGGTCCGTGTTATGGCGCAAGCCTTGCTCCGTGGTCGCACGCGCCCCAGAAGAGACCCACAAATGCCCGTCACAGCCGCCTACCGCCCCGAAGCCCTGCACGAGAGCCTGGGCGATCCTTTTTTCGACCGCGTCGACGCCGCCCAATTCCCGCAGACGATCCTGCGCTTCCGTAATCAGCGCTGGGCGGCGCGCGTCGGCCTCGACGGGCTGACCGACGACGAATGGGTTGCGCATTTCGGCCGTTTCGAGCCCCTGCCCGGCAGCTTGGCGCAGCCGCTCGCGCTGCGCTACCACGGCCATCAATTCCGCGTGTACAACACCGAGCTCGGCGACGGACGCGGCTTTCTCTTCGCGCAATTGCGCGACGTCGCCGACAGGCGCCTGCTCGATCTCGGCACCAAGGGCAGCGGCCAGACTCCCTGGTCGCGGCGCGGCGACGGGCGCCTCACGCTCAAGGGCGGCGTGCGCGAAATTCTGGCGACCGAAATGCTGGAAGCGCTCGGCGTCGACACCTCGAAAACCTTCAGCCTCATCGAAACGGGCGAGGCGCTCCAGCGCGGCGACGAGCCCTCGCCGACCCGTTCGAGCGTGCTCGTCCGGCTCTCGCATTCGCACATCCGCATCGGCACCTTCCAGCGGCTCGCCTATCATGATGACAAAGGCGCGATCGATCGGCTGCTCGATTACGTCTGCGCCCATTATTTCCCTGCGCTCGCCGACCTTTCCGGCCAGGCCAAGGCGCGCGCTTTTTTCGAGACGGTCGTCGCGCGCGTCGCCAAGCTCGGCGCCGGCTATATGTCGGCGGGTTTCGTTCATGGCGTGCTCAATTCCGACAATATCAACGTCACCGGCGAGAGCTTCGACTACGGACCCTGGCGCTTCGCCCCGAGTTACGATCCGCAATTCACCGCCGCTTATTTCGACGAAAGCGGACTCTATTCCTTCGGCCGTCAGCCCTCGGCGCTGAGCTGGAATCTTGCGCGCCTCGCCGAATGCCTGCTGCATCTGACCGGGCTGGAGTTCGCCCAACGCACGCTCGACAGTTTCGCGGGCGCTATCCAGAAGGAATTTCGCGCCATCCTGCTGCGCCGCCTGGCGCTCGCTCCCGCGGGAGAAGACGCCGACGCCCGGCTGGCGAAAGCCTTCACCGACTTTCTGATCGCCTCCCGCGCGCCATTCGAGCAGACGTTTTTCGATTGGCGCGGCGGGCTTGCGAGCAGCGAACGGGCAAAGGCGAGCCCTTCCGCGGCCTTCTACGACACGCCGGAGTTCTCGCCCGTCCGCGCGGCTTTCGCCGAACATGAGGCGATGGCCGACGCGCGGCTCGACCATCCTTATTTCCGCCTCTCGGCGCCCTGCGCCATGCTCATCGACGAGGTCGAGTCGATCTGGGCGGCGATCGCCGAAAGCGACGACTGGTCGTTGCTGCGCGCCAAAATCGCGCAGATCGGCGAGATGCGCGAGGCCTATGGCTTTGCCTCGGCCTAGAGCGTTTTCTTCTTGAACGCCCCTTGTGTGCGGCGCGATAATCCGCACGATTCTAGACGCTTTGCGGGGCCAGTGTTGCGGCGATGAATGACAATGCCAGCAAGGCGGAGCAGGACGCGATCCGCGCCGAAATCGAGCGCCTGCGCCTCGAACACCATGACCTCGAAGCGGCGATCGACGCGCTGATCGCCGTAGGCCCGCCCGACCAGTTGCAAATTCAGCGGCTCAAGAAGCGCAAGCTGGTTCTGCGCGACCGCATCGCCTTCCTCGAGGACCAGCTCACCCCCGACATCATCGCCTGACGCCACTTCCGTTTGAATAGCTTGCATGGGGACGTGTCATTCCCGGCGGGCTAAAGTCCGACTGGTTTTGCTCAGAGCCGTCATTGCGAGCGAAGCGAAGCAATCCAGAGCAGCGATGCGGCGCTGGATTGCTTCGTCGGCTCCGCCTCCTCGCAATGACGGCGGTAATTCCGATCGCTCGCTTTGCGAGCGTGGGGAATGACGTCGAACCAATTAAAGCGGATCCCATATGGAGACGGCACACGGCTTGAAGCCCAGCCATCAGCGGCGCTCCCTTGTCTCTTTTCGAGACGGAAGCGAGCCGCTCTTGGTCAAACCTGGGAAATTAAGCCATGTCTCGTTTCAGTCTTTCGATTAATGATTCCTACCGGCGCCCAGTAGCAGCCGATCGCTATGGTCGGAGCATCCGGCGTGTGGAAGGCGTCCACGTCATCGGCGAAAGCCAGCTCCTTCCGCTCCTGGTCAAAGTCGCCCTGGCGCTCGCCCTTCTCGCCGCGGCGACCACGTCCATCGCCGTCTGGCGCCTCTTCGCCTTCCCGCATTGACGCGCAAACAATCATCCCCGGCTGGGCGAAAGCCCAGCCGGGGATGGGATTTCTCATCGCTCGCGCGCTAGGCCATCGGCGACGCCGCATCCTCCGGCGCATCGTCGTCCTTCAGCCGCGAGAGCGCGCGGCGCAGCTTCGTCAGGGCGCGGCTTTCGATCTGGCGCACGCGCTCCTTCGAGATGCCCAGCTTGTCGCCCAGCGTTTCGAGGGTCACGAGATTTTCGGTCAGACGGCGCTCCTGCACGATCCGCAGCTCACGCTCCGAGAGGATCGCGAGCGCATCGCGCAGCCAGCGGGCGCGGCGGTCCGAGTCGAGCGTCTGCTCGACCACCTCGTCGGGGAGCGGCGCGTCGTCGACAAGGAAATCCATGCGCTGAGCGGAGCCCGCCGACTCGTCGTCGACGAGCTGCGCATTGAGCGACACGTCGGAGCCGGAGAGACGCGAGTCCATCATCTCGACATCGGCGACCGACACGCCCAGCGTCTCGGCGATGCTCTCATAGGCGTCGCCCGCCGTGGCGGCTCCCGGCTCCCGCGACAGGCGGGCGCGCAGGCGGCGCAGGTTGAAGAAGAGCGCCTTCTGCGTCGAACTCGTGCCGCCGCGCACGATCGACCAATTGCGCAGGACATAGTCCTGGATCGAGGCGCGGATCCACCATGTGGCGTAGGTCGAGAAGCGCACGTCGCGCTCCGGCGCGAAACGCGCGGCCGCTTCGAGAAGCCCGACATGGCCTTCCTGCACCAGATCGGCGATCGGCAGGCCGTAGTGGCGGAATTTCGCCGAAATGGCGATGACGAGCCGCATATGGGCGGCTGTGAGCTTGTGCAGCGCCACGGGGTCCCCATGGTCGCGCCAGGCGACCGCGAGCCCCCTCTCCTCTTCCCTTTCGAGGAATGGGGCGTCCGCCGCCGCCTTCATAAGTTCTCTGCCAAGACCGGGAAGATACGCCATGGTCAAATCTCCACAGCGCGCTATCTCTCGGGCATCATTTCGCGAGATATCCGCGCATTTTGAACAACTCTAGGCGTTCAACACGCGGCGCCCCGGTCCTGTTCCCCCAGGAGCGGCGATCACTCCGTTACGATTTTGTAACGTTCTCCGGCCACAACCGGCTCGCTTTCGTCCAAACCATTGAGCAATCTGAAATATTCGAGCGGGCGGTTGGGCGTCGTCATCCGCGCCGCAAGGCTTTCCGCCGTATCCGCGGTCCCGGCCGTGACGATGGAGAGCTTGAGCCCATGCGCCTCGCGCGCCTCCTCCGGCGTGATCCGCCGGAAAGTCGCAATCGAGTCCATGAATTCCTTCTCCGCCTGGTCGGTGAGAGCCCTGGCGGCGAATATCAAGCGGTAGAGATATTCGCCGGATTGGATCACGGCGAGGCGGAAGTTCCACTCCCCGGCGCGCGCCACGGCGGTGACCGCCGGCAGGCCGTTGACGTCGATCTTCCGCACGCTGGACGGCAGCAGACCATCCACCCAGCCGGACGCCACATAGGCCTCTAAGCTCTCGGATGGCGGATTACGGACCGTATCGAGCCGCAGCGCCTCATTATCGGCCTGCCGGACGCCGAAGACCGCCTCGCTGGAATTCTCCAGCAGGAAGCCCTCGGGCGCCGCAAAGGCGAAGCGCAGGCGCGGATGGGTGAATTTCCGATCTCGGACGAAGCCCTCCATCGGATCGTCGCCGAAAGCCACGCCGTTGATCGCCGCGAGATAGCCGGCCCGGTCGCGGTTCCCGATGCCCGGCGCGCCGATCTGTCGGGCGACTGTAATGGCGCGCGTCACGCGCTCGGGGGTGGAAGGGTGGGTCGAAGTGATGTCGAAGCCGGAATCTTTCCGCTTCCCGTAAAGCGCCGCGCGCAGCTCGGACGAGCGGCCGAGCGCCGTCAGGAAGCGCGCCGCGCCGTAAGGGTCGAAGCCCGCCCGGGCGATCACCCTGACGCCGGTTTCGTCGGCGTCGATCTCCTGCTGGCGGGAGAAGCTCGCCACCGACAGGCGCTGCTTCGAGCGCTCTTCCTCGCCCTTTTGCCGGCTCTGGATCACGGTCGCCGCCTGTGAGATCAGCGCCGCCTCGCGCTCCTTTTCGGCGCGCAGCGCGCTGTGGCGCAGCGTGACATGGCCGATTTCATGCGCCATGACCGCCGCCGCCTCGGAGGCGTCGCCGGCAAGCGCCAGGAGCCCGCGCGTGACGTAAAGATTGCCCGAGGGCAGCGCGAAGGCGTTGACGACCGGCGTGTTGAGGATCGTCACCTTATAGGCGGTCTGACCGGGCGTCTCGCTGGCCTGCGCGAGCTTGACGAGAATATCGTTGAGATAATGTTCGGCGGCGACGGCCTGATATTCGCCGCCAAATTGCGCGAGCAGCTCCTTGTGCTGGACCGAGGAGCGGTTATCCGTCTTGGAGAGCGCCGGCCGCGTGGGCGGGGTCGGCGTGGGCCCGAAGAGCTGGCCCTGCCGCTCGAGCTCGGCGCAATTGGCGAGCGCGACCGCGCAAGCGACGGCCAGGGCCGCCCGCCTCAGGAGGTCACGGCGTCGCGTCAAGGATTTCGATCTCGGCGGGCGTTGAAATCGCCATACGCGGCCCAAAGCCTGTCTCAATAAGTCCTCGCACGCGCGCCCGCCGCCCGATCAGCTTTGGGGGTTCGATTCCCGATGCGGCAAGAATAGCCAAATCGCGCCGCGAAATCACGACCGAGAAATCGTCGAACCGTTTTTTACTGAAATTCAAATAGATAGCGCCAGCACTTTGGCCGACGCCGTGGATTTTGCCCTCGACGATCGCCATTCCCTTGCGGTGCAGCAACGCCGCGCCGCTCTCTTTGGCGCCGGCGTCGATCGGGCGCATCTCCGGATCGGCCCAGAGACCTCGCGATGCATCGCGCGCCGGGGCCTCGGCCGTAAGATAAGCCCGAGCGCAGGGCGCGGCGGGCGGATCGGGCCGGAAACGCGCGAGGCCCTCCTCCAGCAGCGCCGCCCCGACCGAGACGAGCGGCGCCTCGGCCCCTGCCCCGCTCGCGGCGAAGACCCGGGCTGGAAAGCGGCCCCAGCGATCCGCCGCGCCGGCAAAGGCGCCGAGAAAGATGTCTTTGCCGGTGAGCCATTCTGATAGCCGCTTATGCGCCGCGGCGCGACGCGCGCGGACGTCCTTGGCGGGCGGCCCCGGGAATTCGAGCCCTGCGAGCGCGGCGCGGCGGCCGTCGTCGAGGAGAAGGTCGAAGTCCTCGTCGACCAAAGCGACGGTTGCGGGCGTCGCGTTTTCGAGCGAGCAGGCGCCGGATTCGGGGGCCGGCGGGAGCGCCCAGGCGCGCGGCACAAGAAAAACGACGCAGAACGCCGCCGCCGCGCATGGCGGAGAAAAGGCGAAGCGGCGACGGCCGCTGACGTTCTGTTTCATAAGCCTCATGGCGCCAGATTAGCTTACGCTCGAACAACGGCAACGCCCGCCGCAATTACGCCCAAAGAGGGTCTATGATGCGGCGCCAGAAAGCCAGCTCCGCCGGCTTTCAGCGCGGCCGTTTCACCCCCATATCTCGCCCATGATCTCTCGCATCGCCCTTTTCGCCGTCCTCTTTCTCAGCGCGGGCGCCGCGCGCGCCTATGATCCCTTTGGGCCGGCGCGGCCGGAGTCGGACCTCACCCTTGCGCAGGGCTACAACCGCCCGCCCGCCGACATCGATCTGCCGCCCGGCGAGATCGACACTGGCGCCGCCGAGCCAGGCTCGCTGGTTACGCGGATCGATCGGCTCGAACGCGACATTCGCCGCCTGACCGGCCAAAACGAAGAGCTGCAGCACAAGGTGCAATTGCTGGAGGAGCAACTACGCGCCGCCAAGGAGGCCGCGCCGCGTCCCGCCGACCCCACCGCAACGCATCCCGCCGCCGCGCTCCCGCCCGTCGCCGGGGCGCCGAGCCCGGCGACGACAGGCATGCGCCGCAGCGACGCTTTCGATCCGGCGAATGATCCTTCTGCGCCCGGCGCGCCCAAGCCGCTCGGGACGACCACGCCTTCCGCGCCCCTCGCCAATCCGCCAAAGACCGTGGCGGGCTCGGTCAGCAGCGCGCCGCCGGTGCGCGAAGCCGGGCAGCCGCTCGACATCGCCCATGGGCGCCTCGTCGGCGACCAGCCCTCGACCTTGCCCGAAATCGCGCCCGCTCCCCCGGCCGCCCCACCCGGCCCCAAGGAGGAATATGAAGAGGCGGTGGCGACGCTCAAGGCCGGCAAGTTCGAAGCGGCGGAGAAATCGCTGGAATCTTTTCTCTCCAAAAACCCCAAGAGCAAATTCGCCCCTGCGGCGACCTTCAATCTCGGGGAGAGCTTCTTCCTGCGCGGACGCCATCGTGAGGCGGCCGAGAAATATCTCGAGATTTCGCAGAAATATGGGCAGTCGGCGCAGGCGCCGGACGCTCTGCTGCGGCTCGGCCAATCGCTCGGCGCCATGGGCGCGAAGGAACAGGCTTGCGCCTCCTTCGGCGAGATCGGCATGAAATATCCGGGCTCGGCGCCGCGCATTCGAGACGCGGCGCAGCGGGAAAGCAAGAAGCTGCAATGCTGACGCGCGGCCGCCCTTGACCTTGGATAAAGCTGCCGGCGCCTTCGCGCTGCTGGCGCCCTATGAGAGGCTGCTGCTCGCCGTGTCCGGAGGGCCGGATTCCATCGCGCTGATGCTGCTGTGCGCGCAATGGCCGGAGCGCGCGTCCCATGAGATTGCAGTGGCGACGGTCGACCACGGCCTTCGCGCCGACGCCCGCGCGGAAGCCGAACAGGTTGGCGAATGGGCCCGGACTCTCGGCTTTGCGCATCATCTCTTGAGCTGGGAGGGCGAAAAGCCCCAGACCCGCATTCAGGAGCGCGCCAGAGCCGCGCGCTACGCCCTGCTCGCCGATTGCGCCAAGACCGTCAGCGCCGGCGCCATTGTGACGGCGCATCACGCCGACGACCAAGCGGAAACGATTTTGTTTCGCCTGACGCGCGGCTCGGGCGTCTCGGGACTGGCGGGGATGGCGCCGCGATCGAACACGCATGGCGCCCCGCTTCTGCGCCCGCTACTGGGCTTTACCAAGTCCGAGCTGGTCGAGATATGCGAGAACGCCGGCCATCGCTTTTTCTCCGATCCCTCGAACGCCAACGAAGCCTACACCCGCGCCCGGCTGCGCAAGCTCATGCCGCTGCTTGCGGAACAGGGGCTCGATCGGACGGCGCTTCTGCGCCTGGGCGAACGCGCCGCCCGCGCCGAGGCCGCGCTCGCCTCCTGCGCCGCCGCCGCTCATGAGCGCGCGCTCACGGAAACTGCCCCGGCGCTCGCCGGTTTCGATGCGGGCGCTCTCACGGCGCTGCCGCTCGACATCCTGCAACGCCTCCTGGCGCGCGAGATCGCAAGGCTCGCGCCGCAGGCGCAACTACGCCTCGACAGGCTGGAGCGGGCGGCCGATCGGCTCTCCCGGGCGCTTCGCGAAAAGGCGCCACTTCGGCTCACCATCGCCGATCTTCTGATCGAATCGGACGGTAACAACGTCACCTTGCGGCCGGCGCCGCCCAGGCGTTCCGCCTAGGCCGGAACCGTAAAGACGCTCGACCTTTACGGGGCCTCCCTTGGCAAGAAACATGGGCGCGCCTAGATTAATTCGAACTTGGGAAGCGCGTCCCTCTCGGGGGAATCCACCCGCGCGAGGCGCTCCCGTCACGGATAACCAAATGAACGCAAACTTCAGGAACCTCGCCTTGTGGGCCATCATCGGCCTGCTGGTGGTGGCGCTCGTCATGCTGTTTCAGCAGCCCGGCCAGCGCACGCCGATCCGGGACATCTCCTTCAGCGAGCTGCTGACGCAGATCGATCAGGGCCGCGTTCATGACGTGACCATCGCCGGAAACGAGGTCGCGGGCCATTTCAACGACAATCGGCCCTTCACGACCTATATCCCGAACGAAGCCAACATCATTCCGCGCCTTCAGCAGCATAATGTCTCGATCAGCGCCAAGCCGCTTTCCGACGGCTCGAGCTGGTTGATGACGCTGCTGTTGAACGCGCTGCCCCTGGTCGCTTTCCTGGGCGTGTGGATTTTCCTCTCCCGCCAGATGCAAGGCGGCGCCGGCCGGGCCATGGGCTTCGGCAAATCCAAGGCCAAGCTCCTCACCGAGTCTCAGGGCCGCGTCACCTTCGAGGACGTCGCCGGCGTCGACGAGGCCAAGGAAGATTTGCAGGAGATCGTCGAGTTTCTGCGCGATCCGGGCAAGTTCCAGCGGCTCGGCGGACGCATCCCGCGCGGCGTGCTGCTCGTCGGCCCGCCCGGCACGGGTAAGACGCTGCTCGCCCGCGCCATCGCCGGCGAAGCGGGCGTGCCCTTCTTCTCGATCTCGGGCTCCGACTTCGTCGAAATGTTCGTGGGCGTCGGCGCGAGCCGCGTGCGCGACATGTTCGAGCAGGCCAAGAAAAACGCGCCCTGCATCATCTTCGTCGACGAAATCGACGCGGTCGGCCGCCATCGCGGCGCCGGCCTTGGCGGCGGCAACGACGAGCGCGAGCAGACCTTGAACCAGTTGCTCGTCGAGATGGACGGCTTCGAGGCCAATGAGGGGATCATCCTCATCGCCGCCACCAACCGCCCGGACGTGCTCGACCCGGCGCTGATGCGTCCCGGCCGCTTCGACCGCCAGATCCAGGTGCCGAACCCGGACTTCATCGGCCGCGAGAAGATCCTCAAGGTCCACGCCCGCAAGGTGCCGCTGGCGCCGGACGTCGACCTCAAGGTGGTGGCGCGCGGCACGCCGGGCTTCTCGGGCGCCGATCTCATGAACCTCGTCAACGAGGCGGCGCTGCTTGCGGCGCGGCGCTCGAAGCGCATCGTCACGAACCAGGAGTTCGAGGACGCGCGCGACAAGATCATGATGGGCGCGGAGCGCCGCACCCTGTCGATGACCGAGGAGGAGAAGAAGCTCACGGCCTATCACGAGGGCGGCCATGCGCTGGTGCAGCTCACCGTTCCCGGCGCGATGCCGATCCACAAGGCGACGATCATCCCGCGCGGCCGTGCGCTGGGCATGGTGCAGGGCCTCCCCGAGCGCGATCAGGTCTCGCAGACCTTCGAGCAGCTTACGGCGATGCTGGCCATCGCCATGGGCGGCCGCGTGGCGGAGGAGCTGGTGTTCGGCCACGACAAGGTGACGTCGGGCGCGGCCTCGGACATTCAGCAGTGCACGCGAGTGGCGCGCGCGATGATCACGCAGCTCGGCTTCTCCGATAAGCTCGGCACGGTGGCTTACGCCGAGCCGCAGCAGGAGCAGTTCCTGGGCTATTCGCTCGGGCGCCAGCAGAGCCTGTCGGAGCAGACGCAGCAGACGATCGACGCGGAAGTGCGGCGTCTGGTGCAGGAGGCTTACGACAAGGCGACGCAGATCATGACCGAGAAGCGCGCGCAGCTCGACATGCTGGCCAATGGCCTCTTGGAGTTCGAGACGCTGACGGGCGAGGAGATGAAGGGTCTACTCACCGGCAAGCGCCCCGTGCGCGAGGACACGAGCGCCCCGACGCCGCAGCCCCCGCGCGGCTCGGCTGTGCCCACGACCGGGCAGAAGCCGGAGCCGGATGTCGGCGGACTGTCGCCCAACCCGGTCTAAGATAAAAAGGCCCGGCGAGATTCTCGCCGGGCCTCTGAGAAAGTGGCGGTGACGCCCCTCGCGCTTCGAGACGCCTGCTGCGCAGGCTCCTCAGCATGAGGGGCTTCTGCTTCTGCACCAAACACTTAGGCCTCATCCTGAGGAGCGAGCGACGCTCGCGTCTCGAAGGACGGGGCCGCCTCGGAGGTTTGTTAACAAACTGAGGGCCCGGCGAGACGTCGCCGGGCCTTTTCCTTTGAGCGCCGAAGTGTTCATACGAGATCCGCTCGATTAGTTCGGCGTCATCGCCGGACGCGCTGCAGTTTGGACATAGAACTCCGTCATTGCGAGGAGGCGGAGCCGACGAAGCAATCCAGGGCCGCATCGCCGCCCCTGGATTGCTTCGCTTCGCTCGCAATGACGGGTTCCCCAGCGCTTTTGCCGGTCGGGCTTTTGCCCCCGGGAATGACAAGCGCCAGTGCGAGCTGTTCAAACGGAAATGGCGTCAAACCCTTCCCGGCCGCAATGTCACGACATTGGCGAAGAAGCGGACGCCGATATCGCGCTCCTGCCGCCATACGGCGCGCGCCGTGCGCCGCTCTTCGGACTTGTCGATCACAAGATCGAAGACATCCGGGAGCGCAATCTGTTGGTCGCATTGCACGCGCGCGCCCCCCTCGCTGAGGTTGCGGACGACGCAGTCGAATGTCGATCGCTCGAAAAACTCGATCCGCCCTCCCAGCAAAGTGCGCCGTCGCAAAGATGTCCGCCGCTCTTCCATCAATTCATCCTCTCAAATCACGAGTGGCCCAGAGTGAAACGAAGGCGGCCTCGTCGGAATCCGACAAAAAGACGCCTACGTCACCTTAGCGGCTCCTCGGGAGGGAGAGAGCGAAAGACTTTCTTAACCCTAACGGCCCTTAACGATCCTTGGCTTACCCGATCAGCTCCTGCACTGTCTCCGCCGGACGGCAGAGCGCCGCCCTCTCGCCGAAGAGGACAATCGGCCGCTCGATGAGGATCGGATTTTTCTCGATCGCGGCAAAAATCTCGTCCTCCGACACGGCAGGATTATCGAGGCCAAGCTCCTCATAAGGCGTTCCGCGCTTGCGGAGAATGTCGCGCACGCTCTTGCCCATGCGTTTCAGCAGCCCTTGCAAGGTCTTTCGATCCGGCGGCGTCTTGAGATATTCGACGACCTCGGGCTCGTGCCCGGCCTCGCGCAGAGCGGCGAGGACTTTGCGCGACGTGCCGCAGGAAGGGTTGTGGTAAATAACGACCCGCATTCAAGCATCCTTCTCGAAGTCAAGAGCGACCTAAATTTACCTGATGGTCCAAATTGTGGAATACCGTTGAATACGGTATCGGGCAGAATGTTTTGGCCACATCGAAGCCCAACTTTGCGTGACCTTGTGCGCTTATCCCACGAAAAGGAATACAGATGGCGCGTCATTATTTCGGAACGGACGGCATTCGCGGCCTCGCCAACGTCAAAATAACGCCCGAACTGGCGCTCAAGGTCGGACAAGCGGCCGGCCTCATTTTCCAGCGCGGCGAGGGCCGCCATCGGGTGGTCATCGGCAAGGACACAAGGCTCTCCGGCTATATGATCGAATATGCGCTGGTCGCCGGCTTCGCCTCGGTCGGCATGGATACGCTGCTGCTCGGCCCGATGCCGACGCCCGCCGTCGCCATGCTCACCCGCTCCATGCGCGCCGATGTCGGCGTGATGATCTCCGCCTCGCACAATTCCTTCGAGGACAATGGCATCAAGCTCTTCGGGCCGGACGGGCACAAGCTCTCCGATGAGATCGAGAGCGAGATCGAAACGCTCCTCGACAGCGATCTCGGCCGCAAGCTCGCGGCGTCCACCCAGCTCGGCCGCGCCCGCCGCATCGACGATGCGCGGGCGCGCTACATCGAATTCGCCAAACACACGCTGCCGCGCAATCTGAGCCTCGAAGGCCTGCGCGTCGTGGTCGATTGCGCCAATGGCGCGGCTTACAAGGTCGCCCCCGAAGCGCTTTGGGAGCTGGGCGCCGAAGTGATCTCGATCGGCGTCGAGCCGGACGGCTTCAATATCAACCGCGACGTCGGCTCCACCTCCCCGCAGGCGCTGCGCGAGAAGGTGCGCGAATTGCGCGCCGACGTCGGGATTGCGCTCGACGGCGACGCCGACCGCGTGATCCTCGTCGACGAAACCGGCGCCGTGATCGACGGCGATCAGGTGATGGCCGTCGTCGCTAGAAGCTGGCGCGACCAGGGGCTGCTCGCAAAGCCCGGCATCGTCGCGACGATCATGTCCAATCTGGGCCTCGAGCGCCATCTCGGCGCCATGGGGCTGACATTGGAGCGCACCGCCGTCGGCGACCGCTATGTGATCGAACGCATGCGCAAGGAGGGCTACAATGTCGGCGGCGAACAGTCGGGGCATGTGATCCTCTCCGATTATTCGACGACCGGCGACGGACTTGTGACCGCCATGCAGGTGCTCGCCGAGGTCAAGCGCAAGAACCGGCGCGTGAGCGAAATCTGCCATTGTTTCGAGCCCTTGCCGCAGGTGCTCAAGAATGTCCGCGCGCAGAAGGTGATGCTCGAGAAGAAGTCGGTCGTCGTCGCGATCGACTCGGCGCGCGCGCGGCTCGGCAACGCCGGACGCCTCATCGTGCGGCCCTCCGGCACGGAGCCGGTCATCCGCGTCATGGCCGAGGGCGACGATCGCGATCTCGTCGAGACGCTCGTCGCGCAGGTTTGCGACGCGCTGAAGGAGCCGGCGGAAGCGGCCTGAGAGAAAAAGCGGGCGCGGGGCGTGGGAGACGCCCCGCGCCGCCTTTCAAAAGCCGTTATGCTTTACAGAATTAGCCAAACTGCCGGTATTTTGGGTTAAGTGGTAAGGTTAACTCGCCTTTAAGCGGTTTCGGTCATGTTTACGCCCGATGGCTACGCGCCACGGGTCCGCTTCGCGGCCCTCTTTACGTAAAGGGGAAGTAATCATGGGCCGTATATTCGCCCTCCTTTTTGCGGCCACAGTTCTCGCCGGCGCGACCGCTGGCGCAAACGCCGCCGATCTGCTGCCGCCGCCACCGCCGATCGAACCGCCGCCGCCCGTCGATCTCGGAGGCTGGTACCTGCGCGGCGATGTGGGCGTCGGCGCGACACAGATTTCCGATTGGAACTATTCGCTACGCCCGGGCATCGACGGCGCCGGAAATGTGGTGATCCCCGCCGGTCCGGTCTGGAACACTCACCGAAGCATCGGGGACACGGCCTTCGCGGGCGCAGGCGTCGGCTACCAGTTCAACAGTTGGGTTCGCTTCGATCTGACCGGCGAATACCGCATTCAATCGGCCTATCGCGCCACGAATTTCTTCGCCTTCCCGGGCTGCGGCTCGGCGTGTAGCGGCTTCGACAATTACAACGCCAATCTGGGCACCGCCCTGTTCCTGGCGAACGCCTATGTCGATCTGGGCACCTGGTATGGGCTGACGCCTTTCATCGGCGGCGGCGTCGGCGCGGCCTTCCACAATTTCTCCGGCCTCACGGATGTCGGCTTCGGCGTCGCCAATGGCGGCTATGGCGTCGCCGCCGATACGAATGCGACGAATTTCGCCTGGCAGGTGACAGGCGGCCTCGCCTTCGCGGTGACGCCGAACCTGCGGCTGGAAGTGGCGTATCGCTACCTCGACATGGGCAAGATCACGAGCGGTCCGATCTCCTGCAACGCCCTGCCCTGCTTCGGCGAGCGCCACTCCTTCAACGTCGCCTCCAACGACGTGCGGGTCGGCTTCCGCTACATCATTCCCTCGCTCACGCCAGTGCCGATGATGGCGCCGCCGCCGATGCCCCCGCTGGTGCGGAAATACTGATCCTCCTCAAACGGCGCGGGCGCTCCCCGCGCCGTTTTTTGTTGTGCGCGCCAATTTGGACCGCGCGCCTTCAGGCGCGCTGCAAAAAGCTATTGTCATGACCGACGATCACAAAGGCTGGCATTCGCGCGGCTATCTTCCGCATTTCGACTGTCCCGAAAGCATCCAGCCCTCCCAAAAACCGTGGTCGACGCCCTCCCCGCCAGCGTGGATCGCAGGCGTGAAATCGACGCCGCGCTCGACCGCTGCGATGGCCCCCGGCCATTGGCCGACCCGCAAGCGGCGAAAACCGTCCAAAACGCGATCCTCCATTTTGATGGAGACCGCTACCGCCTGCTCGCTTGGTGCGTCATGCCCAATCATGTCCATGTCGTCGTGGAAGCCTTTGCAGGCTTCCCGCTCGGCGGACTGGTTCGTAGCTGGAAGGCGTTCAGCGCTGCACAAATCAACCGCGCGCTAGCGAGGCGCGGGGCGTTTTGGGCGCCTGACTATTTCGACCGTTATGTCAGGGATGAGACGGACTTGGCGGCGACGATCGACTACGTGGAGAATAATCCAGTCGTCGCGGGGTTGGCTTCGACTCCCGGTGATTGGCCCTGGTCTTCTGCGAGCGTGATGCGCGCCTGAAGGCGCGCGGTCCGGGCGCCCATTGGACCGCGCGCCTTCAGGCGCGCTGCCGACCCGGCTATACTCCCGATATGCTCAATCCAGACATCCCCGCCCCGGCATCCGACGCCGGCCTGACAAACGCCCCGGAAATCAGCGTCACGGAACTCGCCAATGCGCTCAAACGCACGGTCGAGGACCGTTTCGGGCGGGTGCGGGTGCGCGGCGAAATCTCGAATTATCGCGGGCCGCACGCCTCCGGCCACGCCTATTTCTGCCTGAAGGACCAGGGCGCGCGGCTCGACGCCGTGATCTGGAAGGGGACCTTCATGCGCCTGCGCACCCGGCCGCAGGAAGGCCTCGAAGTCGTCGCGACGGGACGCATCACCACCTTCCCCGGCAAATCCTCCTATCAGATCGTCATCGAATCGCTGGAGCCGGCGGGCGTCGGGGCGCTGATGGCGCTGCTCGACGAGAGGCGCAAGAAGCTCGCGGCCGAGGGGCTGTTCGACGAAGCGCGCAAGCGCCCCCTGCCCTTTCTGCCCAAGGTCATCGGCGTCGTGACTTCGCCGACCGGCGCGGTCATTCGCGACATTCTGCACCGGCTGAACGACCGCTTTCCGCGCCATGTGCTGGTCTGGCCGGTGCGGGTGCAAGGCGAGACCTCGGCGGCCGAGGTGGCGGCGGCGATCGACGGCTTCAACGCCCTGCCGGTCGACGGCCCGGTTCCGCGCCCGGACGTTCTCATTGTCGCGCGCGGCGGCGGCTCGCTCGAGGATTTGTGGAGCTTCAACGAGGAGATCGTCGTGCGCGCGGCCGCCGCCAGCGCCATTCCCCTGATCTCCGCCATTGGCCATGAGACCGACACCACGCTGATCGACTTCGTCGCCGATCTGCGCGCGCCGACGCCCACCGGCGCGGCCGAGAAAGCCGTGCCGGTGCGCGCCGAGCTGGCCGAGCATCTCGCGGCGCGGGCGCGGCGCCTTGCGATGGCGAAGACGCGGGCCGTCGAGCAGCGCCGCCTGCAGCTTGCGACCTTCGCGCGCCTGCTGCCGGCGCCCGAGCAGTTGCTGCAGACGCCGCGCCAGCGGCTCGACCGCGCCTCGGAACGCCTGCGCGCGACGCTGCGGGCGCGCCAGGACGGCCAGCGTCTCCAGCTCGCACGGCTCGCGCATGTGCTGTCCAGACACTCGCCACAGGCGGAGCTTGCGGGCCAGAAAGAGAAACTCAGGGGCCTCGGCGCGCGGCTAAAAGCCGGGCTCGACGCGCGCGTGGCGCTGGCGCATCACGAGAACAAGGGGGCAAGGCGGCGCATGGAAAGCGCCGCCGCAAGGCTCCCGCAGGCGATCGCAGCGCTGATCGCGCGCAAGAATGAGCGCCTGGAGCGGCTTGCGCGCCTGCAGGATTCCCTCAGCCACAAAGCCGTGCTGGCCCGAGGCTTTGCGCTGGTGCGCGACGAGAGCGACGCGCTTGTCCGCAGCGTCGCGCAGGCCCCGGCCGGCGCCGCGCTGACCATCGAATTCGCCGACGGCCGCATCGCCGCGCGGGCCGGAGAAGCCGACGCGCCGACGATAACGCCCGCCTCCCGGAAGAAACCGCGCAAGACGCCGGGCGGCGATCAGGGCTCGCTCTTCTGAGCTGAGCCCGTCATTGCGAGCGAAGCGAAGCAATCCAGGGCGGCGATGCGGCCCTGGATTGCTTCGTCGGCTCCGCCTCCTCGCAATGACGGCGGTGGTTTCCTGCGTGTCCAAACGGCGCGAGCGTCGGGAATGGCGCCGAACCAATCGAGCGCATCTCGCGTCATTCCCGACGCTCGCGAAGCGAGCGGTCGGGAATGACAGACGCCCGAGTGTTCAAGCTATTCGAAGCGCATCTGGAAGGCGACGATCTCGCGCTGCATGGCCGACCGCGGCAAATAGCAGAAGACATTGGTGGAAACCTTAGCCTCCTGGCAATGCTCGTGGACGTCGGTCCAGTCGTAGCCGAGAGTATCCATGCAGGCTCTGATCTTTTGGTGGATCAACCGGGGATTATCGCGCCGTTCCAGTGGATTATCGCGCTCGACCTGGAACTCGCAGTCCGTGACGTCGATCTTCTGACCTTCGAAATAGCGCCCGCTGATGTCGCTGGTGACGAACATCGCTTCCGTGGCGAGAATAAAGACGAGGCCGAAAACAAGAGCGAGCCTTTCCTGTGTCTTGGACTTCAGGAAATGGACATCGAAGAGCGAGAAAACGCCGATGACGAGCAGGCCGCCGCCCAGGATCAGGGTGAGCGGCGTGAAGAACGGCGCTATTCCCTCATTCATCTTGTCCTCCCGACTCGCCGCCGATGGATAATGATAGTCAGACCGGGGCCGCCGGCAAGAACGATGGCGGGTTCTAGGCAGGGACACTGGGGCTTTTTGACAAAAGTCACCGTGACTTTGTCGCGCGCCGAGGGCCGGGCGATGGCCGCGGCGAGCCCGAGCGCGGCCGTTCATATTTCGTTAACCATTTAACTTTTTAGTAAGGATGAGGCGAATTCGATCGAATGCCACGGGATTTCCACACCTTCGATTAAGGTTGCCGGAACCTTCGCTTAACCATGCGGGACTAGCACTATCCGCAGTTGGTTTACCGTAACAGGAGTTCCTCGATGATCCTTTCTGCTGGCGCCCGCTGCGCCAAATTCGCTGTCGCCATGACGGCGGCCCTGGCCATGGCGGCCTGCGCGAAAAATGCGGCGGACGAGGCCGGCGCCGACCTCGCGGGGGGCGCGGGCGGCCGCGGCGGGATTGCCCGCAACGGCGTCGCGACCCCGGGCAGCGCGCAGGACTTTGCGACCAACGTCGGCGATCGCGTTTTCTTCGAGACGGACTCGACCGATCTGACGGCAACCGCCCAATCCACGCTCGACCGTCAGGCGGAGTGGCTCAATCGCTACGGCCGCTACAGCTTCGCCGTCGAAGGCCACGCCGACGAACGCGGCACGCGCGAATATAATTTCGCGCTGGGCGCCCGCCGCGCCGAGGTCGCCAAAAACTATCTGATCTCGCGCGGCGTCTCCGCTTCGCGCATCCGCACGGTGAGCTACGGCAAGGAGCGACCGGTCGCGGTGTGCGACGATATTTCCTGCTGGTCGCAGAACCGCCGGGCCGTCACTTTGCTCGCAGGCGGAAATTCCTGATCATAAGATCAAAACGCGCTTGCGTCGGCGGCGCTGTTGCGGCATGAGAGGCGCGCGCCGACTGGCGCACGCAGGAGTGTAGCTCAACTGGTAGAGCACCGGTCTCCAAAACCGGGGGTTGGGGGTTCGAGCCCCTCCACTCCTGCCATTAAATCAAATATGCGCGCGGCGGCCCAACAGTAGCGGCGCCCAATGCGTCCTCGGGGTAATGCCCCGCCCTCGCCTCCCCATCCAGACCGACACTGCGCCCGGCCCTCGCATGGGGCTGGCAATCTCTCTGCCTCAACTTACATCCGGCTGCGCCCGGCCAGGCGGCGCGTGTTGGCGAAGCAGGGCGCATGCATATTGCGCCCCGCGCGCGGAGCGCCAGATTTCTTGCAGGCGGCAAGACGAAAGGCGTCCCCATGGCCCAAGGCATCCACTTCACAGGCGCCTATGCGCCGATCGCATTGCCGGGCCTCGTTCCGGGGGGATGGTATCTCGGCTTCGCCTGCAAGCGCTGCCGGCAGCATTTCGCCGTACTCAATGACCCGTCCGATGGGGCGCCGCTCGAACTATCGGGCTCGGCGTCCTTCACGACGGCCTGCCCGAACTGCGACGTGCAAAGCGAATATTCGACGGCCGATCTCGTCCAGTTTCAGGCTGCCCAGGGCGGCCCATCCTCCACGGCTTGAATGGCCGCGCGTGGTCTCGTTTGGGGCTTCTTCTTCTTCTAATCCTTCGGATTTCGCCTATTCGCGAATGCCGATATGATCTGTTGCACGAGCGAGCGTCCGTCGACGCGCACGCCGGAGAGCCCGCTCTCCTTTCGCACATCTTTCACCCGCCGCCTGATGGTCGTCCCGACCATTGCGTCGTTTTTCAGCGGCGTCGTATAGCGGCACCCTTCGAAGAAATAATGCGTGACCTGGCTCCAGCGCGATCGGGCGGCGTCAACGCGCGGCGCGCCGCCGTGCAGGAGGTTCGAGGCCCAGATCAGCGCCTGTCCCTTGCGCGCGAGAAAGGTTTGCCGCTCGACGCCCAGGGCTTTTGGCAGCGCGTCATGCAGATGGACGAACTTCCGCACTGCGGCGTCGGGCGGGTCATTCGCCAGCGACACGCCGATGTGCTCATTGCCGTAGCTCGGCCAGACATGCGAGCCGGGATAATAGTAAAGCGGCCCCGCATCCGCACCCACGTCCTCGAGGGCGACCCAGACCCCGCACATGAAGCGCTCGGGGATGGCGCTGAAGTGAATATGGTCGCTATGCGCGGGCTGCTGCGTGCCGATCGGGAAATTCAGCGTTTGAAAGGGAAACGCCCTCTTTCCGTAGAGGGCGGAAAGAAGATCGAGAATGGCGTCGTTGCAGGCGATGTCGCGCACGTCCCGGTCGAACTCCCAGGCGTCCTGGATGCGCGCGCTCATCGGGCAGGCGGCGGGGTCTGACCATCCGAAACGCGCCGCCAGACGGTTTTTGATCGCCTCGGCTTTTTCGTCGAATCGAGCGTCGGGAAAGTCGATGACCGCGAAACCATGGTCGTGCAATTGCTGCGCGATGAGCTGATAGCTTTTCGGCAGCGACGAAATGTCCCGGGCGAAAAAGGGGCTCTCGATCAACGGCACGCCCGGCAATAAGTCCTTCGTCAACATCGCTGATCTCGTCGCCGTAAATGAAACTGCGCCATCCTAGCAGGGCGGCGCCCTCCCGCCCAACCCTCCCCCGCCACCCGGGCGCGGGCTTGCTCCAGGAAGGGGCGATCCTATCTTCGGGAAGCGTTATCCCAGTGCAAGAGCTACGAAATTTTGGGAGGTTGCCGATGAAGAAATTCGTATTGGCCACGACCTGCGCCCTCGGCGCCGCCGTGCTGGCGCCGCTCGCTCTCGCCCAGGCGCCGGCGCCAGCGCCAGCGGCGCCCGCCGCGCCCGATTGCCCGGCGCAGGCGTCCGCCAAGAAACTGGCTGGCGCGGCGCTCAACAGCTTCCTGAAGAAGTGCGAACGCGACGCAGCGACCGCCTCCTGCAACACGGCGGCCGCGGAGAAGAAGCTCGCCGGCGCCGCCAAGTCGAGCTTCACGAAAAAATGCGTGAAAGACGCCACCGAGAAAAAGCCGCAGTGACCTGAGTCGCTCGCGAAACCAAGATTTGGAACATACGGCGGCGCAAGCCGCCGTCCTCGTTTTGGGTGCGCGCCGCCCGCCGCGGCGCTCGGAATCGGGGTTAACAAACTGCGCAACCGCGTCATGCCCGCGCTTCGCGGGCATCCACGCCAGGACATTGCGACACGCGGGGAGAAGAAGACGCGGCGTTATTCCGGCTCATGCTCTCAGCTTTCCGGGTCGGCGCGGCGTGGATGGCCGGGACAAGCGCGGCCATGACGGCGGAGCGGAGCATCTCTGCTGGTTAACCCCAATTCGGAGCGCTGCCCCGTCTCGCCCATTTGCAGCCACCCGCCCCTTGAGCTAACTCTCGCGCTTCCCGCGGCATCGTTCCCTGAGCCTATGACCTATCGCGCGCCCGACATCGCCTCCTTCCGCCGCATCGTCGTCAAGGTCGGCTCGTCCCTCCTCGTCGACCCCAAGGAAGCGGCGGCCAAGCGGCGCTGGCTGACGCGGCTCGCCGACGACATCGCGACCCTGCACCGCGGCGGCGCCGACGTTCTGGTCGTTTCCTCCGGCGCGGTGGCGCTGGGACGCAGCGTGCTCGGCTTTCCGAACGGCGCGCTGCCGCTGGAGGACAGTCAGGCGGCGGCCGCCATCGGGCAGATCGCCCTCGCCCGCCTCTGGGCCGAGGCGCTGCACGAGCGCGGCCTGATCGCCGGACAGGTGCTCGTCACCTTCGGCGATACGGAAGAGCGCCGCCGTTATCTCTATGCGCGCGAATGCCTCAACCGGCTCATGTCGCTGCGCGCCGTGCCGGTGATCAATGAGAATGACACGGTCGCGACCGCGGAAATCCGCTACGGCGACAATGACCGGCTCGCAGCCCGCGTCGCCACAATGGCGAGCGCCGATCTTCTCGTGCTGCTCTCGGACGTCGATGGTCTCTACACCGCCCCGCCCGCCTCCGATCCCAGCGCCCGGCATATTCCGGTCGTGCCGCGTGTGACGGCGGAAATCGAGGCCATGGCCGGCGGCGCCGCGTCGCAATATTCGCGCGGCGGCATGCGCACCAAGATCGAAGCGGCGAAGATCGCCACCACTGGCGGCGCGCATATGGTCATCGCGGACGGGCGCGCCGAGGCGCCGATCGAGCGCATCGCCAAGGGCGAACGCTGCACCTGGTTCCTCACGCCGTCGAACCCGGTGACGGCCCGCAAGAAATGGATCGCCGGCTCGCTCGAGCCCAAGGGCGCGGCGCATATCGACGAGGGCGCGGCGAGAGCGCTTCTTGCCGGCGCGAGCCTGCTGCCGGCGGGCGTCACGCGCCTCGAAGGCGGCTTCGCGCGCGGCGATTGCATTGTGATCCGCGATCATCGCGGCGGCGAGATCGGACGGGGCCTCGTGACCTATGACGCCCTCGACGCGGCGAAAATCATCGGCCGCTCGACCAGGGACATCGAGTCGATCCTGGGCTTCAAGGGCCCGGACGAGATCATCCACCGGGACGATATGGCGCTTGCGGGCGAGTGATATTCGCGACGCTCGCGCCGTTTGGACACGCAGGAAACCACCGCCGTCATGCGAGAAGGCGGAGCCGACGAAGCAATCCAGGGCCGCATCGCCGCCCTGGATTGCTTCGCTTCGCTCGCAATGACGGGCTTTGGGCAAAACCAGCGCTTTTGTGGCTCTGGCTTCCCGGTCGGGCTTTCAGCCCCGCCATCTTGCAAAACTTTAACACGGCGGCGCTGGCGGCCGCACTTGGCGGGCGCGCCGCCTTCCCCCATATTCGACTCGCCGCGCCTTTCGGGCCGGTTCCTATGTGGAGAGACTGATGTCACCGGAAGAACGTCAACTGCTCGTCGGGCTGTTCGAGCGCACGAAGAGCGCCGCCAACGGTCCACGCGACCAGGAGGCGGAAACTTTCATCAGCGAGCAGGTCAAGCAGCAGCCGGCCGCGCCTTATCTTCTGGCGCAGACGGTGATCGTGCAGGACCAGGCCCTGCAGGGCGCCAATGCGCGCATCCAGGCGCTCGAAGCACAGGTGAAGGAATTGCAGTCGAAGCCCGCCGGCGGTTTTCTCGGCGGCCTCTTCGGCGGCGGTCAGCAGCGTCAGGCTCCGCCGCCGCCTCAGGCCGCGCCGAGCGGACCGTGGGGCGCGCCGCCTCAGGGCGGCCGCAATCCCGTTGCGGGCGGCTACGCCCCGCAGGGATGGGGCCAGCAGCAGCCGCAGGCGCCGGCCGGCGGCGGCAACAGCTTCCTGCACGGGGCGCTGGGGACGGCGGCGGGCGTCGCGGGCGGCGTGCTGCTCGCTGACGGCATCCGCAGCCTGTTCAGCCATGGCTCGGGCGCCGGCGGGATGGCCAATCTCGGCATCGGCTCGGGCTTCACGCCCACCGGCGAGACGACCATCGTCAACAATTATTACGGCGACGAGCCCGGAGCCCCCGGAGCCTATGACGCCGGCTACGACCCGGGCTACGACGACTCGGGCAATGTCAGCGACGCGGGCTATAGCTCGGACCCCGGCTATGACGACGGGGGCGGCTTCGACGACGACGGCGGCGACGGCGGCTTCGACGTCTGAGCCACGCCGACGGGAACCCAGGGCCTGAGGCGGACCTTTACTGGCTCTGGATTCCTGGTCGGGCCCTGCGGCCCTCGCAAATACGGACCCGCCGGGCGACCGGCGGGTCTTTTTGTTTACAAACCTCCGAGGCGGCCTCTTCCTTCGAGACGCGAGCGTCGCTCGCCCCTCCGGATGATGCCTAAGTGTTTGGCGCAGATGCAAAAAAAGCCACTCATGCTGAGGAGCCTGCGCAGCAGGCGTCTCGAAGCACGAGGGGCGGCGCCAGCCTGATCCGCCGGCCGACCGGCTAAAAGCCCTGTGCGCCATCGCACGAACTTTCCGCTCCAGAGCCCCTAAACCTCATTCATCGAATGAGAGACAGAAGGGGCCTGGACATGAACCGCACCGAAACCACCCGCGAGATGCTTTCCCGCAAATTCGCCTCGCGCCCGATGCGCGCCGCCGTCGCGGTGAAGATCGCTTTCTTGATCCTCGGCGCCGATGTGAGCTTCGCAGCGGCCAAGGCCTATTTTCACGCGCCCGCCGCCCCGGCTGTCGGCGCCAGCGTCTCGGCGGTCGCGCCCTTCATCCTCCCGGTCGAGGAAAAGGCGGAGGTCCGCCCGGAAGCCGCCCCGCAGCCCGTGGCCGTCGCCAGCGCCGCGAGCTGCCACGAGGTGCTGACCCAGACCGACGACGGCTATGGCGTGCGCGGCTCGGTCACCCGCATCGTCTGCCGCAAGGCGCTGTAAGGGCGGCTTACATGCCGCCGATACAGACGTATTTCATCTCCAGATAATCATCGATGCCATAGCGCGAGCCCTCGCGGCCCATGCCCGAATGCTTGATCCCGCCGAAAGGCGCGGCTTCCGAGGTGAGGATGCTTTCGTTCACCCCCACCATGCCGAATTCGAGCTTCTCGGCGACGCGGAAAATGCGCGCAACGTCGTTGCTGTAGAAATAAGACGAGAGGCCGTAGGGCGTGGCGTTGGCCAGCCGGATCGCCTCCTCCTCCGTCTCGAAGGCGATCACCGGCGCGACCGGGCCGAAGGTCTCCTCGCGGAAGATCAGCGCGTCGGCAGAAACGCCGCCCAGCACCGTCGGCTGGAAGAACAGACCGCCGAGCGCATGTCGGGCGCCGCCGGTCAGCACTTTGGCGCCATGCGCCACGGCGTCGGCGATATGGCGCTCCACCTTCTCGACCGCCGCCTCCTCGATCAACGGACCCACGTCGACGCCCTCCTGCACGCCCGCGCCCACCTCCAATGCGCTCGCCGCCTCGGCGAGCTTCTGCGAGAAGGCGTCGGCGACGCTTCTCTGCACGAGGAAGCGGTTGGCCGACACGCAGGTCTGCCCGCAGTTCCGGTATTTGGTGGCGATGGCGCCCTTCACGGCGCGATCGAGATCGGCGTCCTCGAAGACGATGAGCGGCGCATTGCCGCCGAGCTCCATCGAGCACTTCTGCACATTGTCGGCAGCCTGGCGGAGGAGAATCTTGCCCACCTCCGTCGAGCCCGTGAAGGTGAGCTTGCGCACGATCGGATTGCGCGTCAGCTCCTGCCCGACGGGAACAGGGTCACGCGCGGTCACGACATTGATGACGCCCGCCGGCACGCCCGCGCGCTCAGCCAGCTCCGCCAGCGCGAGCGAAGAAAAGGGCGTCAGCTCCGCCGGCTTCACAACCATCGTGCAGCCGGCGCCGAGCGCCGCCGAAACCTTACGCGCCAGCATCCCCGAGGGAAAATTCCAGGGCGTGATGGCCGCCGTGACGCCGATGGCCTGCTTCAGGACAAGGAGCCGCCTGTCCATCCCGCCCGGCACGATGTCGCCATAGACGCGGCGGCCTTCTTCGGCGAACCAGTCGATATAGGAAGCGCCATAGGCGATCTCGCCGCGCGCCTCGAAGAGCGGCTTGCCCTGCTCCGCCGTGATGATGTGCGCGAGGCGCTCCTGATCGGCCATGACCAGATCGAACCAGCGGCGCATGATCTGCGCCCGCTCCTTCGCCGGACGATCGCGCCAGATCGGCAGCGCCCAGGAAGCAGCCTCGATCGCCTGCCGCGTCTCGGCGGCGCCCATATCGGGCACGGTCCCGAGCGTCTCGCCCGTGGCGGGATTGGTCACCGCGAAAACCCCGCCGTCATTGGCTGCGACCCATTCGCCGCCGATAAAAGCGCGCTGTTTCAAAGAGAGCTCGTCGACCTTCATACGCCGCAACCTTCGTCCTCGCGCCAGATGGCGCATATGCAGCCAGTCGTTGCCTCGCCATACGAAGGGCTGGTCAGATTCGTCGATCTAGCAGGAATTTCCCTGAAAATGCGGAAGGCGCTTTTCCGTGAGCCTGCTCAGCGCCTCTGATACAGGACAGAAGGGGTCCGTTTTCAAGAAAAAATACATCTTCGTGAATTAGCAATTTTTCCAAGATTTCTCACCCCCGCCCGAAAGAGGCGTCCATCCCTGGCAGATTGCGCCCGAGCGCGCGCGATGCAACCGAGCGAAATTTCTTGAGCCCCACCCGAGAGAAGACCGTCGCCATCGTCCAGACACAGGCGGAGAACGCCGGCGCGCAGGAGATCGCCCGCCAACTTGCCAATGGCTTTGCGGCGCGCGGCTGGCGGGTGCGGCAGATTTTCTTCTTTCGACGCACCGAGAGCTTCGACGCCGACCCCAACGTCTTCTTCTGCGCCAAGGAACGGCCGTCGACCGCTTTTGGCGTGTTGAAGCTGATCGGCGCGCTTTATAGCGAGTTTCGCCGCGAGAAGCCGGACGCCGTCGTGACCCTTCAGCACTATGGCAATCTGATCGGCGCGCCAATCGCGCGTCTTGCCGGCAAGTCCGTCGTTATCGCCAACCAGTTGACCTCGGCGCAGCTCGTCCCCGGCCCTGTCGCGCTCGCCGACAAACTCATGGGCGCGGTCGGCTTCTACGACCATATTGTGGTCAATTCCGCGCAGACCGAGGCGGAGTATCGTGACTATCCGTCGTCCTATGCGAAGCTGCTGACGCGCGTCGATCATGGGTTCTTCGACAAATCGTCGACGCTTGCCAAATCCCAAGCGCGCGCGCGGCTCGGTTTGCCGCAAGAGGTTCCCTTGCTCGGCTGCGCGGCGCGGCTGCATCATTTGAAACAGCTCGATCTCGCCATACGCACGCTCGTTGAAAACCCGGATCAGCATCTCGCGCTCGCCGGCCAGGGACAGGAGCGCGAAAATCTGGAGGCGTTCGCCGCCGCGCTCGGCGTCGCCGATCGCACGCATTTCCTCGGCGAGCTCGGAACCTCGCAAATGGGCGCGTTTCTCGCGTCGCTCGACTGTTTCGTCTTCCCCAGCGCCGCCGAGACATTCGGCCTCGCCCCGGTAGAGGCGGCGCAGGCCGGCGTCCCGGTCGTCGTCAATGACATCGAGGTTCTGCGCGAGGTGCTCGCAGTAGACGGCGAGCCTTGCGCCATCTTTGTCGACGCGCGCGACACGAAGGCTTTTGCGGCAGCGACGCGGCGTCTTCTCTCCGACGCGGAACTCTCCGCGAAGCTCACCGCCGTCGGGCGGCGCCTGACCGAGCGCTACCCCCTCGACGCCATGATCGAGGATTACGTGCGCCTCGCAGCTTCGGCATGACCTATCGTCGCATTCTCATCGTCGTCGCCGCCTCGCGCTTCATGCGCTGGCACGAGCGTTTGCGGGATGCCCTGGCGCAACGCTGGCCGCAAGCGGAAATCGCCTTTTGTTTCGACCCTCGGGAGGATGATCGTCCAGCCGCGCAGACGCAGCTCCTCGCGCTCGAGCGCATGCTGCTGCGCCGTAACAAAGAGACGCTCTGCGACCTTCTGCACGTAATGCCGCAGAACGCGCCTCTGGAAGCCGGAGCCGATATTGCCATTGATCTCGTCGGCGACGCCTCTTCGACCTGCGCCGCGCGCGTTCTGCGCCCGCTTTACGACGGACAGAAAACGGACCAAGGCGCCGTCGCCGCCATACTCTCGGGCGCCGCGCCGACCCTCGCCGTCGAGGACGCCGCGACGGGGGCTATACTCGTTGAGGGCCTTCCGTCTTTCGAAGCCGCCGACGGTCTCATCGGCGGCCTGGAAGCCGTTTACTCACGCATCTGCGTGCTGATCGAAAAAGCGCTGGCGACGCCGGACAGCGCCGTCGCGACTTCCGCTAGCCACAGCAAGAGACGCCCCCGCGCGCTCGCGGCCTTCGCCGCATGCAACCTCGCCCATGAATGCGCGCGCTGGCTCTACCATCTTTGCTGCCACTCGCCGCATTGGCGGATCGGCTGGCGCTTTGTCGACGGTCCCGGCGTCATCGAAACCGGCGATCTCTCCGGGAGCAAATGGCGAGCCCTGCCGGATGAGACGACGAGCTTCGCGGCCGATCCCTTCCCGATCGACTGGCGCGGCCAAAGGGGCGTGTTCTACGAGCGTCTCGATTACCGCCGGGGCGTTGGCGACATATGCTTCCAGCCCTTCGACGACACCGGCCCTGCTGGCGCGCCCGTCGAGGCCCTGAGCGAATCCTGGCATCTCTCCTATCCCTTCCTCATCGAGGAGGATGGCGCGCTTTATATGATCCCAGAGGCTTCGGCCTCGGGCGCGATCACACTCTACCGCTGCGTGGAATTTCCGGCGAAATGGGAGCCTGTCGCGACGCTGGTCGAAGGCGTCGAGGCCGCCGACGCTACGATTTTCCGCCACGGCGGTCGGTATTGGATGACCTCCGTTGTGCGCGACGGCTACGGTGGCTACTCCGACACGCTCGCCATCCATCACGCGCCGAGCCTCTTTGGGCCATGGGAGGCCCATGAGCTGTCGCCCGTGCTGGTCGATTCGCGCGTGGCGCGTCCCGCTGGCGCGGTCGTTTCGCATAATGGCGCGCTGTTGCGGCCCGTGCAGGACTGCTCGCGCGGCTATGGCAAAGAGATGGCGATCATGCGCATCAACGCGCTCGACCCGCGCACCTTCCGGCAAACGCTTGTCGCCCATCTCGGGCCGGGCAGAGATTGGCCGGGAAACCGCCTGCATACGCTGAACCGTTGCGGCCGCCTGGAAGTGATCGACGGCGCGATCCTCACGCCGAAATACATGCCGTTACGGCGCGCGCTGCATCGGGCGATCGACGGTCGCGGCTTGGATGCGTGAGACGCGCGCGTTGCGAGCGCGACGCCTGATATCATTTCCGTTTGAATAGCTCGCATTGGCGCTCGTCATACGAGCTCCGCTTGATTGGTTTGGTGTTGATCCCGATGCTCGCAAAACGAGCGATCGGAATTACCGCCGTCATTGCGAGGAGCAAAGCGACGAAGCAATCCAGCGCCGCATCGCCGCCCTGGATTGCTTCGCTTCGCTCGCAATGACGGGGTCTGAGCGCAGCGCTTCTAATGACTCTCGATTCCCGATCGCTCGCGGCGCGAGCGTCGGGATCAACACCAAACCAATCAAGCGGAACCCGCATTACGCCGAATAGGCGCGGCGCGCGATGCGCGCCCGCAGATAAGGGAAGACGCTCATCACGCTGGTGTCGGCGCCGACCGCGCGCTTGCAGATGATGGACAGCGCCATGAACAATGGCGCATTGACGAGCGCAAAGGCCCATGCCGCGCCGAGGCTCCCAAAGAGAAACGACAGCATCGCCGTCAGCGTGAATCGCAGCAATGTCGCAGCGGTGATGATGCGCGAATAGATTTTCTCGTGCCCGGTGGTCAGCAGGATGACCGACGCCGATCCGCTCGACGACATGATGAAGCAAGCGGTCGATAACACGACCAGCGTCGGATAAACGGCCGAAAAACGCTCGCCGAAGATCATGAGGATCTCGTGCCCGAAGACGTAGATCAACAACAGCAGCGGCGCGAGCATCGCCGTCGAGACCAGCACGAGCGAGCGCAGAATATCCTGCAGCTTCTGCGTCTGTCCGGAGAAATGCAGGCTGGCGCTTTGCGACATCGAATAGGTGTTCAAACCCGTCAGCACCATGATGAACACATTGGCGATGCGCGCGGCGACGAAATAATCGCCCGCCGCCTCGGGCGAGGCGAGATAGCCGATGATCATAACGTCGAAATTGGCGCTGCCGGCCTCGACCACCGCCGATTGCCACATCACAAGGCCGCGCGGCAGCCACTGGCGCCGATCGTCCTGGTTCGTATGCTCCACGGGATGCGCTTTATAGGCGGCGCGCACGTAGCGTAGCGCGGCTGCGAAAGACAATATCTGCCCTATCCCCGCCGCGGTGAAAAATTCCGCCGGGGTGAGCCCCTGATGCAGCACCGACCAGATGACGACGATGAGGAGCACGACGCGCCAGACGAGCTCCCGCGTCACTTCCGACACGACGAAGTTCACGATCACGCGCGTGGAGTGGGAGGAATAATGAAGCAGCGTCTGAGTGAGCAGGAAAAACGCGCCCGCGAGCAGCGCCGTTCGCGCAAGGCTGGGAAAGAAGACGGGCGCCAGAACCAGCATGCCGCAAGCAAACACGAGCGCCGAAGCGACGATCATGAACCAGCCGTAGCGATAGGCGCCCCAGGCCTGCGCATAATCGCCCTTGCCGGCATATTCGCCGAAGGATCGGGCGATCAGCGTATCCTGCCCGAAGCAGGCGGCGACGGCGAGGAAGCTCAGGGCGTTGAACCAGATGGCGAGGCGTCCGAAGTCGTCCGACGTCATGCCCCGGGCGGCCATGGTGAACACGGCCACCGTCAACAGCGCGCCAGAAGCTTTGATCGCCATGGCGGCGACGGCCGACACGGCGGTCTTGCGCGCCAGAAACCGCGCCGCCAGAGACCGGAGAGAAAGAGCCATTAGCGACGCACCTCGAGGGCGATAGGTCCAGTAAGCGGCGCGTCCGTTTCAAAGCCTCCGCCCAGGCGTTTCAGCCGACCGCCCAGGATGGGTAAGCTATACCCGTGAACAGATCGTTTGCATTTTCAGAATGCTGTGGCGCCAGAGCTCCCTCTTGTCGGCTGTTTACGCGATCTTAGCTGAGCTCAGGAAAATATCGGCAGTTGATGGCCGGCCTGGGATCGGGGGATGTTCGATGCGCGCGTCCAGCCCCGCGATGACTGTCTCCACTAAACACCGCCATACCCGGCCGCGCGCCGGCGGCCGTCCAGCCGCCGCGCAGGCTCCCTGGGAGGATGTGCTTCGCGGCTTTGCGATCGCCTTCCTGCTGACGGGCGCGCCGATTGCGCTCCACATCGCCTCGCAACCGGTCGCGCTGGTTTTCTGTATCGTGGCTTCGATCCTCGCTGCGCGGGTCTTCGAGCAGGACGTGCCGATCATCGTCCTGGTCGCGAATATCTTTCAGAACGTCTTCATTTCTCTGGCTTCGGTGAACTACTCGAGCTTTTCCGATATCGAGCTTCTGAAAAGCTATAACTTCGTCACGACGATCGTCTGCTATGCGGTGGTCGCTTATGGTTATCTGCGCGAGCCTGGCGCGTTCTCGCCCTTTGTGACGCGCATGATACTGGCGTCGGCAGGCGTTCTTGCGATCGTCGGCGTCTATTTCATTCTCGGCCTGGCGATCAACCCGCGCAGCGCCGTCATTTATCTGCGCAACATCAGCCTGCCGCTCTTTATCTTTCAGAGCTTCCTGATCGTCGGCGTCCGGCACCGCATTCCCCTGCCGCAGACATTGTTCGTGCTTCTCTGGCTGATCATGGCCTGCTGCTATGTCGAGCTGCTCGCAAATGACGCGTGGCTCACATTGACCAACGGATTTCACTATCTCGATCTCTTCACCGAGAAGCGCATGCTCAATGTCGATGAGATCAGAACCGCGGCCCAACAGGGCATGGTCATCACGAGCCCGCTCGACTATGGCCGCACAAATCTTTTCAACACGTCGCTGACCGCCGATCTCGGCTTTCAGGTGCAGCGATTGAACGGGCCGAACTTCAACACGATCAGCCTCGCCTATCTTCTCTCGATCCTTATCGCCTTCCTTGCCGTGAATGGCTTTCCGCTCTCGGCCGCGCTCGCCATGCCGCTGCTGCTCGCGACAAGCGCCAAAGGGCCGCTCATTCTTGCGGTGGGATGCATCGGCTTCGTCGCCGCCGCCAAGCGCGCGCGCTCCAACGCGCCGATCCTCGCGTTGGGAGCGGCGCTCGCCGTCTACGCGATCCTCGTCTTCATCACCGGCTATGGGAGCGGCGATTACCACGTCATCGGCTTGCTGGGCGGCCTCAACGGCTTCCTCAAGCTGCCGATCGGCCACACCCTTGGCGAAGGCGGCAATCTGTCGATCGAGGATTTTTCCAAGCTCGATTGGAGCGCCTTCCAAAGCGCGGGCGCGTCGGAAGTCGCGGTCGAAAGCGCTTTCGGCGTGCTGCTGTTTCAGATGGGCGTTTGCATCGTCTTCGTGATTGGCTTTTATCTCTGGATCGCCCGCTGTAGCTGGCGGCTCTTTCTTGTCGCGCGCGCGCCTGCGCTGGCTTTCGCGGCAGGCGGACTACTGATCTGCCTCGTCAACGGCCTCTATCAGGAGGAGGCTTATTTCGTCCCGCTGTCGCTGCCCGTCATCATGGGGCTCGTCGCGCTGACGCTCGGCGCCACGGATCGCGCTTTGTCGCCGAGCAGCGCCTGAATGACGCCCTGATCGATCTCGCCCTGATCGTCGAGCAGGCCGAAGGATGTGTCGTAATCCCAATGCGCCCAGCCGAAGCCCTGGGCCTCGACGGCGGCCCGCGTCGCCGCGAGCCAGGCCAAACGGTCGGCGCGTTTCGCCTTCCCTTTCAGGACGCCGAATTCATTGACGATCACAGGCGCCGAATGCTGCGCGCTCCAGCGCCCGAGCGCGGCGAATTGCGTCGAGATAGCGTTAGCGTTCCAGGCTTGCGCGGCCATGTTGCTCAGCTCGTTGGCGAGGCCGGCGTCGCCCTTCTTCTCCGCCGCGCGCGCGAGGGCCAATAGCGTTGGATCGCCTGCGGCGCTGGGAAAGGGAACGCCCCCTCCACGCCCCCATGGCGCGTCTTGCTCCCAAGTCGCGCCCTGATGGGTGAACATCATCGGATCGTAGAAATGACAGACATACACGATCCGGTCATCGGCGAACGGACTCCAGCCGGCGAGCGCTTCGATCCGGTGATAAGGCGCGGGGCCGGCGAGAATATATGTTTTCGGCAGGATGGCCCGCACCGCCGTCGCGAGCTGCTCGACGAATGGCCGCCAAATGTCGTCTGTGGTCGCGGGCTCGTTCAGCAGCTCGGCGAAAATTCTTTCCTGCGGCCATCTTGCGATACGCTTCGCCAGCATCGGCCAGCCTTCCAGCAACGCCTGATGGGCGCTCTGCGGATCGCGCTGATGCAAAGCGTTGAAATCCGATCCCGGATGCAGATCGACGCTCACCGAATAGCCGATCCCGAGTAGACGCTCGATCGACCGATCGAGATCGTCGAGCGCGCTCGAGATCGTGGCGGGCCCCGAGAAGCGCGCCAGCACATATTCCGCGATGACGGGGAGCCTGACATGGCTCATGCCGAGCGCGCGCAATCGCCGCAGAGTCTCTTCCCTGGGCGATCGGCCGGCGCGCGCGGGCGCCTGATCGGGAAGATTGAAGCCTTTGGCCAGATTTGGCGCAAGCGCGCCGGCGCGCTTGCCGGTCTCGGCGCTTGCCGTGGAAAGGCCCGCCGCCAGCGGGAGAAGCAGGGCCTCGCGCCTCGACAATCGCGTCTTCACAATCGCTTCCGTAACTCATGGTTAATGAGTTGCATATTCTATTGGGCCCGCGTCTCTGGGTGAACTGGTTTAGATGACGAATTTGCGCGCGACAAAAAACAGCCAATCTACGGGTCGCGCGGGCGCCGCCGACGGCGTTCTGGATCTTTGGCGCGAACCGTCGCGGCGCGCCTATGCGATCATCGATCCCGGCGCCGTCTGGCTTTTCCTGCGTCGCAATGCGCTTCGCATCCTGACGACGTCGGCAATCGCCTCCGCAGTGCTGTTCGGCGCCTCGATTTTTATCTTCAAAAAATATACGGCGACCGCAATTGTCATGGTCGACCCGCGCAGCGCGCGCGTCACGAAATCGGGCGGCGTCATTTCCAACATCGGCGGCGACGCCATCGCGATCGAAAGCCTCGTGCAGGTCGCCAAGGGCGAAGGATTTCTCGCCGAGCTGGTCGATGCGTTGGACTTGACCAAGGACCCCTATTTCGGCGGAAAAGGCGACGAACCGGAGGCGAAGCGTCTTTCGACGGTCGAGAAACTGGCCTCGAAACTCGCGATCGCGCGCCGTGGCACGACTTATGTCATCGACGTCACCGCCGTGACGAATTCGGCCGAGGCGAGCGCCCGGCTCGCCAACGCCGCCGCAAAGCAGCTCGTCGTCGATCAGAACGAATTACGCACCGGCGCGAGCTCCAAGACCGCGCAGGAAATCGAAGCGCGGCTGACCGAGCTTCGCGGGCGCGTCAATCGCGCGGAAGAAGCGGCGGCGGAGCTGAAGGCGCGCCTGAAAGTCACCGATGCGGGCCAAGGATATACGCTTCTCGAACGCCGCATCGCCGAGCTGAACCAGCAGCTCGTCCTCGCCGGCGCCGGCGCGGCCGAAGCGCGCGCGCGGTTCGAAACGCTGAAAAAACTGGGGCCGAACGCCGGCGAAAGCCTGCCGCAATCCCTCCAATCCCCCGTGCTCGCCACGCTGCGCGGCGATTACGCCCGGCTCTCCGCCCAATCGGCGGATCAAGCGACCGTGCTCGGACCGCGCCACCCGGAAGTCCTGAGACTGAACGCACAGTTGGCCGACCTGCGGCGGCAGATTAGCGCGGAATTTACCCGGATGATCGCCTCCGCGAAAACGGCTTTCCTCGAAGCCCAGGAGCGCGAGGCCGACCTTTCCCGCCAGTTGAAGGCCGCGCAGACGGAAAGCGGCGAGCTTGGTCCGCAAATGGTCAAGCTCGGTGAATTGGAGCGCGAAGCCAAGGCCGAACGCGATGTCTATGAAGAGCTTCTAAACCGCCAGCGCGAGCTTGCTCAGGTCAAGGGGCTGGAGCCCAGCGACATCCGCATCGTGTCGCCCGCGACGCCGCCGACGAAGACGTCGCCGAGCCGCATCTTGCTCGCCATCGGCAGCGCCGTCCTCGGCCTCATCGCGGGGCTCGCCTACGCCATCGCGCGCGAATGGCGACAGACGACGCTGCGCACGGCCTCGCAAGCCGAACGGCTCGGCGGCGCCGGCGTTCTCGGCTTCCTGCCGCTCATGGGCGCGGCGCCGGCCAAGGAGCCAAGCGACGACACACTTCCAAATCTCACCCCCTGGCTCGCCGAAATCTGCGCAGATTTAGCCCCGGACGCCGGCGGCGAGAGCGTCACTTTGCTGATTTCGTCGACGCGCCGGGGCGAAGGGCGCTCGACCGTCGCCGCAAATATCGCGGTCTATCTCGCGCAGGGCGGCGACCGCGTTCTGCTCATCGAGGCGGACAAATCCGACCATGTGCAAAAGCCGGGCTTCGGCCTTCTGGACATTCTGGATTCCGGCGAAAACTTGAGAAGCGCGCTCGTCCGTCAGGCGGCCGCCGGATATACTTTTCTTCCCTATGGCGGCCGCACGGTGGCGCGCGAAAGCTCGATCGGGGGGCTCATGAGCGGCTTGACGCTGCGCGCGACCCTCAATCTCGCCCGTCGCTGGTTCGACGTCATCGTGATCGACGGCCCGCCGGCGTTAGAGGCGCCGCATGCGCGCTTTCTGGCGGCGCAGGCGGATCAAACCGTGTTCCTCGTCGAATGGGACAAAACCAGCGCCGCGGAGGTCGACGCCGCGCTGGAGCGGCTGGATTTGAACGAGGTGGCCGTCGTTTACAATAAGGTCGACGCGAAACGGCTGCGTCTATACGATCCCGAGCAATCGCAGCAGATGACCGATCTCGCAGCCGCGGCATAGCGCCGAAGGGTCAGAGCGGACCGCGAGCCTTCGGGCTCGCATTCTCACGGCGAGCCTGAAGGCTCGCGGTCCAAAGCCCCCTCCCCTCTCTCTATCGGTCGAATGGCATAAAGTCTGGCGGCCCCGCCAAAAACCGACATAATTCAGGGAGAATCATGAAGCGCGCGCCAGCGGCGCCCGTCCCCCTGCCCGAGGTCAATTTGGCTGATCGTCCCTTCGCCTATCCGCTCTCCCGCCGCGGTCTGATCCGATCCGGCGCGCTCGGCGCCGCCGCCCTCTTCGCCCCTCCGGGCTTCGCCAAAGGCGCGAACCAGGCTTCCGCCGCGCCGGCGCTGGCGCCGGGCGAGACCGAGAGCCACGGACTCTCGACCTTCGGCGATCTCGCCCTGCCCGCCGACTTCACGCAGTTCGGCTATGTCAGGGCGGATGCGCCGAAGGGCGGGCAGCTCACGCTCACGACGCAGGCGTCGACCTATGACTCGCTCAACGGCTTTATTCTGCGCGGCACGCCAGCGCAGGGCGTCTCGCTCATTTTCGACAGCCTGCTGACGTCGAGCCTCGATGAGCGCGACGCCTATTACGGCCTTGTCGCGCGCGCCGTGCGCGTCTCGCCGGACAAGCTCACCTATCGGTTCCTGCTGCGCAAGGAGGCGCGCTTCCACGACGGCTCGCCGCTCACGGCCGAGGACTGCGCCTTCTCGCTCAATATCCTCAAGAGCAAGGGCCATCCGATCATTTCGCAGATGCTGCGCGATCTGGTCTCGGCGGAGCCCGAGGCGGAGGACATTCTCGTCGTCAAGCTGGCGCCGGGCCGCACGCGCGATTTGCCCCTCGTGATCGCCGGACAGCCGATCTTCTCGAAGGCCTATTACGCTAACCGCGCCTTCGACGAGACCACGCTCGAACCGCCGCTCGGCTCGGGCGCCTATAAGATCGGCGCTTTCGAACAGGGCCGCTTCAATAGCTTCGACCGCGTGGCCGATTATTGGGGCAAGGACCTGCCCGTGAACGTCGGTCAGAACAATTTCGACCACATCAAGTTCGAATATTTCGGCGACAGCAATGTCGCCTTCGAAGGCTTCAAGGCCGGAACCTATACGCTGCGGGTGGAAGACACGGCGCGCATCTGGGCGACCGGCTACGACTTCCCCGCCGTGCGCGAGAAGCGCGTCCTCAAGGAGACCTTCCAGAACAACCGCATCCCCGGCATTCAGGGCTGGTGTTTCAACACCCGCCGTCCGATGTTCAAGGACGCCCGCATCCGCGAGGCGCTCGGCTACGCCTTCGACTTCCAATGGGCGAGCCACAATCTGATGTACGACGCCTATAAGCGCGTCACTTCCTATTTCGAGAACTCGGACCTGGCGGCGACCGGCGAACCCGACGCCGCCGAGCTTGCTTTGCTCGAGCCGTTTCGCGCCGAGCTCTCGCCGCAAGTGTTCGGCCCGGCGCCCATGCCGCCGGTTTCGGACGGCTCCGGCCAGGACCGCAACCTCCTGCGCAAGGCCAATGAGCTGCTGCTCGCGGCGGGCTGCGTGCGCAAGGGCGACAGGCTGCTTCTGCCCGACGGCAATCCGCTCGAGTTCCAGTTCCTCGACCGCTATAATCTCTTCGAGCGCCTCACCCTGCCGTTCATCAAAAATCTGAAGCTGCTCGGCGTGACCGCCACCTTCCGGGTGATCGACAGCGCGCAATATAAGCAGCGGATGGAGACCTTCGACTTCGACGTCACGGTCGATAACATGCTGATGAGCCACTCGCCGGGCGAGGAGCTGCGCAATTATTTCGGCTCCGAGGCCGCGACCTTCAACGGCTCGCGCAATCTTGCCGGCGTTTCGAGCAAGGCGATCGACGCGCTGATCGACAAGGCGCTCAAGGTGGAAACGCGCGCTGAGCTCGTCACCGTCTGCCGCGCGCTCGACCGCGTGCTGCGCGCCGGGCATTATACGCTCTTCCATTATCATACGCCGGTCGACCGCATCGCCCATTGGGACGTCTTCGGAAGACCCGACCAGCCGCCGAAATATGAGGTGGGCTATACCTCCACCTGGTGGTGGGACGAAGAGAAGGCCAAGAAAATCAACTTCGCGGGACGGTGATCGTGGTTCGCCGATCGATCGGAAATGCAGAGCAGGACCGACGAAGCTCGCCACCGCCCCATACCTCCCCTTTACCGGGAGGTCGGCGGCCGAAGGCCACCGGATGCGGACCCCACCCGACGCCGCTTCGCGGCGCCACCCTCCCCGTAAAGGGGAGGGAGACGCTCACGCCCAGCCTTCGCGCGATTGCGCCAGGCTTTCGGCCTGCTGGAACGGTTTCGTTTGAACAGCGCGCATTGGGACTTGTCATTCCCGGCGGGCTGAAAGCCCGACCGGGAATCCAGAGCCACAAAAGCGCTGTTTCTGCTCTGGAGTCCCGATCGCTCGCTGCGCGAGCGTCGGGAGTGACACCGATCCAATCATGCGGATGTCGCATGACATCTGAACGGGAAACATAGACAAATGGGCGCCTATATCGCGCGACGCGTGCTGCTGATGATCCCGACCATTCTCGGGATAATGCTCATTTCCTTCGCCATCGTGCAGTTCGCACCGGGCGGGCCGGTCGAGCGCATCATCGCGCAGCTTCAAGGCTTCGACGTCGGCGCAACCTCGCGTTTCTCGGGAGGCGGCGGCGACGTCGGCCATTCGGGCGGCGCACAGGCGACGGGCGGCGCAGCCGACACCTCGTCCAAATATCGCGGCGCGCAGGGCCTCGATCCGAAATTCATCGCGGAATTGGAAAAACAGTTCGGCTTCGACAAGCCGGCCTGGGAGCGCTTTCTGCTGATGGTGAAAAACTACGCCATGTTCGATTTCGGCCGCAGCTATTTCCGCGACGAAAGCGTCATCAAGCTCATTGGCGAGAAACTGCCCGTCTCCATGTCGCTCGGCCTGTGGATGACGCTGCTCTCTTATTCGATCTCCATTCCGCTCGGCATCGCCAAGGCGGTGCGCGACGGAACGCGGTTCGACGCCTGGACCTCCAACGTCATCATTATCGGCTACGCCATTCCGAGCTTCCTCTTCGCCATGCTGCTGATCGTGCTCTTCGCGGGCGGCTCCTTCTGGCAGATTTTCCCGCTGCGCGGCCTCACGTCCGATGATTTCGGGCAGCTCTCGCTCATCGACAAGGCGAAGGATTATCTCTGGCATATCGTGCTGCCGGTGAGCGCCATGACGCTCGGCGCCTTTGCGACGCAGACCTTCCTGACCAAGAATTCCTTCCTGGATGAAATCCGTAAGCAATATGTCCAGACCGCACGCATGAAGGGCTTGACTGAGAACCGCGTTCTCTACGGCCATGTGTTTCGCAACGCCATGCTGATCGTCATCGCCGGCTTTCCTGGCGCCTTCGTGCATGCCTTTCTGACTGGCTCCGTGTTGATCGAGACGATCTTCTCGCTCGACGGGCTTGGCTATCTCTCCTTCGAGAGCATCGTGAACCGCGATTATCCGGTGGTCTTCGCCAATCTCTATATCTTCGCTTTACTTGGCCTGGTCGTAAATCTGATCTCCGACCTCACCTACACATGGATCGATCCAAGGATCGATTTCGAGACGCGCGAGGTTTGAGCCGATGAG
Organism: Methylocystis sp. Sn-Cys; assembly: GCF_016745395.1. Lineage (GTDB taxonomy): Bacteria > Pseudomonadota > Alphaproteobacteria > Rhizobiales > Beijerinckiaceae > Methylocystis > Methylocystis iwaonis. Next base: position 435,531 of record NZ_JAERVJ010000002.1, read on the forward strand.
CGTGATCGACACAGACACAAGGCTTGCCCCGCCTATCGCCCGTAACGGGTTGCTGCGGCTGTCGCCGCTCGACCAACGCCGGCTGGCCAGTTTCAGGGCCAATAAGCGGGGCTATTGGTCCTTCTGGATCTTCATGACGCTCTTCGTCATGTCGCTCCTCTCCAACATCCTCGCCAACGACCGGCCGATTGTCGCCTGGTACAAGGGCGAGCTTCTATTCCCGGCTTTCGTCTCCTATCCGGAAGAGAAGTTCGGCGGCTTCCTCGCCCGCACGGATTATCGCGATCCGGTGATCGCCAATGAGATCGAGGCGCATGGCTGGATGCTCTGGCCGCCGATCCACTACTCCTACGACACGCATAATCTCGAGCTGCCGGTGCCGGCGCCTTCGCCGCCGACCTGGATGCTCACGCAGAAGCAATGCGAAGCCGCCGTCGCCAAGGGCCTGCACCCGGGCGAAGCCAACCGGGGCTGTGCGGCGCTGGAATATAACTGGCTGGGCACGGACGATCAGGGGCGCGACGTCGTGGCGCGGCTTCTTTACGGCTTCCGTATCTCGGTGCTGTTCGGGCTCATCCTCGCGACGATCTCTTCGATCATCGGCGTCGCGGCGGGGGCCATACAGGGCTATTTCGGCGGGCGTGTGGATCTCGTTTTCCAGCGCTTCATCGAGGTCTGGTCGTCGCTGCCGCAGCTCTATCTGCTCATCATCATCTCGTCCTTCCTGACGCCGGGCTTTTTCGTTCTGCTGGGTATCCTGCTGCTGTTTTCCTGGGTGTCGCTCGTTCATGTGGTGCGCGCCGAGTTTCTGCGGGCGCGAAACTTCGAGTATGTGAACGCCGCTCGGGCGCTGGGGCTGTCGAATTTCCGCATCATCGTGAAGCATCTCCTGCCCAACGCCACGGTGGCGACGCTGACCTTCCTGCCCTTCATCCTCAATTCGTCGATCACGACGCTGACGGCGCTGGACTTCCTGGGCTTCGGCCTGCCGCCCGGCTCACCCTCGCTCGGCGAATTGCTGCTGCAAGGCAAATCCAACCTCCAGGCGCCGTGGCTGGGGCTCACCGGCTTCGCCATCATCGCGCTCATGCTGTCGCTGCTCGTCTTCATCGGCGAGGCCGTGCGCGACGCCTTCGATCCGAGGAAGAATTTCCAGTGACCCGTGGTAGGATGCCTCAGGAGGCCAAGGCCATGAACAAGATCGTGCGACGGCACTTCCCGGCGGAGAAACTGCCAGAAGAGCTGAAAGCCGGCCTGGACCCGTGCTCTCAGGTTACCGTCACGCTGGAAGCCGAGGATCGGCCCGAGAAGGTCATGTCCTTGGAAGAAATGTTCGCATTGCGCCGAGACGTCTATGCGTCTCAGCGCGAGATAAATGCGGATATGGACGCCATGCGGGACGAATGGGGCGCGCCCTGACGTGCCCGCGCCTCTGGTCTATATGGACACAAACGCATTTATCGCCGGGTTCGAATTGCCTCAGATTGAGGCCGAGCCTGTTCAAAATCTCCTGCTTGCTCTGCGGGAAAGGCCGCTTTCAGTTGTAACGAGCGAACTCACGCTTGCAGAGCTTCTTGCCCCTACCTCACGCGCGGGGACTCTACCCTTGGGGGTAATGGCGTCGCCTGTATCTCGACCTACTTGTCTGGAGCCGCCTCGTAGATTTGCGGCCCGTAACCCGAGAAATCCTCATCGAGACCGCCGACCTGCGGCAGGCTGCGCCCCATCGCTTGCCAGACGCTATCCATGTCGTTACGGCGATCCACACGCAATGCGACTTCTTCCTGTCTGGCGACAAGAGGATCAGACCGCCGCACGGCATGACTTTCGTCGAGCCGAACCGGTCGGGAGTCGACCGCATCCTCGACGCCTGGTCCAACAACTCGTGAGCGCCGATGAACGAATTTAAAGCGACGCCCATGACCGCCTCCCCCCTCCTCGACGTCCGCGACCTCTCGGTGGCCTTCCTGCAAGGCGGGCGCGAGACCATCGCCGTGGACCACGTCTCCTTCTCGCTCGAACGCGGCAAGACGCTGGCGCTCGTCGGCGAGTCGGGCTCGGGCAAATCCATCAGCGCCCTCTCCATCGTGCGGCTCCTGCCACCCGGCGCCATGGCGACCGGCGAGGCGCTTTTCGGCGGCCAGGACATGCTGAAAGTCAGCGACGGCGCGCTTCGGGCCGTCCGCGGGGCGCGGATCACCATGGTCTTTCAAGAGCCCATGACCTCGCTCAATCCGCTGCAGACCATCGAGCAGCAGATCGCCGAAATTCTGGAGCTGCACGGCATGCGCGGGGGCGAGGCCTTGCGCAAGCGCGTCGTCGAGCTGCTGACCGAGGTCGGCATCCCGAACCCCGAGGCGCGGCTCGGCGCCTATCCGCACCAGCTTTCCGGCGGCCAGCGGCAGCGCGTCATGATCGCCATGGCGCTCGCCAATAAGCCGGATCTCCTCATCGCCGACGAGCCGACGACGGCGCTCGACGTCACCGTGCAGGCGCAGATCATCGCGCTGCTCGAACGTCTGCAGCAGACCTATGGCATGGCGATCCTGTTCATCACGCACGACCTCAATCTCGTGCGGCGGTTCGCCGACACAGTCTGCGTCATGCAGAAGGGCCGGATCGTCGAAAGCGGCGATGTCGCGGAAGTCTTCGAGACGCCGAGCCATCCCTATACGAAAGCGCTGCTCACAGCCGAGCCAAAGGGCGATCCCATCGTCGAGGACGAGAAGGCGCCGATCGTGGTCTCGGCCGACAATCTGCGCGTCTGGTTCCCGATCAAGCGCGGCTTCATGCGCCGCACCGTTGATCACGTAAAGGCCGTCGACGGCGTCAGCGTCACGGTGCGCGAAGGCGGCACGGTCGGCGTCGTGGGCGAGTCCGGCTCCGGCAAGACCACGCTGGCGCTCGCCATGCTCCGCCTCATCCGCTCGGAGGGGCCGATCGTTTTTCTGGGCGCGCGCATCGACGGCAAGAGCGTTGCGGAAATGCGCCCACTGCGGCGCGACATGCAGGTGGTCTTCCAGGACCCCTATGGCTCGCTGTCTCCGCGCATGTCGGTCGCCGATATCGTCGCGGAAGGGCTGACCGTGCAGCGGCCCGAGCTGACGCTCGACGAGCGCCGCGAAATCGTCGCGCGCGCCTTGACGGAAACCGGCCTCGATCCCGCGACCATGGATCGCTATCCGCATGAGTTCTCGGGCGGCCAACGTCAGCGCATCGCCATCGCCCGCGCCATCGTTCTGGAGCCGAAATTCGTCGTGCTCGACGAACCGACCTCCGCTCTCGACATGACCGTGCAGGCGCAAATCATCGATCTGCTGCGCGATCTGCAAAGACGGCGCGGCCTAGCCTATCTCTTCATCAGCCATGACCTGCGGGTGGTGAAGGCGCTCGCCGGCGAGCTGATCGTGATGCGGCACGGAAAGGTCGTCGAATCCGGCCCGGCGGCGAAGCTCTTCGCTGAGCCGGAAAGCGACTATACGCGCGCGCTCTTTGCGGCGGCCTTCCGCGAAAAACCGGCGCTCTCCGATCGAGAGCTCCCTTGATCTCCGCTGTCGCCATGCTTGATCGCCGCCGCGGGCGCTGCGACAATCCCAGGCAGAGTTCGAAGCGATTCTTGGACAATAGAGGTTCCTATGAGCGCCCCTGCTGAAGAAGCTGCGGCAATTATCAGATCGCGTTGCGACATCGGCGCGGTCGACAGCGCGATCATTTTGAGCCGTTTGTTTTTCAGCTCTGCTGATATTGGCGAGCGCGTCGCCACCTTCGCCTATGCCGAGCTGCCGGGCTTTCCCGTCGCTCCTGGCCTTGAGGACGGCGAGCTGATCGTCTCCATGGTGGACGGCGCCCCGGCGGTGCTGCTGAAGGGAACCTCGACCTTCCACGAAACCGGCGATCCGAGCCTCATGGCCGGACCGATGGAGACCCTCGCGCTTCTGGGCGTGCGCAGCGTGCTCTGCACGGGGCTCGTTCAATCGGTGCAGGCCGACCTCGTGCCGAGCAGCATCGTGCTCGTGACCGACCATATCAATTTCACCGGCCTCAACCCGCTGATCGGCGCGCCGGCCGACGGCAAGGCCGTCATCAATATGAACGACGCCTATGACAAGCGCCTGCTGCGCCGCGTGAAGGCCGCCGCAGGGAGCGCGGGCGTTTCGCTGCACGAAGGTATTTTGATGTGGTTCTCCGGCCCGAGCTTCGAGACGCCGGCCGAAGCAAAAGTCGCGCGCCAGCTCGGCGCCGATCTCATCGGGTGGAACATCGTTCCTGAGGCGATCCTCGCGCGGCGCTACGGGATGCTTTTCTCCGGCGTCACGGTCGTCACGGATTTCGGGGCGGGCTTCTCCAACGGCAACCCCTCGCCCGATCTCACGCGCGGCCCGGCGGTCGCCGGCGTCGTCGCCTGCAAAAGGCTGCTGCGCAATTTCTGCAAAATCCGCTGAGGGGCTACGAAATCTGCTCGATTGGATCACTGTCATTCCCGACGCTCGCGCAGCGAGCGATCGGGAATCCAGGGCCGAACCAGCGCTCTTGGGGCTCTCGATTCCCGGTCGGGCCTTCAGCCCGCCGGGAATGACAAGTCCCCATGCGAGCTATTCAACCGGAAATGCTTCTTTACAACGCGCCGCGATCAGGCCTGCGTAAGGCGAGCATCGTCGCCTCGATCGTCTGCACCGCCACGCCATCCTGATTATAGGTCGAGGCCTCAAAAGTGACGTAGCCCCTGCCCGCTTGCGAGCGTGATGGCCGCAGTTTTGTGATCTCACCTTCGATATGCAAGCGATCGCCGGGGCGCACCGGCCGCTTCCAGGAAATCCGCGCGTCAGTTCCGATGACGCCGCCGGCGAAAGCCAGTCCGCAGAAGTCGAGCAATAGACGCAAGGTCAAAGCGCCCGTCTGCCAGCCGCTGGCGATCAGGCCGCCGAAGAGACTCTCTTTGGCCGCCTCCGGATCGACGTGGAAATATTGCGGATCATTGTCACGCGCGAAGCGGATGATCTGCTCCTGCGTCACCTCGACGGCCTCGGAGCGCAAAGGCTGGCCGACGTAAAGATCGTCGAAGAAAACTACTTTCGTCATGCCGCTATCTCGCCAAACGCTTCACGCTCGTAATATCGCCGGCCCCGGCTTCGAGATTTCGCGCCCGCACGAGATCGAGGGGCTCGCTGGAGACGAGCATATGCGCGCCATTGGCGTGCAGCAGCGTCGTCGCGTCGCGCATGATCCCGACATGCCCCTTCCAGAAGATCAGATCGCCGCGCATGAGCGGCGCGCCAATGTCCACGGGCGCGCCAAGTTGCGCCTCCTGCATGTCGCTGTCGCGCGGCGCCGCCTTGCCCGTGGCCGCGAGCGAAATCTGCACGAGACCGGAGCAGTCGACGCCAATCGAGGACTTACCGCCCCAAAGATAAGGCGCGCCGATCAGCGTCTCCGCGACCGCGACAAAATCGGGCGCGGTCGCGTCGAGCGGCGCGAGATGCGGACGCCAGATGAAGCCCAGATCGCGCGTGATGAGAAAATTATCGCGCGCATCGACGATCTCGACTTCGGCGGAGAGCGGCAAAGCGAGAAGCGGAGGCTGTTTGATGCTCGCCGCCGGATAGACGAAAGTACGCGGCACGCAGACGCTATGGGTGGGCTCACGCAAGGCGCTCCACAGCGTATTGGCGGCGATCCAGCCGACATAGCCGTCGCGCGCGAGCTGCGCCCAGGCCCAGCCCTCCTCCTCGTCATAGACGGTGACGCGCTCGCCATAGAGCGCCTGCGTGTCGATCGGGCAATCGGGGCGCGGTTCGCGGCGCAAGTCGACGACGCCCTCTTTCACCTCCATCACCGCGCCTTCGACGAAGCGCTCGGCCGTGACGCGGCCCTTGAGATGCGCCGCGGCAATGTCGGGACGCGCGGGGGTCAGCCGCCGGTCGAATGTGTCGCTCACGCCGTCGCCTTCGTTTTCGCACGCGTTTCGATGAGGTCGTAGAGGAGCCGCGCGGCCTGCGCCTCGCCGCCCTCGGGGCGTCCGGGTTTTGTGGAGGGGTTCCAGCAATAGACGTCGAAATGCGCCCAGCGGGTCGGATCGCTGACGAAGCGCCTCAGGAACAGCGCCGCGACGATGGAGCCCGAGAAACCGCCGCTCGTGACGCTGACGAGATCGGAAATCTTGCCGTCGAGCCCGCCGTCGTAATTCTCCCAGAGCGGCAAACGCCAGACGGGATCATTGGCGCTGCGCCCGCAAGCGGCGATCTCGTCCGCCAGCGCATCGTCTCCTGTATAGAAAGGCGGCAACTCCGGCCCCAGCGCAACGCGCGCCGCGCCGGTCAATGTCGCGAAGTCGAACAAAAGATCGGGCTGATCCTCGCTCGCGTAAGCCAGCGCGTCGGCGAGAATGAGACGCCCCTCCGCATCCGTATTGCCGACTTCGACAGTGAGCCCCTTGCGGCTGCGATAAATATCGCCCGTGCGGAAGGCGTTCGCAGAAATCGAATTCTCGACGATCGGCAGCAGCACCCGCAGCCGAATCGGAAGGCCGGCGTCCATCAGCATGGCGGCCAGAGCCAGCGCCACGGCGGCGCCGCCCATGTCCTTCTTCATCAGCGCCATCGCTGAGGAAGGTTTGATGTCGAGGCCGCCAGTGTCATAGCAGACGCCCTTGCCGACGAGCGTCACCTTCAGCCCGTCTTCGGGCCCATGGGTGAATTCCACGAGGCGCGGCGCCTGGGCGGAAGCGCGGCCTACCGCGTGAATCAGCGGAAAATTCTCGACGAGCAGCGCATCGCCGACAATGGCGCGCGACGGTGCGCCAAATTTGGCGGCAAGCGCGAGCGCCGATTCGGCGAGCGCCTCCGGCCCCATGTCATTTGCCGGCGTGTTCACGAGGTCGCGGCCAAGCGCGACTGCGCTCGCAATGCGCTCGACCCGGGCGCGATCGATGCCCTGCGGCGCGCAGAGACGCGGCTTTTCGCCTTTCGGCGCGACATAGCGCGAGAAGGAATAGCTTGCGAGCAGAAAGGCGAGCGCGGCGGTCTGCGGGTCGGAGACACCTTCGCCAAGGCGATAGAGCCCCGCAGGCAAGGACGCAGCGAGCTTGCCGGCGAGGAAGGGGTCGCGCTTTTTGGCGTCCTGCGCCGCCACGCCAAAAAAGACCCGCGCCGGGGCGCCGTCGAGCGCGGGCGCAATCAGCAGGCTTCCCGGCTTCGCCTCGAATGCATTTGCGGCGGCAAGCGCAGCAACCGTCGCGGGCAAGGCCTCCTTCGCCTGCGGCCACTGGCTCTTATCCACGAAGTCGATCGCGATCGCCTCGGCCGACCAATCCTGAAGCTTCATCGTCATCGGCGCGTTTAGCCTCCGTTAAGCATCCATTAGGGTTAACGCTTTATTGCTCGCGTCTGAAGCTTTCTCACAAGACAACGGACCAGATTCGCCGTGCATAAGGCGCTCTCCCCTACCGCGAAACCGCTCCGTCTCTGCGCCGTCGCCATTGCCGCGCTCATTGGGCTCTCCGGCTGCAACAAGACCTCTCTCGGCGACATCACCGGCTCCATCGGCCGTCCTTCGACCACGCTGCCGACAGAGGAAGGACAGCTTCGCCGATTCGCCGAGGATTGGGGACAGCGCTACGACCGGAGCCCGAAAGATAAGGTGACGGCCATGACCTACGCCAGAGCCTTGCACGCGCTGGACCAGAACGCACAGGCGGTCGCCGTGCTGCGCGGGCTCGCCATCGTCTATCCCGAGGATATGAAGGTGCTCGGCGCCTATGGCAAGGCGCTTGCCGACGCCGGCAACGTCAAAGAGGCGGCGGAAGTCCTGCAAAAGGCCCATACGCCCGAGCGGCCCGACTGGTCCGTTCTCTCGACGCAGGGCTCGCTCGCCGATCAGCTCGGCGACCACGAGGCGGCGCGCGGCTATTACGAGGCGGCGCTGAAGATTCGCCCGAATGAGCCGACGGTTCTCTCCAACCTCGGCCTTTCCTATGCGCTGGCGAAAAACCTGCCGCGCGCCGAAGAGACGCTGCGCCTCGCCGCGAATCAGCCCGGAGCCGATATGCGGGTGCGTCAGAACCTCGCCTTGGTGCTGGCGCTGCAGGGGAAATTCTCCGAGGCCGAAGAATTGTCACGCCGCGATCTGTCGCCGATCGACGCCGCGCAGAACGTCGCCTCCATCCGCCAGATGATTTCGCAATCGGACACCTGGCGTGACATCCAAACCGGCGGCGCGGCCAGTCGTGGAGCCGCGGGAACGAAGCGCGCCGCTGCGCGCTGAAGACACAGCCTCCAAAAGCGAAAAGGCCCGGCTTTTCAAGCCGGGCCTCAGTTTGTTGACAAACCTCCGAGGCGGCCTCGTCCTTCGAGACGCGAGCTTCGCTCGCTCCTCAGGATGAGGCCTAAGTGTTTGACCCAGATGCAGAAGCTCCTCATGCTGAGGAGCCTGCGCAGCAGGGCGTCTCGAAGCACGAGGGGCGTCAATCCATCACACGCCAGAAAGCCGAGAGGCCCGGCCTTTCGGCCGGGCCTCTCGTTTCGATCTAACCGATTAGATCAGTATTTCGCGACGATCGGAGCCGGAGCGCCCCAATTGAAGTGATAGTTCAGGCCCGCGCGGACGATGTTGCCGTTGAAGCGAGTCGTGACTTGCGGGAAGGCGGAGCTGTAAGTGCCGCCGGGAACGGCCGACGCCGGGCCGGCGACATTGACCAGCGGGCTAGCGGCCACAGTGACGCTGCCCAGATCATAGTAGAGATACTCGACCTTGGCGGACCAGTTCGGCCAGAACATCCATTCGACGCCGCCGCCAGCCGTCCAGCCAACGCGCGTGTCCGAGAACGCCGCACCGGAGAAATAGCTGTTCGGAAGACCGGCATCCCGGAGTTCCGTGCCGACGGAGCCGTAGTTCAGGCTGACGCCGCCGTAAGCGAGACCGCCCGTGCCATAGACCAACAGAGTCGGCGTGGCCAGCCAGCCAAGACGACCGCGCACCGTTCCGATGTAATCGAGAGAGCGCGACACGGAGGTCGTCTGAACGAGCAGATTGGTGAAGCGCGGGTTCTGGAGCGCGGCCGCGGAGGTCGCGTTGCTGCGGGACGAGGCGATACCCTGAATGTCCGCCTCGACGCCGACGACGAAGCGGTTGTAGAACTGCCAGTTGTAGCCAATCTGGCCGCCGCCGATGAAACCGCCCTGGTTTCCATTGCTGATATTGCCGGACGAAACCGCGGCCAGAAGCTGGCTGGAGCTCGGAACAGCGGCGCAGCCAGGGAACGCGGCATTACATCCGCCCGGGAAAGACGAATAAGTGATATTGTTGCTGTTGGACCACGTTCCGCCAGCGTTCAAGCCGACGTAGAAGCCCGTCCACAGCGGAGCCGGCGGGGGCGGCGGGGGGAGGACCGGCGGGCCCTTGCGCGACGGAAGGTCGGCCGCGAGCGCGGAGCCGGCGGTCAGCGCCAGAGCGGCGACCGAAAGAGCGACTTTTTTCATTCCAGCCTCATATTTCAAAAACAAAGGTCGGAGACGCGCCAAAGGCATGTCCTCGAGGAAGCGCCAGGCTGGGCGGGGGAAGCAATCCCTCCACGCCAAAGCCTTCGCCACTAATCAGCAGGCGCCCCTGCTCATTGTCAACGAACTCCATGCGTCAAACCGCCCCCGCGCGCCATTTAGTCCCGGACCGTTGCACGGGAGACACTATGCCGCCTGTCAATGAGGCAGGAAATCGCGGGCGCCGGCATCCAACGGCTCGATCCTCACGAATCGGGCGCTGCGACACGGCGCGCGCGAGAAATCCACAGGGGGCCCCGGTTTCCTCAAAAACGAGCAGATTGGGACGCCGGGGGCCGCCACTCTGCTTGCCAAGACGGGGCGCTTTGGCATATGTCCCATTCACGCGCGACGCAGCGCGAGCGGAGACGTGGCCGAGAGGCTGAAGGCGACGGTTTGCTAAATCGTTATAGGGGAAACCCTATCGTGGGTTCGAATCCCACCGTCTCCGCCAGTTGCCGCCAACCCTCCCCTCCGACCAGTTATTCTGCGAGATCGCTACGCGGACAGCTCGCGGGCATGATCCTGCGCATAGGTTCGAAGCGAACGCGGCGGGGCGCCGGTCAGCGTCTCTACGTCGGCGGTGACGGCAGCGGTCCATCCCTCGCGCACGGGGTAGAAAATCGACGCCAGGAACGCCGCGTAATCGGGCGGCGCGCCCGCGCCGGTCAGCATGCCGACAAAGGCTTCGTCGTCCACGGCTTTGTAAGCGATCGGCTTGCCCACGACCTGCGTGAGAATCTCCGCGGCTTGCGCATAAGAAAGCGCTTCCGTGCCCGTCAGGTTGAAGGCCCTGCCGTCGAAATCGCCGGATGTCAGCGCGGCGGCGGCGCATGCCGCAATGTCCCGGGCGTCGATGAAGCTCGATTTGCCGTCGCCGGCAGGGAGCGCGATCTGACCCTGGTCGATTCCCGCCTTCCAAAAAGTGTGGAAGTTGTCGGCGAACCAATTGGGGCGCAGGATGACGTAGCGCGCGCCCGACTTCTCCAGTGCGATTTCGACCTGGCGGTAGGGGATGGAATCGTCGGCGTCGACGCCGAAGGCGCTCTGGAAGACGATTTTCACCTTGCGGGCCGCAGCCGCTTCGACGACCGGCAGCAGCAGCTCTGTCGCGTTCACATAGCCGGACGGCAGCAGCACAAAAGCGCGGTCGACTCCCTCGAAAGCAGCATCGAAAGTTTCCGGCCTGCCATATTCGAAGACGACGCCTTCCGCGCCTTCCACGGAATGGCCGCCGCGGGAGGCCGCCTTCACCGCCTCGCCTTTCGCCAATAACGCTTTCACGAGCGGGCGTCCCACTGTGCCGCTGGCGCCCAGAACAAGAACCTTTGCCATGCTATCCTCATGGGTTTCTCATTGAAACTAGCTATCGATATGATAGGTACCATGGGATCAGACACCCAAGAAGAGAGCACTTTCAGCTCACCTGGTTTCCTCCTGGAAACCAGACGAAAACGCAGCGCCAGATCCATGACCTCGATGCTAAACGCCTACAATGTCTATGAAGACCGTTGTCCGACGCGGCTGTTGCTGGATCGGTTGGCCGATAAATGGGCGTTGCTGATCCTCGACCGGCTGCAGGAAGGGCCTGTCCGATTCAATCGCCTGCGCCGCGACATCAAGGGCATTTCACAAAAGGTTCTGTCGCAGACGCTGAAGAAGCTGGAGCGCGATGGTCTCGTCTCTCGCGCGGTTTTCGCGACCGTTCCGGTGACGGTCGAATACAGCCTGACGCCGCTCGGCCGGACGCTCAACGAGACGGTTTCGGCGTTTGCGCATTGGGCGGAGCGCAATATGGATGCAGTGCTCGCGGCGCAGCGCGCCTATGACGAGGCCGGAGCCGCCTGACAGTTTCGTTCGAGAAACCATGCCCCTCGCCCCGCCCTTCTGCGTCAGAGCGCCAGCGCCCCGATCTGCTGCAAGACGCCCAGGCGATCGACCTGAAGCCACGCACGCGTGAGCTTGCCGTCGCTTGCCTGGTAGATGGCGATCCCCTGCTGAACCGCGACCTTGCCTGTTGGGGCGACGCCGGCCAGCGGCCCGAGATGCGCCGCTTCGAAGCGCCAGCGCAGGCATACTTTATCGCCTGCCGCGAACAGGTCCTCGAGTTCGAATCGCAGATCAGGAAAGGCCGTCACCATCCGTTCGACGGTTTGCCGGAAACCTTGCGGTCCCCGCTCGCCACTCGAGCCGGCGAAATCGTCAGAGAGATAATCCGTCAGCCGATCCAGCCGACGCGGGTTGAGACAGTCCTCATAGAGACCTTTGACAAGTTCGGACGGGGTCATGGTATACCTCTTAATGACAACATGCTGTCAATTTGACAATATGCTGTCAATACGCCGCTGGCAATTCGGGAAATCATCATGCGCGCGCCCCAGGGCGAAGAAATGAGCCGTCTCGTCTGGGAAATCCTGCAGACCGCCAACCGCCTGACGGATTCCGGCAACAGGCTGAGCGCGCCCTTCGGATTGACCGCCGCACGTTGGCAGGTCATGGGCGCGATCGCTCACCAAGCTTTAACCATTGCGGAAGTTGCTCACCGGCTATCTCAGACGCGACAGGGCGTCCAGCGTTTGGCCGACGAACTGGTGCGTGACGAGCTTGCTGCTTACAGCCCGAATCCGCGCCACCGCCGCGCCAAACTGCTCGCGCCGACGACTCGGGGCGCTACGTCGTACCGGGAGCTGATGGAGGCGCAAGCAAAGTGGATGAATGCTCTCTGCGCCGACTTGCGGCTCGACGACATCGCAGCCGCGCGGGGAGTGCTGGCGAAACTCGCTTCCGCCCTGGAGAATAGCCGATCATAGATTGCGACAGAACCGAAGCATCGGCATAGTTCTGATCTGGGTCTCGCGGAGCTCTGACCATGAACGAATTCGGCAACGGCTTTCTCGTCAACGCGCTGATTGGCTTCGGCCTCGCGCTGCTGATCTCTTTCGCCTTCGTCTGGTATCGCTGATCAGAACACCACCAGATAGGCGCTGAAAATCGCCACCCCCAGCACCAGCGCCGAAAGCGCCCAAAGGGTCCAATGCGTCGCGCTCGGCCTGTGGGTCTCTTCGTCCTCGAGCAGACGTGCGGTCTGCAGCAGCCTGATTGTGGCGATGACGATCATTGTCACGCCGGAGGCGATCAAGGCGGCGCCGCCATAGCGCGCGGTGTGACTTGGCAGCCGGTGAACGGCGAGGAGACCGGCGTTGTTGCCCGCCCCTGCCGCCAGCGCGAGCAGGAAGAGATTGAAGCGCTCGATGACGAAGCCGAGCGCAATAACCGCAATCCCCGTGCGGACCCAGGCGAGAAACGTCCGCTCATTGGCCGCGATATTGGCGTAATCCCGTATCATGGGATGCTCTCTCCTGTCTCTGCCGCGCAGGGAATCGTCCGCGATTGCCGCCACGCCGCCAAATGCCTATAACATCCCGGGCGACGCGAAGCCGCGCCCGAGGCCACTTCCACATTTAATCGCGAGACGAGATGCCCTGGAGCGATCAAGGCGGCCCGCGCAATCAGAACAATAGCCCTTGGGGACAACAGGGCGGGCCCTGGGGCCAGGGCTCGGGCGGCGGCGCGCAACCGCCGGATCTCGAAGAGCTGTTGCGCCGCAGCCAGGAAGGACTCAAGCAGTTTCTGCCAGCCGGCTTCGGCGGCGGCGGCATGCTGATCCTCATTCTCCTGACCCTGCTCGCCTGGCTGCTGTCCGGCTTCTACACGGTCGGGCCCAATGAGATCGGCCTCAATCTCATCTTCGGCAAATATCGCGGCAAGACGCAGGCGGGCCTCAATTACAACCTCCCCGCCCCTGTCGGCTCGGTGATCAAGCTCGCGGTGACGGACCGCAACATCACCGACGTGGGCTTTCGCGAGGAGGCGGCGGCGCCAGAGGGGCGCCGGCGCGGCGGGCAGGTCACGCGTCTCGGCCCGGAGGCGCCGGAAGAAAGCCTGATGCTGACCGGCGACGAAAATATCGCCGACATAAAATTCCGCGTCATCTGGCAGATCGACCCCTCCAAGCCCGAGGATTACGCCTTCAACCTCGCCAATCCGCACACGACGGTGAAGGCGGTCGCCGAGAGCGCCATGCGCGAGATCGTCGGCCAGTCGCAGATTCAAAAAATCCTCACCGCCGACCGCAAAGTGATCGAGCCCGCCTCGCAGGCGCTGATGCAGAAGTTGCTCGACGATTATCACAGCGGGGTCATGGTGCTGCAGGTGCTGCTGCTTTCGGTCGACCCGCCGCAGCAGGTCATCGCCGCCTTCCGCGACGTGACCGCCGCGCAGCAGGATTTGCAGCGACTCGGCAATGAGGCGGAGGCCTATGCGAATCGCGTCGTGCCCGAGGCGCGCGGCGCCGCCGCCCGCATTCTGCAGGAGGCCGAGGCCTATCGCGAGCAGACGGTCGCCGAAGCGCGCGGCCAGGCCGGGCGTTTCGAGAAGATTTACGAGCAATATAAGAACGCTCCGGCGCTCACCCGCCAGCGGCTCTACATCGAGACCATGGAGCGCGTCCTCGGCGGCGCGGAGAAGGTGATTCTCGACGATCCCGCCAAGGGCGGCGCCTCGGTCGCGCCCTTCATGCCCCTGCCCTCCTTTGCCCCCTTTCAGGGAGGACAGAAGTGAAAAACGGCCTCCTCTTCGCCCTCGCCATTCTGGCCCTGATCGGCGTCGCCGCCGTGGGCGGCGCGCTGTTCACCGTTGAACAAACCGAGCAGGCGCTGGTGCTGCGATTCGGCGAGCCCGTCGCGGGGCGCGGCCTCATCACCGAGCCGGGACTGCATTTCAAGATTCCGCTCATCGAGAATGTGGTCACCTTCGACAATCGCATCCTCGATGTCGAAAGCCCCAATCTCGAAGTGCTCGCTGCCGACAATCAGCGTCTCGAAGTCGACAGCTTCATTCGCTACCGCATCGTCGACGCGCTGAAATTCTATCAGTCGGTCAATAGCGTGCAGGGCGCCAATAACCAGCTCGGCTCGGTGCTGAACTCTGCCGTGCGCCGCGTGCTGTCGGAAGCCAATCAACGGCAGATCGTGCGCGACGAACGCTCGGCGCTGATGGCGAAAATCAAGCAGCAGGCGGACTTGGAGGCGCGCCGCTTCGGCGTCGAGGTTGTCGACGCCCGCATTCGCCGCGTCGACCTGCCCCAGCAGATTTCAGAAAAAGTTTACGGCCGCATGCAGACCGAGCGTCAGCGCGAGGCCGCCGAATATCGCGCCCAGGGCGCCGAGCAGGCGCAGAAAATTACCGCAAAAGCGGACCGCGACGTCATCGTCCTGAAGGCCGAAGCGCAACAGAAGGCCGACCAGACGAAAGGCGAAGGCGACGCGGAGCGCAACCGTATTTTCGCCGAAGCTTTCGGCAAAGATCCGGACTTCTTCGCCTTCTATCGCTCGATGCAGGCGTATGAAGCCGCGTTCAAGCCGGGCGAGACGCGCTTTCTCGTCAGTCCGCGTTCCGCGTTTTTCCGTTTTTTCTCCGCCCCCGAGGGAAGCGCGAGCGCCCCGCCGGAGCCGGCGCAAAAGCGATAAACCAAGGGCGCCGGCGGCGGCGCGCCAACAAGAACAATGTCCCTCGAGGAGCAAAACGCATGATGCCCGCATTTCGTCGCGCCGCTCTGGCGCTCGCGACGGCCTCTTCCCTTTGGCTCGCCGGCGCGGCCCACGCCAAAGGCCCCGATTCCCTCGCCGACCTCTCCGCGCAGGTTTCCGACGCCGTCGTCAATATTTCGGCGACGCAGACGCTCGAAACCAAACAGCGCGGCAAGGGCGGCGACGCGCCCGGGCTGCCGCCGGGCATGGGCCCCGGCGCGCCCTTCGACGATCTTTTCGAGGAATTCTTCAAGCGCCGCGGCCAGGGCATGCCCGACCTGCCGCGCCAGCGCAAATCCTCCTCGCTCGGCTCCGGCTTCGTCATCGACGCCTCCGGCATCGTCATCACCAATAATCACGTGATCGCCGACGCCAGCGAAGTGACCGTCATTTTCAACGACGGCCAGAAGCTCAAGGCCGAAATTCTCGGCAAGGACCAGAAGGTCGACGTCGCGGTGCTGAAGGTGAAGCCGGAGAAGCCGCTGAAGGCGGTGAAATTCGGCGACAGCGACAAGGCGCGCGTCGGCGACTGGGTGCTCGCGGTCGGCAATCCGTTCGGCCTCGGCGGCTCGGTGACGGCGGGCATCGTCTCGGCCCGCAACCGCAACATCGATAGCGGCCCCTACGACAACTACATTCAGACCGACGCCTCCATCAACAAGGGCAATTCCGGCGGCCCGCTGTTCAACATGGATGGCGAGGTGATCGGCATCAACACGGCTATCCTCTCGCCCTCGGGCGGCTCGGTCGGCATCGGTTTCGCGACCCCTGCCAACACCGTGCAGCCGGTGATCGACCAGCTCCAGCAATATGGCGAGACGCGCCGCGGCTGGCTCGGCGTGCGTATCCAGAACGTCGACGACGCCATTGCAGAAACGCTCAGTCTCGGCGCCACGCGCGGCGCGCTGGTCGCGGGCGTCGACGACAAAGGCCCGTCGAAGCCTGCCGGAATCAAGGCCGGCGACGTGATCGTGAAGTTCGACGGCAAGCCGATCAAGGAATCGCGCGATCTGCCCAAGCTCGTCGCCGCGACGCCCGTCGGCAAGGACGTCGATCTTGTCATCGTCCGCTCCGGCAAGGAAGAGACCAAGAAGGTCAGGCTCGGCCGTTTGGAGGACGGCGAGAAGGTCGCCTCGCGCGACGGCGGCGACAAGGAAAAGCCGGAAACGAATAGCCCGGCCTCCCAGAGCGCGCTGGGGCTGGAGCTTTCACGCCTCACCGACGATCTGCGCGCGCGCTTCCAGATCAAGGACACGGTGAAGAACGGCGTGCTGATCACCTCCGTCGACCCGTCGTCCAACGCGGCGGAGAAGCGGCTGCAGCCCGGCGAAATCCTGCTCGAAGTCAATCAGGAGCCGGTGAACGAGCCCTCCGACGCCGTGAAGAAGATCAAGGCGCTGAAGGAGGCGGGTAAGAAGACGGCGCTGCTGATCGTGGCCAATGGCCAGGGCGACGCGCATTTCGTGGCGCTGCCGGTAGACTAAGCCCTCATCCGACCCTCGCTGACGCGAGGGCCACCTTCTCCCGCGAGCGGGAGAAGGAGAGAACCCGGAGGTTTCGGAACGCAGCTCCTTCTCCCGCTCGCGGGAGAAGGTGGCCCCGCGAAGCGGGGTCGGATGAGGGCGATCCCTCACTCCCTAAAGTCGTTCTTCCGATACCCTTGCGCATACAGCAGCGCCGTCAGATCCGCGTGGTCGATCCGCGCCGCCGCGACGTCGGCCACCTTTGGCTTGGCGTGATAAGCGACGCCGAGCCCCGCTTCCCGCAACATATCGAGATCATTGGCGCCGTCGCCGATTGCGAGCGTCGCCACGGGGGCCAGTCCGAGCCTCTCGCGCAAGCCGACAAGCGCGGCGCGCTTGCCTTCCCTGCCCTGCACCGGCTCCACGACAACGCCGGTCAAGGCGCGCCCGACAATTTCCAGCCGGTTCGCGAAAGTCTCGTCGAAGCCGATGCGCGCGGCGACCGGCGCGGTGAATTGCGTAAAGCCGCCGGTCACGAGCGCCGTATGCGCGCCATGCGCGCGCATGGTCTGCACGAGGACGCGGGCGCCCGGCGTGATCGTGATGCGCGCCACGATCGTCGCGATCTGGTCGAGCGTCACGCCGGCGAGCAGCGCGACGCGCTCCTTCAACGCGGCCTGGAAGTTCAGCTCGCCCGCCATTGCGCGCTCGGTGATGGCGGAGATGCGGTCGCGGATGCCGATGAGCCCAGCAAGCTCGTCGATGCATTCCTGCTCGATCATGGTCGAGTCCATGTCGGCGACGAGGAGACGCTTGCGGCGGCCTTCGGCCGGCTGAACGACAATGTCGATCGCCTCCCCGGCAAGCGCAGCCTGCAATCGCGCGCGCGCGACGTCCGGGTCTTGCGCGTCGAGGAAAACGTCGGCGGCGATGTCTGGCGCGAGCCAATCCAGCGTCCGATCGCCGAGCCCGGCTTCGCGCAAGGCGCGCTGGACGACCGCCTCGGTTAGCGCGACGCTATGTCCGGCAACAAAGGTTGCGACGATTCCCGCGCTCGACTCGCCTCCCGCTTGGTGGCCTAGTGTGTCACTCATTTCGGAACCGTCATGGCCGGGCTTGTCCCGGCCACCCACGGCTCACCGAGGGACAGGGCCGGCTCTGTGCCAGAGACCGGTCCCGACGATGCGGGTGGTTTTCCGAGGTCGAAGTGGGCCCGCCCCACAAGAGCGACCATTGCGCGGCGTGGATGGCCGGGACGAGCCCGGCCATGACGACGCGGCAAAGTGACTAAGTGTGGGTTGATCGCCTTTGACATCCAGCCCATTTCCGCCGCAATAGCCGCCATGTCCCCGCGCGCCATTCTCATCGCAGGTCCCACAGCCTCGGGCAAGTCGGCGCTGGCGCTCGCCATCGCCGAGCGCGTCGGCGGCGCAGTGGTCAACGCCGACTCCATGCAGGTCTACCGTGACCTGCGCATCATCACCGCGCGGCCGACGCTAGAAGAAGAGACGCAGGCGCCGCATCTCCTCTTCGGCCATATCGATGCAGCAGTAAATTACTCCGTCGGCCGCTATCTCGCCGATCTCGCGCAGACGCTGGCCGACCTCGACACGCGCGGCGTGACGCCCGTCGTCGCCGGCGGCACGGGCATGTATTTCAAAGCCGCGCTTTACGGCCTTTCGGACATTCCCGCCGTGCCCGAGGAGGTGCGCGCGCAGGTGCGCGCGGCGGCCGAAGGCGCGAGCCCGCAGGAGCTTTACGCCGAGCTTTTGTCGAAAGACCCGGAGACCGCGGCGCGGCTGCGCCCGACAGACCCGCAGCGCATTTTGCGCGCCCTCGAGGTTTTCGCCGCGACGGGCAAGCCGCTCGCTTCCTTCCAGGGGCCGCGCTCGACGCCACTACTCGACGCGGCGCAGTGCCCGGCCTTCTTTCTCGCGCCCGAGCGCGAGACGCTTTACGCGCGCATCGACGCGCGTTTCGACAAAATGATGGAGATGGGCGCGCTCGACGAAGTGGCCCGCCTACGCGACCGCGATCTCGATCCCACGCTCCCGGCCATGCGCGCGCATGGCGTTCCGCATCTCATCGCCTATCTCGACGGCCGCATGTCCCTCGAAGAGGCGATCATGCGCGGCAAGATCGACACGCGCCATTACGCGAAGCGGCAATTCACTTTCGCGCGGCATCAATTGCCTCACTTCGCGTGGCTCTCCACAGACGATCCGTGGGTTGCGGTCGAGGCCGCCTGTATCTGGTGAAGATAATGCTGTCCGGAGAACATTTGGAACAGCGACAGGCCGATCTCCATGGCGATCAGCACGATGATGATCCATTCGAGCCGCACGGAGCGGTCCGCGTCGATGAGATCGGTGAGCGCCCGCGCGGTTTCGCCGATCACGTCGATCTTGGCGTTGAGCGTGCGTCCGCGCGCCTCCAGCTCATATTCGTCTTCGAGACGCGCATAGAGGCGTTCGAGGTCAGGGCGATCCCATAGAACGTCGGGCTTGTCCTCGACGGCGACGCGGCCCGAGACGCGATGACGCACGAGCAGCGTCTGGCCGATGAGCTCCAGCATGGATTTGCGCCGCCATGGCGGGCGGCCCCT
This sequence comes from Methylocystis sp. Sn-Cys, assembly GCF_016745395.1. Lineage (GTDB taxonomy): Bacteria > Pseudomonadota > Alphaproteobacteria > Rhizobiales > Beijerinckiaceae > Methylocystis > Methylocystis iwaonis. The sequence goes on from NZ_JAERVJ010000002.1 coordinate 454,717, forward strand.
GCTGGCAAGCTCCGCCGCGAAAGGCTCGATCGTGTCGAAGACGGCATTGACGCGGCGCTCGTCGCGCGCCAGCGCCACGCTTTTCGCCAAGGCGTCGGCGATGACGAGCAGCCGCGCCTCGGAAAGATCCTTCACTGCAAGGCGGCCGTTCGGCAGCGGCTTGTCCTCGCCGTCATGCGTGATTTCGATAACGAGCGTCTCGTCGTCGCCCCGCGAGGCGCCGGCGACCCGCGCGCCGATCTTGGTGACGATCTCGTCCTCTTCGAGCGGCGAGAGTCCGAAGAGGACCGCGACGCCGAAGCGGTAAAGCACGGCGAAGCCCGCCTGCCCGGCATGGAAGGCGAGCGGCGCGGTCGACACCAGATCCGCCCGCTCCAACCCGACGGTGTCGATGCGTTCGCCGAGCAGCAAGGCGCGCGCCGTCATGGTTTGCGCAACGGCGTGTGTCGCTCTGAGTTCAACGTCGGTCATAATCGTCCCGCTTGAATCCTATTGTAGCCATATCGCGGCGGCGCCAAAATCACCATGGCCATGCCTTGCATGACGGCGGCAAAAACGCTAGCTAGCGCGGCAATCGACGCGAGACGCTCACAAATCGTCGAAAGAGACAATTCACATGACTTATGTCGTCACGGAAAACTGCATCAAGTGCAAGTATATGGATTGCGTGGAAGTTTGCCCCGTCGACTGCTTCTACGAGGGCGAGAACATGCTCGTCATCCATCCGGACGAATGTATCGACTGCGGCGTCTGCGAGCCTGAATGCCCCGCCGAGGCGATCAAGCCCGACACCGAGGAAGGCCTTGAGAAGTGGTTGCAGTTGAACGCTGAAATGGCGCAGAATTGGCCGAACATCACCATCAAGCGCGACCCGCCCGCGGACGCCAAGGAATGGGACGGCAAGCCCGGCAAGTTCGAAGCCCAGTTCTCTTCCGAGCCTGGGCAGGGCGACTGAGATCGCCTCAAGCCGCCCGTCGCGAGCCGATTCGTTTCGGCCGCCAGATGTGCGCCGGGCGGCGGCCCAATCTTTCCACATCCTTAACTTTGCTTGATAGCAGAGCGAATTTCGTAACTTACTGACGAGTTTCCGACCCTCCCGGCAAAAACCGGGCAAGGGTTGTTTTTGATTTTGGCGCCGCGGCGTGATATAGAGAATGGTAATAAACGCCGCTCGGCCGTCACGGGCCGACGACGGCTTGCCTCACAGCATGAGAAAGCGCGCGCCTTAGAGCGTCCGAATTCCCTATCTCGCCCGCGCCTCTGGCTTAAGGTGTCAGTTCAGAAACTTGCCTGCCAAGACGCTTTGTTCGTCTCGCGGCAAGAGGACAGCAGGATCATCCCGTCTCCACAGCGGGATGCAAAAGGAGTGCCCCGCGTATGCCGTCCGCCAAGAAGAACGATATAACAAAGAAAGGGGTCGGCGCTACAGCTACCTCCGCGCGTTCTCAGGGATCGGCGTCGAAAAGCGGTAAAGCCGCACGCCCCGGCGCCGCGTCGGCAAGCGCCGCCGCGAAATCCGATGGCTCGAAAACGAGCAAATCCGCGACAAAGAACGCCAAGACTGCGACAAAGACGCGCGTTGACGCGCCTGTGACGACCGCAGCGAAGGCGACGACAAAGACCAGCGGCAAAAGCGGCGCGGACGCTGCCGCCCGCAGCGCCGCGGCGTCCGGCGCGCGCGCGTCCACATTGGCAAAGAATGTCGCTGCGCGCGGGACTGTCGCCGCGGCCCCGGGCAAAGCCGGCGCAAAGACTGTCAGGTCCGCGGCGAAGACCGCCGCAACCGCCGCCGTGAAGTCGGACGAAAAAATCACGCCCGCCAAGGCGCACAAGTCGGCGGCGTCCATCGAGAAACCGAAACCAGTGGCGAAGCCTGCCGCGGCGCCGGCCTCGGCCAACGCCGCCGCGCCGTCCAAGGCTGCCTCCGAGAAGGCTGCGCTCGCCACAGCTCCCGCCCGCAAAGCCGAGGCGACGAGAACCTTTGAACCCGTTACGTCCGCCGCGGCGCACAAGCCCGCACCGGCGGCCGCTGTTGCGCCAGCCCGCGACGCCAAGCCCCCCTTCCCCGCCAAACCGGCCGCCCCCGCGGCCGCCGCGGCGGCTGGCAAGACTTCATCAACCACGACAGCCGGCGAAGATAAAAAATTGGCAAAAAGAAACGAGCCCCCCGTTGAAACGGCGACGCCCGTCGCTGCCGAGAAGACCGTAACCGATTCAAAGGCCGTGGTGAAACCCGCGCCCGCGAAAACGAAACCGGCCGCGCAGAAGCACGGTTTCAAGCTCAACGAATTCATTGTCTATCCGGCTCACGGCGTCGGCCAAATCATTGGCGTCGAAACACAGGAAGTCGCGGGCTTCAGCCTCGAGCTCTTTGTCGTCAGCTTCATCAAGGACAAGATGATCCTGAAGGTTCCGACGAGCAAAATCGCCAATGTCGGGATGCGCAAGCTCGCCGAGACCGGCGTGGTCGACAAGGCGCTCACGACGCTTTCCGGACGCGCGCGCATCAAGCGGACAATGTGGTCGCGTCGCGCCCAGGAATATGAGGCCAAGATCAACTCCGGCGACCTCGTCACGATCGCCGAGGTGGTGCGCGACCTCTACCGTTCCGACACGCAGCCGGAGCAGTCCTATTCCGAGCGCCAGCTTTATGAGGCGGCGCTCGACCGCATGGCGCGGGAAGTCGCGGCCGTGCGCAAGCTGATAGACTCGGAGGCGCTGAAGCTGATCGAGTCCTTCCTGCAGAAGGGCCCGCGGCGCGGCGCGAAGGCCGACGCCGAAGCCGCCGACGACGGCGACGAAGAGGACGTCGATCGCGCCGCATAAGGGTCGCGCGCCGATCGACAAAGAAATGCCGAGAGCGGGATTTCCTGCTCTCGGTGCGGTCGCGTCTAGCCTTCGGGCGGCAGGGAGCCAGTCGCACGCAGCAGAAGCGGCGTGGTTAGCCCCTGCGCGCGAACGCCGCGACAACGATCTCCTCCCGTATCGGGACGCGCTGCAACAGCGAGAGAGAGAGAGCGCCAGACCGAGGGCGCCGCGCAAACCACCCCAAACCTCATGCTGCTCGCGCGAAGCCGCTTAGCCAGCGCGTCGGTCGAAAAGCGCGCTGACACGGTGATGGGTAAGGCGACGAAAACCAAGCCCACCACGGCGAATATGAATGGCGGGGCGTAATCCAAGCAGGGCGCGTCGAAGCGAAGTCGACGCCGATCATCGAGCGGGGGTACCCCCAAACGAACTCGCGGCCTTTCTCGGCCCGGTCGATTTTGCTCCGATTCACCGCCCTCGCTCTCTCACGCGACCACAGACCTATTTCCTCCAAAGGCAGCGATCTCAGGAGAAAAATTTTCCGCGAAGAAAGCGCTCCCCCAGCAGGCCAAGGGCGAGAGAGACTGAGGCAAATTCGACGACATAGACTTTATTGACAATATAAGGATCGTAGTTGGTGTAATAGGCGGAGCGTAGCCACTCCACGATTTGAAAGAGGGGATTGTAGGAATAGTAATCACGCACCTCCTCAGAAAAAGCGTAAGACGGCTCATATACGCCAGAAAGCATATATAAAAGGACGGCAGCCAGAGTAAATGCAACAAGAAAATATCCGCCAAATATTGCGCATGCAACAGTATTTATCGCTCCAAACCCTATCCCAAGATAGACAGCAGCAAGAACAGCCTGAGCTGCAACAATGTAATCAGTCGGGAAAAAGTCTATATCTAATGAATACATAAGCAACAGGTACAGACCCAGCACAATGAAAGCGTTTAGCACCTCCAGTATCCATCTCGCGGCGATCAAATGCCCGGGCTTGAGAATCGGCATATTTAGTAGCATCCGCCCTTGGAATACAGCCATACCTAGCATTCTCGCGGGATAGAGACAGAGAATGTAGGGCACTACGCCTGTCGCCACGAACACGGCCGGACTCTCGCCGACAGGCGCGACATAATTCCTAAGTAGATAGGCGCCTGAAACGATGATGAGATGGCTGAGCGGCCATGCGATCGCGATAAGATAGCCGAAATAGCTGGAGCCGAACCGCGTTCTCATATCCATCAGCAGAATGACTGAGATAACCCGGCCGAATTCCCTGATCTTGGCTAAAAGATTTGCCGACACGATTCCCTCTGACTAAAAATCCGATCAGGCCGCACTATAGCTGAATAGCGGCGGAACGGAGGACATGCGCCCCGACCATGCGCCTCTCATGCCCTCACCCCACTGCCCGGCTTGCGTCCCCAAGACAAGCCCGCGAGCGCCTCCCATCACGCGACAGCCCGCCGGGCGCCTTGCGTCCCGCCTCCCCATCGTCTATGCGGCATGGCTTCCCACGCTCGAGTAATGGATCACTTAAAGTGGCGAAGCCGAAGACGCCTGTCGCGATCATTATGGGGTCCCAGTCCGACTGGGCGACCATGCGCCACGCCGTGGAGACCCTGAAAATCCTCGACGTCGGCTGCGACGCGCGAATCGTCTCGGCCCATCGCACGCCCGAGCGGCTTTTCACTTTCGCCAAGGGGGCCGAGGCGTCTGGCTTCGAGGTGATCATTGCGGGCGCCGGCGGCGCCGCGCATCTGCCGGGCATGACGGCCTCCATGACCAATCTCCCGGTTCTCGGCGTGCCGATCGAGTCCCAGGCGCTCAAAGGCATGGACTCCCTGCTCTCCATTGTTCAAATGCCCGGCGGCGTGCCGGTCGGAACGCTCGCCATCGGCAAGGCGGGCGCGATCAACGCCGCAATTCTCGCCGCCTCAATTCTCGCGCTGAGCGACAAGGCGCTCGCCGCGCGGCTCGCAGATTTCCGCGCAAAACAGACAGCGAGCGTCGCCGAGACGCCGAAGGAGGAGGCGTAACATGCTGAAGCCCGGCGCAACCATCGGCATTCTCGGCGGCGGCCAGCTCGCGCGCATGCTGGCGTCAGCCGGCGCCCGCCTTGGCCTCAAATGCCATATTTTCTCGCCCGTCGCCGATGATCCCGCCTTCGACGTCTGCGCCGCGCGCACTTGCGCCGATTTCCTCGATGAAGCGGCACTGGCGGCCTTCGCCGAATCTGTCGATGTCGTCACCTATGAATTCGAAAATGTTCCGGCGCGAACGGCGGAAGTGCTCGAAGCGCATCGGCCGGTGCGGCCGAACCCGAAGGTCCTCGCGCTGACGCAGGACCGGCTGATCGAAAAGCAGTTCGTGCGCGGGCTCGGCGTCGCCACGGCCGATTTCGCCGACGTCTCCGATCTCGATGCGCTGACGCGCGCCGTCACGCAACTCGGGCGTCCATCGATCCTGAAGACTCGCCGTTTCGGCTACGACGGCAAGGGTCAGACCCGAATAGTCGAAGGCGTCGATCTCGACGACGCTTTCAAAGCGGTAGGCGGCGCGCCCTCGATACTCGAAGGTTTTGTGCCCTTCTCCAAAGAGGTTTCCGTTGTCGCGGCGCGCGGGCTCGACGGCGCCTTCCGCGCCTATGACATCTGCGAAAACATACACGAACATCATATTCTAGCGACGACGACGGCTCCCGCCGCAATCAGCGACGCAACAGCGCGGGCGGCTGTCGAGATGACCCGGCGCATCGCCGAAGCGGCGGATTACGTCGGCGTGATCGCCGTGGAAATGTTCGTCGTTTCGGACGCTGAAGGCGAGCGGCTCCTCGTCAATGAAATTGCGCCGCGCGTGCACAACTCCGGGCATTGGACGCTCGATGGCGCCGTAACCTCGCAATTCGAGCAGCACATGCGCGCCATTGCGGGCCTGCCGCTCGGCTCGACGCGCCGCCATGGGCGCCAAGTCGTCATGCGCAATCTCATTGGCGCCGACGCCGACAAATGGGCGCAGATACTGGCTCAAGACGGCGCCTGTCTGCATCTCTACGGTAAAAAGGAAAGCCGTCCAGGCCGTAAGATGGGGCACGTAACTGAGATTTTAACTTGAGCTGCAAGCCAAGTCGCGTTCAAGAAAGAAAAAATCGAGACTTGGGCGGCTCGACTCTTCTTTGACCCACAGCAAACAAAGCGCGTCCGGGGCGTTAGAGCTGCTATTCCCGTCAGTCGGATACACTATTTTGGAAAGAATTTGACCGTTAAGCTCGACGCAACCAGATTGCGGTATTAGTAATATCATCGATTCGCGCGGAGGATACGCCCTTGCAGACGCCAGATTCAGAAGACGCCAGTTCAATCGAATTGGCTGCGAGCATTGTCGCGGCCTTCGTTTCTCATAACTCGCTTCCGGTCGCGGAGCTTCCCGGATTGATCGCGTCCGTGGACGCGACGCTGCGACGCCTGGCGACGGGCGCGGCTGCAGCTCCTGCGGTCGAAGAGAAGCCTGAGCCGGCCGTCTCGATCCGCAAGTCGATCACGCCCGACTATCTCGTCTGCCTGGACGATGGGAAGAAGTTCAAGTCGCTACGGCGGCATTTGGCCACGCTGGGAATGACGCCGGACCAATATCGGGCGAAATGGGGACTGGCCCCCGATTATCCGATGGTCGCGCCGAACTATGCGGCGCAGCGCTCTAATCTTGCCAAGCAGATGGGCCTCGGCCAGGCGCGCAAGAAGGCGGCTCCGGCTCGCGCGGCGCGCAAAGCGAAGGCGAGCGCCTGATCTCCGCTACGAGACGCACAGGCGGCGGCCGTTTCGCGCCGCGCGCCTGAGCGCTTGCAGATGAATTTGGCAAGGCGCCGAATTTATTGGATTAATCGTAACTGCCGTAAGCGGCAGAGTCTTCTTGGCGATCGCGTCGAAACGCCGCCCAAGCGATGAAATCGGCCTTCTGACGGGCGATCCAAAGCCACAAGAGCGCTGGTTTTGCCCAGAACCCGTCATTGCGAGCGAAGCGAAGCAATCCAGGGCAGCGATGCGGCCCTGGATTGCTTCGTCGCTTTGCTCCTCGCAATGACGGCGGTGATTTCCTGTGTGTTCGAACGGCGCTTGCGTCGGGGATGGCGCCGAACCAATCGAGCGGATCCCGTATGATCCAAGCGGAAGATTTGGTCGCTTGGCGCGCCTGAAGGCGCGCGGTCCGAAGACGCTCATGGACCGCGCGGCTTCAGCCGCGCAAACAAAAACGCGGCCCCGGGAGGCCGCGTGTTAATCGCTTGATCAGTTCGTTGTAATTCCCGACGCTCGCGAAGCGAGCGATCGGGAGTCCAAGTCAAAACCGGTGCTCTTGAGGCTCTGGATTCCCGGTCGGGCTTTCAGCCCGCCGGGAATGACAAGACCGACGCGAGCCGATCAAACGGAAATGCATCACCGGCCCATCTGAGCCGCTTACGCGAATTCCATGATCACCGCGTCGACCGCGAGGCTGTCGCCGGGCTTCGCGAGGATCTTCTTGATGGTCACATCCCGCTCGGCGCGCAGGACGTTCTCCATCTTCATGGCCTCGACCATGCAGAGCGCCTCGCCCGCCTTTACTTCCTGCCCTTCCTTGACGTCGATGGTCTTTACGAGACCCGGCATCGGACACAGCAGATGTTTGGAGGCGCCGGTGTCCTTCTTCTTGGGCATCAAAGCGGCGAGCTCGGCCTCGCGCTGCGTGTAGACGCGCGCCTGCACGCTCACGCCCTGATGGGCCAGCTCGTAACCATTGAGGATCGGCCGCGTCTGCACATAGACCGTATGGCCGTCGACATCGCCCTTGAAGACCGCGTCGCCCGGCCGCCACTGCGAGGATACGCGATGGGCGCGGTTATCGGCGCCGGAGAACTGCACGACGAGCGCCTCGCCCTGCTCCTCGAGCGAGACGTCATAGCGCGTATCGGCGAGCATGCAGACGCGGTCGCGCGAAAATTCGACCGGGCGGCCGCTCATGAGCTGGCCGCTGATCATGCGTTTGCGGGCGTTGCCGATGTGATCCATCAGCGTCGCGACGGCGGCGAGCGTCAAAGCGAGATCGCCCGTGGGCTCCGGCGCGGCGAAGCCTTCCGGGAACTCCTCGGCGATGAACCCCGTCGAAAGCGTGCCCGACCGCCAACGCTCCATCTGCATCAGCGTCGAGAGGAAGGGAATGTTGTGGCGAATGCCGTCGATGAGGAAACGATCGAGCGCGTCGGCCTGGGCCTGGATGGCGGTCAAGCGGTCGGGGGCGTGCGTGACGAGCTTCGCGATCATCGGATCGTAATGGATCGAAATCTCGCGGCCCTCGGTGACGCCCGTGTCGTTACGGACAGTGACGCCGTCTTCCTTCTTTTCCTCCGGCGGGCGATATTTCACCAGACGGCCGATGGAGGGCAGGAAGTTGCGGGTCGGATCTTCGGCATAGATGCGGCTTTCCACCGCCCAGCCGTTGATCTTCACATTCTCCTGCTTGAGCTGCAGGGGCTCGCCGGCGGCGACGCGGATCATCTGCTCGACGAGATCGATGCCGGTGATGAGCTCGGTGACCGGATGCTCCACCTGCAGGCGGGTGTTCATCTCGAGGAAGTAGAAGCTCTTGTCCTGGCCCGCGACGAATTCCACCGTGCCGGCCGAATCGTAGTCGACAGCCTTGGCGAGCGCGACGGCCTGCGCGCCCATTTCGGCGCGGGTGGCGGCGTCGAGCAGCGGCGACGGCGCCTCCTCGATCACTTTCTGGTTGCGACGCTGGATCGAACACTCACGCTCATTGAGGTGAATGACATTGCCGTGCTTGTCGCCCAGCACCTGAATTTCGATATGGCGCGGGTTCTGGATGAACTTCTCGACGAAGACGCGATCATCGCCGAAGGACGACGCCGCCTCCGAACGGGCGCGGGTGAAGCCCTCGATCACCTCGGCGTCGTTGAAAGCGATGCGCATGCCCTTGCCGCCGCCGCCGGCGGAAGCCTTCAGCATCACCGGATAGCCGATGTCCTTGGCGATCTTCACCGCCTCTTCCGGCGATTCGATCACGCCGAGATAGCCCGGCACGACGCTGACCTTGGCGGCCGAGGCGAATTTCTTCGATTCGATCTTGTCGCCCATCGCCTCGATGGCGCGCTGGTTCGGGCCGATGAAGACGATGCCGGCGTCCTTCAGCGCCGTGGCGAAAGCCGCGCGCTCGGAGAGGAAGCCATAGCCGGGATGCACGGCTTCGGCGCCGGTCTGCTTGCAGGCCGCGATGATCTTGTCGATGAGCAGATAGGACTGCGCGGCGGGCGGCGGGCCAAGGTGGATCGCCTCATCCGCCATCTCCACATGCAGGGCGTCGGCGTCGGCGTCCGAATAGACGGCGACCGTGGCGATGCCCATCTTCTTTGCCGTCTTGATGATGCGGCAGGCGATTTCGCCACGGTTGGCGATCAAAATCTTGCGAAACATGCGCGCCCTTATAGCCCCGTTTCTCTCACCCAAAGGTCCGCTCTTTTTCCCCGAAGGAACGGCGGACGCAATTTATTTTTTGGCGCCGCCGCTTAGCGCGGCGGGCTCTCTCCCGCACAAGGCGCCCTATCGGCCCCATGCGGGAGAGAAACCATTTCAGCTCTTGGCTTCTGACTCGTCGTCGGGACGCTTCTCTTGCACGCTGTCGACGATGCCGAACGCCTTCGCCTCTTCCGCCGACATGAAGTGATCGCGGTCGAGCGTGCGCTCGATCGTGTCGTAATCCTTGCCGGAGTGGCGGACATAAATGTCGTTCAGGCGCTTCTTGACCTTCAGTATGTCCTCGGCGTGGCGCTGAATGTCCGACGCCTGGCCCTGGAAGCCGCCCGAGGGCTGATGCAGCATGACGCGGGCGTTGGGGAGCGCATAGCGCATGCCGGCCTCGCCGGCGCAGAGTAGCAGCGAGCCCATCGAGGCCGCCTGGCCAACGCAGAGCGTCGAGACCTTCGGCTTGATGAACTGCATCGTGTCGTAGATGGCGAGACCCGCCGTCACCACGCCGCCCGGCGAGTTGATGTAGAGGGAGATTTCCTTCTTCGGATTTTCCGATTCGAGGAAAAGGAGCTGGGCGATGATGACCGAGGCCATGTGGTCCTCGACCGGCCCGGTGAGGAAGATGATCCGCTCGCGCAACAGGCGCGAATAGATGTCGAAGCCGCGTTCGCCGCGCGACGTATTTTCGATCACCTGCGGAATGAGATATTGGCTATAGACCTCGATCGGATCACGCATCGCATCGCCTTCCCTGCGCGTCTCCTCGCAGGAGACCGCGCGCATTAGACCAGCCGCGAAGCATTTACCCGAACCTGCCGCACGGCCGTCTCATATGGTCTTGCCGGCGCAGGGGCCCTCCGCCGGGAATTCTTGTCCCGTCATATGCCGGAGCGCGCCGGGACGCAAACGAAGCTTCCGCTTCTCGGGCGAAGAGCGATCTGGCAAGCGCGGCGCCAAAGGGATCAACAAAAGACTTAAGGCTCGCGGACAAGCGACCGTCCAGCGTCGTTAGCCCGATACCTCCCCTTTACGGGGAGGTCGGCGGCCGAAGGCCGCCGCCGGGTGGGGTCCGCGCCGCAATGAGAGCGGTGGGGCCTTACCCCACCCGACCCCGCCTTACGGCGGGGCCACCCTCCCCGTAAAGGGGAGGGATGGCTCACGCCCGGCGTTGCGATTGCCCGAACGCTTTTACGCCTCTTCTTCCTTGAACAGCTCTTCCTTGGTCACGGTCTTGTCCGTGATCTTGATGAGCTTGGAGATATGGTCGACGACGCGCTCTTCGTAGATCGGCGCGCGCAACTGGGCGAGCGCCTGCTCATTGTTGCGATAGAAGTCCCAGACCTGCTTTTCCTGGCCCGGGAACATGCGGACGCGCTCGACGAGGGCCTCGGTCAGATCCTTGTCCTCGACCTTCACGCCGGCGTTCTGGCCGATTTCCGCGAGAACCAGCCCGAGGCGCACGCGGCGCTCGGCGATCTTGCGGAACTCCGCGCGGGTTTCGTCCTCGGTCTTGCCTTCTTCGGCGACCGGCTGATTCGCGCGGCGGCTCTCGGCCTCGTGCTGACCCCAGATGTTGTTGAATTCCTGTTCGACGAGCGTCTCGGGCAGCTCGAAGGAATAGCGGCTGTCGAGGGCGTCGAGCAGCGCGCGCTTCAGCTTGTCGCGCGAGACCTTGTGGAAGTCGGCCTCGAGATTGCCCTTCACCGCTTCCTTCATGGCGTCGAAACTCTCGAAGCCATATTTCTTGGCGAGCTCCTCGCCGATCTCGAGCGACTTCGGCGCGGCGATCGCCTTCACCGTCACGTCGAACTCGGCGTCCTTGCCGGCGAGATGCTGAGCCGAATAATCCTCCGGGAACTTGACCTTCACCAGGCGCTGCTCACCCACGCCCGCGCCTTCGAGCTGCTCCTCGAAGCCGGGAATGAAGGTGTTGGAGCCCAGCACCAGGTCGATGTCGCCGCCCGTGCCGCCCTCGAAGGCGACGCCGTCGAGCTTGCCGGTGAAATCGATCGTGAGCTTGTCGCCCTTCTCGGCCTTGGCGCCTTCCGCGCGCGGCTCGAATTCCTGGGCGCGATCCGCCAGATTCTGCAACGCCGTGTCGATGTCCGCGTCGGCGATCTCGGCGACCGGGCGCTCGATAGAAATGTCGTCGAACGAGCCGATCTCGAACTTCGGCAGCGTCTCGAAGGTCACGGTGAAGGCGAGGTCGCCCTCGGCCTCGAGCGCGCGTTCGAGCTCTTCCTGCCCGCCGGGGAAATCGAGCTTCGGCTCGACGGCGATTCGCAGCTCATGCTCCTCGACGATCTTGCGGTTCGCCTCGTTGACGGACTCCTGCAGGACGTCGCCCATGATGCTCTTGCCATAGAGCTTCTTGAGATGGGCGATCGGAGCCTTGCCGGGGCGGAAGCCTTTGATCTGGGCCTTGGCCTGCATTTCGGCGAGCTGCGCGCCGAGCTTGGCGGCGAGATCGGCCGCCGGCAGCACGACCTTGAATTCCTGCTTCAAACCCTGGGAGGAGGTTTGCGTAACTTGCATGTCGATCGCCTTCTACAACTTTAGAGCCGGCCGTGCGCGCGGCGGCTTGGCATAATTTCCGCGAAACTGCGGCATTTGGTGCGGGCGGAGGGAGTCGAACCCCCACGACTTTCGTCACCGGAACCTAAATCCGGCGCGTCTACCAGTTCCGCCACGCCCGCGTGAGCGGCCCCATCCGGACCCGCCGCGAAACCTGAAGCCCGCGAGCGCGGGCGCCGCTCTATAGCATGGTCGGCGCGGGATGCTTCAAAAAAATACGTATGTCCGGAAGCGACGTTTTGGCTTGCGACCGCTAGAATGTATCGCCTTTCTCGATCCTCTTTTCGGAGCACGCCTCATGACCCGCGCGGCCGCCATAGCGCTCCTCTCCCTCATCTCGATAGGATTCGCCGCTGCGACGCCGATGGAATGCGCCAAGACCTCCAGGGCCCCGGTCAAATTCATTTGCGAGGATGCGACCCTCGAAGGGCTGGATAAAGAAGAGTCCCGTCTTGCCGATTTGGCTACGGCCGCGCCGCTGATGGCGGCTCGGAAGAAGGACTTGACCGAGAGCCAGGCGAGCTTTCGCAAGACGCTTTCGGCCTGCAAGGACGCCAAACCCTGCCTGCAGCGCACGCTCATCGAGCGCATCTACCGCCTGAGGCAAGGCTACCCCGACGTGCGGTCGAAGGACGCCGAGGGAACGAGCCTTGGCCCCTTCATCGCCTCATGCCCCGGGCTGGACGGGCTGCTCGACGTCACCTTCGTGAATATTTCGCCCGCCCTCGCCTTCCTCTCCTGGCGCGACAAATCCGTCGTTCTGCAACAGGCGCTGGCGGCGTCGGGCGCGCGTTACACGGGCGCTTTCGGGGCTGGCGAGGCGCAGTTCTGGAACAAGGGCAATGAGGCGACGCTGGACTTGCCGGGACGACCGCGGCTGAACTGCACAATACAGGACGTTGGCGCCCCCGCCTCGGCGCCGCGCTGACGCGAGCGTCGCCGTCAACTCGTTACACTCTCGCAAGGACGCAAGCCTATGCCCTCGCTCAACCGCCGCGCCTTTCTGACCGGGGTCGCCGCCAGCGTCGTCGCCCTCCCCGCACGAGGGGCGCCGCAAAAGGGCCCGCGCGTCATCGAGGCGCGCGCCGGCAAAGCAAAGCTCGGCCAGGCTGAAACGGACATCCTCGGCTTCGACGGCGTCGCGCCGGGGCCTGTGCTGCGCTACAAGCAGGGCGAGGACCTCGACGTCCGCCTCGTCAACAAGCTCGACCTCCCGGCGACGATCCATTGGCATGGCATGCGCGGCGAGAACGCCATGGACGGCGTCGCACCGCTGACGCAGGCAGCCGTCGCGCCGGGAGGCGCATTCGACTACCGCCGCAAGCTGTCGGAGCCCGGCCTCTTCTGCTACCGGCCGAGCGTCTATGGCAAGACGCCCGAGCTGATCGGCCGCGGCCTCAAAGGCCTTTTGGTCGTGGACGAGCCCGACCCCCTGCCCACCGACCACGATCTGCTCCTCGTCCTCGACGATTGGCGCCTCGACGCGCAGGGCAAGATCGAGGGGGCTTTCGGCGACGCCAGCGAGGCGCGCGCCGCCGGACGTATCGGCCCGACGCTCGCCGTCAACGGCAAGGCGGCGCCGGCGACCGCCGAGTTTCAGGCAAATTCGCGCGTGCGTCTGCGGCTCGCCAATCTCGCCAACGCCAGGATCATGATCCTGACCTTCGATGGCGTGCAGCCCTTCGTCGTCGCGATCGACAGCCAGCCTTGCGAGGCTTTTGAGCCGGTGCGGCGCAGCATCCCCGTCGCGCCCGGCGCGCGATTCGAGCTCATCTTCGACATGCCGGCGACGGAAGGCGCCAAAGCGCGAGTCCTCCTGCGCGGCCCCAACAATAGCGAAAGCGAGATTCTCGTCGCCACGGCGAAAGGAGCGCGCGCTGAGAAGCGGGGCCTTATCTACTCTCTGCCCTCAAACCCTGCGCTGCCCGCAGAGATCAAGCTCAACAACGCCAAGAAAGTCGATCTGGTGATCGAGCCCGGCCCGGCGGGCGGCGCCGGCTGGGTCATCAACGGCGCCGCGACACACGGCTACGACGGCCCGCCACTGTTCAGCGTGAAGCGCGGGACGCCGGTCACGCTCGGCTATGTGAACAAATCAATGGTTCCGCTCGCGATGCATGTTCACGGTCACGCCATGCGGCTCTTGCATGATCTCGACGACGGCTGGGAGCCCTATTGGCGAAACGGCGTCATCGTTCCCGCCGCCAAGACGAAGCATGTTTCCTTTATTGCCGACGCGCCCGGCAAATGGGCGATTCATGACGATATTCTGGAACATGAGGCGGCCGGGCTGGCGACCTGGTTCGCGACTGTGTGACGGTTATATCTGACTGTATTCCAAGGGTAAACACCGCCTGATTGAAATAAATCAAGGATTTTACCTTTTCTTTCAGAATTTCACCGGAGACTAGCAGCTATGATAATATACAACTTCAGGCCGTATATCTCTAAAGACTAGCTGGTTTGCATCTCTTCCTCGCGGGCCAACAGATGCGCGTTAATCTTGGCCGTCAGTCCTGCTGAGCCGAAGGCGGATCGAAACCGGGAGCAAGCCAACCAGTCGCCGCCACAGATGGCGCAGGAGCATGTCCATGACGGGAATCGTCTTTCGCGGCCCGAAGGATCCGAGCGAATTTCCCAATTGGCGTTTCGAAACGCTGGAAATCGACTACGACCGTGAAACGGCGTCCGTCTGGATGAATTATCGCGTCGACGCGCCGCAATGCTACACGCCGACCATGCTCGCCGAGCTGCTGCAATTGCGCGATTCCCTCAGGGTCTTGGGCATGTCCGGGCGGATCGAGGAATTTCCTTTCAGATATTTGGTCATGACGGCCAAGCGGCCCGGCGTCTTTTCCCTCGGAGGGGATCTGGCGACATTTGCCGCGGCGATCCGGCGCCAGGATCTTGCGACCTTGGTTACCTATGCGCACGCCTGCGTCGATCTCGTTTACGGTTACTCCCAGAGCCTCGATTTGCCGATCGTCACGCTCTGCGCCGTGCAGGGACAGTGCCTTGGCGGCGCGCTCGAGGCGGCGCTCGCCTTCGATTTCATTCTTGCCGAAGAAAATGCGATGTTTGGCCTTCCCGAGGTCGCCTTCAATACTTTCCCGGGGATGGGCGCAGTCACCATGTTGACCCGCCGCGTCGGCTCCGCCCTTACTCAGCAAATCATCATGAGCGGCCAGACCTATACGGGCCGTCAAATGTTCGAGCTGGAAGTCATCGATCAAGTCACCTCGCCCGGAACCATCCGCGCGGCCGCGGTCGAATGGATGCGCGACGCCGGCGGCAAAAAATGGCGGCGCCGGCGCGCCATCGCCGAAGCCCGGCGTCGCAGCCATCCCGTCACTCACGACGAGCTCATCCGGATCACCGAGCTTTGGGCGGAATGCTCGGCGCGCATCGAAGAGCGCGACCTGCGCCATATGGAGAGACTGGTGCGCGCTCAGAAGCGGTTGATCGGGTCAAGACAAAACGCTCCGGAAGGCGAGCAACTTCTGGTATCTAGCTCGTCGTGACGACAAGGGAACGTGGCATGCAGGCCAAAGCCTCGACCAATCCCAGATCCGCCGCCGAAGCGGAAATTTACGCCGATCTCGTCGAGACGCTGTTCGACACGACGCACTCGCTCGTCACCGGCATTCTGTCGGGCGTGCTCGTCCCCGCCATTGCCTGGATTTCAACCAGAGAAACCTCGTATCTCTGGCTCGCGGGCCTGATGTCGCTGATCGGGGTCTATCGCGTTCATGTCCTGCTTTCCCATGATCGCGCGCCGATCGAGGCGCGTCGCCGGGATGCAGAGATTTGGGAACGGCGCTACGCCGTCGGCGCGATTAGCTTTATGGTCACGCTCGGCGTCGCCACCGCAATATTGTTCAATTATCACGAAAACGAAATCGCGGCCTATTACGGCGTGATCATCATGACCGGCGTCACCGGGAATCTCGCGGCCCGCAACGCTGCGCGTCCGAACATCGTGTTCTGGCAAATGATGGGCACCTGCATGCCCCTCGCCTTCACGATCATTTTCAACTTTTCTCCCTGGTATTGGGGCATCTCGGCGTTTCTCGGGTTTGGCGCGCTGGCGGTCTTCAAGACCACGAAGTTCCTCAAGAACATTCTCGTCTCCGCGCTGCGTAACGGCCGCGACGCCATGCGCCAGCGCCAGAAGTTCAGCATCGCCCTGAACTCCATGACCCATGGCCTCTGCATGGGCGACTCTTCGCTAACCATCTCGGTGATGAATCGGCGCATCGTCGAGTTTTTCGGAATCGTCGCCGCTGCAACGCCCATCAAGCTCGACGCGCTGGCTCACGCCATTGGCCGCACCGCCAATATGTCGCCGGCGGAAATCGAGGAGTTCAAGGAACTCTGGATGCGGCACGCCGCTATGCCGCAAGCGACCGTCTTCATGCGGCGGATCGGCGAACGCTACTTCAACTTCCACTGTGAGCGCGCCGAAGGCGGGGCTTTCGTCACGGTCATCGAGGACGTGACCACCCAGCAACGAGCGCTACGCGAAATCGAGCGCATCGCTCATTTCGACGAACTGACGGGCCTTCCCAATCGCTATCATTTCCAGGACGCACTCGGGGCGGACATGCTCCGCCTCGGCGTGACCGAGGGGAACGCCGTCCTGATCACCGTCGATCTCGATCGCTTCAAGGAAGTCAACGACACGCTTGGCCATATGGTCGGCGACAAGCTGCTCGCCCATGTCGGCGCGCGGCTCAGCGCCTGCGCCCCGACGCCGAATCTGGTCGCCCGGCTCGGCGGCGACGAATTCTGCATCTTGATGCGCGCGCCGCATGAGGCGTCGCAGATCGACGCGATGAGCGCCGTTATTCTGAAGGAATTGAGCCGCCCCTTCCGGATCGACGGGCATCGCATCACGGTCGGCGCGACGATAGGCCTTGCGATCGCGCCGCAAGACGCCGACACTCCCATCGGCCTGCTCAAATGCGCCGATCTGGCGCTTTACGAAGCCAAATTGGGGGCTCGCGGGACAGCGGTCCGATACAGCCCCAAGATGCAGGACGCCTTGCTCGAAAAGCGCGCCATCGAGGAAGAGCTCCGCGAAGCGTTGGTCAAAGACGAGCTGGCGCTATTCTACCAGCCGATCGTCGACTCCCGTCGCGGCGCGATCGTCGCGATGGAGGCGCTGGTTCGCTGGCGCCATCCCGAGCGCGGCATCATCTCCCCCGGCGTCTTCATTCCGGTCGCCGAACAGACTGGCTTGATCGTCGAAATCGGCGCATGGGTTCTGCGGCGGGCTTGCGAGGACGCGGTCGCCTGGCCGCGGCATGTCCGGGTCGCCGTCAATCTTGCGCCGAAACAGTTCCATCAGGCGGACCTCATCGACACGATCGCGACGGCGCTCGACGACAGTGGTCTCGACCCCGACCGGCTGGAGCTCGAAATCACCGAGTCGACCCTGATCAGCAACACCGATGACATCCAGGCAAAGCTCGCGAAAATCGACGCTCTGGGCGCGCGGCTGTCTCTCGACGATTTCGGGACCGGCTACAGCAGCCTGAGCTATCTGAACCGCTTCCCCGTGAAGAAGGTGAAGATCGATCAAGCCTTCTCGCGACAGGCGATCGAGTCCCCCAAAACGCAGGCGATCATCAGCGCCATTTCGGCGCTGGCGAAAGACCTCAATCTCGACCTTGTCGCCGAGGGCGTGGAAACCCAAGCCCAGCTCGGCTTCATGGCGAGCAAGAATATTTTCTTGATCCAGGGCTATCTCTACAGCAAGCCGCGTCCGATCGAGGAGCTTGCGCCGCTCCTCGAATGCTGGAGCGACGCGCCGCGGCTCGAAAGCGCCGCCTGATAACCCAAGGCTCCGGATCCAGGCTACAAACCCCACGCAGTCGCGTCATGCCCGCGCTTGTCGCGGGCATCCACGCCAGGACGTTACGACACGCGGGAAGAAGAAGCGGGCGTTGCTCGCTAATGTTTACCGCTTTCGCATCGGCGCGGCGTGGATGGCCGCGACAAGCGCGGCCATGACGCTGGAACACGTCTGCTCGTTAACCCGAATTCTGTCAGCCCACTTGGGAAAGCCCCAATGCGAGCTGTTCGAGTGGAAACAGCCTGACTATCGATGCACGATGTCGATGACCGGCCGCCGATCGATCGGCGGTTCGGCCATGCGCTGCGCGCGGAAGATTGCGTGGGACGCGTTATAGTGCCGGTCGAATTGCGTCAGATAGGTCGAGATGCCGGAAAACTCTGGCTGCGCCGGCACAACATCCCTGACCAGCATCAGATCGCGCGCCTCGGCGGCTGAAAGGGTTTGCTCGCTTTCGATCAACCGCTCCGTTCTGGAAAAGCCGATCCGGCGACCGACCGCGGCATAGAGGCCGAAAAGGTCGAAGGGTTCGCCGGCAAAGGAAAAACACGCTTCCCTTTCAGCCACGATCGCAGCGCAATTCATGGCAAAATCGAAATCCAGACCGGCAAGAAGCGAACGCGCCCATGCGATCGTGATGACGGGGGTGTCGATAATCAGCTCCGCAGTGGCCGCCACCATTTCCGCGAAACCGTCCGGCGCGACCGCCGCGCCGGCGCCTTCGGCGAAGTCGAACACCAGAAATCTCAGTTGCGGCTGCTCGCCGCCGGCGATCTCACGCAGGACGCCGGAGATCTTGTGAGCGCTGGCGCGATCGAACCCCGGCCGGCTTTTGGAGAGAACCAGCGCTTCGCGCTGCCGGAGCCAATGCGTTCGTACGCCAGTTGAAGTATTTGTAAACGCAGACCAATCTTTACTCGAAACAACTCTCATGACCGCCTCTACGCAAGAGTTAATAAAAGTTTAACGCAAAATTCGAAAAATCGCTAAGGTGAATTAATCCTTGGAGGCGACTCAACTTGGACATGGTTAACGGGAAGACGATCGCCGGACTGGCGGAAGCTATCCTGCCTTGCGGCGCGTAAAGCGCCTGGCAGTCTGTGTGGCCGAAGGTCGCAAGACAGGCGCCTCGAACTTGATATATGCTAACCGCGGGATGCCGGTTGCGCCCTTCGCTCGTTGGCGCAAGGTCGCGGCCGCCTCATCGCCGGGGGCCGCCCCCCGGTCGACGCGCCGGTGAGATAAAGCCGCTCGGCAAAGAAGCGGCGCAAGGTTTGTTCAAAGGGAGGAACAGAATGAAAATGCGCTTTCTCGTCGCCATGACGCTGGCGACGGTCGGTTGGGTCGCCCAGGCGCACGCGCATGGCGACGTCGGCTCCAACCAGGGCCAGTGCCTCATGAAGATCGGCCCCGACACGATGAGCTTCACGGGCTATCAGCCGCTGAAATCGCGCGAGCAATTTTGCGACGACATTCCCGACGCCGGCCCCACCATCATCACCCTCGACGCTCAGCAGGACGAGCTGCGCGACATGAACCTCGAGATGCGCGTGCTGCGCGACGTCGGCCAGAAGGACGACAATGAGAATCTCGAGGCGAACACCGAGTATTTCTCGCCGCCGAAGAAGTACAAGACCGGCACGCTGACCTTCGATCACAACTTCCAGAAGGAAGGCAAATATATCGGCCTCGTGAAGGCCAGGAGCGACGACGGCACGAAGGAATATGTCGCCCGCTTCCCCTTCTCGGTCGGCTTGACCGCCACCAAGGACATCACCATCGCCGTCTTCTTCGCGGCTTTGGCCGCGGTCGGCTTCGGCCTCTGGTACAAGGCCCAGTTCGTGGACAAGAAGAAGGCGTCCTGATCGGGCGCGGGAGCTGACGCCCCTCGTGCTCCGAGACGCCTGCTACGCAGGCTCCTCAGCATGAGGGGCTTCTAATATGGTTTCCAGTTGAACAGCTCGCCTTGGTGCTTGTCATTCCCGGCGGGCTGAAAGCCCGACCGGGAACCCAGCGCCTCCCGTCATTGCGAGCGAAGCGAAGCAATCCAGCGCAGCGATGTGGCCCTGGATTGCTTCGTCGCTTACGCTCCTCGCAATGACGGCGGACCAAGGTAGCGCTGGTTTTGCTCTGGATTCCCGATCGCTCGCGCCGTGAGCGTCGGGAATGGCGCCGACCCGAAGGCGGCCCGATCGGCCGCCTTCGCCTTTTACGGCAGCTCCTCGACACGGCCGTCGCGTAGCGTGACGCGGCGGTCCATTTGTTCTGCGAGGTCCAGATTATGCGTCGCGATGAGCGCGGCGAGGCCCGAGTGGCGGGCGAGCGTCAGCAAGGTCGCGAAGACATGCTCCGCCGTACGTGGGTCGAGATTGCCGGTCGGCTCATCCGCGAGAAGCAAATGCGGCGCATTGGCGACCGCCCGCGCGATGGCGACGCGCTGCTGCTCGCCCCCCGACAGTTCCGACGGCCGATGCGACGCGCGCGTCCCGAGGCGCAGATACTCCAATAATTGCTGCGCGCGGCCCTCGGCGTCCTTACGGCCGAGGCCGTTGATCATCTGCGGCAGGACGACATTCTCCAGCGCCGAGAACTCCGGCAGCAGATGATGGAACTGATAAACGAAGCCAATGGCGGAGCGACGCAGGCTGGTGCGCTCCCGGTCGTTCATCTTCGAGGTCGGCGCCGAATTGATCAGCGTCTCCCCGCCGTCGGCGCGCTCCAGAAGCCCGGCGATGTGCAGCAGCGTGGATTTGCCGGCGCCAGAGGGGGCGACCAGCGCGACCGTCTCGCCCGGATAGATCGCGAGATCGACGTCGACGAGAATATCGAGGCGCGCATCGCCTTCGCGGTAGTGCCGCGCAATATTGCGCAGTTCGAGAACGGCTTCGCTCATGCCCTCATCTCTCGCGCTTATTCATGCCGCAGCGCTTCGATCGGATCGAGCGAAGCGGCTTTCCAGGCGGGGAAGATCGAGGCGAGAACGGCGAGAACGAGCGTCATGACGACGATCATCGTCACTTCGCGCGGATCGACGATCGCCGGCAGCCGCGACAGAAAGTAGAATTCCGCCGGGAAAAGATTGGCGTCGAAGGCCTTGTTCAGGAAGGAACGGATCGTCTCCAGATTCGACGCGATCAGCAATCCGAGCAGGAAACCGGCGATCGTGCCGACAACGCCGATCGACGCGCCGATGAGCAGAAAGATGCGCAGCACCGAGCCGCGCGACGCGCCCATGGTACGCAGGATCGCGATGTCGCGCGTCTTGTCCTTCACCAGCATGGTGAGGCCGGAAATGATGTTGAAGGCCGCGACGATGACGATCAGCGTCAGGATGATGAAGAGGATGTTCTTCTCCACCTGCAGCGTGTCGAAGAAGGTCTTGTTGCGCTGGCGCCAGTCGGTGATCATCATCGGCCGCCCGACCGCCTTGTCGAGTTGCGCGCGCAACTGATCCATCTTCTCGGGATCGTCGACGAAGACCTCGACGACCGTCGCCTCTTTGTCGCGATTGAAGAAGACCTGCGCCTCGGCGAGCGGCATATAGACGAAGACATTGTCGAATTCCGACATGCCGATCGAAAAGATCGCCGCCACCGTATAGGCCTTGATGCGCGGCGCGACGCCGAAGGGCGTCTGCGCGCCCTTGGCGATCAACAGGCTCACCTTGTCGCCGACGGTGACGCCGAGCGTCTCCGCCAGCCGCTGGCCGATGGCGACGCCTTCGCCTTTGTCGAAGCCCTCCAGCGCCCCGATTTTTACATTTCCGGCGATGCCCGGCAGACGCACGAGGTCCTTCTCGCGAATACCGCGCACGAGGACGCCCGACTGCCCGAATTGCGTGGAAATGCCGGCGGCGCCCTCGACCATCGGAATGGCGAGCTTCACCCCCGGGACGGCCGACGCCTTGGTGGAAACGTCTTCCCAATCGGTGAGCGGCGTCTCCACGGCCTGCAGAAAGGCATGGCCGTTGACGCCCATGATCTTGTCCATCAGCTCGCGATGGAAGCCGTTCATGACCGAGGTCACGACGATCAGCGTGGCGACGCCGAGCATGATGCCGAGGAAAGAGAAGCCGGCGATGACCGAGACGAAGCCATCGGCGCGGCGCGCGCGCAGATAGCGCAGCGCCACCATCCATTCGAAGGACGCAAAGGCCCTTGTCCGGGAGACGGGCTGCGCGCCCTCGAAAGCTTCCGCGGTTGCTTCGCTCATATAGCCATCCTTCAATGGCGAGGTGTTACTGGCGCGCCTGAAGGCGCGCGGTCCATATCGCCCCCCGGACCGCGCGCCTTCAGGCGCGCTAACCGATACCGGCCCAATCGTTTGCGAGCCTGAAGGCTCGCGGTCCACTTCGCCGCCCGGACCGCGCGCCTTCAGGCGCGCTAGCCGATACCGGCGCCGATCGTTTGCGAGCCGGAAGGCTCGCGGTCCCACATCGCCCCTCGACCGTGCGCCTTCAGGCGCGCTAACCAATACCGGCGTCGATCGTTTGCGAGCCTGAAGGCTCGCGGTCCCACATCGCCTCCCGGACCGCGCGCCCTCACACACCCGCCTGCTTGATCGCCGCGACGATGCGCGTCACGGCGTCCGCCGGCGCCAGCATTTCACGCTCGCCGGTCTTGCGGCGCTTCACCTCGACATGGCCCTCGGCGAGCCCCTTCGGACCCACGAGAATCTGCCAAGGCAGGCCGATCAGATCGAGCGTGGCGAATTTCGCGCCCGGACGTTCGTCGCGATCGTCGTGCAGCACGTCGAGCCCTGCGTTTTCGAGCTGCTGGACAAGCTCGCCGCAGACCTTGCCGGTGCCCGCGTCGCCGACCTTGAGATCGGCCACGCCGACATGGAAGGGCGCCACCGTCTCCGGCCACACGATGCCGGCCTCGTCATGGCCGGCCTCGATGATGGCGGCGACGAGACGCGACGGGCCGATGCCATAGGAACCCATTTGCACGACGACCTCCTTGCCGTCGGGGCCGTTCACCACGGCCTTCATGGGTTCCGAATATTTGGTTCCGAAGTAGAAAATATGGCCGACTTCGATTCCGCGCGCGGAAAGTTTCGCGTCGTCCGGCACCGCCGCGAAAGCCTCCGCGTCATGCATCTCGCTGGTCGCGGCGTAGCGGCTGGTCCAACTGTCCACGATCCCCTGCAGCGCTGCGGCGTCGTCGAAATCGACATTGGCCGACGGCGGCGCATAGGAAAGGAAGTCTTTGTGGCAGAAAACCTCGCTCTCTCCCGTCTCCGCGAGGATAATGAATTCATGCGAGAGATTGCCGCCGATCGGGCCGGTCTCGGCCTTCATGGGGATGGCGGTGAGCCCCATGCGCGCGAAGGTGCGCAGGTACGCCACGAACATTTTGTTGTAGGAGTGGCGCGCACCCTCGGCGGTGAGATCGAAGGAATAGGCGTCCTTCATGAGGAATTCGCGCGAGCGCATGACGCCAAAGCGCGGGCGCACCTCGTCGCGGAACTTCCACTGGATATGATAGAGATTGAGCGGGAGATCCTTGTAGGAGCGCACATAGGCGCGGAAGATCTCCGTGACCATCTCCTCATTGGTCGGGCCGAAGAGCATCTCACGATCATGACGATCGTTGATGCGGAGCATCTCCTTGCCATAGGCGTCGTAGCGGCCGGATTCGCGCCAGAGGTCCGCCGACTGGATCGTCGGCATGAGCAACTCGACAGCGCCGGCGCGGTTCTGCTCCTCGCGGATGATGCGGGTGATGTTGTTCAGGACTTTGAGGCCCAGCGGCAGCCAGGCGTAGATGCCGGCGGATTCCTGCCGGATCATGCCCGCCCGCAGCATCAGCCGGTGCGAGACGATCTCGGCTTCTTTCGGAGTCTCGCGCAGGATGGGCAGGAAATAACGGGACAGGCGCATGGGGGCTTCCACTGAGACGATTCGAGGAGAGAGAGCATAGCGACGGCTCCCGGGCGGTTGAAGCGCGGGCGGACGGAAAAGGCAAGCTTTCCCGCGCCGGCCTTTCCTTTCCCGCGCCGCGGCGCCATGTCGGGAGCATGAACGGGAGGAAGGAATGGGAGAGAGCTTTGCCGTGCGCGATAACTCGGCCCGGAGCCGCTTCGAACTCGATCTCGACGGGTCGATGGCGCTCGCGGAATATACGCTCGACGACGGGGTGATGACCTTCACCCACACGGAAACGCCCCCTGCCCTGCAGGGCCGCGGCGCGGCGTCGAAGCTGATCCACGAGGCGCTATTGGCGGCGCGGGCGCGCGGGCTGAAGGTGCGAGCGACGTGTTCTTTTGTGGTGGCTTATTTGGAGCGGCATCCGGAGTTTGCGGATTTGACGCCCTCATCCGACCCTCGCTGACGCGAGGGCCACCTTCTCCCGCTTGCGGGAGAAGGTTAGGATCGTCGGAGATGATCGCGAGTATTGCAACGCGACTCCTTCTCCCGCGTGCGGGAGAAGGTGGCCCCTGCGTCAGCAGGGGTCGGATGAGGGCCCAGCCACATGCGCAACGACACGCCGAAAGCCCGCGTCACCCAGGCCCGCCGCCTGCGTCGCAATATGACGGTCGCCGAGGACATGCTCTGGCGCTGCTTACGTGGCCGCGGCTTCGAGGGGCTGAAGTTCCGCCGGCAGGTCCCGATTGGTCCTTACATTGCTGACTTCGCCTGCCTCGAACGCCGGCTCATCGTCGAGCTGGACGGCCGGCCGCATGAGGAGCCGGAGCAGCAGGAACATGACCGTCGGCGGGATGCTTGGTTTTTCGCGAACGGGTGGCGGGTGCTGCGGCTGGATAATGAGCGGGTGATTGGGGGTGCGGCGCTGAACGATATTGCTTTGTGGATGCGGCCGCCCTCATCCGACCCTCGCTGACGCGAGGGCCACCTTCTCCCGCAGGCGGGAGAAGGAGAGAACACCGAGGTTTCAGGACACGCGACTCCTTCTCCCGCTTGCGGGAGAAGGTGGCCCCGCAAAGCGGGGTCGGATGAGGGCCCGCCTCACCCCTCCGCCTCGGCCGCCAGCTCCAGCCACTGCTCCTCCGCCAAAGCCAGCGCCTTCGCCAGCTCCTCGCGCTGCGCCGCGAGCTTTGCCGCCTCCTGCGGATTGCGCGAAAACGCGTCAGGCGCGGCGAGCATCTCATCGACGCGCCCGAGAAGCTGGGTGAATTTCTCGACCTTCGCCTCCGCCTCCGCCAGCTTGCGGCGATAGAAACCCGCGTCGCGCCGCTTGGGCGCCGTCTCGGCCGCCGGCGCCGGAGCCGCCTCGCGCTTGGGCTCCTCCGCCTTGGTCTTGGACAACACCAGCCTGGCGTAGTCGTCCATATCGCCGTCGAAGGGCTTCACCGTCCCATCCGCCACGAGCCATAGCCGGTCGGCGCAGGCCTCCAGCAGATAGCGGTCGTGCGAGACCAGCACCACCGCCCCCTCATAGTCGTTGATCGCCTCGATCAGCGCGGCGCGGCTGTCGATGTCGAGATGGTTCGTCGGCTCGTCGAGAATAAGAAGATGCGGCGCGTTGAACGCCGTGACGCCCATGAGCAGCCGCGCCTTCTCGCCGCCCGAGAGATGCGCCACTTTGGTGTCGGCCCGCGCGCCCGAAAAACCCGTCTGCGCCGCCCGCGCCCGCACCCGCGCCTCGGGGGCGTCCGGCATCAGCCGCGAGAAGACGAGATAAGGCGTGTCGTTCTCATTGAGATCGTCGACCTGATGCTGGGCGAAGAAGCCCGCCTCCAGCTTCGCCGCGCGCACCATATTGCCGGCCATGGGCGACAGCCGCCCGCCGAGCAGCTTGGCGAAGGTCGATTTGCCGTTGCCATTCGCGCCCAGGAGGCCGATGCGGTCGTCGTTGGAGATGGAGAGCGACAGGCGTGACAGCACCACGCGCTCGCCATAGCCGATGGAAACCCTCTCCAGCGCGATGATCGGCGGCGACAAGGGCTTCTCGGGCGACGGGAGATAGATCGGCAGCACGCTGTCGTCGACGATCGCCGCGACCGGCTCCATCCGCTCCAGCATTTTGAGGCGCGATTGGGCTTGGCGCGCCTTGGTCGCCTTGGCGCGGAAGCGGTCGACGAATTCCTGCAGATGCTTGCGCTGCTCTTCCTGTTTCTTGGCGCCTTTGGCGGCCAGCAGCGCGGCCTCGCGCCGTTGTTTCTCGAAGGATGAGTAATTGCCCTTGTAGAGCGTCAGCCTGCCCCGCTCGAGATGCAGAATATGCGTCGCCACGTCGTCGAGCAGGTCGCGGTCGTGGCTGATGACCAGCACGCTCGCCGGATAGCGGGCGAGATAATCGACAAGCCAGAGCGTGCCTTCGAGGTCGAGATAGTTGGTCGGCTCGTCGAGCAGCAGAAGGTCGGGCGCGGAGAAGAGCACCGCCGCGAGCGCCACGCGCATGCGCCAGCCGCCGGAGAACTCCGACAGCGGCCGCTGCTGGGCTTCCGCGTCGAAGCCCAGGCCGTGGAGAATCGCCGCCGCGCGCGCCGGCGCGGAATGGGCGTCGATGTCAGCGAGGCGGGTCTGAATCTCGGCGATGTCATGCCCGTCATGCGCGGTCTCGGCGCGGGCGAGAAGCTCAGCGCGTTCGACGTCGGCCGCCAGCACGAAGTCGATGAGCCGGGTCGGCCCGCCCGGAGCCTCCTGCTCGACGCGGCCCAGCCGCGTGCGGGCCGGAAGGGCGATATTGCCCGATTCGGCGGCAATCTCCCCGGCGATGAGGCGAAAAAGCGTCGTCTTGCCGGCGCCGTTGCGCCCCACGAAGCCGGCGCGGGCGCGACCGGGCAGAAAGACGCCCGCCTTGTCGAAGAGCAGCCGGTCGCCGAGGCGGTAGGTGAGATCATTGATGGTGAGCATGGCCGTGAGCCCAGTAACAGGCTCGGACGGGCGCGCCTAGAGAATTTAGACGCCGGCGCCGACGCCCTCCGGCACGCTGATTGCTACTCGATTGCCGCAAGAAGAAGACAAGGGGGCCCAAGGCGCATCAAGCTGAGATGAAAGGCGTTCGCTCATGCACCCGGACATGGAAGCCTATCTTTGGATCACGGTGAAAGCCTTCGGCTTCGCGCTCGTGGGGATATACGCCTCGCGCATCGCCCTGCACGCCTATGACATTCTGAGATGGGGAATTTGAGCCACTTATCCCCCATCCGGGGCAAATCGCGCATCATCGAGGCTTGTCTTGCGCGCCGCGCCCCTCTATACAGCCCTCGCTGCGCCGCCTGAGCGGCGCAAGCCCGCGCCCATCGTCTAGAGGCCTAGGACGTCGCCCTTTCACGGCGAAAACAGGGGTTCGAATCCCCTTGGGCGCGCCATTTCACCACCATAAAGAATTCGAACGCCCTTGCGCCAGATGTCGTCCTGGCAGCTAGCGAAGCGATGCTGCAATATCAGCGATCGATCTGAAAAGTACGAGAGGATCGTCTTTCGAGGGAAGGAAGCCGCGACGCGCCCAGAACGCGGCCGCTTCGCCGTCGACCGCTTTAACAACCAGGGCCCGACCTCCAATGAGGCTCGCAGCCGCGACACACCGCTGCAAAGCGTGCTTGAGCAGGCCCGTGCCAATTCCCTTGCCGATCCAGCTCCGATCGGTCGCGAGCTGTCCCAGTAGCAGGCATGGAACAGGGTCGAGCGGTTGCCCGGTCCGAATGGACCTGGGCAGCAGTGCCGGCACGATCGCCGTTGGCGCAAGACCGTAGTAGCCGATGACACGATTCATCTCGTGAACGACCATAACCGCTGTGAAGCCTTTTTCTTGGTTCGAAAGCGCCCGCGTTTTGAGCCAGCGGTCGAGAGATGACTTTCCGCAGGAGAACTCGTCGAGAATGTGAGTCGCCGTCAGCGGTTCGGGGCGGGAGATCGCCAAGCCTCAGCCCTCTCGGCATCCGAATCACCGGTCTCCCACGGCGCCGCACGTTGGGAAAGCTCGACGATCTCCGGCGCCGAGGTGGCTGGTCCAGACAATGCCGCCACGAACGCTTCGAAACCGGCGGCAGTCATCCGAATGGGCGCCGTCTCCATCAGCACGTCTTCGGCCGCGCGTACGGCTGCGTCGCGCACGAAGTCGGTGCGCGAGCGACCGCGTAGCGCGGCCGCCCGATCGATGATGGCGAGATCGGCTTCCGGCAACCGCATCGAAAGCGGATGCTCTTTGCGCACGACGGCTCGGGACACGAGGAACCCTCCATTTGCGCCCATCCATATCCGTTTGTAGCGCATTTTACAATACAAAATTTTGAATGAGCTGCCCCGCGTCATCGATTCAGTTCAACGTCCGCCAGCTACCGCGGACGACGATAGTCGCCCCCGACCCGCTTTTCTCGGCTTTCTCCGACGCCTCGTCAGCGTCGGCGATCGCCATTGCGACGGCGGCGTCGTCGGGCGGGCGGTTGAGATCGGAACTGTTGGGTTCCGCGAGGAAATCGAAACGCGCAATGTAGATGAGTTCGAGCATTTTTCCCTCCATCCGGCGAGGGCCTGTTTCAAACCCGAAAATCGTGCGCTCCGAGACTTTCGACATTATTAAGAGGTCGGACCAAGGCGACGCAGTCTTGAAGGGAACCGGGACAGAGGCGCCAAAGACCCTGCGCAATCTCACAATTGGCTGCGCATGAGCGGTAGCGTCGCCGCGCGCAGGGCTCCAGATTGCGCCTGTCTCGCGCTTCTGCCCAGCGTGAGATACAGGCCCGGCGCATCCTCGCTATGACTGCGCCGGGCCAAATCATTTTTGGATACGCCCCGCCGACGTCATCCGCCCGGCAAACGAAGCCCTCCCCTGCCCGCTTAAAAAGCGATCCAAGATTGCTCCGGCCTTGAATCGACCTTACACACGATTCAATTTCCTTCGCCCAGTCGCTGGAGCTGCATATGGCGTCCCGCTTCGCATTCATAATCCGACTCCTGCTCGGCGGCGCCTTGCTGTTGCCTGGCCCTTCGGCCTCGGGGCAGATCAGCATGAAGCCCGAGTCGCTCACCCATTACTCTTACTGCGTCAGCAATGCGAAGGATCGCAGCAGCGTCTTCTTGCTGGATCGCGGCACGCTTTATCGCTGCGGCGACGATATTGCAGTGTCATATTTCAATTATCTTGGCCGGCAAAAAGCACCGGAGAAGCGCGCCGTCGAGGCTGAGGGCGTCTTCGTCTACCGGATGATCGCCGGCGTCGGAAAATGCTGGAACAAGATCGAGGACGCTTACGGCAATCCGATGTCGGTATATGGCTGCGACATTTACGTCGAGCTCTGAGCGTTAATAGCGTTCGACGCTCACGATCGTCATTGGGGCAGGAAGCCGGCTTGCCGTGCAGGCAATCGGCGAAAAACGGGAAATAAGAAATGCAAAAGGGATTTGAACGATCGTCGAAAGCGCGGACGGCGCGCCGTAATCGCTTCCTGCGCGTTCGCGGCCGTCGAGCCGGCTTCACGCTTGTCGAAATGCTGGTCGTGCTCGCGATCATCGGCTCGATCGTCGGTCTCGTCGGGCCGCGCGTGCTGAACTATCTGTCGGAATCCAAGGTGAAGACGGCGCAGATTCAAATGGAGAATCTTTCCAGCGCGCTCGACCTCTTCTACCTCGACGCGGGTCGTTACCCCTCGACAGAGGAAGGATTGAACGCGCTGGTGCAGCGGCCGGCGGGCGTCTCCTCCTGGAGCGGCCCCTATCTGAAAGCGGCCGGCGTTCCCAAAGACCCCTGGGGCCATGCCTATCTCTACCGCGCGCCGGGCCAGAGCGGGCCTTACGACGTCGGCTCGCTCGGGCCGGAAGGGCGCGAAGGCGGCGCCGGCGCGTTATCCCGCAGCGCCCCGTCGAAATGACGCGATTTAAGTTTGCTTCCGCGCGCCGCAAGAGGCGCGCGGGATTTGCCCTGCTCGCGGTGATTTGGGGCACGGGCCTAATTGCAATGATGGTCGTCGCCTTCATGACGTCCGGGCGTCTGAGGCTGCAGACCGCGCATAATATCGCCGGCGCCACGCAGGCGAGTTTCATCGCCGAAAGCGCCATCAATCTCGCCACGCTGACCCTGCTCTCGAAACGCGACGCGGCGGTCGGGGGGCCGAGCGCCGAACCCGCCGTCTACGACGGCGCGCCGAGCTTCTGCGTCCTCGACGGCGCGGCAATCGCGCTGGGGATAGAGGAGGAAGGCGGCAAAATCGACCTCAACGCCGCGACGCCGGAATTGCTGCAACTGGCGCTGGCCGGAATCGGGCTCGACCAACGCGCCGCGAAAGCCGTCGCCAATGCGATCGTCTCTTTCCGCACGGCCGCGGCGCCGGGTCAGATCGCCCCGACGCCGGCGTCTGATAAGCCCATCGAGCCGAAGCATGGATTGTTCGAGACCGTTCTGGAGCTCGATCAGGTTTCGGGCGTCGATCCGGCGCTGTTTCGCGCGTTGATCCCGCTCGTGACGGTCCATTCCCGCAGCCCGGGAATAGATCCTCAGACGAGCCCTCCAGCGCTGTTCGCGGCGCTCAGCAATTTTCCTGCGGAGCAGGTCGGGCTGCTCGCGGCGACGCCTTACCCCAACCAGCTCAACCGCAAAGACTCGCGTTTTCCGATGAATTTCGTTCAGCTCGCCGACCACGGCGCCTATCTGATTCACGCCGAAGCGCTGCTCGCCTCGGGTCAGACCAGCGCCAAGGACGCAATTGTCGATATGCGGCCGTCGAGCGGCAAGCCGTTCGCGCTCAAAGAAATGCGCCGCGGCTCCTCCAGATATGCGCAAAGGCTTCGCGAGGTGATCGCGAGCAATGGAGCGGGCGTTCCCGACTGCTGATCAGCGCGTCTCGCGGTCGGTGCGCCAAGGGCTCTTCGACCAGGGGTCGAGGAAGGTGCGCCGCGCCGATTGCTCGATGTCGTGCGGGCGGCCGATCGCGCGCGTCGAGATGTTGAGCAGCTTGCGCTTATATTCCTCTGTGATCTCGCGGCCTTCGCTGAGCGAGCGCACCACATGCGGCGTGATCATGATCACCAGCTCGCTCTTGAGGATCGTGTTGCCCTTGTCCTTGAACAGATTGCCGACCAGCGGCACGTCGCCGGCGACCGGCACCTGGGCGCTGCCGTTGCCATTTTGATCTTTGACGAGTCCCCCGAGCATCAAGGACTCGCCATCATTGACGACAACCTGCGTCTTCACCCGGCGCTGCTGAATGGTCGGCGTCGTGCTGCCCGCCGCGGTATTGGGGTCGACATTGGAGACCTCCTGCTCGAGCTCCAGCATCACGCGACCGCTCTCGCTGATATGCGGCGTGATTTTCAAAATGACGCCCGTATTGGTGTAGTTGACCGAGTTGAACGTATTGCCGATCGCCGAGACGCTGGTCAGCGTCTGAACGGGAATCTGATCGCCGACCTGCAGCATCGCCTCGCGATTGTCGAGAACCGTCAGCGACGGCGTCGAGATGATGTTGACGTCGGTAATCGTGTTCAGCGCATTGAAAGTTACCTGCTGATTGAGAGCGCGGAAGGCGTAAGCAAAACCGGGGAACACGGCGCCAACCGGCGCGCCGAGGAGATTCGATCCGAGCAGATCATTGGGAGCCGGCGCTTTTCCCGCGCCGCTCGAAAAGCCGAAAAGGTTGGAATGGCTCTGCATGAACCAGCGAACGCCGAAACGCAGCGTGTCGTTGAGGCTGACCTCCGCGATCGTGGCTTCCAGGAAGACTTGGTTCGGCAGCACGTCGAGTGTCTCGATCACCTGCCGGATGCGACGATAATCCTCTGGCGTCGCCATGACGATCAGGGCGTTCTTGGCGTCGTCGACGCCGATCTTGTAGCGGTCGTTGTCCATGCTGACGGCGGGCGTGGGCCCAGGCGCCGCGCCGTTCTGCGCGCCGCCCGGAACGCTGAAGCCGCTGATGCTGCTGGGACTGCCGACGCCGCCGCTCAAGCCGCCGCCCCCGCCGAGGCCGCCGCCCATCCCGCCGCCGCCGCCCAGGCCGCCGTTCGAAGCAACGCCGCCGCCGCTGACGCCCGACGTCGGTCCCGACGCCGATAGCGCGCCGAGCGGGCTCGTCGCCCCCTGCCCGCCGCCCAAGCCGCCGCCAAAGCCATTGCCCGATGACAGCGACGATTGGCCGAAACGCGGCGAGACGCTGGAATCCCCCTGGCCCTTGGCGCCGAAGATCGAGGTCAGAACCGTCATCAGCTCTTTGGCGGGACGGTTCTGGACGCGATAGGTGAAGAACTGTTTCTCGGCGTGCTCGGCGCGGGCGTCGAGCTTCTCGATCCAGGTGCGGGCGCGGGCGAGATATTGCGGCTGCGACGAAATGACAAGGATCGACGAGAGCCGCTTATTGCCGATGAAGCGGATCATCCCGCCCATCGGCCCCTCCTTTTCGGAGCCGAAGACATTTTTGAGATCGTCGGCGAGCAAGTCGGCGTCGCCGCTGCGCACCGGCACCAACGCGAAAGACATGCCTTTCATCGTGTCGATGTCGAACATGTCGATGGCGTCTTGCAGGGTCGCGAGGTCCTGGGGCGCGCCGGTGAGCGTCAATGTGTTGCGGGCGTCGTCAGCGCGAACAATGGCCCCGCGCGCCGCGATCGGCTCCAGTACGCGCTTCATCTCGGCGGCGGACACATAGCGCAACTGCACGACGCGCGCGCCCTCGCCGAATTGGGCGGCGTCGAGGGGCGTGGAGTCGCTGGTGATCACTTCGCCGGAGATGGCGGCCTGATCGCTCGGAACGATCTTGTAGATAGTGCCGGATTTGACGACCGACGCGCCGGAGACCCGCAGCGCGGACTGAAACAGATCGAGCGCCGCGCTCTTGCGAACCGGATTGGCGGTATGGATCGTCACCTTGCCGTCGAGCTTGGGATCGACGACGAAATCCGCGCCCAATATATCGCCGACGACGATCTTGGCCGCCTGCGGGATCGGGAGATTGGCTAGATTGAGGGTTACGCCCTCTTCGTTAACCGGATCGGATGGGCCGGACCGCCCTCTGCTCGAGCCAATAAACCTGCCTGTGCCCTCGGCGACAAGGGCCCGCCCATTGGCGGTTCTGGGCCGCAGCAGCCCCTCTGAACGCCTTCCGCCGCCGTCGCTCCGCTCCGAACGGGAGATCGGCTCGACGTTCCACTCGGCGATCGGGGGGCCCCCGCCAGCCCCGGTCGTCGACCCGCACCCAGCGACGCTCGCGACAGCCAAAGCCAGAAGAGAGGCTTTAATTTCAACACGCAAATCCGAAACCCGTGATTTGGCCGCCACGCCTACTCGAACGCGACGAGGCTTAACACGTTTGCGCAAGCGTCGCCACGAGAACAGGGCTCGGATAAGCCGCTCGAGCTGAACTATTATGAAACGTCGCTGCATGTTAGGGAGATTCTGCGGCGACAGGGCAACCCACGCCTGCCGTAGGAGAGCCGCGGAGACGGCAAGACCGGGGCGCCCCGCGCGAAGCCTGTGGATGGCCGCCATTTCGTCTCATTTTAGCAGAGCCGTGAGGCGTCCTTGAACCGCATATTCCTCCCCCGCGTCTCTCTTTCGGCCTCGCTGGCGAGATGCCGACGCCGACGGCGCGCACTGGCGCCGCTTGCGCGCAACATCTTCCTGTGGCGAGGCGACGGGCGCGCCCTCGCCCCTGCGGCCTGGGCGGCCGCCTGCGCCCTCCTCGCGCTTCTGGGACAATGGGCCGATATGGGGTTCTTTCTGGTCCCGAGCTTCATGCTCCTGCCCGCCCTCGGCCTGATCGCGCTCTATGACGCCCGGTACTTCGTCATCCCCGACGGGCCGGTTCTGTTTCTGGGGCTCTGCGGGTTTGGGACTTTCCTCATCGGCGCGCCGCAAGAGGCGGCGACCCGGCTCGTCGCCGGCGCAGCCGGTTATGCGTCCATGCGCCTTGTCGCTTTCGCTTATGAAGCCTTACGGGGCGCCCCCGGGGTTGGCGAGGGCGACGCCAAGCTCTATGCGCTCGCCGGAATCTGGCTGGGTTTTGCGGGCCTGCCGTCTTCCCTGATTTACGCCGTGTTCTCCGCCCTGATTTCGGCGGTCGTGGCGCTGCGGCAGGGCGCGCTCGAAAATGCGCGCCAGCCTATCCCCTTCGGCCCGCATCTGGCGCTTGGCCTCTGGCTCGTCTGGGTCTTCGGACCGTTGGAGGCTGGCTAGCTACCGTTTCATACGAGATCCGCTTGATCGGTTCGGTGTCATTCCCGACGCTCGCGCAGCGAGCGATCGGGAATCCAGAGCCAAACCAGCGCTTTTGTGGCTCTGGATTCCCGATCGGGCCTTCGGCCCGTCGGGAATGACAAGCCCCAATCCGACCTATTCAAACGGAAACGGTATCACTGCTGGCGGAGCGCGACGGTGGCGTCGGCCGCCAGCGTATGCCCCCTTCTGTTCGCGGCGATCTTTACGGAAACGAGAATCGGCACGCCTGTCTGGCTTTTCCAACTCTGGCTCCAGGCGGGCGGCGGCCCCTGCTGCGGCAACCCCATCGGCGCCTGCTGCTGGCTGCCGAAGAAGGAAAATTGCACGTCGGCGAGATTACTCAGGATCACCGTCTTCCGCATCCCGGCGCGCGCTGGCGCGATCCCGTCCGTGGGACGATAAGGCTTGGTCCAGACAGCGAGCTCCGGCCCATCGGGGCCGTTGTCGACGCCGATTTCCGTAACGATGAGCCCACCCCACTGCCCGCCGCCCTCGCTCAAAGCGATGAAACGACAAGCATCCGGCGCGCCGCGAAAGGAGCCCGAGGTTCCGGGCGTCGCTTGCGTCGTCGGTTCGCTCTCGATCAGAAAGCTCCTGGAGATCAGTTCGGTCGCCGCCCTCACGGCGGACTCGACGTCATCGAGCGCCTCGCCGGCGCGGCTCGCTTCCCAAGTTCGCCGCCCCAAATGGATGCCGCCCAGGATCGAGCCGGTGATCAGCGAGAGGATGCTGATCGCCAGCAGAAGTTCCAGCAGGGTGAAGCCATCGGGCGCGCGTCGCTTCATAGCGGCGACGACGCCTGACGGGGGTCCACGGCTTTCATCTTCACCGTCGTGAGCGTGAAGGTCTCGCCGAAACCGGAAGGCTTCTTGATCGTCAGACGCGCATGGAAGCTTGTGGCCACGGGAGCCCCGCCCGGCCCAGCGACGGTCCGGCCCGGCGCGACCGACAGAAACCAATAGAGGCCATCGGGATAGCGCCCGCTCGTTTCGCCAAGAGGAACCGACCCGTCCGCCCCCAGCGCATCCAGTTGCGACGCCCCCTGGCGCGCCGCGCGCAGCAGGAAATCCGCGCGCGTCTCATTGCGGACGCCGCCGCTGACGCCATTGAGAAGCTGAGACAAGGTCATGGCGAGGATGGCGAAGGCCGCGAGCGACTCGATGAGAGAAAACCCTCGCCTGGATTTCAGCCGAGCGCGCATTTGGCCTCGCCTGTCAGCCAATTGATCGAGATCGTCGCGCGCGCCTCGGGCGTCTGCAAGACCATGTCGCCGCCGGTCGAGCCGCCATCGGGAAAGAATGTGATGGCGCCGGTTCTCTCCGACAGGCGCTGCGTATTGGCGATGTCGAGCGCAATCTGGGCGTCGGCCGGCAGCTTGCCGACGCCGCCGACCGGAGACGCATAGGTCTTGCTGAAGAGGTCGATAACGACGGCCGCCTCGCCATTAGTGGCGATGGCGCGCGAACGGGTGGCGCGCAGCGTCGCGCAAAAGCCGCGCGTCGCCGCCTCGAGCCGCATGCGGGCGGAGGGCGGACGCAGCAGTTGCGAGGCCATGCCGGCGAGGAGCGCGATCAGCGCCAGCACGACGAGCGATTCCAGCATCGTGAAACCGGCGCGCCGGCGCGGCGGAAAGCGTCGGCGCCGCATCATTTCACCGCGAGATCGTTGATGCTGAGCACCGCGTCCATCACCGTCATGATCAGGCCGCCGACGACTGTGGCGATGAAGATGGTGAGCATCGGCGTCAGCAGGCCCATTGCTCTTTCGATGGAGCGCTGGGTCTCGCGTTCGAACATGGCGGCGACGCGCAGCAACATGTCGCCGAGCTGCGCCGTCTCTTCGCCGATCGTGACCATCTGCAACG
This sequence comes from Methylocystis sp. Sn-Cys, assembly GCF_016745395.1. Classification (GTDB taxonomy): domain Bacteria; phylum Pseudomonadota; class Alphaproteobacteria; order Rhizobiales; family Beijerinckiaceae; genus Methylocystis; species Methylocystis iwaonis. Next base: position 490,456 of record NZ_JAERVJ010000002.1, read on the forward strand.
CGACGGGCGGCAAATAAGGCACATTGGCGAGAGACCCGCTGAGATGCGCGCCGCCGCGGACCGCCTCGATCACGCCGGCAAGCTCATTATTGAGAAATTGGTTCGAGACCGCCGTGCGCGCGCTTTCCAAGCCCTGAAGTAGCGGAACGCCCGCTTTCAGCATCGAGCCGAGCGTGCGCGCGAAACGCGCCGTCGCGAATTGGGCGAGCAGCGATCCGATGACGGGAATGCGCAGATAGAAGCGGTGAAGGGCGATGAGCCAAGGCAGGCGCGACTGGGCCATCTTGTACATGGCCACTATCGCGCCGCCGATGATCGCGAGAACGAGCGCAATGGACCCGAGATTGGCCTCGATGTTGATGATGAATTGCAGGCCCGCCGGCATGTCCTTGCCATTGTCGGCGAAGATCGGCGCGATGCTCGGCACCAGCGTGCCGAGAACGACGCCGGTCGCCACAATGGCGAGCGTGATGAGCAAAGCCGGATAAATCAGCGCGCTCTGCACGCGCGCCTTCAACTCCAGTCGGCGCTCCAGCATTTCGGCGAGGTCCGAAAGCGCGGGGCCGACCTTGCCGACCGTCTCGCCCTCTCGCACGACATTCACATATTCCTGGCCGAAAATGTCGGGGCGCCGCGACAAGGCGTCGGAGAGCGAGGCGCCGTCGACGATGCGCGCCAGAATCTCCTGCGCCAGCTCGCGCAGCGCCAGCGTCGGGCTTTGCGCGGAGAGGATGCGCAGACTCTGATCAAGCGGCACGTCCGCCTGCTCCAGCGTCGCGAATTCGCGCGTGAAGGAGGCGATCTGCGCCGCGTTGGGGCCGCGCTTGCCGAAGGAGATTTGCGTCAGCCGCGCAGCGCCTTCCGCCTTGGCGGCGCGCGTCTCGAAAGGCGTGACGCCGCGCTGGAACAGCGCGTCCTCGGCTTCCGCCACCGTGCGCGCCTCGATCTCGCCTTCCAGCAAATCGCCCGAGCCGCTATAGGCGCGATATTTGAACATCGGCATGAGCGTCAATCCATTCGCGTGACGCGCGCGACTTCCTCGATCGTCGTCTCGCCGCGCCAGGCTTTGGTCATGCCGCACTGATACATGGTGGTCATGCCGGCTTCGCGCGCCGCCGCTTCGAGCTGCGCGTCGGGCGCGCTCTCACAAACGAGCCGCTGCATACGGTCATTCATGATGAGAAGCTCCGCGATGGTGGAGCGACCCGTGTAGCCCAGATTGCGGCAATTCGGGCAGCCCCTGGGCGAAGAGAGCTTATCGGGCCCCTTCGCGAAAGGCTCTCCAGCGAATTGCGCGCGAACCTGCGCGCGAGTCTCCAGCGGCCCCGCGCATTGGCAGAGGCGGCGCACGAGACGCTGCGCCAATACGGCCTTCACGGTCGAGGCGATGAGGTAATTCTCGACCCCCATGTCGATGAGACGCGTGATCGAGGCCGCCGCGCTGTTGGTGTGCAGCGTCGAGAAGACGAGATGGCCGGTGAGCGACGCCTGAATGGCGATCTTCGCGGTCTCGGCGTCGCGAATCTCGCCGATCATGATCACGTCGGGGTCCTGGCGCAGAATGGCGCGCAGCGTATTGGGGAAGTCGAGTCCGATCCCAGGCTGCACCTGCACCTGATTGACGCCGGCAAGCTGATATTCGATCGGGTCCTCGACGGTGAAGACCTTCACGTCGGGCGTCGTCAGCTCCTTGAGCGCCGTATAGAGCGTCGTCGTCTTGCCGCTGCCGGTCGGGCCGGTGACGAGCACGATGCCATTGGGATTGCGCATCACCTTGCGCAATTGCTCGGTCGTCTGCTGCTCGAAGCCGAGCTTGTCAAAATCGAGCGCGATTTGGCTGCGGTCGAGAATACGCAGCACGATGCTCTCGCCATGGGCCGTCGGCAGGGTCGAGACGCGGAAGTCGATGTCGACGCCGCGAATGGCGAGCTTGATGCGCCCGTCCTGCGGCAGGCGGCGCTCGGCGATGTCGAGCCGCGCCATGATTTTTATGCGCGAGGCGATCGCCGCCTTGAGGCCCGGGGGCAGAGTCTCGGCCGTTCGCAAGGCGCCGTCGATACGATAGCGCACCTGCACGGCTTCGAGCGACGGCTCGATGTGAATATCCGACGCGCGCGCTTCGATTGCATCGCCGATAATCTGATTGACGCGCCGCACGACCGGCGCCTCATTGGCGATGTCGCGCAGGCGCTGAAGGTCGAATTCGCTGGCGTCATTGGCGCGCGCGTCATTATCGACGAGCGAGACGCCATCCTGCTTTGCGCCATAGAGAGACGACCAGGCTTTGTCGAATTGCGCCGGCGTCGCGAGCCTCAGCTCGATCTCGTAGCCTGTCGAATAGGACAGCGCTTGAACCGGCTCGAGATCGAGCGGATCGGTCACCGCAAGCCGCAGACGCCGCCCCTCGACTGCGAGCGGCAACAGCCGGTTGGCGTGGATGAATTTTTCCGGGATCTCCGCGCGCAGCGGCGGCTCCATCGGAATCTCGCTGGGCTCCAGTTGCGGAATGCCGAGGAATTTCCCCAAATGCCCGCACAGATCGACTTCCGAAACGAGGCCGAGCTTCGTCAGCACATGATCGAACCGCTCGCCGCTTTGCAAAGCCGCGCGCTGCGAGCGCTGCAGAGCGAGTTCGTCGATCGCCTTTTCACGCAGGATGAAGGCGCCGAAGGCCTCGGCGAATTCGGGGCTGTTCGCGTCCGGCCAGGCATTGGGCCCGGAATGCGCGGCCTGCCCCGGAAATTCGGTCTGCGCCGCCATCGACGACCCTTCGCTGGATCAACACCGGACCAAGCACTAGCGATAGATGGCGATCTTCGCAATAAGGACGAATTCGAGAGCTTTCGACATCGGAATGTCCTATTCTGGGTTAAATTGCGCCTTTAGCCTGAGCCTAGGTCGAACGATCCCACCGATGTCCAGCGCTCGAACGTCGATCGCCGCGAATCCCCGCCAGACATGGCGAACATATGGATTCAAAGGCGCTTGCGTCGCGCTTCTGGCGCTTTCTGCGCCGACCGCCGAAGCGGCGACTATTGGCAAGACCTACTTTTTCGCCACGCGCGAGGCTTGCGCCGCTTCGGGCGCCTTTACGGATCGGGAATGCGCCGGCGCATTCGCCAATGCGCAATTGCAGCTCCGCGCGCTCGCGCCGCGCTTCGATTCGAGCGCAGACTGCCGCATGCGTTTCCGCCTGTGCACGGCGAGCCGAACAGGCCCCCAAGCGGGCGACGCGCTCGGCTATGCGACGCAAGACGAAGCCGTCGTCTTCACGCCGATGGCGCTCGGAGTCGAGATGGTGGCCTCGGCGAAGGGCGCCGGGGCGGCCCCCACTCTTGCCGTCGATACGCCCGCCCGGCTTTTCCCCTATGCCCCGGTATCTCGGCCTTACGAGCCTTTGCGGCCGGGCTTCGACCCGCCCGGCGGGCTTCCGGAAAACGCCGCGATCCTCGCCGCAGACCATTTCGAGCCTTTCTCGAAACGCAAACCCTTCGGCGGCCCCATGACCTTCACGGCGTCGGCGCTGGGCGCGATCGTCGGGGCGACGCATGACGCCGCGTCCGCCGAGACGCGAGAGCAGCGTCGCGCGCGGTTGAAGACCGCGCCTTTTGTGGAGTAGAGCTTTCGTTGCAAGCTCGGACCCAGGCGGTCATGGCCGCACCGGGTTATCGTCACTCTGCTCCGGAGTCTCCTGTCCTTGCCAAGCGAGTTCTGGACGCGAGATGTCGTCGAAGGCGCGCTCAAGCCGGCGGCCGACCGCTTTTTCGCTTGGTACCGACGCGAGTTTTTCGCCTTCTTTCCGCCCGAGACGCTCGCCTGGCTGACCGACCGGGGCGATCGTCAGCTCGTTCTCAGGGCTGGAGAGCGAAACCTCTGGCTCCTCGACGCCCGCGGCGCGCCGCTTTGGAGCCTCTCCGCCGACGAAATCGCGGCGTCGTCATTGGACGAAGCGCTGGCGCGCCGCGGCGTCGCCCGTCAGGCCGCGCGGATCAGGCTGGAGATCGACGGGTCTGCCTTCTTCGTGCGCCGCTTCGACATCCCTGCCGTCGCTCAGGCCAATCTCCCGAGGCTGCTGATCGCCGATATAGAGCGGAAGACGCCGTTCCGGCTCGCCGACGTCGTCTACGGCCACACGATCGCCGCGCATCCGGCGTCGGCGGACAAGCTGCGGGTGAGCCTGTGGATCTTGCGCCGCGACTTCATCGACGGCGCGATTGCGGCCGCGGGCCTCACGCCAGGCGATATTTCCTTCATCAAGCCGGTCGGGTTGCGCGACGCCGCGGCCGAAGCGCCGTCGATCGTCATCGGCGGCAAGACGGAAGTCTCCCACTCCTTTCGCAATATCGCGATCGGCCTATCCGCGGCGACCGCCCTCCTCCTCGCGGCGGGCTTCGGCGCGACGCTGTGGCGGCAGTCCGCACTCAATAACGAGCTCGACGCAAAGATTCAGGAGATGTCGGCGCGCGCGGCGAAAGTGCGACAGGTCGTCGACCGCGCCTCGGCGGAAAGCCGTCTCCTTGCGGTGTTGCGCAAGGCGCGGCGCGACGAACCTCTGTTTGCCGATCTCTGGGAAGAAGTGGCGCGCGTAATGCCGGACGGAGCCTACGCCACCGATTTTCGCTTCAGCGAGACGAAGCCGAATGACAAAACCATCGACCTTGTCGGCTTCGCCGATTCGGCCGTCGGCCTGCCTGCGCTCTTCAACAAATCGCCCCTCTTCGCGGATGCTGGTTTGACGGCCCCGATCACCCCCGATCCGCGCGAAAAGCGCGAGGGCTTTTCGCTTCAGGTGAAGTTCGAAAAGAAGCCGGGGTCCACGAAATGAGCTGGAAGGACTTCCTTCAAGGCCCCAGAGGAGGACGCGCTTTATTCGTCGGCGTCAATCTGCTGGCCCTTGCGCTCTTCTACCTCCTCTTCATCGAACCGGCGCGCCGCATGATCGCCGATGGCGCCGAAGCGATCGCCGAGCGCCGCCAGACGCTCGCGCGTTACGAAGCGGTCGCGCTGCATGAAGGCCAGATTCAGGATTACGCGCGGCAGGTCGCCGACACCAATGGCCGCGGCGAGCTTTTCGACGGAGAGAGCGAAGGCGTCATCAACGCCAATTTGCAGGCGCGGCTCAAATCGATCGCCGAAAGCGCGCAAGTCACCGTCAGGTCGATCCAGATGCTGCCCGAGAAACCGTTCCAGGGCGTCACGCTCGTGGGCGCGCGCCTCGACGTCGTCGGCAGCTATGAGAATCTGCATGCGCTGGCGCGCGCGCTCGAAGGCGAGCCGCCTTTGATGATCATCGCCGCCGCGACGCTGCGCAACCAGGCGATGATGTGGGGCGCGCCGCAACAGGGCGAAACGGAGATCGAGGCTCAGTTCGACGTGTTCGGCGGCGCGCCGCAGAAGGGCCGCCAATGAGACCCGACCAACTCGCGCAAAGCCTTAAGGAGTTCTTCGGGCGCTCGAGCCTGTTCGTCTCGCCGATTCAGAAAGCGCGCATCTCGCCCTTGTCGGCGATCATGCTGGCGGTCCTCGCGGCGGCTACTCTCCTCGCGGCGCTGTTTGCCGCATTCGCATTCCTCGGGCCGATCGGTTCGGAGGCAACCGTCTCCGCCCCCGACTGGACGCCGCCGACCCTCTCTGTCGCCGAGCTCGCGCCGCCCAAGCCGGCAAGCGCCGACACGGAGACACTATCGCGGCCGATTTTCTCGAAGAACCGCAAGCCCGCGCCGAAGAGCGCGAAGACGGCCGCGCCGATGGCGGCTGAAATGGCCGCGGCGCCGCCCGGATTGGCGGTCAGCGCCATCGTGAAGAATAAGAATGAGACGCAGGCTTTTGTCACCTCGCCCGAGTCGCCCGACGGCTTCTGGAAGAAGATCGGCGAATCAATCGACTCCTGGACCGTCTCCGCGATCGAGAGCGATGGCGTCGTTCTGACCAACGGAGCCCAGACGGCGAGGATAAAGCTGTATCCTGACCCGCCCCCATCTGCGGCCGACGGGATGTTCGCTGCGCCGACGCGCGGTCAATTTTAAATCCGCCTCGCCATTCACGCCGCGCAAATGGTAGATCGCTTCAATTGGCGGATGATTTGCGCTGCGTTACCTTGGACGGGCTTCTCATGTTTGGTTTCCTACGCCGGAAGACGCGTGATCACGAACGGATGGCGAGGGACATGCGCCGCTCTCTGAAAGACGGCGATTTCCGACTCCTCTATCAGCCGATCATCGACTCGAAGGGCGAAACGATGGTCGGCGTCGAGGCGCTCTGTCGCTGGCGCCACCCTGTTCGCGGCGAGACGCCGCCATCCGCCTTCATCGCAATCGCGGAGGAAACCGGGCTGATCGATCAGCTTGGTCTTTTCGTGCTGCGGCAAGCCTGTCTCGACGCCCGCAATTGGCCGGGCGTCATCGTGTCGGTCAATGTTTCGCCACGCCAATTCAAAGAAGAGCGATTTCCCGAGGCCGTCCTGAAAATTCTGGCTGAAACGGGCTTGGAGCCGTCACGGCTGGAGCTCGAACTCACGGAGACTTTGGCGGTCGTCGATCTCGATCTGGCGCGGGCGAAAATGCTCGTTCTCCAAAATCACGGCGTGCGCATCGCGCTCGACGACTTCGGCTCCGGCCACTCCGGTCTCAGTTATTTATTGTCGCTTCCCTTCGACAAGTTGAAGGTCGACAGGATGTTTGTCTCGCATATCGAATCGGGCTCGGCGAGCGCCGTCATCATCCACGCCATCGTGAACATCGGGCGTGCGCTTGGCATGCATATCACCGCGGAAGGCGTCGAAACCGCCGAGCAGCAGCAATTTCTCCACGGGGCGGGCGTCCACTTCTTCCAGGGATTCCGTTTTAGCCGGCCGGTCGACGCGAGCGAGATTCTCTCCCGGCTGCAAGCGCAATAGGCGCTGGCCGAGCTCCTCCCCGCGACGCCGCCATCCGTGAAGCCGCCGCTCGACGCGTTGGGCCTCCCCTAGCCCGCTTTGACTGCGCCGCAGAATCTACAGAACCGCGCCGCGCTCGATTTCTTCCATGTCCGCGTCGGAAAGGCCAAAGTGGTGGCCAATTTCATGGACCAGTACATGGGTGATGATGTCGCCGAGCGTGTCCTCGCTCTCCGCCCAGAAATCCAGGATCGGCCGACGATACAGCCAGACCATGTTGGGCTCGGCCCCGGTCTCGGCGAGATGCGCGCCATCCGGCAGGCCCTTTCCGCGGAAGAGCCCGAGAAGATCGAACTCTGTCTCGCACTCCATCTCGTCGAGCGTCTCCTCGTCGGGGAAGTCTTCGACGTGGAACACAACGCCTTCGCAGAGGCGGGTGAATTTCTCGGGCAACGCCGCAAAGGCCGCGTCAGCGAGCGCTTCGATTTCAGCAAGCGTCGGCGCGCTTAATTGCGCCCATTCAAGTGATGCATCAGCCATGATTCGAACTATGCCATTTTCTGCCGTGACGAAACAACTCCTCAGTTTTCGCAACAATTTAATGAAGCACTTTCGAGACGATTAAGGATTCTCTCGCCAGAGTAACGCGCTCTATCCGGGAAAATTTCCCAGTGTTTGCGGAGTTCAGCATGCTCAAAGGCGCAAGACGTCTCTTCGAGCCGCGCACCAAGAAAGAATCGATACGCCTGGTCTGCGCTTTCACGGCGATCGCCATCACGGTTGCAATCGCCGTCGTCGTGGTCAGCAGCCTTTGGGCGGGCACGCCGATGGGCCCATCGCTCATTCGGGCGGTCGTCATCCCGCTGATGCTCGCGCCCTGGATGGTTTGGACGATTGCGCGTTTTTCCATGCGCTTGGAAGAAATGCGCCTCGAGCTTGAGAAGCTGGTGCGCACGGACCCGCTGAGCGGCGCGCTCAACCGGCGCGGGGTTACGGAATTTGCCGACAAGGCTTTCGCGGAACGCAGAGAGAAAGATAAATTCTGCGCGATCGTCATCGACATCGATCGCTTCAAGACAATCAACGACAATCACGGACATGCCGCCGGCGACGCCGTCATCGCGCAAGTGGTCGAGATTGCGCGCCAGACCGCTGGCTCCGTGAATTGCGCCATCGGCCGGCTCGGCGGCGACGAGCTGGTTGTTCTGATCGTCGAGCAGACGCTCGAAGAGTCGTTGGTTATGGCGGAACGTCTGCGCAACGCCATCGAACTCGCGGTTTTCCTGCACGAAGGGAACCGCCTCACGGTGACGACGAGCATCGGCGTCGCCGCGTCGGACCCTGCCGACAAGAACGCCGAGGCCGTCCTCAGACGGGCCGATCATTCGCTTTATGCTGCGAAATCCGCGGGCCGCAACCGCGTGCGCGCGGCGGCGTGATTGTCCGTTCCTTCAGAGTGGCGACAAAGCGGTGTTGACGCCCCTCGTGCTTCGAGACGCTTGCTGCGCAAGCTCCTCAGCATGAGGGGCTTCTACAACTACGCCATCACTTAGGCCTCATCCTGAGGAGCGAGCGAAGCTCGCGTCTCGAAGGACGAGGCCGCCTCCGGAGTTTGTCAATAAACAGAAGAACCGCCCAGCGATCCCTCTCATTAGTGTGACGCCAGTGCCCGCTTATCGCCAGCTACGCACGTCGACGAAGCGTCCGGCGATCGCCGCCGCCGCCGCCATGGCGGGGGAGACGAGATGGGTGCGGCCCTTGAAGCCCTGACGGCCTTCGAAATTGCGGTTCGAAGTCGAGGCGCAGCGCTCGCCCGGCGCGAGGCGGTCCGGGTTCATAGCGAGGCACATGGAGCAGCCAGGCTCGCGCCATTCGAAACCGGCGGCCAAGAAGATTTTATCGAGCCCCTCGGCTTCCGCCTGTTCCTTCACGAGCCCAGAGCCGGGCACGACCATGGCGTTGACGCGCTCGGCGACCTTCTTGCCCTCGACCATCTTCGCGGCGGCGCGAAGGTCCTCGATGCGGCCATTGGTGCAGGAGCCGATGAAGACGCGGTCGATCTCGATGTCGGTCATCTTCTCCCCGCCCGCGAGGCCCATATAGGCGAGCGCGCGCTCGATCGCGGCGCGCTTTTGCGGGCTCTTCGCCGAATCGGGGGTCGGCACGCGGCCGTCGATGCGGGCGACATCCTCGGGGCTCGTGCCCCAGGTGACGATCGGCGGCAGATTGGCGGCGTCGAGCTTCACGATCTTGTCGAAATGGGCGCCCGCGTCGGTGTAGAGCGTCTCCCAATATTTGCGCGCCATGTCGAAGGCCTCGCCCTTGGGTCCCTTGGGGCGGTCCTTGAGATAGGCGAAGGTCTTCTCGTCCGGCGCGATGAGGCCGGCGCGGGCGCCGCCCTCGATCGTCATGTTGCAGACGGTCATGCGGCCTTCCATCGAAAGGTCGCGGATGGCTTCGCCAGCAAATTCGATGACATGGCCGGTGCCACCGGCCGTGCCGATCTCGCCGATAATGGCCAGGATGATGTCCTTGGCGGTGGCGCCGTCGGCGAGCTTGCCGTCGACCTGCACCAGCATATTCGCGGCCTTCTTCTGGATCAGCGTCTGGGTCGCGAGCACATGCTCGACCTCGGAGGTGCCGATGCCATGCGCCAGCGCGCCGAAAGCGCCATGCGTCGAGGTGTGGCTGTCGCCGCAGACGATGGTCATGCCCGGCAGCGTGAAGCCCTGCTCCGGCCCGACGATATGGACGACGCCCTGACGATGGTCGTGCTCATTGTAATATTCGACGCCGAATTCCTTGGCGTTGACCGCGAGCTGCTCGACCTGCGCCTTGCTCTCCGGGTCTTCGATCGGCAGCGAGCGATCGGTAGTCGGCACATTGTGATCGACGACGGCCAGCGTCTTCTGCGGCGCGCGGACCTTGCGGCCCGACATGCGCAGGCCTTCGAAAGCCTGAGGGCTGGTCACCTCATGGATGAGATGGCGGTCGATATAGAGCAGGCAGGCGCCGTCATCCTGGCGGTCGACGACATGGTCGTCCCAGATCTTGTCGTAAAGCGTGCGCGGCCCGGTCGAATTGGACATGGTCTTTCCTTAACGCCGCTCTTGCGGCCCCACTTGAATTGAGGGTCTTCTAACCGTAACGCAAGCGCCATGGAAGAGCGTTCGCATCCCCTCCCGATTGGGCAAATGGCAGTCTGGCGAGGAGGGACCCCATACCTCCCCTTTACGGGGAGGTCGGCGGCCGCAGGCCGCCGGGTGGGGCCAAAGCCGCAACGGCTGCGCCCGGGGCCGAACCCCACCCGTCGCGCTTCGCGCGCTACCCTCCCCGTGAAGGCGAGGGATTCGCTCATTCCCGGGGTTGACTCATGACCTCCCCCGCTTTGCCCGCCGGACTCGCCGCGGCGCTCGCGGCGCAATTGGAGCGGCGGCCGCGCAAGGCGCTGGCCGAGAGCGCCGAGCGTCTTTCCGCGAACTATCGCGCCCATAAGCCCACGAATGCGGCGATCCGCGACGAGACCGACGCGCTCGCCTATGCGCTCACGAGAATGCCCGCGACTTACGCCGCGGCCGTCACGGTGTTGGATCGGCTTGCGGAGGAGCAGCCTGGCTTTTCGCCGGAGAGCCTGCTCGACGTCGGCTGCGGGCTGGGCGCGGCAAGCTATGCCGCCAGCGCGGTTTGGCCGGCGCTGGGTCGCATCGAGATGATCGACAGCAGCCGCGCCTTTCTGACGATGGTGGAGACCCTCGCCGCCGAGGCCGGGCTGCTGACGGCGGCCAAGGCTGTCGCCGGCGATATGACGCGCCTGCCGAACCTCGAAGACAAGTTCGACCTCGTTACCGTCGCCTATGCGCTGACCGAGCTCAGCGACGCCGATTTTCCCGGCGTCACCGACAGGCTTTGGGCGCGGACCGGCGGCGCGCTGATTATCCTCGAGCCCGGGACTCCGCGCGATCACCAGAGGCTGATGGGCGTGCGCGCACGGCTGATCGCGCAGGGCGCGACCATCCTCGCGCCTTGCGCCCATGCCCGCCCCTGCCCGCTCACGCCCCCGGACTGGTGCCACTTTTCGGTGCGGCTGCCACGCTCCAGAGAACATAAATTGCTGAAAGGCGCAGCGGCGCCATTCGAAGACGAGAAATACAGCTACCTCATAGCGGCGCGCCAGGGCGAAAGCGCCAAGGCGCGCATCCTCGCGCCCCCGCGCCACAACAAGGCTGGCGTTACTGTAAAGCTCTGCGACGCGAATGGGTCAACGGAAATTTTCCTGCCAAAGCGCGATAAGGCTCGCTATGAAAGCATTCGCAGGAAAGAATGGGGCGACGCGCTCGACGTCCCGCCGGAGGAAGCCTGATGAACAGACCGAGGGTTGCGCCTTACCTCACCGTCAGCCCGGCGGCCGCGGCCATCGCCTTCTATACAGGCGCCTTCGACGCCAAGCAGCGCGCGCTGATGCCCTCGGTCGACGGCCTGCGCATCGCCCATTGTGAATTGCTGATCAACGGCGCCTCGGTGATGCTCGCGGATTTCTTTCCCGAACTCGGCCAGACGCGCGTCCCCATGCCGGGCGACAGCGCCACCGTCTCGATCAGCCTGGAATATGACACGGGCAAGCAAGTCGACGACACCTGCTCCCGCGCCGCCAAGCTCGGCGCCAAGATCGAAACGCAGCCGACGAATTCTTTTTGGGGCACGCGTTACGCGACGCTGCGCGATCCGTTTGGGCACAGATGGATTTTGAACGGGCCGTTGGACAAATAGGCGGCGGCAGCCGCGCCGCATTCTCATCACTGAGACGACCCCCACCCTTGATCCCTCCCCGCAAGGGGGAGGGAGGCGGCTCGCGCCCAGCCTTGTCGTAGTTCCAGTTGATCCTCAACGGCGCCGCTCCTCTCCCTCCCCCCACGGAGTGGCGGGGAGGGATTAAGGGTGGGGGGCGACGCAGCTCCCGTGTCCGTCTCGGAAGAGCCGCCCACGCGCCAAATTCCCCGCCGCCACCCCTCGACGCAGGTTGATCCAGGAAGCCGGGACGCCCCGGCCCCGTTCGGCCGGTAGCGTGAAAGAATAAGCGCATCGGAGCCAGAGCGTC